>JAHDIQ010000003.1:127540-307870 GCA_020630715.1 Nonlabens sp.
ACAGACTCACAGACTCACAGACTCACAGACTCACAGACTCACAGACTCACAGACTCACAGACTAATCAACTTTTACAGACTCTTATTAATCTCATCAATGTAGTTGAGTAATTCGTCCCTACCCAAAGCACTGGTAGAACTAGTAACAAAATATGGCGGAACTTCTTCCCATACACCATCTAGTAATTGCTGTTTGTAAGCTTCTATATTACGTTCTAAGGCGCCAACTTTTAACTTATCAGCTTTAGTAAAAACAATAGCAAATGGGATTCCGTTTTCACCTAGCCATTCCATGAATTCTGTATCAATAGGTTGTGGATCATGACGTATATCTGCCAGTACAAAAGCACAGACCAGTTGCCTGCGTTGCTTAAAGTAATTAGTAATGAATTTTTGAAACTTTGCTTTGCTTGTTTTTGAAACTCGTGCATAACCATAACCAGGTAAGTCTACTAGATACCAGTCTTCATTGATAATAAAATGATTGATCAACTGTGTTTTTCCAGGTTTACCAGAAGTTTTTGCAAGGCTTTTATGGTTAGTAAGCATATTGATCAATGAGGATTTGCCTACATTAGATCTTCCTATAAAAGCATATTCTGGTAGCTTAGTATCTGGACATCGTTTCACATCCTGATTTGAAATAACAAATTTTGCACTTTTTATTTTCATATTACAAAGGTAAGACTAGTAGAGAGATCAATTTTAGATAAGTTGTGAAGGTTTAAAGATCAATTTTCAGTTAGCAGTTACAGTCGCAGTCGCAGTAGCAGTTACAGTTGCAGTAAACAGTATTCAGTAAACAGTATTCAGTAACAGTTTCTAGTGGAACGTTTACATGATTAATAAAACACAAACGTAGGAAACTGAGTGAAATTTTTGCGAGAAAATAATGTATCGAAGTTATTTGTGTGATTCAATTTCCAAACTCCAAATTCCAAACTTCAAAATCACAAATCGTTAATCTGCGATCGTTAATCAAATAGGTAACTGAGTGGGATTTTTGCGATAAAATTATCTGTTGTAGTAACAGAAACCTAAATCCCGCGTTTCTCTAACCAACCGCCTAAAATCTCATTGAATTCAGCCGGATGTTCCATCATCGCGGCGTGACCGCATTTATCAATCCAGAATAGATCACTATCTGGTAATTTTTCATGGAATTCGTCAGCAACTTCAGGTGGTGTAACATTATCTTGTTTTCCCCAGATGATACATACAGGAAGTTCTAGTTTAGGAAGATCCTTAGACATATTATGTCTGATCGCGCTTTTTGCGATCGCAAGGGTTTTAATCAATTTATTACGATCATTAACTACCGCATAGACTTCGTCTACGATTTCTTTTGTAGCAACAGCAGGATCATAAAAAACACCTTCGGCTTTTTGTTTGATGTACTCGTAATTCCCGCGTTTAGGATAACTTTCTCCCATGGCACTTTCATAAAGTCCAGAACTGCCAGTTATCACTAATGCTTTGATTTTTTCAGGATATAATTTTGTAGTGACTAACCCTATGTGACCACCTAGGGAATTTCCCAGTAAGATCACTTCGCTCCATCCCATGTGGTTAATAAACTCATTGATGAATTTTGCAAAAGTTCCCACACTTGTTTTAAGCAAAGGCATATCGTAAATAGGTAATGATGGAACCACAACCTGATAACCATTTGCAGGAAAATAATCAATCACCCCTTGAAAATTACTCAAACCGCCCATAAGACCATGTAAAATCACGATAGGTGTTCCTTCTCCTACGGTGAGATATTCAAATTTTCCATCCTTGGTGAGCTCTTGCGCCATAAATCCGTATTACGATTTAAGCAAATATAGGTGATAAGAATTAATGTTTGGTAACAAAAAAAATACACCGTGTATCTACTTGAAAATCAGATTTCCCACTTTATGACACTTTAAGTTGTTTTTATTACACTTTCGCGAAAGCGGAATCCATTTCATCTCCTCAATTCATTAAAAATGCTGTATTCAATTGTTCATAACTGCCCATAGTTATTAAGAAAACAGTCGGTTTATCAACAATGTGGTAAAAAGTGGTAAAAAGTGGAGTATTAATTTTATATTTGATTTCATAACTCATTAGAATTGATCAATTTCATAGGAACATACGAGTGTAAGGCAGACGCCAAAGGGCGTTTTATGATGCCAGTATCGCTTAAAAAACAACTAGCGCCTGTACTGCAGGATGGTTTTGTTTTAAAGCGTGCGGTGTTTCAGCCATGTCTAGAATTATATCCTATGGTAGAGTGGAATGCGATGATGACACGCATCAACAAACTCAACAGGTTCAATAAAAAGAATAATGATTTTATACGTCGATTTACTGCTGGTGTAAAAACCGTAGAGATAGATGCAAATGGGAGATTATTAATCCCAAAAGACCTGATACAGATCGCAGGAATTTCAAAAGAACTTACTGTGTCTAGTGCTATAAATATCATAGAAATATGGGATAAGCAACAATACGAGAAAGCCATCGATGATGCTACCGTAGATTTTGCAAGTCTCGCAGAAGAAGTAATGGGAGATGACACAACAGACGACCTCTTATCATAATCCAGTATTGCTACAGGAATCTGTGGATGGTCTAGCGATAGATCCGTCTGGGATTTACGTGGACGTTACCTATGGTGGTGGTGGACATTCTCGTGAGATCCTATCGCGATTAGGTCCAGACGGTAGATTGTTTTCTTTTGATCAGGATCGTGATGCACTAAAAAATGTAATAGAAGATGATCGTTTCACGCTAATAGATCAAAATTTTAGATTCATGAAGCGCTTTTTGCGATTGCATGGCGTAAAAGAAATAGATGGTATTCTGGCAGATTTAGGTGTGAGTTCGCATCAATTTGATATTCCAGATCGTGGTTTTTCTACGCGATTTGATGCTCGGCTAGATATGCGTATGAATCAGGAAAATGAGCTGGACGCCGTTACGGTGGTGAATGATTACAGCGAGGATGATTTAAATAGAATTTTTAAAGAATATGGTGAATTGCGTATCGCACCAAAACTCACCAGAGCCATTCTACAACATCGCGCAGATGCTAAAATTGAAACCGTAGCACAGCTTAAAAAAATATGCGCGCCATTTGTTCCAGAACGTATACAGCACAAAATACTCGCGCAAGTTTTTCAGGCCATACGTATAGAGGTTAATCATGAACTAGATGTATTGCATGAGTTTTTAGTACAGTCTAGAGATTTGCTAAAAGTAGGTGGTAGGCTATCAGTCATTTCGTATCACTCACTAGAAGATAGACCAGTAAAGCGATTTATGCGCAATGGATTATTTCAAGGTGAACCAGAGAAAGATATTTACGGTAGGGCAAGTGTGCCATTTAAAAAAGTAGGGAAATTAATCGTTCCATCTGCCCAAGAAATTAAAGTGAACAACCGTGCGCGCAGTGCAAAACTGCGTATCGCTCAACGTATAGAAGATTAATATGGCATCAAAAATCTATGACATATTACGCGGTAGCTGGTTAACTAATGAGGATTCATTTAAGAACTGGCGTTTGATATTGTTTGCGGCCTTGCTGGCACTCGTGATGATTTATTCTAATCATAGTCTAGAGCGTAAGGTTCATGAAATAGGACAGTTAGCAGAACAGGAAAAGGAATTACACAGCCAGCATACAGACTTGCAACGGGAACTTATGTTTTTACAAATGGAGTCTACCATTGCTACAAAACTAAAAGACCGTGGAATTGCGCCAGCAAAAAATCCACCACAAAAAATAATCATTAAAAACACTACAAATGGCAACGACTGAAAAAGGTGTTTTAAATAGAATTTACATCACCAGTGCGATATTTATCGTTTTGGCGATTTGTATTATGGTGCAAATCTTCCGCATACAATTTGTAGAAGGAAATGAATACCGCGCACAGGCTGTACAGAATATCTTCCGTAATGATACCATACCAGCAAATCGCGGGAATTTATATGATGCAAATGGGCAGTTACTAGCCACATCGATCTCAAAATACGATATCAGATTTGATGCAGTAACTCCTAGTGATGCAGATTTTAAAGAGCATTTAGACTCGTTGTGTATTTCGCTTTCGCGAAAGCTAAATAAACCTAAATCATACTACACAAAGAAACTACGTAAAGCGAGAGAAAACCGTAATCGATATGTGTTAATCGCAAAAAATTTGAACTACGGCAATTATGCTGCGATAAAGCAATTTCCATTGTTTAGAAAAGGACCATACCGCGGTGGTATCATCGTAGAACAACGCGTCGTGCGTGAACATCCACTAGGTAAAATGGCCGAGCGTATTGTAGGTTATGATCGTCCTGGTAGCGCTCCAGTAGGTCTAGAAGGTGCATTTGCGCCATATTTACGTGGTAGTAATGGTGTGCGTTTAAAGCAAAAGATTTCTCAAAATCAGTGGAAACCTATCAATGGTGCAAATGAAATTGAGCCACAAGATGGTTATGATGTATACACTACCATAGATGTGAATATGCAAGATGTTGCTCATCATGCATTACTAGAACAACTAGAATATTATGAAGCAGATCATGGTACTGCGGTAGTGATGGAAGTAGCTACTGGAGAGATTAAAGCCTTATCAAATTTAGGTCGTGGTAATAGCGGTAAGTACTATGAAAAACGCAACTATGCCGTATGGGAATCTCACGAGCCTGGTTCTACTTTTAAATTAATGAGTGTAGTTGCCGCGTTAGAGGATAAAGTGGTAGATACCAGTACCGTTTTTGATACGAAAAATGGAAAATTAACCTATTACGGCCGTAATGTAAGGGATTCTAAATTTGGCGGTTATGGAAAGATAAGTGTGGCAAGAGCTTTTGAGTTGTCTTCAAACACCGCGCTAGTTCAAATGGTGCAAAACAACTATAAAAATAATCCAGAACGCTATGTGGATCGTTTGTATAGTATGGGATTAAATAAGAAACTAGAATTACCTATTGCTGGTGAAGGATCACCTAAAATCCCACATCCAGATGATGAAGACTGGAGTGGTATTAGTTTACCATGGATGGCTTATGGATATGGTGTGAGTTTTACACCATTACAATCATTGACGTTTTATAATGCTATTGCTAATAACGGTGTGATGGTAAAACCGCGATTAATACGTGAGGTGCGATCTAAGGATAAGCTAATAGACCGTTTTGATCGTAAGATCTTAAATCCGTCAATCTGTTCTCAAGAAACTATTGATAAAGTGAAGGTGATGATGGAGAATGTGGTGCGTCGCGGTACTGCAGATAACTTATACTCTGATAGTTTTTCTATGGCTGGTAAGACAGGAACTTGTCAGGTGAATTATGGCGTAAAAGACAAGCCATTAGAATACATCGCATCATTTGCAGGTCATTTTCCAGCAGATCAACCTAAGTACAGTTGCATTGTAGTGATTCATAAACCTAATAAAGCAAAAGGTTACTACGGGAATACCGTTGCTGGTCCTGTATTTAAGAAAATTGCTCAAAAAATCTATTCAAATAACCCAATGCTGGATGAGGTAGAGTTACCAAAACAAAGCTTACCAGAAATAGAAAAGTCACAACAATCATTTTATGCAACAGCACAAAGTACTTCAAATCAATTACCAGATTTAAGAGGTATGGATGCCATGGACGCAGTAGCTATAGCCGAGAATCTAGGAGCAAAAGTTACCATTAAAGGATCAGGTAAAGTATCGCAACAAAGTCTTGCGCCTGGAACTCGTATTTCTAATACAGCTCAAATAATACTGACGCTATTATGAAGCAGTTAAAAGACTTGTTATATAAAGTGAGTATCGATGCCGTGATAGGTACAACAGTTATTCAAGTGAATCAATTACAATTTGACTCGCGAGCGGTTACCTCTGGTGATGTTTTTATAGCATTGAAAGGAACCGTTGTAGATGGTCATGAATATATTGAAAAAGCAGTAAGTAACGGCGCCATTGCTGTGATCCTAGAAGATATGCCAGATTATCAATCTGATGAGGTGACTTATGTTAAAGTAGCAAGTGCTCATGCAGCATTAGCTTTTATGGCTGCAAACTTTTATGAAAATCCATCAAAAGATTTAAAATTAATAGGTGTTACTGGTACTAATGGTAAAACAACAACTACAAGTTTATTATACCAGCTTTTTAAAAAGCTAGGATATAAAACAGGATTAATATCTACCGTTCAAATTTTAATAGATGAACAAGTGGTTCCTACTAGACATACCACACCAGATCCAGTCACGATAAATAGCCATCTAGCCGCAATGCGTGATTCTGGAGTAGATTACTGTTTTATGGAAGTGAGTAGCCATGGAATAGATCAGGAACGTGTGACAGGATTAGAATTTGCTGGTGGGATGTTCACTAATCTTTCCCATGATCATTTAGATTACCACAACACCTTTGCAGCATATAGAGATGTTAAAAAACGATTTTTTGACATGATTCCGTCTAGCGGATTTGCGATCACTAATAAAGATGATAAAAATGGAGCTTATATGCTTCAAAACTCAAAGGCTCGCAAACTAGGATATGCTTTAAAAACCTATACAGATTATCGTGCTCAGATTATTGAAAATCAATTCGGTGGATTGCATTTAAAAGTAAACGATAAAGAATTGTGGAGCAAAATGATAGGTGAGTTTAACGCCTATAATGTACTAGCGATTTATGCTTGTGCGATGGAATTAGGACTAGAGGAACTAGAAGTTCTAGAAGCGATATCTCAGTTAGATGGAGTTTCTGGAAGGTTTCAGTATTTCACTACGGCTCAGGAAAAAGTTACTGCGATAGTAGATTATGCTCATACACCAGACGCGCTTAAAAATGTGCTTCAAACGATTAATTCCATCCGTACGCGTAATGAGAATTTAATTACGGTGGTAGGATGTGGTGGCGATCGTGATAAAACTAAAAGACCAGTTATGGCTGGAATTGCGGCGATGTTAAGTGACCAAGTCATTTTTACCAGCGATAATCCTAGAACAGAAGATCCTAATGTGATCCTAGAAGAAATGGAAACTGGAGTGGAACCGGTGGACTATAAAAAAACAATAACTATCACAGATCGCAAGCAAGCTATAAAAACAGCTGCAAAAATGGCTGGACCTAATGATATCATTTTGATCGCTGGAAAAGGACACGAGACCTATCAAGAAATAAATGGCGTGCGTACTGATTTTGACGACCGTAAGATAATTGCCTCAATGCTTAAAGAATTCAATAAATAACCTAAATAAATGCTCTACTACCTATTTCAATATCTAGAAGAACAATTCCAGTTGCCTGGCGCATCGCTTTTTGGGTTCATCACCTTTAGAGCGGCAATTGCATTTGTATTGTCTTTAGGTTTATCAACCATTTATGGTAAACGCATTATTAATTTTTTACGCAAGCAACAAGTAGGTGAAACGGTGCGAGACTTAGGTTTAGAAGGCCAGTCAGAAAAAGCGGGAACTCCTACCATGGGTGGAATTATCATCATACTAGCAACGCTAATTCCAGTACTGTTATTAGCTCAATTAGATAATGTCTATGTCGTGTTGCTTATCGTGACGACAATCTGGATGGGATTGATAGGTTTTACAGATGATTACATTAAAATATTTAAGAAAGATAAAGGTGGTCTTAAAGGAAAGTTCAAAGTATTAGGTCAGGTAGGATTAGGTGCGATTGTAGGTGCAACAATGTTCTTACATCCTGGGATTAATATTAAAGAAGAAGTGACAGATCCTTTAGAAGCTCAAGTGATTATGGAACGTACAGAGCTTCCGGTGGCTTTTGGTGAGGCACATCAGTCTACTAAAACTACGATTCCGTTTTTAAAGAATAATGAGTTTGAATATTCAGAATTGATTACTTGGATAGATCCTAGCTTGGCATCATGGGCGTGGTTGATTTTTATTCCTATTGTAATCATCATTGTTACTGCAGTTTCAAATGGCGCAAATCTTACCGATGGTATCGATGGGTTAGCCGCTGGAACTAGTGCCATTGCTGTGATCACTTTGGCCTTATTTGCATGGATATCTGGAAATATCATTTTTGCAGACTACCTCAATGTCATGTACATCCCAAACTCTGGTGAGATGGTGGTTTTTGTAACCGCATTTGCTGGTGCCTTAGTTGGTTTTTTATGGTACAATACCTTTCCAGCGCAAGTATTTATGGGAGACACAGGAAGTTTAACCATAGGCGGAATTATCGCAGTATTAGCAATCGCAACTCGTAAAGAATTATTGATCCCTATTCTATGTGGTGTGTTTTTTATGGAGAATCTATCTGTAATCATGCAAGTTAGCTGGTTCAAATACACAAAGAAAAAATACGGTGAAGGAAGACGCATCTTTTTAATGTCGCCATTACATCATCATTACCAGAAGAAAGGAATTCACGAGAGTAAGATTGTTGTGCGATTCTGGATTGTAGCGATTTTATTAGCGATTATTTCTATTGTAACTCTTAAAGTAAGATAATGACAGCGCCAGAACAGGAACATATCGGTAAGCAACGCATCGTCATTTTAGGTGGCGGAATGAGTGGTGTAGGCGCAGCAATGCTAGCTACTCAAAAAGGTCATGATGTCTTTTTGAGTGATGGTGGTGTTTTGAAAGACGCTTTCGCGAAAGCGTTATTAAATCAATCCATACCGCATGAAACTGGCGGTCATGATCTAAACCAAATTTTAAATGCAGATATCGTAGTTAAAAGTCCTGGTATTCCGGACGATGCGACCATTATTATAAAGATCAAAGAAGCTGGAATCCCAATGGTTAGCGAGATTGAGTTTGCAGCTCGATATTCAGAAGATATGATTGTTGCAATTACAGGTAGTAATGGAAAAACGACCGTAACCAGTTTAGTAGGACATCTTACAGAAACTGCACAATTAGATGCTACGGTAGGCGGAAACATAGGACAAAGTTTTGCTGCACAGGTTGCAGAAGGTCCTGCCGAAATAAGAGTTCTAGAAGTAAGTAGTTTCCAGCTGGATGGTATTGTGGATTTTAAACCGCATATCGCGATGTTATTAAACATAACGCCAGATCACCTAGATCGTTATGATTACAAATTTGAAAACTACGTAGCGAGCAAAATGCGCATCGCAATGAACCAAGATCAAAACGATTACTTCATTTACAATGCAGATGATCCTGCGATTAAAAAAGCCATGAAAAAAACCACCATAAAATCAAAACAAGTACCATTTTCTTTAGAACGTGAGTTGCCTTATGGCGCTTATGTAAAGGAAGATCGATTAACTATAAACATTGACTCAAATCCATTTACTATGCCTATACAAGAACTATCCGTTAAGGGACAACACAATACTGCAAATGCAATGGCAGCTGCTACAGCTGCAAAACTATTGCAGATTAGAAAAGAAACGATTAGACAGAGTTTACAGTCTTTTCAAGGTGTAGAGCATCGTTTAGAACAAGTATTGAAAATCAATAAGGTCCAGTATATTAATGATTCTAAAGCTACTAATGTTAACGCAACCTATTACGCGCTAGACAGTATGGAGCGTCCTACGGTATGGATTGTAGGTGGAGTAGATAAAGGCAATGAGTATCAGGAACTGTATGGTCTAGTAAATAAAAACGTAAAGGCAATCGTGTGTTTAGGAGTGGATAATTCTAAAATCGTAGAGGCCTTTGGTAACTGTGTGGCACAAATGGTAGAAACCTCTAGCATGGAAGATGCGGTAAGAGTTGCCTATAAATTAGCAGATCCTGGTGACAATGTATTGTTATCACCAGCATGTGCAAGCTTTGACTTATTTGAGAATTATGAAGATCGTGGTCGCCAATTTAAAAATGCAGTAAGAGCTTTGTAATGAAGATCAAAGATTACATATCAGGAGATTTATTTCTATGGTCACTAATACTAGTGCTGGCAATTTTTTCATTCTTGCCAGTATACAGTGCTAGTAGTAATCTAGCCTATTTAAATGGTGGTGAGGGAAATACCTTGAAATATATTTTTAAGCATTTTTCTCATTTATTACTAGGGTTGATTTTATTGTATGCATTTCACAAAATCCCATACCGCTGGTTTAAAGGCTTAAGTATCCTAGCCTTACCTGTGGTGATTTTACTTCTCATTTTTACAGCTACTCAAGGAACAACTATGGGTGGCGCAAATGCTAGTAGATGGATTAGGATTCCGTATTTAGGTGTAGGTTTTCAAACTAGTACACTAGCTGCTGTGGTTTTGATGGTATATGTAGCTGGTTATTTAAGTCGTATTAAAGATAAAGCCATCACTTTTAAAGAATCCATCTGGCCGTTATGGGCACCTGTGGCGTTTACGTTAATTTGGATCTTACCTTCTAATTTTTCAACTACTGCGATCATTTTCTTGATGACGTTATTCTTGTGTTTTATAGGTGGTTATCCGTGGAAATACCTGCTCATGATCATAGGAGCTGGTATCATAACGCTCGCATTATTTATTGTGACCGTAAAAGCTTTTCCAGACATATCAAATAGAACGCAAACTTGGGAATCTAGGATTGATAGTTTTTTAGGTGATGGAGATAGTGATTCTACCTATCAAGTAGATAAAGCCAAAACCGCAATAGCTACCGGTGGAGTTACCGGCGTAGGTCCAGGAAAAAGTCAGCAAAAGTATTTCTTACCACAATCGTCTAGTGATTTTATTTATGCCATTATCATAGAGGAATTTGGCAGTATAGGTGGCGTCGTGGTATTAATAGTGTATCTGCTGGTTCTTTTTAGAATCGTCGTAATCGCAAATAAAGCCGAAACCATTTTTGCAAAATTATTAGTCATAGGTGTAGGGTTTCCCATCATTATTCAGGCGTTGATCAATATGGCTGTTGCGGTGAATTTATTTCCAGTTACAGGACAGACTTTACCATTATTAAGTAGTGGTGGAACATCGATATGGATGACCTGCATGGCTTTTGGAATTATTTTAAGTGTAAGCGCGCGCAGGAAAGAAGTTAAAGAGCAAAAAGAAACCACCACAACAGAAGACATGAACCCTTTAGACGTATTAAGTGAAGCCTTATAAAATCATCATATCAGGTGGTGGCACCGGTGGCCACATTTATCCAGCGATCGCAATTGCAAATGAATGCAAATTGCGATGGCCAGATGCGCAGTTCCTATTTGTAGGAGCGAGTAACCGTATGGAGATGGAAAAAGTTCCAAATGCAGGTTATGATATTAAGGGATTATGGATAAGTGGATTACAACGTAAATTAACACTAGACAATTTATCTTTTCCTTTTAAAATCATCAAATCCTTATGGGATGCACGTCGCATTATCAATCAATTTAAGCCAGATATTGCTATAGGAACTGGTGGTTATGCTAGCGGACCATTGTTACAAATGGCGAGCATGAAAAAAATACCATGTTTAATACAAGAGCAAAATTCCTATCCTGGAATAACAAATAAATTACTGTCAAAAAGAGTACAACGTATATGTGTTGCCAGTACAGGATTAGATCGTTTCTTCCCTAAAGAAAAGATCGTCCTTACTGGTAATCCAGTACGTCAGGATTTACTAGATATTGATTCAAAAAGAGATGAAGCAATCGCTCATTTCAATCTAGATCCTCAACGTAAAACACTTCTTATTCTAGGTGGTAGTTTAGGAGCTAGGCGTATCAATCAATTAATTGATGATCAACTAGAATCGCTTTCTCAGGATGTTCAGGTCATCTGGCAATGCGGTAAATATTACCATGAAACTTATAAAGACCATACAGGAAATAGTGTGCAAGTTCACGCGTTTTTAAATCGTATGGATCTCGCTTACAGCTGTGCAGATGTAATTATTTCTCGTGCCGGTGCAGGAACCATTTCAGAATTGTGTATTGTAGGAAAACCAGTCATACTCATTCCATCACCTAATGTTGCAGAGGATCACCAGACTAAAAATGCTCAAGCCATAACGGCCAAAGATGCTGGATTAATGATTAAAGAATCACATCTAGACGAGAATTTTTCGACGATCTGGAAAGGATTGATCAGCCAGCCACAGCTTCAAGAAAAGCTAGGGAATTCTATTAAAGAATTAGCCTTACCAGATGCAACAAAACAGATTGTGAACCAAATTGAAGAACTGTTACATGACTAATCTTCAAAACATATCGCACGTGTATTTCATAGGCATAGGTGGCATAGGCATGAGCGCGCTGGCTCGTTACTTGAACCAGCAAGGCAAGACCGTTGCTGGATATGATAAGGTGATTACAGCACTTACAAAACAACTTGAAGCAGAAGGAATTAACATTCACTATGAGGATAGTTTCAATGCGATTCCTCAAGAGTTTAAAAATGTAGAACAGTCGCTGGTCATCTATACGCCTGCTGTTCCTAGCGATATGGAGGAATTAGTACGCTTTCGCGAAAGCGGAATCACCACCATCAAACGTGCTCAACTATTAGGTGAGATTTCTAAAACAATGACCTGTCTAGCGGTAGCTGGAACACATGGTAAAACAACTACAAGTGCTATTCTAGCGCATTTATTACATGAAAGTGATGTGAAAATGACGGCCTTTTTGGGCGGAATTTTAGAAGGTTATAAGACGAATTATTTGCATACGGGAAATGATGTCATGGTGGTAGAGGCAGATGAATTTGACCGCAGTTTTATGCAATTGCAACCAGATTATGCAGGTATTACCGCAATGGATCCAGATCATCTAGATATTTATGGAGATGTGGATGCTTTTGAACAGACTTTTAAAGATTTTGCGACCTTAGTTCCTAGTGGGAATTTGCTGGTAAATGAACAAGTGAATCTGGATGGTATTGAAGTAGGACTGTCTTCTGGAGTTTATAAAGCGCATCATGTAGTGATTGCAAATGGTGCCTATCATTTTGATATTTCCACACCACAAGGAGAATTTGAAGGTTTTTGCTTAAAATTACCAGGAAAGCACAATCTTTCTAACGCTTTACTAGCGATTGCGATCGCATCAGAATATGGAGTTGATATAGAGAAGTTAAAATTAGCTTTAGTGACTTTTCCTGGAGTAGAGCGACGTTTTACCTATCGCATGGATACAGAAAAGCGTGTGATCATAGATGATTATGCACATCATCCTACAGAGATTGATGCGGTGTATAACGCAGTTTTAGAAATGTATCCAGATGAAAAGGTGCTTGCTGTTTTTCAGCCACATTTATTTTCTCGTACTCGTGATTTCATGGATGATTTTGCTACTAGTCTAGCTCAATTTGACCAGTTAGCGCTGTTAGATATTTATCCTGCTCGTGAGCTTCCCATAGAAGGAATTTCATCAGCGGTTTTAAGAACTAAAATTTGTGCATTAGATAACGCACCAGAAGTAAATATTGTTATAGAGAAGCAAGATGTGGCAGAGTTTATCGAGGAAATGGATACCAGAATTGTCGTTATGATAGGTGCTGGAGACATAGGAGTAGTGATACAAAAAACAGTAGAAAAAATGACTGCCGTATGAGTATCAAATCACTCTTAAAAATAGTAGGATGCGTTCTGGTAACAGCTAGTATGTACGGCTTTGCAAACTATAGATTTAACCAGCGTACGGTTAAAGATGTAACAATTTCATTTACAGAAGATAAGGCGCTTTTTATAAGTGAATCAAACGTTAATAAATTGTTGATACAAAATTACGATAGCGTCCATAAGGTGGCAATAGAAAAATTAGATTTGAATAAAGGTGAATTAGATCTAGTCAATAACCCAATGATCAGGCATGCAGAGGTTTCTGTTTCTCTAGAAGGAGAACTTCTGGCAATCATAGAACAACGACAGCCTATCGCAAGATTAATGGGAAGTGATCAACAGTATCTGGATACAGATAATCAACTAATGCCACTTTCAAAGGAACATACCGCGTTTGTTCCGCTGGTTTATGGTTTTAAAAAAGCTTATCAAGACCAGTTATTTGAGCTTATTAATTTCATCAATAAGGATGAGTTTTTACAGCCAGCGGTAACGCAATTAATCCTAGATCGCAGTGGCGAGATACGTTTTAAAGTGCGTGTTCATGATTATGAAGTGAAGCTGGGAACCGTGGAACTACTAGATCAAAAAATGACAAATTACAAGGCATTTATTGCCAAAATGAAAAAAGATCAACGGTTAACACAAGTGAAAACCATCGATTTAAGGTATAAAAACCAAGTAATAAGTATTAAAAAGTAACACCATGGATTCACAAGAATACGCAGTAGGACTAGACATAGGAACCACAAAGATTGTGGCGATGATAGGTCGTAAAAACGAATACGGCAAACTTGAAATTCTAGGTGTAGGAAGATCAAAAAGCCTAGGTGTACATCGTGGTGTGGTAAACAATATCACACAAACCATACAATCTATACAGCAAGCCGTTGATGAGGCAGAAGCTGTAAGTGGAATAAAAATAAATGAGGTAACCGTAGGAATTGCAGGACAGCACATCCGTAGTTTACAGCACAGTGATTACATCACCAGAGGAAATTCTGAGGAAGTGATTGATCAAAATGACATCGATACATTGTGTAATCAAGTGCATAAACTAGTGATGTTACCAGGTGAAGAAATCATTCACGTATTACCGCAAGAATATAAAATTGACGGTCAGAGCCATATTACACAACCTATAGGAATGTATGGTGGCAGGCTAGAGGCAAATTTTCACGTAGTAGTAGGTCAGGTGACTTCTATAAAAAACATTTACCGTTGTGTAAAAAGTGCTAACCTAGATTTAAATAAAATCACCCTAGAACCACTCGCTAGTGCAGATGCGGTTTTAAGTCAAGAAGAAAAAGAAGCTGGAGTTGCTTTAATTGACATAGGTGGTGGAACAACAGATCTTGCCATTTTTAAGGATGATATCATCAGGCATACTGCTGTGATACCTCAAGGTGGAAATATCATTACAGAAGATATTAAGGCTGGTTGCTCGATTATAGAAAAACAGGCAGAATTGCTTAAAACAAAATTTGGTAGTGCGTGGCCAGGAGAAAATAAAGAAAATGAAATCGTTTCCATTCCTGGATTAAGAGGAAGAGAACCTAAGGAAATCACACTTAAAAACTTAAGTAAGATTATCCATGCGCGCGTTATTGAAATATTAGAATCTGTATTTGTAGAGATTAAGAATTACGGTCATGATGATCCAGATAAGCAATTAATTGCTGGAGTTGTCTTAACTGGTGGTGGTAGCCAGTTAAAACACATCAAACAGTTAGCCGAGTATGTTACGGGAATGCCTACTAGAATAGGTTATCCTAATGAGTATCTAGCAGGAGATAGTGATGCAGAAAGTACGAGTCCCATTTTTGCCACAGCAGTAGGATTAGTAATGAAAGGACTGGAACACATGGATGCCACAAAAGCAACCGAAACATCAGAAGAAGAGAGTACAACAGAAGAGATTGAAATAAAAACAGAAGAACAAGAACAACAGCAAGGAATTTCACAAGTACAACGTGAAGAAGTATTGCAGAAAAAAGGCTTTTTTGAAAACTGGACTAATAAGTTGAAAGACTTTTTAGACAACGCAGAATAAGCAGATAACAAATTAAGAAGTAACGAGTAAAATCATATAAAGTAGCAACAATATGAGCCATGAAGATTTAAATAGTATATCCTTTGATTTGCCTAAGAATCAGTCAAATGTGATTAAAGTCATCGGTGTAGGTGGTGGCGGTAGCAATGCGATAAAACACATGTTCCAGCAAGGAATAAAAGGTGTGGATTTTGTCATTTGTAATACAGATTCACAAGCATTAGATAACAGTCCTGTACCTAATAAAATCCAGCTAGGTGTCACACTTACAGAAGGATTAGGAGCTGGAGCAAATCCAGAAGTAGGAGAACGCGCCGCTCGCGAGAGTATTGAAGAAGTACGCGCGATGCTAGACACAAATGCAAAAATGATCTTTATCACCGCAGGAATGGGTGGTGGTACTGGAACTGGTGCCGCGCCGGTTATTGCAGAGATTGCTCGTGAGATGGATATTCTCACCGTAGGAATTGTGACCACGCCGTTTAATTTTGAAGGTAAATTACGTAATGAGCAGGCACAGGCTGGAATTGAGAAATTCCGCAAGCAGGTAGATTCTTTAATTATCATTAATAACAATAAGCTACGTGAAGTTTATGGTAATCTAGGATTTAAAGCAGGCTTTTCAAAAGCAGATGAGGTACTTGCTACTGCCTCTCGTGGAATTGCCGAAGTGATCACACATCACTACACACAAAATATTGATTTACGCGATGCAAAAACAGTACTAGCAAATAGTGGTACGGCCATTATGGGTAGTGCAAATGCTAGTGGAACTAATCGCGCGCAAGAAGGAATTCTTAAAGCGCTAGATTCACCGTTGCTTAATGATAACAAGATTAAAGGTGCTAAAAACGTGTTGCTATTAATCGTTTCTGGATCTGATGAGATTACGATTGATGAGATAGGTGAGATCAATGATTTAATTCAGGCAGAAGCTGGTGGAGGCGCAAACATCATTATGGGTGTAGGTGAAGATGAATCCCTAGGAGATGCTATATCTGTAACCGTTATTGCGACTGGTTTTAATGTAGAACAGCAAAATGAAATTTCAAATACAGAGGCAAAACGCATCATCCACACACTAGAAGATGAACAGCGCGCCAGCACGGTTTTACAATCTACTAGCGATGTGATTCCTGGTAAGATTGTGATGGATTTAGAGGATGAAGTAGAGCAGGATGGTGATGATAATTTCGCTGGAGTTTATGCTGAGCAAGGTCGAAGTACGAAAGCGGAACAACCACAACCTATAACTACCACCCAAACAGAAGAGCCCTTAAAAATCATACATTCTCTAGGCGAAGAGGAAGAAGAACCATCATTACCACCAGTGGCAAATGAGCATGCTTTAATACCTACAACAGAATTCATTAAGAATTTAAACGTAGTGTATGAAGAGGTTTTAGATCAAGTAGAACCACAAGCATTTGTAATTAGAGAACAAGAGCCAGAAGCTGTAAACATCACAGAAGAGGAAGAAGATGAGAAAGATCAGTTTTTCCTTGACTTTGACATGCCTATAAGCCAGCAAACAGAAGTGGTAGAGACGACAGATACTGTAGTTCATAGTCTAGAAGATATAGAAGTAAATGATCCTGTTAACATCATCCCAGTGACTGAGGTGAATAAAGACGGAATCACAAAATATTCACTAGATGATTATATGGAAGTAGAAGAGCAATTGAACGCCGCTACACCATCAACTAGTCCACAACCTACTGCAGATCATATTGCAGAAGAACAAATCGAGTTAATTACTAAAGAAAAAGAGCCAGTAGCGACAACCGCAGTAGAAACTGCAGAAACAGAAGAAGTAGATCTTACAGAGTTACCTATTAACGAAGTAATGAAACTACGTGCCGAAGAGCGAAAGCGCAAAATGCATGCTTTTAACTTTAAGTTTAAGAACTCGCATAGACTAGATGAAATAGAAAAAAAACCAGCCTTTCAACGTCAAGGTGTTGAGCTGGATGAATTACCTAAAGATTCAGATCGTTCTAGAACTACGGTTAATATAGATGAGAATGATGAGGTGCAATTACGTGGTAATAACAACTCATTCTTACATGATAATGTAGATTAGAAATCAATACTATATTTATAAACCCGATCAGAAACTGATCGGGTTTTTTTATGGTTGATAACGAGCGGTTAAAGCGTTATTTTTGGAGTAAAATAAGAACACATGAGCTTAGAAAAGAATATCATGACTGCCATGAAAGAGGCGATGAAGTCAAAGGATCAAACAGCACTAGCCGCTTTAAGAGCTGTAAAGAGCGAGATTTTACTAGCTAAAACAAGTGGAACAGGCGACGCGCTTACTGATAAAGATGAAGTGAAACTGGTTCAAAAATTAGTAAAGCAACGTAAGGATAGCGCACGTATTTTTGACGAGCAAGGTCGTACTGACTTATCAGAACCAGAACTAGCACAGGCTAAAGTTCTAGAGCAATTCTTACCAGAACAACTTAATGAATCAGAGATTGAAGCTGTCGTTGTGGCCATTATTGAAAAGACTGGAGCTACTGGAATGAAGGACATGGGTAAAGTTATGGGACAAGCAAATGCCCAACTAGCTGGTAAGGCAGATGGTAGAACTATTAGTATGATTGTAAAAAATAAATTGAGCTGATTAGGCCATTATGTTAAACTAAAAAAACCAAGCCTAAAGCGTGGTTTTTTATTACTGTGACTACGGCAGGATTCAAACCTGCGACCGCTGGAGCCGAAATCCAGTGCTCTATTCAGCTGAGCTACGTAGCCTCATAATATAAATGTAAGTCAATTATTTTTTATATATCACGATAAGATAATACAAATAAAGAAAGATGGCTAGTTACAATACACCTTAGAAATACTTAAATTAATTTCTAAACTTCTTGAGTACAAAAAATAACATTGTCTAGTTAAAAATTAAAATAAGACAAGTCATTTAAATTAGAACAATTTATCAAGATTCTGTTAAAACCGCGATGATATGTAACTCTAGTTCCGATCTTTTGATTGATTTGGTAATTTAATCCTATTAAACCACCTAGATAAAATCCATTTAAATCGTTACGATCTGTTTTGTTGATTTCTTCTATATCAGATTTAGCTTTTTTCAACTATTTAAAAACCAGCCTGTGGTCCTAAGAATAGCTAGAACTTATTTGCTAGTTTAAATTTAAGCGTAACTGGAAGGAGAATGTAATTTGAAACCATGGTTACATCAGAAAATTCATCAACAAATTTACCTTCGTTATAAAATGAACTACCAGAAAGGGCTTGACTATTAGAGTCTTGCGTACTGTAAATTAATCCTATTCCTACATCGGTGTTCTGGTTTAAATGAAAAATACCTTCTACGCCTATTCTAGGACTTAGTTGGTTTTCATTACCTTCGGCAACATCATATTTGGTAAAGTTCGAAAGATTTAAGCCAGCTAATGCTAGCATAGAAAAATCTGTTTTATTTGTTGCTGTACCTTGCGATTTTACACTTATAAAAATTAAGGGTAAGTAGTATTGATAATATAATCTTGTGAATGTTATTTTTAAAAAATCACATATTTATTAGTGTGAGAAATTAGATATTAATATAGTAATATGAAACCTCTTACTTAATTATAGAGTCTAAGAGTGTTACATTATTTCGTTTTAGTCAGCTAGACATTTAATTTAGCGATCAATTTTAATAAGTTTTTACTAATTACTAAAGTCAACCTTTTATTTATTTTTAATAAATCTTAAAGTTTGATGAGAATCTTGATTTTCAATTTTAATTAGATAAGAGCCTGATTTAAGATTAGAAACATTGATGGGTCCATTATTAGCTAGTGTCTTGTTAAAAAGCACTTGACGGCCTAGCATGTCGTAAATGTTATAGGTGTACGCTTTAGCGAAAGCGGAATTATCATCACCTTTATTGTTCTTAATCTGGATATGTAATGTGTCAGAGGCAGGATTAGGATAAAGCGTGAATGAAGTAGAAGACTCAGAATTTACCGTAAGAGTACTATTAACAACTGATAAATCTGTTAAGCTAAGGGTAGCAATAAAACCATCAAAAGAACCTAAGTTAGTATCAACTAAACTACCTTCTGTCATTCCACCTATATAAACATAGTTGTTATTTATGGATAAATAGCCTCTATCTTCCAACGCGGTTCCTATTCTATTTGTTGCAATTGATTGTAAATTATTATTTAGTTTTTGAATAATAATATCTGCTGTGTAGTTCTGAGAATCTATGTTTGCGCCGAATAGATTTCCATAACTATGTCCAGATACGAAAATATCTCCAGTTGCGTCCACTTCAATTCGTCTGTATCGTTCTGAACCGGAACTTCCTAATTGTTTAAATATAGGATTATTAAGAGAACTATCATACTTAACGATAAAGGCGTCACCATCGCCTTGATGAGTGCCATCTAGATCACCAGTGGTATAACCTACAGCATAAATGTTGCCATTAGTATCAGCTGTGCTTCCCCATATCCAGTCAGCTCTGAAGTTGCTATTTCCTGAACTACTACTTATGACTTGTGTATTTAAACGCGATGGTGAAGAAGCGTTAAGATTGTTGTATAAGGCTAGAAAACCATCTGCGCCGTTAGGCTGATTTAAAAACCATCCACCTAGTAAAATCTTACCATTTCCAGGAATAGCATCTGGGATATAAGTGATGCCACCCCATGCCTCTGCTACTTTATCAGAAGTAGGCAAAACAGGTTCTAGTGATGACCAGATTAAATTTAAGTTTGCCTGACTAAATTTTGCAAAAAGAAAAAATGGATCTCCTAAACCAGTATTAGTTAAAGGAGCGCCAGCACCAGATACATAAATATGGCCGTTATCATCTAGGGTAATGTTCCCAAAACCGTCTATTTTAACACCACCATATTGCACGGTATCCACTATTGCTCCAGAAATCGTATCGATTTTTAAAATGATACCATCCCAAGCACCTTGATTAGTGAACCCAGGTAGACTCCCGAAGGTGCGACCAGCAGCATAAATAAAATTTGAATCTGCAACGGCATCAAAGATTAATGTCCCTTCTGTAACTGGTAATTCAGTGTACCAGTCCTGACTACCATCTGGTAGGGTTTTAGAAACAAAAATTTTGTTTGATGAGGCTAGACTTGCGTTACCATCAGTAAGTCCGTATAGATAAATATTTCCTTGAGGATCTAGTGTAGAGCCGCTTACTACATCTTTACCAGCTGTACCAAATTGTACAAGTCCATCATTTACGGCAATTGCTGTAGAAACTGGTTGTGCATATCTAAATTGAGATGTGTCGTTCAAATCCAGATTTCCAGTAGTATTACAAAAGGAGCTAGTAAAATTTGCAATTTGGTCAGATGAAACGTCGTCGCAATCAAAAATAAATGCAATTAAATCTATAGTACCGCTAGCGGTATAAAATAAATACCAGCCAGTGGTGTTTACTCCATCTGTAGTTTCGTCTGCATGGATTAAGCGATAATCGCTAGATGTTCCTCTAAGTTGAATATGACCATTACGGTAATCAAAATGTTGTATCACATAGTAGTCATTATCTACTCCATCAGGACCTTTAGTAAAAAAAGGCAATGGGTTCTCATCTACTCCTAGTATAATTCTAGCACCATTTGCACCACCATAAAGCTCTGACGTATGCAATTTACTTACTACTTCAATAAATTTAATTTTATTAGCACCTGGAAAAGGATGTGATGGATCTACTGGAAAAAAAGTATCATATCCATCAGTTTCTCCATCTAAATATTCTGCATCAAACATCGTCCATTCTAAATCACTTGCAGGTGAACCAGCAGAAGTAACAATTGGGGTAACATTAGGGTTTAAAGGAGCAAGAGCTGCACTGCCTTCTGGCATCGCAGGAAATTGTTGCGCCACGTTGATCAAATCTTGCGTAGTTTGTGAAAATGAGAAATAAGAGAGGAGAACAAGTAATGAGTAGATAAGTCTTTTCATAGTTAGTCATTTATGGAATAAGACTGTTATAGAATAAAAAAGTTTAAATTCTATGCAATTATTTCAAATAAAAACAGCCCACCAGAAATGGTGGGCTGTTCTTACTAACTAAACCAATTGAACTACTCAAATGAAGTATCACCTTCATTAGGATTATATACATAGTTGAACGTGTAGTGCCTTCCATTAGCTGGATTAGAACTATCATTATTTAAATAATAGCTAGTGATTTCAACTTTTGCATAATGATTATCTCTAGTTCTAAATACAATAATCTTTCCTGGAATAGGAGTTATTAAATTTTGCATGAAATTGTAGTTATACCAGCCAATATCGCTTCCTGTAGCAATAGCAAATCCTGTGGTAGCGTCTTGATTAAAAGTTAATCCATCAGCGGTTGTAATACTTTCAAAAGTTCCATCTAGAATAGTTGCGCCAGCATTTCCACTACGCACAGGTTCATCATTTGTGCCTGTTTCTACGCCACCGTTTACAGCGATTGTTGTTCCTCTAAAAGCGATGTCCCAGTCTGTTTCACTAGTTGTGATCATTCCAGTAGTAAAGTCAAACTTAGTGAAATCACCGCCCACATCTTGTCCTGTGCCTTGTCCACCTGTTTGAGGTGCTGCTAAATTCTCTACAGAAATCGCCACAATTGGATCTGCAGATGATCCATTGTCATCATCAGAATCACACGCGGTAAATCCTATAAATAAGGTAGCTATAGCTAGGGTTTTAAATACATTAATTGTTTTCATGGGTATTTTTTTTAAAAATTAAAATTGATAATTGAGTTTAATAAAACCTTGAATTCCTGGTAAATTTGGAATGTTTTCGTCTCTATAATTCAGTAGATTATTTGCGCCTACTTGTAAGGTAAAGTCGTTGTAAAATGTCTTGCTGGTAGCAATGTTTGCTGTGATAAATCCATCCACAAAACTATTATCATACGTATCGATAAGTCCATTTCCATTCGTATCAAATAGCGCATACTTACTACGGTATAGCAATCTTAGATTTAAATTAGCATTTGCAGACTTGATGTCGTAAAACACCTTCAAATTAGCATTATGTCGTGAACGATTTACTAAACCAAAGTAATCTGATCGTTCCAGCACCACAGTCTGATTATTTACAGGTTCTCTGGCAAAAACGCCACCATCTTCAACCAGTTGTTCTTTGGCTTTATCAAATGCATACAGTAGTTGATATCCACCATTAATTCTTAAATAGTTATTGAACTTATAACTAGCATTTAATTCTAATCCTGTAGTGTAGATCTCGTCAAAATTTACATAACTAAACACATTTTGACCATTAGTTTGCCTGGCAATGATCCTCGTGTCAATCAGGTTTGTGAAGTCGTTTCTAAAAAGATTTAACTCTGTATTCCATTTCCCTTTATTATAAGTAAGACCTAGATTGTAACCTATAGAGCTTTCTGCCTGCAGTGGATCTTGCAACTCATCTAGCGGTACGACTACATCTAGAATTTGACCTTGCGCCTGCAACTCTTCTAGCTTATCGATCGCTACATTATATCCTAATACCACATAACCTACGGCGCTGTTATTAAAATCAAAATACAACTGCCTAAAATCTGGCGCTTTAAACCCATATCCTACAGATCCTTTTAATGCGATATCATCTGTAAGTTCATATCGCAGTGCTAGTTTAGGACTTAACTGGTTACTGTATTCAGAATGATTGTCAAATCGCGCACCTGCGATAACATTTAATTTTTCGGTAGGATCTACATCGTACTGTGCATAGACATATTGAGAATAAAAACTCACGGTATTATCAAAAAAGGTACGGTCTAACTCATCGTATTGCATTCCTAAACCGGTCGTAAGTGTTCCTTTGTTCCATCCTTGTTCCGCTTTCGCGAAAGCGTAATTCAAACGAACCTCTGGACGTATCAACCGCTGGTTAAAGAAACTATCATTTAAGGTATTATCTGTGATGGGACTTACCAGTCGTTCACTAGCTGTATAATTGGTGTAATAAAATTCATATTCGGCTTTTAGTTGATGATTCCACTTATGATTAAGTCGGGCATGGGCGTTCCATTCTTGCTGTTCTGTATCACCTTCAAAAGTATCGTTGTTAAAAGAGAAACCAGCTTCTTGCTGTTGATCATAAAAACGTACACTGGTGAATAACTTCAGGTCTTTAGTAAAGTCATAAAACACTCTGCCGTTTACGGTATAATTTTCAAATGGATTTACGGTCTGGCCAGCCACATCTGGATTAAGATCATAACCTTCACTAGAAAAACGGTTTGCAAAAAATGCATATCGCAATTTATCAAATCGCTGACTCACATCCACATTCATATCCTGCTGGGTAAAAGTTCCTATGCGGTAGGATGCGTTACCGGTTACTTCCTTAGATCTAGGTTTTTCTGTAATGATATTAATCACACCGCCCAAAGCTTCTGATCCATAAAGACTGCTGGATGGACCTTTTACGACTTCTATTTGTTTTATGTTTCCTACTGTTAAACGACTCAAGTCAAAATTCCCTGAGCTACGACCTACTAATGGAACGCCATCAATAAGAATCATCACATAATCAGATCCTATTCCTTGAATTTGAACACCTTCAAAACCACTCTCGTCTGCAATGGTGATGATACCCGTTTGTTCATTTAAAATTTCATTAAGTCGCACCGTTCCTGATTGAGTAATTTGCTTTTTATCTATTAAAGTAACAGGTAATGGAAGTGATGAAAGCTGGCGTGCGGTACGCGTTGCAGATAGTATGACTTCTTCTAGTTTTTCTGTAGCTGTGGTATCTACTTCTTGCTGTTGAGAATACGTTTTTGCAAAAGCAAAAAATATCAAAACACTGATAAACAGATACTTATTCATATTTATAATTAGAATTATTCTTAATAGGGTGCAAATATATACCTAATTTTTATTTAGAATTAATAAAAACAACTTATTTTTGCCGACTCAAAACTTAAAAAAACACACCATGAAAAAACTGTTTATTGTAAGCTTAGGATTACTTTCAATTCTTTCAACAGCACAAGACAAAAAGGAAAAAGATGCCACTGCGATTAAAGAAATGTGTGGTTGCTACGAAGTAACTTTTAATTTTACTGAGACATTTAGTTATTCAAACGACTCGTTGTATAAACCGTCAAAAACTAAGGTTGATAAAGGGCTAGAATGGGCACAATTAGTAACTGATGAGAATGGGGAAATCCAGATTCAGCACTTACTACAAGTAGGAAATCCTGCAAAACCTATGATCGTAAAGCACTGGCGTCAGGACTGGATTTATGAAAACACAGACTTCTACATGTATAACGCAGATAATCAATGGCAGTTTGTTCAAAAAGATCCTAAAGACGTTCAAGGACAATGGACACAAAAAGTGTATCAAGTAGATGATAGCCCACGTTATGAAGGTTCTGGAACATGGGTTCATGTTGATGGCAAGAGTTATTGGGAAAATACCACAAGCGCACCATTACCTAGACGTGAGTATACGACTAGAAGTGATTATAACTTAACTATGCGCGGTAACCGTCAGGAAATTACAAATTATGGATGGTTACACGATCAGGATAATGCAAAAATTATCAGAGAAAAAGGAGCAGAAGATGTAGTTATTGCACATGAAAAAGGATATAACACCTATGTAAAAGTAGATGATAGCCGTTGCGCTGCCGCACAAGAATGGTGGAAAAATGAAGAGCAAAAATGGGCATTAGTACGTGCAAAATGGGATGAGGTTTATGGTCGTAATCAGGATTTAAATCTTGAATTAAAAGTGGACAATAAGCCATTATACAAACATTTATTTAATGAAGAAATCACACAAGAATCTCAAATTAATCCAGTGATTGAATCATTTGTTAAAGAAGAAACAGAATAATGAGAATTGTATTAAGTTTTATTTTTTGTTGTGCGATTACGATGAGTTCCATCGCACAACAAAATACTTTTTTAGATCGTGATTTCTGGAAAGCAAAACCATCTGTAGAACAAGTCCAGCAATTGCAAAAGGCCGGAAATGATCTGACAGCATTGAATAGTAACGGATTTGATGCGACGGTGTATGCTATACTAGAAAATGCATCTACTAATGTGATAACATACCTACTAGAACAACCAGGAAATGGTATGGAAAAACGTACACACGACAGTAGGACTTACGTTTTCTGGGCTGCGTATAAAGGGAATATTGACATAATGGACTATTTATTGAAAAATGGTGCTGTTATTAAAGGTATTCATGATAGTAATGGTAATACACCAGTCACTTTTGCGGCTTCTACTGGACAGGTAGATTCTGCGGTGTATGATCTTTTTGAACAGCACGGTGTGAATCTTAAAGAAGAACAGAATGAATCTGGTGTAAACCTATTGCAACTAGTTGCACCGTATTTAAAAACTGAAGAGCAACTTAATTACTTTTTAAAGAAAGGTTTTGATTTAGGAGCGATCGATCCAGATGGGAATACTATAATTCTTCACGCTGCAAAAGGCGGTCATATTTCATTTTTAGAAACATTAGTTAAGAAAGGAATTGATCCTAAAGTTACTAATAAAAATGGTAGTAATGCTATGCTTTATGCGAGTATGGGAGCACGCGGTGCATCTTATGATTTAGCTGTATTTAAATATCTAGAACAATTAGGTGTAAATCCTAAGGTAGTAGGCGATAGCGGTCGTAATCCCTTGCATCGTATTGCGCACCGCAGTAATGACGTTAGCCTATTTAAGTACTTTCTAGAAAAAGGAGTTGATCTTCACTTGCAGGATGATGGCGGTGATTCCCCATTTATGAATATCGCAAATAGTGCAGATCTGGTGGTGATGGAATATGTATACGCTTTCGCGAATGCGAAATACATCAACCATAAAGACAATACTGGCAAGACCGCTCTTGCCATGGCAGTGAATAGAAACAATGCTGCAATGGTGTCTTTTTTACTTAACAAAAATGCTGATATCACGGTGGTTGATAACAATGGAAACAATCTAGGTTATTACTTATTAAATAGTTACCGTAGCAATGCAGTAGATGAGTTTACGGCAAAACTAGCTTTACTTAAAGGATCAGGCCTTGATTTCAAAGCAACGCAACATGATGGCAATAGTTTATTACATATCGCTGTTAAAAAAAATGATTTAAATCTTGTAAAATATGCCTCTGATTTTAACATCGATGTAAATGCTAAAAATGATGAAGGTTATACTGCATTACACCTAGCAGCCATGAAAGCAAGTGATGATAGAATTTTAAAATATCTACTATCATTTGGCGCAGATAAAACCATTGCTACAGATTTTGAAGAAACAGCTTATGATCTAGCTAGTGAAAACGAGTTATTACAGCAACATAACATTAATCTTAATTTTTTACACTAACATGAGAAGGATTTATACATCTGCAATCTTAATTGCATTCATCACTTTTGCACTTGTAGCTTTTACAAAACCGGTAGATACTACACCTGTAAAATGCATGATCCAGTTAACTAATTATAATGGTGAAGGTGCTTATGTCATCATATCTCTCATAAATCCTGATGATGAATATGAGCAAACGCTCTATGTTCAGGGAACAGATCATGAGTGGTACAATGAGATTACACAATGGTGGCAGTTTTATGGTAAACATCGTCCAGATCTAGATGCTATCTCTGGTGCTACCGTTAGTGGTGGTGAGCGTAAGGTAAACCTCATTAAAATCCCAAATAATAAAATAGACGCTGGTTACAGTTTGCGATTTGAAACCGCTGTAGAAGATCAGGAATACTACGTAAAAGATCTTCAGTTTGAACTGACCACAGCAAATTTAAAAACTAAAAAAGAAGGTACTGGTTATATACGCTATGTACGTATGATGCCACAATAAGGTACGACTATGCTTCAATCGATATGGCGTTATAGTCACTTTTTACTAGCTGCGGTAGCGGCAGTGTTTTTAGTTTTGGCATCTGTAACTGGTGCTATTCTGGCTTTTGAGCCTATTACAAAAAAAGCACAACCGTATGCAACTACCGCACTGGATGAAATAGCAGTTACTGATTTTATAAATACCATCACAACATCTTATGACGAGGTCATAGAAGTGAACATCACACCAGAGGATTTTATTCTAGCAGATGTGGTTACGGCTTCTGGTGATTATAAAACCATATATATAGATGCTAAAACAGCTCAAGAGTTAGGTGAAAAAGATCCATCATCTGATTTTTTTAAATGGGTGACTAATTTTCATAGGTCTTTATTTTTAAAATCTGTAGGTAGAGCCTTTGTAGGTATTTTTTCTTTTTTACTTATTCTTATTGCTATTTCTGGAGTGTTTTTACTTGCCCAGCGTCAGGGCGGTTTTAAAAAATGGTTTGCACCAGTTCATGAAAAAAATATCAACCAGCGCTACCATGTCATTTTAAGTCGCTGGTTTTTAACACCTATTTTAATCATCGCCATTACTGCGGTTTATTTATCTGCAGATAAATTCTCGTTGCTTCCAGATGCGCAACTTTCACACAACTGGGATGCACCACAAGAGGCTAAACCTACAATTGCTATTACTTCTTTTGAGTTGTTGCAAGGCATTCATTTAGATCAGTTGCGACAGATTAACTTTCCGTTTTCTAGTGATCCAGAGGATTACTACCAGATTGCACTAGAAGATCGCGAGTTGCTAGTTCAACAGCACAGCGGTGAGTTGATTAGTGAACAGTATTATCCATGGATTGCCATAACCACACAATGGAGTACTTTTTTACACACAGGAACTGGTAGTTATTTGTGGAGCGTGATCTTGCTGTTGTCTAGTATAAGCATCCTGTTTTTTATGTATTCAGGATTTGCGATGAGTGTGAAACGACTACTTAAATCTTCTAAGCTTGCGACCAATTATACTAAAGATGAAGCTAGTATGGTGCTACTGGTAGGTAGTGAAAGTGGTGGTAGTTTCGCTTTCGCGAAAGCGTACTACAAACAGCTATTAAACCATGGAATAAAAGCCTATATCGCAACCTTAAATGAGTACAGTACCTATGCCAAAGCTACTAAAATAATCATATTCACATCGACTTACGGCGATGGTGATGCGCCTAGTAATGCACGTAAATTTGAACAATTATTTGAAAAAATCACACCTGTGCAGCAAATGAGATTTGCCGTGTTGGGTTTCGGTTCTACCTTATATCCTAAATACTGCCAGTCTGCTGTAAAGGTAGATGCATTGTTACATGGTCATGAAAAGTTTCATCCATTGATGCCATTACATAAAATAGATGACCATTCAGAAAAAGATATAGAACAATGGACGCAACAATGGACTGCCATAACTGGTATAACATTAGAAACAGCTAATGAAAAACCAGTCAAACAACAGTCACCAGAAGTTCGTTTTAAAGTAATTGATAAGACTGATTTAAACATGGATCAGACTTTTTTAATCAGATTACGACCTATGACTACGATTACTTTTCAGTCTGGTGATTTATTAAATGTGTTGCCACCAGCATCTGATAAAATGAGGCAGTATTCTATAGCGCGTATAGATGATGATATCTTGTTAAGTATAAAAAAGCACGATCACGGTATATGCTCATCGTATTTATCTGATTTGTCTATTCATGATGAGATTAGTGCTACCGTTTCTATCAATAAGTCCTTTCATTTTCCACTAACAGCACCTACGGTAATTATGGTGGCAAATGGAACTGGAATTGCGCCATTTTTAGGAATGATTGCAACAGATAAGACTACCACAAAACAACTTTTATGGGGCGCAAGAACCCAAAACTCCTTTGAGTTATATAGTGATATTATAGATAGTAAAAACAATGTTAGTTTACAAATAGCATTATCCCGACAAGACAATAAAATTTATGTTCAGAATGTACTAGAAGAACAAGCATGTGCAGTAGCCAAAGAATTACAATCAGGCACAGTTTTTATGATCTGCGGTTCACTAGCGATGCAACACAAGGTGCTGGAAGTATTAGAAAAAATCACTAAAAGTCATTTAGGTGTATCGTTAAATCAGTTTGAGCTAAATGGTCAAGTGTTGATGGATTGTTATTAGTTCTTAAGTTAGTGCTCTATGTGATTTTATGTTATGAAATAAAACCGATGTTGTTGCTAAATTCCATGTTAATCCTAATATAGATTATCAGTGGTGTATGTACTTTTACCACAATGGATTCATTAACGCAAATTGTATTAGGTGCCGCAGTAGGTGAGGCTGTTTTAGGTAGGAAAGTAGGCAACAAAGCCATGCTCTATGGCGCGATTGCAGGAACCATTCCAGATTTAGATGTGCTAGCTAATCAGTTTACAGATACGGTTACAGCACTTCATATTCATAGAGGTTTTACTCATTCTATAGTTTTTTCAGTACTAGCTGGCATAGGTTTAGGCTGGCTGGTTTCTCGATATGAAAAATATAAAGATTTTAAAGGTTGGGCGTGGTTGTTTTTTGCAACTTTTATAACACATCCCATGCTGGATTCTTGCACCACATGGGGAACGCAGTTGTTCTGGCCATTTGATTTAAGGCTAGCGTTTAAGAATATCTTTGTTATAGATCCACTTTATACAGTACCTTTTTTAGTTTTTTTGATTTTAGCCATGCGACAAAAACGTACATCAGGTAGACGAGCTTTTTACAACCGCATGGGACTCATCGTGAGTACGAGTTATCTCGTGCTGACTTTGATTTTTAAGTTTATCGCATTCGGTCAGTTTGAGAACGCGTTAGAAAATCAACAAATTGTTTATGATCAGATTGATACCAGACCATCACCACTTAATACTATTTTATGGAACGCAAATGTGGAACAGCAGGATCAGTTTTTACTAGGTACTTATAGCTTTTTTGATACACAGCCTATACAGTTTGAAGCCTATCCAAAAAATCATGAGTTGTTAGGTGAACTAGCGCAACATGAAAAAGTACAGCTTATGATTAAAAATTCTGAAGGCTGGTTTACGATCACTAAAAAGAATGACCAGCTGTATTTTAATGATTTAAGATTTGGGCTATTGAGTAATGAACCTAATGCACAAGATTTTGTGTTTCAATACCTCATAGAAGTAGATAAAAAGGGTAATGTCAACTTCACAGAGGCCGAAAAAACATCACGTGACGCACAAAAACTACTATCGCAATTATGGAAACGTATTAAAGGGAATTAAAGTGCGATAATAAGAAAACCGTATTCTTTTTTCTAGAAGAATACGGTTGTGTGAGGTAATTAAGATGTTAGTTTTTACGCTTTCGCAAAAGCGTAATAATTACATCTTTACCGTAAGCACTGGCATAGTTGCATGATTTGCGATGTCTTCACTAATGCTACCATTAAATAAATGCGATAGTCCAGTTCTACCGTGAGTAGGAATCGCAATGATATCAGTTCCAGAAACAGAAGCGTAGTTCATTACACCTTGCTCAACACTATAATCTGCATAACGGTGAACCATCGATAATGCACTTACTGGGTCAGGATGATTTGCTGTTTTAAAGAAGTTAATCAAAGTCTCATCCATTTCACTGGTACTTTTAAAGTCATTTCCAGGTAGATTTACATATAAATGTTCAATGGTTGCTCCTAAAAGCGTCGCAATAGACTGGATGCGCTCGTATGCATTAACTGTTTCCTCGCTATAATTGCTTGCATATAAAATGCGCTCTGGTGCAAATTTTAAATCATTGTCTTTAACCACCAACACTGGAATAGTAGAGTGACGCACCACTTTTTCTGCATTACTGCCTTTTAGAATTTCTGATAGTCCTTTTGATCCTTGAGAACCCATTACTATTAATGAGGCATCGATATTAACAGCTAGTTCATCTATATTCTCAAAGTCTAAATGCTTTTGTAATAAAGGTTCTACTAAAACACCTTGTAAAAATGGTAGTTCATTAAGTTCTTCAAACTTTTTACCTACCACTTTACTAAAGTAAATCGCTTGTTCAAAACTGTTATTCTTATTGTTAAGACCTTCTTCTAATCCAGCCATGTGGATTAAAACTAGTTTTGCCTCAATTCGTTTTGCGATATCTGCGCCTATTTCTAGTGCTTTATGTGAGGTGCTTGAAAAATCTACTGGTATAAGAATCGTTTTCATAAGGATGATATTAATCGTTTAATTATGATCCAAATGTATAACTGATCTAGGCTTTAAAACATGACAAGTATCAGTTTTAGGAAATGATCATTGCAATTAATTGTGAATATTTCAACAGTCCTAAACGATTAACTAAATTACCTTTGACTTAAAAATAGGCTTTTTGAAAAATATTAAACATCTATTTTATCTATTGCTATTATGTTCATCTCTAACATTTGGACAGTCATTAGAAGAGTTAAAAGATTTCTTTACCTTTTATCCCAATCGTGGTGTGGTAGAACAGGACTCTACTATTTACCTTCAAAAATTTATTCTAGCTCCAGTGATCAGTTATTCTCCTGAAACTAGTTTTGCTTTTGGTACAGGTGCCAAATATCTGTTTAAATTTAATGGTAGTGGTGAAGAGACGCGCACTTCAAATATGCCGTTGACATTTCAATACACCTTAAACAATCAGTATTTCTTCTTTTCTGGATTTGAAGTTTTTACAAATCAAGAGAAATGGGTGATTACAGGAAATATACTTGCTCAAAATTATCCTAGATTATTTTACGGTTTTGGGAATAATAGTAGTGCTAATGCCGAAGAACAATATGATTATAGTCAATTATTAGTTGAACCCATTTTCTTAAAACAAATGTTTCATCGTTACCTATTTATTGGTGCTGGTTTTAGATATAATCATATTTATAAAACAGAAATTGTTGAAAATGGATTAATAGCCTCTCAACAGCCAGACGGTTTTGACGGTTCTACATCTGTAGGAGCAGAAATAGGTGTGCTTTACGACAGCCGTAGAAATATTCTAAATGCTCAAGATGGTTGGTATCTTGAATTTACACATGGTGAGTATGGTAAAGTGCTAGGAGGAACGCATGAGTTTAATCTAACACGTCTTGATATACGACACTATTTATCAGTGTTTAAAAGAAACAATGATATTTTGGCTTTTCAAATGACAGGTCGAGTTTCAAGAGGTAATTTACCTTTTTCAGAGTTTGCGTTTTTTGGAGGTAGTGATATTATGAGAGGCTATCAAGAAGGCAGATTTGTAGATCGGGATGTGCTAGCTACTCAAGTTGAATATAGAAAGCAATTTGGTGAATCTCGATTTGGTGCAGTCGCCTTTATAGGTATGGGAAATGTTTTTAATAATATTACAGATTTTCAATTTGCCGGTTTAAAGCCTAATTATGGAATAGGTGCGCGATATAAACTAGATAAATCTGAGAACTTGAATATTAGACTAGATTATGGTTTTGGCACTAGAGGTAATAGCAGTTTTTATCTGAGTATTGCAGAGGCTTTTTAGAACGATTCATGCATAATAGTTCGCTGATTAGTCTAATTTATTTCCCGAATTTATTATTCGGTCCTCAAATTATTTTATAAAATCAATAGTAAGAGGATACCTATAGAATCTACCTTCATTTGCTCTGATAGCACCCATAATGGTAAAAACAATACCACAAATCCCTAGTATGATCATTAAAAAAACACCAATAACAACAAATACTAAAATGAATGAAATGATGAAATAGATGAAGAATGATATCATGAAGTTAATAATCATCTTTCCGTGCTCATCTATGTTTTTACTATAGTCCTTATTAGTAGTCCACATAACGATAGGTAACACAATTCCAGCTAAAGGAAATACGTAGCCAGCAAACTGGGATAAGTGCATTAAAAGTAGGTATTGTTTTTCTTCCATTCCCCATGGTCTAAAGCTATTAGGGTCATATTGCGGATTGCTAGGATAGTTTTGGTTCATCTTTTTTATTTATCAGTAGTTGCAAGAAATGATTTGTTACAGGTGAGTTACTCTTTCTTTTTCTCAATTACTAAGTAGTCTAAATTTAGTTTATTGAATGCTGTATTAAACTTCTTGATATCAGAGTTTAAAACCTCGTTGAAAATATCCAGTTGCTTTTCAATGGCCGCAGTAAGTTCATTTTTAACAGCAATAGATTGATCTGTAGGAGCAAAGTCACTTATTCCTGTGAGACTATTCAAATGCGCGAGTTTATTAGTAAGTCTAATTGGGAAATTCAATGGATCCTGACCACTACGGTTTTGAGTTTGATATAAGGCTTTCTCTACATCGCCAAATTTCTGTTGCATATCTGCTGCCATTTTTACCATATCTTCAATACCTGCTTCTTCACGATCTCCATATAGATTTTTAAACGCACTTAGTTTTTTATTAAATGCGCGTATGTTTTTAATAGATTCATGAGCGTGATCTACGGTTCTATTTACTTCACTTATGAATTCAAATTGTGCTTCCATATCTGCTTGGGTAGCTTCGCTATTTGGTGTTTTTAACAGTTCAAATGGTTGTGTAAGTTTCTCATCGTTTACCGTCAATTCTACCGTGTAATTTCCAGGAACAGCTTTAGGTCCTGATAGATTTGCCCACCACAAAATCATTCCTGGTAATCGCTGTGCACCATCGTACTGCATATTCCAGCTGAATTTATTAGCGCCAGTTTTTGCTGTTAATTTGTTTTTCTTATCGTGGCTACCGTACGATTTTATGACTTCACCTTTTGGGTCGTAAAAAGATAATTTTATCGTGTCTTTTTTAGTAAGTTTTGGTAAGTAAAAATGCACTCGTACTCCAGCTGGATGGTTTGCTCCAGCGGTAAGTGATCCAGATCTCCCATTTCCATTCATGCGATAGGTTGGTTTTGGGGCAAAAAGGATGTTGTTGTTTTGCTTTCGCGAAAGCGTCATATCCACAGCCTGTCTTACTAAATCTAAATCATCGTGTATCCATAAACTGCGTCCTTGTGTAGCGATGATGAGGTTATCGCCTTTTACAGCGAGGTCTGTGATAGGAACGATAGGTAGGTTTAATTGGAATGATTCCCATGATTTTCCTGCGTTCATAGAAATATATAAACCAGTTTCTGTTCCTGCATAAAGGATGTTTACATCTTTAGAGTCTTCTCTAACCACACGGCTAAAATGTTCTGTAGGAATGCCTTCTGTAATTCTTTTCCATGATTTACCGTAGTCTGTCGTCTTGTATAAATACGGTTCAAAATCACCTAATTTATACCGAGTTGCTGCTAGATAACAGGTAGATGCATTGTGCTTACTAGGTTCTATACTGTTGATTTGTGCCCATTCTGGTAGACCTTTTGGTGTGATGTTATTCCAGTTTGCGCCACCATCTTTTGAAAGATGTACTAGTCCATCATCGCTTCCTACCCATAATTCGCCAGCTTTTACAGGAGATTCTGCTGCGGCAAAAATGGTGCAATAATACTCCACACCAGTATTATCTTGAGTGATAGGACCACCACTAGAAACTAGTTTTGTAGGATCGTTTCTTGTGAGATCTGGTGAAATGGTTTCCCAGCTTTGACCTTCATTTGTGGTAACATGCACCTGATTAGAAAACGCATATAATTTATCAGTCTCATGCTGGCTAAAGAGGACAGGAAAATTCCACTGAAAGCGGTATTTCATACCTTCTGCACCATGTCCCATAGGATTATCTGGCCATACGTTGATCGCTCTATTAGTTTTAGTCTTGTGATTATAACGGGTTAAATATCCACCGTAGCTACCACCGTAAACGATGTCATTATCTTTAGGATCTACGGCAATGTGCGCGCTCTCGCCACCAGCGGTAGATTCCCAGTCATCTTCTGTAATACTTCTACCAGTAGTACGATGCGGTATACGTACCGTACTATTGTCTTGCTGTGCAGCGTAAATTCTATAAGGAAAGGAATTGTCTGTCGTGACTCTATAGAACTGTGAAGTAGGCTGATTGTGATAAGTACTCCAGGTCTCACCACCATCATAGGTGATTTGTGCGCCACCATCATCACCTATGATCATGTGGTTAGGGTTTTCTGGTGCGATCCATAAATCGTGGTGATCACCATGCGGTGCTCTGGCGCTAGAAAAAGTTTTCCCACCATCTGTGCTTTTATGATAGGATACGTTCACTACGTAGATTTTATCTACGTCTTCTGTATCTGCATAAATACGTGAATAGTACCACGCACGCTGTCTTAAACTGCGACTGCTGTTCACTTTTTTCCACTTTAATCCTGCATCATCACTGCGATAAACACCACCATCTTTTTTATGTTCTACAATGGCGTATAATCGGTCAGAATTTACTGGAGAAACGGTAATTCCCATGATCCCTAATGTACCACTGGCAAATCCTTTATTATTTGAGATGTTTTTCCACGTTTCACCATAGTCCGTACTTTTCCAGATCGCACTACCATCACCACCGCTGGATAAACTATATGGCGTACGTTGTACGCGCCAAGTACTGGCATACAACACTCGCGGATTATTAGGATCCATGATCAGATCTACAGCACCGGCTAGATCGTTAGCATATAGTTTTCTGGTCCATGTTTTCCCACCATCTATAGATTTATACACACCGCGATCTGTGGTAGGTTTGTAGATGTTTCCTAGTACAGCAGCGTATAAAGTATTGTGATCATTAGGATCGACAACGATTCTAGGGATGTGCCTGCTTTGTGGTAATCCTGCTTGTGTCCAGCTTTTACCAGCATCTTCTGTCTTCCAGACACCGTAACCGCTGGATACGTTACCACGTAGTGTTTTCTCGCCGCCACCTACATAAATTACATTATGGTCACTAGGTGCTACGGTTACCGCACCTATGGAACCACCAAAATAACCATCAGAGATATTCTTCCAGGATCTTCCACCATCTAGGGTTTTCCATACGCCACCACCAGTACTACCAAAATAAAATAAATTTGGTTTTCCTGGAACTCCTGTTACAGCGGCACTACGTCCACCACGGAATGGACCAATTAATCTAAATTCTTGTGATTCATATAGATCCTGTACTGCTGGTGGATCTGGTAGTTGTTGTGAGTACGCTTTTGCGAAAGCAAAATAACACAATATCAATACAGCGATAGAAACTCTTTTCATGGTCTTAGAATTTCCATAAAGATAATCATGGATTTTTATTTATTCTGATGTGTTCCAGTCTTTTATTTCTTTACGAGCCAGTTTTTTCCAATCTCCGTTTTTGATACCATCATTACTTAACCATACGTCAAATTGTTCTGGGGCATTCATATCAATTTCAGCGACTCTTGCAATGGCTATATAGTCAACTTTTTCTTCGGCATTTGAGTAGTTAAATTGAAATACGATATAAGTCATATCTTCTATTTTGAGCTTACCTAAATGCTTTATAATCATATTTTCATCGTAGTCAAAAACGGCATTAAATACAGAAACATGACTAAATTCTTTGTCGTTTAAATACGATTTAGGGATTAGATTAATTTGATTTGCTTGCGCTAGAGATTCCATGGCTTCAAATCTGTAATATAATGGCTTCATGTATTCCTCTACAGTTTCTTTATCTATATCGTCGCTGTGGTTTACATAATAGTTAAAACCACTTTGATGTAGACTTGTAGTCATGGGCTTTTGAGTAATATAGTTTTTAACCGTTTTTAAAACCTTATCATCATATATTTTTAGCTTTTCAAAAATATCTATGTAGGATTGTACTTGATAATTAGATAGCATTTTTGCTTCAGCCTCTTCTGTTTTTAATGATTCTATATCTTTAATGAACCAGTTGATTAGTTCCTCTGATCGTTGATTTAAGAAGTCTTGAACAGCCTCGTTATCGTCTAGATTACGTTTGTAATAATTAAGAGTTTTGCCTCTTAAATCACCATCTGATTGTAGTTCCCAGATTTGATTTCCATAAGTTTTTATATCAATCAGGCTGTCATTATCATATTTAAGATAGAACAACTCATTATTAGGAACCTTAGGAACACCTTTTTTTAATAGATCAAAGGAAAGCTGTGTTGCGGTCGTGCTTTCATAAAATAATAGTGACTCAATAATTCTAGCTTTCACTTTGTCATTAGTTGTGCTTTCATAAAGTGTTTTGAGATCTTTAATAGTAGATTCATCTTGAATTAATGCAAGGCCTGCGATCATCATATTTCTTTTGCCGTAATACAAGGTGTCACTAGGGTAACTTTTATTAATTAACTCAATAAGTTTCTTATGATCATTCTTATCAAATAAATAGTAATCTAGTGCGTCAATGGCGTCCTGATCATCTCTGGCTAGATCTTTAAACAATAAATCCGATTTACTAGCTTCTGGATCAAAATTAGATTTAGATAGTGGTTTGAAACTGTTAAAGAACTCTTCTGAATTATCGTTATAAATTTTTGAAGGATCTTGATAACTTCCCATTAAAAATAAATTGTCGTCATAATAAAATATTCTGAATCGTTGCTGTAGATCTGATTTTGTAACGTCTAGTAATAGTTCTGTACCAGCAATGATACCGTTGTTAAATGGTATACGATTTATAACGGAATCTTCGCCTATTATCAAATCTGTATATTCTTTTAAATAAGCATCTTTATCATCCGTTTTATAGTATTTACCTAACTTGTTTTGTGTTAACGTGAATACATTTCCGGTATATTCATCAAGTCCTTGATAGGTTTTATTGTACGCAAGATCTGCCTGATTGTAGTTAGAAGAGTCTACATCTACTCGATTAATTTTAGGAAGTTTAAAAGTGTATTTTCCATTAGTGTTTATGGTCTCGTAATTATCTTTTTTGTAATCTAAAAATTCAAAGGAGTTAAATGCTCTATTACTTAAAGGCATCTTTTTATTCTTATCCATACTTTGAGCGAGTAGTAAATAAATTCTGTTACCTCTAAAGATGATTCTTAATCTACTGTGGAAAGTTTCATAAAACGTAAGCTCTATATCATAAGTGGTTAAGCCATTGATGTTTTTTTTCTCTTTACTTATAATGGTGGCTTTTTTACCCTTTATGTTTTCAATGTACTCATCTACAGATAATTCCATGTCCTCAAGAAAATAACCTAGTGGGAAATCATTATATCTTACTAGGTATTGCTCATTTTCCTCCTTATTTGTAGCGTAATAGAAATTGAGAACCCATGGATCACCGTTGATCTCCATAGGGTTTGGGATTTCGTGATTAAGTTTCTTATATTCTTTTGGGATTTCTACTTTGTAAGCACCTATCTCTTCTTCTAGTACTATCCATTCGTTGCTATTTGTGATAGGCTCAAATATTTTTATGCTGTTAAAGAATTTATCAGCACCTTTTATAGACATAAGGTCTTTAGTATAGACAGCAACAAAAAAGTAAAGTCTTTTATTTTTAACATACACATCTATACGTTGTAAATCATCACCATCTGTAGTTGCCATAATCACATAATGATTATCTTCTTTTTTTAAGGATGGATCCATCTTATAATCATATTGATCTGATTTTGTGTTGTAAGTGGTTAATAAGGTGTCTATCAATTGCTCGTTAGTTTTAAAACGATCTTTTTGTATTTCCAGCGAAGAATGTGTAACGCTTATATTATTAATAGGATCTTCACCTACCGTAAGTGAACCAGTCATTTTACTACGTAAGCTCTCCTTAGGATTATCAGGTGCTAAAACTGTATAGCCTAATTTATCATATTGATAGGTTTTCCATCCATTTAGACTGCGCTGGGAAACTATTTCAACATTCGATTTGTTATTAAAGGTGGCAATAGCCTTTTTTACAGCAAACCCTTTATTTTTAAGTAATTCCAGCACACCTTCCTTACCTGGTAAATGTGCTGCGCCTATAGCTGCAAATAGGGTGTTTTGATTAGTTATCTCTTCAATGGAATTTGCCATCACTCTATTACGAGAATTAAGGTCATCTAATTGTCTGCTTTTTGAGTCTAATACTTTCTCATAAATTTTGTCAATATCACCGGTGTAGTAAATGTCTATGAACTTTGAGAGTTCATATTTATATTCTTGTTCATTACCATCCAGCATGTAATTAATACTTTCCCTTATGTCTTCATCTGTTAATTCATACATGTAGGTTAATTGATCTTCAATTTGTTCTAGGCCGTTTAATTTTTTTCCTTCTACTAAAGCTGCTTTGTGCAAAAAATCATCTAAAAACGTCACCTCATCATCATCTTTTGAAATATCAGGTCTTAGTAGAATTTCTATAAAGTCAAGAGAATTATACTTTAATTCGTCAAGTGAAACACCTGTAATTTCGATTATTCTTTTATCTAATCGCTTATATTCTTTTTTAGTTAGCACTTCCTTGTAACGTGCAACAGCACCTTCTTGAGCTAGTGATTTGAGCATACCAGACTCAAGTGAATCGGGATGAACTTCTGTAGCAAATGCTTCTGTATTTTGTATCCCAGTTAAAACCTGATCGCTAAATTGAAAGACTTTAGGATCTGATAAATGCATCGTACCAAAAACATAAGAGGTTTCTCCAGTATTAGGATTAACAACTTCCCATAGTAAAGAGTAATTGTCTCGATCTTGTGCGGTAAGGTGTTGTAGAGATACAAATAAAAATAGTGAAGTAAGGCAGTAGCGTAATAGTGTCATCATAGGTTTTAAATATACTTCAGTAAATTTTAATTTTTGTAAGTCATTTCGTCTTTTTTAAGGTCAATGGTGATTTCGCTTTCGCGAAAGCGAAACATACACGGCTTGCTACTAATTATAAAAGAGTGCCTTATACCAGCGGTCATAAAATGATAAAAATGTTATTTATTACTAAAATGGGAATAATCGAATAGTTATTAGGAAAGCTATTCATTTTTGAAAGCTAGACGTGGTCGCATCTTTGTCATGTCCAAAAGTGATAAACAATTAATAATCAAAATAAAAACAAGGGTCATGACAACATTTAATGTACCTACAAAAGAACAAGTAAGTGAAACGAATCAAGGAATTTTTGATAATTTACAAGGTCAATTTAGATTTGTACCTAATCTTTTTGCTACCTACGCATTATCAGATAACGCTTTACAGAACTATTTAACTTTATCTGGAGCAAAAACCTCTTTAAACAATAAAGAGAAAGAAGTAGTGAACCTAGCTGTAAGTGAAGTAAATCAATGCTTCTACTGTTTAAGCGCTCATACGGCAATTGCAAAAATGAACGGCTTTACAGAAGATCAAATATTAGAATTAAGAGCTGGACAAAGCGCTTTTAATGAAAGTTACAATGCACTTGCATCGTTAGCAAAAAACATTACAGAAAATAGAGGACGAGCGGTTGAGGCTGTTGTTAACGCATTTTTTAACGCTGGATACACACAAGAAAATCTAGTGGATACGATAGTTTTAGTAGGAGATAAGACAATTTCAAACTACTTGCATAATACCACACAAGTACCTGTAGATTTTCCACTAGCACAACCGCTAGAGGCAGTGCTTGTGTAAATTAAGAGTTTCATAATTGGTTGGTTGAAAACGGGTTATCATTCCCTAATGATAGCTCGTTTTTTTATATTTACTAAAAACTGAACTTATGCGATCTATCCTATATGTCCTATTAATAATGTTCCTAGTGGCTTGTGGAAGTCAAAAAACGGCATCTAGCTCAAGTACATTAGACACATTGTCTGATGGGAAATATCCTCAAATTTTAGCAAACGAATACGCGTTTTTAATCAAAAAATCAACAACCGACAAAACCTATGGATTTCAGCCTACAAATGCCATTAAAGTAGGTGGTTCTTCATCTGGAGAAGGTCCTACTAACGAACGCCGATTTTTAAACGCTCTAGCTGGTCCTAATGGTGAACCTATGAGTTATTCTAGATCAGGTAGTTGCTGTCCACAGCCATCAAAGAATGCTATGTTTGGTGATTTTGCGATGCTAGATAAATATAAAATATGGTTTGAAGGAAGAAAAGATACCGTGAACCTTTATATCAATATGTATGATAGTGAGGAATTGTTTATTCCGGTAGGTTTTACTCAACGAGAGTTCTAGTATTCTTCCTAAAACTTAATGGCGATACACCAGATTGCTTTTTAAAGAACTTAGAAAAGTGACTAGGTTCGTTGTATCCTAATTCATAGGCTATTTCTTCGGCACTTTTTTCAGAGTAGAGTAGTAGGCGTTTAGCCTCGGCTGTGATGCGGTCGTTTATGATTTTGAGTGGTGATTTATAGTCATGTTTTTTAAAGAAATTTGATAGGGTTTTAGGCGATTTAAAAAGCATTTCTGCATAATCTGCTACTTGATGTTTTTCTTTAAAATGTTGTTCTACTAGTATATTGTATTTACGTATAAGCTCAACTTGTTTTACACTTAAGTCTCCTACGTTTTCTTCAGTTTTTATGAGTCTTGTTGAGGTAATTAGCATTCTTTTTAATAAAGTCCGTAGCATTTCACCTTGAATTTGATCTCTGGTGTCAAATTCTTCTTGAAAAAGTGTGAGCATTGCTTCAAATGATTTTTGATGCTTCCCACTTAACTCTATGATAGGTGCATTTGAACTGCCAAAGAATAACATACCCATACAACTTACCTCACTATCATTGTGTTGTATACAGTAAAATTCCCTATTAAAAACATATGCAATTAGTCCATGATTATCTTTAGGGATGTCTACTACATTTACAGGTGTGCAAAAAAGTACCTGATTCTTTTTAAGCGTTATTTGATACCCATCAACGGTAAGCTTTTCTTCACCTTCTGCACACCATACTATTTTGTATAATCCTTTTTCCTGAAGTAATTGTAACGATGGACCACACTGAAAACTAGTAATGGTAAACCTGCCAGCATCTTTTATATTATGATAGTCTAATTTCATAATTTAAATATAAGGAATTATGTGTAATTAGTACTATTGCTTCAACTGCTTTTTAACGGTGTTAATACCACCTGCATTTACTACTTTATAACCTTGTGATTTTAATTTACTTGCGGCGATGTCGCTACGTCCTCCCATAGCACAGTAGACTACTATAGGTCTTTCTTTATCTAGTTGATCCATTTTTTGAGAAATACCTTGAACGGGAATGTTTATAGAACCTTCTATGTGATTGCTATTAAACTCGGCTGCAGTGCGTACATCTAACAGTTGGGCATTATCTGCTAGATATTTTTTAATCTTTTCTTTTTTCTTTTTACTTAAAAGTCCGAACATTTGTTTTCTTTTTTAAGACGTTACTTTTTGGTTAGCTTACTTAATTTTAAAATTTAAATGGCTTCTAGCCATTTCTTGAAATTACAAAAAACTATATTTAACCTAAACTATAATTAATGCAATATTTGAATTATATCTTACTAGGCGTAATTTTAGGCTGGTCCATTATTGAGATTTTGAAAAGCCTAGATCGCAACGACTATTCTATAGAACAACAACTTCAAAAAAGAAAGGATGAATTGCTTAAGATAGAGCATCAAAAGATTAAAGACTTTCATAATAACTTAGGAACTCATGCAGACCATACAAAGCAAATGGCGTTTAAAGAAATACATGATTTTTGCACCAGTAAACTAGAATTTAAATTAGATGAAATTCATGAAGTGATTAGATCCATTCAAAAGTTATATCGTTCTAGTTATGAAACAGATAATGAGTTTAAAGCCAATTTCCCAGAAAAAAGCGATTTACAGTTTTCTCCTGTAGAAACGCATCATATCCTGACCATTTTAAATGAAGGATTACATAACGCAACCATTTATGCTCAGGCAAAGTACATCACCACAATAGTCGCCATTGAAAACAAACAACTACAGCTAGTAACACATGATACAGGTATAGGTTACGATAAATCTACCGTGCAACATGGAGAAGGTTTAGAACGATTAAAAGAAATGGTAGCTCTAAGAAAAGGCTCTGTTACAATCACAAGTACACAAAATGGTACCATTGTCAATGCTACAGTTCCTGTGTAGTATTAATTCATTAATTCGTTAATTTCCTCAAGAAGCAACCATTGCTCAGGATAGTGTTGTTCAACCATTGATTTTAAATTTAAAAGCGTTGCGGTTTCTGATGTTTCGCTTTCGCGAAAGCGTCTCACATCTCCATATATCTTATTAATAGCATCTTGTCTATCAGAAAACACGGGTTTCACCGTTTTAGTATCACTTTCATGATATACTAAATCAAAGCTATAAACATCTGCTGGTCCAGCATAAGCGCTTACGATTTCTTTTCCTACGGCTAGGTTAAGCATGCCATCTTCTGGAGAGAATAACACTTCATCTTTATAAGTAACGGTGCAATCTGTAAATTGAATCAACATGAGTTTACCATTGATATTACGTTGACCTGTAACGTTTAATCCTTCCACTTTAATACCACTGTCATAGGTGAATTCAATACGTTCATTATCATAAAAATTATAAGCCTGTAAATCACGTGGTCCCATATCCTCAATTGCTAGGTTGATGCCTTTTAATTTACCTAGTGGTGATAAAAATCCGCTAGCGTGAGTCGTGCGACCATGACCTATTAATTCTTTTTCGCGGTAGGCTAGGGCACTTTCTCCAGTGGTTTCAAAAAATACGACGTCATTATCCTCGTTAGTAATCATTCTGGTAAAAACACCGCTTACTTGTAGGCCAGTACTCAATTCTATTGTTCCTAAAGACTTAGAATTAATCAGTTTTTGTAATCCACGGTGTCCACCTTTACGTACTGCCATCGTGTTTGCAAATTCTTCCAGCACTTCACTTAAATGTGCAAAGTTAGGCGTCACATAAAGGTGTGGTTGCTTGCGTGTGATGTCAAAATCCTGGTAAGCCGCATCAATGCTATAAGGTCGTTTTTCTACTTCTGGATCTAGACAGCTTTTACTTTCACCTATACTAGAAAGTAATCCAGCACCATAAATTTTAGGATCATTTAAATCGCCTATTAAACCATACTCAACAGTCCACCAGTGTAAATTCCTAATTAAAGACATCTCGCTAGGTGCTACTTTTTTATTTTGCAAGTCTTCAATAGCTTGATCTGCTTTTGCGATTTCTTCATCTAGTGCAGGATCATCTTTCTCACTACGTACCTCTTTAAGAATGGATAGCTTGCGCACGGCTTCATACATCTCGTGATCGTGAGCACTAGAAATTGCTTTACTACCTATCTCGCCAAAACGCCTTAAATATTCTGCATAATCAGGACTAGCGATAATAGGTGCATGACCAGCGGCCTCATGAATGATGTCTGGTGCAGGCGTGTATTCTATATTTTCTAATTTCCTAATATCTGCTGCAATGACTAGGATTTTAAATGCTTGAAATTCCATAAAAGCTGCTGGTGGGATAAAACCGTCCACAGCTACAGCTGCCCATCCTATTTCTTTAAGGATGCGATTCATTCCATACATAGATGGAATATGATCTATAGAAATTCCAGTTTTCTCTAATCCTTCTAGGTAGGAACCATGTGCAACTTTACTAAGGTATTCTACATTTTTACGCATCACGTGACGCCACACAGCCTGATCTTGTGCTGTGTACAATTCATAATTTTGAGGTTTTATAAATTGCTTTAAATGCGGTGGTAATCGCTCAATAAATGGATTAGATTCTATCTGTTCTAGCATCGCTTTTAATTCTAATGTAAAGCTACTCTAAAAACGGTAAAACTCTAATCATCTAATCATTATTTATATTGATATAATCATAAGGATCAACCACTATATTTGCTTTATGAATCGTAAAGAACAAATTCTTAACACAGCAGCGCAATTATTTAAGGAACGAGGATATAGCGCGGTGACCATGCGTGATTTAGCAACCGCGATGGATATGAAAGCCGCAAGTTTATACAATCATATTTCAGGTAAACAGGAAATTCTTTCATCACTAATTCTCAAGGTAGCAAATGAGTTTACAAATGGTATGGATCGTATTAAGGTTAATGACGATTCCGCTTTCGCGAAGGCGGAACAACTCATCCTATTACACATAAAAATCGCCCTAGATTACACAGACGCATTAGCAGTTTTAAATACAGACTGGATGCATCTGGAAGGAATAGCTTATCAAGATTATATGAGATTACGCAAGAATTATGAACTGGATTTTAAGTCCATTCTAGAAGTAGGAATTTCTACAGGTGAGTTCAAGAATATGAGTCTTGAAACTATGCTCTTCAATTTATTAAGCACGTTACGCTCCATTTATTTATGGATTCCTAAAAAGACTGATCAGGAGATAAATACTTTAAAAATGGAATTGCCTAGTTTATTGCTATCTGGCATCAAGAGTTATGAGTGACGTTTTGAGAGTTCTTTCTCAATGTCATTAAGAGAATATCCCTTTGCCTTTAATAAAACCAGATAGTGATACATCAAATCTCCAGCTTCATATAAAAAGTCTTTATCGCTACCATTTATCGCGTCAATTACAGTCTCTACTGCTTCTTCACCTACTTTTTGAGCTACTTTATTAATTCCTTTTTGAATTAAAGAATAGGTATAAGAACCTTTTACTTTATCATCGATGCGCTGGTGAATTGTCTTTTCCAGATCGTTAATAGTAAATCTACTTGAACGATCTTGATCATTCTGCACTTGATGCGGAATCTCCATAAATCCATCACCTACATCAGCTTCACTCACCTTATCATCAAAGCAAGAAACTGTTCCTGTATGACAAGTAGGTCCATGCGCATTTACTTTTATAAGAATAGTATCCTGATCACAATCTATTTCAATGGAAACTACATCCAGAAAGTTGTTTGAAGATTCTCCTTTAGTCCAAAGTCGTTGTTTACTACGAGAGTAAAAAGTTACGCGATTTTCTGCTTTGGTTTTTTCAAAGGCTTTTACATTCATGTAGCCTAGCATAAGAACTTGTTTACTCTTAGCATCTTGAATGATCACGGGCAATAAGCCGTTTTCTGATTTATTCCAATTAGGGATATTATTTATACTCATCTAAAAATTCTTCTGGTGTTAACGTACGTATCACGGATTTTTTAAATCCCTTCTTGTCTCTTGTTATTATAATATCGCATCCTGCAGCTAAAGCACTTTGGTATTGCAAAGCATCTTCAAAGTCACTCCAGTCACTTTTCAAAGCCTTGATTGCTTGATTATTGTTCATGATACAAATATCACTTGTAGATTGCATTTGTAAAAAGCGATGATTAAAATCAAACACTTCGTGATGAGCGGCTAGAATGTAGTTAGCATTTGCAAGGGTTAATGATGTTAAATAGATAGGCACCACATTAGTAAAATGATAGTCAAATAATTTAATTGCATTGATGTGATTTTGCCTTGCGTCTGACAGTAGGTCGATAAGAATATTAGTGTCCCAAAAAATCTTCATTTACCGTATTTTTTCAATAAATAGTCAGCCTTAGATTTTTTATAGTCGACGTCCTGATTAGCTTTCTTACCACCTTTAAAATGTTGAGCTATTTCTCGCACCTCTGGCGATAACTCATCATAGATATCATATTTTTTCGGTTTTACATGACGCCGCAAGTAATCTTCTATAAACTGACTTAAACTCGTACCATTTTCTTTTACATATTTCTTTGCGAGTTCAATAATCTCCTTATCTAGCTTTAATGTGAGTTTTGCGTCCATAACAAATGCTTTTTGCAAATGTACGTATAAAACAATTAAGTTGTACGTATAGTTATTCCAGCTTCTAGCAATTGTTTCTTCAATTCTGGAACGGGTAATTCACCAAAATGAAAAATACTTGCTGCAAGACCAGCACTAGCTTGGGTATCTTTAAATAATTCTTCAAAGTGAGCTGCAGTTCCACCACCACCAGATGCGATGATAGGTATGCTTAGCTTTCGCGAAAGAACATCTGTAATCTCCAGCGCAAACCCATTTTTAGTACCGTCATGATCCATACTGGTTAAGAGAATTTCCCCAGCACCACGACGTTCTATTTCTTCACACCACGATATGGTTTCTAGTTCTGTCTCCACACGTCCACCAGCAACAAATACTTTGTTTATGTTCTGATCATTCCGCACCTGAGGCGGAATTTGATCGAGGCTAGCGCTTTGATTGATGAGTTTCCCGCCTTCGCGGGAACACTTCGTGTCCACAGCAACCACAATACACTGACTTCCTAATTCTGCGGCTAGTTCATTGATGAGGCCTGGTCTTTTTACTGCAGCACTATTGATTGCAATTTTATCTGCTCCAGCTTTAATAATTTCTTTGGCTAGTGACACATCGCTAATGCCACCACCTACGGTAAATGGTATATTTAATACAGATGCAATTTCGCGTACTAATGGTACAAGTGTGTCACGTTTTTCGATAGTTGCGGTAATGTCTAGAAAGCACAACTCATCTGCTCCTTGAGACGCATATTGTTTTGCAAGTTCTACTGGATCACCAGCATCTCTCAAGCCTACAAAGTTGATTCCTTTTACCGTACGTCCATCTTTAATATCCAGACATGGTATGATTCTTTTTTTTAGCATATTTCTTTGTTTTGCTTAAGACCTAAGACTATTTCCTCTTGTTTTAGGTCGTTTGTCAAATTTGCTTTTGCAAATTAACCTTATGTAGTCTATACAAACTCTCTTAGTTCCTTAAATATAATTCTACCTTCATAAAAAGCCTTACCGACGATCGCTCCTTCACAACCCATTTCGCGTAATTTGTATAAATCATCAACCACAGCAACGCCACCACTAGCAATCAAATTCTGAATTCTGAATTCTGAATTCAGAATTGAACGATATAACTCATTACTCGTTCCTGCCAGCATTCCGTCTTTTGAAATATCTGTACAAATCACATATTCAATTCCTTTATTGTTCCATTCTTTAATAAATTGAACTACTTCTAATTCACTACTTTCTAGCCAGCCGTGAGTGGCAATCATACCATCTTTAGCATCTGCTCCTAGGATGATTTTATCGCTACCATATTTTGAAATCCAACCTTCGAAGGTTGTAGGATCTTTAACGGCGATACTTCCACCAGTAACCTGTTTTGCACCGCTTTCAAAAACCACTTTGATATCTTCATCAGTTTTCACGCCACCGCCAAAATCAACTTGCAAACCAGTCTGTCCAGCGATACGTTCTAGTACTTTCCAGTTCACCACGTGACTACTTTTTGCTCCATCCAGATCTACTAAGTGTAAGAAGTTGATTCCGTTTGCCTCAAACTCCTTAGCCACCTCAAGCGGATCTTCATTATAAACGGTTTTCTGGTTGTAATCACCTTGTGATAAACGCACACATTTCCCGTCTATGATGTCTATTGCTGGTATTATTCTCATATTATCAAGCCGTCTTAGGACGACTTCGGTTTTTAAAATTCTATAAAGTTTCTCAAAATCTGCTCACCTACAGTTGCACTTTTTTCTGGATGAAACTGCGTCGCATAAAAATTGTCTTTTTGTAACGCACTACTAAATGGTAGGATGTAATCGCATGATGAAATGGTAGATTCACAAATCTCAGCACAATAGGAGTGAACGTAATAAACGTCTACATTTGTTTCAAGGCTAGCCAATAATTCTGAATTCTGAATTCTGAATTCTGAATTGATTGAATTCCATCCCATATGAGGAACTTTAAATTCAGATGTATTAAGAAACCTCTTCACATCTGCATCAAAAATTCTTAAACAATCTGTATCACCTTCTTCACTGTGATTGCACATCAATTGCATTCCTAGACATATTCCTAATACAGGTTGTTTCAGCTCTTTAATTACTTGATCTAGTCCACGTTCTCGCAGGTATTTCATAGCTGTACCAGCTTCTCCTACACCAGGAAAAATCACCTTTTCTGCTGTTTTTAATTCGGTAGGATCGTCTGTTACTTTACTCTCGACGCCTAATCTGTTAAGCGCGTTAGTTACACTACCTATATTACCAGCGTTATATTTTACAATCGCAATCATAAAGTCCCTTTTGTGCTAGGTAATTTCCCGTCGCCAGTTTGTTTTACGGCCATTTTTATCGCTTTTGCAAAAGCTTTAAAAAGACTTTCTATTTTGTGGTGTTCGTTATCGCCTGCTACTTTCATGTTCAAGTTGCATTTTGACGCATCGCTGAATGATTTGAAAAAGTGAAAGAACAATTCTGTAGGCATATCGCCCACGTATTCTCTTTTAAATTCGGCTTCCCACACGATCCATGGTCTACCACCAAAGTCGATTGCCACCTGTGCTAACGAGTCATCCATAGGTAGTAAGAAGCCATATCTATTGATACCTTTTTTTGTTGATAACGCTTTCGCGAAAGCGTCACCTAAAGCAATTGCCGTGTCTTCAATGGTGTGGTGCTCGTCAATTTCTAGGTCACCATTTACTTTTATGTCCAGATCCAAAGAGCCGTGACGTTGCAACTGCTCCAGCATGTGGTCGTAGAATTTAAGACCAGTGTTGATCTTACCATTACCAGAACCATCTAGGTTTAAAATGATTTTAATATCGGTTTCATTAGTTTTACGGCTTACCGATACTTTGCGAGGTTGACCACGCAGGAATCTAAATATCTCTTTCCAGCTGTCGGTTTTTAGAACAACACACTCATCTTCAAATTCACTATCATCAGTAATCGATGGCAATTGTATTCCTTTACAGCCTAAGTTCTTTGCGAGTTGCATATCACTATTGCGATCACCTATAACAAAGCTATTTTCTAGGTCGTAATCACCTTTAATGTAGTGTGTTAATAAACCAGTTTGCGGTTTACGAGTAGGAGTATTTTGCTCAGGAAAAGAACGATCGATTAATACCTCACTGAATTTCACGCCTTCATTTTCCAGCACATTCATCATTAAATTATGCACTGGCCAGAACGTATTCTCAGGAAAACTATCTGTTCCTAAACCATCTTGATTAGTTACCATAACCAACTCATAATCTAACTCACGAGCGATGCGATGCAACTGCGTAATTGCCATAGGCAAGAATTCCAGTTTCTCATAAGCATCCAGTTGATAATCTACTGGTGGCTCTTTTACGATGGTACCATCTCGGTCTATAAATAATACTTTTTTCAAAATCAATTCTGAATTCCGAATTCTGAATTCTGAATTACTTCAGTTCCAGATTTCTGATTAATATTTTATTTTTTTTAATGCGTTTATCACTTCTTCACACTCATCCATCGTCCCAACGGTAAATCGCAAGGTATCTTCAATCTGACTACTACGATTTCTTATAATAATTCCCTTATCACGAAGGTTATTGTAAACTTGTGTGGCGTTTTCTACTTTTGCCAAAACGAAATTTGCCTCACTAGGATAAACTTCTTTAACAAAGTCAAATCTGTTTAAATGTTCCGCAAGAAATTCTCTGTTATGGATGATTTCTTGTATTTCAGTTTTGGTTTTTTCTTTGTTTTGTAATGATTTAAGAACCGCTTGTTGAGTCAATTCATTCACATTGTAAGGTGGTTTCGTGCGATTGAATAATTCAATTATTTCTGGTGATGCAAATGCAAATCCGCAACGTGCTCCTGCTAGTCCGTGAGCCTTAGACATGGTTTGTAACACCACAAGGTTGGGATAATCTTCTAATCTGTTTATGAAACTCATGTTTTCTGTGAAATCTTGATAGGCTTCATCTACGACGATGATTCCATTAAACTTTCCAAACAGCCGATCCAATTGTCGCTGGTTTTCCAGCAGTTCTTGTTCAAACTGCGGAGCAAAAGGCATGTCCATCATTCCGCCACGAGTGTAATTTTGTGCTTGCCAGTCGTGTTTTAAATCGGCTTTAAGCAGTACGTTTCCAGTCGGGTTATTAGGAGAACAAATCCATAGAATTTTAATCGCTCCAGAATCTGAACTTGTTCTCGACTGTCGCTCGAACTGGCGTTCATTTTCTTGTTGAATTACTTGTAATATATGATCAATATCGAGCTCAAAATTGTCGTTTAAAGGAACTCTCAAAACTTGTACATCATTAATTCCAGCACTCACCTCATACATCCCATAAGTAGGTGGACAAATCAACGTTTTATCTTTTGCAGGTTCACAAAAAATGCGGTACAATAAATCAATAGCCTCATCACTTCCATTACCTACAAAAATCTGGTCTGTAGAAAGTCCTTTTTGTTTTGCGAGTTCTTTTTTTACCGCAGATTGCAATGGGTCTGGATACCTGTTTAAATTCTGAATTTTGAATTTTGAATTAAGAATTGAAGGATCGTTAGGGTTTTCATTTGCGTCTAGTAAAGTTAGCCCCTTTTGTCCTGCTGACATTTTCCCCAAAGGGGAAATTTCATCAGAAGTCCCTTCCATTGGAAGGGATTTAGGGTAGGCTTTATCGCTACCGTACAAATCAAATTCGCTCCTAGCACTTGAATAAGGTTTCAAATTCCAGATGTTCTTGCGAACTATGTTTTTTAAGTTAAATTTCATTTTATATTATTTCGTGTAAGCCCCATTGTCCTGCGGACATTTCCCCAAGGGGAAACATGTTTTGTCTCGCTGCGCTCGTATTTTTTTATTATTCTAATACATTTATGTATTGAATTTAAGGTCCCTTCCGCTGGAAGGGATTTAGGGTTGGCTTTTATTTTTTAAATTAAATTTCATTTTATATTATTTCGTGTAAGCCCCATTGTCCTGCGGACATTTCCCCAAGGGGAAACATGTTTTGTCTCGCTGCGCTCGTATTTTTTTATTATTCTAATACATTTATGTACTGAATTTAAAGTCCCTTCCGTTGGAAGGGATTTAGGGTTGGCTCATAGTTGCTCAATTTTATCTTTAATTCTTTTTATAACGGAATCTTTATTATTTAAAACTTCCTTATCCGTAAAGCGTAAAAATTTGAAACCCTTATTTTCTAAAAACACCTGTCTTTCCTTGTCTGCAGGAGCTTGGAATTTATGAATTTCACCGTCAATTTCTATGATTAATTTAGTCTCTATCGAGGCAAAATCAACTATATATTTATCAATGATGTGCTGTCTTCTAAATTTAATGTCTAATTTTTTATTTCTCAATTCTTCCCAAACCAACGCTTCAGTTTCTGTTGGGTTTTTACGCATTTGAGAGGCTCTTTCTTTTAATGTACCGTAAATTGATTTGCGGGCAGTTTCATATGAGTATTTTTGACGTCCTTTAAAAGTCCCTTCCTCTGGAACGGATTTAGGGTTGGCTTTTATGCTATTCAAACGAAGGGTAACCGCATTTCTATGCGCATCTAATCCTTCTGCCGTTGCCATTGTTTCTACTGCCGGTCCTAGGTTTTGTATTCCTTGAGCCGTCGCTTTTTGATAAGTCACTTTATTCACAAAACTATCTACTGAAACACCGCTATAATTGCGTGCATAACCATAAGTAGGTAGCGTGTGATTTGTGCCACTCGCATAATCGCCTAGACTTTCACACGTATAAGAACCTATGAAAATAGATCCAGCTACTTGAATTTCGTTAGCTACTTCATCTGCATTTGAAGTGTTAATAATCAGGTGTTCTGGAGCATAAGCATCTGACCAGCGTACACATTCTTTGATACTTTCTAGAACTATAGTTTTACTGTTTTGTAACGCTGTTGTTGCAGTACGCTTTCGCGAAAGCGTACTTAATTGAACTTCTAATTCCTTATTTACTTGTTGCGCAAGCACTTCAGAATCAGTTAACAATATAACTTGAGAATCTGGTCCGTGTTCTGCTTGTGCAAGTAAATCTGCTGCGACAAAACTTGGGTTAGCATCTTTATCTGCAATGACCAAAACTTCTGAAGGTCCAGCAGGCATATCAATAGCAACGCCAGCTTGTTGAGCAAGTTCTTTGGCACGAGTAACAAAAGCATTTCCAGGACCAAAAATCTTATCTACAGCAGGAATACTTTCAGTTCCATAAGTTAATCCCGCAATAGCACCAGCGCCACCAGCTTTATAAATTTCGGTAATTCCACATAGGTTTGCTGTGTATAAAACTGCTGGATTTATCTGGCCAGAGGCATCTGTAGGACTGCATAAAATTACTCGCTTATTCCCAGCAATTCTTGCAGGAACACCTAACATTAAAACCGTGGAAAATAGCGGTGCAGATCCACCAGGAATATACAAACCTACTTTCTGAATAGGTAATGATTTTCTCCAGCAGGTCATGCCAGGCATGGTTTCTATTACAGGATATTCTCTTGTAAAACAGGCCTCGTGAAACTTATAAATATTGTTATAAGCCGTTTGAATAGCGTCTTTTAGTTCAGGATCAATATGGTTTTTTGCAAATTCGATCTCGGCTTCAGTAACTTGAAGTGAGGTTAATGTCGCCTGGTCAAATTGCAATGCAAAATCAATTAACGCCTGATCACCAGTATTTTGAACTTTCTTAATGATTTCTTGCACCGCGTTATCCACATTAACACGTTCCTGTAGCGGACGTTCTAATAATGCATCTTTTTGAGAGTTGTCTGGATTAGAAATAATATTCATCACGCAATTAATTTTTCTATAGGACTTACTAAAATACCTTCGGCACCGGCGTCTTTTAATTGATCAATCACGTTCCAAAAATCATTTTCTTCAATCACGCTGTGTAAACTAGACCAGCCATCTTGTGCCAGTGGTAGCACTGTCGGGCTTTTCATTCCTGGTAATAGATTTGAGATTTCTTCTATCTTATCGTTAGGTGCGTTGAGTAAGATATATTTACTTTTCCTTGCATTTTGTACCGCTTCCATACGGAAGAGTAACTTGTTTAAAATATCTTTTTTATCACTAGCTAGACTAGGATTAGAAATTAAAACCGCTTCACTGTACATCACAGTTTCTACTTCTTTAAGACCATTCATCACCAGTGTAGAACCTGTGGAAACGATGTCACAAATACCTTCTGCCAGTCCTATTCCTGGAGCAATTTCTACGCTTCCACCTATTTCTTCTGTAGTGGCGCTAATACCTTTATCTGCAAAGAATTTTTTAACGATGGTCGTATAACTGCTCGCTACTTTTTTACCATTGAACCATTCTAATCCTGTATAATCTACATCTTTTTGAACGGCAAGACTTAAACGGCAACCCGCAAAACCTAGTTGCTTGATGACATCTACTTTTTGGTCTTTTTCTTCTACTTCATTAAGTCCTAAAATCCCTAAATCTGCTACGCCATTTGCAACGTATTGCGGAATATCATCATCGCGCAGAAAGAGAATTTCCATCGGGAAATTTTTTGCTCGTGTAGATAATTTACGGCCACCTTTGTCAAATTTGATTCCGCAATCTTGTAATAACGCCAGTGACTTATCTGATAGTCTTCCTGATTTTTGTACTGCTATTCGTGTCATTTAATACTTGTATGTGTCTGTTCAGAATGATTTTGAAATAAAAAAACCGCCTGAAACAGACGGTTTTTAAAAATATGTTTGAGTTACATCAATACACTTTTAGCTCGCCTGACGGTAAGTTAAATAGTGATGATGTAGGTTCTTATTTCTCATTGTGATACAAATGTATGTTAGAGTATGCTTTCGCGAAAGCGAAATACAAACAATCACATTTAATTAACTTTTAATAGAAGTCACATAATTTTGAGTTGCCACGGTAATATCATCCACATCGCTAATCTGACGGATGAACTCACTACCTATAATTGCACCATCCACGTATTTACACGCATCCTTGAAATTTTGCTGATTCTTAATATTGAAACCGGTCAGAATAGGTGTTTTTAAATTCATGTCTTTGAGCTTACCTAGATAATTGGTTGCGCTGGAAAAATCTGATTTAGAGCCAGTCGTACTAGCGCTACTTACAGCATAAATAAAACCGTTTGAGTTATTGTCGATTTCTCTAATTCGTTTTTCAGAGGTTTGTGGCGTCACGAGAAATATATTACTGATGTTATACTTTTCAAAGATTGCCTTAAACTCAGTTTGATAGATATACATAGGTAAATCAGGAATGATGAGTCCATCAACGCCTACTTCATTACATTTTTCACAGAATGCTTCTAATCCATATTGCATTACAGGATTGAGATATCCCATTAATAGGATAGGTGCTTTTGCCGTATGATTTTCTAATTGAGCAAATAACTTTTCAATAGACATTCCATTTTCCAAAGCAATTTTACTGCTTTTCTGAATCGTAGGACCATCTGCTAGTGGATCACTAAACGGTATTCCTATTTCTACTAGATCTACGTTTGCATTTTCTAAAGCCGTTAGTAGGGTAGTGGTATCTTCTAATTTTGGATAACCAGCGGTGAAGAATATATTGAGTAGGTTCTTTGGTTTTGAACTTAGCAGTTGTGTGAGTTTATTTTTAATTGTCATTGAGATTGTATCAAACGCATCCGCTCTACAACGGATTGACAGTTGTTAAATTAAATTTAGTTCGTCCATGTACGTATTCATATCCTTATCGCCGCGACCAGAAAGGTTAATCACCACACGATCTGTAGGTTTGAGGTCTAGATCTTTTAATACAGAAAATGCATGTGCAGTTTCTAACGCAGGAATGATTCCTTCTAGACGACTGCATTCTACGGCAGCTTTTAGCGCATCTGCATCTGTAACAGCCATATATTGAGCACGATCAGATACTTTTAACCATGCGTGCGCTGGACCTATTCCTGGATAGTCTAATCCTGCCGAAATACTATGAGGTTCTACAACCTGTCCATCTTTATCTTGCATCATAATAGAACGGCTGGCATGAAGAACTCCTGGCGTTCCTAAAGTTAATGTAGCGGCTGTTTTGTCAGTATCTACTCCTAATCCGGCTGCTTCTACACCTATCAATTTCACGCTTTCATCATCTAGAAAATGATAAAAAGCTCCCATAGCGTTAGATCCACCACCTACACAAGCGATGACAAAATCTGGTAAACCATCCATCTGTTTTTTAATCTCGGCAGAAATTACTGATTGATAACGTGCTACCATATCTGGATATGGATGTGGTCCTACTACAGAACCTATGATGTAATGAGTATCTTCTGGATTATTGATCCAGTCGCGCATCGCTTCATTAGTAGCATCTTTTAAGGTTTTTGAACCGCTAGTTGCTGGTCTTACTGTTGCGCCAAGCATTTTCATACGTGCCACATTAGGTGCCTGACGTTCTATGTCTTTTTCACCCATATAAACGATACATTCCAGACCTTTTAATGCACAAACCGTAGCCGTTGCTACACCATGTTGTCCTGCGCCAGTCTCTGCAATGATTCTTTTTTTACCTAGTTTTTCGGCAAGAAGAATCTGACCTATGGTGTTATTCACTTTATGCGCTCCGGTATGACAAAGATCTTCTCGTTTTAACCAGATTTGCGCACCATATTTTGCAGATAATCGTTTTGCCAAAAATAGTGGAGTAGGGCGACCTACGTAATCCTTTAATAACTGATGAAACTCTTCTTGAAACTCAGGTGATTTTTCAATCGCTAGATAATTTTCTTGAAGTTCTTCAATATTAGGATAGAGCAATTCTGGAATGAATGCACCACCAAATTCTCCATAAAATCCTTTCTCATCTACTAGGTAACTCATTTTCTCAGTTTTTCTATGAATGTTTTTAAGTCTGCTATGTTTTTATTTCCCGGTTCTGTTTCAAATTTTGAGTTTAAATCCACACCTAAAAACATATTGTGTTTTATCTCTTTTATCGCACTGGCATCTTCTTTGGAAATGCCACCACTTAATAAAAATGGGACGTTGCCTTTATAATAGTCGAGGAGTTGCCAGTTAAATTTCTTACCACTACCGCCATAATTAGGTGTTGCAGTATCAAATAGAAAGAACAGGTTTCCTACGTATTTTTTAGCAAGCTCTTCCCATTCACTCAGGCTATCAAAATCAAAGTCTTCTCTAATCTGGAATGCTTTAAAAATCTTGATGTCTAGTTCTAGTAACCCTTTCGCGAAAGCAACATTCTCATCACCATGTAGTTGCACCACGTCCAACTGTAATGGAATGAAATCTTGCAATATATTCTCCACAGTCTCATTCACATAAACACCTACCGTTCCTTTATTCATCGTGAGTTTTGAAACTTTTTCTTTTTGATCATTGCTAACAAATCGTTTTGACTTAGAATAACGGATGATTCCCATGAAATCGATGTCTAATTCCTGCAATTCATTGATGTTTTCAACATCGCGCATACCGCACACTTTTATCATCATGACTGTATGGCTTTTATAAATTCTTTACAGCTATGACCAGGATCATCAGTTTTCATGAAATTTTCACCGATTAGAAAACCTTGAAATCCAAGTATTTTAAGCTCTTTTACAACTTCTGGATTTGAAATTCCACTTTCACTAATCGCTAGGACACCTTCGGGAAAATGAGGTAATAAATCTTTGCTATTTTGAATGTCAGTCTTGAATCTTTTTAAATCGCGGTTGTTGACACCTATAATAAATCGATCTGCGCTGAAAGTTTTTGTTACTTCTTTAATTCTATTAAGTTCTTCTAGATCATGAACTTCAAATAAGATTTCAAGTCCTAAATTAAGTGCTTCAAGTGATAGGGTTTTTAATTCCTCATCACCTAAACAGGCTGCGATGAGCAGAATAGCGTCTGCACCATAAGCTTTGGCTTCATGGATTTGATAGATGTCAATCATGAAGTCTTTACGCAGTATAGGAATATTGATCTGATTTCTAGCTTTTAATAAATCAGCTAGGGTACCACCAAAAAAAGGTTCATCTGTCAAACAGCTAGTGGCACTCGCACCAGCTTTTTCATATCCTGTAATGACTTCCTGCAAGCTCGCTGGGCAATTAAAAGAGCCTTTGCTAGGACTTTGTCTTTTATGCTCTGCAATGATACCGCTACCGTTTTTTAAGCTATGATGCAACGATACTGTTTTGCGATTATAGTGTTGCATTGCTCGTAGGTCAGAAAGTGAGATTTGCTCTTTTCTCGCTTTAAGATCTTTGGCAGTTTGGGTTGTTATTTTAGTTAAGATGTCCGTCATTATCTATTTCTCTAGTTTTCTTTAGTCGGGCGGACTCAAGTCCGCCCTTACTGTTGTTTAGTTTGTTTTTAGTTTAAGCAAGGTTTGAAAACTTTCTAACGCTTTTCCTAACTTTAGAGATTCTCTTGCAACATCAACAGCTTCTTTAATGGTTATATTCTTTGCGATAGAAATGGCTGTAGCCGCATTTGCAATCACTACGTTTTTTTGAGCATCTGTAGCGTTGTTTTGTAAAACATTCATAAATATTATTGCGGCATCTTCTACGGTGTTACCACCATAAATGTCTGATTGCTCTAGTTGCTCTAGTCCAAAGTCACTAGCGTTTAAATCACTAACTCCATTATTAGTCGCTACGCGTACATTTCCCGTCAGACTTACCTCGTCATAGCCTTCATGGGCGTGCAAAATGGCATATTTCTTATCAGTTTCTGATTGAAATAGGTATTCATAGTTACGCGCCAGTTGTAAATTGAAAACACCTACACTTTGTAATTGAGGTCTTGCTGGATTTACTAGCGGTCCTAACATATTGAAAAAGGTTTTTATGCCTAATTGTTTTCTAATAGGTGCAACAGCTTTCATCGCAGGATGAAATAGTGGTGCATGAAGAAAACAAATGTTTGCCTCACTGATTTGTTTTCTTAATAGCCCATGGTCATTTGTGAACACAAAACCTAGATGTTCCATAACATTTGAGGAACCACTCACAGAACTTACACCGTAATTACCATGTTTTGCAACGGGAATTCCTGCTCCTGCTGTGACAAAACTAGCCAGCGTACTGATGTTAAACGTGTCTTTTCCATCACCGCCTGTACCACATAGATCAATAGGATTAAATGCAGAAAGGTCAATCAAGTTTGCCTGTTCCAGCATCGCGTCTTTAAATCCTGCTAATTCATCTACCGTAATACTACGCATGGCATAAATGGTTAGGAAAGCGGCAATTTGACTATCGTTTACACTACCATTTGTTATGGCAGTTAGGATGTCGTAAGCACGCTTGCGCGAAAGCGTACTGTGATTAAAAAGATCGTTCAATAATTCTTTCATCCTATAGCGTTTCTATAAAATTCTTAAGCATGGTTTTACCATCTGGTGTCATGATGCTTTCTGGATGAAATTGAATACCATAAATGGGTAAACTCACATGCTGTAAGGCCATGATCTGATTGTTCTCATCACTAGCCGTGATCTTCAATTGTGATGGGAAACTCTGGTTTTGCGCGACCCATGAATGATATCTTCCAGCTTTAAAAGAGTTAGGAACATCTTGAAAAATAATTGAAGAATCATGAGTCATCGTTGTTGCTATACCATGATAAACGGTATCTAGATTAATGATTTCTCCTCCAAAAACCTCAGTAATGGCTTGATGACCTAAACAAATTCCTAACAGTGGTTTTTTATCTTTCATGTATTCTATGATAGGGATTAAATTTCCTGCTTCACGAGGAATTCCTGGTCCTGGAGAAAGTACAATCGCATCGTATTTTTCACATTCTTCTGGTCTGATTTTATCATTGCGCACCACGGTAACAACAACTTCTAAATCTTCTAAATAGTGAACTAGATTGTAAGTGAAGCTATCATAGTTATCAATAAGTAGGATGTTTTTACTCATCATTATCATTTATAAAACGTCCTTTTTCATTGATCCTTCCTGTTTTCTGATCACCATTTTCATAATTGATTTCATAGGTTAAATCTTTATTCAATTTTCCAGAGAATGGTATAGAATCTACGGTGCTACTTATAACGATATCATCTAGTAAGCGCATATTTTTTTTAAAAGTGCGTAAAATAATTTGATGTTTTACCACGTCAGTCGTAGCATATGAACGTAACATGGTTTTTATAATAAACTGGTCATTTTTAAAAATTGTTTCACCTTTTAATAGTTCACCTCTTAAAACCTCAGTGTAGTCTTGTTTAGACATATACTGATAAGCACTATCCTTAAATCGAACAAAATTTGTTTTAGGAATATAACTGATCGTTTTCAAATCATTTTCTTTAATTATTTCTGAATCAAAAATGATTTTATTATCATCGCCACAGGCGGTCAGTGATAATATTGTTATTAATAATGTAGATAATTTTAAAAAGGATTTCATTATGGTTTATTTAAAGAGTTGATTTGCTTTTTCTATTGCTTTTCTCAAGGCATTTGTTTTATGATATACTTCGTTCATTTCGTCATAGTCATTAGAGCGTTCTACGATTCCGGCGCCAGCTCTAAATTCTAATTGGTTATTTCTAGAAAGTATACTGCGTATTATGATGGCGTGATTAAAACTACCATCAAAACCTAGATATCCTATGGCACCGCCATAGAATTCCCGAGCGCTTTTTTCATAACCATCTATAAGTTGCATGGCGTTGTGTTTAGGAGCGCCACTTAAGGTTCCAGCAGGAAACGTATCGCCTATTAGTTGCATTTTATCTCTAGGGTTTACAGTTCCCGTAACTTTACTTACCATGTGGATCACATGAGAGTAGAAATGAATATTCTGATAATCTGTCAGGGTTACATTTCTCGCATGCCTGCTTAAATCATTACGTGCTAAATCTACCAGCATTACATGTTCTGCGGTTTCTTTAGGGTCTGTCTTTAATGCTTGTGCTGCTTTTAAATCTGCGATGTCGTCGCCGGTTCTTTTATAGGTGCCAGCGATAGGTTGAATACTAGCAGTATCTTTATGTATAAGTAACTGCGCCTCTGGAGAGCTACCCATGATTTTGAAATTCCCGTAGTCAAAATAAAATAAATATGGACTAGGATTGATTGCTCTTAATTGTCTATACACATTAAAATCATCACCACTAAAAGCTTGCTTAAATTTACGAGATAGAACCATTTGAAATACATCACCACGATGGCAGTGTGTTTTTGCTTTTTGGACAAAATCTATGAAGTCTTCATCTGTCATTTCTGATGTTTCTTCACCTTTTGCAGTAAACGTATACTTAGCCACATCACGGTGCTCTATAATGCTGACTAATTCATCTAGCTTTGAATTCTGATTACCATAATTATGATCAAAAACAAATACCTGATTATGAAAATGGTCAAATACGATGATGTTTTGAAATACTTGATAATGAGTAATAGGGATGTTTTTAGTTTCGCTTTCGCGAAAGCGGAATTCTATATCCTCAAAGTACTGAACAGCGTCATAGCTTAAATAACCGAAAACACCATTTGTAGGAAATGGAAAGTCAGAAGTGCTGTTTTCAAAACGATCAGTATACTTTTTTAAACCTGTTGCTAATTCATACGTAACATCAATTGAATTAGTAACGGCTGTATCATCTGGAAATGTCATTTCTAGTTGATCATCCTGAATCTTAAAACTTGAAACTGGATTACAGCATATAAAAGAATAGCTATTAGTACGCTGTCCGTATTCATTACTTTCTAGTAACAAACTGTTAGGATATTTATCTCTAAGGCGCATGTACATAGCTACTGGCGTGAGTGTATCTGCCAGTAATTTTTTATAGTTAGTGTCGTATGAGTAAATTTTTGTTTTCAATTCAATTTTTTAAATAAAAAAAAGGCCTGCCGTTAAGCAGACCTGTTGATTATGATAACATATATAGGGCAACTGCACGGCTATTGAGCTGTGTTATTCCACCACCATGTATGATTAATTCTTTTCATTAGTTCAAATGTATAATCCTTTTATGAATCGTCAAACCTTTTATCAATTTTTTAATATCCATCATCATGAACTCCTGCAACTGCGCGACCAGATGGGTCATTCATGGTTGCAAATGCTGCGTCCCATTCTAGGGCTACAGGAGTACTACAAGCCACTGATTTTAAACTAGGAACACATGATGCTGCGGTATCGCTAGGGAAATGGTTGTTAAAAATACTGCGGTAATAGTATTCTTCTTTATTCTGTGGTGGATTGATTTTAAATTTATAAACGGCAGATTCCATCATCTCATCTGTTACTTCTTTTTCTACTACTTCTTTTAACGTGTCGATCCAGTTGTATCCTACACCATCGCTAAATTGTTCTTTCTGTCGCCATGCAACACTTTTAGGCAAGTAATCTTCAAACGCTTCTCTTAAAATGTGTTTTTCCATTTTACCATTGCCACACATTTTATCTGCTGGATTTAGTCTCATGGCTACATCCATGAATTCTTTATCTAAAAATGGGACACGACCTTCTATTCCCCATGCAGCAAGTGATTTATTTGCTCTAAGGTTATCGTAAAGATGAAGTGAATCTAATTTACGAACTGTCTCCTTATGAAATTCTTGAGCATCTGGAGCTTTGTGAAAGTAGAGATATCCACCAAAAATCTCATCGCTTCCTTCACCAGAAAGCACCATTTTAATTCCCATAGATTTAATGACGCGAGCGAGTAGATACATAGGCGTGCTGGCTCTAATGGTAGTGACATCGTAAGTTTCTAAATGGTAAACCACATCTTTAATAGCGTCTAGTCCTTCTTGAATCGTAAAATTGACTTCGTGATGAACGGTTCCTATATGATCTGCTACTTTTTGTGCAGCAGCAAGATCTGGACTACCATCTAATCCTATGGCAAAACTATGTAGTTGTGGCCACCATGCATCTTTATGATCACCAGATTCTACACGACGAGCTGCGTATTTTTTTGCCACTGCAGAAACTATTGAACTGTCTAATCCACCAGAAAGTAATACGCCATAAGGAACATCACTCATCATATGACTATGAACTGCTTTTTCCATTGCGGTTTTTAAGTCTGCAACAGATGAGGTGTTTTCTTTTACATTTTCATATTGATCCCAGTCACGTTGGTACCATTTAACAAACTCACGACTAGCACTATGATAGTAATGACCAGGTGGAAACGGATGAATTTCATTACAAGTACCTTCCAGTGCTTTTAATTCTGACGCGACAAAAAATTGTCCTTTTTCATCTGTCCCATAGTATAAAGGAATAATTCCCTGATGATCTCTAGCGATAAGAAATTCTTTTTTTGAATCATCATAAAGCGCAAATCCATACATACCTACTAGATCATCTAAAAAGTCCACGCCTTTATCCTGGTATAGTGCTAGAATTACCTCACAATCAGAATTTGTTTTAAAGTTGTAGTTGCTGTACTCATCGCGCAGTTGTTTATGATTATAAATTTCTCCATTTACGGCTAGCACTACGCTTTTATCTTCATTATATAAAGGCTGACCACCGGACATAGGGTCAACAATGGCTAGTCGTTCATGGGATAGAATGGCATTTTCACCACTATAAATTCCTGACCAGTCTGGTCCACGATGTCTTAATTTCTTAGACATTTCTAATACTTTTTCTCTTAATTGATCGCTTGATTGTTTTAAATCAAACATTGCTACAATACCGCACATAGTTTTAAAATTTACTCAATGAAAAAAGGTCTGCTTCATGAAGCAGACCTTTTAAATATTTTCAATATCAGTTCTACTCCTTACGTATGGCAAGAATTATTATTAGAATTGATATTATTATTTTTTATCATAACACTGTAAATGTAAACAAAATCTTAAAATTTACAAGTTGATCGTTTTAAAATTTGCTTAATGCTGTACGTTTTTCTTTAAAACTTCAGGCATTTTTGCGGCAAAGCGCTTAAATCTAGGTATCGAAACTCCTTGAATATAAGGTTGATTAGGATGGAGTCTAGCATAATCTTGATGATAATCTTCACCTACCCAGAATTTCTGAAATGGTTTAACCTCTGCAGCTACATCGTAACCGTCTTTTGTGAGTTGCCCGATTTTATCATCTATTATTTTCTTTTGTTCCTCGTTTTGATAAAAGATAATACTGCGGTAGGCTTTTCCTATGTCTGGACCTTGACCGTTTAATTGTTCAATGTTTTGGGAAGCAAAATATACGTCAACTAAAGTTGCAAAACTTACTACTTCTGGATCGTAGATGATCTCATTAGCTTCTGCATGGTTACCGTGATTTCTATACGTCGGGTTTTCCATAATGCCACCAGCATAGCCAGATATAGATTCTTTAACACCTTTTACATTTTCATAAATTTCTTCTACACACCAGAAACATCCACTAGAAAAATAAGCGCGTTCTAGTCCATCATTTGATGCAACTTCAACAGGTTGAGCAATCGCAATAGATTTTTCATCATCAGGCTGTTTTGCATCGTTACAACCACTAGCTAGGAAACTTAACAATAAAATACTTAGTAATTTCATGATTTTTATTTTTACAAATAACTGATTATATAGTTGTACTTTTCATATTCATTTTACCTTACAAATAGTATATTATTCATCTGGTAAATCGTATTCTTAAAATTCAATTTAAAGGTATGACCTAGTTACCAGCTGTAGGATTAAAAATGAGTTAAATAAAAAATCCCTTACTGCACTGCAATAAGGGATTCTAATAAGTCATTTGAAGTGTTTACAACTTTGCAAACACTTTTTCCATTGAGGCTACTTGTTCATCTGCTAGAGCAGCGTCTACAAGGATACGTCCAGAATGCTCATCTGTAATGATTTTTTTACGTGAAGCAATTTCAACTTGTACTTGTGGTGGTATGGTGAAATAAGATCCTCCAGATGCACCACGCTCAATAGGAACTACCGCTAGTCCGTTGCGCACGCTACCACGTATACGTTTATAGGCTTTAATCAGTCGCTCATCAATAGAAGTTGCGTGATCATCAGACATTTTAATTAGTGCTTGTTCTTCTTTTTCAGTTTCCTTTAGGATTTCTGCAAGCTCTGCTTTTTTATGTTTTAGGTGATCTGCACGATGTTTTAAACGCTCATCGCTTTCTTCAATAACGATTTTTTGTTGCTCTATCTGTGCTTTGAATTCTTTGATGTGCTTTTCTGCTAGTTGAATTTCTAGCTCTTGGAATTCAATTTCTTTACTTAAAGAATTAAATTCACGATTGTTACGCACGTTAGATTGTTGATCTGTGTATTTTTTGATCAGCCCTTTAGATTCTTCAATCTGATTTTTCTTAGTGCTGATTTGCTCGTTTAATTCTTCTAATTTAGAATTTAACTTGACAATTCTGGTGTTTAATCCTTCTACTTCATCTTCTAGATCTTCAACTTCTAGTGGTAATTCACCGCGTACGTTGCGTATCTCATCAATTCTAGAATCGATTAATTGTAGATTATAAAGTTCTCTTAGTTTATCTTCTACAGTCGCCTCAGTCTTTTTTGCCATCTGTTTAATAATAGTTTACAGGGTTTGTTCGTGCATCTGCACAAAGGATTGCAAAACTACTAAATTTTTTGCTAAGATATTCTTGTAAAAGGTTTTTTGTAAACTGCTCACTTTCATAATGTCCTACGTCGCAAAGCAGGATGTTTTCTCCTTGAAAAAAGTCATGGTATTTAAGGTCTGCAGTGACATAAGCGTCTGCACCAGCACGTATGGCATTTTGTATGGCAAACGCACCAGAGCCACCTAGTACTGCTACAGTTTTTATATTACGCTTTCGCGAAAGCGAATACCGTACAGCACCACTACCATAAACAGCTTTAAGTAATTTAAGAAAATCATCTACATTTAAGGTGTTTTCTAAAGTTCCTATGGCGCCCATTCCTATGTTTTGGTAAGTGTTTTCTAGCGTGGAAACTTCATAAGCGACCTGTTCATAAGGATGTGATGTGAATAAAGCTTTTAGAATTTTTGATTCCAGATGTGGTAAATAAGTGATGGAAAGTTGCTGTTCATTAACGGTACTGCGCGTTCCGGATTCTCCTATAACCGGTTCACTTTTTTCATTTCCCTTAAACGTGCCAGTTCCAGAAGTGCTAAAACTACACTCATCATAATTTCCTAAACTACCAGCTCCTGCATTAAATAATGCTTTTTTTACATCATGGATATGATCATTAGGAACGTAGGTGATTAATTTCTTGATCAGCCCTTTTTTGGGCGTTAAGGTTGTGATGTTTTTTAGTCCTAATTCACTAGCCATCAGGTAACTTACACCACCATTTGCAACATCTATTGCGGTGTGAACGGCATAAATAGCAATATCGTTTTTAATCGCTTTTACGACCGTTTTGCGCACATAGTCACTAGCTCTTAGGTGTTTTAAACCTTTGAAGATGATGGGATGAAAGGCAACGATAAGGTTGCAGTTTTTCTCAATCGCCTCATCTACAACATTCTCTAAACAGTCTAATGTCACTAAAATTCCATTTACGGGATCGTTATAATCGCCCGTAAGAAGACCTACATTATCAAAATCTTCTGCATAATGAAGTGGCGCTAATTGTTCTAAATAATCTGTTACATCTTTAATAACCATAGTGTCGCTTAAAGTGCTAAAGATAAAATTTAACCTACTTTTGAAGCTATGCAATGGCTTAGATTTTTACTTTTTCCGTTTGCGGTATGTTATGATGGTATTACGCGGTTGCGTAATTTAGCCTTTGATCGCGGTGTTTTAAAGCAACGAGTATATGATATACCTGTTATTGCGGTAGGAAATCTATCTACTGGAGGAACTGGTAAAACACCTATGGTAGAATATTTAGTAAGACAGCTTAGAGGGAAAAAGATTGCCGTATTAAGTCGTGGATATGGCCGTAAGACCAAAGGTTATCTTGAATTACATTCAAATCATCGCACTGATGAAGTAGGTGATGAGCCATTACAGATCAAACTAAAATTTCCTGACGTTACAGTTGCTGTTTGTGAAAAGCGCGTAGATGGTATTAATCAATTACTTAAAAATCATCAATTAGATCTGATCTTACTAGATGATGCTTACCAGCATCGTTATGTAAAAGCATCCACCTATATCTTACTTACAGATTATAGTAAGCCTTATTTTAAAGATTTTGTTCTACCTACAGGGAATTTAAGAGAATCCAGAAAAGGAGCAAAACGCGCTTCAACCATAGTGGTTACAAAATGTCCTAGTAATTTAAGTGATCATCTAAAGACAGGTTACGTCAATGCTATAAAGCCTCAACCAGATCAACAGGTATTGTTTTCTAGTATTTCTTATGACAATAAAGTTATAGGAATGCAAAAAACTATACAACTAAAAGATCTACCCAAAAATTTCACGGTAGTAACGGGTATTGCAAATGCAATTACCTTTATAGAGTTTCTATCTGATTATGGTAGCTTTAATCACTTGAATTATGGAGACCATCATCACTTTACAGATGCTGATATCGATACGATTGCAACATCTGATTTTGTAATTACTACAGAAAAGGATTATGTAAGACTTTTACCTTACCAACTAAAGAATTGCTACTATTTACCTATCAAGACTGAGTTTATAGGTGATGATCTATTACTATAAAATCTCAAAGTTTGAGAATGCTTTTTGAATGGTTACAAAGAATTCATCTACCTTAAATGGTTTAGGAATAATGTCATCAAATCCTAGTGTATACAACTCCTTTTCCGTCTCTTTTAAAGCTACAGCGGTTAGTGCTATGATAGGAATTTCTCTATTGAATTTTCTGATTTCTTGAGTGGATTCCTTACCATCCATAACCGGCATGTGGATATCCATTAAAACCAAGTCAAATTCATTTTCGCGAACCATGTTAAGAGCCTCTAATCCATCATTTGCGACATCACAAATGAAGCCTTTTCCTTGTAAAATCTTTTTAGTGATCATTTGATTCACCTTGTTATCTTCAACGATCAATACTCTTTTATTTACAAGTTCAGATGGTTTTGCAGGTCTATTAGCGATGACTTCTTTAGGCGTTTCTGTTTCTGTAACAGACGGTTCTGGTTTTAACGGTTCAGTTTTAGAAACTGGAAGGACTGGTTTTATAGTTGTATTAGATAATTTCTTTTTATTCTCAAAGAACTGATTTGAATCTGGTAAATCAAACCATACGTCAAAATGAAATAAACTACCTCTACCTAGTTTACTATCTAGATGGATTTCACTATTCATTAATTTGGTCAAGTTTTTTACAATTGCCAGACCTAATCCTGTTCCACCATATTCACGAGTAGTGCTGGTTTCTTCTTGAGAGAAATTTTCAAAAATCATCTCTTGTTTCTCCTTACCTATACCTTTACCGTTATCTTCAATTTCAAAGTGAATCAAACATCTATTTCCTATACTTTTAACTTTACTAGCTCGTATCCAGATGTTACCATGTTCTGTAAACTTAATGGCATTACTCATTAAGTTAATGATGATCTGTGAGATTTTTACGGGATCACCTTTAATACGACTAGGGATGTCATTATCAAATTCTGTATAAATAGTGTTATTGCGTTTGCGAGCTTGTTCTGCTAGGGAAATTGTAAGGTCCTCAATTCGTTTCTTTAAGCTAAATGGAATACTCTCTAATTCCATTTTATTAGCTTCTAGTTTATTGAAATCTAATATATTATCAATTAAAGAAAGTAAATATTCACCAGACGATTTTAAGGTTTCTAGATGTTCAATTTGCTCGTCTTTAGGATCACCTTCTAATAATAAATGAGTGAGACCAGTAACTGCGTACATAGGTGTACGTAATTCATGGGTAATGGTTGCTAGAAAATCTGATTTAATTTTTGCCGCGTCCGTGGCTCGATCTCTTTCTTCTGTAAGTGCAATATTGGCAGATTTTAAAACGTCATTACTTTTTGCCCTAAGCCTGTTATTCATATAAAATGATAAGGCTAGTAGAGAAAGTAAAGTGATGATACCAAAGAATAGGATATTCGTATAATCGTGTTGTGTGGCGTTTGCAGTGGCGATACCAAGTTTTTTTTCTAATTCGATAATTTCTGCAGAGGTTGAGTTGACTTCTTTTTTCTTAAGAAATAACTCTTCCTTTATTTCTGAATAAGAAAGCATATTTTCTAATGCGGCAGGTGTATTTCCTAATTCTTTCTGGATTTGTGCAGCAGTATATAATGCCTCTTGCTGTATGCTTAAAAAACCTTGTTTATCACTTAGTTCTATTGCCTCAGCAATTACATTTTTTGCGTTTTCTAGATCATTCTGATCATAATAACAATTACCTAAAGTTAGAAGAGTTTGCGCTTCTAGGAGCTTATTTTGCGTTTTCCTGATTTTAGGTAGCGTATTTAAAAATAGACTAGTAGATGCTGCACAAGAACCTGATCTATAAAGCGCCTCACCTTTTAAAAATTCGAGATCTAGAGCAAAGTCGGTTAAATCATTTGAAGTTGATTGCTCCTTTTCTAATAGGTTAATTGCCTCAAGAGCTTTGTCATATTTCTTAAGAGCGAGATCTATTTGAATAGAAAGCAATTTTGCAGTTAAATAACTCGCCTTATCATTTTGAACTAATCCTTGAATATTCGTTAGATTCCTTTTAGCAGTATCCAGTTGACCACATTTGATTAGAAAAAGCACTTCTAAAAGTTGCGTGCGAGTAAAAAGAATAGGATCTGACGCTATTTCTGAAGCACTATCTATAAGGCGTCTAGATTCTACAAAATTCGTTTGATTTAATGCAGTTTCTGCCCCAGTAAGCATTGTATTTACCGCTATTTCTTGACTAGAAAAAGTAATAGAAGCCTGATCGTTTGATTGTGAAAAACACAACAACGGTATAAAAAATAATATGTAAATTATGTTCTTAATGCGCATAAGTTTGAACGGTAAATGTATCAATCTACCGTATACAGATTCGAAATTATGCTTTATATCCCAGTAAAGAAGAAAAATGTACGCTAAAAAGTCTATTTATTCGATGAAAAACACTATTCGAGTGAATTTCACCGATTAGGAAGCCCTAAAAGGCTATGATAATTGTTTTGCTAAATCAATAAGTCTATTTGAATAGCCAGTTTCATTATCATACCAGCCTATCAATTTCACCATCTTACCTATGACACTAGTCATTTGAGAATCAAAGATGCAGGAATAAGGACTGCCCGATATGTCAATAGAAACTAATGGTACGTTTGTGTAAGAGAATGTTGTAGGATTCGCTTTTGCAAAAGCGAGAAACGCATCATTTACCTCTTCAATAGAAGTATCACGTTTTACATTAATGGTCATATCTGTAAGACTACCATTAGGAACGGGAACGCGTATTCCACAACCACCTATGACATCACTTAAATGTGGGAAAATTTTAGTTAACGCCTTTGCTGCTCCAGTTGTGGTAGGTACGATAGACTGTCCAGCCGCACGTGCACGACGTAAATCACGATGTGGTTGATCGTGTAGACTCTGATCAGTAGTGTAGCTATGTACCGTAGTTATGTAAGCTTGTTCCACACCACATAATTCATCTAATACTTTTATCAATGGCGCTGCATTGTTTGTGGTACAACTCGCGTTAGAAATAATGGTGTCTGTAGTTTCTAGAATATGTTCATTAACGCCTAAAACTACCGTTTTAATATCGTCCTCTAGTGGCGGCGCGCTTAAGATTACCTTTTTTGCGCCGGCGTGAATATGCTTTTGAAGATCGGCATTAGTCTTAAACTTTCCGGTGGATTCTATAACGACGTCAATTCCAGACCAGTCTAGATCATCTAAACTTTTATGACTGCTGTATGCTACGATTTGATCTTCTATAGTTATGTGATCGCTATTAAATGAGACTTCTCGATCTAAAACACCATGAATAGAATCATACTTTAATAAATGCGACATGGTTTCAATAGAAGCAACATCATTAATCGCTACCACCTGAATATGTGGATCGTTTAAAGATGTCCTTAAAAAAGTGCGTCCTATACGGCCAAAACCGTTGATGGCAATTTTAATCATTGATTACAAAATATGCTTATGCGCTTTATAACTACTGCGCACTAAAGCACCACTTTCTACATGCCTAAAGCCCATTTCTAGACCTATCGTCTCGTACTTCTTGAATTGTTCTGGAGTAATAAATTCTTTAACCGGTAAATGTTTTTTAGATGGTTGCAAGTATTGACCTATTGTGACTACATCCACGTTGTTATCGCGTAAGTCTTGCATAGTTTGAATAACTTCTTCTTCTAACTCGCCTAAACCTAGCATAATTCCAGATTTTGTACGATTGATTCCTTCTTGCTTTAAATAACGTAAAACTTCTAGACTGGTATCATACTTTGCCTGTATACGTACTTCACGAGTAAGACGTCTTACGGTTTCCATATTGTGAGATACCACTTCTGGATTTGCTTCTACAATGCGGTCTATATTACGAGTGTTTCCTTGAAAATCAGGAATTAAGGTTTCTAGAGTAGTTTCTGGATTCATACGGCGTATTGCTGCCACAGTTTCTTTCCAGATAATAGAACCCATATCTTTTAAATCGTCACGATCTACACTGGTAATAACAGCATGTTTAATACCCATTAATTTGATAGAGCGTGCTACTTTTTCAGGCTCTGCCCAGTCTATAGCATCTGGTCGTCCTGTTTTTACACCACAAAAACCGCAAGAACGCGTACAGGTATTTCCTAAGATCATGAACGTCGCCGTACCTTCTGTCCAGCATTCACCCATGTTAGGACAACTACCACTAGTACAAATCGTATGTAAATCATACTTATCTACCAGACCGCGCAATTCTTTATACTTTTTCCCTACAGGAAGCTTAACGCGCAACCATTTAGGTTTGCCTTTTGCCGGTGGTGCTACAGATGCTGTTGATGTGTTCATATCACAAAGTTACTAATTAGAGGTCTATCAGAATCCATGCAGTCGTTAAAAATGCGTGAAACTAACTATTTCCATCGCTTTGGCGGATTTGTAGTATTACTAAAAAACAAACCTAGTTGTGTAAAAATTAATAAGAGTTCAAGGAATGGTAAAATGTAGATGATACCGCTTTCGCGAAAGCGTAATAAACCTCTACCTACAACGATACACACGATCAAATATCTTAAGAGAACAATACCCAAAGCAATCATCCAGTTACCGAAAATAAATGCCGTTATAGCACTCAATATAAACCCAATCTGGCTGAGGTAAAAAAGTCCTAATAAGAACTTGTGTTTTTTCTTATAGTGTTTTGAAGTATTGACATGGCGTCGTTTTTGCGTCCACCATGCAGACCATGTATTTTTTGCTTCACTAGTTGTAAAACTATCAGGATGTAAACTTACCGTCGTGTTTTTATGAGTCGCTGCTTGATTCACAAAAAGGTCATCATCACCGCCTAAAATATTCATGTGATTCATAAAACCACGCACGTCATAAAACTGTTTTGAAGTATAGGCTAGATTACGACCTACGCCCATATAGGGATTACCATATAAGGCATAGCTCATATATTGTAACGCTGTCATTCCTGTTTCATAACGCACTAGCGCGTTAAGCAAGGAATTCTTTTTTCTAGCATAACCACCATATCCTAAAACAATGGTTTTTTCCTGATGTAGATGAAATGCTATATGGCTAAGCCATTGATCGCTTGCTGGTCTACAATCTGCATCAATAAATACTAGTTTGTTATGAATCGCTTTTTTAATTCCTAGCGTTAGTGCGTATTTTTTGTTTCCCCAGAAGCTTTCATTATTCTCTACGTTGACTTTAACAACGCGAGAATCTTGTGCTTGAAATTCTTCAATGACATCTAGAGTATCGTCAATAGAAGCATCGTTGATGAGAATAATTTCAAAATTAGGGTGATCTTGTTGAAGTAATAAAGGGACGAGTTCTTTAAGATTTTCTTGTTCGTTTTTTGAACAAACGATAACAGATACAGGTTCCTTTGATGGAACTAAATCTACGATTTTTGAAAATCCTAATCGTGCAAAGAAGAAATAGTAGATAAGGTTAAGCAAGGTAAATCCCGCCAAAACCATCACAGCAATATCTAGCTCCATAAGTGACTTATGATTCTAATTCTGGATTTTTACAGTCTTGTTCTTCTGGTAATTTACCACACATACCGCAGGCTTCACCATCTTTATTTAAGAAAGGATTTTGGCTGGCGCAAGTTCCTGCAAATTTACCGTCTTTTTTACCCCATATTTTTATGGCGATTCCAGCAAATCCTAATGCTAATAATGCTATTGTTATTAATGCTAATTTCATGATGCAAATTTACAAAATAGGGATCATACTATGGTTGATCTTCACATAGATTTAGTTGATCTACTCATTGATAAGATTCACCTCTGTATCGATTTCAATGCCATAACGATCTTTTACGGCTTGCTGTATGGTTCTAGCTACCTGTAAAACCTCGCTACCAGTCGCCTCACCATGATTTACTAACACCAGCGCTTGTTTATCATGTATGCCAGCATCACCATAGCGTTTGCCTTTAAAACCGCAACGGTCTATTAGCCATCCAGCTGGTACTTTTACTAGTGAATCATTTACTGGGTAATGTGGTAATTCTGGATGCATCCGCAATAGATCATCATAAATCTCTTTTTTAATAATTGGGTTTTTAAAGAAGCTACCACTGTTTCCTAAGATCTTAGAATCTGGTAGTTTACTACTGCGTATGTTAACGACAGCTCGTGCTACTTTTTCAATAGATAATGAACCGTCTAACTGTTCTAGTTCGTTTTGAATCGCACCATAGCTGGTTTTAAAATCGTAGTTATCCGTTTTATTTAAGTTGGTTAGTTTAAAAGTAACGGCAGTAATCACATACTGTCCACGAGCTTCATTCTTAAAAATACTATCGCGGTAACCAAATTGACAGTCGGCTAGGGAAAGTTGTTTGTGTTCACCAGTTTTAATATCAATGACATCGCAGGAGTGAAAGACATCTTTTAACTCTATGCCGTAAGCACCTATGTTTTGAATAGGTGAGGTGCCTACATTTCCTGGTATTAAAGCTAGATTTTCTATTCCAGCCCAGTTGTTTTCAATACAGTGCATCACAAACTCATGCCAGTTTTCACCAGCCATAGAGGTTACTAAAATATGATCCTTATTTTCTTCTAAGATTTCAATTCCCTTAATATTAAGATGTAGAACTGGTTTTTCAATATCTTTTAAGATCAACATGTTGCTTCCGCCACCTAGCAAGAACACTTCCTGGTCATGGTAGTAACTTAATGCATCAGTTAATTGAGTAACTGTGGTGATGTTAGTATACGCTTTCGCGAAAGCGGAAATACCAAACGTATTGTGCTCTTTAAGATTGATCTGTGATTGAATATGAATCACGAGTTATACACTTTTAAGGCTTCATCTAATATACGAACTGCTTTTAAAAGGGATTCTATTTCTAGGACGTAAGCGATGCGTATCTGGTTTTTTCCCATTCCTGGTGTGCTATAAAATCCTGCTGCTGGTGCTACCATTATGGTGGCGCCATCTAGTTCAAAATTCTCGAGCATCCATTGTGCAAATACATCTGTATCATCTACTGGTAATTGTGCGACGCAATAAAATGCACCACCTGGATTTGCTACCTTTACACCTTCAATGTTTTTAAGTCCGTTGATAAGAATGTCGCGACGTTCTATGTATTCATGAATAACCTCATCAAAATATTGTTGAGTGGTATCCAGAGCAGCTTCTGCAGCTATTTGAGCAAACGTAGGCGGACTTAATCTGGCTTGTGCAAATTTCATGGCAGCTGCCATAACATCTTTGTTTTTTGAAACCATACATCCTATACGTGCACCGCACATACTGTAACGTTTTGAAACAGAATCTATCATGATAGCGTGGTCTTCTAATCCTGGCTGATTCATAACAGATAAATGAACACGACCGTCATAAGCAAATTCACGATACACCTCATCTGCCACTAGGAAAAGATCATGTTTTTTAACTAGCGCTGCTAGTTGATCCATTTCTTCCTGAGTGTATAAATATCCTGTTGGATTTCCTGGATTACAAATTAATATGGCTTTAGTTTTATCGTTGATTAATTTTTCAAATTCGCTGATTGCAGGAAGGGAAAAATTAGAATCGATATCAGTAGGAATAGGTTTTACAGTTACACCACTAGCTGTTGCAAAACCATTATAGTTTGCATAAAAAGGTTCTGGAATAATAACTTCATCACCTGCGTCACAAATACTTCCCATCGTAAACAGTAGTGCTTCACTACCACCAGTGGATACAATAATATCATCTACAGTAACGTCCATATTGATTTCATTATAATGAGCAGCTAGTTTTATGCGATAGCTTTCATTACCAGCACTATGACTATACGCTAATACATCCATGTTTGTCTCCTTTACCGCATTAATGGCTTGTGCAGGTGTTTTAATATCTGGTTGTCCTATATTTAATTGAAAAATGTGAGTTCCTCTTTTCTTAGCAGCCTCTGCAAATGGCACTAACTTACGTACTGGAGAAGAAGGCATCGCGATACCTTTTTGAGAAATCTGTGGCATGGTGTAATTTTTGTTACAAATGTACTACGACTATGGTAGTTGTGAAAGCCCTTAAGAATACCTTATATTAGGTTTGTAATGAAATATGTTGTTTTAACTTTTGTTTGTTTTCTTGGATGTTGTTTTAGTGGTGCACAAAGCAATGGATTTACCTTGGTAGAAGGTGTTGATAAATTTCAGATACCGTTTCAAATACATGGTAATCAAATAATAGTACCAGTAAAAGTTAATGGTGTTCAGTTGAATTTTGCACTTGATTCAGGATCTTCTAAGTCAATTATTTTTGACTTTAATGGAATAGACTCTTTAAATATTCAAATGGGCAGAAAATTAAAATATGCGGGATTTGGAGAAAAAGAATATTTTGAAGCCTACTATAGTGAGAATAATTACTTAAGTATTTTTAATAACTACATCAATTCTAATTCTGAAATTCTGGTAATGATTGATGATAATTTCAGTATTTCTGACAGAATAGGTTATCCAGTGAATGGAATTATAGGGATGGATTTTTTTAAGGAGAATTTAGTTCATATTGATAATGAAAATTTTAAAATAACCATATATCGTCACGGTTCAAAACTACCTCGTAAAATCAAGCGATTAGAACCTTTTGATATCCGACTTATTGATGGAAAGCCTTATGTAAAAGTGATTCTCAATAATGAAGATACAAAATTAGAATTATCCACAATGCTGGATACTGGTAGTAGCGACGCGTTATTGCTTTTCAATTTGGGCGAGTCGAGTTTTAAGGTTCCAACTAAAGGATTTAGAGATTATCTAGGTTATGGGATGAATGGTAAAATTTTTGGAATGCGCACAAAATTAGACGCCTTAAATCTGTGGGGTCAAGTTCTTGCTAAAGTAACGCTCTCTATACCTTTTAATAATTACGTCTCTAACGAAAAACAATTAGGTAAAAATTATGGTTCAATAGGCATGGAAATCATGAGAAGATTCAATCTTACTTTTGATTATAAAAATAATTTGATTTATGCTTATCCCTTAAACGGATTAAAAGATGGTTTTTTCTACAATATGACAGGTATAGCAGTTAAAAAGGATGGGTATGAAATCGATGCTAGATTAGAACAAACTACAGAAGAAAAAGCACAAGGTTTTTATAAAAGTCATGACGGTCAGGTTAGTTTAAATCTTTATGCCAAATTAAAATATAAAAAAATACCTAATTTAATTGTAGAATCAGTAGCTCAAGGATCTATAGCTTTTAACAATGATATTTATGAAGGAGATCAAATTATAAAGGCTAATGGTTTTTTAAAACATCAATTATCTATTCAAAAGCTTAGTGATCTTTTCCATTCAAACCCATATTCAACCTTAAAGCTCACTATTTTAAGAGATGGCATTAAATTAAAAAAGGAACTAAAATTAGTTCCTTTAATAGATTGATATGTAACCTGAATATTATTCTTTAACCTCTGGTGCTAGAACTTCACCTTTAAGATTAAGTGGTATTAGTTTTTCTTTTGTATTTGCTACTACGGTAATCGTTTTTACTATAGGACCTACTTTATTTGTGTCATATTTTACGTCAATATGTTCACTTTCACCTGGCATGATAGGTTCTTCAGGTTGATACACGATATCGCAACTACAAGCACTGTAAATAGAATATATTTTTAATGGATGCTCACCAGCATTAGTAAATTCAAAGGTTCTCACACCATCGCTTCCTTTGTCTATTTTACCATAATCTACGGTCGTTTCTTTAAATTCAATTACAGTGTCTTTATCTAGTGTTGAAGTGGTTTGTGCCACCGCAACAGAAGTAAAAGCTATCGTTAATAAGAGTAAAATCCTTTTCATTGTCATTTATTTTGAACATTTAAAAGTAAATAATCACTTTTAAACCATGCGTTAATGTTAGGTATTATTTAAGTTAATAGTACTTTTGTCGATGAAATTTCAAAAACTAAGCCAAAGATGCCTTTAGCGACAAAATACGATTCAAAATCTGTAGAAAGTAAGTGGTACGATTACTGGATGGAGCATGATTTTTTCTCATCAGTTCCAGATGAAAGAGAAAGTTATACGATTGTGATTCCGCCACCTAATGTTACTGGTGTCTTGCATATGGGACACATGCTTAACAACACGATTCAGGATGTATTAATAAGACGTGCTAGATTAAAAGGCTACAATGCATGCTGGATTCCTGGTACAGATCACGCTAGCATCGCGACAGAGGCAAAAGTGGTAAAGAAATTAAAGGAACAAGGCATTGATAAAAATGATCTCTCTAGAGAAGAGTTTTTAGAACATGCCTGGGACTGGACTCATGAATATGGTGGAATCATCCTAGAACAATTAAAGAAACTAGGAGCTAGTTGTGACTGGTCACGTACTAAGTTTACGATGGATGATGACATGAGTGCATCTGTGATTAACGTTTTTGTAGACTTATACAATAAAGGATTAATTTATCGCGGTTATCGCATGGTAAATTGGGATCCACAAGCGCAGACTACTTTAAGTGATGAGGAAGTAATTTATCAAGAACGCAACGGGCATTTATATCATTTAAAATATCAAATCGCTGGTAGTGATGAATTTGTTTCTATTGCAACTACACGTCCAGAAACCATCCTAGGTGACACAGCAATTTGTGTACATTCAGATGATGAGCGTTATACAAACCTAGTAGGTAAGACGGTAATTGTGCCTATCGTAAATCGCGAGATTCCCGTAATTGCAGATGATTATGTGGATATGGAATTTGGTACCGGTGCGTTAAAGATCACACCAGCACATGATATCAATGATAAAGCCATAGGTGAACGTCATGATCTAGAGGTGATCGATATTTTTAATGCAGATGGAACTTTGAATAGTTTTGGTTTGCATTATAATGGTAAGGATCGTTTTGAGGTACGGAAGGAAATCTCAAAGGAGCTAGAAGAAAAAGGCTTGTTGATAAAGAAAGAACCGCACATGCATAAAGTAGGAACCAGTGAGCGTACTGGTGCGGTGATAGAACCTAGACTTTCTGATCAGTGGTTTTTAAAGATGGAAGACCTGGCACAACCTGCGATAAAGGCTGTAAAAGAAGACATCGTAGAATTACTACCACCTAAATTTAAAAGTACCTATTTCCACTGGATGGAAAATGTACGCGACTGGAATATCTCTAGACAATTAATGTGGGGACAACGCATTCCAGCCTACTTCTATGGTGATGGTAAAGATGATTTTGTGGTGGCAAGTAATAAGGATGATGCTGTTACGCTTTCGCGAAAGCGTACTAATAACTACAATATACAAGCCGGTGACCTGCGTCAAGAAAACGACGTTCTAGACACGTGGTTTTCTAGCTGGTTATGGCCTATCAGTGTTTTTAATGGAATCTTAGATCCAGAAAATGAGGAGATTAATTATTATTATCCTACTAGAGATCTAGTAACTGGACCGGATATTTTATTCTTCTGGGTAGCGCGTATGATCGTAGCAGGATATGAGTTTAGAGATGAGAAGCCATTTGATAAAGTATATTTAACAGGTCTGGTACGTGATAAACAACGCCGTAAGATGTCTAAATCTTTAGGAAATTCCCCAGATGCGTTAGCATTAATAGAAAACTATGGTGCAGATGGTGTACGTGTAGGATTACTGTTAAGTGCGGCTGCTGGAAATGACATCATGTTTGATGAAGATTTATGCCAGCAAGGAAAAGGATTTGTCAATAAGATGTGGAATGCATTTAGACTGGTTAAAGGTTGGGAAGTTGATGAGAATTTAGAACAACCAGTTCACGCCGCACAAGGTATTGCATGGTATGAAAGTAAATTTGCACAAGCTATTAATGAGATAGAAGATCATTATTCTAAATATAGAATTAGTGATGTATTGATGACTAGTTATAAATTGATATACGATGATTTTTGTGGATGGTTGTTAGAAATTATCAAGCCAGAATATCAACAACCTATTGACCCTAAAACTTTGTCTCAAGTCATTGCTTTATTTGAAGATAACCTGCGATTAATGCATCCATTTACACCTTTTATTACAGAGGAAATATGGCAAAGCATCACAGATCGCAAGGTCTCTGAAGCATTATGTGTGAACACCTGGCCAGTAACAAAGGAGATGAATCAACAACTGCTTACTGATTTTGATTTTGTACAGCAAGCGATTTCTGGAATTAGAACCGTGCGCAAGGAAAAACAAATTGCGTTTAAAAATGAGATTACCTTACAGTACATCAATAATGAAAACAGCTCAACAGATTATGATGCATTGATCCAGAAAATGGGTAATGTAGCGAGCATAGAAGTGGTGAATGAGCAGGTGAGTGGTGCGGCTAGTTATCGTGTAAAATCTAATGAGTATTTTATACCACTAGAAGGAAACATAGATGCTGAAGCAGAATTAGAAAAACTAGAAGCCGAATTAAAACGTGCGCAAGGTTTTCTACTAGGTGTGCAGAAAAAGTTAGGTAATGAACGTTTTGTGGCAAATGCACCAGATCAGGTTGTTGCCATGGAAAAGAAAAAAGAAGCAGATGCACTGGCTAAAATTGAAACCATTGAGGCTAGTATGAATGCGTTGAGATAATATTTAAGTTATGGATCAATTAATATCAGATTTTAGATTAGGGATGTTTTTTTGGCAGGTAATAATGATTGCTTTTTGGATACTACTGGCAATAGGCGTATTCAAACTATATCGATTGATAACTAAGTATCTAAAGTTAAAAATTAAAGAGTTAGAGAATACCAATAATGACTAGTTCAGATTCACTTTTTGAAAATCCATTTTTCATTTTAATAGCTTCACTTATTATCGTGGTGCTATTAGTTTATGGTAGTGTGAAGTTATTGACGTATTTATTGAATTCTACTAATCAAAAGAAAACACCTAAAGAGTAGTTTACCACGGTCTAGGGTACAATTCTTCTATGATGTCGATGTATTTCTGGCGTGCTTCATTTTTAGTTAATTGTTGCACTTGGATCAATGCATTCATTTTAAAAGCACTGCGTAAATCATTAGTCTGGAAACTACGATTACTTACATACGGTTCATCGATCACCCTTTTGTAATAGGCATATAAATGTAGCTGTAGCTCTAGAGGAACCTGAGATTGTTCTTCTTGGCTTGCTTTTTCTACAGCCTCTTGGAATTTAATATGTAACTCTTCATCTGTCATTAAAACCTTGCTAGGACTGATGTTCCTCCTTTTACTTTTTGGTTTAAAGATACTTCTACTGGCGTATCCACTGGTAGATAAATATCTACTCTTGAACCAAATTTAATAAAACCGCTTTCACTTCCTTGCACTACATCCGTATTTTCTTCGGCATAATTCACGATGCGTTTTGCCAGAGCACCTGCTATTTGTCGGTGCATTACTTGTTCACCATTTTTATGGTCTACCACAACCGTAGTGCGCTCGTTTTCTTCGCTAGCTTTAGGATGCCATGCTACTAGATATTTACCAGGATGATATTTACTATAACTTACTTTACCACCTACAGGATATCTGGTGACGTGTACGTTAATTGGTGACATAAAAACAGATATCATTAAGCGTTCTCCTTTGAAATATTCATTTTCTGTTACTTTTTCAATAACGACCACTTTGCCATCTACAGGAGAAACAATGGAAGCGTCATCTAACACTACAACACGTTTAGGATTTCTAAAAAACTGAAGAATGATGATTAGAAAAACGACTCCTAATCCTAAAATAATATAAGATAACCATATTGGCATATCTATAAAGGTTGCTAAAAGATAGCAAGCAATTGCAACTGCTAGACCTATTAATATAGATGGAGTACCTTCTTTATGAAACATAGTTAACGATTAAAAAAAATAAATAAGCAAATGGAGCTGCAAATATAATACTGTCCATGCGATCAAAGATACCACCATGACCAGGCATAATACTACCGCTATCTTTAACCTTTGCTTGTCGTTTAAATTTAGACTGAATAAGATCTCCTATCGTGCCAAAAAACGCTACAATAAACGCTAAAATCACCCATTCCCACAAGCCATAAAGACCTACATAAAAATGTAAAACAATACCTGCGACTATTGCCATGATTAAACCGCCTAGAAAACCTTCAATGGTTTTCTTTGGAGAAATACGTTCTAGTAATTTGTGCTTACCAAAATTCTTTCCGGTCAAATAAGCAAAACTATCATTCACCCAAATAATACTAAATATACCGATCAGAAGTTGTGGTTTATACGCTTCAACTACATCTGGAATGAGTGCAATAAATAAACTACTACCTATCAAATAGAGCAGTGCGATGACATGTTTTTTAGTATTAAAAAGTGGGATTCTGTTTAAAAGTACTAAGTCTCTAATAAGATAGATATTTACTAACAAAGTAGCTCCTAATAGACCATAAATCACATACGTATAATATGGTGCGATATACGCTGGCCACTCGTACCATACTAAAAGTAAATAACTAATAGGAAGAACTGGATAAATGAGCCATTGTTTTAAACGTATCATAGGCATTAACTCTATGAGACATACAAAAGCAAAAACACAGAACAAAAGAATAAAAACATCTCTAGAGTATAGAGCACTTAATACTACTAATGAGACGTACATGATCCCAGAAACAGATCTAACTATTAGTTCTTTCATCTTAAAGATCTTCTAAAAGAAGTAGATAAACTCTTTTACTAGGCACGCCATAATTCATAAGATCTTTCTTCTCGTCTGCTTTTTGATTTTTAAAGTTCTTAAGCGTGGTGATATTAGATGGGATGTTAGAACCAGATCTTTTTTTAATACCTCTTAAACCTTCGCCTATAGACTCTACCATCTGACTGGTGGTGGATAGTACGATTAAGGTTTCAGGAAAATCTGCTGGTTTTCTTTCTTTAAGCTGGTTAGATGAAAAAAGAATAGCGCCATTATTTGCGATAATGTATTCACAGGTAGTCAGGAAAAAGGCATTATCCGCAGCGTTATCATTATAATTGAGGTTGTAATCACTAAACCGGTCTCTCAATTGCTTATTAGTACACAGCACATTTTTTTCAAAGAAATCATGCTCTACTAGAATGTCTTCAAAATGTTGCTGTACTTCATTTTCATCAATACAGTAAAGGAATCTTCCTCCTTGTGTAGTGAAATTGTGTATAAAACGTTCATCCAGCGGAAGTTTTTCTTCCGGCATATATTTAGAGCGCTCTTCACTATTATCCTGTGAATCGTCAGAATTTGAGCCTTTAGGGAAGAGCTTTCTGAAAATACTCATCTAATTGATGTCCGTTTTAATTACAATTGACGTAAATATAGGTACTTCTTTATGTTATAACAAGACTATTCTTCCTCGTCAGTAGCTTTCTGTTCAACAGTGCTTTTTCTCGTTGAAGATTTAAGAGCAACAGCTTCCTCTTTTACAAAAGGTCTTTTACCAAAAATATTCTCTAAATCATCTTTAAAAATCACTTCTTTTTCTAAAAGAACCTCTGCTAATTGTGTGAGTTTGTCTTTATTATCTTCTAGGATTTGAATAGCTCGTTGATACTGCTCTTCAATGATTCTTGAAATTTCTTTGTCAATGATTACCGCAGTTTCTTCACTATAAGGTTTGGTCATACTGTATTCTTGCTGTCCGCTAGAATCGTAATAGGTGACGTTACCTATTTTCTCATTAAGACCATAAATGGTAACCATAGCTTTTGCCTGTCTGGTAACTTTTTCAAGATCACTTAATGCACCAGTAGATATTTTGTCAAAAATCACTTTTTCTGCAGCACGTCCACCCATAGTAGCACACATTTCATCCAGCATTTGTTCTGGGCGTACAATTTGACGTTCTTCTGGTAAATACCATGCGGCACCTAGTGATTGTCCTCTAGGAACTATGGTTACTTTTACTAGTGGTGCTGCATGTTCAGTCATCCAGCTTACGGTTGCGTGACCAGCTTCATGGTATGCAATGGTTTTCTTCTCTGATGGTGTAATCAGTTTATTTTTCTTTTCTAATCCACCTACGATGCGATCTACAGCATCTAGGAAGTCTTGTTTATTAACTGCTTTCTTACCTTTTCTTGCTGCGATTAATGCGGCCTCATTACACACGTTTGCAATGTCTGCTCCAGAGAATCCTGGTGTTTGTTTAGCCAGGAATTCTACGTCTAGCTCGTTATCTATCTTTTTTAAAGGTCTTAGGTGAACTTCAAAAATTTCTTCACGCTCTTTTACATCTGGTAAGTCCACGTAAATCTGTCTGTCAAAACGTCCCGCACGCATCAATGCCTTATCCAGTATATCTGCACGGTTAGTAGCTGCAAGTACAATTACATTTGTGTTAGTGCCAAAACCATCCATCTCTGTCAATAGCTGGTTTAAGGTATTCTCACGTTCATCATTAGAACCAGAGAAGTTAGATTTTCCTCTAGCACGACCTATCGCATCTATTTCATCGATAAAGATGATCGCAGGAGACTTTTCCTTAGCTTGCTTAAATAAATCACGTACACGACTAGCACCTACACCTACAAACATTTCTACAAAATCAGATCCACTTAAAGAAAAGAAAGGAACTTTTGCTTCTCCTGCTACTGCCTTTGCAAGTAATGTTTTACCAGTACCTGGTGATCCTATTAATAGTGCACCTTTTGGGATTTTACCACCTAAAGAGGTATATTTTTCTGGGTTTTTTAGGAAATCTACAATTTCTTGTATTTCTTCTTTAGCACCTTCTAATCCAGCAACATCTTTAAAAGTCGTTTTAATATCTGTCTTCTGGTCAAATAACTTTGCCTTACTTTTTCCTATATTGAAAATCTGGCCACCAGCGCCACCGCCACCGCCACCGCTCATGCGTCGCATAATGAAGATCCAGATACCTACAATTAATATTATAGGTAAAATACTCACTAGAATATCTACAAACGTAGTGTCCCTAGTATCATTGAACTTAATGGTCTGAAGACTTCTTTCTTTAATAATTCTGTCAAACTTTTCTTCAAAATTATCCAGATCACCTATTTGAAACTCATACTGTGGTAATGGCTCTTTAGAGGCTATTTGAGTACCTTTTTTTGCCTTGCTATGCTTTTCTAAGTTAATGGCATCTTTAGTTAGAAATACATTAACGGTACGATTATTCCAGATCTTGATTTTTTCAATCTCACCATCTTCTAGGTAGTTGAAAAACTCTGTTTCTGCAATTTCATTAGGTTCTGTAATAGAATCGCTAATATAACTGTAGGCTAAAAACATAAGCATTAGGGGAACTATGATCCACCACATGCTGAATTTAGGTTTATTGCTACCAGGTATTAAATGCTTATTGTTTCCTGGTTTTTTATTTTCTTGAGACATTAATTTCTGTTCTTTAAACTATTAATAAGCACTTTCTATTTCGGTGATTTTTGCATCGCCCCATAATCCTTCTAGATCATAATACTCGCGTATGTGTTTCTGGAATACATGAACTACTACATTCACATAATCTATCAGCACCCATTCTGCCTGAGATTCACCTTCTACATGCCATGCTTTTTCTTGTAAATTCTTACCTACTTTTTTCTGGACTGCATTGACTATTGCGTTAACCTGTGTATTAGAAGTACCATTGCAAATAATAAAATAGCTGGTGACAGTATTCTCTAATTCTCGTAAATCCATGATAGTGATATCATTACCCTTTACATCCTCGATTCCGTCAATGATTTGTGCGATGAGTTCATCGCTGGAGACTTGTTCTTTTGTCATTAAAACTTTATTGTTGACTACAAATTTATTCTTTTTTTTACTGCCGTTTATTAAATTACCTTTAAACTGCGGTATAAATCTAATCAATTGAATGTAGTCAAATTACATGCCACTGGTAGCACTAATGATGCTTTGAAATTACGCTTTCGCGAAATCGGAATACCTCACCTCACTGCTTTATACAGTCTATCGCAGTTACAAGGTCGTGGCCAGCGTGGCTCAACATGGCAATCAGAAGACGGCAAAAACCTTACATTCAGTGTTTTAGTGACCGAAAATCTACAGGGCTTAACCGTGTTTCAACTGAATCAAATCGTAAGCGTTGCACTAGCTCAATGGCTTTTTAAAAATTATCAGATTCAGGCAAAAGTAAAATGGCCTAACGACATCCTGTCAGTAAAAAAGAAACTGGCTGGAATTTTAATAGAAACTGTTTTTAAAAAGCAACAATTAGATCATGCGATTATAGGCATAGGTCTTAACGTAAATCAAACTGAATTTCAAGATTTGCCTAATGCCGTTTCTATGTCACTACTCACGGGAAAAGTGTATGAATTAGAAGAATTACTTTTTTCTTTCTTACTGCATTTAAAGCATGCCTTAAAACATTCTAGCGAAGTCTTAAATCAATACAATACCTATTTATTCAAATACAATCAAACCGCAGATTTTCAAATTGAAGATCGCACGTTTAGCGCACTAGTAAAAGGTGTGGATCACAACGGTAACTTACTGCTTATTCATGATGATGCACAGCATGCTTATGAAATTAAAACCATTAAATGGTGTTTATAATTTCTCTAAACCGTTAGCTAGTTGTTCTAGGAATTTATTGATGGGTCCTTTAATCATCATCGCCATCATCGGGTTAAAATCACCATCAAATTTAAGTTGAGCACTGGATCCAGCATCTGCATTTTCAATATTGCAAGTAAGTGTGAACGCCAGTTTATCACTAGTAGAACCTAAAACAACCTGACTATGTGGTGTTTGTTCTTTTAAACCTAATTTTATTTCTGGCATTCCTTTTAAACCAAAAAGGAATTTATCATCACCATGAGTTTCAAATTTAGTATCCTCAGGCATTAATTGCTGGTAGTTTGAAACAGAAGTTAAGAATTCAAATAATTCTTCTGGTGATTTAGTAGTAGTTACGGTACGGCTTTCTAGATTCATGTGTTTTATTTTCCTGTCCAGGCGCTAGGATCTTTTCTCCAGCTTTTTAGTAATTCAATATCAGTATCATTAAAATGACCATACTGTTGTGCCTGCTCTATGAGATGATCATAGTCGCTTAATGTATTTAGGCTTACGTTATGTTCCTTAAAATTATCTGCAGCAAAATTAAAGCCATAAGAGAATAAAGCCAGCATTCCTTTTACTTGCGCTCCATTTTCTCTTAACGCCGCTACTGCATTTAAACTGCTTTTTCCAGTGCTTATTAAATCTTCAATCACCACCACAGTTTGTCCAGCATCTAGATGTCCTTCTATTTGATTTTTACGACCGTGTTTTTTTGCTTCTGGTCGTACGTATATGAAAGGAAGGTTAAGGTAATCTGCTACTAGCATTCCTATTCCTATGGCACCAGTCGCTACACCAGCAATGACATCTGGTTTACCATACAATTCTTCTACCTGATTTGCGATTTGCTCTCTTAAGTAGTTTCTAATCACAGGATAAGATAAGGTAACTCTATTATCGCAATAGATAGGAGATTTCCAGCCACTAGCCCATGTAAATGGTTCTTGTGGTTGCAATTTTATTGCTTTAATTTGCAATAATAATTCTGCAGTTTTAATTGCGATTTCTTTGTTTATGACCATGGCACAAATGTATAAAGTTTTTATTAAAGATGTTGCGATTCTAGTGACTACTGATCGGGATGCTTATCCAGATTATGAGTCCTTTTCTTTAAAGAAAATTGATTTTACTCAACTTATAGAAGACATTGAGAATGGTAAGCTTAAAAAAGTGTTGCTTTATGCAAAGTCAGAAGATAAGTTACTCAAAAGATTACATAAAAAACTACCACTAGTAAAAGCCGCTGGCGGTATGGCAATTAATAATAGAAATGAATACTTATTTATTCACCGCAATGGTAAATGGGATCTTCCTAAAGGTAAAAAGGAGCGCAAGGAGTCAATGAAAAAAGCCGCCGTGCGCGAGGTAGAGGAAGAAACAGGTGTAAAAGGTTTAAAAATCACCCATCAATTAGGTCGCACGTATCACGTTTACAACTGGAACTCTAAGTTAAAATTAAAACTTACTAAGTGGTACATCATGGAAACTGACTATGATGGTAAGTTAAAGCCTCAAAAAAAGGAAGGAATTGATAAAGCAGTATGGCTTACTAAAAAGAAAGCGGTACTTGCTTTACAATCTAGTTATGCAAATATTAAAGAGCTATTCCCTGATGGAATGTTATCCACCTACGATAGATAGGTTCAAATAATAAGCCATTTGCTGTGCTTCTATTTCAATATTTATGTCACCGTTAAGCTCTGGATACTCCTTAGGTAATTCAACTGTTTTAGGAAATTGCAACATCATTTTACCTTCTTTATTCATATGTACACCCATAGGAATTTCATTCTCTAGAATGTTGTCATAAGTAAAAGCCGTATTCATAGAAAAGTCTCTAAATACTTGTTGATTTTCACTAGGGATTTGAAGAGCCAGATCAATAACTCCATTTTGAGTATTAATATCCATGATGCGCTGTACATCAGACATACGTTCTTTCTTTACCAGATTTTTTAAGGTTAATAAAGAAAGATCTGGTTTTTTATAGGCTCGCATAATTCTACGTGGCGTATCATCTAATTTATAGGTGATTTCATAACTTAAAATAGCATCATTTTGCGTGATGTGAACTACCTTAATATCGCTAATTCCTTGCTTAGTGTTATCGCACAAGCTTTTCTTTCTTGCAGATACAAAATCAGAAAAGATATCTTCAAAATTGCGATCTTCAGTAATGGTATTTTCAGAGATATAAGGACTAATAAGGTCGATTAATTCATTATGAATGATCGCTTCTTGAGATGGTGTTGCTTTAAAATAAGGCATCTCAAAGTTGTAGGTCTCGCCATTACAGTTGATGGATTCTGTTAGTGTTTTGCTCGTTAGTGTTTCTAAGACCATTTCTTTTTCAGAAAGCGCAACAGGATCCTTTTTACAACTGCTTAGTACTAGCATTAAGGCTAATAATAATATTGATTTATTTATTGAAAAGTCTGTAAATAGGGTAGTTAAGGTGTGCTTTTTCATAGTTTTTTGATCTTTTATGTAGCCATTCTAGTTGTGCGTAATTGCTATTTGCAAATTTAGAATCTGTTTCTTTTTTATTAAAAAATTCTTCTGCCAGTTTCGGGTTTTTTTCTATGAGTTCTTTGGCAGTTTGTTCAAAGACATAAGAGCTAAAACCTTCTTTCTGTTGCAAAATTGTGTCAAAGAAATTCCATTTAAAAAAGGAATCCTGACCTTGTGGTTCAAGTGTTTCCAGTAAATATCTGATTCCTGGTTGATCAGTAGATACGAGAATATCGCTTTCGCGAAAGCGTAATTCCACATCCTTACTACTTAATTCAATACCACGATGAGGAAAATGACCTTCATAAGAGCTCGTGCTGGATTTGAAATTTTCAATGCGGTAGCGATTCACAACTAGCGTAGTATCGCTAGATAGATATTCAATTTTTATCTTATTACGGCGTAATAAATCCTCAATGCGCCACCATCCTTTTGGGATGATATAATAATCTGGAATGGTAATACTATCTGTAGGTGTAAAATGATTGCGGTAGGTTACTTTTTTTGTAAAAGGTTGATCACGATCATAAGATAACAGTGGTTTCCCTGTTAAATCACTAATGTTATTTACAGCCTCATATCCTTTAAAGTCTAAGGTGTCTGCCTTGTTTTTATTAGTTGTGTGATTTAGTGCGTAGTGAGTGGCATTACGGTAATGATCAAAGGATTTTTTTCTAGCATTTTTAATGGCATCTAGATGTACGGTTCCTATCTGGATCATTTCTTCCATGATGGCTTGTGTTCCTGTAACACGATCTTGATATGGTTTTAGCATATGTGTTTCTACCATCATTCCCATGGTATTCCATAGCGCGGTATAACCCGTGCTATATCTAGGGTGATCCATAAATTGGGTGAATCCAGTTTCTGGTGATCTGCCCCAAACGTTTACATAAGGCGTAATATCTAATTCACGTTCTAAGAGACGTTTTTCTAATTCTGGCTGGATGGTGTTGTATAAAAAGTCACCTGATGCATTACCTAACTTATTATGCTGGGTAAAGAGATGTGTAAGCGTATACTGATAATCTGCACCATTGCTTACGTGATTGTCTATGAATAGATCTGGATTAATACGGTGAAATACTTCATAAAAAGCCTGGGCATTGCGCGTATCTGCTTTAATGAAATCTCTATTAAGGTCATAATTTCTAGCATTACCTCTGAATCCGTAGGCTTCTGGACCGTTTTGGTTAGTTCTAGAATGACTGTTTCTATTGATAGCACCACCTACATTGTATACTGCAATAGCGCTAAAGATGACGTTTTCTGAAACTTCATATCTACCAGTAGCTAGATCACGCATTAACATCATGGTGGCGTCGATACCATCGCTTTCACCAGGATGAATCCCATTATTAATTAAAATTTTGATGCGATCTGGATAGGCTTTATTCCATTTTACGGGTTTCTTTGAAAAGGTAATCACATGTAACGGATTGCCATAATCTGTCGTACCTATTTCATCTATGGTTACGGTAGAAAAAGCGCTTGCTAATTCTTCATAATAGTTAATGACTTCCTCATAGGTTGCAGTTTGATTTCCATTTCCTTTTTCAAATGGTGTTTTCCATTCTGTAGGATTTGATTTGTTTTCTGTACTGTTGTTACATGATGTAAAAGCAACTAGAATACATAAGGCAATTAGAATTCTCATAATCTTACGGTATCTGGTACAAGACCTGTGTAATCACCATTATTGCGTATGACGTCTCTCACGATAGAAGATGATATGTATGATTTACCAGAACTGGTTAGTAAGAAAACGGTTTCTATTTCTGATAGTTTACGATTTGTATGAGCGATAGCTTTTTCAAATTCAAAATCTGCTGGGTTGCGCAAACCACGCAAGATAAAACCAGCCTGTTGTTGCTGGCAAAAGTCTATAGTAAGTCCAGAATAGGACATAACTTTTATTTTAGGCTCGTTTTGAAATGCATCACTTATAAAACGCATACGGTCTTCTAACGTAAACATGTATTTTTTATCTGCATTAACACCTATCGCAATGATGATCTCATCAAATAATCCTAGTCCACGTTCTATAATATCATAGTGTCCTAAAGTGATAGGATCAAAGCTTCCTGGAAAAACGGCTTTTTTCATGATGCATGATTTTTTAAAGTATCTTCAATGATCAAAGTTAACACATCTGTAAGCTTATGGTTTGTAGCCGTGATTTGTTGTGGAATAATGCTTTCTTCACTCATTCCTGGCGTGGTATTAATTTCTATAAAATGTGGCGTGCCTTCATGAAAAATAAAATCTGCTCTGGCGATTCCTTTACATTTTAAAATACTGTAAATACGTTTACTTTGTTCTTGAACGGCTAGCGTTAATCGGTCTGATATTCTGGCTGGTGTGATTTCTTGGGATTTGCCTAGGTATTTTGCCTCGTAGTCAAAGAAATCATTTTCGCTCACAATTTCTGTAGGTGGCAACGCAATCACATCATCACCTATTTGATAAACGCCTACAGATACTTCTATACCATCTAGAAAAGATTCAATGATAATTTCATCGTCTACGGCAAAGGCATCTGCTATCGCTTGATCTAGTTGAGAAGCTTCATAAACTTTTGAAACGCCAAAACTACTACCACTGCGATTTGCTTTTACAAAAAAGGGTAATCCCATGCGTTTTACGATATCATTTATGTTATAGTCTGCTCCTTTATTAAGGTAGATGTGTTTACCGGTATGAATTCCCCATGGTTTTAAAACTGCGATACAATCACGTTTATTAAAAGTGACAGCACTTACATAGGAATTACATGAAGTTTGTGGTAAATGGAGTAATTCAAAGTATGCTTGTAATATTCCATCTTCTCCAGGATTGCCATGTACGGTATTGTAAATACAATCAAATGTAATGTGACTATCATCTATGGTAATACTAAAGTCATTCTTATCAATAGGATGTCTCTTGTTATGAGAATCTACATGATACCATCCATCTTTCAAAATATGAACAGGATACACCACATACTTAGATCGATCTAAATTTCGTGCGATGACTTCGCCACTTTTAAGGGAAATTTGCCACTCGCTAGAGTAACCGCCCATAAGTACCGCAATGTTTTTCATGAATTATCTTTTCGCGTAAGCGTGAACAACAAAGTTAAAAAAGTTGTCGTTCATTAATACATTTCAATCATTATCTTTGAACAAAATCGAGAACGAATGAAATTTAAGCTAGTTATTATCTTAATCTTATGGAGCTTTGTGAACCAGTTGCAAGCGCAAACTGACGTATTTACCGTAGTGCTGGATAGAGGTCATAGTGAAGTAGATAAAGGAGTTACGGCTGGTAATACTACAGAATATGATTTACTTAAATCTGTGGTGGCACAAATTGCGGGTGATGTAAAAACTAACGTAAAGGTGGTTTATTATAATGAAAGTGGTGCTTTTTTAAGCATAGATGATCGTGCTAAGGCGATTAACGATTTGAATCCAGATCTAGTTATTTCATTCCACATGGGTGCTGGTAAATTACCTAGACAAGGAACGATTTATTTCAACTCAAAAAATCCAAAGTATACCGCAAGTGAAAAATATGCACAAGAGTTAATACAGTATCTCACAAAAGACGCGTATTACGCTACTATTTTAACCGAAACTGCTGGTTTTAAATTGCTAGAGAAAGTAAATGCACCAGCGATTATGTTAGAAATAGGTAATATGAATGCGGTAAGAGACGTTTACTACTTGCAAACTAATGGTGCAGAACGATTACAATCTAATTTCACTGCATTTTTAAATTCGCTCAATTAACCTATGAATTTTTTCAGATTTCTTTTTACTAAAACCTTTTTAAAACATGCCTTGCTGTCTGTTGCACTGGTAGTGGTATTGTGTTTTGTGTATTTGTTTTGGTTAGATTATTATACAAATCACGATCAACGTATTAAGGTTCCTAATCTTGCAAAAATGGATGTGAACCAAGTTCAAAATACTTTAGAAGAATTAGACTTGCGTATGAAAATGATCGATAGTACGAGTTACAATCCTAATTTCCCGCCTAAAACGGTGATAGAGCAAGATCCTACTCCAGGTAAATTTGTAAAAGAAAACAGACAGATTTATATCAAATTAAATCCATCGGGTTATGGGAATGTATCTGTTCCTAATTTAGTTTACAAAACACGCCGTCAGGCAGAACCTACCTTAAAAGCATTAGGTTTTAAAGTAGGGAAAATCACCTATCAGCCTAATATTGCTCGTGATATGGTGTTAGAGTTACGTTATAAAGGTGAAAAACTGAATGCTGGTACACCACTTAAAAAAACTTCTACCATTGATCTAGTTTTAGGTGATGGGAATAGACCTGGATCTACTAGCGATACAAATACGGATGCCACAGATAACTAATCCAGATAAGGCAGATGCGTTAAATGATGATCATTTACATGAACACCATCACTTTACGGCTGGCGATGGACAGGAACCATTGCGAGTGGATAAATTCTTAATGAATTTTATTGAAAATGCCACACGCAGTAAAATACAACAGTCTATAAAGGACGGTTATGTGCGTGTAAATGATCAAGTGGTTAAAGCAAATTATAAGGTAAAAGCTGGTGATCAGGTACGCGTGCTTTTTAAGCATCCTACTCATGAACAATTACTGGTAGCTCAAGATATTCCGTTGAACATTGTTTATGAAGATGATGCCGTAGTGGTAGTTCATAAACCAGCAGGAATGGTAGTGCATCCTGGACATGGTAATTATGAAGGTACTTTAATCAATGCCTTGATTCATCATTTTGATAACTTGCCTAATAATACCAGTAATAGACCTGGATTAGTACATCGTATTGATAAAGACACCAGTGGTTTATTAGTAGTCGCAAAAACAGAGCAAGCAATGGCGCATTTAAGCGCTCAATTTGCTGCCAAAACTAGTGAACGTGAATATGTCGCTATCGTCTGGGGAAATTTTAATGAAGAATCTGGAACCGTAGAAGGAAACATAGGTAGACATCCTAAAAACAGACTCCAAAACTACGTCTGGAGTGGTGAAGATGCAGACAAAGGAAAACCTGCTGTCACGCACTGGAAGGTGTTAGAAAATCTAGGATATGTAACGGTGATCTCTTGCCGTCTAGAAACTGGAAGAACACACCAGATACGTGTGCACATGAAACATATAGGTCACACTTTATTTAATGATGAGCGTTATGGTGGTGATAAGATTTTAAAAGGAACTAGTTTTACTAAATATAGGCAGTTTGTAGATAATTGCATGAAGATTTTACCTAGGCAAGCCTTACACGCTAGGACTTTAGGATTTGAACATCCAGTTACTAAAGAATGGATGTCTTTCTCTACAGATATTCCAGAGGATATGCAGGCTTGCATAGAAAAATGGCGTGTTTATGCCACTAATTCAAAGGATTTATAGATCCAGCTCTAATTGATCTGGTAGTAATTTAAACGTCATGCGGTGATACGGTGTAGTGCCGTGTTTTCTAATCGCATCGCGATGTTGCTTTGTAGGATAACCTTGATTTTTCACCCATCCATAATCAGGATATTCTTGATGAATACGCTCCATAAAATCATCACGGTAGGTTTTTGCGAGTACAGATGCTGCGGCAATATGCAAGAATTTCCCATCACCTTTTATAACCGTAGTGCTAGAAATTTTGTTATAAGGTTTAAACCTATTGCCATCTACCGCGATATGTTCTGGTTGAATTTTTAATCCAGCAATTGCTTTATGCATAGCAAGAATACTAGCGTTAAGAATGTTGATTTCGTCTATTTTTTCCATCATCACATGAGCCACATGGTAAGCTATAGCATGTTTTTCTATGATAGGACGCAGTTGATATCTACGCTTTCGCGAAAGCTTCTTACTATCATCTAATAGCTCACTTTTAAAACCTAGTGGTAAAATGACCGCAGCGGCTGTAACTGGACCTGCAAGACAACCACGTCCAGCCTCATCTGTACCGCATTCAAGTATATCAGGATGTATTTGCGGTAGTAGCATGGTCAAAAGTAATCAAATGCTTTGTTTTAGGTAAAATCAAAATCAAAGTTTCAAATTTCAAATTTCAAATTCCAAATCACAATTTCCAAAATTCAAGATCCAAACCTATAATCTCATCGTTCATAACTCACTGTAAAAAGCTCGTTCTAGTTTCGTACAACAAAAGTCCTTGAAAATGGTTATAATACTTACATTTGCCTACCGCAGTTTTATCTATGAAGCGTTATTTAATCATATTTTTAATACCATTGTTTGCGCTAGCTCAAACGCCTACTAAGATACCTACCCGAGAACGTGGTGCTACACCTACAAATAACCAACAACAAGATCAACAACCTGAAAGCAAACTGCTAGAAGTTTCTGGTGAAAAACCACCCATCACAGATTATTTAATCATCTCACAAGATCGTGATACCACTTATGTAGACACGACACTTTCTATGGTAAAGGATTACAAATTCAATTACCTACGCAAGGATGATTTTGAACTCATGCCACTGCATAATGTAGGTAGACCTTATAATGAATTAGGTAAATCATCTGACCTAGACGTTTTAATGCCATCCATTGGTGCGCAAGGTAGACAGATCGCCTATTTGGGCATTGATGATATATACGATTATCATGTTCCTACACCGCTAACAGAGCTTTACTTTAGAACAGCAATCAACCAAGGACAGCAATTAGACGCTTTTTTTGCAAATAATATCTCGCCTGGTTTTAATTTTACCATAGGATATAAAGGTATACGTAGTGCAGGAGATTATGTCAACACCTTAACCAGCACTGGGATATTTAAATTCACCTCTAGCTATGTTTCAAAATCAGAACGCTATCGCATGCGATTGCACACTATTTTTCATCAATTAGAGCAACAAGAAAATGCAGGACTCGATCCAGCATCGCTTCAGGGATTTATAGATGGTGATGATGATTTTAACGATCGTGGTCGTCTAGAACCTAATACAGATGATGCCATCTCTATGCTGGATGGAAAACGTATTTATATAGATCATGATTATGAATTAATAGGTCATAAAGACAGTACCTCGTATGCTAGCTTACGTCTTTATAACACCATGTTTTTTGAAGATCAGTTTTATCGATATGATGAAAGTAGCGCTAGCAATCAGTATTACGGTGAATCATTTACCACTAGCGGTTTAAAAGATCAAAGCGATCTAGAGCAAGGCAAGATAGAAGTAGGAGCAAGTTTTGACCATCATATTCTAGGATATTTTAAAGCTGGACTAGCACGACAAGCTTATAACTATGGATATGATCGCGTGATCAATTTATCTAATGGTGATCAAATCACAAATAGGCTAGTAGGTGAGTTGTACCAGTTTAACGGAAGCTTTGAGAAGCGCATAGGTGCTTTTGACGTTAAAGCAAACACAGGAATTAATATCGCAGGTGATTTAACAGGTCAGTTTATCAATGGAACCGCTAGTTATCAATTAAAAGATGCTACGGTAAATGCAGGATTAGAAATTAGTTCTAGAGCACCAGATTTTAACTACTTATTGTTTCAAAGTGATTATGTGAATTACAATTGGCAAAATTCATTCAATAATATAGAGACACAACGCCTTAGTTTTAACATAGAATCAGATAAATGGATTGATGCATCTGTAAGTTTAACCACGATTCAAGATCACGTTTATTTTTCACAACAAGAAGTCACAGAAGATGATGGTTCTGGTGGTGTAACCGTAACCGGTTTTAATGCCACACCAGTTCAGTTTGAAGAAGATATTGCTTACTTAAAAGTAAAACTACATAAGGATGTGAAAATCTGGAGGAACTTTGGTCTAGATAATACTATCATGTATCAAAGCGTCGCCCAAAATCAGGATGTCTTTAATGTACCTGATCTTACGGTGAGACATAGTTTGTATTATAAAGATGAGCTATTTAAAAAAGCATTAAAGCTACAAACGGGAATAACCGTAAAGTACTTTACTGAATATTATATGGATGCTTATGATCCTGTTCTAGGTTCATTCATTACCCAAAACACAGATGAATTAGGTGGTTTTCCCATGGTAGATTTCTTTGTAAACGCAAAAATCAGACAGACCAGAATCTTTTTTAAACTAGAGCATTTGAATCAGTTAATTGCTAGTGGTGATAATTACTTTAGTGCGCCACGCATGCCGTATCGAGATTTCTCTTTGCGTTTCGGGATTGTGTGGAATTTCTTCTTGTAAATTTTTGGCAAATTTTTAAAAGTTTCAGATCGTTAGAGATTACTATCTTTGAATCGTGAACAGTTATAAGCAACTTATCGCTTCTCTATTTCTAACCTTGATGTTAGGTATGCAACTTAGTGCGCTTCATCATGCGACTCATGATGATGATAGTACTGAGTGTGAGATCTGTTTATATTCAGAAAATGTGGCTCAATTAGAATGGCAACCAGCAACTACTAGCGCTGTTGTTGTTACGATTCCAGTTGAGGTAGAGCAAATGGATGTGGATTATTACGCTTTCGCGAAAGCGGATTCCTTCTCCGTCTATTATCCTACACGACCACCACCAGTTACTAGCTAATACTTCATAAGCCTGACGCGATGTGCGTCCAGATAGTAACAAAATAAAACAACATGTTTCAAAAGTATTTGTGGTTACTGCTATTGTGTAGTGCTACATTACTCGCTCAGGATAATCCGTGCGAGTACCGATTGCATGGTAAGGTGATCGATTTTCACGATGCTCAACCGCTTGCTCTCGCCCAAATTTATGTGTACCAGTTACAACGTACGTTTACCACTAATGATAGTGGCGAATATGCAATAGATGACCTATGCGCTGGTGAATACCGCTTGCGTGTGAGTCACCTGGATTGTGATGTGAAAGAGTTTACGATAGTCATTAATCGCGATACTAAAAAAGATTTTCTATTAGAACATCACGTGGATGAATTAGACCAGATTCAAGTCACTGCAGATGTGCATGATGATCATGAAAGTACGCAATCCAGCACGAGAATTAGTAAAGAAACCATAGAAAGCTATAGTGGTGCCACTTTAGGCGATGCGCTTAACAGCGTAGCTGGAGTGAGTGCGCTAAAAACGGGAAATAGTGTCGTAAAACCAGTGATTCATGGTTTACATAGTAGTAGAGTAGTGCTAGTGAATGATGGATTGCGACAGCAAGATCAAGAATGGGGCGTGGAACATGCTCCTAATATTGATGTGAATACAGCCAGTTCTATAGAGGTGATTAAAGGAGCAAATGCATTGCGTTATGGTGGCGATGCTATAGGTGGAACTATCGTCATCAGTCCAGAACGTATACTGGTAAAAGATACCTTAATGGGTAAAGTAATTCTTAATGGACAATCTAATGGTCGTGGTGGTAGCGTTAGTTCTACTTTTAGTAAATATCGGGATTCTGGATGGTATCAACGTGGTACATTCACCTATAAAAGATTAGGAGATTATGAGGCACCAGATTATGTGCTTAGTAATACCGGTAGTGAATTAGGAGCGGTAAATGTAGCCACAGGATTTAAGAAATTTGAATATGGATTCAATATCAATTATAGTTTTTATCAAACAGAATTAGGAATCTTAAGAGCTTCTCATATAGGGAATGCATCAGATTTAGTGCGCAGTATTAATTCTGGACAACCTACGGTGATTAGACCATTTACGTATGAGGTGAATGAACCTAAACAAGCCGTTGTTCACCATGGACTACGATTAGATGGATACAGACGAATTGCCGGTTTAGGTAAATTAGAATTAGATTATTCTCTGCAATTTAACAATAGACAAGAGTTTGACATACGTCGTGGTGAAAATTCAGGTAGAGCCTCTTTGGATATTGATTTACTAACGCAAACTGCTAGTGCGTTTTTGAATATAGATCGCTATGAGAATACAGATCTAGAAGTAGGAATCGATGGTATGTTCCAGATCAATAAACCAGATGCTAGTACTGGTGTGAGGCGTTTGATACCAGATTATAATTCTTATAGAATAGGAGCTTTTGCAAGCTGGATGCATCAACCTAGCGACCAGTGGATTCTGGATGCAGGTTTGCGTTATGATCGTTTTACTATCGATGCCCAAAAATTCTACATTCAATCACGATGGGAAGACTTAGGCTATGATGAGCAATTTCCAGATTTTGAAGTGTCAGAAACCGGTAACCAGATCCTTACTAATCCGCAATTAGATTATAATCTGCTTGCTTTTACCATGGGAGCAAAACATATCTTTAATGATCATTATGATGTTGCCATTAACTTAAGTAGTGCAAATCGTGCGCCTAATGCTAGTGAGCTATTTAGCGATGGTTTACACCATGCACTTGCGACTATCGAATTAGGACAGCTGGATTTAAAACAAGAGCGATCTTACAAGTTAAATACCACTTTTCACGTGAATAAGAATCAGCTAGATGTTGAAGTTAATCCATATTTCAATCATATTACAGATTTCATACAGTTGATTCCTACTGGAATTGAAACTACCACTAGAGGTGCGTTTCCTGTATGGCAATACCAGCAGTTAGATGCGAGATTACTAGGAGTAGATGTAAGTTACAGTTATGATTTTATAAGTAAGAAGATTGAGGAGCTGTCTAGGGATGATTTGTTAGTTACAATTAAAAAGATAGCAAGGCTAGACGGTCATGCATCCTACATTTATGGTGATGATCTTACGGGAGATCAACCGCTTATTGATATGCCACCAGCACAATTTACAAACCGATTAACGTGGTATCAATTAGGATTGAAAAACTTCAGTGCTTTTGTGTCTAATCAAACGGTTCTTGCTCAAAACCGTTTTCCTGATAATGATTACATCGTTACCGTACCTGCGGATAATGGACAGTTTGAAGATGCGCTAGTGCGTATATCACAGCCTCCTAGTGCATTTAGTTTGTGGGATGTAGGAGTGGATTACGCTTTCGCGAAAGCGAAATTAGCTCTAACCGTATCAAATGTATTCAATACTCGATATAGAAATTACCTAAACAGGCAACGATTCTATGCAGATGAAATAGGAACCAACATTCAATTACAATTTATATATAACCTTTAAACAAAAACAAAAACAAAAACAAAAACAAAAAATCAAATTAAAACCTAGTAACAACAATTAAAACAACAACTATGAAAACAGTTAAAATAACAATTATGAAAAACAATTTATTCAAAGTAGCATTTTTAGCAACCGCAGCAGTATTCATCTCTTGTGAGGATGACGATCCACAAGCAGTTAATGAAGAAGAAGTGATCACAACAGTAGAGTACAAACTAGTAAATAGTGCAGACCCTAATGATGAGGTAACGTTTACCTCTACAGATAATGATGGTGAAGGTCCTAATGCACCAGTTCTTAATGTTTCTGGGCCATTAACAGCAGGAGCAACTTATACGGGTACGGTGGAGTTTTTGAACGAATTAGAAACTCCAGTAGAAGACATCACAGAAGAAGTATTAGAGGAAGCAGATGAGCATGAAGTATTCTATGTGGTAAATACAGCAGATGTTTCTATTGCAAAAACAGATACAGATGATGATGGTAATCCACTAGGATTAGATACTACGGTAACAGTAGGAACAGCTGGTGCTGGTACTTTGACTGTTGTATTACGTCACGAGCCTAATAAGCCTAATGATGGATCTTTAACAGATGCAGGCGGTGAGACTGATGTAGAAGTTACTTTTTCAGTAACGGTACAGTAAGGATCTAGATTACATTTTGTTTTTAAAGCCTCTAAGGAAATATTCTTTAGAGGTTTTTTTATGAAGATTGCTTTTCTAGTATACGATCCATACAATTAATACCATCTATAGCAGCACTTATAATTCCACCGGCATAACCTGCACCTTCTGCACAAGGATATAATCCTTTGATTTTTATATGTTCTAAAGAGATAGGATCTCTAGGTATTTGAACTGGTGAGCTCGTGCGGCTTTCTGGCGCATGTAGCACTGCATCATTAGTATAATATCCTTTCATTTTTTTACCAAATGCTACAAAGGCCGCACGTAACCTACTAGCGAGCATTTCTGGTAATACTTTATTCAAATCTACACTGGTTAATCCTGGAAAATAGGATGTTTTAGGAAAGTCAGTAGATATTATTCCTTCAACAAAATCTACCATGCGTTGTGCAGGTACTTTTTGAGTTTTTCCTGCTGCCACCCAACAATCATATTCTACTATTTTTTGAAAATTAAGAGATACAAACGGATCGTTAGGATCATAATTAGGAAGGTCTTCTGGAGAAACACTTACTACAATACCGCTATTAGAATAAGGATTATTACGTTTACTAGGACTCCAGCCGTTTGTCACGACTTCATTTGTATCTGTTGCGCAAGGTGCTATAATTCCGCCAGGACACATACAAAAGGAATAAACACCCATGCCGTCCACTTGTTCTACAAGACTATAACTAGCTGGTGGTAAATACGGATTTTGATCATCTCCATGATATTGAATTTGATCTATGAGTTCTTGCTGGTGTTCTATACGCACACCTATAGCAAATGGCTTTGCTTGTATTGTGATTCCTCTTTTATGTAGTAAATAAAAAATATCTCTAGCACTATGACCTGTAGCGAGAATGACGTTCTTATATTCTTTCCACTCTTTATGGTTAATTTGGATCGCATTTATTTGATTGTTTTCATGAAGTATATCTGTCATTTTCGATTCAAAGAGAACTTTGCCACCTGCTTTTTCTATCGCTTCTCTCATAGAAGTAATAATTTGAGGTAGTTTATTAGTTCCTATATGTGGATGTGCATCTACTAGGATATCTGGAGTAGCGCCAAAATCTACAAACCATTCCATCGCCTTAAGCACATTACCTCTTTTTTTAGATCGAGTATATAATTTACCATCACTGTAGGTTCCTGCGCCGCCTTCTCCATAACAATAGTTAGACTCTGGATTAACTACATGATTTTTATTTATAGCCGCAAGATCGCGTCTTCTAGATCGTACATCTTTGCCACGTTCATAAACGATAGGTTTCATTCCGCCTTCTATAGCGCGTAAAGCAGCATACAATCCTGCTGGACCAGCACCTATGATGGCAACTTCTCTAGATTGGGAAACATCTTGAATTTTGTATGTTTTTCTTTGAGGCGTCTCTTCTCCTTTGAGCCATAATTCTACTTGTAGATTATATTTTACTTTCTTCTGGCGCGCATCAATGGATCGTTTCCTGATGTTCCATTTTTGAACATCATCCATACGGAAATCTACCTTTTCAAAAACTTTGGCAAGAATATGTTCTTTGTCCTCTAGAGAATGAGGTAAAATGGCAATTTGTACTAATTGACTCATGCCACAAATGTAATTGGAAAAAAAGACAAATTGCCTATTATAAATTTAGTGTTTGGTAGTGGTTTTGATGAGATTATAGATCCTTAAAAACTCCATCTTGCAAATACAATCCCAACCCTATCGGGTCATCGCGATTTTCTATATGTTCACTTTCAAGAATGAGTTCTTGGCGTTTCCATATAAAAAATCCCGAACGCTATCGCGTTTCGGGATTGTAAGTGATTGTGACCTCGATGGAACAGAGTTCAAACTTTTTATATAAAGATATTAATCTTATAAATAAATTCACGAACAGGATTCGCTAACGCGCATCCCTCAAAGCTCTGCTTTGAAAATAGAAAAACCGAAAACAAAATTTTGAGTAAACTCAATTTCGTTTCCGGTTTTTCCATTTATTCGTGAACTCAACGGGACAGAGTTCGAACTTTTTGAAGGAAGATATTAGCTTAATTCTCTCAAAATCAATGATTATGAATAATGCTTCCTCGCAAAGATTTAATCCCACTTCATCTTCTGTAATCTAACAGCATTTAAAATAGCAAGCAAGGCAACACCAACATCTGCAAAAACAGCTTCCCACATTGTGGCAAGACCACCAGCTCCCAAAATGAGGACTATGATTTTAACTCCAAAGGCTAATACAATATTTTGCCAAACAATACTTCTGGTAGAACGACCTATTTTTATGGAACGTGCAATCTTTGAAGGTTGGTCATTTTGAATGATAACATCTGCAGTTTCTATAGCAACGTCACTTCCTAGACCACCCATTGCCATACCAACATCACTTGCTGCCAAAACTGGTGCATCGTTGATACCATCGCCTATAAAAGCGACTGTTGTATCTGGTTGTGCTTTGAGTTTTTCTACTTCGTTAAGTTTATCTTCTGGCAACAAACCACCTTTTGCCCAATCAATACCTAATTCTTTGGCTACTTGTTGGGTAATGGAATCTTTATCGCCCGACAACATTATGATTTTAGAAATACCAGCCTCGCGAATTTGCTTAATCGCCTGATGGGCATCTTCCTTCAGCTCATCTGCAATGGTTACGTAACCTGCAAATTTGCCATCTATTCCTACCATTACTATGGATTCAACAATAGTATCAGTTTCTGATGGGACGTCAATAGTGTTTGAAGTCATTAAAGCTTTGTTTCCTACTAGCACGGTTTTCCCATTTACACTTCCTTTTAATCCCTTACCAGCAATTTCAGATACTTCTGTAGCTTCATAGTCGGCACCTTCTGCCTTGTATTCCAGAATTGCTTTTGCAATAGGATGTGTAGATTGCTCTTCCATCGCCATCAGGTACTGCATAAATTCAGCTTCCGCAAAAATGGATTTATTTACCACTTCCTTAATCTTAAAAACACCTTTGGTCACCGTTCCCGTCTTATCCATTACCACGGTATTCACCTTAGTCATTGCATCCAAAAATGATGCGCCTTTAAACAGGATTCCGTTGCGAGATGCAGCACCCAATCCACCAAAATATCCTAGCGGAATGGATATTACCAAAGCACAAGGACAAGAGATAACTAGAAAGATTAAAGCTCGATATAGCCAGTCTCTGAACACATAATCATCTACAACGAAATACGGTAAAAAGGTCAGACCTATGGCTAAGAAAACTACAATAGGCGTGTAAACACGAGCAAATTTTCTAATAAACAACTCGGTTTTAGATTTACGAGCGGTGGCATTCTGCACCATATCTAGAATACGTGCGATAGAGCTGTCCTTGAACTCCTTAGTAGTTTCTACCTCAATAACTCCATCAAGATTGATACTTCCTGCAAATACAGATGCTCCTTTCTGGACGGTATCCGGTTTACTTTCTCCGGTAAGAGCAGCGGTATTGAAAGAACCTTTATCTGAAAGTAATATTCCATCAAGAGGCACTTTTTCTCCTACGCGTACTTGAATTTTTTCGCCTATCTCAACCGTCTCAGGATTAACCGAAATGAAGTCGCCATTTCGATATACTAACGCCTCATTAGGTCGCACATCTAATAAAGCCTTGATATTTCCTTTTGCTCGGTTAACCGCTGCTTGTTGAAATAATTCGCCCACGGCATAAAACAACATTACAGCTACACCTTCTGGGTATTCTCCTATGGCAAATGCGCCCAAAGTTGCAATGGACATTAAAAAGAACTCCGTAAAGAAATCTCCATTCTTAATACTGTTCCAACCTTCTTTTATTACAGGGAAGCCAACAGGGATATAAGCTACGGTGTACCATACGATTCTTACCCATCCTTTAAAGAAGGGAAAAGTGTCAAAATAATCAACTGCAATACCTATTATAAGCATTACAAAACTGAAAATCGCCGGTAGATAAGTTTTCAAATTAGACACTTCGTCTGGACTACTGTGATTGTGTCCATCATCGTGACTGTGCTCGCCCTTATGTTCTTTAGGGTCTATGTCCCGTAAATTTATTTTTTTCTTTTTCATTGACTATTGAATAAGTTAATTATGTCATTTGGTATAGGCATACGTTTTAATGGTGGCACATTTGAACCTCCTGTATTTCCTAGTGGAACGTGATTAATAAACGACTTCCAACCACCAACAACTAATCTGATTATTTGACCAAATACTTCTTTAGTATTCTTTTGCATAAACCCAAATTTCAACATTAACCAATGTGAATAGGTATGCTCAATTGGATACGATTGACCTATAATATGACTCCTTTCTAAATGATACCAAGCAATTGCAAATTGTTCCATTTTCAAATTATTGCGGTACAACTCTAATTCTTTACTATATGCCTGTCTTAGATGTCTTGGTATTTTAATATTAAACCTCATATCCATTGATTTTGAATAAAAGTAGTTTAATAACTAGTGCAACAGAAGTGCATTTATTGACCACTACATTTATCACATATTCCTTTTACGACCAGATTCACATTTTCTGAAACAAACCCATCAGGCACTTTTATTTGAGGGATTTTATGTTCCGTAAGACACACCGTTTCATTGCAATTATTACAATGAAAATGCAAGTGTAAATCTTGGTCAATCTCACAGTTACAGCCACTTTCGCATAGCGCATATTTTGAAATGCCAGTACCATCATCTATTTGATGAACAATTTTCTTTTCTTCAAAGGTTTTGAGTGTACGATATAATGTGGTGCGTTCCGCTTTCGCGAAAGCGGACTCAATATCTGTTAGTGCTACTGCAATTTCCTTTTCTGCCAAATATTTATAAATCAAAATGCGCATCGCTGTAGGACGTACTTGATGATTTTCTAATGTTTTTTCTATTTCGGTCATTGTTATTTCAGATTACTTTTTATTTTTTTTGCCTTCGATAAAGCTTCCCATCCTTCTTTTGCTGCGTATGGAACAATCAGCAGCGCAGCAATTGGGTCTGCCCACCACCAGCCTAACCAATTCACAAGTAGTAATCCTAATAAAACTACTACCGTTTGATAAAGGCAAATAAATGTATCCTTTGCATCAGCTTTTAGAGCTGGACTGTCCAATCTGTTACCATATTTCCTTTTGTAATAAATCAAAATGGGATTTACGATTAAGGATATTACTAATATCACAACCCCAATAGTTGACCAAGATGCGGTTTCTTGACTTATTAATTTAGATATGTAATCATAGGATATAAAGGCACAGATGAGCGCAAAAGAGATTGCAATGACATAAAGCGTTATCATTTTTCGCTTTTCTACACGTTTCTCATCTATTCCTTTGATTTCGCCGTGCAACCGCCAGCCCAATGTTCCAGCACTTATTACCTCGATGGTGCTGTCAAGTCCCCAGCCAATTAAGGCAGAGCTGTTTGATGTAAATCCTGCGATAAGCGATACGACCACTTCAATGATGTCATAGATGACGTTCCATACCTGAAGTGTGCGTGCTTCTTTTAAATTTTGTTGTCTTGTAGCTTCCATAAATTTAGTGTTCGTGTTCTGTTTCTCCTTTTTTCATTTCTGCCATTAGGTAGTAGGCGTTATTAAATGCAAAAGGTGTGTTTAGACTTGGGGTTTCAAAAAAACGTATCGCTATCCAGTCACCATCTTTTTCGCCAGTTTTAACCTCTATTGGTGTAAAACTCCACGCTTCACCTTCCCTTTGCGCTGTAAATACATACGTCTTTCCTGCTTCTGTAACTACGGCACTTTCTGGTAGTGCTATAGTCTGCTGGTTGTCAACTTCAATTTTACCTTTAATGTACATTCCAGGTATAAGACCGCCTTCTTTGTTCTCAATTTCAGCGTGAACGTGCACTGCTTTGGGATCTTGTTCAAAGGTCTGGCTGACCGAATAAATTTCGGCTTGCAGTTCTTTTCCTGGACGCGATTGAATACTGAAGCGCACTTTTTGTCCTTTTATTACTTTATCTACATCTTTTTCAAAAACCATTAAATCTGCGTGTACGTGGTCTGTATCTACTATTTCCATCAGATTGGTCTGTGGCTCTACATACTGCCCAGTTTTTATAAATACCTTTTCTACAACACCTGCAATGGGACTGCGTAATGCCACACGCTGGTAAATCGTACCATCGCGCACGCCACTTGCATTGATGTTGTACTGTTGCAATTGCGCTTCAAGGCCTTTTACCATTGCCGTAGATGCCTGATAGTCTGCGGTGGCTTTTTGATAATTCAAACCAGATGCCACGCCAGCTTCATAAAGTCTTTTTTGACGTTCATATTCTTGTTTTAAAAAAAGACTGTTGCTGTAGGCATTTAGGTAATCACTCTGTATCTGAATAATACTGGGATGTGAGAGGTATGCAACCGCCTGGTTTTTTTTAACCTCGTCGCCTTCAATTACTTCTATTGAAGCCACATTTGCTCCCGCGAGCGTGGTAATATTAGCTTCGTTTTGTGGTGGCACTTCAAGCGTTCCGTTTGCTTCTACATAACCGCTCATATTGCGCTGTGCAAGAGTGTCAATTTCCATTTGTAAGGCTACAAACTGTTCTTGCGTAAGCATTACTTCTCGAGCCTCGCCTTCGGTATGGTTTTCTCCATCAGTTTCACCTTCAGAATGGTTTTTTTCTGTTTCAGAATGGGTGGCTTCATCGTGGCCATCTTCAGTTTTTGAGTCGCCACAACTGGTCAATAATAATGCTAGTAGCATTGTTGTAACAGGTATATATTTTATCGTTTTCATCTTTTTAGTTTTGGAAATATTGTAGTTCAAACAAGGCTATTAAATAATTATCGAGTGCGTCCAGCGCATCCATTTCAGTCTGGATGGCATCCCTGATTATTTGTGTGAATGCCGCATAGTCCAGCGCTCCTTCTTTATATGCCAGCAACGCGCCCTTTCGCTGGTCTATGGCAAGCGGCAGCGCTTCAGTTTTATAGAAAAACCAAGTGTCCCGCCATCGCACATAATTTTGCATCGCTTGTGTATATTCAGATTGTAACTCACGCTGTTTATAGGCTGCATTGGTTTCTGCAATCTGTGCATCCAGTTTTGCAGCTTTTGCACGGCTGCGGTCTGGGCCAGAAAACAGCGGAACGGTAATGCCCGCTTGATAGGTGTAGAAACCGCTATCGCCATTTACTCGTTGCAGACCACCTTGCAGATTGAACTTGGGCAATAGATTTGCCCTTGCTGCATCATAGTTTGCCTGTGCTTCATCAATACGCTTTCGCGAAAGCGATAATTCGGGATGATCATTCAATATTTCAACTGTCTCTGAAATCGAAATTTCATCAGCTTCCAATTCATCAGTAACGGTGTACATCGTATCTGGTGTCAACCATAGGTTGAGTTTTTGAAGAGCGATGAAATAGTCTGTTTCTGCCTGTTGAAATTTATTATTGACCCGCAAAGCTTGATTGCGCGCAGCATCATATTCCAGTCTTGAAATGGCTTCCACTTCATAATTGAGTTCTACAGACCGTGCAAACTGATTGTAAATACTGTCCAATTCTCGGTACAAGAAGAACTTCTTTTTTGCCTGAAAACCTTCTGACCAGGCTTTTTTAACTTCCCGTTCTACCCGGATTTTAGAAAGGTCAAATGCCGTTTGTGCCAACTCGATCCGTTGTTGTTGCAAACGTTCTTTGGCACCTATTCCCAGTAGATCAATATTCTGCTGTCCGATGCCTATCAAGGTATAAATGCCTTGACCATTGGCTACTTCCTCACCACCAGTAAATACCTGTGTATTTCCGAAATCATAAGCATTGCCTGTGAGTGCATTCTGTCTTTCAATTTCGAGTTGGCTCGTCTTAAGTACAGGGTAATTCTCTTTGGCAATTTCAACCGCTCGTGATAGTGTGATGGGTATGATACTGTCCTGAACAATACTATCCTGCAAAGGTGCTTGTGATTGTTTCTCTTTTTCTTCGACTGCTCTCTGGGCAGATGCCGAAGCGGTACCACCTAACATAAAACCAAGTATCAAAATTGTAGTCAACGCTTGCGTATTAAACGAACCAATCTTTTTCTGGTCTTTGCGCTCGCGTCTCTTTTCTATAAACGTATAGAGCACGGGAAGAACGACCAACGTGAGTAGCGTAGCTGTAAGCATCCCACCGATGACCACTGTTGCTAGTGGTTGCTGCACCTCTGCACCGGCAGATGTGGAAAACGCCATAGGTAAAAAGCCAAAGATATCTGTAGTAGCCGTGAGCATAATGGGACGAATACGTTCTTTAGTCCCTTTAAATATTCTATCCTTTATACTTACGACACCTTCTTCTTTTAAAGAATTGAATCGGTTAATAAGTACCAGCCCGTTGAGAACTGCGACACCGAATAGCACAATAAATCCTACACCCGCCGAAATACTAAAAGGCATATCTCTCAACCATAAGGCAAACACACCGCCGATGGCCGCCAAGGGTATCGCGATGTAAATCATTAAAGATTGTGAAAAGGATTTTAGAGCAAAGTACAGCAGTATGAATATTAAAAACAGAGCGATAGGCACAACGATTATCAAACGATCCTTTGCACTTTGCAGATTCTCAAATTCGCCACCATAGGTAATATAATAGCCCGATGGCAGATCCAGTTCTTCATCTAATCTTTTCTGAATGTCTTTTACTACAGATTCCACATCCCTTCCTCGAGCATTTACACCTACATAGGTTCTTCTATACGTATTGTCACGTGAGATTTGCATAGGTCCAGGCACGTATTCAATCTCGGCTATTTCGATAATGGGCACTTGATTTCCATCCTTAAGATCGATATACATATTGCGCAGGTCATCAATACTTTTTCTATGGCTTTCATCAAATCGTACCACGAGGTCAAATCGTTTCTCGCCCTCAAAAATGACACCAGCCGTACCACCTGCAAATGCAGTACTTATGTAATCATTTACTTTTTGAATATCCAGTCCATATTGCGCCATTTTATCTCGCCTAAATTTTACGGTCATCTGTGGTAATCCAGCTGTACGTTCTGCACTCACATCGCCAGCACCAGGAACAGTCTGTATAATAGCTGCCATTTCCTGAACCTTTTTTGACAATACCTCTAAATCTTCGCCATAAAGCTTTACCGCAATGTCTTCTCTCACACCTTCTAAAAGCTCGTTAAACCGCAGCTCTACAGGTTGAGTAAATACTAAATTCACACCCACGAGTTCTTCATTCAATTTATCTCTAATGGCATCTATCAAAGCTTCTTTAGTAGAGGCGGTTGTCCAGTCATCCATATCCTTATTAAGGATGATGTACATATCTGCAATGTCCATAGGCATAGGATCTGTAGGAATATCTGCTACACCTATACGTGCTGTGACTGTTTTAATTTCAGAGAAATTATCTAATAGAATGTTTTCTATTTTTTTGGAAACTTCAATGGATTCTGACAGCGAACTTCCTGGTCTTATGAGGGCCTGCATTGCTAGATCTCCTTCATCGAGCTGCGGCACAAATTCTCCACCCATATTAGAAAAGATAAAACCTGCGATGACAAGTAAAACTGCCGCGGCTGATAAAACGATTAGTTTCAGCTTAAGTGCTCCCTTTAACAATGGCATATATGCACTATGAACAGCACCTATTATTTTATCACTTATTTTTTCGAGCCAGCGCTCAAACCTACCGAACCAGTTTTTGGTATTTTGTACTGGTTTCATAAAAAGCGCAGACATCATAGGCACATAAGTAAGACAAAGAATAATGGCACCTATCATTGCAAACCCAAAGGTGTATGCCATAGGTTTGAACATTTTACCTTCTACACCTGTAAGAAAAAGTATGGGTGTAAAAACTATGAGAATAATGATTTGTCCAAAAAAAGCAGAACCCATCATTGTGCTTCCCGCTTCATAGGCTACTTTATCCATTATGTCTTGATTGAATTTTAACTTGCCAGACCTAATTCGTTTTTGGATCTCATACACCGTTCCTTCTATAATAATCACTGCACCATCTATGATGATTCCAAAATCAATAGCTCCCAAACTCATTAAGTTTGCCCATACATTAAACTGCTTCATTAGGATAAAGGCAAAAAGTAAGGACAGTGGTATGGTCGTGGCTGTTATGATTCCGCCTCTTAAACTACCCAGCAATAAAACAAGGGCAAAAATCACAATCAAGGCACCTTCTAGTAAATTGGTTTTAACCGTATCTGTAGTTCTCGCAATTAGTTCGCTACGATCAATTATTGGGGCGATGCTTAGTCCTTTTGGCAGGGATTTTTCAATTTCTGCCATACGATTCTTCACATTTTGAATGACTGCATTAGGATTAGAACCCTTAAGCATCATTATAATACCGCCAACAGCTTCCTTACCGTCCTGTGTAAATGCACCATAACGCACTTGATTCCCAAAATGGACACGCGTTGCCACATCTCCAATAGTTATAGGAATATTACCTTCATTAGTAATCGAGATATTCTTAATGTCCTCCAAAGAGCGAATTAGACCTTCGCCTCTTATGAAATTTGACATTTTATTTTTTTCTATATAGGCGCCACCAGTATTGACATTGTTCATAGCAAGAGATTCATACACTTGTGAAATGCTGATGCCCATACTGTTTAACTTCTCTGGATCTACAGCAACCTCGTACTGTTTAATACTACCGCCATAAGAGTTAACTTCTACCACACCTTCCAGCAAAGTAAGTTGTCTTTTGATAACCCAGTCCTGCACGGTGCGCAGTTCCATAGGCGAATACTTAGTTTCAAAACCTTCTTCTGGTTTTATGGTGTATTCATAAATTTGACCTAACCCAGTGGAAATAGGACCCATAGACGGACTTCCAAATTTTTCAGGAATGGATTCGCTCAATTCATTAAGTTTTTCCCCTACCAGCTGTCGAGGAAGATAAGTCCCCATATCGTCTTCAAAAACGATAGTTACTACAGAGAGTCCAAAACGTGAGATAGATCGTATTTCGGTAACGCCTGGCAAATTACCCATAGATAATTCTACCGGATAGGTTACAAACTGCTCGATATCTTCCGTTCCCAGATTGGGCGATTGTGTGATGACCTGTACCTGGTTATTAGTAATATCTGGCACAGATCCAAGATTTACTGTTGCCATAGACCAAATACCGACTCCTATAAGAGTTAAGGTAAACAAGCCAATAATAAATTTATTATTGATTGAAAAATCAATGATTTTATTAATCATTTAATTGTGGTATTAATTCAGTTAATAAATGGGTGTACGCTTTCGCGAAAGCGAAAACAAATAATATCTCCCAAAGGGAAACATCACAACAGGATATAGCTATCCTATAAAAACTGAATTATCCCGTGGTGGTTGTAATAGGGAAAGGGAAATATCCTTGCCTATACTGTCAAAATAAACCGTAGAAAGTTTATAGTCTGCTGGATGGTAAAGGTCTAAGACATTTAACCCAAAATCCAACGTGTGAACGTGACAGCAGTGACAATGACAAAAAGGGGAACACATATCAAGTAGATTGTGGTCGTGATCGCCTGTATCACTTTGTGAAAATTCTATTTGCGTGCTATCCTCAGAAGAGTCAACATTTGCATCACTGCAAGGCGCAAAATTAAGCGCAAGCAGATAAAATGAGAATATGAGCGTAAAGATTTTCACAATACAAAGATAACAGAATTACAATGCAACTGGTGTGCAAAGGTTTTTATTTGATTTCCTCAATCACACTACCACAAGTAAGCATTGCATCGCCATAATAGGGATTGCGTATATCCTTCTCAGCGCTTAGCCAAACTGCGCCTTTATTATTATTTGCCATTGGGCATTTCTGAACGTATAGCATCTCATCGGTTCCATTTACATTTATCGCAATGGGCACCATATTTTCATTTAATATCACAAAATGGTCACGTTGATTTTCCAGAATATCGTTCGCTGCAATGGCATCGAGCATTTCGATACTTTTCTTGATATGTGATTGTTCCATACTACCGAGACTTTTAATATCAGCGGATTTTAAAGATGTTGATGTTGCTTTCGCGAAAGCGGAAACTTGACTGACATCGCTCGCTACCAATGCATCTTTCATCTGCAAATAAGGCTTGAGGGCCTTTTTAAATTGCTTTTGAAAATTCTCTGTAAATTCCATTTTCATTTGAGACATAGGCATCTCAGATGCCTGTTTTTTTCCCTGATTCATCATAGATTTTTTCCCTTGTAGCTGTGCTGCTGCATCTACCGTAAAGGTTCCGTTGGTCACAATCTCATCGCCATTTTGTAAACCTTTAGTGATTGTATAATTTTCGCCATTTCGGTTTCCGATGGTTACTTCACGCATTTCAAAAACGGGTTCGTTGGGATTGGTTTTTATATATACCAATGAGCGTTCGCCCGTCCACATTACAGCACTTGCTGGAACTGAAATAACTTCGTTATTCATCTTCATTTCCCCTTTGAGTTTGCCTGTTACAAACATTCCTGGTTTAAAGAGGTTATCTGTATTTTTTAGTGTTGCTCTTACGATAACCGTTCTCGTTGCATTGTTAAGTATGGGGTCAATAAACGAAACCGTGGCGTCAAATTCTTTATTAGCGTAGGCATTGGTTACTACTATTATTTTCTGACCCACTCTTAAATCTGAAATCTGATTTTCATAGGCATCAAATTCTGCCCAGACCGAATTCAAATTGCTTACTTTCAAAATGGGCTGACCTTGTTTTACATAGTCGCCTTCTCGTGACATCACTTCTGAAACCGTTCCTGAAACGGTGGCATAAATGGGGAAATTATCACGCACTTTTCCTGAAGTTTCAATCGCATTAATTTGGGCTTCTGAAAGTTTCCATAGCTTCAATTTGTTTCGCACTGCCTTGTATAGTTCAGGCTGCGATTCTTTTAATGAAGCTGTTGTGAGCAATTCTTGCTGTGCAGCGACCAAATTTGGTGCATAAATGGTGGCCAGTAATTGACCACGATTTACTTTTTGGCCTTCATAATTAACATTCAAACGCTCGATACGCCCATCAAAATAGCTTGCTTGTACAGCATTGTTTTCTTCGTTGGTGGCGATTTTGCCAGAAAGCGTAATCATTCCATCATCTTCTGACATACTGCTATTACCTACAATAGTAGTTTGAATGTTTGCCAGTGCCATTGCATTTTCTGTCATTTTAATCTCATTAACTGCAAGACCATCTGCACCAGATTCAGCAGGTATCAAGTCCATTCCACATATAGGGCAGTCGCCTGGTTCGGGCTGCATAATCTGTGGGTGCATTGAGCAGGTCCACATTTGGTTTGGCGACTCGCCAGAATGGTCGTGGGTATCTGACATTTCAGAAACGTCCTTGTTTGCCTTGGCATCACTACCTGAACTACCAAAAATGAGCCATCCACCTAGTAGTCCCACGATTAGTGCAAGTGCTATATATAAAATGTTCTTGTTCATACTATTATTTCTCGTTTTGTAAACGTTCGATCATCGCATTCATTTCTTCAATCTCTTTTCGTTGTGCTTTGATAATTTCCTCTGCAAGTTTTTTTACTTTTGGATCTTGTATATCTGCACGCTCACTGGTTAAAATTGCTATGGAATGGTGTGGTATCATTGCTTTCATCCAGAGTATATCGCCTACGGTAGATTTTTGCTCACGCACTAATCCTAAAGCTCCAAGAAACAACACAACACTACCTACTAGAATAGCAATATTCTTCTTCTTATTTTTATACATATTAAGCATAAATAATAGCATTATTACAGCCATAGTAGAAATACCTAAACAGACCATATAAAATCGAGTAAGACTAAATCTTACGTGATCAAATTCATAAGTATTTAAATACATTGTAATGTACATTGCTATAAATGATGCTCCCAGCATCAAGAAAAACTTAGTGTACTGGCTCATTCCTTCTTTGTTGTTGTGTTCGTTTGAATTCATAATTTTTGGTTTTTAAGTTATTTTTAATTAATCGATTCTGTTCTTAATCTAAGTGCGTTTGCTATTACTGAAACTGAACTAAAACTCATTGCCAGCGCCGCAATCATAGGCGATAACAGAATTCCGAAAAATGGGAATAATACACCTGCCGCAATCGGTACACCCAGCGTGTTGTATATCATAGCAAAAAATAGATTTTGTTTTATGTTACGCATAACTTTGTGGCTAAGGTTTCTTGCTTTTACGATACCGTGCAAATCGCCCTTTACCAAGGTTATCATAGCGCTTTCTATAGCGACATCAGTTCCTGTGCCCATTGCAATACCCACATCACTTTTTGCCAGTGCTGGTGCATCATTGATACCATCGCCTGCCATTGCGACTACTTTGCCTTGCTGTTGTAGTTTTTTAACCTCATCCAGTTTGTTTTCAGGTAACATTCCTGCTTTGAAGTCAGCGAGATTGAGTTCGCTCGCCACAGCTTGGGCGGTGTCGTGATTATCTCCTGTGAGCATTATTACTTCGATGCCTTTATCCTGTAATTCTTTGATTGCCTTAGCACTCGTTTCTTTTATTTTATCGCCTATGACCACGTAGCCTGAAACTTCGCCATCAATGGATAAGTAGGAAACCGTTTTTCCCTGTTTCTGAAAGGATTGTGCTTCGGTTTCCATTTCAGGTGATAGCTTGGCATTTGCATACTCCATCATTTTGGCATTTCCCAAATCGAGCTTCTTGCCATCAACTGTTCCTTCTACGCCTTTTCCGGTTACTGCGCTAAAGTTTTCGGTTTTTGATATTTCGACCTTCTGCTCCTTTCCATATTTCACGGTAGCTTCGGCAAGGGGATGCTCGCTGGAACTGTTTAGGGATGCGATAAGATGTAGAATTTCGCTTTCGCGAAAGCGAGATTCATCAAACGACCCAATTTTCTCAACCGTCGGTTTGCCTTCGGTAATGGTTCCTGTTTTATCCACGATAAGTGTGTCCACTTTGTCCATTTTCTCAAGAGCTTCGGCATTTTTAATCAACACACCATTTTGGGCGCCTTTACCAACACCTACCATAACGGACATAGGCGTTGCCAATCCCAATGCACACGGACAGGCTATAATCAATACGGCAATGGCATTTACCAACGCATAGACATAAGCTGGCTCTGGACCCCAAATTGCCCACACAATGAAAGTGATAACCGCAATGATAACCACCACAGGAACAAAATAGCCTGAAACCGTATCTGCCAATTTCTGGATAGGGGCGCGACTGCGACTGGCATCGTTGACCATATGTATGATTTGGGAAAGCAAGGTTTCGCTACCTACTTTTTCGGCTTCCATCAAGAACGATTGATTCCCGTTAATTGTGCCGCTACTTACTTTATCATCTACAGATTTATTGACTGGGATAGGCTCTCCCGAAATCATTGATTCATCTACGGTAGTTTCGCCTTCGGTAATTTTGCCATCCACAGGAATTTTATCTCCTGGCTTTACTCGTAGCACATCGCCTTTTTCAATCTGGTCGATGGAAACTTCTTCTTCGTTTCCATCGACTACGCGTACTGCTTTATTGGGTGCAAGTTTCAATAATTCTTTGACGGCAGAGTTAGTTTTACTATGTGCACGTGCTTCTAAAACCTGACCCATCAATACCAGCGTGAGGATAACAGTAGCGGCTTCAAAATACACGTGAACCGCACCAGATTCTGTTTTAAATTGTTCAGGAAAAAAGTCTGGAAACAACATCCCGAAAACACTAAAGAGCCAAGCCACGCCTGCACCTATACCGATTAGTGTGAACATATTGAGATTCCAGGTTTTAATACTTCGATAAGCACGTTCAAAGAACATCCAAGTGGCATAAAACACCACAGGAATTGATAGCCCAAATTGAATCCAGTTCCACCATTTCTGCTCCATTACATCATAAAGTGGATTGTTGGGAATCATCTCGCTCATAGCGATTAGGAAAATAGGAAGCGTAAAGGCTACTGCTATCCAAAATTTCTTAATCAGCTTATTATATGATTTTTCTTCGGCAGATAAATCAGGTTCCATCGGCACTAAATCCATTCCGCAAATAGGACAGCTTCCCGGCTCGTCCTTTACGATTTCAGGATGCATTGGGCAGGTCCACTGTTCAGTAGTAGTTGTAGCTGACAAATTTTGCTCTTCGACCAAATCCATTCCACAAACGGGACAATCGCCTGGTTTGTCATAGGTTTTATCGCCCTCGCAGTGCATTGGGCAATAAAACGTTCCCGTTCCCTTGCCTTCTGGTTTCGCTTTTTTCGGTTTTGCTGAAGCGGAATCATCATCGTGATAATGTTCGCCTGATTTGTGGATGCTATACGAACCACCATCTTGCTTTAGAGCTTTTTGAAATGTTTCGATAGAAATATGAGATTCCATTTCGATGGTCGCCTCTTCTTTTTCTAAATTAACTGAAGCATCGGTCACACCTTCCACTTTAGAAAGTGTCTGCTCAACGTGATTTCGGCAACCGTTGCAGGTCATTCCTTGTATGTGATAGGTGTGTTTCATTTTTATTGAATTATGAATTTTATAATCAAACCTCCTGCAAGCCATACATAACAAATGAATGCTGCATATTTTAAGATGGTTTCCAGCAATTGGCTTTTTGGTGCCATCTCGCTCATAGAATGCTCAACGTCTTTTTTCTTGTAAAAGCCCAAGTAAATCAGGTAGGCGGAAATAGCAAGAAAGGCAATGTTCAAAAAGAAGGTGTAGTCAATCTTAAAATGTTCTTTATCCTGAATTTTTACCTGCGATGGGTCTGGCAGTATACTAAGCAAGTCGAAACTATAGTGTAGTGCCAGTGATGTACCAATCAAAGCTGTAAACAGCAGGAATAATATGAACAATGACATCTTCCATCCGTAGTATTTTGCATTGATTCGCAATACGGGAAAAACGACCAAATCGCTAAAAATAAATGCCATAACCCCTGCAAAACTTACGCCCTTACCAAAGAGTAAAGCTGCCAAAGGAATATTACCCATTGAGCCGATAAACGTCAAAAACGCAGCAACAGGTCCGACCACGATATGTTCCAGAATTTCGAAAAAAGTAAAATCTGTATTGCCTTGACCACTATTGATAAACAAGGTCTGAAAAAAGGAATCGGGAACGAATGCCGCTACGATTCCAGCGATGGTAAAGCCTACGGTTACGTCCTTCCAGACCATCTGCCATTCCATCTTATATTTTTTAGCTACACGTGCCCAGCTATCTTCCTTCTTAATCTGTTTTTTCCAATCCTTGGAATCGTCCATTGCATCATCCTCTTCACTTTCAAGATTTTTTCGTGCTTTCTCAATAAGCTTCTTAGGGTTGATGATGCGTATCAATATCCAACAAATAATAATTAGCAATATGCCGCCTACATACTCGCCCACAACAAATTGCCATCCCAGAAAAATGGAAATGATGATTCCCAGTTCTATAACCAAATTAGTAGATGCCAGTAGATACGCTATGGAAGATGAAAAACTTGCTCCTTTCTTGAAGATGGATTTAGTTCCTGCCAGCGCGGCAAAACTGCAAGAGCTACTTATAAAGCCAAAAAATGTACCCAAGAGCATACTTTTGCCTTCCTTTTCTCCCATTGCTTTTTGCATCCGCTTTTCGGTTACAAAAATCTGTATCATACTACTGATGATGTAACCCAATATAAACGCCCATAGTGCCATCCAGAAAAATCCGGTAGTCGTATAGGCCGCTTCGCCCCATTGTTTTAAAAAATCATTCATACCTCATTATCTTTGTGCCTGAAATGGGAAGGGGTTCTAACTAACCAACCATCAATGAAAAAATTCCCTTCCCGCATCAGGACTTTACTCTAAATCATCTTTTAAAGTTTTCATATAATTCAATACTGCTTCCTTTTCCTTCTCTGAAAAAATAGCATCTCTATGAATAAGCGTGTAGCTATCCAAGGGCATCTCGCCGCTTTCTATCTGCTTAATGATAGAGCGCAGTTTACTCTTCTTTCTTCTGTCTGAATAGTTGTCCCATTCGTTAAAATTTAATTCTGCTTTTCCTTCTTTAATATGGTCTTCCAAAAACCAAGCTGCTGGCTGAATTTTGCTGTACCAAGGATAAACTGTGTTATTGCTATGGCAATCATAGCAGGACTGCATTAATTGATTCTCAATTTCAGACGGCACTTTATTTACCAAGACAAAATCAGTTTCAGGTGTCGTATAGCTTTCATTTTTATCCGTCGGAAAAAACTGAATTACAACAAGAGCACCTAATGCTATCCACGCTATGATTTTTAAAACTTTCAATTAGTTTATTTCTCGTTGTACTTTACCGCATTTTAACATCTGGCTACCATAATAGGGATTACGCACTTCCTCTTTTGTACTCAACCAAGCTGTACCACCATCATACATTGGGCAAAATTGTTCGTAGAGCTTTTTATCCGTTCCGGTAATGGCTACCATATCGGTAACGTCCTTACTCAAAATCTTAAAATGCTCTCGTTGATGCTTGATATCGCTTTCGCCAATATGCTCTGCGTGCTCTGTGGCATCTTCAATAATGTCTTTCAATTCACTTTGTTCATTATCAGAATAGTTGGATGCATCAAAAGCTTTCAGTGATTTCGCTAATGTGTTACCAAGCTCTTTTGCTTTGCCATTGTCATCGTTTACAAGCGCATCTTTTAAGTTGAAATAATCATTCAGGATTGCTTCTGCTTTTGCGTCTTGGTTGTCACTCATCGGCATATCGTCCTTGTCATCCATAGATTCTTGGTGCATCTCATTGCTCATCGGCGCAGCAGCCTCTTCTTTGTTTCCGTCTTTACAGGAAGCTGTTAAAATCATTGTGGCAGCCAGTGCCATTGTACTCATTGTTCTTTTTACTGTTTTCATTTTCTTTGTTTTAAATTATTACTTTTTAAAATCGGGCTAAAAGGCCGCCACCCCAGCCATATCGGTTATTGTAATTTGCCTGTAACGAAAAGTTTCGGGATACGATATATGAGGCTCCCACCAGCCATTGCGTTTCCCCCTGATAGGATGTGTCTCCAATATCGTTCACCCAACCAAAGTCAGCTCGGTATTCGTATTCGCCTTCCAGAAAAATTCTCGGAAAAATCAAGAATTCCCTGTCCAGACGAATTCTTGGCCTTAGTTGGTGGTCCATACTGACATCCACATTAAAACGGTACGGTGTAAAATATTTTACACCCACCAAACCTACTGTATTGAAGGTATCATAAGAATCGGGTGTTGAAGTTTCTGTATTTACCCCTACATACAGGCGCACCCAATCATTCAGGTATCTGTTATAGTTTACTTCTGCTTCAAGATTTTTGTCATAATCAAACTCTGCCCTTAAACCAAAGCCATTTCGGATATTGCTTGACATCAAAAAGAGTTCATTAAAATTTGAGCCTGCACGCAACAATCCCCAAGAATAGTAATGGTCTGTCTCATTGATAAGTTTCTGCATTGGATAATCTTTCATTCTTTCGTCCCTTGGGGTATCGTAACTAAACACTCGCGCCATACCACCCATCATATGGTATAATACGTGGCAATGAAAGAACCAATCGCCATATTCTTCGTTATAAAATTCTATGACCACTTTCTGCATTGGTGGTACATTGACAGTATGTTTTAATGGGGAACGTTCACCATTTTCGTTGATGACCCTAAAGTAATGGCCGTGCAAGTGCATAGGGTGGTGCATCATTGTGAGGTTATTAAGTGTAATTCTGGTTACTTCACCTCCTTTTATATTTATCTTGTCAGTTTCTGATAATGGCACACCATTCATACTCCAAACATATCGTTGCATATTGCCGGTCAGGTTCAACAGGATGTCATTTACTGGCAAATCAGCATTGTAGGTGGTATTTTCCTTTGCTTTTAAGAAATCATAGTTGAAGTAGGTTTTACGGGTATCATAATTAAAGGATGAAGTGTCTTTCATCATCATAGACATATTGTGACCCATATCGCCATTCATTTTATCAGTAGGTTCAGTGGATTTAATTGGCATTGAATCCTTTTTCATTCCTATCGTATCATCCATCTTCATCTGGTCGTTCATTTTGCTATCTTTCATTGACATATTATCGTGCATCCCCATTTTCATTTGGCCGTCCTTCATATCCATCTTCATTCCATAATTCTCCTTCAAATATTCTGGTGTTTTCTTCTTTTTGTTACCTACCATTGCAGGTGCGCCCATTTTCATATCCATTTTAGCCATTTGCTTCATCATCTCCACTTTATCAGGTCTGTCAATTCTTTTAGCTGGATAGAGAGTCCCGCTCCCTAATTGTATAGAGGTATGACCAGAGCCATCTTGTGCCGTAGCGGTAACCTCTATAGCACCTTCGGGAATAGTAACGATAACATCATACGTCTCAGCTATACCAAAGAGAAATCTGTTTTTAGAAACGGGCTGCACATCAACACCGTCACTTGCAACTAACAATGGATTACCACCACCGAAATCCACCCAGTAGTAAGTAGAAGCCGAGGCATTGATAAAGCGAAGACGTACTTTTTCCCCTGGTTTAAATTCTGGATATTCGGCAAGTGATTTACCATTGCTCAAGAATGCGGGATAATAAATATCTGCTATATCAGCACCTTCCATTCTATCTCTCCAGAACTTAAATTGTGCTCCCAAGGCACCTTCTTTTATGACTCTACTTAATGGTACTGCTGTTCCTTTTTTAACTTGATACCACTCGTTTCCCCTTTTAAGGTTTCGCAATACATTCATTGGGTCCTCGTTGGTCCAATCAGATAGAACAACTACTAAATCTTTGTCATAATCCAATGTTTTTTCTTTAGGTTGAATGACTATTGAACCATAAACACCGCTTTGCTCCTGTAGCATCGTATGGGAATGGTACCAATAGGTTCCTGATTGATTAATAGGAATTCTATATTGAAATGTTGTACCGGGCTTTATTGGCGGTGTTGTTAAATACGGTACGCCATCATAAAAGTTGGGAAGTATCAACCCGTGCCAGTGTACTGAGGTTTCTTCATCCATTTTATTGGTTACATTAATGATGGCAAGGTCGCCTTCGTTAAATTCCAAAACTGGTCCAGGGATACCACCATTGATGGTCATTCCCTTAGCGCTTACACCAGCGAGCGTCACTTCATTTTCTTCAATCGTAAGATTGTATTCCTTAACTGGTCTTCCTTCTTCTTTTCTGTCTTGTCCGTTAGTTCCCACTTGGGCAAATACTGTTGAAGAAAATAGCAGTAGTGTAATAATTCTTAGCATTTTCATAGTTTTCTTAATGTTTTTGTTTAACAAAAATATTATTGATATTCAGTTTGTTGTGTTATAATTCTGGTTCATATCTATATAATCTTGTCTAAAGGATTTCTAAAATTTTTATGCCCATCCTTATAATCGCTAAGGCTCATCCCGGTTTCACTTTTAAACTGTTTGCTTAGATGATTGACATTGCTGTAATCGAGCAATTGGCTCATTTCTGTGAAATTATAATCGGGTGTTTGGATAAGTTCCTTGACCTTTTCTATCTTCAGTTTGATAAAATATTTTTCAATAGTGATGCCCTCGGTAATGGAAAACACCTTGCTGATTTTTGAATAGTCCTTTTGTAATTTATCAGCAAGAAAATCTGATAACTTTCCTTCAATTTCAAGGGGCGTTACATTCAATAACTTTATCAATTCAATTTTTACTTGCTCGGTCAATTTATCCTCGGTAGAAGTGATGAGTGCAAATCCATTTCTGTCTAAAATTTCGATTAGTGTGTTCAATTGTTCTTTTTCATCGATATCCAATCGAAGTCTTCCCAACTCAATATCCAACAGACTAATATTTGCCTTATACAATTCATCTTTTAAGACCTTGATGCAACGGTCGCACACCATATTTTTTATGTAAAAATCTTTTACCATTGCTATTGAATTAAATAATTGATTATGGATTGTTGCACGTAATACATCTGAACCGATTCTATCTGATTCATCTGAAATTTCAATTGCAGTTCTTGTATATCAAGCACATCGTTAAAATCGATGGTTCCCGTTTCGTAATTCTTGATAAGAATTTGCTCGGCATCTTTGGCGTGCTTTAAATTCGTAGTTTGGGTATTGAATTTAATTCGGGCTTGGTTGCGTTGGGATATCGCTTTCGCGAAAGCGGATTCCAACACATTTAATTGTTGCTCTTTTTGGGTTTCAATTTCCTGTTGGCGTAGTTCATTTTGCCTTGAAATTGACTTATATCGATTATTAAAAATTGGAATAGAAACCGAAACCATAGGCATCAATACATCTTTTCCATTGTCTATAGGGTTCATATCGGTACGCTCGCTTACCGGTAAATAATCCACACCAAAGCCAACCATAGGTAGGCTCTCGCGTTGATTGAGCAATTCTGATTGTGCTACGGATTCGTAAAGTTTGTCGTATTTGAGCAGTTCGGGATTGAGCGATAGTGCGTCTGTTCCGTATATGGGGTCATCCTCTGGGATTTCCATTATTGCAACTATCTCAACCGTGCTATTTTCATCCCGATTTAGAAGATTATTAAAGGTTGTTTGTTCTGAATTGAATTCCTCTTCCAATACCTCTTTTTGCTGTTGCAATTCATTTTGACGAATCTGCAACCGCAATACATCTACCGCAGATGCTTTGCCTACTTCTACCGAAGTCAGGGCAAGACGCTCATAAGTTTTTAATAGTTGGATGTTCTCGTCGAGTACCTTTTGCTTTGCTCTTGTTTCATACAATCGATAATAGGATTGCGCTACTGAAAGCGCCAATTTTCGTTTGGCGATTGTGATTCCCACGTATTCAGCTTCGGCCATTGAAGTCGCATAATTTTCACGTGCGGTAACGGTACCAAACCAGGGCAACATCTGTTTTACGCCTATCCGTGCTCGTTGTGCGCCCACCCTTGTTTCTGGCTCACTTACAAAATAGCCTGCGCTGACTTCCGTATTAGGTAGCCAGTTTGCTTCATTGACCTTTTCTTCCGCAATATTGTAGCGCAATTCAAAAGCCTGAATTTCTGGATTGTTACTTACGGCTTCTTCAATATAGCTTTGTAGTTGTTGCGCCTGCCCGCTGATTGAAATCAGTCCAATGCTCATTATTAGTAGTGCGTTCAGATGGGCTTTCGCACTTCGTCTTCGCTCAGCATAAACTTCAGCGGAAACAAACAAAAGACAGATTATGATTTTAATATTTTTCATTTGTTTGCTCTTTTAAGTTGGTATTCTTTTTTCCAGCTATATAGAACTGGTAAAAGGAAATAAGATGTGACGTCGATTATCATTCCGCCAAAAATGGGGATGGCCATCGGTATCATAATGTCGCTTCCTTTTCCTGTAGATGTGAGTACTGGCAACAATGCCAAAACTGTGGTCACGGTGGTCATCAAGCAAGGACGTATTCTTTTTCCTGCGGCTTCTAATGTGGCGAGACGTATGCCTTTTTTACTGTCTGGCTCGTTGCTTTTAAATGATTGGTCTAAATAGGTTGCCATTACAACACCATCATCAGTCGCAATACCGAAAAGGGCAATAAAACCGACCCAAACGGCCACACTTAAATTGATGGTTTTCATATTGAACAAGTCCCGTAGGTTCTCGCCAAAAAAGCTGAAATTGAAAAACCAATCCTGACCGTATAACCATATCATTATAAAACCACCTGCAAAGGCTACAGCGATGGCAGTAAAAACCATTAGCGACGTAGAAACCGACCTGAACTGGAAATACAAAATCAAGAAAATGACCAGCAAGCAAAGTGGCACAACTACCGATAACGTTTTTTCTGCTCGCAATTGATTTTCGTATGTTCCTGTAAATCGGTAACTGATTCCTTGTGGCACGACCAAATCGCCATTATCGATTTTCTGTTGAATGAGCGCTTGTGCATTTTCCACCACATCGACTTCGGCAAAGCCATCGAGCTTATCAAACAGCACATACCCAATCAAGAAGGTGTCTTCACTTTTAATGACCTGTGGGCCTTGCTCGTAACGAATATCGACCAGTTCGCCCAAAGGAACCGGACTTCCAGTTGACACAGGAACATAGATACTTTTTAAATCTTCTGGATTTGCACGCAGCTCACGTGGATAGCGTACACGCACACCATAGCGCTCACGTCCTTCTACTGTTTGGGTAAGTGGCATACCGCCCACAGCTACTTGAAGCACTTCCTGAACATCCATAATAGAAATTCCGTAGCGTGCCAGTTGGTCTCTCTTAATGTCAATCAATAAATAGGGTTTCCCCACTATGCGGTCTGCAAAAACGGCTTGTTCTTTGACACCTTCGGCTTGTTTTAGGATGTCTTCGAGTTGCAGACCAAAGTTTTCTATGGTTTTTAAATCTGGTCCTTTTACCTTGATGCCCATTGGTGCTCGCATACCCGTTTGTAGCATTACGAGTCGCGTCTCGATGGGTTGCAGCTTGGGCGCAGAAGTCACGCCTGGAAACTTGGTCACTTTTACGATTTCATTCCAAATGTCATCAGGACTGCTTATTTCGGGTCGCCAGTTTCGATAATATTCCCCATCGTTATCTTCAATCAAATCATTGCGTGTTGCACTTGTTTTGAGTTGTGACGCTTCATAGTTTGCATCATCATCGATTTCATTATTTGGGTTGATAATGAACTTGTCATTTTTCAGCACAAATAGACCATCGTCGTTTACACGGTAGCGTTGTCTCTCGCCATTTTCATTTCGCATATATTCAGACTTGTACTGAATTACATTTTCATACATCGAGAGTGGCGCAGGGTCGAGAGCAGATTCTGTTCTACCCGCTTTTCCTACTACCGTTTCAATTTCAGGAATGCTCGCCACAGCCATATCCAGTTGTTGTAGCACCCGTTTATTTTCTTCCACACCGGCGTGCGGTAAGGATGTAGGCATTAATAAGAATGAACCTTCATTAAGTGCTGGCATAAATTCCTTTCCCGTGTTTCGCATTATGACCACACCTAAAATCAGCACCGTGGTTGGAATGATTAAAAACAGGTATCGGTTTTGAAGTGCCCAGCGCAAAATCCTGTCATAGTATCTTCGGAAAACTGTAAACACACCAAGCAGTCCAAAGCAGATAATCGCTACAAAAATCAAATTCATTAGAATGCTGCGGTCAAAACCAAGTGGTCGCCAGTATTCGGCGAGTAGGAAAACAATAGCAACACAGGAAATAATAATATGGATGAGATTAGCTCGTTTTTCTGTAATTCTATCCCTTACGCTCAAAAGCGCAACAACACCGTAGGCAATCAAAATGAGACCAAGCCAATAGCCATAAAAGATGGCTGTGATACCAAGGACAATGAGAACACCATTAATAATGTACTTTGAGCGTTCCATTAGGTTACTTTTCTTAAAAAGAAACGCGGCAAAAGGCGGTATTAAAAACAGCGCGATTACAAGCGATGCAGCAAGTGCCATTGTTTTTGTAAAGGCGAGTGGTCTGAATAGTTTTCCCTCAGCACCTATCATTGTAAACACAGGTAGAAAACTGATAATCGTTGTGAGAACTGCGGTCAAAATTGCACCAGAAACTTCCGCAGTTGCGTTGTAGATAATTTCGTTTGTGGTGTATTCTATTCCGCTTTCGCGAAAGCGTAATTTTTTATCTTCCAGATGCCTAATCATATTCTCGGCGAGTATGACGCCCACGTCAACCATTGTACCGATAGCAATGGCAATTCCTGACAAGGCAACAATGTTAGCATCTACATTAAAGAGCTTCATTGTTATGAAAACCATTAAAACGGCAACAGGCAACAGACCAGAGATTAGAATGGATGCACGTAGGTTAAACACCATTACGATGATGACCAAAATGGTTATCAGGATTTCAAGTGTAAGGGCTTCATTGAGCGTATGAAGTGTTTCCTGAATAAGTTGAGTGCGGTCATAAAAGGGAACGATAGTCACTTGTGAAGTACGACCATCTGCCAAGGTTTTTGTGGGTAGTCCAGATGATAATTCAGCTATTTGGTCTTTTACATTATTGATGACTTCCAATGGGTTAGCACCATAACGAGCTACCACGACTCCGCCAACCACTTCGGCACCTTCTTTATCTAAAATACCGCGGCGGGTCTGTGGTCCCAAATGAACATTAGCGATGTCTTTGATTCGTATAGAAGTAAAATTTTCAGAAGCGACTACTGCATTTTCAATATCTGCAACAGATTTTACATACCCTAAACCACGCACCAAATATTCAGCTTGATTGATTTCCAAAGTCTGCGCACCGATGTCTTGATTACTTTCCTTGACAGCTTTTACAATATCGGTCAAGCCGATGTTGTATTGCCGCATTTTTTCAGGATCAACATCCACTTGGTATTCCTGGACGTACCCACCAATTGAGGCTACTTCGGAAACACCACTTGCCGAAGACAATCCGTATTTCACATAATAATCCTGTATGCTGCGTAACTCCTGTAAATCCCAACCGCCAGTTACGCTGCCATCTTTGTCGCGACCTTCCAGCGTGTACCAAAAAATTTGACCCAAGCCTGTAGCATCCGGACCCAATGCAGGGTTTACACCATCGGGCAATAGATTTGCAGGAAGTGAATTGAGTTTTTCAAGAATACGGCTACGCGACCAATAGAATTCTACATCTTCTTCAAAAATGATATAGATACTTGAAAAACCGAACATTGAAGAGCTTCGGATGGTCTTAACACCAGGAATTCCCAACAATGACGTTGTAAGTGGATAGGTAATCTGGTCTTCGATATCCTGTGGTGAACGCCCTTGCCATTTGGTGAAAACAATTTGCTGGTTTTCGCCGATGTCTGGAATGGCATCAACAGCTACAGGATCAGTTGGTAAAATACCTGTTTCCCAATTGAAGGGTGCGTTAACTACTCCCCAACCTACGAATAGGGCGAGTAATATTACGGCGACAAGTTTGTTTTCTATGAGAAATTTTATGCTTTTATTTAGCATACGATGTGATTATTAAACAGTTATAGAAATATGCTTTGGTTTGCTCTCAGTACAAATGAGAAACAACAAAACGTGCCCAAAACGAATGTATCGCCGGGTTTTCCAGTTACAATTACATTGCTACTGGTACTGTTTAATAAATCAAATTAAGAATGTCTGGTGCAATACCTGCAAGTCCCGCCTTACGAATGGGGGCGAGTGATCTGAGAAAGAGATCTCTTGTGATTCAGTTCCTTCAAAGAGACTGATATATGAGTAAGCAAAAGAGGCAACGAATATTTGTTGCTCAAACGTAAGTTGTGAAAAATCCTGTTTTAAATCGTCTTGACCTTCAATAATTAATTGTTCATTTGAGCAACAAGATTTTTTAGAAATCATTGAGTTAGAGCAACTCTTAGCAGGTTCAGCTTTTTCCATTCCACAAGTCTGAACATCTTGGATGAATGAAAAATCTACTAACGTATCCCCACAATAGTGCATATCCACACTAAATGACATTGTGGTCAGTAGAACCACAACAGCCATTAAAATTGCCATTGATTTGTGGATAATTTGTTTCATTTATTGCAAAATTAGCAAATATTTTAACATAAATGTTTGTTTTAACGAAATGTTAGGTGTCTAAGAATTGTTCAAACTAATCCATTTTTATAAATAGATACCAGGAATATAGGTTTTAGGCATCAGGAATGGTAGCTGTAAATTTATCCGCGTTCTCTGGTTAAATTCATAATTTTTAAAAGAAGTCATTTCACAAAAGTCATCTCTGACAGGTGGGGAATTTATTGTATAGCATAGGCCAAATGGGTCATACGTTAACTCACCTAGGGTATGATAAGCAAAATCTGAACGAATGATACCCCAACCATTTCGCAAAGATTTTGCAGATGTATAATATACAAATACACGTAAACCTGAAGGTAAAGATTGAGATTCTTTAGTTAGTATAAATTCTTTTAAACCAGGATGATTCAATAGTTGTCCTCCGCTATCTAAGCTCATAAACATACTTAGAATTTGCTTGAGGACATTGAGTGGCTTTATGATATAATTAAATGAGATGTACTTAGAAGAATGCACTTTGTAATGACAGGTAAATATACCTGTATCTACAAAATGTTTGTAACTAGCACCATACCAACTACCGGTATTGTTATTACAGGTCTTGCATAAATAATAGCCACCAGCGCCTTGATTACTTCTAATGCGCTTACCAAACAAATGACTTTTTGTATCGTGCAAATGTTCTGACTTTTGAAAATAAACAGGTCGGGCATTATATGCGCTCTCGGGTGGAATATGCTCAAAAGTTAGCTTTTTGTGCTTTCCACAAATTCTACACGTTCCTTTCAATTACCTTTTTGTTTTATTAATCTTAATCTTCGCAAATAACGCACATAGATAGGCTTCAACTCTTTTATTTCTGTTTGATTGGAAAGCCATTTTAATATAGTATTTTCTTCTCTGTATCCTTCTGATGTTTTACGCTTATATAGTTTGGTAACACTTATCGCGACCGTCCGAGAAATACCACTTGAAATCAAATTTTTTACATTTTTGTCACGTGTTCCAAGTTCTAAAGCTGTAGGCAATCCAAGTGTAATTTTATAAATTTCTTTTTCTTCATCAGTTAATACCTCGTCTAGTACATCTACTAGAAGTTTTATATACTTGACTAACAAATAGGTTACTATAGAGGAATTAATTTTTATAACCTTACCTATAAGCTTATTTACATCTTTTTTACTGGTTGGGTCTATCCTTTTATCATCGGTAACTCTAGGATTATCTGAAGAATAATATTTAATATCATCATTAATGAGTTCTTTATAACTTTTGCCTTGAAGCCAAGTAGTTGCGTGTATCGCCATCCCAATAGTACCTACACCGCTTATGCTATATCTCTCAAATGTTTCTGTCCTTAAATCAAAAATATTATCCAAACCTTCTATGATGGTAAGGAGCTGCCAAAAAAAAGGTCTTTCTTTATTAGGCAAAGCTAGAGCATCATCTTTTCTCCTTCTTTTCTCCAATAGTTTATTTGGCGTAATTACCCAGTTATGAATTTCTGAGTTTTTAACAGCGAGATAAAGCTCATTCTGTAATAATGGGTCAATGGATTGATTTTCAAGAATAATCCTTCTCGGTATTGATATTTCTGCTAATTCTGTATCGAGCACAGCCAAACTTCTAGCAACTTGTTCATCTCCGATATTTTTTTTGAGTAAAAAAGCCTCAACACTATCTCTATTTTTTATAAACTTATTTCTTATAAAGAGCGTTAAGTTTTTCTGTTTTGCGATTTCATTCTTGTCACGCTTGCCATTCTCATTTAAAATTTCAATCTCGTTAATATTACCTTTGAGATACTTAAAATTATATTCTGGTAAGTTTTTGGTGGAAAAAGTTTGTATTTCCTTATCATACTCTGCATCAAAGTACTCTTGTGGTGTTTTGCCCTTGTGATTTGGTTTCTCTATAAAGTAGATACTACCATATAATGACTCACTCAAACGTCCAGCGCGACCAATAAGGTTACCAAACTCGAAGTCTGTAAGGTCTTCTAGGTTCTTTCTTGGCGTAATAATGAACAAATTATTTGCAGGTAGATTTACGCCTTCAATAAGAGTAGAAGTGCAGAAGAGATTTAAGATTTTCTTGTCTTGAAATAGTTCTTCAACCTCTTTTCTAATAATATCAGGCAATTTACCGTGGTGAAATGCAACGCCTTTTTCAAGGCAATCTATTAAATAATATTTAGGATTAAATTCATCTTTTAAAAAATCAATTAGCTCTTGTACTCTTTTCGGAACTTTGAGGTAATCTTTTGATTCTTGATACTCTTGCGCCCATTTTTCAGCATAATCGCCTCTATTACTAAAAACTATATTAGATTGCGCTGGAGCGACAAGATTTATTACGCGTTCTATTATATTACCATTACTACCGTTCTTAAAAAGAGACTGAGCATTATAATCTGTATCAATATTAATAACTAAAGGCTTATTGATATCGTCTCTAACTTCTATCTCCAGGTCTTTTTGTTGCGTAGCGCGTACAATCTTTTTGAACTGAATTACGGGAGATAACTGTGTACGAAAAGGAGTCGCCTCTTTACCAAATACTTCTAAAAAGGTTTTTTCGGGCTTTGATATATGCGGTCCTGCCGTTACTAATTTTGCTTTTGGAAATTGTACCGCCAAATCTTCAAAAACGTTCTCAAATGTTGACCCACGACCTTGTTCATCTTCAACACCTTGGATTTCATCAATAAAAATAAAATCTATATCAATCTTCTGTGCTAAATCAGCTGTAAGGAGTTTTATACAGCGCTCTGGAGTGAGTATGTACAAGATTTTTGGTTCACGTACAACTTCTCTTATATTTTCAGTACCAGGTTCTTCTTCATCTCCTTCAATGTAGGCGGTTCGTATTAAAGTATTAGTATTGATTAACTCAATCCTAAATTCTTCGCTTACCTGATTAATTAAGGCTCTACTGGGAACTACATAAATTGTCTTAAATCTGGTTTCAACAGTATAAGTCTGAGTAAGAAATTGTTTTAAGATAAAGGACTTTCCAGAAGACGTCGGAGCGGATACTGCTAGATTAGATTCATCGTTTAATCCGTTCCAAAGTCCTTTTTGAAAAGATGTTAATAAAACAGTCCCATTAACAGTTTTAATAGTTTTACTCTGGCGCTGTAATAGAAGTTCCATCGATAACAATGTATCGTAATCATACCTCATTGTCTCCGTATCTTTTACATCGAATAATTGTTTAAAAAAGCGTGTTGCTGTAAGATTCCCTAATCTTGAAAAGAGCACATAACAAACCTTTATAACATCGAGATATTCTGCTTCATCAGTATTTGATAAATATAGTAATGTTGCAAATCTTTGCGCTCTTATTCTATGTTTCTCTTTCTTACTACCTGCAAGAATGGAAACTAGCCAAGTTGCCTTTCTCAATTTTGCAAGGTCAATGGGTATTGTTTTTACCTTCGTATATGGATAATAGCCACTGTAAATAATCTTCAGATTCAGCAAGTCAAAAACTTCTAAAAGAATAGGATGAGCGTATGCTTGCTTTGCAATGTTTTTTCTTTTACCCATATCTATAAGAGTTGATCATCCATTGCGTTTCTAAAATTAGAAACCTTATCTACAGGAACTAAGAAAAAATCCAAATGAACGTGTTCTAGTCCAGCTTCCTTTATATGTTTTTCAATGAGTTTAAATACTTCTCTTTTACCTTTAATTTTTTTAAGTAGTAATGCAGAGATTAATTCTTGAAACTCTTCGTAGTTTTTCGCTTTTTTCTGAACGTCGACCATATACGATCGCTCATACATCAAAATGATTGGGTGTACTAGTATTTGAGTCTTATAGGTATCTTGTGTTGGGTCAAGTTTGTCATATAAATCGTCAATATCCGCGTCATAATTATGGATATCTGCTTTTGCAATCACGAGTTCGTGATTTAGGTTATGTGCTTTATTTTTATCATTATGATATCTATTAATGGAATCGAGTGCCTCTGTAATAGCATCTGACATACTTATCATAATCTTAGATTCGCCTATTAATAGGGAAGGAACATCATTATAATCACCTAAAAATAGCCCATCACTGCCTTTGACTTCATCGTGTACATTAGTTAAATGCCTAATTTTATGAGCTACCATTTTACATCCTAGCACACCTTCTACAAGAGCAAATAAAAGTAGTTCACCATACTTACCTCCAATGTATTTCTCACTACTCTTTTTAAAGAATATCCTGCTTTGATTAAATTTTTCTGACCAAGCTTCACTCTTAACTCTAGCGCTTTCCGAATCAATTATTTGTTGTAGTTCGTGTTCCAGCAATCCTGCATTAGAAAGACGTACAGCTTTTACCATTCTTTTTACTTCGCGCGCAATATCATCTTCTATTTCTTTGATACTGTAGACATAATGAGGTAATATTTTAGTAAGAAATTTACTTAGTGATAAAAAATCAATAGCAGTAGAAACTGGCTTTATTGTATAAAGTCTGGCACTTATTTTATCTCCTATTTTTTCATTCAGATGAGACACTAGTTCTTTGTCCATCCAGTGCTGATCTATTTGTACTAACTTCTTTTTCGTCATAAATCTTTTAAAACCAGACAAGTTAAAAAAGAATTAAGGCAATGAAAACATTTTGTCTACTTTTCGATAATTGAATGAAAAAACTACACAAAAGGATTAACCTCCGCAGGCCTCCCACTAGGATAACCCCAAGCCACATACTGCGATTTACCTTCATCTACATCCAGATGGACAAATGTATTGCCTACACCGATGCGTTTAAAACCAACATCACGCGCTGCCATAACGAGATTATTGCGGATTGATCTAGAAGAAGCTCCTATATCAACAGCTTTGCAAGCAGGCATTTTATGAGAAGAATTGCGCACGCCACCTACTTTACGATTATGAGCTTCACTACGGGCTCCAGAGTTTATCCAACTGAATATGGGGTAACCGGTTTTCACAGATAGGTTGTGCAGCATCGCTATAAGTCGTCTGTCCATACAATTACCAGAACCAGGCATATCTGGACTGTCAAAGACCGAGAGATCTACAGCAATACCGTTACGTCCGTGAGTCCTAGATTTAGAGTTCGACCTGCTTAATCTAAAAGCCAAAAAAGCGCCACCCATAAGTAGCGCCATTGTGCCTAAGCCTATATAAATATGGCGGTTATCCTTAAATGCCATTAAGCCTTGTCTTTACAGTTGCAAGGCTTCTTTTTTTGCTGACTTTCCTTGTATCTCAAATAAAGATCAGAGCCTATTTTAATGGCACTCAACAAGGTAAATGCGGCAAAAATGTAGTTCAATGTGTTGCTTCCTTTATCTACATTCATTCTCTTTTCTTTTTATTGTAAATCTGAATTTCGGCTTCTAGCTGTTCTATGTATTTTTCAAGCTCCGTGATACGATCACGCTGTTTAGTAATCGTGCGCGACATAGCGGTATTTTTATTCTCGAGCTGACTGATTCGTTTTTCCATTTTTTCAGACCATTGCACCCAGTTGGTCACAATGCTGTCATTAGCCTGCGCGTTAATGTGCCGTATCTCTGCATTTTTCAGTTTGCGCTGGATATTATAATGCATCAATAATTCTATGAGCTTCCAGAAGCCCGTAGCGCCTAAAACAATCGCAACAATTTCATAAACATTCATAACGTGGTCTTTTAGGCTTTCGCGAAAGCGTAATTCATTTAAAATTCATCAGTTGGTTTAGGTTCATCTCTTGGTACTACAAACTCACCACCGCCATTTCTAGAGTTGACATAGCGCAATGGAAGCTCGGCCAAATAAGGGTTCACATTGAGTATCACGTGATCTTCACTATCGACAAAAGTCCCGTAGAGAAACAATCTACCATCTGCATCTATCGCATAGTTAAAGGTATTTCCCTTTTCAGTCTGGCATAGTCCGTAGTAGTCAGATTGATCTGTTACCAATGGTGCTGGTAAACTTACCTGCCAGCCGGCAATCTCAAGTTGTTTGGCGTTTCTAGCACGTAGGCGAATATCCTTCCCAACAACTAGATTTGCATTAATGACCGAGTACCGATTGCGTACTGGCGAGTGTAGCAAACTTGGTCCTAAATGTTCCGGCTTAACTTCTAAAATCTCTTGTGTATTTTCTATCGCTTTTGTCTCTTTTGAAACGCTATCACTTTGATATCCCATAATTAGTTGGCTATTAATATTCCTGAAAGGATCAACAAGCCACCACCCAAAAGTATCTTGTGCAACTTGCCTTGTTTCAGTTTTTCATTTTTAAATTTTAATTGGTTTTCTAAATAGAGAATCTGCTCATTGCTATTCTCTGAAACTGTCATCAAATTGAGATTTTGCAATCTCAATCTTGACACCACAGAATCTTTCTTTACGAGTAAACTGTCCTTTAGAGTGAGTGAAAAATCCAATCGTCTCACAATGGAATCCTGATATCTACCACGCTCTAATCTCAATGCAATCTCACGAGACTGTTCCAGGTTAAAACAGAAGTGTTTCTCATTTTTTATGAGCTGTACTATCGGTTTTAAATCTTGAGAAATACAGCAATAGCTCTGCATCGCTATAACTAGAAATAGTAGTAATTTTTTCATTGAGACTCGTTTTTAGATGGCCGATTGTGACGGTGTTCTTGTTCACCAAAGCTGTTAGGCTATCCACCTGCTTTTCCAGATCTTCAATCTCCAGATCTAGCGATTGATTCTTGATAAGCAGGGTTTGGTTTTGTTCTTTCCAGTCGCTAGGTGTCCTTAGCTCATAGCCATTTTCCTGCGGAATGATGATCTGCGTAAGCACAAGGACGACCACCGCAAAAAAGAAAATGGCAAAAATGACTTTCCACTTATTCACGTTTATCTTCTTTTTCAGGCTTAAAAAGTCTGTTCAACACACTTTCTAAAATCAGTTTGTGGAACACGAGCGCAAACACAAATGACTGCAACAGCATTTCTATCTTGTGCAACATCGTATCTCTAATGAAATAAACGATGATACCGTAAAGAAATCCTACGATAAGCACACGATAACGTGTTTTGATTTTTATACCTGTAAAATCTGCTAGCCAATCTGTAACTGGTTTCTGATTTAGACCAAAGGCAATAATGATGAACGTAAAAATGTACGCCCAGTCTAAGCTGGATAAGTAGTGAACTAAGTGTTTTAGGATGTCTGTCATTTCAATTGATTTTTAAGGGTTTCTTTTATAGTTTTTATGTCTGCCGTAAGCAGGGATAATTGATGATTTGGGAACATATTTTTGGTCAAATGAGCCACCAGAACAATCGTTGCACCAGATGCTAATAGCGCAATGATGATTTTGGTAAGCGTCTGATTGGTCATCGTGAGCGTGACTTCGGTTTTAATGCCATCATCATCTACAAGGCTGGATACAATATCTTTAATGCTTTTACCCATAATTAGTTGGATTGGTTTTTAATGGATTCATTCATATCTAAGGCATTGAAGAGCGATTCTGTAACCGTCTCGACTTTTAGATATTTTTCTACACGCTCTTGAACTTTTTCATCATAAACGCCAGTCACGATTCCAGCCCAACCGTAATTTCTTAGCAAATACACCTGCAAGCGTTCCACATTTTTTCCTTTGCTTCCCAATTGCAAAGGGAACTCATCTGCAACAGGTTTTTTAGGTAGTGTTTTGGGTTTCGGTGCGTTGGACTTTTTTTCAGGTGCAGGTGGTTTTGTCTTGACCACTTGCATTGTAGGTTTAAAACCTGTCTGTTTCGGTTTTAAAATCTCCTTTTTCAAGACTGCCGCCACAGCTTGCTTTTGCTCTTCAGCATCTTCTCGTTTACTTTTCAGCAATTGATGGGCAACGATGCCGACACCGAGCAAACCGCCAGTAATACAAACTATCCTTATAATGCTTTCCCGTTTCATTTTCCTACCATTTTTAGCGCTTTACGCATTCCAGCGATGTCTTTTTCTGTAAATTCAGATTTGCCCAATCGCTTTTTGGCAGCCTTTAATGTTAGCGGTCCAAAAACGCCATCCACTCCGTCGCGCTTTGAACCAGACTTACCTAGATTCTCTTTATAAATCTTGAGATAGGACTGCAAGATCTTTACATCTTGATGACGTGTTCTATATTTAAGCGGATAGCCAGTCTTCACGTATTGAATTCGTGGTGTGGATGAAGAACTGGAAGATGATCCAGAACTACTTGAAACAGGAATGGTCGTGTTAATAGGAATTATCTGTGGTGTGCTCTCTTGGTTTTGAGCCAGATCGCCTTCGTTTTGTTCCTTCTTTTTCTTGTAATACATATAGGCGACTGCGCCACCTGCAAGCACAACGATCACACTACCTACAACAATGAGATCTTTGTTCTGTTCAAAAAAGGTTTTCTTAGGTTTGGTTACGATTTTCTTCATAGTTATTGGGTTTGATAATTAGGTAATTGGCGCACAGGATTATGCACATATTGTTTCATCTCTGACGCGCTCAAAAAGCTGGATAAGTGTTTCCACAAATCCTGTTTGTACAATAGCCAGTATGCTTTTGAAAGGCTCGCTACTTGGGTTTTATCCCGCAAGCGTTTTGCAAAAACGTCTTTGACCGCATCTTCATCATCATTAAAAGTGCCTTTGGCATTTTTGAGCTTTTTTGCCAAATTTCTGGCCGTAGCGTCGTCCAGTATTTTAATATTTCGCGGTGCGATCCATTGCTGCACATTGGTCAGGTAATTCATATCAAAAGGCTTGTCCCAGTTGGGTTCTCGTTTAATTGTGCTTTGATTTCCTGTGGACACTTGGATTCCAGAGCCTATGTCTTTACCGATGACCTGTTGAGCTTGTTGCTTTTCCTTTTTACGCTTTCGCGAAAGCGTAACAAACACACCTACCGTAACTGCCGCCATTGTAGCGCCACCTATCATCCACCATCCTGTTTTTGTAATTTTCATTCTCTCTTTTTTAAGCTGTTCTATAGTTGGGTATTTGTCCAATGATGTTCAGGATGATCTTGATTTCATCTTCTGAAAGTCGATCCTTTATGGTATCGATCAAGTTCTTGTTGTAAGTGCTTTGATACGCCTTCGCCACCTGCGACACTTGGACTTTATCCTTTAATTTTCTAAACACGGCATACACCGCATCTTCATCATCTCCACCTTCATACCACGCGCCCCAAGACTTGTGGATCTGCTTTGCAAAACTGGTCGCGCTACTCTCACTCATTGCAATCACTTGCCCGTTTACATTCTGTAGCACCTTTGTTAGGTAGTAAATGTCAAAGGCATTTTCTGCATCGAGATTATTTGCCGTGGTAGCTAGTTGTTTCTTTATATGCGTCAATAGTTCACTTGTTTTTTGATCGCGTTTACGCTGGCGTATGGATAGAAATGAGCTTCCAACAATAAGAATTCCCACAGCACCGCCACTTACTTTATAGATGAGCTGTCTGTTCATTTGCCTAATAGTTTAGTAGCGCGTCCGGCTGGCGTGAGCATCGCCAGATCTGTAATGTCTGCATCTTTTGCAGAGTTGCGTAAAACCACCACAATAAGAATGAGTGTGATGGTAAGAATGACCGGAACTCCTATGGCTAAAATCTTGGTAAGGCTCTTGCCTAAACCAAAAATATTACCGCCTATTTCCGAAATATCTGCAATGGATCTGGTTGCCATATTGCTCACGTCCAGCTCGTTCTTGAGCAACCATTTATTAAATGACGGACTTGTGGTACATAGCGCAGATCCATTTGTTTTCCAAGTGACCAGCCACAGCATTTTTGCGTTATCCTGTCCCACTTCCTTCTTCAATTTTGCATAATAGCTCGTCCAGAAGTCACAAGGGTCGTCGGCTTCTGGAATGAGAAAGGATGCGTTTTTTATGGTTACTTGCTGTGCCATTTAATTGCCTAAAAGTTGATTGGCTTGTTTTTCAATTTGGTTCTGTTTGAGATCTTTCTCTTTGAGAAAAGCCATTAAGCGTTGCTTCAGTTTTGCTTCTCTCGCTCGTGCGACTCGCTTATCGTGAATGATGTAGAGCTGTCGTCCCATCCAAAATCCTATACCTAATGTGATGATGGTTCTCATTTTAAAATCCTTGATAAATGTTACACTTGGGAATCTCCAGTTCTTCCAGCCATTCCTTGACACTAAAACCAGGTTTGTCACTATCCTCCTTTGTGGCAATCTCATTAAATCCGACAATGATGATTTCTGGAAACCTAATAGTATAAAATCGTATCACGGCTTCTAGTGTGGCGGTTTGTTCTTCGGTACGTGTATCTTTCCACCACGCTTCTTTAAGCGTTCTGCCACCCACATATGCAAGGTTTTTTATATTGCCAGTAATACCAAATCTGCCTTGTGAGATGCCCCAAAGATCTACTTCGGTCGGGCTGTCTTCAGGGATAATGGTTTCTAAAGTGCCATCCTGCAATACGAGATAATCAAATCCAGGACGGTTCCAACCAAAACCACCATTGCGTTTGTCGTTGGTATGTTTAACGATAATCGTTCTTGCATCGAGATCTAAGGCTTCGCTGGTATCGGTACTGTGTATGACTAAAAAATCTACGTCTTTCATTTTATTGAATTTTGAGTGATGGAATTATTGAGTTTTCTAAAACCAAGTAATCGGTAAATTGGATATGCCTTGATATTTACTTGATTGTTCTGGTTGCCACCCAGACAATAGATGTATTTCTTGTCTTCAGAATAGCCGATAAAGAATGCCACGTGACCTTTCCAACTATTTTTTTTACTACGCCAGAAGACTACGATATCTCCTATGGCTGGTTGCTTTGTTTCTGTTCCTACTTTTAGCCAAGAGCGTGCTGTGAGTTGGTTGCTCATTTCTTTTCCACATTCTAGGGCAACCCAGTTTGTAAAAGCAGAGCACCAAGCAGTTTCATCGGTAGTGACCCACGTATGACCTATCTTTTCAAAATAATCTAGTATGACAGGATTATGCTTTTGACCAACTAGTTCCGTAACTCCATATTGGCTCAATGCCTTGTTAATGACGGTACTCATAGTTTAGATTTGAATGGATTCTTAGGAACTCGTTTGGGAACGCCTTTACTCATTTGCACGCCATAGGCAAGCGACGCCTTTTCTGGAAGTAGGTTATACATTTCCAGCTTTTTGTAATACAAAATGAATGTGATGGTCTGCAAACCACCAATCTTAAAGCACCAGCTGTTCTGGCCATCGAGCATTACCCCATCTACACCAAAAACTTCAGAGACATTCTGAAAGTTCTGCGGACTTTGATAATTTCCAAGCGAAATTGTTCTGCAAATCTCTTTTCCTGCAATGCTCTTTTGTAGAAGTTGCAATGCGTTTACGCGACGTTCTCCAGACGCTACGATTTTAAGGTGCTTCAACATTCCTGGACTGAACTTAAAATCTTCACGCTCTTCGTGATATTCATCATTGATGGTTACCGTCGGGCTTTTGGATGCATTAAATATGGTTAGAAGATTGAGCTGTGTAGTGACTTTAGCAAAATCAGACGTTGATTCATTAACTACCAATCGAAACTGGTCTTGTATTCCCCAAGGTGTTTCAGTTTGCACTTGTGTTTCTGCATTAATTCGCGTCGTGCTTTTAGAAACTATGTTCTTAATTACAAGCTCATTTGTATTGCTATCAAAGCGTATCTCCGTAGGTCGTTTTCCAGTTCTGTTGGCATCTACTACTTTGTGATTTAAACCTATGTGATACATTGTATTATTTACAGAACCTATGACATACACTATTCCGTAGAAATAGCCAGAATTGATATTTACTGCTAGCGCTACCGGCGAAACGGTTCCAGGCATTCCGTTCTCTGTTAATGGGATTGTAGCAATAACAGTCCCATCTCGAGCAACCACCGATACAGAATCCGAAAGCTGATTGGCCACATACAATAAATCATTTGCAGGATTAAGCACGACTTGCTGAGGATGCGTGCCTACTAAAACATCGATTTTTTTTGCATTTTCTATAAATAAAGGATCTGTGATAGGCTTATCACTATTGCCACCCCAAAGACAAACATTTCTGATATCTGGTGTGTGATTTTTGACAGTTACCTGCATCACATCAAACTCATCGTGCAGGTACTTTTGATACTGTTTAAAACCTTCCTTTTGTTTTTGATCTTTGATAAGGTTACGCTGGCGTTTATGCTGAGCGGAGCCGAAGTGCGAAAGCGGACTTCTACCAGAACCACAATCAGAAATTTCCATTACACCTTCATCGGTCGCATAGAAAACAGCATCTCTTGAAGGTTCGCAATTTCTCTTTTTGGTTTCTGGGAAAGCAACGTGCATCACGCCAGATCGTGTACCCCATTTTTTGAGATCGGTTCTATATTTTGCAGAATTGTCGTTCATATAAGCATCTTCGTTAGAATGGATTGTTCTCTTGATTACCGCAGGATCTTCGCAACTTTCACAGGCTAAGGTTTCCGTGTTTTTGGGTGTCAATTTTATGGTTGCACCCATTGTAAATACTGCCATTGTGATTAGAAATAGTTTATGCATTTGCTCTATAATTTTCTATGAAGGCAACCACGTCCCTAGTGCGTTGCACCTGTGATGCGCCCACGTGGTGTGGGTTATTGCCAAAAACCTTAGTCACGGCATAAATGGCTTCAATCGTCGGGAATCCGTAGTCCAGATATTTTTTAATGCCACAGAGATCTGCTGTTTTCTGACTTCTGGTATTCAGGAACCAATGGCATCCTTCGTGCGCAAGAATTGCCACACGTATGGGAATGGTATAACCTATGAATAATCGCTGTGAGATCTGTACACGTGGCATCTTGCGATGTGTCCGAGCTGGTGTAATCAATTCCTTACCAAAAGCATCTGTTATCGTGGGCAGGTATTGAAATAAAAACTCGTGATTTTTTGAATCGTAAAAGCCAGTAGGTGTGTGACCTGCTTTTTGGGCAAAGTCTATGGCAAAATCCATAAAGCGGTGTTGCTCGGTAGTTGCCCAGACTTCGGCAGGTTTCATTTTTTCTACCTTGAAGTAGCTCATATCAAACTGATAGTCTTCTCCTGAAACTTTATCGAACAGCTCCATCTCTAGGACTTCTGGGGTTACTGGAAGCGAGATCACAAACTCTCGTTTCTCATCGCTTTCATAGAACTGTGCTTTTCTCCTGAAATAATACGTATTAGGATATCGCGGATCGTACACACGTATGCCCAACTGCACTGGCATTTTGGATTTGATACCGAGTCGTATTTTGAAACGCTCTTTATTGGATGGAATCGGGATGATCATTGGCTATACAGTTGTTTGTTCTTTTTATTCTTGATAACCACTAACCCCACAACGCCAACTACGACCACGCCACCTAGAACAAAGACTATCGTAGGAATACCTTTCTTTTCTTCTTCAGGAACAGCTGCCGCACCAAACGAAAAATCAAAGTCTGATGCAGGTTCGGTTGCAACGCCAAATCCTGTAGGTTGTGTAGGCTTTGTAATCGTGTCGATTGCAGCACCTATAGCCGTTGCTCCGCCCATATCTTGAACAGCGCTACCCAGTTTAGAAAAGAAGGCTTTGCTTTTGGCTCGACGTGCAATGCGTTTAGGTGCACTGCGTCTTGCCGCTCTTCGCGCTTTCCGTTTGGCACGACGCGCACGACGTTTCTTTTTGTTGCCAAAGAAATCGTCATAATTATCGTCCAGAATGTATTCTGTTTCTCCTGTAATCATAGGTTATAGTACTTCCAGAACACGCAAGGTGCTTCCGTTGGGTTCATAGTTGATTTTGTGGTAGCCTTTACCTACAAATGGATAGCTTTTGGCTTCGCCTGGAAGAAGGGAAACGCCATTTACTTGAGCCGTTTTTTCTCCTATATTCTTGACAGATCCATACAGAAATCCTTCCTGAAAACTTCCATCGTCAGACACTTCACTTTCCTTTATTTGCGCCAGTATGTCCATTGCTTTTCTTTTTGATTTGAATGTATTTATAGATCCCAAAACCTACAGCACCAGTAACTCCGACGATGGCAATGATCTTAACCACCTTTGCTGTTTTACCGTCCGACTTCATTGCCTTTTCTGCTGCTGCTTTCTCCACTGTTGCAGGAACTTGAAGGCTTGCTATTTGCGCTTTTGTAACCTTTTGATCTTTACTGATAGGCTTGCCTTTTTTTACTAAAGTGGGCTTGAAAATAGGTTTGCTAGACAGCTTGGTTTTTATAGGTGTTCCTTTGGGAATTAAGATGCTTACGGGAACTTTAGATGGCAGTTTTTTACGGACTACTTTCTTTTTCCTTATAGGTCTCGGTCTGTCTTTTACAACAGGTGGACGACGCAAGATTTTCCGTCTAGGTGCGATTTTGACACGACTTTTAGGGGCACGTCTTGCGATCCTTCTTGCTTTTCTGCGCTGTCTGCGTATTTTTCTGCGACTACGTCTATAGCTGTCGTAATCTCCATCATCGTACACGTCATAGTCTGTTAATCCGAATGTGTTTGTCATAACTGTTGTGGCATTTGTGCTCGCTGACCGCCATAAGGCATCGGTGGCTGGTTGGACTTCAATAAAATCGCTGCGCCTATGCCCAGAACCACCACACCGCCACCTATCATCAGCATCATATTGGTTTTCTTTTTTGCTTCGGCTTCCTTGCGTTTTTGTTCTTCACGACGACGTTCTTCTGCCTGTCGTCGCTCTTCATCACGGCGGCGTTGTTCTTCACGCATCTGTTGCATACGACGCTCCATATCTCTTTTGGCTGCCGCTGCTTGTGCCGCCGCAGCGGCAGCTGCATTATTGCTACCACCAGAACTTCCGCGTTTTTTCTTTTTGAAGAGACCGCCCAGGATTCCCACGGCACCTTTGGCCACGGCTCCCCAAAATTCGTCCTCACGGCCTGCAAGTCTGGATATGAGTTCTGCAAGCGCTTTCGCGAAAGCGGAATTATCATCCTTCATCAGTTCTACGGTCTCATTAATGAGTGCCTTGTGTGATGGCCTATCTCGGAAAGTGATGCCATAGACACGCAAGAGCTGTTGCAGTTCTAAGGGATAGTGCAGGATCAGGTATGAGATATCATCTATCGCCTGATTGTATTTTAATTGTTTGGTTTTATTTGCCATTTTTTAAGTCAAATTTTATACTCGCACCTACCAGAACACCAGCGATAAATACGACGCCAAAAAGCAGCATCTCATCTTTTGTGATATGGATGCCTTTGGATTTGTCTTCAGTTACTTCTGGTTTGCTTTCCTTGCGTTTACGAAGTTCGTTCCAGACCATTTGAACTTCCTGAGCTAGGTTTTTGTCTTCCAGATCTTCATTGGATCGCTTTACGATGTCCTGATAATATTTCTCTAGGGCTTTATCATCGTAGGAATTCAACTGATCCAGAAAACTGTCTTCATCTCCAGATCCAGCATAGTTGGAATGACCGCAGGATTTGCAATAGTTTTCCGCTTTCGTACTTCGGCTACGCTCAGTATGAACTACAGCGTTTTTACCACAGGCAGCACATTTGGAATTTTCAACAGTATTTACCTGAAGTATCGCTGCCTTGTCTGGATGAATTTCCAGGAGATCCTTGATGACCTTTCTGCCTTTGTTCTTTACGAGTTCTTTAACCGCTTGGGACAGATGTTGCTGGTTGTCAATTTTCTCAAAACCGTAATCAAACAAGATGTCATTTGCAGCATCTGTGTTATGGAAGACGATATAGTCTATCCTGTTCTGTGCGAGATTTTTGGGGTTATTGTTGCGTTTCATAGGGTGTCGTTAAAAAAGAACAGCCAGAGCTAGGTTTGGGGGAAACCGTGACTCTGGCTGTCTCAATTAGGGAAAGAGTCAAGACTCAAGTCGGAGCTCCAACTATCGTCTCTTACGTCTTACAAGGCGTGACTTAGACCGTCTCGCCACCGGTTTTCTGACATATCGACGACGGCTTACAGGTCTCCTGCGAGAACGTCTCACTCTACGTCTGGGACGCCCTAACGGTCTGGGTTTTCTACGACTGCGTATCAGGTCCAGTTGTGGAAGTCCAGTCGTACGTGGCGCACGAGAGAGTTCTGCAACGTTCTGACCCTTAAGCAAGTTGCCCAGATTTGCTCTTGCTTTAATGGTAAATGTGAATACGGCCGTAACACCATCTTCTACCATAATTTGTAGGGAATCCTGTCCCGTCACGTCCATCTCGAAGTTGTCATCGTCAATGAGCGTTTGGGTAAAGTTTTGTGGTGAAGTCGCATTACGCGGTTGATACACTCTGGTCGTTTTTGAACCTGAAGCTGTTCTACGCTCCACGCGCAGTACATTATCAAACTGTAGCGGATTGCTCACAGAGTACTTCATTCCCGATATTTTAAAAGGGTTTGCCTTACTCTCTTCACGTACTTCCTTGTGACTGGATTCTTCTATCTCTACGGTCACACCATTAGGCTGTGCTGCCTCACGGTTACCGCCAAAAACATTTGCCTCTGCCGCTGCGCCAGATTTGTTTGTGATCACTACCGTTAGGGTACGGTCGTTAGGATCAATCTTGCCTACTGTGGCTGCGGTGTAATCGTCATAATCATCTTCGTACTCAACTTCATCTGCATAATCGTCATAGTCGTCGTACTCGTCTTCAAACTCATCATCATAACCATCTTCTAGGCCTTCAAAGCCTGTATCGAAGTCGTCCTCATCGTCATAGTCATCGTAGTCTTCTTCGTGGTCGTAATCGTCGTATTGGTTTTCTGCGTCTTCTTCGTAGCGCATTAACTCGTCGTTATAATCTTTCATTAGTTTGGGATTTGTCCATTGCAACAATGGAGTTTTTCATCTCAAGAATATGTTGTCCCTTTTGGCGCATCTCTAAATGCTATGCCTTTTTGGTAGGGACAGCCGCAGTCTTCTTGTTTTTTTCTGCGAGCTTTTTTGCCTTCATCTTTTGAACCATAGGTGCTACCAGTAAGGTTCCTATTGCGATGCCAGCGATTCCTGCTCCTACGCAGTACATTATAGGTTGCCAGGCGATGTCATTTTTCTGTGCCATTTTGGGTTGTTTTTGTAAAACTGTTTGTAATAATGGGCAGGTCTCTAAACCTTGTGAGCACAAAGATGAAGGGAAGTACAAGGTTTACAGTGGTAGGGTTTGGGACTTTGGGACGGAGATAGAGATGCTGTAGATATAGAATAAGCTATAAATAAAGAAACTAATAAAGGAATAGATGTTGCTATAGATGTCAAGTAAATAGATGTAAAAACTTGACATTATAAAGTAATTAAGTATCTTTGTATTGCTTAAACTATGAATATAACAGCATATATAAAAGATAAGATAGCTCGTATAGATGCAGGAGATGCATTTACATACGATGATCTGGCTATACCTCAAGGTGAGTTTACAGCTGCTTCTAAGTCTTTAAGTAGACTAGTTACTGCTGGTACTATAAAGAGATATAGAAAAGGTGTTTATTATAAGCCTAAACAAACAGACTTTGGCGAATTAAGACCTAGTGATACAGAACTGCTCAATATCTATCTTTTTGAAGATAACAAACAGGTGGCCTACATTACTGGAGTGCGATTGTACAATCAATTCAGGCTGACCACTCAGGTTCCTAACGTAGTGAGAATTGCTAGTTCTTCAAAACAAGTACGTGGTAAGGTAGGAAACACAATGGTACGACCTGCAAAGAGCTATGTTACCGTTTCTAAAAAGAACATTCCATTACTAGAGGTGCTCGATGTGGCAAAAGACTTTAAAAATATTCCTGATGGCGATAGCTCTCAGATTCTTTCATTTCTCAAAAATAGAATAGCTCAATTTTCTGCAAAAGATCTGGAACGTTTTACCGCTTTCGCGAAAGCGTACCCACCTAAAGTTGCTGCTCTAATAGGTGCTATCTACGAATTTATGGGATTAGAGAAACAGAGCAACGCATTGCGTGAAAACATCAATGCCTTAAGTACCTACACCTTTGGGATTTCCAAGGATATATTACCAACCATCAATAACTGGAACATCGCTTAATGAAATTACACGAATATCAAGAACCCTTCAGAAATGCGATACGCGCTGCCGCTGATCATTACGGCATTGCCGAAATATTTATTGAAAAAGATTACTGGGTCACTTTTGCGCTCAAACAAATATTTACAAACCCTACATCTAAGGATATTACCGTTTTTAAAGGTGGAACGTCTTTATCAAAGTGCCATAAGATTATCGAGCGCTTTTCGGAAGATATAGATCTCGTCATCATCACTACCGAAGAAGAAGGAAGTAACGCCATCAAGAAGAAACTTAAGCTTGTCACAGAAGCTGTGGCTGAACCTTTGACTTATGTACCTGATCATTTAATCGAAAACAAAAAGGGTAAGATTAGAAAACTGGTGTACAGTTATGATAAAAGCGGAATGGATGGAGCCTTTGGCCACGTGCGCGACGAGATTGTGGTAGAAGTGTCCAGCTATGGAAGCCCACATCCCAGCAGTACAGTTGAGATACACTCGATGATTACCGGTCTAATTGCCAGTACAGGAAATGTGGATCTAATAACCAAATACGAGCTTGAACCTTTTAAAGTAGTTGCGCTCGATATTGAGCGTACCTTTTGTGAGAAAGTGATAAGCCTGGTGCGATTTTCATATACCGAAAACCCTTTGAAAGACTTAGCAGATAAAGTTAGGCACACTTATGATTTGCACCAACTATTAAAGTTAGAGCGGATTCAGGAATTTCTAGCTAGTGAAGACTTTTCTGCAATGCTCAATCAGGTAGGCAAAGATGATGACAAAGCAATTCCCAATGACAAGGAATGGCTCTCTCAGCATCCAAGCAAAGCACTCATATTTGAAGATCTTGAAAGCGTTTGGAGCAAAATAAAATCAACCTACAACAGCTCTTTCAAAGAGTTGCTTACTGGCGAATTACCTGATGACGAAGAAGTCTTGAAATCTCTTAAAGCTATTAAGGATCGTGTGGGAGAAATTAAATGGGAGATATGAAAGAAGAAATTGAGAAAGAAATAAAAGCTGCCGCAGGAAGACTGGCTTCACACTTAAACAATGTGGAAATTAATGGTGTTTCAGACTATATCCAATATGATTTTAAATGCAAGGATCTCTCAGATTGGAATGATATAGACATTAGACAGTCTGCTGAGCATAAAGAGCTATTCAACAAGTTACAAGACTTCACAGGTCCCGTTTTGTACTTCTTTGAAATAACTTCAAATCAAGATACAGGTCTCTTACGACAATGTTTAATTAAATATAAAACGGCTGAAGGTTCTAAATCTGTTCCTGCAATGAAGAAGGGATATTGCAAAAATTCTAAAATCCTATACGTAGGAAAAGTAAAGAAGAAGTTTTATGGCCGATTAATTCAGCACTTAGGGTATTATAAAGTAGCCCGAACTCAAGGTTTACAATTATATCATTGGGCAAAGGAATTTGGTCTTGACATACGTTTACACGCATTTCATTTTGAGCCAGAAATGCACGACTTAGTTTCTATATTTGAATTAAAATTCGCACGAGATTTGAGACCTATTACAGGTAAACATTCATAATCACATAGGCCCAACCATCCCATCCTCGTGATAGCGCAACTTATCTGAGATCAATTTTACGATGGCATCGTTCTTTGTTTTGTAGATGTTGTTGCCGTCAAAATCTTCTTCATTCAGTAGCATTTTTACTTTACGGCTTTCTTCCTGGTCGATAAATTTTTTACAGGCACGTATAAAAGCAGCACGGCTACAACCACGTATGCGCTGCTCTCGCATATTAATATAGACAAAGAAACTTTTCTGGATTTTGTATTCCTGCTCTGTAATCTTACCCATTGCAAAAGCATTGGAACATAATTCATACTGTTCATCTACGATGAGCTGGCCTATGCGCACCATTTGATATTTTGGGATGCGTTCTCGATAGCGCGTCACATCATCTACCTGATGGTGTAAGCGCAACCACGTACAGTTTTGCCATTCTGAAGTAGTTATTTTTGCTACAGATTGGTGCGTAAGCACAATGTCGATTCCTTTATGACGTACGGTACATAATGCACCGATCATCGATTGTCCTTTGGCGCCAGTCATATAGTGATCGATATCGTCCAGAACGACCAAGCCATTTTTGAAGTGTTTCATTATTTTGGTAATGACTTCTTTCTTTTCGTCATTATCCATTGGTGATCCGTCGGGATTAAAAGGTCTGATTCTACGTGAAGTTACTTTGGTTAACGCCTTCAAGTGATTTGGACTTACCGTACGGAATTGCGGATAATCATCATCGTTAGTATCAAAAGCCAGCACTTTACGGCCTTTCTTGCCAACCGCAAGATGATCCATCATATAGCGTTTGATCTCTTGCTTGTTTCTATATGTTTTCCCAACACCAGTCTCGCCACAGACCAATAAAATCATTGGCTGTCGTTCCAGGTCTTCTTTGAGATAGGTTATGGGTTTTCTTCCACGATTAGAATGTACAGACATAGCTATTCTGTTTTGGGTTCGTCTTCGGCTACTTCAAGGATGGTAGCTTCTGGAATATCGTTATCTATATCTTCAAAATCGACTTCTTCAGTTGAATGAGGCGTTTCTTTTTCTGCTTTCTTACTTTGACCTGGCTCCGCATAAACTTCATCATAATCTTCAACATTTTCTTCCTCATCAAAATCTAACTCTTCCTGAAAATCTTGATTAGCATATTCTTCTTCTTGCGCTGTGAATTCTTCTTGTTCTTCTTCGAGAACTGAAGCTTTTTCATCACGGATGATATCAAGAATGCGCTCTTCCAGAATATTATTTTCTGCTCTCACTTCCATAACGACCTGTGCTTTTTTCATTAAGATGGACAGGACTGCACCCATTAATTGCTGTTCTGGCGTGAGTTTTTTGGCTTTCTTACGCAGGATTTGAGCAAGTAACGGACGCAATAATGCTTTGTCTTCCTTGTCTAGCTTTACGCGAGCAACATTCTTATCGTTCTGCTGATCGATAACGGTAATGATCTCATCAAAATCATAGAATTCTTTGTGCTTGCTGATTTTTACAAAGTAACCGCCACCTACTTCCAGAACATTGTTAGACATTCCCAAAAGTGCATCAGCCGCTTGGTTGGCTTGGCTTAGAGGCAGTTCAAAGTCTTCGTCTGTAGGTTGTGGCTCATCATCATCGTCATAGCCACCACCATTTATTTCCTGTTCTGGGGCATCTAGTGGTTGCTCACGTTTTTCCTGTTCTACATTTTCTTCTACGGTTTTGCGGAATTCTGGTTGCTCGCTAGATGGTGTCACAGGTTCTTCTGGCATCTGGTGTGGTCGGTCTGGTTTCCACACGTTCCAACTTTTTTGCTTTTCAGGATCATTTTCTACTGGACGCTCGCCACCGATGTCTTTTTCTATCACAGGCTGGTTGAGCGGACTGCTATCTTCGCCCTGAATACTTTCAAAGGTGATTTCTTCTGGCGCTGTGGTAAGCACATCCTTTACTTCTTGAGCTATTTCTTCTTTCATAAATTCTAATTAAGTTTTGCGATAAAGTTGATCACGTTGTTTTCCAGAACTTGAAACTTGGCTACAAAGGGTTTGTAAAAGCTTGGGATGGAAAGAATCTCATCGCACTTGTGGTAATTGTACATCACAGCTCGCTTAGACTGCTTAAAACTCTCGCCTATCTTGGCATAACTGGTATCGGTATATTTCTTAAGGAAGAAATAACACGCCATTCTGGCGTCACGATATTCTTGAATCGTGCTGGTGTAAAATTCTGGTTCCTGAAGATCAAATATTTGGATGCTCTGCGAGATGATATAAACGACGAGAAGCTTTACCTTTTGTGTGTCGCTAGATTTAAGTTGTGCGTTTCCAGAAAGATTATTGATAACTTCTATGGTTTTGACAAGACCAAATTTTCCTATGAGCGTATCTACACTCTGCTGTAAGTCGCTATAATCGGGCTGTTCTTTTTTCATCTGACTGTGAATTGGTTCTCACGTGCCAAACTACTAAAAGAGAGTTTTCAGGGATTTGTTAATTGGTATTCAAAAGGTTTCGATTTGGTTTGTGGATAATTCCGCTTTCGCGAAAGCGTACTGAAAACAAAATGAGAAATAAAGATGAATAGCTTGTAAACTTTGTTAATTTTAGGAGCTGAACAACCTTGTAAAGCACTAAATGGCATTATTCCAGACATCTGTACTCAAAAAATATCTCGCACAACAGGACACAAACGCAGTAGATAAGGCATATCGCAAGTACACAAAATTCTTTCTCAACCTTGAGATACAGCAGAATATAGACAAGAGTAACGAGGAGCAAATACAGGCTACTTTTCTTACAGAACTCTTTGTAAACGTGCTCGATTATACCATTAATCCTAAGCCCAAATACAACCTTACTACAGAATATAAAAACGAGAAAAACAACCGCAAGGCAGACGGTGCCATTATCACAGAAGAAAAAACGGTAGCCGTTGTAGAACTTAAGGGTACTAATACCAAGGATCTGGAAAGCATACGACGCCAGGCTTTTGATTATAAAGTAAATCATAAAGGATGTAGGTTTGTCATTACGTCAAATTTTGAAAAACTACGTTTCTATATAGACGATACGACAGAGTTATTGGATTTTGACTTGTTTAACCTGACGCGCGATGATTTTGGATTGTTGTATTTGTGTTTGTACAAAGACAATTTGCTCAAGGAATTACCGCTACAAATAAAGCAGGATTCACTCATTGTAGAGGAGCAAATTACCAAAGAGTTTTATAAGGATTATTCGCTTTTTAAACGTGAGTTGTATCGTGATCTGGTAAAGAAAAACGGTAAAGTTCTTAAAGTTGCATTGCAAGAAGAGACTGGCATCACAGATAATGCAGAACATCAGTCAGATCTTGAACGCCTGGAAAAAAATGTAAAACTCACGCTTTTTAAAAAGTCGCAGAAACTTATAGATCGTTTTCTCTTTATCTTTTTTGCAGAAGATCGCGGACTCTTACAACCCAATTATACCATAAAACGTCTTGCAGAATGGGACACCATACGCAAGCTGGAAGTAGATGAGCCTTTGTACGATCGTTTTAAAAAGCACTTTAACTACCTGGATAAAGGCCGTAAGGGCGATGCAGAAAACAAAGAGATTTTTGCCTACAATGGTGGTCTCTTTAAACCAGATTCTATACTGGATCGTGTGATTATCGATGATGATTTACTTTACAATCACACTAAAAAACTGGCGACTTACGATTTTGAAAGCCAAGTAGATGTCAATATCCTTGGTCATATTTTTGAAAATTCTCTCAACGAGATTGAAAGCATTAATGCCGAAATAGAAGGTGGCAACTTTGACAAACAGAAAAGCAAGCGTAAGAAGGATGGTGTTTTTTACACGCCTAAGTACATCACAAAATACATTGTAGAAAATACCGTAGGTAAACTATGCGATGATAAAAAAACCGAACTTGGTTTTAAAGAAGAAGAGTATTTTAAAGGCCGTGGTACCGGAAGAAAGAAGCGAAACGACAAGACCATACAAAAGCTAGTTGAAACGCTAGACACCTACCGGGACTGGTTGTTACAGATCACTATTTGCGATCCTGCCTGTGGCTCTGGTGCATTTCTTAACCAGGCGCTGGATTTTCTCATTAAGGAACACCAGTACATAGACGAGCTTAAGACCAAAATTCTAGGTGGTGGCTTACAGTTTCCAGATATAGAAAACACCATACTGGAGAACAATATTTATGGCGTAGATCTTAACGAGGAGTCTGTAGAGATTGCAAAACTTTCACTATGGCTTCGTACCGCACAACCACGACGTAAGCTCAACGATTTGAGCAGTAATATTAAATGTGGTAACAGTTTAATAGACAGTAAAACCATTGCAGGAGACAAAGCCTTTAATTGGGAGACCGCTTTCGCGAAAGTGTTTGCAAACGGAGGTTTTGATGTTGTGATTGGAAATCCGCCTTATGTAAGTCACGATAGAGTTGATCATCCAAAATACTTAAAAAAGCACTATTCTAGCTATCAGTCATTTGCAGATTTATTTTGTTACTTCTACGAATTAGGAATAAAAATCATCAAGAAAAATGGAATGTTATCATACATAACTTCTAATTCATTTTTAAAAGCAGATTATGGCAATCCATTGAGAAACTTCTTAATTACTAATGGAAATATTGATCAGCTAATTAACATTGAGGATGCCCAAATTTTTTCTGATGCTGTGGTAAATTCCGTGATACTAGTTTTTAGAAAATCATCTGACAAGTCACAAAAAGCTACTATTGTCAATTCAAAATATGAGGTTAAAACTGACTTTTTACAATTCATTTCCGAAAATCAGTTTTTTTACTCTCAAAAAGACTTAGAATCGCTTTCTTGGACGCTTATAAGACCAGAATATTTAAAAATCACTCAAAAGTTAAAAGGGAACAATCCAACTTTAGAGGATTTACAAACAAAAATAAGGCTTGGTATTGCAACTGGCTCTAATCAAGCATTTCTAATAGACGAGGATAAGAAGAATGAATTAATTTCTAAGGATTTTAGAAGTGCTGATATTATACAGCCAATTTTAAGAGGTCGAGATATATACAGGTATCATTATGAATTGCCAGATCAATACATCATACTCAGTAAAAACGGAATTGATATTCCAAAAGATTATCCAGCTATTTATGACCATTTAGAAAGCTTTGGCGATAAGTTCAAATCACGCGGAGCAAAAGGTCAGCATTGGACAAACTTAAGAGCCTGTTCATTTTTTGAAGATTTCAAGGAAGAGAAAATTGTATGGATAGAACTTACGGACAGCGGTAGGTTTAGCCTTTGTTCTGAAGAAATTTATTTATTGAATAGTGCCTATTTCTTACTTCCACCAGATGGGATCTTATCCGGCTACTTACTATCAATTTTGAATTCAAAAGCGATGAAGTTTTATCTTCATCAAATAGCAAACACGAGTGGTGTTGGAACTTTCAGGTATTTTAATATATATGTAAAAGAATTCCCCATTCCCGATGTTTCACAGGATTTTCAAGAGACTTTACATCTGAAATCTGATACCTTAAAAAACACCATTCTTGACTTTAAAAAATTAAACGGAACATTTAGAAAGTATTTTAGATCAAATTATTCGCTTAAAAAAACATCTCGCAAACTCGAAAACTGGCAAGATTTAGATTTTGGTGAGTTCATTAAAGAAATGAATAAAGCCATTAAAACCACCAACAAATTGCGAGAAAAGGAAGGTCAAGCACCAGTTGCGGTACTTACCAAAACAGACGAGTTTGAATGGTTAGACCTCTTTGAGCAAAACAAGAAAAAAGCACAAGACCTACAATCACAAATCAACACCCTAGAGCAACAAATAGATGTAATGGTGTATGAGCTGTATGGATTGAGTGATGAGGAAATAAGGATTGTGGAGAATGGTTAAGATGGAAGGAACTTGCGCATTATATAAAACCAAAGGAGAAATAAGTGATAGCCACATCATCCCAAAGTTTGTTATTAATCATTCTAAAAAAACAGGTTCAAAATTTCAACGACGTGTTGCAGCGCCCAATGTTAGAATGCAGGACGGCATTAAAATACCATTGCTGAGTCCAAAAGCAGAACAAGAGTTTGGTAAACGTGAGAAATGGTTTGCAGAGAATATTTTTCATCCCTATTTAAATTCCCAATTCCATCTACCGTATAACGAAATGCTTTATTATTTCGCTATTTCCCTACTATGGAGAACGATCCATTTAGAAATGAAAATGGATGAAGAGCTTTCTGAAAAATGGTTCTATCAACTCTTACTAGATTGTGAAATGGAATGGAGAGGCTTTCTTGCTAGTTCCGTTTTTCCAAGAAAATTTTCTAACTGCTATTTATGGTTTACGGACAGAGTTGAGTTTCATACCACTGAGCTTGAAGGTGTAGATTACTATATGACGCGAATGAATGATCTCACAATTATCAGCAATCCTGAAAAGACATATTTAGCCATTTATGCAAAATTCAACAGGTTTATGTTTTTTTCAGTATTGAAGTCTCCAGGTGGCGAAGATGGATTGGCAGACTTAGCGATCAATCCCATTCAAGGAACCTATAACATACCACAACAATTTGAGTATTGGGCTTTATCGGAATTCTTAACTAATAGAATCCACGGAATCAGCAAGCACAATCGAGCAAGTGAGGATCAACAAGAGAAAATATATGAAGAGATAGCTAAAGATCCTGAAGCATTTTGGAAATCAGATGCCGGAAGGTCTATTTATAATGATCACTTCAATTTAAAGAAATAGAAATATGAGAATACAGAATATAAAAGTCAGGTTTTTTCGAACACTAGCAAATGCTTCCATTAATTTAGAAGATGATATTACGTTAATTGTAGGGAGAAATAATACTGGAAAAACATCGCTCTTAGAAATCATTAAAATTCTTACCTCTAATGATGATTCACTCTCGTTTGAAGACTTTTCACAATCATCATACTCGCTATTTAAAGAGCTGTATTCCGAATACGAAAAAAGCCTTGTAGAAGATCTATCAGAAGAAGATAAAGAAGCAATTGAAATAGATATTCAAAATAGATTTCCAAAAATTCAATTGCAAATCGAATTTATCTATGATAAGGCTCAAGACTCTCTTGTTGAACTTAGTGAGTTTATTACTGATTTGGATGAAGAACGATGTGATGCTTGTGCATTGTTATCCTATGAACCTGTTAACACATTAGGTTTGCTAAAGATGTTTCATAATCGTGATGATAAGGAAATAACGTTAATACCTTATTTCAAAGAAAATCTCAATTCTTTTTACAAAGTAAAATGCTATGCTAAGGATATAAAATCTGATTATCAAAGAGAAATAGAACTCGGCTTTAAAGAGAAATTAAAAAAAATAGTTTCCTTCGAAGATATCAAAGCCTTGCGCATACTTGATGACAAGAAAAATGATAAAAACAAAACGCTCGCTCTGGGCTTCTCCAAATATTATAACGAGCGAGATAAAACAGATGAAAACGTACAAGCGGTAGAAGACAAACTAAAAGAAGTTTCAGTTGATTTAAAAGAAAAGTATGATGCAGTTTTAGTGAAAATATTGAAAGATCTTAAACGTTTCGGTGCTAGAACACCAGTTGTAATTCCTCAAATAGTTATCGACTCGGAGTTTGATTCTGAGTCGGTAATTAGAAATAATATTAAGTATTACTACCAACAGGATGAAATTAATCTTCCTGAAAGTTATAATGGATTAGGTTATAGTAATTTAATTTATATGATTCTGGAATTAGCAAGTTTTATCCAGCGATTTCGGAATGCAAAAGATGATAAAATCTCGGAGTTTTTGTGTGTCCTCATTGAAGAACCTGAAGCACATATGCACCCACAAATGCAACAAGTTTTTATTAGCCAAATAAAAGGAATTTTGGATGAAGCTAAAAAGGACAATATTGACGTACAACTGATAATTACATCACACTCATCGCACATACTGTCCGAAGCAGGAATAGATTCTGACAAAGGTTTTAAAAGAATTAGATACTTCAACAGAATTGAAGGCGGTATTGAAGTCAAAGATTTTAATTCACTTAAAATTTCAAACGAAAAACAAACAGCTAGGTTTTTAAAACAATACCTAACACTTCACAAATCAGATCTCTTCTTTTCTGATAAGGTTATTATTGTAGAAGGCACTACAGAACGAATGCTAATGCCACAGCTCATTTTTAAATCTGCGCCTAGCTTAGCCACCCAATATGTTTCTATTCTTGAAGTAGGTGGTGCATATACACATAAGTTCAAAGAAATTTTAGAATTTTTAAAGCTAAAGACTTTAGTGGTTACAGACATTGATTCCGTAAATGCTGATGATGGAGAAAGGTGCGAAGTAAACAAGGGCGAAAATGGTGAGCTAACCTCAAATTACACGCTTAAGGATTGGATTCCAAATAAAACAACCATAACCGACCTATTGGATTGTGATGAAAATGATAAACTTGAGAATAGTATTATAAGGGTCGCATTTCAAACCGAAGAAAATGGAATTGTAGGCAGAAGCTTTGAAGAGGCGTTTATTAATACCAATCTTGACTTGATTAAATCGACCTATAAGGATGAAAAAGATCACGACAAGGCCACCAAGAATTTGTTCAGTTTTTCCAGAGGTAAATCTGTAGAAACTTTGAATACTAAAACACCTTATGGGTTAGCACCAACTAGTTCAAGTGCGAAGACTAATTTTGCTTTTGACGTAATGTCTTTTCCAGAAGATGATATCGCACAATGGCAAGTTCCTGTTTATATTGATGAAGGATTAAAATGGTTAGAAAAGCCATCAAATTCCGACGTGTCAGTGGTAGGAGTCATAAAAATTGATGAAGAAGAGTAATATGGAAGCCATAGATCACATTAAAGATAAAATAGAACATAAAAAAAGTTTTGTACTAGAAGCTGGTGCAGGTGCAGGTAAGACCTACGCTCTTATTCAGACCATAAATCATTTAATTGACACAGTAGGAATAGACCTAAAAAGGAATAATCAATTAATTGTTTGCATCACATATACCAATGTAGCCAAGAATGAAATTATTCAAAGACTAGAAAATAATCCATTAGTACTAGTTTCAACTATACACGAATTCCTTTGGGATTGTATAAAGTCTTTTAATAAGCAACTAGTCATTCAATTTGATATTATTAACACCCAGAAACATCAAGAAAAACCAGACAAATATATTCTAGAGCTGTCTAAGCGTATTAATAGTGTAACATACTCAGATAGATCATTTAGTGATTTTGAGGCAGGTTTAGTTGGTCACGACGATCTTATTACCCTCGCTTTATATATGTTCAGAAACTATGCAGTTTTAACAACTATCATAGCATCAAAGTATCCTTATATATTAGTAGATGAGTATCAAGACACGGCTCCAGAAACAATTCAAACTTTAATAGAGCACTTATTAAGGCAACATCAAGCAAAGACATTACTAGGTTTTTTTGGAGATTCTCACCAAAAGATTTATGACACTGGTATAGGTTCTCTACAAGAATATGTAAACACAAACGACATAGCTCTCATTAAAAAAGAGGAGAATTATAGAAGTTCAAAATCAGTTATAAATCTATTAAATAATATTAGAACAAATATTAAACAAATCATACCAGACGGCGTTGAGGAAATTGAAGGAAGCGTTAAGTATATAAACTATCAAAATTATCCTGATCAAGCAAAGGGACAAAACAAAACAGCTTACGAAAAATCATTAGTGCCATTAAAGAATAAAAATTATAACAATGTCATTTCAGAATTGAAAGATAACGGTTGGGATTTTGGCACTGAGAGTCCTGATAAAATTTTAATTATTGCAAATAGCCGTGTAGCTGATAAGGGTGGTTTTGGAAATTTATATCAAATTTTTAGTAGAAGATATGGACAATCTGCAAATGATATGTTGCTCAAGCGAGAAAGTCATTTAATTTCTCTGTTTGTTGGTTCACTGGATAGAAAAACTTCAATTGAACGTAAAACTGGTATTGAACACCTAATGAATTTTTTCCTAACTAAAGATTACGGAAACTTGAGTTCCCTTTTACGTTCAAATGGCGTTCAGTCTATTAATTTGAAAAAGCATAAAGATAAAGGTGCAATTGTTCAAAAGATCAATGAATTAAACAAATTGCGTAACGATAAGTCTGTTAAAGAAGTATTTGACTTTTGCATTGATAACAAACTCGCTGTAATATCTCAAGGGCTTCAGAAATTTATAGATAGATTGAATACGGATCTCGAAAGCGTGGATGAAGATTTAAAGAGTAAGATAGAAAAAGACATAACTTTATTTAATTCATTTATGAACCTTTCATATTCTGAGGTAGTTAACTTTTTTAAGCACACCCAAAATGAAAACGTCTTTTCTACAAAACACGGTACTAAAGGAGAAGAATACCGTAATGTGCTAGTAGTAATTGACGATACAAATTGGAAACAAAAATATAATTTTCAAAATTATTTTGATGATACTGAGGAACGGTTAGACAGAATGGAACGCACTAAAAACCTCTTTTATGTATCCTGTTCAAGAGCAAAGAAAAACTTAGTCGTTGTTTCCTTATCAAAAATGGAAAACGCAGCTATGACGAAAATAGCAAGTTGGTTTGGAAATGATAACACCTTTGAAATAAGATAATCTATGAAAAACTTTGAATCCTTTACTAACTATATAGTTTACCTAAATGGCGATTTACCAAAAGGAATGAATGCAGGTCTCTCTGGCTCATTGCCCAATAGAGTTGCAGGAGATAAAGCCGAACAATATATAGTTAGAAAACTTAATACACTGAACTACGAGGCTTATATAACGCCAGGAAGCAAATCGCCAGCGGATATTTTTGCAGTAAAAAGACGAAAAGGTTATTGGCATATAATGCTTATTCAAGTGAAATCTTCTAAAAAAGTCTCTACAATTAAAAAGCTTAATGAAGCTAAGGTTGAAGAGCTCAATAATCTTGGAAAATTTGTCAAAGAACAGCTTAAGAAAGTTGAAATGATGAATGACTATTCCAGTAAGCCCGTTTTAGTGAGCACAGGCTATGCAGCAGTTCATAGTCTAGAGTCAAAAAGTGGCCTTAGAAATCTAATTAAAAACACTGAATTTTATTCTGCATTTAGATCAAATTTTACTAACCTAGATTTCGCGAAAGCGAAAGAAAAAGCAGAAGCGGCTCACAGCTTGAAATCTTAACCCTATCGTCCAAAGTTTACAATCCATTAAAAACATCCCGTATATATTTGAGCCATTATTAATATTAAAACCCAAAATTATGGCAAAGTCAAACACACCAGTAAATGGACCAAGTAAAACAGGAAACGCATCCGGAAAAGGTAGAGGAAACAATCCACCTCGAACAAGTTCAGGTAACTCTGGGAATTCAGGTTCTAAAGGAAAAAAGTAATGTAAATAAAATGGTCGCAATGACTAAAACATTGCGACCATTCTTAAGTTATGACAGAAGAAGATTTTAAAATAGATAGATTTCACGAAAGGTTTAACGGTAGCTTACCTTGGTGGTTTATTGCAGCTTGTTTAATCAGCTATAATTTTAAATCGTTCAGGCGTTTTATGATCTACATTTCTCATTATAGTTCGATTATTGACTTATGGGAAACTCCTTCCGAAGAAATTAAAAACGAGCAGATTATTGCTGGTTTCCAACCCTTATTTCCTGAGCGTATTCCTAAAAAAATACTTTATCAGATTACTGGACTTCATTCTCGTACTACCTTCAATGAACGCTTCTCTACATACTTCATTGAAAATGATTTGGTGGGACGTAGAAGTTTCACACTTTTAGAAACCTATAAAATTTTAGAGTACTGGCAAGGAGAAGGAAAATGGGGCCGAATGCAAGCAGCAAAAAAAGAAATGCTCGCGGAAGTACTTCACAACAAGAATTATGAACGAACCGCCGAAGAGTTTAAAATGGCTTTGGGAAAAGAAGGCTATCAGCCCAACTTGATTAGTCCTAAAAAGATTAAGAAACTCATAAAACATATAGACCTAACTGAAGAAAACCAGATTGAAGATCTTATCGGCTATCAAGAGCTTCAAACTGGTCTTATATGGATGTTTGGAATACTAATGGTTCATCAGGTTTTAAAACAAACTAAACAGTCCATCTCAATACCAAAAGATCCACACAAACCTATATCCTTTCAATCTCATACCGATACCTAAACACACTCGTCCTGGTCACGCGATACTTACCGATAATCGTTTCCCAACCTAGCGCTACTTTCACACCTAGATCACGAAAGGTAGATCGACCAATGTTTTCTGTGCGACCCATTTTTACCAGTTCGTTTATGATGTCCTCATCGGTAGGTTTTTTCTTGGGTTTTGGTGCTGGTGTGTCTTCCATTACTTTTTCAAATGCGACTTGCTTTTCTTTAAGTTCTTCAGTAATCTCATTGTGTTCTAGCTGATCTGCATATTCTTCATCGATGTCTTCTAGGATTTCCAGATCCAGCGCTTCCAGCTCGTCGATAAGCGCATCTTTATCACAGACAGATACTTTGTCAAGTAAGGCGTGCATACGGTCAAAGATTTCTATTTTCTCTTGAATGGGCTGCAACAATAGCTTTGTAGCAAGTCCGTTGCGCTTCAGGAAAATTTGGTGTTCTATCTTTTTCATAGTTAGGCAGTTATAGGGATGAGTTCTTGTTTTTCGGTAAGGGCACCTTCTATGATGTTAGAAAGCGCTGCGGTGGCGAGCGATGTAGCGATGATGATGCCGGTAGTTTTGAGCAACTCTGCTCCTTTGGGAACTTGTAGCTTAAACTTCTCATTTTCTGAGTTCTTTCCCAGATTATAGTAAATGAGTGCCTCGGCAAAACCTATGGCAAGACCTGCGCCTGTGATAATCAGTACTTTTTTATTCATAGTTAGTTTTTAGCATTTTCTTCCATCTTGTCAAACTTCTCTTTGATGGCGTCGAGACCTTTTTCGGTAGTGACCGTATTCATTTTGTAGGCATTCATAATACCACGATGTGCACGCAGTAACACACGTTCTGCTTCCTTTTGTACCGAAACATTTTCTTTAAGTTTTACTGGAATCAAATTAGCTATAGAAATAAAATGACCTTTGATTTTGGTGTGACGCATCGGTTTGGGTTTCTTAGGCTCGTTCTTGCGTTTCTCCTCATTAAACTTGCGGATTTTTGCCCGACACAGCTTAATATCACTCGTCATTTTATCCAGCTCCTTTTTGACCGTTTTAGACGGTGCTTTCTTTTTGGCAGGCTTTTGTTCTTTTACAATGGCATCTGGCGCAAGGCGCTCTACCATTGAGAATACCTTTTCTATATTCTCCTTGGCGATTTCTTCAAAGGCTTTTTTGTCTGAAGTCTCTTCATAATCGGCAAGTAGCTCTTTAACTGCGGTTTGCAAGGCATCTGGTTGTACGGCGCTCAGCTTGAGCTTTTGTAATTTTTCTATGGTCATAGTGTGGTTTTAGGCGGCAATTAATAATTCGAGTTCCAGTAGCGATAAGGCTCTGGCACGTTCTTTTTCCTGTATGCGTATGGTTTCTTTAGAAGATGTGGTCTTTTTGTTGGCGGCTTTCTTTGGCTTTCGTTTTACATCGTTGTTTTTATGCTCCACGCCAAATTCTTCAAAACGCCCCAAATCTTCTTTGCTCTCAATCAGCGCTTCGGTTTCAGAGTTTCGGTCTATACCGTACACTTCTTTATCGGCTTTAAAGCGTTTTTTTGCTTCAGTTTTTGATAACAATTTCCATTGAAAACCATCACTCATCGTGTAGATTTCTCCAGTGTTTGATTTTTCATCGGGATGTAGCATTTCAAATAAAAGCTCGTCTGCTTCCTGCGCTTTCAGATCACTTTTTGTAAAGTTATCTGACGCCTGTTTTATGACTTCCCAGGCTTTTACGGGATCTAATTCGCTGCCCGTGAGTGCCACGATTTCATCCTGATTCTGTATGGACAGCGCCTTCAGTTCGGCTTTGGAAATATCTTTGGTTTTATACATATCTATAATTTATGATCTATGGCATATAATTGATGGTAAAGCGGTTCTAGCGACCAGACAAATTCGTTTGCTTCTTCTTGATCTGCATAATGCACAGAACATAGTTGCGGTGTCCCATCGGTCTGAAAACATTCGTAACGGTACTGCTGTATTGGATTATCTTCATTAGAAATATCAATACTCGTCCATCGCAGTATTAATGCGTTTTTACGCTTTCGCGAAAGCATAATTTCAAAATCTCTACATTGCTCAGCACAGGCTTTATTAATGGCAATGGCTCTATCCATTATCGAATCAATCACGGTCTGTTTGAGTACATTTTTATCCATTAGACAGCGAATTGGGTTTTATAATTTTCTATGATTTGGGTCACTTCTTTAACGGCGGTTTCCATCGCGTAACTTTGTTCAAAAACGAAGCCTTTTGAGTTGATCGCTTTCGCGAAAGCGGTACCCATTTGCGCAGTAATACTGCCGAGACCAGATGGAATGGTCAAGCCAAAATAGTTGCTCAACGCCACCAAACTCTTGAACCCACGAAACCGAAAATAACGCGGATCACTACTGATCAATAATAGCTGATTCTTATCCAGTTTATCCTGAAATCGCTTGACGCGCACGCAAGCCATCGCCACCTGATTGCTAAATGACGTGCCCAACATCACGTTAACCTCTACCGAAATGCCACGCAGTTCCAGAAACTCCACAAGTTCTGCACAGGCAAGGCCTACATAAAGCAGCTGATCGCCCTGCACATTTGCATTTGCGCCAGCCATAATATAAAGTTGCATTGCAGGATAGGACATCTGTTTATCCTGAAAATAGGCATAGACCGTTTTTACCGATGTGTTGATACTGTGGTTGTCGAGCTCAATATTCATCTGGCTCACGGCGGTATTCACAGGTGTTCTGGTATCTACGGGAAAGTTTTTAAACATCGCCATTGCGGCACGCTCAAATGAAAACACGCCCAGACCTCGATCATTATAAGCCATTTTAGGTTTGGGCAATACAGCATCTTCTAAATATTCCAAATACTTTGCAAGCTTATCTTTTATTTGTGGCTGAATCTTTCGCACGAGTTCCATTCCTGAAAATGTGCGGTGCTCATTGAGTTCTTCAATATTCTTGGGCGTGGGATTGCCATACCAGTCGGTACCAGAATTTAAGTTTTGGGTTGTGCTTTGCACCACGTTATTCCACCGTGAGGCGTTTGTCTTGCTAAGTTGCTGTATCTCGTGATCTACAAACGCATTAAAGGCAAACACACTATCAAACAAGAGATAATAGTATTTGCCACTGCTACTCTGGGCGGTATGTTTCTGCGGTCGACTCACTTAATTCTTTTAAAAATAGAATTAGTGGTGTGAGTTGTTTGGGGATGGGATTGTAGTTTGGGACAATTGTCTATATATTTAAGTATTTGCTTAAATACGTAATTAATTATATATTTGCCCGTCTAAAGCAATAATATGAAACTAAAAATATCTTGCACACGAGCTGAAGCTGACCACAAGCAGCTGCAAAACTGTAGAACTACTATTGATGGTATGGCTAATGATTTTGATAAAATAACAAAACTACTGTCCATTTCCGGTAATGAGGTTCGTTTGAAAATTCTATTCCTCTTAAATATGGAAAAAGAACTATGTCCTTGTGATTTATCCGACATTTTAGGTATGAGTGTTCCCGCGGTTTCACAGCATATACGAAAAATGAAAGATGCAGATATGATAAGCTCAAGGCGAGAAGGGCAAACCTTGTACTATTCATTGAACGAAGATGAGACGGATATTCTGGATAGTATTTTTAAGTCAATTCAATTAAAAAGAAAAACAGCATAAACACTTAATAATGAGTACCGTAAAAACATCGAAAAATGCAGCTTATACAGGTTTGTTTGCTGCTGTAGCCGCATCATCTTGTTGCATTCCACCAGTGATTTCATTAATAGCTGGCGCTGGGGGAAGTGCATCCGCTTTATCTTGGATGGAACCCTTTAGACCCTACTTAATTAGTATCGCTGCCGTAGCAATTGGTTATGCGTGGTATGATTATCTAAAACCGAAAAAAGCAGAGGATTGTTGTGAAGTGGATGCAAAGCCAAAGTGGTATCAAACTAAAGGTTTTTTAATAGGTATTACGCTTTTTGCGGCTATATCAATAAGTTTTCCTTATTACTCTCACATCTTTTACCCGGATAACAAAAAAGAAGTGGTTATTGTAAATCAATCCAATATCCATACGGTAAATTTTGATATTAAAGGGATGACTTGTGCAGGTTGTGAAGAGCACGTCAACCACGAAGTAAACAAGCTCGACGGAATTGTAACCTCAAAAGTGTCCTACGAAAACGGGAATGCCATCATTGAATTTGACCAAACCAAAACGAATGAAACGGAAATCGAGAAAGCAATTAACTCAACAGGCTATAAGGTAACCGACAAAAAGGAAAACTAATGGAAACTATATTAAAATCTGAAATTACCTGCCCGAACTGCGGAAATAAGAAAGTAGAAGATATGCCAACAAACGCCTGTCAATTTTTCTACGAGTGTGAGAACTGTAAAACGGTTCTAAAACCAAATGAAGGGGATTGTTGCGTTTATTGCTCTTATGGGTCTGTAGCTTGTCCACCGATTCAGGAAGGAAATAGTTGTTGCTAGACTTACCCAATCCGCCTCTTAAACTCCTTAATAAACTCCGCCTTCATCACGCTACCTTTATAAGAATTTAAAAACCCTTCTAGATTGACCTCAGTCTTGATATGCTCAGCTTTCTCGCGGTTCATTGCGATAAAGTAGCTTTCTAAGGCATCTTTTAAGGTCTTACCGTTAGGCATCTTGCGATAGGTCTTACCAAACTCATCTTTCATTCCTGTTTCTCGCTTCATTTCGAGTTCGTAGGCACGTTCAAGATTGAGCATTGTACGCAAAGTCATAATATCTTCAGTATCATCATCGCCAGCTTCTTTTCCCTCATAGCGCAAGATCGCTTTGCGAATATCGATACACATATTTACGACTGGCGCATACACCAGTTGTCGCTCTAAGGTCTCGTTAAAACCTATGCGGTAAATAGAACCGCTAAAACGGTCGAGTAAGGAAGCATCCTGCTTGTTATTCCCAACATAATTACCGCTTGCACCTTTGCCAATCACATTTCCTGTGGCAATACAACCAAAGCCTCTATGTTTTACGATGGGTTCATTCTGTCCATTAAAAATAATAGCATCTTCACGAGCACTTTTTGCCAGAGCATCATTAAGCAGTCCTGCGGTATTCGCATCGAGCTTGGGCATTTCATCCAATATTAAAATCTTACCATCACGCCAGGCTTCTATAAGCGCACCTTCTTTGTAGCCAGAAATTGTCTGTCCTCCTTTAATGTCGATGGGCGAAGTCCATTGGTTACAATTCACAATGGTAAAAGGCAGCTCCTTTCCATCGTTTTCTGATCGGCCATTGATGGCATAGGCAACTTTTTCTCCTAATGTAGTTTTTCCTGTTCCTGCGCTACCTACCAAGTACGGATTATTTCCCACACTCAGATCGTCCATAATTTTCATAAACTGCGGAATCTGCTGTACTTCTGGTATATCTAATTTTCTTTGGGTCATTTGTTTTTGCTCTTTTTAAAAAGTTGATCTGCTGCGGCATTAGCTTCCTTTTTGGTGGAATAAATTGCTATGATAACTGACGCGTCTAAACCACGCCTAAACTTGTTCTTAAGCTCTTGCATCGTTGTAGGCTTTCCACTAAAAATTCCTTTACGGGAATTATAATACGGGCTATAGACGATGTACATCTTGTTGGGATTTATCTTCATCTATGCCTGTGCGATTTGTAATTGATTAATCATCTCATCAATAGCTGAAATCTGCGCAATCGTATCTTCAAAAAATATACGTCCTAACTCTTGGTAGGTGTACTCTCCAAATACAAACTCGGCATTTCCATCTTCGTGCGGATGGTTGAGGATAAAGTATCCCAAGCTCTCAATAGCATCGTGCAATGGCAATCTGCGAGCGTCGCTTACAATGTTGTTAAAGTCATCTTTTAATCCAGAGGCGAGCGTTTCGGTTTTCCAGATTTGATATGGCTCTTCTACATTCTTAAACACGGGAATAAGTGAGTAATTGAATTTCTCTTTGTCTGATAATGGGCGGTTGTAAATGACCAGTCCGTATTCATATTGCGAACTCGGTTCTTCATAGCTCACAAATCCAGTCGTAGGATTACTGCCTTGGCCATAAGCGCGTCCTAAGCGGTATTTATAACTACCAGAAGTAGATTTGGTCTTTGATTTCCAGTCGGCTTCATTTTCAATTTCCCAATCTTCGAGTTCACGAGCGTGACCCAAGAACTGTACACCAAACGCATCTAACCTATTCAAAAACAATTGCAGCTTTTCCAAATGCAGGGCTGCGGTCATATCTCCAGCATTTTGCACAAAGTCTGGCAACTCATCCTGTGATTGACCATCTGCTCGTTTCAAGAACGACCGTAGTTTCTCATCAATAATCGCAGGATAGAGATCTCTTTTATCCAGGTACAACTGAAAATAGTTTTCACTAATACGCTTTACGCGAAAGTTGAGCTTGTGATCTGCAAAGAAGTCATCTACATCCAGTTTTCTAATAATGTTGAACGCTTCAGAAATAGGCAGTACTGCCGAATTTGCTTCGCCATCTTTACCAAAATCTCGATGCAACAAGATGCCGTTCTTAATGGTTCCTTCTTTTGTATTGTACTTAATGAGTTTGTTTTGAGTGCCAATCTGGTTAGAAGCGCCTACAATATTTTCGGTAAGGATATGACGACGTTCTCGTTTTGATGATGCTTTTTTGATGAGTTCGTTCCATTCCAGGTTAACCATTTGTACATCAGTTTCAGAAATATCTCGACTCTCTGTAAAAATCTGAGAGATGAAACTCTGTTCTGCAGGCTGTAAGCTGTAGGTCAGAATCTTTCGAGAATCTGTAACTCCAAACTTGAGACTGATATTACTCAGCGTATATGGGTTCTTTCCAGATTTACCAATGCTTACGCCTAAGAAAATTCCCCAAGATGGTGTGATAGTCGTTCCAATGAAAGGAACTCGCACCACATCGCCCACATTCCACATCGTGATGTATCTGATGATCGACCGTTTGGTATTCTCTAATCCTGCCACATAGGTCGCCAATTGGGATGTCTTTGCGTGAATAATCTCTTCCAGCTTCGTCCAGTCGGACTGTATGCGCTCGTTTTCCTTTTCGGTCGCGCCACTACCACGTTGCGGTAAATCGTCCCGATCTTCTTTCAGTCTATTGATGACATCCAGCTTTTTCGCTTTGCGTTCTTCAACAAGCAATGGATATTTTTCATTGATGGCATCAACCATTTTCATACGCACCTGAACAGGTTTTTGACCATCCAGCGCGTCTGTGATGCGTTTGTCAATATCTTGTTTGGTAAAGGGTCGTTTCAGATTATTGACGATGGTAATATCGCGTACGGTATCTTTCCCAAAAGGTGTTACGCCACCTTGACCTTTCTGAAACAAGAAACGTTTTTTGGTTTCTGCATCGAGTGGTAAAAATTCAGTTTCAAGATCATAAGTGCCTTGCTGTTTTTCCAGCTTTATCTGATGGTCGTAGCGTTCTAACAGATCATCATATAAGGCATCTTGCTCTTCTACTTTGAGCAATCCTGCACGTCCAGTTAATTGACGCACCGCGCCATCTTTAAAGCCATTGCGCTCGTATCGTATGTTACCGTTTTTATCGGTTTTCTTTTGATAAGTAGGATAACCCAATTGTTCCATCATCTCTTGATTCTCATCTACCCAATTCCACGCTGCGATATCGCCGTATTTATTTAGAAAATCTGCACTTTTTAAGGTTTCATCATTGGTTTTCTGTGAGCCTGTGGTATTAGCATCCAGCGATTTTAATTTCGCCTTGAGCATTGTCATCAATCTCTTTTCCGTAGGAATATCACTTGTGATGTAATAGTATTCAGGCAACACCACTTGACCAGTACGATTGATACGACCACGCTTTTGAACTTCGGTATTGATATCCAACTCAAACTGATGCACAATCATTGCTCGCTGGCGTTGATCCTTAAAATCTTTACTGGCGTGTGCCGAAGATCCTGTACTACCACTTTGATTAATAAGTAGCACATCATAATCGCCACTATTAAACATTCTAAAAGAGCGCTCCGTATTACTGCGGAAGGCTTGGACAACAGCTTCATCGCCATCCATCGCAATACGCTGATTACGACCTGTAACTTCGGCAACTTTAAAGTACATATCGGTGTGACCGCCTAAATGCTTCGGTTTCTTCTGGGTTTCAATCAAGTGAATTAATTCGTCAATGGGCGAAATGGATAATCCAGAACTCTCAAGAACCATTCGGCTCTTGATATCTTTGTATTTCTCAATACCTTTTTGTGGAAGCTCTTCTAGTTCGATACGTTCTCTGGTTTTTGAGCCATCGATCGCTGTATAATTATAATTGAAAATACCGTCAAGACCACGCACTAGTGTGCGCACAAAATCCATTTGCTCGTTTGGGATTACATCGCCACTTACCAGATTCATTTCCTTTAGAAAAGCACCCATCGTGGATTTGAATGCGATGACCACTTTTTTGTCTTCCTTCAGTAATTTGATGGTGTGATCTACTACATCCTTTACTTTCAAGGCAAATAGCATTTGGTCAACAATATTGAATACTCTTGAAAAGTAAGGCGATTGCTTCACGCCAAGACTTCTGGGTTTAGAAGACATATGCTCGCCCTGCGCTTTCGCGGAAGCGTGAATATCTGCCAGCAATGGTGCAATAAATTCCTGTTCAAATTGTACCACTTCGTTCATCAACGAGATGATACTGTTCACATTCGCACGGCTTTTACTGCGTTGTGGCTCTGCATCTAGCGTGATGTAATCTACATTGATACCGTCATTTGAGCGTTGTCTCCTGATGAGCTGCCCACTTTCTGAAAGATTAGACGCCACGATTTCCTGAAGCGCCAAACCACCGCTTGTCATAGACCGCACAAAGCTCGCATCGGTAAGACCAGTCTCGGCAATGGCGGTTTTCTTTGCGTAAAACGGCATTACTTCGGGATATTTAGCAAAGGTGGCGCTCAGAAAACAGCACGCTTTCGTCTGCGGAAGTACTTCGCGCATCCACGTACCAATGATGGAATCAAAACCACCTGCCATATGTGACTCGTCAAGAATGAAAATGACTTTCCTATATTTCTTGCTGCCTTCCAGACCATTGTTGACCATACTTTCCAGCCATAGTCGTTTATAAGGATGCGCCGACTGCACCTGTGAATAGGTGCAAAAAATCATATCGTAGCCTACTGGTAAATGATCGAGCGTTTCTGTGATGGTTATAAACGGTACTTTATCTGGATCAGGTAGATTCTTGCCTATCTTTTTGTGCCACTCAATAGATTCTGGACTTTCTGTAGGAAACTCTTTTTCGGTAGTGATAAGTTCATATTGCGCCTTGCTGTTCATTGGGCTAAAAACCACTTTGCCGTCTGCATCCTTCACTTTGGCATCGGTATCTGTGTTGACAATAAAAGGTCGGATATTGTCAAAACCGATGGCCTTGAGATCCCGATACATATCTGTAAACAGATCGGGCTTCTTTGTAAAGAAAACGGGAAGAAAGCCCTGCATAACTGCGTGTCGTATCACCGCAGCAGCTTGCCTGCCTTTCCCAATTCCCGTTTGATCTGCTATAATAATACCTTGCTCATTCTCAAATTGCTTGAGATAGAGACCTACCGCATCAACCTGTTCTGCACCCAAGCCTTTCCACATTGCCTTGGTAGATTCATACTTGAGCTGGTTGCGCACGTAATTGTCTATATTACCTTTATCCTTAACGATACGATTTAAGGACTTCTGAACTTCAAAAGCCATATTGCGCGGTATGAGCGTATTCATTTTATACGGTGCCTGTGACTTAGACACGTAGGGAACCAAAGCCGCTTCCTGCGTGGCAAGTTTTGCAACTTCATCAGCATTCTGGCTGAATTCTGCTTCTTTGATATCGAGTTCTTCGTTATTCATTTTTAAAAAGGGCTAATGCTTCCAAATAGCTGCGAAGCGTGGTTTCTGAATACAATTGCACGGCTTCTTCCTTGTCCATACCACCATACATTATGGAACTGGTCGGCAGACTGTCATCCATCTTGTCCCAACTTTCTTTGAGCGTCCAGAGTGCGGTCTGCATTTTGTCTGTTTCCAATAGAAAACTGGCGATTTCATCGGTAGTGTTGCCTTCATTGTAAACCACTTCCAGATATTCTTCTATGAGAGCTATGGGATCTTCGCCCATCGCTCTTGCCTGTTCGATGAGTTCGTGCAACTGTATAAAAATGCCAGCTTCGTGATCTTCAAAGCGCTCAAACTTAGATGGGTTTGAGACCATAAAAAGACGTGCCTTAACATCGCCAGACATCAATTGATTGTTATAAAATATCATTAGGTTCTTGCTTTTTTGAGTTGGGATATGAGTGTGTTTAGATTGGGTTTGATGTGTGACTTCACACGTTTCCAGAGATCGAAGAAGCTCTCAACCATCGTGTCCAGTTCTGGTGCTTTGGTACGGTCTGGCGCTACTCCAAATGGTTTTGACTTTCTACCGCCTATAAGTATGAGCATTGTTTTGGTCACAGCGCCTTGCTTGTTGTAGAGCTTATAGCTGTTCATATTGATGATATCATCCACCTGATAATGACGGTACAACCAATTAAAGAAAGGTCGGTATTTTGCAAAGAGCCCATCTTCACCAAAATAGACGTGACCCATTATGATTATAGCCGCTTTGCCATCGTCTTTCATTGTATGCAATGCAAGTCCTGCCATCAAATGTTCCAGACGAATATGGTTGGCAATCCCACGCTGTTTATTAAAGTATTTATTGGCAATACGTTCTTTATCGAACTTGGACGCTTCCCATTTTGCAAAAGGTGGATTGGTTACAACCACGTCGTGCACCTTGGTCATTACTACTGGAAAAGGTTCGGCTGCATTGTTATTAGTAATACGACCAAAACCTTGATACTCCAGCGATTTCTTTCGACTGTTGTCAATCTCGTTGACGTGTGTGATTTGCGGATTTGCGCCCACCAGCAATAAGCCATTGCCCGCACTTGGCTCAAAAATCAACTCGGCATCTTTCATCTGCGTGTATTCTGCCACGATTGCTCCTATGGGACAAGGCGTTGAATATTGCTTGTAGAGTTCCTTGCTACTGTCAGAATAGGCGTAGGTAGGTTGCACCTGAGTCCAGAAAAAATCCATTTTTCGCAATCGGCTTTCAAATGGGATCGGTTCTTTGTAGAGCATTTTGTACCACAAGAGCCAACTCAGTTCTACTGCTTCCCAGAGTGCACCGATGTTTGGCGCACCTGTTTCATCCTTTAAAGCTTCGACTTTCTTTTTTGATAGGCGTTCCGCTTTCGCGAAAGCGGTATGCATCACAGCCACCACACGATCTATGTAATCGTTTTTGGATTTCGATTTTGTAGGGGTTTGTTTTTTAGGAAGGGATTTGGGCGCTGGATCAGGTTTGTTCTGGTCATCTAAATAAGATTGAATCGCAACTTTTGAACGTTCCAAACGGTTCATCTGCCATTGCATTTCGCTGAAAACTTCTTTGGATTTTTTGTCCGTTTTGGGCTTACCAGTTTTAGGATTTACGTAGTCCAAATGATCTTCTACCAACTGCAAAAGCATATCATCTATGATCTCAATTCCTTTTTGAGGATCTGCCACAGGACGTGAATGCTCGACCACAGACCACCATTTGTGACTGTCGTTCTCAATGTCGATTTCTGCACCCAAAGGCGAGACACTTCTATATCCCGTATGGATATTTACATAAGGGTAATCCAGATCTGTTGGATAGCCGATGGCCGAGAAAGCTTCTGGACCACGATTTTCCCATTCCTGTAACAGAGAAGAGCGATTCACTTTTACACCATAATCTTTGGGATGTGGCATTTGCGAGAGCCGAAAAAGCTCCAGACCAGAAACTTGATTAAGATTTTCGTCTGTGATTTTATAAAGGTGGGGAAACTTAAACTTTAAGAAATTACCGTCGCCTATAGTCAGGCTTCCAGATTGAAAAGGCTCGCCAGCGTTTACAGGTACAAGCACATTAGGAACGATATGATCCCGACTAAAAATATCTTTGGATATCGCAAGCGCTTCGGTCTCAATTTCTTTTAAGGGAATGAGTTCCAACTTCAACGACTGATACAAACGATTGACTTGCATCAACGCCATCGCTCGATCACCGATGGCCAAGTCGTACACCCAATCCTTAAAGTTTTGCAAGGCTTTTAAGAGATGGTTTCTAAAATGAATCTCGCTCCATTGCTCTGAGGCATCTTCGAGGTCAATTATAGTCGTGGAGATAATTGTTTCTGGTTCGCCGTCCAGTTCTTCAGTCTGCTCGTTGAGTTTTTCAATAACTTCCTTTAAAACCGAACGTGTGGAAAGTTTACGTTCTGCATCTGTTCTATAACCAAAATCATCATCAACATTCTCAGCTACATCTTTAGGGACTTCCTTATTTTCAATATCTCCTTCCTTAGCAACTAGCTTATTTTTTGAAACTGCTTCCTTAGCGACTTCCATTTCGGTTGGTTCACTTTCTAAAGCGACCATACCGTCTATCACGCTCCCGCCTCTAAACAGGACGCGCGACTTTCTCTTGTAGTTGCGAGGATGTACTTCTATATGCTTGAGCGCATCGCCATATTTACCCATCGCAAAGCGACTTGCAATCTCATAGGCTACTTTCTTGTAGGAATCAAATACAACGAAATGTTCCTGCTCTGCTTTTTGCTGTCCCTTAAGGAAGATCGTTACATAAGAAAACTGCCCAGCGTCAATGTTTTCTAAGGACGACTCGAAAGAAGGATGGATTAACACCTGTTTCCAATCGCCATCTCTACCAAATTCTTTTTCCAGCTCTTCTGTATAGCGACAGTAGGCAGGATGATTGTCCACATACCATTTGGTAGGATCTGACAGCGTTTCCTTAAAACCTAGTTCCTTTAAATGGAAAGCTAGTTCTTTAGGAAGCACTTCGCTAAAATGAAGCTCAATGCCTTTTTTCTGTTTGTTGAGTGTACTGGTTAACTGCATTTGCGATCCCAAAATTTACTAGTCGCTTAAGCACTAGTTTGTGGTGTGACTTGGGATAAATATAGATTTCGCTTTCGCGAAAGTGGCGTCACGCAAAGGGATTGCGGTACATTGAAGCGTGATGCTTATAGGTCAATAAACAATAAACCCCAGCGAGAGCTAGGGTTTTGAATTTATAGGTGGTATAAATTAATTTTGGTTCGTTCGGTACGCAACATCATATTAATAAAATCAAGATGATGTTGAAAACTTAAATCTACAAACAGCTTGTAAATGATTAAATTAGTAAGATATTTTAAATACAATATTATGGGAATCAAGACAGGTCCAAAAAGAATTGCAAAGTCAACTGGCAAACCAGATAGACGTCAGCGAGATAATAAAAAGACTGGTGGGAACACACCGTCATTAAAACCGCATAAGCATAAGAAAGGAGATTAATTTTTTCCAAATTAGCTTGCCTAAATAAACAAATCCTGAAACACCTGTAGTTGCCTACTGGTAAAATGCTGTTCCATCCAGATGGACTTGAGCGCATTCTTGCCCATCTGCTCACGTAGCTCCTTATCTTTTACTAAGCGCACGATGGACTTTACCCAATCGTCAGTAGTTTCGGTAAGCAGTCCTGTTTCTCCTTCCTTAAGGACTTGTTTAGCCGGATGGTAAACAGAAGCTATTGCAGGAATACCAAAAACTGCGCACTCTAATAGCGTCGTGTAAGGCCCACATTGAGAAAAGCGGTTTTTTTCACTTGGCAATAGGGCAATGTCTAATGCCAAATCATTCAACTTTTTAAAGTCGTTTGCAAAAGAGACGGGCTTATGATATTCTACAGCTAGTCCTTTAAGAACTAGCTCGCCTTGATTGTCTTTTCCATCCCAACCGTAACAGACAAATTGAACTTCTTCCTTAAGGACTTCCTTGTTTTTTGTAACTAGTTCCTTAAGGACTAGCAAATCTGACAACTGACTTTTGCTACCTAAAATCCCAATCCGAACAATCTCGGACTCATTCCTTTTTAACGGTGGTATCTCTTCGTAACCCAGTCGTGACACTAAAGATGGTAATTGTACTACGTGAGTGGTGTGGTTGGGAAAGTTCTCTAACAACAATTTTTTGTAAAAGTTGGATAGTGGTTTTGTTGCAGTTGTTACAACATCCATTGAAATCATATTAGATAATAATTGCTCTTTGTCACGTGTACCAATCTTGCGTGACATTGCGTGACTTTGTGGAATAGAGGTGTAATTCTGATCCACATCCATTACCAATTGTACGTCTGGACGCAAGACGCGTATAGCCTTGATAAAGAAATCAACATCTGAGAATATAACTGGAAAGATGATATAGTCTGCCCAATACAGTAGTTGCTCATCAATCAAGTTTTCATAATCCTCAAAACGTTTATTGAAGTCAAAAGTCTCAATCTTAGTGATTATGGCGGTATGTGATGCAGTTTTGTTCAACTCTAATGCTGGCGTAATTGCCCTATAATGGCCCGTAGAATCGAAGCAGGGCGAAACATAAAGCAAGTGAACAGTATCGTCACTTTCCTTATAATCAGGATATTTTCTATGGAAGGAAGTCTCAGTCCTTAATCGTTTCTGAAGTTCTAAAATGGTTCTCATATCAGTTGGTTTCAGCATTAATATTCATCTCGTTTCCTTCGTAAAATTTTGCAATGCGCTGTCCAGTAGCCTTATCGTAAATCTCAATAGTACCGGCTAATGGTCCGTACTCTTTTATCTTTTTGCGAAAGCGAGTCAAACCTGTTTCCCTGCTTTTAGTTTTTGATAGTTTATGTCTCCAGTCGATAGAATACATTGTGCGCACGTTACCGTCTTTAAACCAGACAATCATCTTAGTTTCTGAGTCCTGACCTAGTTTCCAGCCTTTTTTCTTTTGTTGCATTATTTGAAGTATTTAATGAGTGATAAAAGTGATATTTCCTTGATATATTTTTCTTTATGAAAAGCCTTGACCGTGACGACGCCTTGCTTGACATTGAGCCAAATCTGCACATCTTGATCACAGATATGATTTGCCGTAGCAAATTCCTTGAGATATTTTTTAATACTGTAGGCAATCTTGTTACGCACATTTGGCAACCCTGCGATGCTGTCTTCTAAGAAGAAATAAGCGAGTTCATCCGTTGGTATTTCTTTCATCAGCACATCTTGATCGTACAGATAAGAAAGTACTTTGTGCTGTTCTTGATAAATACGCAAGTACAAGCGCTCGACAGGAATTTGTTGCCAGGTTGCAATATGCTCGGTGTAGCTTATGATATTCTGAGAGATTTTCTTCTCATAACCGAAGACATCAATAGATATCTCGGCAATCGCTCCCTTGAGTTTATTGGTCAAGGCAACGTTTTTCTTTTTGAAAATGCGTTTCATTCGTTAAGTATTGGTGTATAAAAATCGTTGTGTAGATGGGTTGAGTACACTTGCGTGAAAGTGTTGCAAGAGTTCAGGTTGACCGAGTTTGCCTATTCTCGTCTCACATTGCCTGAAAAGTGCCAATCTAGGTTTTTGCTTTGCAGTATCCTTTTTCTCATTGTTCAAAAACCTGCGGATTTGTGAAGCGACAATGAGTTTTAACTGCACATCAAGTTGTCTCTTCTTGTGATCCTGCCACCATTTTTTGGTGCCAGCAAACCCTGTTTTGTTTTCGGGATCAAAATATTGATGTGGCAACTGTACAAATCTGTTTTCAGGATCTTTAGCAAGATATTTCCGCACGAGTTCGATGCGATCTACATAACATTGATGCACTTTTGCCAGATGTTTGTCAGGTACTGGATCGTACCATTTCCAGAGCAGTTTTTTCCCAATTGTGATCTGGGATTCTGTGAGATAGGTGTTTTGGTAGAGCACATTTCGCGAAAGCGTCCAAAGCGCATTCACATATACAGAAAGGGAAGCGGAACGAGCCGAATCTCGTGGCAAATTTTCGGCGCCAGTTTGATTTGTGGCTCGCATCCGCGCATTTTCCCCTGCATCATTGGAAATTTTGGGGCATTTTTTCCCTGTGTATCCTGTAAAAGTGTTGCTAGAAGCGTTGCGTGACGTTGTTTCTTTTGTGAGCGGTAGCGAATTCCTTTTATTCCCGAATAGCTTGGCTCGGCTTGAGTTATCAACGCCTATTATTAAATTATTTATGTAACCATTGTTACTAGAGTCTGTATGACGACAAGTTGTCGTAGGAATATTTTTAACAGATTGATTGTGTGTAGATTGTAATTTCTGTGAATCCTGCTCGATTTTAGGCTTATCCACAGGTTTTAAACCGTTTGCTAACAGAATTTTTGGCTCGACCCAAAGGTCATATCCAGAGTTGGTACCGTGCCATATCTTATTGATAATGATACCTGCATCTATAAGCCTTTTTAAGTGACGCTGGATGGTTCTGGGGCTGGCGTTGCCCATTTTAGCCAACTGTAGATTGTTGGTTTTTAAGGGTGGTAAATTTTTAAGATCAAGTGTTGTGACATTGCTCGCTTTCAGTAAAGAAAGTCCGTAAATCTTAATGATGTCCTTTGCAGTTGAGGCTATTGCCTGTCGTATGCGGTTAGAAAGTTGATCTGTATTCTGGTTGTGTTCTTTAATGTGATAATCCAATGCTTTAAAGGCGATGGAATAATTAACTATGCTCATTTTTAGGACTGTTATGAAACAGCAAAGTGTGTGCTTTGTCTATCTCACTAGTCGGATTGTGGTGCTTTTTTAGCATCTCTATTTCTTCCGTGATTTTTTTTATAAGGTTCAGGAAACCTTCATCTGGGCTATTTTCGGCAAATTTCATAAGATGAGATCTGCATTATAACTTCATCGATGTTTGCGACTTTAAAGGCAGGTTCTCTGTGAGGACTTTTCCCTTTTTACTATTGCGCAATGTTTTCTCGTGCTTAGATTCTAAAAGTGTGAGACAGGCTTCATAAATGAGCTCTTCGCTGGACGGCCTGATCTCTTTCCTATTAAAAAATTTAGATACCGTAGGTCTGGATTTTCCAGATTCTTGAGCTACAAGCGCAATGGGGTTATCAAAGTACTTGTGCATTTTTTTCGTAATGGCCTTAATTTCATCGGGTTGATACATTCTTATAAAGTTTATGTGATTCGTTTGACAATTCAGTGTAAAAGTTTTGTAAATTTGGCAACAATTTAACGTCATTTTTACATTTATATCGCCAAATATATGTATAAACGTTGCTTAATAAACTACAAAAAGAGATAATAATTTTATCACCCCTGAATTGAATGAATGAGAAAAAAGAGCGCAAACGACAAGAAGTAATTGATAATGAAAGACATAATATGAAGCAGAATCCAGATTACGATACTATAGATTTAAAATTTATCGAGGCCATAGACGAGGTATTGGAAAAGAATGATGAGCTCGGATTAAAACCAAGCAATGATAGTAGCCTTGGTAAACTGATTTATCCTTCTAACCGAAGCATCATCTCTTCAGTAAGAAGTAGGGCAAAACATATTCCGCATCTTGCGTTGATCAATTTTGCAAAGCTCTTTGACGTAGATATGAACTATTTCTATTCTGATAGATCCTTGAGTTACATTCCACGAGTGACTACTGTAAACAACAATCAAGATTATTCCATCAAGAAAACTGGTAAGGGCTCATTTGTTGCGCACGCTGGAAATGGCACAATAGGCGACATTAAAAACGTGGCAAAGGAAATTGTAACAAATAACAACACGAGCTTAAACCCATCGGCCGAAACTGTTATCAATAACTTCATACAGCAAATAGATGAAGCCTGCATTCCGGATTTTTATAGAATACTCAATGCCATACGTGATGAAACGGGAAGTACAATAGAAGAACTAAAGTTTCATCTGAAGAAGAAATCCAAAAGGCTTGACAAGCTAAACAAGCGCCACCACAAAGAACTCAAGGCTGTCAATCTGAAGCTTGTAGAAACCAATGAAAGGTTGATTAAAGCACAAGAAAATGAAAAAGCGACTATGGAGAAATACATATCAGTTCTTGAAAAGAAATAAAACGTCCTTGTTTCGTAACGTTTATAAGTTTATGTTTGTATTGTAAAAATTAAATCTTGAAAAAAGAACACACAGATTATTCAAATTTATTGCGACTTCTCAATGAGAAGGAATATGCAAATAAGTACATCGTAAATGCTGAGAGGCGTATGATTACACACTGGCAGGATATTGGACTTTTTCAGGACAAACGCAATACTTCGGCAGGATGGAACAAGTTTAGCCTCATCGATATCCTTTGGATGGGCATCATCATCGAGTATCGCAATCTGGGCTTTCCCAACGAAAAGATCAAACCTGTTAGGCAATTTCTGTTTGAAGAAACTAAGATTGATAATTTGAAAGTCAGTAAGCTGGAATATGCGACTATTCAGGTACTCGCTTTCGCGAAAGCGTTATATCTCATAACCGATATAGCAGGTAACATTTATCTGGCAGATGATTATGAATATGTTAAGCTTTTGCAACAAGGTAAAGTAACCAATCATATCGTATTAAACCTTAATCAAGTCGTCAAAGAAAATATATCTGTACTCTTTTCTGAACCAAATTTTAATGCCTTTGCTGGTCTTAATAAAGACGAAATTCAAGTGATGCTCATCTTGAGAAGTGAGTCGTACCAATCTGTGCAAGTGACCAAAAAGAATGGCGAGATAGATATGATTGAAGGCACGGAACGCATTAGTGAGAAAGATAGAATTATCGACATTTTGAAACAGCACGAGTACCAGAATATTGAAATAAAACAAGCCAACGGTAAAGTGGTCTTGATAAGCCGTACCGTGAAACAAAAAGCAAAATAGATACCCTATTTGCCACCCAAATGAACTTGTCATCCCATAACGGAAGCAAGTTTGAACTAATTAATATGAAAACGTGATAAACATCGATTAACCTAAATGCAATGAGCTCAAAGAGCCATCCCAAATCCCACTAGTGCTATGACTATAAAATAGAATAGCATTTACGGAAGTAACAATGCAATCGATAGATGTAAAAAAAGAAAACAATAAGGAAGTACATAAAAGTAAAATGTCTGTAGAAAGGCTCAAGTCGTTTAAAGGCTTTGAGAATGTGAGCGAAGATGAGGCAGATAAAATAATTAAGAATCTTGAACAATTTGCAGAAATATTGTGCAAGCAAGTTCAACAAAACGTATCCTAATGAAAGACCTATCCATCTTTAATCAATTTGCCAGAACAGACGACAGCAAGTCTCTAAGACAAGCAGGAAACGCCGTCATATACACCAGAGTTTCTACAAAAGAACAGGCAGATAACAATGCTAGTTTAGACACACAATTAAAATACTGCGAGCAACTAGCTCAGAAGAAAGGACTTGATGTGGTTGAGTATTTTGGTGGGACGTATGAGTCGGCAAAAAGTGATGAACGCAAGCACTTCCAGAAGATGCTCAACTTTGTTAAACGCAGGAAAGACATAGGCTATATCATCGTCTATTCTTATGATCGCTTTTCGAGAACTGGAGCCAACGGAGCGTATATAAGTGATCAACTCAAGAGGCAGGGAATCGTCACAATTTCTGCGACACAAGAGGTAGATACTTCTACGAGTGCAGGATCTTTTCAGCAGAACCTTTATTATATGTTCTCTCAATTTGATAATGAGTTGAGAAGGGATAAGTCCGTTTCTGGAATGCAAGAAAAATTACGTAGAGGAGATTGGACAGGCGCTTGGCCATACGGCTACACAAATACCAATCCGGGCAAGGGTAAAAAACCCAATTTTGTAATCAACGACAAAGGGAAACTTCTCAAAAAAGCTTTTGAGTGGAAAGCAATGTCAAACACCTCACACGTTGAGATATCTAAAAAACTCAAAAGAAAAGGATTAGAGCTATCTGCCAAAAAGCTTAGCGACTATTTTAGAAATCCCTTTTACTGCGGATTGATGGTAAATAAATTGATACCTGGAGAAGTGATACAAGGCAATCACGAACCTATGATTAGTCGTGAGATGTTCTTAAAAATCCACAATCTTCTCAACTCTCGCGAAGAAGGAAGAAAGTACAACCTAGATGATGAAAACCTACCACTAAAAATGTTCGTCAAATCAACAGAATGTGGAACACCCTATACTGGATATGTAGTTAAGAAGAAAAGACTGTACTATTATAAAAATAGAAGATCAGGTAGTAGAGAAAACAGAAGTGCGAAAAAGCTACACAGCTCGTTTATGGCACTCTTAGAAAACTACACACTGGCTGATCCAAAATACATCGAACCTCTCAAAGAGATCATCGAGCAAACCTTTATCGATTTAAACAAGGAACAAATTGACGAAGCAAAGGTGCTAAACACGCAAGCTACAGAACTGGATGTTAAACTGGATAGATTAGAAGAGCGTTACGTATTTGAAGAAATAACAAAAGTGCAATACGATAAGTTCAAGTCCAAACTAGAGTCAGAAAAGAACAAAATAACCGAGTTAGTTTCAAACTCAGGATTTAATAGTTCGAACCTTAAAAAATCGATAGACAAAGCATTAAATTTAGCCTTGAACCTCCCGTCATTGTGGCAATCTGGGAATATTGAAGTGAAACGCTCATTACAATTTATGCTCTTTCCAGAAGGAATAGGGTATGACTTTAAAAACGACCGACTTCGAACTTTTAGAGTAAACTCGATATTCAGCGCAATCGCCTCTATTTCAGATAACTTAGAAGGAAATAAAAACGGGACTTTTCAAAATAATTTTGAAAAATCCCGTTTAGTGACCTCGACAGGATTCAAACCTGTAACCTCTTGAGCCGTAATCAAGTGCGCTA
>JAHDIQ010000004.1:0-74421 GCA_020630715.1 Nonlabens sp.
TTATTCGTTATTCGTTATTCGTTATTCGTTATTCGTTATTCGTTATTCGTTATTCAATGCTCTCAACTGTCGCTCGAGGTCGCATTTGTGTTGTAATTGTCATCCTTTCAATAATTTCTCAAGCGCCGTAATATGTTCTTTAAAAGCAACTTTGCCTAAATCTGTTGCAATGTATTTGGTGTTTGGTTTACGACCTATAAAACTTTTTTCTACACGTATATATTCATCTTTTTCTAATGCTTTAGCATGACTCGCTAGATTACCGTCAGTCACATCGAGTAACTCTTTCAGTTCTTTAAAATCGGCATGATCGTTTACTACTAGAACAGACATAATGCCTAGCCTAATACGATGATCAAATGCTTTATTTAATTTATTAATGAGACTCATGAGTCTGTTATTGTTTTTTATTGGGCGAATTCAATCCGCTAAAGGTTGTTGCTTCAACCTTAATTTTCAAAATTCACTAACCATTAACCATTAACCATTAACCATTAACTAATCGGCAGACTGAAGTCTACCGCTACGTAGTTCATTCGTCGCCTTACGGCGTTCTGTTTTTTTTGCGGAATAAATTCCGCCAAATATTGTTGCATCAACCTTAATTTTCAAAATTCATTAACCATTAACCATTAACTACTACTGATCATACTTAAAATGCATTACAGCACCATAAATGATATGACAAACCCCAAAACCTAAAGCCCAAAAATACAATCCGTAACCTATGAATTGGGTGTTGATCATTCCTAAAGCGATACAAGTAATTCCTAAATACTTCACGGTTCCTATGGTATATTTTGAAGCATTCACACAGGATAATCCATAAAAGATAAGCATTGCTGGTGCCACTAATCCTATCAGTTTATACTGCATTAATACGAGTACAAACAATCCACCAGTCGCTAGCGGAATCAAAAAGTTGAGGACTAACCTACGCGACTGGCTGGACCAGATGTTTTGGTTGTGTTTTCTCGCTTTCTTTATCGTTAAAAAATAGGCGGTGATGATCGATAGTCCAGCAACGATTAAGGCAGTTCCTATAATAATTAATCCATGATTAGAAAGGATATCGCCAGCAGTTAACTTCTCGTAACTAAAGGTGTTGAAGTAAATCTTCTGCGTATTGATAATGTAAAAACCTACCGCGCTACCTATCAGTCCGTAGATTCCTGCCATAATTCCACTCATACCAGATAAGGAAATAAATCGCGTCGATTTATCCATGATGGTACGTATTTCTTTTAAGTCGTCTAGATACTTTTCTTTCGTCATAATAAAGTACTTTGAAATACAAAGTAAAACTATTTTAATGATATAAGCACTATATTTTGGATAAAAAAATAGGGTTGTGGTGATTCCGCTTTCGCGAAAGCGAGATAACCGCTACTTTTAAGACATGAATCCAGCCCTAGAATATATTGATCAAACTCCAGAGCCTTATCGCAGTATCCTATTGCACTTACAATTACTAGTAGAAGCAACCATTCCTAGTGCTCAATTAAAGTATAAGTGGCGATTACCTTTTTATTATCTAGATGAAAAAACCATGTTTTGTTTTTTTAATTTTAGAAAATCCTTTGTTGATTTAGGTCTAGCTTATGGTGATCAATTATCTAATAAACATGGCGCATTAGTAGCTGGCGAAGGAAGAAAAATGATGCGATCATTGCGGTTTTATACTCTAGAAGATATCGATGATAGAATTGTGATAGAGACCTTACAAGAGCTTTACACATTGAGATCTAAATCAGTTTAAATGGCTAGAAATAGATCTAATATTTTAGGAGCATTATTGATTTTAATACTTACCATAGTTTGCTGTGCGTACTTTTTTAAATCTGATCTTCGACGATTTTATGGTAATTATCGCAGTGCCAGAGCTTCTACGATTTACCTAGAATCCCAAATCACAAAATACGACGTGCATGGCATTGATGTTTCTCATCATCAAGGCAATATCGACTGGTCAGACGTGAAACATCCTGATAGTACTAAACAAATTAATTTTGCTTTTATAAGAGCAAGTGTAGGACTGGATAAGGATAAAAAATTCAACCGCAACTGGATAAAAGCACGCAAGGCTGGAATAACTACCGGTGCTTATCATTACTATTGGGCAAATGTAAATAGTGCAAAACAAGCAAGTATGTTCACCTCGCAAGTGTCACTTAAAAAAGGTGATTTGCCACCAGTGCTGGATATTGAAGATACTTCTAGCGTTCAGGATAATGCATCTTTACGTAAAGGACTTAAGAATTGGATCAAAATAGTTGAAGCCCACTATGGCGTGAAACCCATTATCTATACTGGCCAGAGCTATTTTGAAGACTATCTTGCACCAGATGATTACTTTAAAGACTATCCGCGATTATGGATAGCAAACTACAACTTTGTAGATGAACCTGATGTGATTGATTGGGATTTTTGGCAATACAGCGATCGCATCCCTGTTAGTGGTATTGAAACTTTAGTTGATGGAAATGTGTTTAAAGGGAATGATGTAGCTTTTAAGAATTTACTTATCCGCTAATTACTGGTTCTCAAAAGGATTACTCCATTTAGGATTTGTATAGATATCATCACCGGTTAAGGTTTGTAAAAAATTAATGAGCGCTTGTTTGTCACTATTACTTAATTGTAACTGTTGTCCTATAGGACCATTAGGTCCAACACTTTGAAATAATAACGGATCTAATAGTTGTTGATTAGTCATATCAATATCGTTATAATGTTCTATCATTTCCATTAGTGAAGTGAATGAGCCGTTATGCATCATAGGTCCATTAAGGTTGCCACTAGGATTTTGTAAATCTCTTAAACTTGGTGAACGAGTGTTGGCGTGATCAAAAATATTTGGATCAGCAATTGTTGCGATTACTCCATTATTGTGTATATCATCCTTTATAGCAAATTCTGGCGGTACATGACAACTTACACATCCCGCGCCGCCATTTTGTGGAGTTGTAGTAAAAAGAAATTTGCCTCGATTTTCCGACATACTAAAATTAGGAAATGCAGGTCCAGGATCTCCAGTAAGTATCAGTCCTTGATCATATTTTGAGTCAAAAGATTGTATACTTAAAACAAATTGAGATAGTGTTTCTTGTAGTCTTTCTTCATTTATGGAAGTGTCTCCATATACATGATTAAATAGAATTCGATAATAATCGATTTCAGATAATTTAGTAAGTAAATCGTCAAAAGTAGGTGCTCCTTGTTCACCACTAAATCCCATTTCTGTGTGATCTTTTATGGGCTGGGTAACTTGACCTTCTAGTGAATTTACACGCTCATTCCAGAAGAAATTATTTCCAGGATGGAATCCTACGTTAACTAACCTCATACTGTGCCTACCGGTCACGCCGTTAACTCCTATACTGGCAATAGAATTATCACTAAAAGCAAGTTCCTGCTGGTGACAACTGGCGCAAGAGATAGAATTATCTGTAGATAGTTGTTTATCATAAAATAATACGCGTCCCAGTAATGCTTTTTTATCCTCAATAGCATTCCCTTTATTTGAGAATCTAATATATGATGGAATGTTTTGATTGTTATAGGTCTCTGGAGAGCTTAAGTTGATATTATTACCAAAAACACTTTCTAGTATAGCTTCGTCTGTAGGTTGATATTCATCTTGATTATTTTGACAAGAAAATAGTAGTAGAGCAAGAGCGATGAATGAAATGAACGGATATTTCATAAAGAATTTTATCTATCAGACTAATTATACAGTGGTAAGTTTAAAGTTACATATTCAATAATTTATAATCGTCTGTTTTCTATAAAATTTAAAAACACATTGTTTGATAATTAGAACGATTTTATAGTTTTTCTAATAGTCACTAGACGCGATAATAGGCCTTCTAGATATTGAAGATCTAACATATTTGCACCATCACTTTTTGCATTTGCAGGATCAAAATGAGTTTCAATAAACAATCCATCCACATCATTTACGATTCCTGCACGTGCTATGGTTTCAATCATATCTGGTCTTCCACCTGTAACACCGCTGGATTGATTAGGCTGTTGTAAACTATGTGTTACGTCCAAAACCGTAGGTGCAAATTGCTTCATCGTAGGAATACCTCTAAAATCCACAATCATATCCTGATAACCGAACATCGTTCCACGATCTGTGATCCATGCCTTATCACTACCAGAATCTTTGACCTTTTGCACTGCGTGTTGCATCGCTTCTGGTGACATGAATTGGCCTTTTTTAAGATTCACCACTTTACCAGTTTGAGCAGCAGCAACCACTAGATCTGTTTGTCTTACAAGAAATGCAGGTATTTGAAGCACATCTACATATGCTGCTGCCTTTGCAGCATCACTTACCTCATGAATATCTGTTACGGTAGGAACCTTGAAAGTTTCTGATACTTTACGCAGTATTTTAAGTGCTTTTTCATCACCTATACCAGTGAAACTATCGATACGACTGCGATTAGCTTTTTTAAAACTACCTTTAAAAACATAAGGAATCTTTAGATCATCTGTGATGCGTACTACTCGTTCTGCAATGCGTAGTGCCATTTCTTCACTTTCAATGGCGCATGGTCCTGCAAGCAGGAAAAAGTTATCAGAATTGGTATGTTTAAGTTGAGGTATTTGTGATAAATCCATGTAGAATTTCTATTCTTCTTTTAATACTATTTTACGACCACTAGCTTCCCAGCTGCTTAATCCACCATCGAGGTCGTAGATTTTTTTAAATCCTTTTTCTTCTAGGATTTTAGCACATTCTGCGCTTTGACCACCTCGGTTGCAGTAAACCATTACAGGTTGATCATTATCTAATGTCGCGATTAGATCTTCCAAGTTTTCACTTTCTACTGGAATATTGATTGCGTTTGCGATATGCCCAGCTTCAAATTGTTGTGCAGACCTCACATCTACCAGAACAGCTTCCTCGGCATCTAGCAAGGTTGCCGCTTCATCCGGATTAATGATTTGGATAGATCCTGCTTTTGCTTCAAAACAGCTATTTAAGCTAAAAATGCTTACCAATAGCAAACAAAGAAATAAGATTTTTTTCATGGTTATGGTTGTGTTGTATCGCCGTCCCATTCAGAGAATCCACCTAATAAATTATAAGTGGTTTCAAATCCCATCTGGTTCATGATCTGGCATGCCTGACCACTGCGCCCACCAGAGCGGCAATAGATATAATAGTTTTTTGATTTGTCTAGTTGTTCTAGAGCAGCCATCATTTCTTGAGGCTTAAAAATATCGTGATGCAATGCATTAGGTATCATACCTTCTGCCACTTCATCATCTGTACGTACATCAATGATTACAGCGTTGTCGTCTTGCGCTGTAAGTGATTTCCATTCTTCTTTTGTGATATCTTTCATATTATAAAGTACAAGAGGCTGTTTCTACAATTTTTTGCGAGCCTAAGTTAGTCTTTTTTATCGCACCAAAACCACCTTCTACATTGGTCATGTTAGAAATTCCATTTGCCACTGCTATACTAGCAAAAATAACAGATCGATATCCACCAGCACAATGTACATGATAAGATTGTGATGCGTCTAATTCTTTAACAATCTCATGAACATCATCCAGCGGATGCATAGGAACATCTTCTAGATGTGCTTTTTCATATTCACCAGTTTTACGAGCGTCAATAGGGTTAGTAACCATTCCGTTTTGTAAACCATCTACAAATTCTTGAGCAGTTACATTTTGAATCCTTTGTGTTTTATATCCAGCGGCTTTCCAGTTTTCCATGCCACCATCTAGATAGCCTAATGAATTATCATATCCTACACGAGCCAGTCTAGTCACTGTTTCTTCCTCACGACCTTGTGGTGCGACAAAAATAATTTTCTGATCGATGTCTTCTATTAAAGCACCTACCCATGGAGCAAACTGTCCATCCAGACCTATAAACCACGATCCTGGAATACTTTCTTTAGTATACTCTTGCGCACTGCGCACATCTAGTACTAGGTAGTCAGGATCATCTGCTAGTGCTTTAAAACTTTTTGCATTCATAGCAGTGTTTCCACGACGTAAAATCTCGTCTATGCTAGAATTCACACCTTTATTCATCCATACATTTTTAGGAAAATAGGCTGGTGGTGGCGCGATACCAGAAGTAATTTCTTTGATAAAATCTTCTTTACTCAAATCACTGGCGAGCGCATAATTTGTTTTTTTCTGATTTCCCAAAGTGTCATAGGTTTCTTTACTCATGTTTTTACCGCATGCACTTCCTGCGCCATGTGCTGGATATACGGTAATATCATCTGGTAAAGGCATGATCTCGTTGCGTAAAGAGTCGTATAGATGTGCGGCTAGATCTTCTTGCGACATATCTGATTTTACTGCTAGATCTGGTCTTCCTACATCGCCTATAAATAAGGTGTCTCCTGTAAAAATAGCTTTCTCGTCACCGTTTTCATCTTGCAATAAGTAGCAGGATGATTCCATAGTATGACCTGGCGTGTGCAATAGGGTAAAGGTGAGATTTCCTACCTCAAACTGTTGTTTGTGTTTCGCTTTCGCGAAAGCGTAACTAGTCACAGCATTAGGACCTAAAACGATCGTTGCACCAGTTTTATCTGCTAGATCAACGTGTCCACTCACAAAATCTGCATGAAAGTGAGTTAGGAAAACGTATTTAATAGTGGCATTATCTGCAGCAGCACGATCTATATATTGTTGTACCTCGCGCAAGGGATCAATAATCACAGCCTCACCAGCCGAAGCTATATAATAAGCACCTTGCGCCAGACATTTTGTATAATGTTGTTCTAAAACCATTCCCATAAACTTTGTGCAAAAATACAATTTTGCTAAGCTTTAAAACAGAAAACCCTATGCGTAAACATAGGGTTGCTATAAGAAAAATTGATAGTTGCTTAAGCTTTGATAGAACAGCCTATGGCTACCGTTTTGGTTTGTTTGATAGGTTCATTTGCAATAAGCGCATTTACGGCATCACGTAAATAGTCATTCTTAATTGCGTTAGCATCCTTATGATTATCGTCTATGGCGCCTATGTATTTCACTACATTATTACCTTCTTCTTTTTTTAACAAATAGACATGAGGTGTTTTTGTAGCTCCGTATTGTGGATATATTTTTTGACCAGCGTCAAATAAATACGGGAATGTAAAACCTTTCTCGCCAGCACGTTTTTTCATGTTTTCAAAACTATCCTCTGCATACGATTCAGGATTGTTAGGATTGATAGCGATAACTGGATATCCTTGTGTTTTAAATTCTTTATCCAGTGCGATGATGCGGTCTTCATAGGCTACAGAATAAGGACAGTGGTTGCAGGTGAAGATCACGATATATCCATCTGCATCTGGGAAATCTCTTAAAGAAACCATAGAATCATCAATGTTCTTTAATCTAAAGTCTGTTGCAATGTCACCTATGTCGTAACCTTTTGATTTAACAGGTGGTTTTATGGCTGTTGTGTTCGTGCTAGATTCTTGATCACTAAAGCTTTCACTTTCAGTGTTTTCTACATTAGTGTAAGCCATAACGCCTATTACGACTGCTAGACCAAATATGGCTACTGTGGTTAATATTTTAAGAGTTTTCATAATATGTTATTTACAAAAAAGGTTCTATGGCATCTTCTAACTCGTCATAAGTAAATGACTGATTATAAAATCGTTTATCTGTTTTATTCTTAATTAAGGTTACTGGAATCGCTCCATCCCAGTGCGCATCTACCAGCGGAATCCATTCTGCTGCATAAGGATGCGTCATTAATTTTACCTGTGATTGAATCTCATTAGTAGCTAGAAAAGGATTTACTAGTTGTTCTAGATTTTCCTCATCATCTAGTGAGATTAAAATCACCTCTACATCATCACCATATTGCGCCTGTAATTTCTCAAAGGCAGGCAATTCTTCCACGCAAGGTTTACACCAAGTCGCCCAGAAGTTGATTACCTGTACTTTATCGCCACTGTTACTAGTGGTAATTTTAGTAAATTCTTCTAGGTCAATTAGCTGCGCTGTTTGTGGAACAGGCTTTTCACAAGCTGTAACTACAAACAATAACGATATCAAGATAATCAGACGTTTCATCATTGCAAAAATATTGAAGCCACTAAGGAATCAATATTTTTTAACGACAATTAGTAGTGTGTTGTTAAAATGTCTTAAGTAATCGTTTAATTGTGAGCTAATTTCCTTAAAAATTAACAGTTACATAGGGATGTTGCGTTTCATTTTTTCAACGATCTTAAAGGCTGCCGGACAGATCGCCGTGTTTTTTACGGTAAGAGTTCCTATTTGCTGAATCTTACGACGGTCTGTATGTGGATATTCTCTACAAGCTTTAGGACGCACGTCATATATAGAACAATAGTTGTCTGCTCCTAGAAAATGACAAGGCGTTTGTTGCAGTACGTAATCGTTATCTTCATCGATGCGCAAGTATTCATCAATAAAATCGCTAGGCTTCATTTTAAAATGCCTAGCGATTCTATCAATATCTTTATGTGTAAATAGTGGACCTGTAGTTTTACAACAGTTTGCACAAGTAAGGCAATCTACTTCTTCAAAAGTTTCCTCATGTAAAGCGAGAACCTTACGATCTAGGTCTTTAGGTGCTTTTTTTTTGAGCTTTTTAAAGTATTGCTGGTTTTCTTTTTTCTTTTGGGCAGCCAGCGCTGGTAAAGATTGCAGGAATTCTTCCATTAACCACAGTTACCCATAGGCATAGAGCTAGAGTAACCCATTTCTTTAAGCTGTGCGGTTACTTCACAAAATAATTCACGTGACCAGTACATACTAGCACTTTCTTTTGCTTTATTAATGCGATCAATACGGCCGTAAAGCTTAGTACCGGTATTAGATTTTCTAAAGCTGTCAAACGCCATTTTATCTTGCTCGCTCATAGCGTTTGGATTTTCCTTTAATTGTTTTCCAGCGTTGCTCGTGTAAAATTCAATAAGGTTGCTTAGATCTTGTTTATCGTCAAAAATACTGCGGTATTCACTAGCGAGTATTCCTTTTAATTTTGCTACAGAGCCACCTTTATTTGCAGCTAATTTTTCCCACACCGTTGCTGGTACTTCTTGCGTTTGATAAGCATCTTTTATCATTTTAAGCATTCCGTCGTAGGCGGCTTCATATTCTGTATCAATTCCAGATACTTTAAAGTATTCCATCATTAAGGATTGATAAGATTGTTGTGATTGCGCTTTTGCAAAAGCAGAACCTAACACGGCTACAGCAATAATAAGTACTAATTTTTTCATGGGTTGTTTATTTACAAGATGCCTTTTCAAGGATCGTTCCAAAAATACGATACTTGGTTTTAAAGTGAAATTTTAAATTTTTAGCGGTTTGCGATACGGTGTCTTTCTCTAGCCAGTAGAGTATTCTTAAGCAACATTGCAATGGTCATAGGACCTACACCACCAGGAACTGGCGTGATGTAGCTTGCTTTTTTAGAAACGTTTTCAAAATCTACATCACCTGTTATATAATATCCACGTTCTCGAGAATCATCTGGTACGCGCGTGATTCCTACGTCTATAACAACGGCATCGTCTTTAACCATTTCTGCTTTTAGGAATCCTGGAACACCTAATGCAGTGATGATGATGTCTGCCTGTGAGGTGATTTGGGTAATATTTTTAGTATGACTGTGTGTAAGTGTTACTGTAGAATTCCCTGGAAATCCTTTACGTCCCATTAGTATGCTCATAGGTCTTCCTACGATATGAGAACGTCCTATCACTACGGTATGTTTTCCTTTTGTTTCCACACCATAACGATCCATAAGTTCCAGGATGCCATAAGGTGTTGCTGGAATAAAAGTACTCATGTCTAATGCCATACGTCCAAAATTAGTAGGATGAAATCCATCCACATCCTTATCTGGATCTACCGCCATGAGGACTTTTTGAGTATCGATTTGTTTAGGAAGTGGTAACTGCACGATAAATCCATCTATTTCTGGATTATCGTTTAATTCGTGTATTTCTCTTAGCAATTCTGTCTCGCTAGTAGTGTTAGGTAAACGTACCATGGTGCTTTCAAAACCTACACGTTCACAAGCACGCACTTTACTACCTACATAGGTTAAGCTAGCACCGTCATTTCCTACGATGACTGCGGCAAGATGTGGTACTTTCTCACCGTTATCTTTCATTTCTTGGACTACCTCAGTAATTTCATTTTTAATGTCATTACTGGTTTTTTTTCCGTCTAGGATTACCATCTTTTATATTTTAATTGCTTATTAAGCTCGCTACGCTTGCTTTATTGCTAATTACCGATTTATTTACTAATAATATCTTATGCTGTATTTAAATCAAAAATATACTGCTCAACTCTCTGAAAAGAGACACATTTACGATTTATAATTAATCGTATTTATTCCCTTTGCGATCGCTATTTTTTAAATATTTCATGAAACCAGAAATTTGACGTTTACAATCATCTATTTTGAAGATAATACCATTAAATTGTTCATGATCAATATATTTCCTGTCTAAACATCTGTATAGTTGAGACTTGGTTTCACCACAACTAGCTTTTGCAATACTCAAAAATTGTATGAACTCTTTATTTCCGTCACGATCAAAACCTTCTGCAATATTGTCCATTACTGATCCTGAACTTCTATTTATTTGATTCCATAATCCGTAATCTTTTTGAAGATCACTAGTTAGATACATATCAAAAATATCTTTTGAAATTTCTCTAGAACGTTTCCAGATTTCTAAATCCTCAAATGATTTATAATGAGCCATGTTGTTTAATTAATTAGCAATCATAAATTAAATTGCGATAGCAATTTGGAATAACTAATTTTTGTCACCTCATTTTCCCCATCGCGTTCATCATGGCTTTTCCTTTTCCACCTTGCATCATTTTCATCATTTTACTCATCTGGTCAAATTGTTTGAGCAATTGATTCACTTCAGTAACCGTTGTACCACTACCTTTTGCGATACGTTTTTTACGCGAACCGTTAATGACTTGTGGTTTTGTGCGCTCTTCTTTTGTCATGGAATGAATTATAGCTTCTATTCCTTTAAAAGCATCATCATCGATGTCCACATCTTTCAACATTTTACCAGCACCAGGAATCATTCCCATCAGGTCTTTCATGTTACCCATCTTTTTAATTTGCTGGATTTGTGAAAGAAAATCATCAAAACCGAATTGGTTTTTGGCAATTTTTTTACTCAGTTTGCGGGCTTGCTCTTCGTCAAATTGTTCTTGAGCACGCTCTACTAATGACACCACATCTCCCATTCCTAGAATACGATCTGCCATACGTTCTGGATAGAAAATGTCAATCGCTTCCATTTTCTCACCAGTACCTATAAATTTAATAGGTTTATTTACTACCGTTTTAATGGATAATGCCGCACCACCGCGCGTATCACCATCTAATTTAGTAAGCACTACACCATCAAAATTCAAACGCTCATTAAAAGCCTTGGCCGTATTCACCGCATCCTGACCTGTCATAGCATCTACAACAAACAGTGTTTCTTGTGGTTGTACTGCTGCATGAACCTGAGCAATCTCTGTCATCATTTGTTCATCCACAGCCAGACGACCAGCAGTATCAATAATTACTGCATTAAAACCATTTTGTTTTGCATGTGCGATAGCCGCTTCACTTATCTTAACGGGATCTTTCTCGTCACGATTAGAAAATACTTCTACACCTATAGATTCTCCTACTACGTGTAATTGATCTATCGCTGCAGGACGGTAAATATCACAAGCTACTAAAAGAGGCTTTTTACTTTTCTTTGTCTTTAAAAAATTTGCCAGTTTTCCAGAAAAAGTAGTCTTACCAGAACCTTGAAGACCAGACATTAAAATCACTGATGGATTACCAGAAAGATTCATTCCAGCAGCATCGCCGCCCATAAGATCTGTCAGCTCATCTTTAACGATCTTAGTAAGTAACTGTCCTGGTTTTAAATTAGTCAGTACGCCTTGTCCTAGAGCTTTCTCTTTGGCACGAGCGGTAAATTCTTTAGCAATTTTATAATTGACATCTGCATCTACAAGAGCGCGACGTATTTCTTTAAGTGTATCTGCTACGTTAACTTCTGTGATGCTACCATGTCCTTTAAGGACGTGCATCGCTTTATCCAGCTTATCTGTTAAATTATCAAACATATACTTAGCTTATTTTTTAAGAGTTGCAAAGATAGAATTTCATTAGATGAGGTTCAAGGGATTAGCACAATTTATAAAGAGGTTCTTTCATCTAGTCAAAGCATAAAAAAAGTCAGCATGTATTCCTGCTGACTTCATGATTTAAAATCTACTTTTTCTTTAGTGTTCTTGAATCGTTTCTAGAGCTTGGGTGATCATTTTTTCACCTTTAATAATCTCAAAAGTAGCGTTGTTTGCCACATCATCATGTAAGGATCTTACTAATACCTGTGCTACATCTGCGCGCGGAATTTCACCTAGTGAATCGATACTGTGATCTAGTTTGATCTTATCTGTGGCATGGTCATTAGTTAATGAACCAGGACGCACGATACTATAACGTAAAGAACTGTTTTTTAAATGCTCATCTGCTTGTTGTTTTGCTTTTAGGTAGTCTTGTAATTCATCCTTTTGATCAGGTTGATCTGCTCCCATAGAGCTTAACATGACAAACTTTTTAATGTTGTTTTTTTGTGCATCATTGATAAGTTTTACCGCTCCATCACGATCTACACGTTCTACGTTTTTTCCTCCGGATCCTGCGGCAAAGATGACCTTGTCTATATTTTTAGTAATATCAGATAGGTCTTCCATTAAATCGCCCATCACGGTTTTGATTCCACGAGAACTAAATGATTTTTTTTGCCCTTCTTTACGCACCATAGCGACTGGTGTAAAGTATTGATTGTTTTCTAATAAGTTAATAATTTGTTTTCCTGTTGTGCCTGTTGCACCTGCTACTAATATATTTTCCATACTTCCATAATACTTGATGAACCTCTAGATTCCAAAAATCTAATCGCTTTTAACGGTAATTTAGGTCGGATTTAAGGAGCTATTAAGTTTTATGAGATGCTGTTAGAGTATTGATAGGTAGTAAGATTTTTAATTCCGCTTTCACGAAAGCGGAATCCTTAACAAATACAGAATTATATGTATTTTAGGACCTAACTCCAGCCATCATGTCACAAATGAACCAACCATTACAACGATCTGATTACCGCATACGATTGCTCATAGGATTCCTAGGAATCGCATTGCCAGCCGCTTTAATCATTGCAAAAGGTCGTGTGCTCGCATCCATAAGTCATTACTACTATGACGACGTTGCATCGTTGATTTTTATTGTCATTTTATCGGCTTTTGGGTTGTTTTTAATCTCTTATAAAGGTTATAAAATCGATCCAGAGACAGAAATGTTAAGTGACGATTTCCTGACAAATATTGGCGGACTGGCCGCATTGCTAGTTGTCATTATTCCTACCGCTTGTGACGGTAGTGGCAGCACCCTAATTGATGGATTTTGTGGTAGCGGTAGAGAACCATTATTAGGTCATGTAAATAGCACAAAAAGCGTCATTCATCTAGTGGCTGCTGGAATTTTTATCCTGACCATGGGATGGATGTCTAGCTATAAATTTACTCGAGGTGATGATGATGGTTTTCATGGTGTGTACCGCTGGTGTGGTTATCTGGTCTTTATTTCTGTAGGCTTAATACTTATAGGTAAACTGCTGGTCACGCTAGAAGTTCCTTTTTTTATAGAAGATTATTACGTCTTTATCTTTGAAACTACGGCGATTATTCCCTTTGGCATCTCGTGGTTGATCAAAGGAAAAATGGTGGAAGAAATGCAGGCGATGCGTGTCAAAATGTTTGGGGAATAGCAGTAGTCACTTATCGATATTCTTCCTGATTTGAATCCCTTTTTCTCGCATAATCCATCACGATCGCTTATATTCACATTCCCCTAAATCTTTCCTTTTTCCTACACGATAGGTAAGGAATGGTTTGGGGTGTTTTTAATTAATCTCTATATTAATCATTATTATGAAAAAAGTTTATTTAACCTCTTTATTACTAGTGTTATGTGCAACGGTATATGCTCAAAAAGATTACAAAAAAGAATTGTCTGAACCCATGGTAGAAATGATCGATGGTGAGCATGTTATTGAGGAATTTATGATCATAAAATCAAAAGGAAAGTCAAAACAACTTCATTTAAGATCACAGATGCCATCAGATTGTATCGTTCACAAGGATAATTTAATAGCAATTACTACGATGTTTATGACTAAACTGAGTGATGAAATAGGTGGCGAAGTAGAAGATATAGATAGTCTTATAGGTGAAGCAGATATGATTATAAAAATATATGTAACTAACGACGGAATGCAGATTGCTATGAGCGCTGAAGGAGAGACTAAAAGAGAAACGCTTAGCTGGAAACAATTTTATGAAGAAATGTAATAGTGAAGCTAAATAAAAAAATATGAGCGCTTTTAAATTCCTAGAGTCTGATTATCCACAGTTGTATGTTATTGCAGAGCTTTCTGAACAACTGATTCATGTGGATCCTAGCTCGTCGTTGTCTAAGACTCGTTTGCTGGCTGAAAAGATGTCTCAATTGATTTGGGATTTTGAGCAAATGGGTGATTTTAATGGCACTCAATTGGATAGGCTCAATAGATTGGCTTATTCAAATGTTTTACCAGAGGTTATTGAAGGTATTTTTCATACCATTAGAAAATCTGGAAATCAGGCAAGTCATTCTGGAACTGGATCTTTTGAACAAGCTAAGTTTATTCTTAAAAAAGCCTTCAAACTATCGAAATGGTTTTATGAAACCTATGAAAACGATTTTCTTGAACTAGCAGCATATGAATTACCAGTAGTGGTTGATGAACGTGCTCATGAATTGCAAGGTCAATTAGATTTTTTAGAACAACAACTTCAAGATTATAAAGCTAAAATTGAAGAACTTAATCGTTCTAAAGAAGTTCAGGAGACTCGTAAATCACGTGCCAATAAAAGCGCGCGAAATATTGATCTTAACGAGCACGATACTAGAATACTTTTAATTGATCCAGCACTTAAAAAAGCAGGTTGGGAAGTAGATACAGATTTACTGAATTATAAAACCCATAAAACACTTCCAGAAAAAGGCCGCAACATGGCAATTGCCGAATGGTACTGCGATGGGAAATGGACAGATTATGCTTTGTTTATTGGAACTACTCTTTATGGCATCGTAGAAGCAAAAAGATACCGCAGTGATATTTCAACCGATTTAAGACAGTCTAAAATTTATGCAGAACGTGTTACAGATGCTCAAGATATTGAGTTGTTAGGCAATTGGAATACTTACAAAGCACCATTTCTATTTAGTACAAACGGAAGAGCGTTTTTAAAACAACTGAAAACTAAAAGTGGTATTTGGTATCTAGATATCAGAAAAAAAGACAATCACGCTACTGCCTTAAAAGGATGGTTTTCACCTCAAGGTCTTGTAGAATTATACGAGCGCGATATAGATGAATCTAACAATCGATTAGAGAAAAGCGATTATGATTACCTAGCAGATAAAACAGGACTTTCACTACGTGATTACCAAATCGACGCCATTAAAAAGGTCGAGAAAAAAATTATAGAACGACCAGAAGAACAACGTTCTTTATTAGTCATGGCAACTGGAACCGGTAAAACCAGAACGGTAATTGGCCTTTCTTACCGACTCATAAAATCAGATCGATTTAAACGCATTTTGTTTTTGACAGATAGAAGAATGCTCGCTACACAAGCGATAGGGAACTATCAAGATAACAAGATTGAAAACCTCAATACGTTTGCAGATGTTTACCAGCTAGAAGAATTAAAAGACACCACACCAGATGGTGAGACGCGATTGCATTTTGCTACCGTACAAAGTATGGTAAAACGATTATTTTATAATGAAGATCCTTTACCTATAGATAGTTATGACTGTATCATCATTGATGAAGCACACAGAGGCTATAATCTAGATAAAGAAATTGATGAAGACGACTTAAGTTTTAAAGATCAAGATGATTATGTGAGTCAGTACAAAAAAGTGATTGAGTACTTTAATGCTTACATCATAGGTTTAACAGCAACACCAGCTTTACATACCACTCAAATTTTTGGAGAACCTGTGTTTAGTTATTCTTACAGACAGGCCGTTCTTGATGGTCACTTGATTGATTATGAGCCACCATATAACATTAAAACCAAACTCAATTCAGAAGGAATAGTTTGGAAAAAAGGAGAACGTCCTAAAGCCTATAATCCAGAAACTGGTAAAATTGAAGAACTAGCCGCACTAGAAGATGAGTTAAAGTTTGAAATAGATCAATTCAATAAATTAGTGATTACAGAGCCGTTTAATCGCGCGGTGATCCAACAACTGGTACAGATTATTGATCCTGAAAGTGAAGAGAAAACACTCATTTTTGCCGCTAGGGATTCTCATGCAGATTTAATCGTGAAAATATTCAAGGAAGAATTTAACGAGATAGGATTAGCAGTAGAGCAAGGCACTATTGAAAAAATAACTGGAAATGTATATGATCCTCAAGAGTTAACGACGCGTTTCAAGAACGAAAAATTTCCAACTATTGCGGTAACAGTAGATCTATTAACTACAGGAATAGACGTACCTAAAATTACCAACCTTGTTTTTTTAAGACGTGTGCGTTCTCGTATTCTTTATGAGCAAATGGTAGGTCGCGCGACTAGAAAATGTGACGAGATTAATAAAGAGGTTTTTAGAATCTATGATGCCGTGCGATTGTATGAAGCGCTAGAAGATTTTATACAAATACGTCCTGTGTCTGATCCACGTATATCGTTCCAGCAACTAGCTGAGGAAATGGAGCATATCGATAATGATGATCGTGCACAACGCCAGATGCAAAAAATCATTGCAAAATTTCAGGTAAAGAAACGCCAGATCGATAAAGTAGATCGCAATGAAGAACTGCAATACAATGCTCAAGGTAAAACGGCAGATGAGCTACTCAATGTTTTTAAGAAGGCACAAGGCAGTGAAGTAGCAGCTATTATAAAAGAGTATGGCAGTTTATGGAAATTTCTAGATCAAAAGTTTACTAGACCTGGCATGCAAATGGTGGCAGAACAAGAGGACGAGTTCATAGCCATGGAACAAAAATTTGGTGAGGCGCAAAAGCCTGGCGACTATATAGAAAGTTTCAATCATTACATCGCGACACATCGCAATAAGGTGCTGGCTATTAAAACCATATTAACCAGTCCTAGTGCTCTAAACCGCGCATCGCTTAAGGAATTAAAGTTCATGCTGGATCAAGATGGCTTTAACGAGCGTTATTTAAATGCCGCATGGCGACAGTCTAAAAATGAAGATATCGCAGCAGATATTGTAAGTTACATTAGAACCGCTGCACTGGGAGAAGCGCTGGTTTCTCATGAAGACCGTATTAAGTCTGCTTTTGCGAAAGTGAAACAAACCAAAAACTTTAATGCCTTACAACTAAAATGGCTCAAACGTTTTGAAGCACAAATGCTAGCCGAAACCGTATTAACTAAAGAAGATCTGGACAAAGAACCTTTTAAAAGTGATGGTGGCTTTAATAGAATTAACAAACAGTTTCAAGAAGAGGTAGAGCAAGTCATAGACGCTATTAATAATCAATTATATACTGCATAGTCCATTGAATAGAATAGTATTAATAGGTAACGGCTTTGATCTCGCGCATGGGATGAAAACCTCATATAATGATTTTATAGAGTATTTGTGGGAAGATATTCTTAATGAGGTTAAATCTAGTGGTAAACTAACTGTGGATAATGATTTATTTAAGGTTGCTGGACACCAAGGGAAGCAAGGGGAATTAGATAAAGACTTTCCAGCGAAACTTAAAATAGAAAGGTTGTTTAAAACTAGATCTTTTAATAACGACTTTTTCAAAAAAATAGTAGAATGTCAATACATACAAGGTTGGGTAGATATTGAAAAAGAATTTTACATAAGATTGACAGAATGTTATAAAATAGATCAACAGCAAAAAACTGATGCTAGTAGAAATCAAATCGATAAATTGAATGCTGAATTTAAGGTTATTAAGAATAAATTAAATCAATATTTAATTTCTATCGAAGAAAAGTTTAAAGAAAAGTATACGGGTGAAAAACCTGAATCTTGGAAACATAGAAAATCTATAGGTTCTAAAATATATAAACGAGCAAGGCTAAAAGACTTTTCTGAAAACTACATCAATCAACGTGCGGTAGAAAAATTTAATCGATTTAAAGTAACTTTTGAAAGTTTAAAATCAGAGAAAATTGAAATTTCAGATTTAGAAGAAACTGATCAAATTTTTGTCGCTAATTTGAAAGGTGATTTTTCAATAAATGGAATTCGTAATTATCTTCTTACTGAAGATATGAATGGTGTCAAATATGTTCCAGTAAAACAATCATTATTACTCAGTTTCAATTATACTGCTACCACTAATTTTTACCAGCATTCGGATGTTTATGTAAGTTTTCCAAAAGAAAAACCAGCATATATTAAACCTATTCACATCCACGGTTCTATTCATAAAGAAGACGACAATCCTATCATCTTCGGCTACGGTGATGAGTTGGATGATGATTATTTAGAAATCGAAAAACTAGATGACAACCGCTACTTAGAAAATATTAAGTCTGTCAAATATCTAGATCGTGATAATTATAAAAGGCTTCTTGAATTTGTGAATAGTGATCAATATCAAGTAGTGATTATGGGGCATTCTTGTGGTAATTCAGATAGGACCTTACTTAACACTTTATTTGAACATGATAACTGTGTTTCTATCAAACCTTATTATCATCAAAAAGAAGATGGAAGTGATAATTACAGCGATATTATACGCAATATTACTAGAAACTTTAATGATAAACAGAAACTGAGAGATCGTGTAGTGAATAAACAATATTGTGAACCACTACTTTAATTTAATTACGCTTTCGCAAAAGCGAAAACAAAATAAAATAGCACCTATTAAATATGATATCAAATATCGCGATATGCAATATTTAGATGACTATGTGACAATATAAAGAGAAAATTAGATTATATTGCATATCGCAATACGCAATAAATGAAGAATAAAACAATATTGAAACCGCAGGATATAGTGATTTTGTTAAAGATAGCGCTGCTAGGTGAGCAGTCATGGTTGCAGCAATCACTCGCTCAAGATTTACATATAAGCCAGTCAGAGATATCTGAGTGTATCTCTAGGTCTAAGTATGCAGGATTGCTCAACGCAAGTGGTAAGAAAGTAAATATGCTTAATTTCTTAGAGTTACTAGTGCATGGAGTAAAGTACATATTCCCGCAACGTCCTGGAGCGATCGTTAGAGGTATGCCTACGGCACATGCGGCTGCACCGCTTAATAGTAAAATAGTGAGTGAAGAGATTTATGTATGGCCTTATGCTCGCGGTACCCTACAAGGACAGTCTATAGAACCTCTTTATAAAACAGTGCCTCAAGCAGCGCTACAAGATGATAAACTTTATCAAGCACTGGCATTAATAGATGCTATACGTGTAGGTAAAGTAAGAGAACAACAACTGGCTATAGAATTATTAAAAAAACAACTCGCTCATGGCACAGGACTCGCAGCTTAATCTTGAAGTGGTAGCGCAAGTAGCTGCAGCACTGGGTGATCTTAATGATCAGGTCGTTTACATAGGTGGCGCGGTCATAAGTATTTATGCCACAGAACCAGGAGCAAACTTGCCTCGTGTGACTGATGACATAGACGTTTGTGTACAGGTTTCTACATTTGCTCAAATGGAATCATTGCGAGAACAACTGGCTGGTAAAAAGATCTATCCAGATCCTCAAGGAGTTCATTTGTATCGTTACCGCTATCAAGGAATTGCGATTGATTTTATTCCTTTTGAAGAAACCGCTTTTGGACCTACTAACTCGTGGTTAAAAGCAGGATTTGATAAAGCTTTTAAAACCACTATTGGTGATGTGGAAATCGCTGTGTTGCCCGTTTCGCTATTTCTAGCTACTAAGTGGGAAGCCTTTAATAGTAGAGGTTCTGATCCTAGATATAGTCACGATTTTGAAGATATCATATACGTCTTAGATAATAATAAGGAAGTAGTAATAGATACAACTGATGCAACTGCACCGTTAAAAGATACCTTGAAAAAAATGAGTGCTTTTATATTGGAACATCCTAATAGTGAAGAGATTATAGAATGTCATATTAATCAAACCACGGCTTTGGAACGTGGCGCATTTATTACAGCAACACTTCAGGAAATTTTAGAGCTTTAAAATAAATAAGAGGATTATAATGATTACGCTTTCGCGAAAGCGAGAACACAACAAACCACAGTTAACTATTAACTGATAACCATAAAACAGAGAACCGAATATGAGCGCAGATGAAATTGCAAATAAATTATGGAACTTATGTAACGTCTTAAGAGATGATGGTGTGACTTATCACCAGTATCTCAATGAGTTGACTTACATTTTGTTCTTAAAACTGACTGAGGTTAAGGATTTTGAAGAACATATACCAGAGGAATATCGCTGGCGTGGTTTTGTAGAAGAGCACGATAATAATGAGGCGTTTGAACGTTACAAGAAATTTCTGGTTAGTATATCTGGTGTAACGACCAGTCCTAGTATTAAAGAGATTTATAATAATGCGAGTACGAGTTTACGCAAACCGGTCAACTTTAATACGCTGGTACAGTCCATAGAGAAACTGGACTGGTATGAAGAGAGTGATCGCGATGTGATGGGCGATATTTATGAGAGCTTGCTCGAGAAAAATGCAGGCGAGAAAAAGAGTGGTGCCGGACAGTATTTTACACCACGACCATTGATTAATGTCATGGTAGAATTACTAGCGCCAAAACTGGGCGAGCGATGGAACGATCCTGCGGCTGGAACTTTTGGCTTTATGATCGCGGCAAATGATTATTTGCGCAGCAAGTACAACGACTATTATGCACTTCAAGATAAAGATCGTAAATTCCAGAAAGAACAAGCTTTTAGCGGTGTAGAATTGGTAGGTGATGCACATAGACTAGCCTTAATGAATGCGCGATTGCACGGTATGGAAAGTGAGATCATACTAGGCGATACGTTAACAGAGATGGGTAAAAACCTAAACGGTTATGACGGCGTGCTAGCAAATCCACCATTTGGCACAAAGAAAGGCGGCGAGAAACCTACCAGAGACGATTTTACCTTTCCTACCAGTAACAAGCAGCTTAACTTTTTACAGCATATCTATAGAAGTTTAAAGAAAGATGGCAAGTCACGTGCCGCAGTCGTGTTGCCCGATAATGTACTCTTTGAAGATGGCGATGGACAGAAGATACGTCGCGACCTCATGGATAAATGTAACCTACATACCATATTAAGATTACCTACAGGAATCTTTTATGCCGCTGGTGTAAAGACTAATGTGCTCTTTTTTACCAGAGGTAAAACAGAGAAAAACAATACTAAAGGTATCTGGTTCTATGACATGAGAACTAATGTTCCTAATTATGGAAAACGCACACCATTTACCAGAACTGCTTTCGCAGATTTTGTAAAAGCCTACACAGGCGGCAAAACCCTAGACGACCTAGAGAAAAACTATGATGGAACGGTAGATCATAAAAAACGAAAGGCTTTTCTAGAGCACAAATTATCTTCCTCTCCGCTGGAGAGGACCGAGGAGAGGTTGAATTACATCACCAGAGAACTCATCGCCTCAAAAAACGACAGCTTAGATCTAGGCCTGATCGCAGACGACAGCGTGAGCAAAGCCGAAGACCTGGGCGAACCAGTAGAAATTGCAACCGAAGCCCTAAACGAACTCAACGCCATTCAAAAACAACTGAAGGCGATGATAAAAGAATTAGGCTAATGGCAAAGCAATTACCAAAAGGTTGGGTGGAGACTCTATTAGGAAATGTTACTACTATTATAACGGGAAATACTCCTTCTAAGAAAATTCCCGAATATTATGGAAACAAATATCCTTGGGTAAAACCAGCTGATGCTAATCGAGAAGAAGTACTTGATTCATCAGAGGAATACTTATCTGAGCTTGGTTCAACTAAAGCTCGAATGTTACCAGTTGGTGCTGTAATGGTTACTTGTATCGGTAATTTAGGAAACGTAGCTATTGCAGGTGTAACATGTGCTACCAATCAACAAATAAATAGCATTGTAGATTACACGGAAAAGCTCAATTCTAAGTTCTTGTTTTATTATGCAAAACGACTGAAACCATGGTTGATTGATAATTCAACATCTACAACAATATCGATGGTTAATAAATCAGTTTTTTCAACCGTACCTTTTTCATTTCCACCACGAGCAGAGCAAGACCGAATTGTGGCAAAAGTAGATGCGTTAATGGCGCAACACGCTGCGATACAGCAATCTATGGAGCGTATTCCACAACTCTTAAAAGAGTTTAGGCAGCAAGTGCTCACTCAAGCGGTGACTGGAAAGCTGACTGAGGAATGGCGTGTTGGGAAAGAGTTGGAAGGATGGGAAGAAACCAAAGAGAGAAAAAAGTATCGAGAATGGATTTTGAAGCTACCTTTAAAATGGAAAATGTTACCGTTTTATTCAGTGGCTAACATTGATGCAAACCTAGTAGATCCAAATAAATATTTGGATTATGTCTTAGTGGCTCCAAATCATATTGAAAAGTTAACAGGTCAACTTATAGAAAAAGTATTGACTAGAGACATTAAGCCTAAAAGTGATAAGCATCTTTTTAAAGCAGGCTCAATTGTTTATTCAAAAATACGGCCTTATTTATCAAAATTGATTTTAACTGATTTTGACGGATTATGTAGTGCAGATATGTATCCTATTTCTTCTGAAATTAATATTCATTATTTATTTCTCTTTATGAAATCAGCTGAGTTTTTAAATTTTGCCACAACAGCTGGAGAAAGAAGTGTTTTACCAAAAATAAATCAAAAAGGATTAAATCAAATTCCAGTTCCAGTACCACCACTTCAAGAACAACAAGAAATCGTTCGTCGTGTAGAAAGCTTGTTTGAAAAAGCTACGGCTATTGAGCAGCGTTATGAGCAGTTAAAATCACAAATAGACAGCTTACCACAAGCCATTCTACACAAAGCCTTTAAAGGTGAATTGGTACAACAACTAGATAGTGATGGTAGTGCGAGTGAGTTGTTGAAGGAGATTGAGGAGATGAGGATGGATAGTAAAAAGAGAAAATAAAATGAAAAGTCTAGACAATTTTTATAAACTGAGAAAGGATTTTATGATTATCGGTCTTACAGGAAAGATAAGATCTGGCGCAGATTTATTTGTGGATATTCTAACTCAACCTAAATTGAAAGATGAACAACTAAAGTTTATAAAAGAATTTCAAAAAATCTATCCAAATATTAGCGATAGTGAATCTAGAAAATTGAGACGTATAACTGATTTTTTTAATGCAGAAAATAATTGGGTTCAATTTGAAGTGATGGACTATAGAAGTGTTGTTTTACTATTCATCTTGAATTATTGCTACGATGAAGATATAACCACTTATTTAGATAACCTTAGTGAGTGGATTATAGAATTGGGTAGTTATAAAGATTTTGAATATCCAAGATTTGGATCAGATAAACTCCATGAAATTTCAAAAGGAAGTAAAGAGTATTTAAGAAATGAATTCAAAGAAGAAATTAAAACAGCCTTAGAAAGTCTGGATGTTAATTTTACTGAATCATCATTAAGTTCTTTTTTGAAAAAGGATTCCACTAATTTCTTTTTTACTGAGGCCTTTAAAAACTTAAACGATACAATCTTTAAAAGTTTAGATAGTTTTAGTCCATATTTAAGATATAAATTAATACACGTAACTGCATATATACTTCGAAGATTTGGAACTATTAATTTAAATAAAATTAAGAAAGACAATCCTATATCAAGCAACTTAAATTATATCTATACTATCGCCGATGTAATAAATAGACTGATAAAGAATAATAGAAAACATAACGGAAGTGCGCATATCATCATAGATAGATTGAAAAATTCCTACGAGTTGATGTATTTTAAGGAGAAATATGGTGGCTTTTATATGGTAGGAACAAATTCAAAAAACAATGTTTCCTATGAAAGAATAGAAGAGAAATATATGTCCTATGAGTGCAGGACTGATTTAGAATTGAACAAAAAATTTATCAAGGAATTAGACGATGTAGAGTATAAAGTAGATGAGTTTAAAGCAGGGTTATTTGAAGGTTTTGACGTAGAAAACTGTATGCAAAAAGTAGATTATCATACATATCTGTCTAAATCATATAACTTAGATATTAGCATAGATACCTATAAAAATGCTGCCGATTTAATTAAGAATGATCATATTCCTAGAACTAATGAATTTTATGTATACACGCCATTTCTAATTCAAATTCTGAAATTAATTGCTTTAATTCAGCAACCAGGTTTAATTGTTCCTACTTACATAGAGCGTATAATGCAAACAGCGCATATTGCTAAACTAAATTCAGGTTGTATTTCGAGACAAGTTGGAGCAGTCGTAACAGATTCTCATTTTTCGGTTAAGGGGATTGGTTGGAATGAAGTGCCATTAGGGCAAATACCTTGTTCTTTAAGAGATATTAGGGATTTAGAAGACTCTAATGTTTCAGGCTTTTCAAACTTTGAAAAAGGAAACACGAAACATGTTTATGATGACGGAGAGAGTTTTAAAACTAAAATTTCAAGAAATTATGATCGAGTTTCAGCAAATTTAGATGAAAAGCTATCTGGAAGACCATGTTCTATTTGTTTTAAAACGTTTCACAATGAGTATGAAGGTGTTAAAAATCAGGTTCACACTAGATCTTTACATGCAGAAGAAAATGCCATGCTTCAAATCACAAAATATGGAGGGCAAGGATTAGAGAATGGAAACCTATTTACTACAGCTTCACCTTGTGAATTATGTTCAAAAAAAGCGTTTCAACTTGGTATAAAAAACATTTTTTACATAGATGAATATCCAGGAATATCTAGAGATCATATTCTTCATGGTGGCAAAGACTTGAAGAAAAACCCAAATCTTTTTCAGTATCAAGGAGCAATAGGTAGAGGATATCAGAGACTATACAAACCATTCATGTCTATCAAAGATGAAACTGTTCTCAGATCTGGTATTAAACCAAATAAGAAGGATTAGTAATGATAGAATTTGAAGATTTTGAAGATCTTATAAAAAAAATCGAAAATAATTTAGGTAATGATTTTAATAACAGATTTCGATTTATAAGAAAAGAATTAAATAAAAGTAAAAAATTACCAAATCGGCAGATTTTGACTCAGTTTGATCAAAATAAATCGGAATGGGTCTATAACTATGGTGGGAAAAAGGAAATACAATATCATTTATTTCTTAGAGATAACGTCCTAGGTTACGGTCTTGGAATTAATAGTCAACGTGGATCTTTCAATAATGATGATCCAGCCGCGACCGCAAATTTAATTGGTGCTAGTTTTAAACAAAATTTCAAGTTGATATGTAAAATTTTACCTAATTATCATTTTGAAATTGGTTCATATGATCAATTGGGATCTATGAAAGAAGGAGAATTTATTCTTTTTGGAAATACAGTTAAAGTATCTGAAACTAACACCATAAAGAAGGCGGATTTCAATACAATTATTTATGATTTGACCGAACAATTAAAAGCATACAGGCTAATCTTTAAAAAAAATGTCGAAATGAAATTGAATCAAAAAAATCTAACTAACCATATGGGTAGGATTATGGAGTTTGAAAAATTACTTTTAAATAAAAAACAAATCATTCTACAAGGTCCGCCAGGAACTGGTAAGACACGACTTGCTAAGGAGATAGCACACCAACTTATTTTTAATAAGCAAGCAGCATCTGATAAGGAGCAAAAAGTGGCTTTGTCAAGTTCTGAGCAATTTAAAATTGTTCAATTTCATGCGTCATATGGTTACGAAGATTTTGTTAGAGGTATTTCAATTGAGAATATCGACGGTAATATTATTTATGAAACTAAGAATAGAATACTAGGAGAGATCGCTTCAAAAGCAAATAGAAACTTTCTTCAAAGCAATGAAGATTTAGAAACATCTTATCAAGAACTTTTTTTAGACCAAGCATTTGATGAATTTGTAGCAGAAATAGCTGAAGAAACTGAAGGTGACAATAAATATGAATTAACTGATAATATTTCGATTGTTAGTATAGACGAGGATGCCTTTAGATACAAAGGAGGAAAAGGCTGGTCAGAAAATGGAAACAGAATGAAGTTTGCTGATATAAAGCAGGCTTTTAAAGACGGTAATATAAATAGACAAGACGTCAAAAAAAATAGAAATCTTGCACGGCTGGCTAACTGGCACTCTAGCTATTACGTAAGAGTGTTAAATGACTTTCAGAAATATTGGGATAATAATCTGGTGGAGAACGAAAAAGAGGACGAACAATCCAAAGTAGATGTCAAAAATTATGTACTCATCATTGACGAGATTAATCGTGCCAATTTATCTTCTGTTCTAGGAGAATTGATTTATGCATTAGAATATCGAGGTGAACCTGTAGAAAGTCTTTATGATTTAAAAGGTAAAGGAAGGGAAATTGTATTGCCAGATAACCTATTCATCATAGGAACCATGAATACCGCAGATCGCAGTGTAGGACATATTGATTATGCGATACGCAGGCGTTTTGCTTTTGAGTCGGTACTTCCTCAGGATTTAAGTGGTCAGTTGGAAAGTGGTTACGCTTTTGCAAAAGATGAATTTGAAGAAGTGAAAGCTCTATTTGTAAACGATATCACCTTAGGATGGGATAATTCAGAACTTAAAAAATCTATACATTTATCAGACGAGTTTGATCCTAAGGACGTTTGTATAGGTCATAGTTATTTTATTCATAAAGATGATGAAGATATCTCTCAACGTATGACGTATGAAATCAAACCTATACTAGAGGAATACATTAAGGATGGAGTTTTAAAAGAAAGCGATGCATTACGAACAGCATTAAAAGAATTGTAATTAATGCTGACTTTACCAGAACAATATAATTATGGTGATGGAGAAGATATTCTTTTATCTGAAGAAGTGCTTTCGATTAAAAAGGAGGACTTTGACGAAGATGTGAAACATATTTTTTTAGCTAGTAAAAACTTGTGTTTTAGTCTCAATAAAACAGAACAAGGTTACCGAGCTGAGACTTCTTATTACATAGGAATCGATCACATAGGGAATACAGGTGAAGTGATTCATGTACAACCTAAACTAGATAATGAACATCGAAAGATTGATTACTACAGCGTTTTAGAACAAGCCCTTTCTGGTGAATTAAAACCTGGAGAAACTAAAGGCTTGTTTGAGATAAAATTTAATCAGCCGTTTATAGAAATAGATCAAAAACAGGATTACCTATCTCCATTGCTATTTACTCAGTTTTTACATCTATTAAAGAGCATTGTAAATAAAGGGTTGCGTAAATCTTATTACCGTGTAGAACGCAATATGACGGCAAAGGTAAAAGGAAAGATTCTAGTAGGAGCAACTATAAGAAGCAACCATGTTCATGGCCGTATAGATCGCACGATTTGTTCTTTTGAAGAATATGGATTGGATCATTTTGAGAATCGGTTACTTAAAAAGGCATTACAATTTGTGTCGGCAAATTTACATTCCCATAAAGCATTCAAATCACTTAGAAAGACGATAGCTTACTGTCGCCCTTCTTTTAGTAAAGTAAGTGAAACGGTAAATGAAAATCAAGTAAACAACTTTAAAGTGAATCCGTTTTTCAAGGAATATGCAGCCGCTTTAAAATTAGCCAAGTTGATATTAAAACGTTATGGTTTTAAAATGGAAAATGCCACCAGTCAAAAAGTTTCTATACCACCATTCTGGATTGATATGTCTAAGATCTTTGAGTTGTATGTGTATCAACAGCTTAAATTAATTGATGATGGAAAGGCTAAGGTTTGGTATGAGCCAGTAGTTGACAGGTTAATACCTGATTTTTTAATTCAATCAGAGCATTTCACAGGTGTAATTGACGCTAAGTATAAACCTAGATATAAGACTAATAAAGTTGACGTTTCTGACTTTAGACAGGTGTTAGGTTATGCTAGAATGACTAAGGTTTATGATAAGCTTGAAATTGATCAAGAATCTCTGATAGATTGTCTCATTATATATTCAGATCAAGCTAATGATAGTGAGAACATTATTTTAAATGATAAGGTAGCAGAAACTAGCTATGTTCGGTTTTGGAAGTTGGGAATTAAGTTGCCAGAAAGTGATAATTAAGATGTAGTGAGTCAGTATTTACGGGTAAATAAATAAATTCCCACAACCTTAACAAAACTTAAAACCACTCACGTCTTTTCCTCGTATATATTTGAAACCAAAAAATTTCAAAGCGATGCGTAAGCCTTTATTCTTATTACTTCTTGCAGTGGTATTCCTGTGCAATCATGATTTGTATCTTAAAATGGATACCTATTTCTTACAACCAGATCAACAGGCTACTTTAAACCTCTACAACGGGACTTTTGAAAACAGCGAAAACTTGATCACCAGAGATCGTATGCTAGATGCTTCTGTCGTAGCACATGGTAAACGTACGCCAATAGATCCAGCACAATGGAGCGATCAGGACAGTACGATCACACAGCTTAATTTCACTACAGGAAAAGCAGGAACGTATGTCGCAGGTGTTTCTACTAAGGCTCGTAATATCGAACTTACCGCAACCAAGTTTAATAATTACCTAGAACATGATGGGATTTTAGATATGCTACAACAACGTAAAGACGATGATCTATTAGATCAACCTGCCGTAGAAAACTATGCAAAACATGTGAAGGCTATTTACCAAGTAGGTGATGAGCGTACTAGTGACTGGAATACCGTATTAGGTTATCCTATAGAATTTGTACCACAAGAGAATCCGTATGCTAAGTATTCTGGAGATGAACTAACCTTTCAGCTATTGTTAGATGGAAAACCACTAGCAAATCAGTTGGTTTATGCAGATTATAAAACGACGGCTCATAGTCATTCTCACACTTCGACTGCGCTCAATGCAAGTGATAATGCAAACGAACATTATCATGGTGATGAATCTCACAGCCATTCTCACTATGAAGCGACTACAGATGAAAATGAGAACAGCCATTCCCATACTGGCGGACAACAATTACGCACAGATGCTAATGGAATGGTTACTGCAAAATTGCCAAAAGACGGTTTATATTACATACGTACCATTTACATGGAAACCACCACAGATGAAGGATTAACACATAAATCTTATTGGTCAACACTTACCTGGGAAGTCACTCATAAACACGATGCCAGCACGCATACACACAATCATGATCATGAGCACGAGGATGAAATTCCATCATGGGTGTTTTGGTTAGGTAGTATTGCGATTATCGTGGTATTGTTTTTCATATTCCGCAAGAAAACTGCTTAGTATGAGGTTCAATCGTCTCACATTTATGTTAGTTCCTATGGCGATGCTGTTTCCCATTCTCTCAATGGCTCATGACGTCACCGCCGCAGATCAGGAAATACTCAATAATGGTGGTTTGCTATCCTATATTCAGGTAGGTGCCACGCACATGTTAACAGGATATGACCATTTATTATTTCTAGCTGGTGTGGTTTTTTACCTCAATAGCTTTAAGGATATTCTTAAATTTATCACCGTGTTTACCATAGGTCATTGCGTCACGTTGATAGGAGCAACCTATGCCGGAATCACCGCAAATGAACATCTGGTGGATGCCGTTATTGCTTTAAGCGTACTGTATAAAGGTTTTGAAAATCTAGGTGGTTTTAAAAAGCTTCAGGTAACATCTCCTAATTTATTAGGAATGGTATTTCTGTTTGGATTGATCCACGGTTTTGGTCTATCTACAAGACTACAATCCTTTGACATAGGTGCAGATTCATTCCTTGCAAAAATTCTTTGTTTTAATGTAGGTGTAGAATTAGGTCAGGTACTGGCTTTGATTCCTATAGTTTTTGTGATTACGCTTTCGCGAAAGCGTAAACAATTTCCAGCTTTTTACCAGGCCTTAAACTGGTATCTAGTACTAGCTGGTATAGGTTTGTTTGTCTATCAGATCTATGGATATTTTAACGGTCAACACTAACAGATCATAAATACATGATTATTCTTATCAATGTTATTGAGGTTGGCTATTAATCGTTTTTCTTTACGGTAAACGTAAATGTGCTGCCTTTTCCATAAATTGAGGAGACTTGAATTTCTCCTCCTAGACGTGATACTATATTTTTAACCGTCGCTAGTCCTATGCCGTTTCCTTGATTTCCATATCGATCAACCTCACCAAGTTTTTCATAGAGACCGAATATTCTATCGGTCAATTCGGCCTTGATACCTATACCATTATCTGCAATCTGGAACTTGTAAAAGTGTTGATCTTCATCTACTCTAATATGGATGAGAATTTCTTCTTTATCGTTATACTTTATCGCATTTACCAGTAGGTTGTTCATTATTTGTAATAATGCTGGTTGATTAGCTTCTATAAAAGTTGTGTTGTTTTCTAGGGTTATAGATGCCTCAGAATGTACGTTACTTAATGATTGTATCTCATCAACGAGCCCTTTTGCTGTAAATCGGGAGGTTGTTACTGGAATAAATTCATCACTTTTATAGTATTCTAGAGTACCATTAATGTAGTCTTTCAATGCGTTTGAAGATTGCTGTAACATTTTAATATACCCTAAAGATTCACTTGATAAATCAGGATTTTCTTGTTTTAGGAAATCGGTTAAAAGTAGGATGTTATTCACTGGTGATTTAAGGTCATGGGATACTAGTTCTGTGAATTTTTCTAAGTTTCTATTTTTTCTTTTAAGCTGTTCCTTGAGTAACTCTAATTCTTGATTTTTAAGAATTTGTTCTAGCAGTATTATGACTTGGTTTGCTAGGATTTTAAGGCTGCTTTTTTGGGATTCGTTAAGCTTTCTGGGTTTGGTATCGTAGACACAAATGGTACCTAATTTATATCCGTCTGGATTAATGAGAAGTGCACCGGCGTAGAATACGGCTCCTTGATCAGTAATTAGTGGATTATCGTGAAATCTAGGATCCTTACGGGCATCTTCAACGATCATTAAAGGTTCATCCTGGTTAATTGCATGACCACAAAATGAGAGTTCACGTGGTGATTCATTAAACGGTATACCATGATGAGATTTTAGAAAATTACGATTCTTATCCAGTAGCGTGATTAAAGCAATAGGTGTTTCACAAATTTCTGAAATTATAGCGGTAAGCCCGTCAAAACGATCTTCTGGTAAGGTATCTAGTAGGCCGTAACTTTCTACGGCTTGTTGACGCTTATGTTCATTATCAGGAAATTCTGGTGAAATCATTTATAGGGAATAATTGTTTACTATTAATATAGCCTAAATGTCGGAATTTTTTAACTTATGTTATGTTATGTTAATCTAAAGATTAAAAAAAAACTTATTGATCACTATTGATTCTTAAATCATGTAAAAATGGGTTAGTTAATTGATATTTCGTATTTGTTAGAATAATTCTTTATTTGGATAAGACGTATGGATGGGTAACAGTTCATGGATGATGTTTTTGACTAAATTAAAAGGCGAGATAGTAAGCAAGTAATCTGAATTATTTAAGTTTAAGTTCAAGTTGATTTTCGTTTTATTATTCATCTTGATTATACCTTTACTTTTTTTATCATTAAAAGCTTTCATGAGCAAACTAGAAATCCCTATTACCGAGGTTGAAAATTTTATTTATTGTCTTGAGGTCGTTCCTGATGCAACGGTGGATCAAACGACAGAGATCGTGATCATTCTAGAAGACATGGTAGCACAACAAAACATTACCAGTATTTACAAAGCCTGCGATACGGTAGAAGGACTAGAAGATAGTATCAATCATTTGCTTTATGATGATCATAATTTTAAGGATTACGAGATTATTTATCTGGTGTTACCTGGAGAAGCAAATACTATTTTAATCAATGGTTATTACTACAGCATCCAGGAAATCGCCGAACTTTTTGAAGGGAAAATGGATGGAAAAGTGATCCATTTTGCTAATAAAAAAGTCCTAGATCTTACCGACGAGGAATCGCAATACTTCCTAGACGTTACTGGCGCTCGTGCTATTTCTGGTTATGGTGTGCCATCGCCACAATCTACTAGTACATACACGATAGATCGTGTGTTTTTCAGTCTGTTTTATGAGAATGATGATTTAAAAGAAGTCGTAGAGCGACTATTTTATAAGCAGTATCAATTGTGTAAGTTGATGGATTTTAGGTTGTATTATTAGTGGATCGGCATCCACTGCAGTACTCTATTTTAATTAGCTGCCAAATTAAATAGATCTAGGAATAAAAAAAGCGCTCCGTCGCGGGAGGCTTTGGAGAGCATAAGTGGAGTAGGAGCGAAAGAGTTCGAACTTTTTGAATGAGGATATTGAGGTGATTGTTTCACAATCAAATAGTTTTAAACATCAGCATTCAGTCTTTTATACCTTTCTTGTAAAATGTTGATGTAGTTAGTCTTCATTTCAGAGGATAAAAATGACGCCTGAATTAATTTGAAAGCTTTAGGACTATTTTTATTGAATCTTGAGAAAACGCCTTCAATTTGCTTTTTATTAAGTCCCAATTGGATACCAAATTCTTCGAAATTAGATTTAGTAATTTTTTTCTTTTTACCTAATAGACTTAACGCTAATTCCTCAGGATCCTCTGGATTTACTATAGTGACGTTAAGTAAATCATAAGCAGGAGATAATGCCCACCCATAATTCATTTTAATCATTGCGAAATTTTTAAGGTGCATATCATTATTTCCAGTAATGAAGGAGAATACGGTAAGTTCAAAAAGGTATAACTTATCTAAAAGTGTGTTGCTGGTATATTTTCCTAGCGCTGTGCCAACACGTTCCATCGAACTTTTGTATTTATCAAAAGCCTCAGTAATTTGAAACATATCAAGCATGTGTATTTTAGAACCATCGGGATTTCTATCGATACGTTTTGTTATGTACGATAGTTCTCCTGATTTTAAACGTATTAAAGATGATGGAACAACATTAATTCCGTATGCTTGTGCTATTCGCATTGTTAGATGTTCGTTTTCTGGCATTTCAGCAAAGGCACTATTAGGTGGTTTAAATATATAATTTCCACCTAAAGCTCCTACCACAGTAAGTCTATGTTTTCTATCTTCTTGTTTATCATTAAATAGACTCATAGATAACTTAGGTTGTACTCCTGGCACGGATATGCTTCTTAATACGACGTCCTTTGCGAGTTTATGCATTTCATCTAAAGAGTAGTTAAGTTCGGGAACTTCTTCAGTACCAAAAAAATCTAAAGCACAGAGCTTATGAAAATCGTTTCCTTGACCTATTTCCTTATAGCAATAGAGACAGTTATTCATCATCTTGATTCATTATAGATTCTACGCTCACGGCTCCAATACAGTTTTTACAACAAGCTAATAATAAACCCATTCTGTCATTAGGATTAATTTTCCAATTTTTAGTTGCTATATCTAGTAACCAACCTTCTGGGATAAGACCTTCAAAAAATGGGAATAGCCTATTTTCTTTATACAATGTATCATTAACAGGCATACTAAATGTTATAAAGGATTCAGGATAATTGGCTATATAGTCTTCGTTATATTGATAGGTATAATATCCATCATCTGTTTCTGTTAGTATTCCTGCAAGAATAGTGTTATAAAAAATTTTAGCCTGTCTCATTTATTATCATTTGTTTATAATGGGAGCTGCAATAAGTTGATGTCCAAACATTTTTAAAACTAGGTTTACTTTCTCCATATTTAGATTGGTTTTTCCTTGTTCAATTTTTCTAACTACTGTTAATGCGACACCAGTGCGTTCAGCAAATTCTTCCTGCGTTAAGCCTACGGCTTTCCTTTTAGTTTTGACTAATTGTGCTAAATTCATTTTATATGTATTTAGATATAAATATCTTACAAAGATAGCAATTATATGCAATTAAATATAATATAAAGTTATTTTCACTTTTTATATGTTTAAAGATATAAATTGTATTTAGAGCAAAAATAAAACCCTTATAATCTATTGATTAAAAGGGTTTTTGTGGAGTCGGAGAGATTCGAACTCTCGTCCAAACGAGCGACTCAATCGCTTTCTACATGTTTAGTTTCTAATTAATTTCAGTCGTTGCACCGGTCAGAAACTACCAAAACAACGCTTGTCTTTACTTAAATTTCTCCTCAACATCAAAGCCCTATTGAGGATAGATTTACTTTTACGAAATCTCATAATCAGTCGCCGTAAATCAAGGCTTCTGAGAGATTTCCTGCTTGTCTACCTAGTAGACCGAGGCATTATCCTACTGTAATTCAGATTATGCAGCTAGGGCGTAGTTATTCTCGCCGTTTAAAAAAGTTGAAAAATGAGATTTAAGAGCTGTTTCCCAGCGCTCTACATGCTTACTATTAACTCGGTCTCGCTGTCAATACCAGTCGACCCCAATTGTTGCGCTATCGCGCAAGTCCTAAATAAGTTGATTTAAATTCCAAATTCCAAACTTTAAACCTTAAACTTATCCAGACTGCAAATATAACAATCTTAATAACCGTAAATCCTAAAAGAATTGTCAAAAGATCATGCGCAACAAACATGCCAGCTCTTAATCATCTTCTCTAATCTGTGCCAGTAAATCTGGAGAAAGATTCCTGTTTTTATTTCGGCTTAAATAGTGTTTTAAAACACCGCCACGTACTTTATTTACATCAAATTCTATAATGAACGCATTTTCATCTATCGCGTCAATTAACTTTAAGGTTTTATTGATGTCTATACGGTTAATAATCACTTGAATGATTTGTAGATTTTCTGCTTTACCGCTACCGCCATATCCATGCGCATTATTAATAACCGTAATTCCAGCACCTATTTCTAGTTTGATCGCACGCTGTAAGGCTTCAGATTTTTTTGAGGTGATGTTCAATCCTATAAAGTTTTCAAAACCTTGGATAAAAATATCAATCACTTTTGCAGTAACTAGATAGGCTAGTATAGAGTAGAGCGCAATTTCTATACTTAATAGATAAGCCGTAACGGCAAATAACAACACATTAAATGCCATAATCGTTTTACCGATACTTATTCCGTATTTATTCATTAAGAATAATCCTAGTAACTCACTTCCGTCTAGCACTGCACCGTTGCGTATGGTGATCCCAATTCCAGATCCTAAAAACATACCGCCAAAAATCGAAATCAGCAATTTATCCTCAGTAATCGTAGGAAAACTTTCCAGACTTATGGATAGTGCCAGTAGTGATATCGCTAGAATAGATTTAATCACGATACGGCGTGATACCGTATATACACCTAACACTAAAAATGGGACACTAATTAGGATAAGCAATATAGAAATATCTAAATCGATCTGCTGACTTGCTAAAATAGCAATACCAGTAACACCACCATCTAGAAATTGATTAGGTAATAAAAACGCTTTAAGACCTATACTGGCCAGTAAAATACCCAAAGCAATCTGTCCATATTCCTTAATTAGAGACCTCATGTATTTTTTCTTTAAAGTTAAATCAAATATGAAGACACAAAACAAAAACAGAATAATACTTCACAAAAAAAGCCGAAACGCAATACAGCGATTCGGCTTTAAGAAATTGAGATGAATCTACTTACTTTACAATCAGTAGATTGTCTGTAGCGGTAGGATTCATAGGGCAAAAGTATACATACTCACCGGCGGTAAGTGTGGTAGCTTTAGACTTTTCTGTAGTTCCAGTTGTAACAACTTTAGTCACATAGGCTGTTTTGATATGGTTTTCTGGCTTAGAAATGTCTTGACCTTTTTTTACAAGTACAAAACCTACATCGTGACCTACGTTATTATTTGCGACGGCAAACTCATAAGTTCCTGCATCTACGGTTATTTGTTTTTGTACAAATTCACCTTTTACTTGTTCTAATGAGATGGTTTTTACGGTGCTGTCCATAATCTTGTCTTTTTTCATCATGCTGTCTTGAGCCTGAACGCTAAAGGTGAATAAAATGGCTGCGGTTAAAAATGCGATTACGTTTTTCATGTTTTGTTTTTTAGTGCCTATTTAAAAGGCGTTGTTATTAATTACATGGCAAATATGCGACGCTATCATACCTTCAATTTATGGGTTCTTTCCCGATGAATGTTATTTAATTCCTGATCTTAATAAAACACTGTTTCTCTTGCTTTAGGTACTTAGGCAGGTTACATGAAGTTTAGTAAAATAAAACAGCACAAGAAGCTTCATGAGATATATGTAGAACTCTATTTAAAACCAATGATTTTTTTGAATTTAGCTTTCGCGAAAGCGAGATAATACAAAAATAATAGTGAAAATTACCTTTTTAGAGTAAAATGGCCATTGTGCACCTCGCCATTAGAACGAATTACTTTAAACCAGTAATCAGATGATGGTACAGGAATTCCATTTAGAGTTCCATCCCAACCTACATCATCATGTGCAAGCTGTTTTAGTAATCTACCATACCTGTCATAGATGTAGATTTTGATATCTTGCTCTCTTTTAGAATTAAAAATTTGCCAGAAATCATTAAAACCATCACCGTTAGGAGTAAAAAAATTATTGTAGTACAATAAAAATAATGGATCACTAGTAACCTCTTGTAAACAATCTACGTCTCTTACATAAACTGTATAATCTCCTAAAGGTAAATCATTGAAAGTGGAAGAGTTTTGATAAATGACTTGATCTAGTGAATATTCATAATTACCGTCACCTTCTGTAATAATTTCAATAGAGTTGAGGTCTCTAGTCCAGTCATTTACAATGATTTCTTTTATAATGGGTGGATCTGGTATGGTTACCTCGATAACCGTTTGTGCTTCACAGGTAAAATTACCAAAGTCTTTTACCACAAATAGGGTGTAGTTACCTGGAGAACTTACCGTAATACTTTGGGTATTCTCGCCAGTAGACCACTCATAACTCAAAAATCCATCAGGTGCATTAATTGTTAGGTTTTCATTATTACATATACTTTGTTCCGTGTCAATATCAATGTCAATGAACTCTGGAGTTATTATTTCAAATTTTTGAATATCATAGCAGGTTAGGTTTTTCGAATTTTCCACTCTGACCCAAACTTCCTGAGATCCTATTACTGGAATGTACTCAATAACTTCATTGTCCTTCTTTAATGCATCGTCTTCTGTAAAATAGTAAGAGACACTAAATATTGAAGGATCTAATCCCGCTAGTATCTCGTCATTTTTATTTACAAAGAATAATGGTGTATCTGCGTTACAATTGTATATGTTTTCTGGTGCTGGAATCACCGGTGTATCATATATGATTAACTCTTTAGAGTCTGTAAAGGTGAGAACATTATTCATGTCATAAGCTTCCACGGTTACTTGATATGTTCCAGGAAGTGCATAATTGTGCAACACGTTTTCACCATTTGCGGTATTTCCATCACCTAAATCCCATTGATAGGTAGCACCTATTAAAGAAGTGTTATAGTTTAACTCTGTAGCTTCTCCTTCACAAATGTTAATAAATGATATACCTTCTGGATATTTAGATAATAAAAAAGTGGGTAAATCTAAAAGCATGTTAGTGCTTAGATTTATAAATGCAGGGTTATAATTACAACCAGCACCTAATATATTAGGGTTCTCGATTGCAGGCATTGAAGTTTCTCCTCTACGCGAAACAAATATTTTACCATCAGGTCCACGTTTTAGGTATGCGTAGTTTGAAGAACCAGTAACAATTGTATTTCTAGCTGGAATATTTTGTGGATCAGATATGTCGTATTGTTGAATACCATCACCATTATAGGTGGTGTATAAAATATTATTGTTTGAAGAGAATTCAACAGCAGTAAAGGGTCCTAGACCGTCGGTTTGGTCTGTTTCTTCCTCTTCATATAATAATTCTAACTTACCCGTTAAATCGTCAAATTCTAGTAGGAATAACTTCCTAAATGTAGGAAATCCTGCTGCAATTAATTTGTTATTAGGAGAAATCTCCATTACTCCAAAATTTATGCTGTTAACATCAAAGAAATTCACGCCAGCTGTTGATGAAACTGGAGTAGTAGAGATGCCATTAGGAGTTATAAGGTATGATAGCCATTGTCCTTCTCTTAAACATATAAGCCATGAATCCCTGCCATTTGCATGTCTTGCAACAACCATATGTTGAGTAACATTGTTATTTAGTAACGTATGAATATTATCAGGATCTAATCCACCCAAACCATTATCCATGGTCATGTCTACTATGTTATAACTTAATCTTTTTCTTAAACCGTCTTGTATGCTTACAAATACATAAAAGCGGTTTTCATTTCCTGGATCTCTGGCGATTGCTGCCTGTGATTCCCAAAATGCATACTCTTGAGTGGCTGCATTTTCTAAATTTTGATGATTCCTGTTTTTAAAAATTCTTCCGTCAGAATAGAACATTAAATTTCCATCATCGTCATTTGCACAAATGATATTATCAGGACCTTCGATTTGACCAAAGAATATAACACGTTCGATAGTGTTATTACCTATTTCGACATAATTAGTACCATCATATTCCATTCCAGCCTTCTGGCCAAAATACCAAATATTCCGTTCTTTCTGGGCCGTCAATAAGAGGCAGAAAAAGAGGAATGGTAAAATCAGCCTGGTATGTGAAAACTTTAGTTTAATAATGTCACCTATTTACGATATGAACAAATATAGGTGTCAAATCATAAAAAACGTTTAAAACGTTCTTAATGTAATTCCTTTGGGTATGCCATATCTATTGGGATTACAACAGTATAGAATTTACTTTTCCTTATCTTGCTCGCTTAAATAAGGAATATGAAATTTGGTATCATTAAAGAGCGCAAGAATCCGCCAGATAGACGTGTAGTGTTCTCTCCAGAGCAGTTAGCTCATTTGAATCACGCTTTCGCGAAAGCGGAATTCATAGTAGAATCGTCACCTATAAGAATCTTTACAGATCAACAATACACTGCTCATGGAATAGAAGTGCGCAACGATGTAAGTGATGCAGATGTAATGCTAGGCGTGAAAGAAGTTCCTGTGGACGCATTGATACCTCATAAAAGATACTTTTTTTTCTCGCATACCATAAAGAAACAACCTTATAATAAGGAGTTATTACAAGCCATACTAGCCAAAAACATCGAGCTATACGATCATGAAACCATCGTAAAAGCAAGCGGAGCTAGATTGATCGGTTTTGGTAGATATGCAGGAATAGTAGGAGCCTACAATGGTTTTAGAGCCTTAGGATTGCGCGATGGATTATTTGAACTACCTAAAGTAGAGTCACTACCGGATTATCAAGCGCTTAAAGCAGAATTGAGACGTGTGAAATGCGATATTCCTCCTATAAACATTGCCATTACAGGTACCGGAAAAGTTACTGGTGGTATCGTAGAGATTTTAGATGAATTAGGAATTCATGGATTAAAACCTAAAGAATATCTACAATTATCACAATTTAAAAATCTGCAAACGGTGTATACCAGACTAGATGTAACTGATTATTACACTAGAAAGGATGGCTATAGACCTACAAAAACAGAATGCTATAACAATCCAGAATTACTCAAAAGCGATTTCATGAAATACGCAAAGGTGACTGATATGTTAATCACAGGTCATTTTTATGGGAATAACGCGCCGTACTTTTTTACCAGAGAAGATATGAGATCACCAGATTTTAATATCAACCTCGTGGCAGATGTAAGTTGTGATATCGATGGACCTATTGCTTGTACCATCAGACCTAGCACCATCGCAAATCCTATTTATGCCTATGATCCAGCTACAGAAAAAGAAGTGCCTTTTAAAACTGATAGTGCGATTACCGTTATGGCGGTAGATAATCTACCATGTGAATTGCCTAAGGATGCAAGTGAAGGATTTGGCGAGATGTTTAGTAAGCATGTGATTCCAGCATTCTATAATGGTGATAAAGATGGAGTTCTCGCTAGAGCGCAAATGACCACTAGTAATGGAAAACTGACAGATCGTTTCAGTTATTTACAGGATTATGTAGATGGTAATGAGTAATCCACAAGGTTGAAAAGCTTCTGGATAACTAAATATTAGGATTTCCTAAGTAATCAACCACTATTTAATAATCGTATATTTGCACGCAATAAAATTCTATTGCATGATTTCCCACGATTCTAAATTTTTAGGTGAAGGTTTAACTTATGACGATGTACTTTTAGTACCAGCGTACAGTGAGGTATTACCTAGAGAAGTAAGTATACAAACTAAATTTACACGTAACATTACACTTAATGCGCCTGTTATAAGTGCAGCGATGGATACGGTGACAGAAAGTCGTATGGCGATTGCCATGGCACAAGAAGGTGGAATTGGGATTCTCCATAAAAACATGTCCATAGAAGCACAAGCACAAAAAGTGCGACGTGTAAAACGTGCAGAAAGTGGAATGATCATCGATCCAGTAACCTTAACTATAGAAGCGACCATAGGAAATGCAAAAGCAAGCATGAGAGAACACAGCATCGGTGGAATTCCTATCGTTGATGAGGCTGGTTTTATAAAAGGAATCGTAACTAATCGTGACTTACGTTTTGAGAAAGATGATAGTCGCTCTGTTACAGAGGTGATGACCTCTGAGAATTTAATCACTGCAAAAGCTGGTACTTCATTACAAGATGCCGAAGCTATTCTGCAAGAACATAAAATCGAGAAACTACTCGTGGTAGACGATGCTGGTAAATTAGTAGGTTTAATTACCTTTAGAGATATCACAAAACTTACACTTAAACCTAACGCAAATAAAGATCAGTATGGTAGACTACGTGTCGCAGCCGCAATAGGTGTTACTGGCGATGCAGTAGAAAGGGCAGGAGCATTAGTGGCCGCTGGAGTAGATGCTGTAGTGATAGATACCGCACATGGACATACTAAAGGCGTGGTAGATGTTCTTAAAAAAGTGAAGGCTTCTTTCCCAGATTTAGATGTAGTAGTAGGAAATGTAGCGACTGCTGAAGCAGCAAAATACCTGGCAGATGCTGGTGCAGATGCCGTTAAAGTAGGAATAGGACCTGGTTCTATTTGTACGACTCGTGTAGTTGCTGGTGTAGGTTTCCCGCAATTAAGTGCCGTAATGGAAGCTTCACATGCCTTAAAAGGAACAGGTGTTCCCGTAATTGCAGATGGTGGAATACGCTATACTGGTGATATTCCTAAGGCGATCGCTGCTGGTGCAGACTGTGTCATGCTAGGTTCTTTACTTGCAGGAACAACAGAGTCTCCAGGTGAAACCATTATCTATGACGGTCGTAAATTCAAGTCTTATAGAGGAATGGGATCTGTAGAAGCTATGCAACACGGATCAAAGGATCGTTACTTTCAGGATGTAGAAGATGATATTAAAAAACTAGTGCCAGAAGGAATCGTAGGTCGTGTTCCTTATAAAGGTGATCTGGTAGAAAGTATGACTCAGTTTCTAGGTGGTTTACGTGCTGGAATGGGTTATTGTGGTGCTGGCGACATTGAATCGCTTAAAAACACCGGAAAATTTGTGAAAATTACGGCTGCTGGGGTTCATGAAAGTCATCCGCATGATGTAACGATTACAAAAGAAGCTCCTAACTATAGCCGTAAATAATATGAAGATTATATGTATAGGTCGTAATTATGCACAGCATATTGCCGAGTTAGAAAACGAGCGACCATCAGAACCAGTGGTGTTTTTAAAACCAGATACCGCAATATTATTAAGTAAACAACCGTTCTTTATACCAGAGTTTACAAATGATGTACATCATGAAGTTGAGGTAATTGTAAAAATCAACCGATTAGGAAAACACATCGATCAAAAGTTTGCTCATAAATATTATGATGAGATAGGTCTAGGAATTGACTTTACAGCTCGCGATGTACAGCAACAATGCAAGGAAAAAGGCTTACCGTGGGAAAAAGCAAAATCATTTGATGGCGCTGCTGTAGTATCGCAACAGTTTATAAAGAAAGAGGAGCTAGGCGATTTAAATAATTTAAAATTTGAATTATTTAAAAACGATACCTTGCAACAAGAAGGAGATACCAGTCATATGTTATGGGATATTGATGCTATTATAGCGCACGTGTCTCAGTATTTCACCCTTAAAATAGGTGATCTTATTTTTACAGGAACACCAGCAGGTGTGTCACAAGTCGTTCCTGGCGACACACTAAAAGGAATACTAGCAAATCGCGAAATGTTCCACATCAAGGTTAAATGAAAAAAAGAAATTACAATTTAGATAAACTTAAAGAGTTAGCAGAAAATAACCAGGAGTTTATAGACGATATGGTAGCGGTTTTCCTGAAAGAAATCCCATCAGATCTTACCCAATTATCAGGCGCTGTAAGTTCTGGAAATAGAATGGTTGTGAGTGAATACGCAAGTAAGATCAAACCTACTATTGAATTATTTAGTTTAGAATGCCTTTCAGACCTTAGCGTCTTGCTGGAATGGAGTAATTCTAATGATCCTATGGTAATTACACCTTACTTTAACCGTGTCGATCAAGAAATAAGAACGGTTATTTCCCAACTTAAAGAAGATTTTTAAATGCAGGCTACCATTATTACTATAGGAGATGAAATCCTAATAGGTCAAATCGTGGATACAAATTCGGCATGGATGGCACAGGAGCTCAATAAAATAGGAGTTCATGTTCATGAAATTATGTCTATAAGTGATGACAGTGATCATATTAAATCCGCTTTCGCGAAAGCGGAATCAGAATCAGACCTAGTACTTATCACAGGCGGTTTAGGTCCTACAAAAGATGATGTCACTAAAAAGACCATTTGCGAGTATTTTCAAGATGAGTTGGTTTTAAATGAGCAGGTTTTAGACCACGTTACCGCGATTTTTGAGAAATATGTCAAAGCTCCTATCGTTCAAATGAACAAAGATCAGGCACTAGTACCATCAAAAGCACAAATCATAACAAATGAATACGGCACTGCGCCAGGAATGTGGTTAGAATCTAATGATACCATATTTGTATCTATGCCTGGTGTACCGTTTGAGATGAAAAATCTCATGACTAACGGCGTATTACCTAAGGTAAAAAGCCTAGGAAAATTACCTTTTATATATCACCGTACGATTTTAACCGCTGGACAAGGTGAAAGTACCATAGCCACGCGCATTGAGGATTGGGAGAATTCTTTACCGGCACAAGTAAAACTAGCATATTTACCTAGTTTAGGAACCGTGAGACTACGTTTGTCATCTAGTGGTATGGATAAATCACAAGTGATGAAAGATGTAGATCATGTCGTAGATCAATTATATACGATTATCGATGATATTATCGTAGGAGAAGATACAGGCGATAGTATGGTGCAAACGGTAACTCAATTGCTTAAGGAAAAAGAAAAAACACTTGCTATTGCCGAGAGTTGTACCGGTGGAAAGATCGCTAGCCTAATTACAGAAATCCCTGGTGCATCTCAAATTTTTAAAGGAAGTACTGTGACTTATGCTACGATGTCTAAGGTTGATGTGTTACAAGTGAATCAAGGACTTATAGAACGCGATACGGTAGTAAGTGAATCTGTTGCAACGGCGATGGCTTTAGGTGTGCAACAACAATTCAAATCAGATTATGCGCTAGCAACTACTGGGAATGCAGGACCATCTAAAGGCGATAGTGACGCTTCTATAGGAACTGTTTATATAGGTGTTGCCACACCGTCAAAAAGCTATGCGTTAAAATTCATGATGGGTAATCATAGAGAACGTGTTGTACAAAAAAGTGTGAACAAGGCACTAGAGCTATTACATAAAGAATTATTAGCCATAAATTAATGAATTCAGTATTAGGTTAATGAGTTTAAAACCAATTGATTAATACTCCATCAGGCTGTTTTTAATCACTAATTTAATTTTTTTAAAAAAAGGCGTCGAATTACACTTGTAGGAATGAATAAATATTCGTTATTTTGCATTCCGATTTTAAACACAGATAATCATGTCACGAGTTTGTGAAATTACTGGTAAAAGAGCGATGAGCGGTAACAACGTTTCTCACGCTATGAACAAAACTAAACGTAGATTTAACGTAAATCTATTTACTAAGCGTTTCTACCTACCAGAAGAGGATAAGTGGATTTCTCTAAAAGTATCTGCAAAAGCAATTAAAAACATCAATAAAAAAGGTATTACTGCTGTATTAAAAGAATCCCGTGCAAAGGGAATCTATACAAAGTAATCTTTTACAAAGATCATATAGATGGCAAAGAAAGGTAATAGAATTCAGGTAATCCTAGAATGTACTGAGCACAAGGCAACTGGTGAATCAGGTACATCACGTTACATTACTACAAAGAATAAAAAAAATACGCCAGATCGTCTTGAATTGAAAAAATTCAACCCGATTTTAAAGCGTATGACAGTTCATAAAGAAATTAAATAAGTAAGACATGGCAAAGAAATCAGTAGCAACCCTACAAACTGGGTCAAAGAGATTAACAAAAGCCATCAAGATGGTGAAGTCTCCTAAAACTGGAGCTTATACTTTTGTAAGTGCTATCATGGCACCTGAATTAGTAGACGACTTCTTGAATAAGAAATAAGTTGATTAGGTTAAAACGAGTAGAAACCGTTCTGTGAAAAACAGAACGGTTTTTTTATGTTGACCATTTTTGGCAGTAATCTCATTGTGGTCTGTAATTTGACTTTATTGTTTTGTAGGTATCTATTAGAAGTTAAATAGGTATTATCAGTAACTTTGCCTAACCCAACCCTATAGTATGAGTTTTTTCAAGAAAATATTTTCAAAAGACAAAAAAGAAACCCTAGATAAAGGATTAGAGAAATCTAAAGCCTCATTTTTTGACAAACTAGGAAAAGCCGTAGCAGGAAAAGCTACCGTAGATGCAGTTGTTCTGGATGATCTAGAAGATGTTTTAATTTCTAGTGATGTAGGTGTGGCAACTACCATTAAAATTATAGATCGTATAGAAGAACGAGTAGCTAGAGATAAATATCTAGGAACTAGTGAGCTTAATGCGATTTTAAGAGATGAAATCGCAAACCTCATGAGTGAGGTGAATGCTGGTGATGCTACAGAATTCTCGATTCCAGAAACAGATGGGCCTTATGTCATTATGGTCGTAGGTGTTAATGGTGTAGGTAAAACTACCACTATAGGTAAACTGGCACACCAGTTTAATAAAGCAGGAAAGAAAGTTGTTTTAGGAGCTGGCGATACCTTTAGAGCCGCTGCAGTGGATCAATTACAAATTTGGGCAGATCGCGTGAATGTAGAAATTGTAAAGCAAGCTATGGGAAGTGATCCTGCTAGTGTTGCTTTCGATACCTTACAAAGTGCCGTAGCTCAAAATGCAGACGTCGTTTTACTAGACACCGCAGGAAGATTGCACAATAAAGTAAACCTGATGAATGAGCTTACTAAGGTAAAGCGCGTGATGCAAAAAATCATCCCTAATGCACCACATGATGTGATGTTAGTTTTAGATGGTTCTACAGGACAAAATGCCTTTGAACAGGCAAAACAATTTACCGCAGCTACAGAGGTGTCATCACTAGCAGTTACTAAATTAGACGGAACTGCAAAAGGTGGCGTAGTGATAGGTATTTCAGATCAATTCCAGATTCCTGTGCGATACATAGGTGTAGGTGAAGGAATGGATGATCTTCAAGTATTTAATAAAGTCGAGTTTGTAGATAGTTTCTTTAATTAGAATTCAAACTCACATAGATATATTCTCTTAGTTCTAGTAATAGCGCTAAGAGATTTTTTATTTTAGCAAAAAATTGATTCATGCGTATTTTTTATTCTTTGGTAGTGATTTGTTTAGTCTTCTATAGCTGTAAGACTCAGGAAAAAGCAACTCAAACTACCACAACAAAAGCTAAGTCTTCTGATTTTAGAGAATTTAAAGTTTTAGACTCTAAATACATTACTAGAGAAAGTGTCTTTAAGGCGTATACGGCAGAGATTCCAGAATTTGAAAAGATGGATCAATACAACGATTTGATTGTTGAAAAATCTATTCCAGAATTACAACAGGCTGTTTATGATGGTATCTTATCCTATAAAACGATCACATTGTTCTATTTAAGTAGAATCTATAAATATGACCGGAATAATAAAAAATCATTGAATACAGTGATTTCTTTAAATCCTAAAGCTTTAGAAGATGCTCATTCTTTTGATTTAAGAATGGAAGAATTAAAAAGAGAAAACAGCTCTTTTAGCCCTTATACATTGATGGGTATGCCTATCTTACTAAAAGATAATATCAATACTTCTGGAATGCCTACTACAGCAGGTGCGGCAGCATTAATAAAAAATCAAACTGGTGATGCTAATTTAGTACGTAACCTGATTGAAAATGACGCTATCATATTAGGAAAGGCAAATCTAAGTGAATGGGCGTATTACTTTTGTGGTGATTGTCCTAGTGGATATAGCGCGGTAGGCGGACAAACTTTAAATCCTTATGGTCGTAGGACTATGGATACAGGTGGATCCAGTAGCGGTAGTGGTGCATCTGTAGCGGCAAATTTTGCGGTAGCGGCAGTAGGATCAGAAACGGCTGGTAGTATTTTATCGCCATCCTCACAACATAGTTTAGTAGGCTATAAACCTACAGTAGGAAGTATCAGTGGTAGTGGTGTGGTTCCTATTTCTAGCTATCTAGACACCGCAGGACCTATGGCAAAATCTGTTATAGATAATGCCATTTTAATGCAAGCCATGCAAACCATGGATGTGGTGAATCAGGAAATGATTAAAAAGCTAGAAACCGCATCGCTTAAAGGTAAACGATTTGGGGTTTTTCCAGCTTTTAAGTCTAATCCGTTATATGTAAATGCTATTCAAAAAATGGAAGAATTAGGAGCTACTATGATTGAATTAGAAGAAAAACAATTGTCTTTAGATGGTTTTATCAAACTTTTGAATGCAGATATGAAAAGAGATTTACCGTCATACTTTCTAGGACAGGCAGCATCACCATACCGCAACTGGGATGTCAAAAAAGTAATGGAATGGAATAGAACTAATGATTCATTAAAAACCATGCCTTATGGACAGCGATTGTTTCAAGGAATTATAGAGGAACCAGCTATAGATGATGGTGAATTCTACACTTTTAAAACAGATATGACCACTAGAGCACAAGATTACTACTACTATTATACCCAAACCCATAATCTAGACGGTTTTGTATCTATTAACAATTATAGTGCAGCAGGTGCGGCGATAGCAATGTTTCCTGCTATGACAGTTCCTATGGGATATGATGAAAAAGGGCAGCCTTATGGTCTTACTTTTATCGCTCCTAGTGAGGAAGATTCACTATTGTATTATTGGGCAGCAGCTTATGAGAATGCCACTAGACATCGCAATATCCCAGAAAACTACAACGATTAATGAGCGATAAAAACACTCCACCTATTCTTACCGCACGCAGTTTAGAATTAACCACAAAAGTGGTAGCAATTTATTGTGCATTTTATTTAGTAACAGTACTATTTAAATCCTATGCAGATTATGTTTCAGAGGATGCTTCTATGTCGCAAGAATATATCGTTCCTATGTTTATTATCGCTGGTTTGCATCTCGTGATTATGTTAATCACCATATTTTCTATTATTAAAAAACAATTCTCGTGGTTAGTTACGATACTCATGATTTGCATTGTCTTGGCCAGTAGAATATGGTTTGAAGAGTTTGCTGTTTGGATTAATTCTACGTTTTAATATTATAAAAATCTATATCCTACGCTTACTGAAAGTCTACTATAGGAATGATTTGTTGTAAAAACTGGATATCCGTTAGGTTTGAATATCTCACCACCTGCGCTCCATAAGTTCTTAGGTTGATAAACAATATTGATATTGTATTTTTTGAATAATTCAATTCCTGAACCTAGCGTGAAACCAATATCATTTTTTAAATCTCCACCTATTAGTTCTTGTTCTGAAATCATTTTTAATTCTAGGAGTAAGTCTACATTTAATCTCAAAGAATTAGTTAAATAGAAATATTTTCTTGGGCCTAAGGAAACACCTAGGTACTTGATTTGGATTTCTTGAGGATATTCTACGCCTTGGTCAATTGCTCTAATTGCTTCAAAATTGTAAGGTTGATAGTAACTTAAGGATGTTAATAAAGACCATTTATTTGAAATTAGATCCAATCGATATTCTAACGTTGCATTTACGAAAAGGCCGATTTCGTTTCCATAATCATAATTGTTTGAACCAGAACTATTGCCAAGAAATGTATCAAACCTTCTAAGTTTACCAGTAGTGGTGTGGGATGCTAAACCTATATTCCCTATTAGAGAAATAGGCTTATGTTTGTTTTTTCGAGAATACTTAACTGCGCTAACATTTCTACAATTATTTTCTTGAATAATATATTGTGTAAGAGATTCTTTTTGATATTCAACTTTAGCTAGTTGATCAAATTTAATTTCATCACATTTAGAAATGTCATATAATTGTTTTAAATATTTCTTTGTGTTTGATCTGGTAGTGTTATTTTGAAAGCGTTTATAGGTTAATAAGGTAATAGTTTCGTGATTTACTTGATAATAAAATCGAGTATTCAAGTTAGTGCTGTAGGAGAATAGACTAACATCACCTTCAACTAATTGTCTTAAAAAAACGGTTTCAGTTTTTGTTTTTGATTCTTTGGTAGGACTTAAATTATTTGATTTCTCACTTGATAAATCTACTAGAACATCGGCTTTAACAAACTTTAAGCTACCATCGTATAAACCAAATTCCTTTATATCGTTTAAACTATATTTTTTGAATTCTTCACCATCTTTGACCCTTACGCCAACTGGGTTAATATTATAATTAACAATTGGTATTAAAACATCATATTTGATATTGTCGTTAGTAATAAAGTATCCCGGTTCAAGATTTGATTGCGAATAAAGAATTGTGAAATTCAGAATTATAAGAAATGAAATAAAAATTTTCAAAAAAGTAAATTTTAAATAGTTTACGAAACTAAGATTTTTAAATAATATCTCCACATTTGTGCACTGTAAAATAATTGTTAGATTAACGCATCTAGTTGTTAAGTCGTATTTTTGCAACCGCTTATGAGAACTAAATCAAGGAAAAAGAATAGGATCAACGTTATCACTTTAGGATGTTCTAAGAACGTCTATGATAGTGAGGTGCTAATGGGCCAGTTAAAGGCTAGTGGTAAAGACGTTGTGCATGAAGAGGAAGGAAACGTAGTCGTGATTAATACCTGTGGATTCATTGATAATGCAAAGGAGGAATCTGTGAATACCATCCTAGATTTTGTGGAGCGTAAAAATAGAGGTGAGGTAGATCAAGTATTTGTATCTGGATGTTTATCAGAACGGTACAAGCCCGATTTACAAAAAGAAATTCCTGATGTGGATCAATATTTTGGAACCACGGAATTACCATCATTATTAAAAGCACTAGGAGCAGACTATAAGCATGAATTGATAGGTGAACGCGTAACGACGACTCCTAAAAATTATGCCTACTTTAAAATTGCCGAAGGTTGTGACCGTCCTTGTTCCTTTTGTGCTATTCCATTAATGCGAGGTAAGCATAAAAGTACGCCCATAGAACACCTCGTTATAGAGGCAGAGAAACTAGCTGCAAATGGCGTGAAAGAATTGATCTTAATTGCACAGGATCTAACCTACTACGGTCTAGATCTTTATAAAAAACGTCGCCTAGCAGATTTATTAAGAGCACTTGTAAAAATAGATGGCATTGAATGGATACGTATGCATTATGCATTTCCCACAGGTTTTCCTGTGGACGTACTAGAGGTTATGAATATAGAACCTAAAGTGTGTAACTATCTAGATATCCCATTACAACATATTTCTACACCAGTTTTAAAGTCCATGCGTCGTGGGACGACTTTTGAGAAGACAAATGATTTGTTATTACGCTTTCGCGAAAGCGTACCTCAAATGGCCATACGTACTACCTTAATCGTAGGATATCCTGGAGAGACTGAGGAAGATTATCAGATTTTAAAACAATGGGTAAAAGACCAGCGATTTGACCGTATGGGTTGTTTTACCTACTCGCATGAAGAAAATACACATGCCTATCATCTAGAAGATGATGTTCCAGAAGAGGTGAAGCAAGAACGTGCTAATGAAATCATGGAAATTCAGTCCCAGATCTCCTGGGAATTGAACCAGCAAAAAATTGGAAACATCTATCGAGTAATGATAGACCGCAAACGTGGTAATTATTTTGTGGGACGTACAGAATTTGATAGTCCAGATGTGGATAATGAAGTGTTAATAGATGCCACACAGCATTACGTATCTGTAGGAGAATTTGCCATGGTTAAAATCACCGCTGCCGAGGATTTTGACCTTTATGGTGAGCCGGTTTAATTTAAAGGTTTATCAAAATTCGAATCAACACAAAACCTGTAACTATCGTTGCGGGTTTTTTTGTAGATAATAAGGGATTAATTTCATTGATCCCTACATCACACGCTCGTGACAATAAAGCCCGATATTGCTATCGCAATATCTGATCTTTTTGTTTGTATTCATTTAAAAACGTTATAACGTTTCACATTCATAAAAACAAAAAGCTCGATTTTCAATTGAAAATCGAGCTTTGCTCTAAGCGGAGAAGAAGGGATTCGAACCCCTGGAAGTGTTACCTTCGCTGGTTTTCAAGACCAGTGCATTCGACCACTCTGCCACTTCTCCTGAATGCATAAAAGATTTCTCTCTTTTGCGGTTGCAAATATAGTGGATTCATACTCTTATTTACAAGACATTTTTAAATAAAACAGATGTTTTTTTAAATGTCCTTTAAATGTCATGGCTTAAACTACTATCTCCTGTAATAGGAATCTTAGGACCGTCATAGGTAGGCTTTTTATCGATATGCAATTCGATCCATGCTTTTATATTAGCCAGCCATTCTCTTCGTTTAAAATGAGGATTCCCTGAATATTCACGACGATCTGCGATAAAACCGGTGACTTTTAAATCCATGTGCTGTCCTACATAAATAGCACGTGGTAAATGAAATTCTTGAGTAATCACAATTAATTCTGATGCTTCAAAAACGCTACGTGCTCTATACATACTGTCATAGGTGTCAAAACCTGCGTGGTCTAAAAAAATATCAGCATCGGGAACACCTTTGTCGTTTAAGTAGTTTTTCATGGCGTTGACTTCGTCATAATCTTCCTGTCCATGATCACCACTTAATAAAAACTTTTTGATCTTTCCATTTGTGTATAGTTCATAAGCGCTGTCTACACGATCTTGTAGAATAGGAGATAAGGATTTATCAGGTCGCACACTCGCGCCCAGTACTAGTCCTACATAACTAGCTTCTATCTGGTCTATGTCCTTATAAATATGCGGTTTTGAAACTCTATTCACGTGAAATTGAAGCAGTAAAACAGCTAGTACGGTTGCTACTAAAGCAAAAACCAAAAAATTAATAAATTTTCTCATTACAGGATAGCCGTAGGTTTTTTATCATCATTAACGGCTACAAATGTGAAGGTCCCAGAAACCACCTGTTCACGTTTATAGCTATACATATCTTCCATAAACATTGTGGTGCTTACCACGCAACTGGTGTTTCCTACCTTTTCTATGCGTCCTATGAGTTCTACGATACTACCTTCTGGAATAGGTTTTTTAAAATCAATTTTATCTGTACTTATGGTCACAACTTTTTTTCTAGAAAATCTCGTCGCACAAATAAAAGCTACTTCATCCATCATGTGCAGTGCTGTACCGCCAAATAAGGTGTCATAATGATTTGTCGTATTAGGAAAAACTGCTTTAAAAATTCTGGTTTCAGAATTAGCGATACGTTCTTCAATGGTGTGCATAGAATTCCTTTATTGAATTATTAACGTAAGTGTGTGAACCTCGCTTTACTTTTGTGATTGATAAAAGTGGTTAAGAATTACGCTTTCGCGAAAGCAAAATAACAACAACTCAACTGCCCACAAATATAACGTAAAGCACGAATGAAAAGTATTGAAAATTTAAAATGGCGCTATGCTACCAAAAAATTTGACTCACAAAAAAAACTGTCTAAAGACCAACTGGATGTTTTAATTGAAGCCTTTAATTTAACAGCAACTTCTTACGGCTTGCAACCACTACATCTAGTGGTCGTAAATGATCAGAAAATGAAAGATGCTATGATAGAAGCATCATACGGCCAGCGACAAGTTGCAGATGCTAGTGCGGTATTAGTTTTATGTACTAAAGATGTGGATAGCGCTTTCATTGAAAATTATTTTAAACTGGTAAAGGACATAAGATCCACACCAGATGAAATTTTAGCACCGTTTAAAAATCAGCTTACTTCTAGTTTTGATAAAAAAACAAAGGATGAGGTTTTTCAATGGGCAAAAAATCAGGCTTACATCGCTTTAGGTAATTTAATGAATGTATGTGCTGTAGAACGCATCGATTCCTGTCCTATGGAAGGATTTGTACCACAACGTATCGACGAACTACTAGGTTTAGAGGAGAAAAATTTAAAATCTGTATTACTACTACCAGTAGGATACAGGCATGATGATGATCTATTTGCTACGATGAAAAAAGTGCGCCGTTCACAACAAGAAATGGTAACGCACGTTTAGTTTTATGGCAAGGTAATTGACCTAGTCTAGAAAACTTCCTATTTTTGGTAAACTAAAAAACGAATCATGCGTGTTTTTTCAATCTTAATATTACTATGTTTTTCCCTGTCTATAACTGCACAGGAGTCTTTTAATGAGCAAGTTATAGATGCTCAGGTTACTTCTGTAGAGCCTGAATGGATTACTAATCTGGATGAGGCAAAACAAATTGCAAAAAAAGAAAAGAAACCTATGCTGGTTTATTTTACAGGTAGTGACTGGTGCACACCTTGTAAAAAATTAAAAAATGATTTTTTTAATACTCAAGAATTTGTGGACGCTTCTAGTGAGTATGTTGTGGTGATGTTAGATCTTCCTTATAGAGATGATATCATTTCTATGGATGCTAAAAAAGCAAATAAAGAAGCTCAAAAGAAACTTAAGGTAAGTGCATTCCCTGCATTATTAGCATTAGATTATAGAGGAAAAGAGCGCAATCGCATAGAGCGTTACAGTTACCCAGATCCTCATTATTACTGGGAATTCATGAAAAAAAATGCTAGACTTTTCAGTCTGTAATTCTTATTGCTCTACAACAGTATAAGAAATCTCAAATACCTGTGTCACGTTAAAGTAACCAAATGCAAAATTAGTTGCATCTGTGGTGTTTACAATGTTTCCTCTTACAGTAGCAGGTTGCGTGTCAAAAGGACCACCGCCACCATCTGCAGTTTGCTGGATCAACGTTTCATAAAATTGAAATCCTCTAGAATCTAAACCTCTTACGGTTAATTCAATATCTGTTCCTGGTTCTAACTCGTCGTTAAAAAACACGGTGATAGATTCATTACCATCAGAGAAGTCATCATTTCCAGTATCGATTTCAAATTCATCAGGATCTTCATAGCTAAAAAGATAGAAGTTAGGTTCACCTGCTGGATCGTTAAAAAAGCCTGTGATTCGTATCACATCATCGCCAAAACCGCTTACCGTTTCCTGTTCTACTCTTGTGAAAGGAACCGTAGGAACAAATTCTTGTGTAGCTCTATAACTGTTACTTCCATCAATGATATTTAAAACATAGGTTTCACCTGGTGAGGCAATAATGGTATTATTAGTATAAAAACCATTACTGTCTAAAGTGAAGTTGTGAACCACACCAGCACCATCTGTCATGGTGATGGTAGCATTATTCACCACATCGATGATCTCTTGATAAAAAGCAGCAGATCTGGTAAGTAACACTGTTGCCGTTGTGCTTCCATCGCTATTTAATTCTAGTCTAGCGTCTATGACTAGTTTAGGATCTGCATTATTTAGATCTAACTGGATCACATCCTGACATGATGTAATCGTTAGTATGGTTATAAAAAGGAATATGATCTTCTTCATGATTAAAACTTAAAGTTATAAGTAACTGCTGGCACGGCACCAAAAATGGCGAGCCTAGTTGCTTCATTACGACCGGTATCTTGATTTTGGGCAAAGCTTACAGACGCTGCATTCATTCTATTATAGGCATTGTATAAACTAAATACCCAGCTGCCTTGCCATCCTTTAGTCTTTTCTGGTTTAGGAACATAAGTAGCAGATAAATCTAACCTGTGAATTAGTGGTAATCTACTACTGTTTCTAGCTTCATAAGTAGGAATAAATAAGCCGTTAAATTCATACTGGCCATTAGGGAATGTTACGGGCAATCCAGTCTGAAGCGTGAAATTAGCGCCAAAACTCCATTTTTTATTCAGTTCATAGTTTCCTGTAATGGTAAGATCATGTGTCTTATCCCATGGTGAGCTATACCAGTCGCCATTATTAATTCCTGTTTCTTGAGCAGTACGTCCTGGTGTACGTTGTTCACTGCGTGATAAGGTATAGGCAATCCAGCCTTGTAATCTACCTCTGTTTTTACGCAGTAGTAATTCCAGACCATAAGCTCTAGCTTCTCCAGAAAGTAGGATGCGCTCTACAGCATCGTTTGCAATAAGATCTGCACCATCGATGTAATCTAGTCTATTATCTACAAGTTTGTAAAATGATTCTACTTCTAGTGAGTAGTCTCCTATGTTTTTAAAGTACCCTACCGCAACTTGATTACCTATTTGTGGATCAATAAACGGTCCACTAGGCGCATATAAATCAAATGGAGTAGGAGCGTTAGTATTACTTATTAAGTGAATGTATTGTGCAATGCGCTGGTAACTTGCTTTAAAACTAGTATCATCATCCAGTGAGTAAGAAACCGCAAGTCGTGGCTCTAAATTTGCAAACGTGCTTAAGGATTCGCCGCGACTGCTACTTACCGTTCCAGTAGGTGTTGCGCTTTCATAAATTTGTAATTCTTCATTAAATAGTAATGGACCGTTCTCATCATAGGTATTTAATTCATCCTGTCCTAAACGGTTAAACGTACTTAATCGTAATCCAGCATTTATGTTTAGTTTTTCTGATATTTTGAATTCGCCATCGATGTAAAGACCGTTTTCAAAAGCATATTTTTTAGTAAGTTCATCTGCCGTAATCGGGCTGTCATCTGTAGTAGGAGAGATCTGTCCTGGATCAAACTGATAATAAATCGAATTCAAACCATATTTTAATTTCACTTTATCATTAACATAATGAGTCAGATCATACTTAGCATTTAGGTTAGTGATACCACTGTCAAAAACAAATTCTACAAATTCCAGCTCTAAACCATAATTGTAATCAGAGTAAATTACAGAAGCGTTAGAAAACAACTTGCTATTAAAAATATGATTCCATCTCACGTTTACAAATGAATTTCCAAAGGTGTTTCCAAACAATCCATTCACGTCAAAAACATCTCTACCAAAATAGGATGACATATACAATCTATTCTTATCGTTTAAAGTGAAACTAAGTTTTGCATTTAGATCATAGAAATAGGCCTGATTTTCAATATCAAATAAAGGCAAAAATAAATGAGCATAACTACTACGACCACCTATTAAGAACGATGATTTTTCTTTTTCAATAGGACCTTCTAGCAATAATCTACTAGAAACGATTCCTATCCCACCAGTAGCACTTAAGTTTTGTCTGTTTCCATCACGCTGGTAAATATCCAGCACACTAGAAACGCGACCACCGTAGCGTGCAGGAATTCCACCTTTATAGAGTTTTAAGTCCTTAATAGCATCTGGATTAAATACAGAAAAGAAGCCAAATAGGTGATCACTTTGATATAGTGTTGCTTCATCTAGTAATACCAGATTTTGATCTGCAGCGCCACCACGCACGTTAAATCCAGCAGCACCTTCACCAGGATTTGTAACACCAGGTAATAGGGTTAGCGCTTTAATTAAATCTGTTTCACCTAGTACAACAGGAACCTTTTTAATGGTTTCAATATCTAGCGAGTTCACACTCATTTGCGGTGATCTGGTGTCTAGTTTTTCCACATCTGCTTTAATGACGATAGCGTCTAACTCTTCACTAGCTTCGGCTAATGCGATATCTAGTTTTGTGTCCTGCGTTAAATTTACTTTCTTAACAATATTCTTAAAACCTATAAAGGAGTAGGTGATTTCGTATTGTCCTGCGGGCAATGAGATGGAATAAAATCCATATTCGTTTGAGGTTGTTCCGGTTTCTAATGCTGCGATTAGCACATTGACACCTATCATGGTCTCGCCGTTGCTTTCTTCAATGATGGTTCCAGATAGGGTGTATTTTTGTGAGTACGCTTTCGCGAAAGCGAAACAGCATAACAATACTACTACTAATTTCTTATTCAATTTGATGGACTTTTACTGCTAGAATACAGTGAATTACTACACAAAGTTAGACCGATTGTAGGGCTATTCATATACCTTAACTAGAGATTAACTTTAATAATTCCTTGTTATGCACTGCATAAGGTTATTAACGAGGTTTAAGTACATTTGTTACAAATATATATTTATGGCTTCTTCACAATTTATCAATGAACTTAGTTTACCTGTGGTGGCAGCACCTATGTTTTTAATTTCTGGTCCAGAACTAGTAATTGCTTGTTGTAAAGCAGGAATTGTAGGAACTTTTCCAGCATTAAACCAGCGTAGTACAGTAGGTTTTGAAGAATGGGTGATCCAGATAAAAGCAGAGTTGAAGCAATGGGAAGAAGAAACTGGAAAAAAGGCAGCACCTTTTGGAGTAAATCTGATCGTTCATCATAGTAATCCACGTGTGCAGGCAGACCTTGAAATCTGTATGAAACATCAGGTGCCATTGATTATAACTTCGCTAGGAGCGGTAAAAGAACTAGTACAAGCCGTGCATTCTTATGGTGGTTTAGTATATCATGATGTAATTAAAAAACGCCATGCAGAGAAAGCTGCAGAGGCTGGAGTGGACGGTTTAATCCTAGTTTGCGCAGGTGCTGGTGGACATGCAGGCACGTTAAACCCTATGCCATTTGTACAAGAAGTAAAATCCTTTTTTAAAGGAACTGTTTTATTATCTGGAAGTATGAGTAATGGTCGTGATGTAGCCAGCGCGATGCAAATGGGCGCAGATCTAGCGTACCTAGGAACGCGTTTTATCAATACTACAGAATCTAAGGCTACACCAGAATATCGCGATATGATTATCAATGCAGGATCATCTGATATTATTTATACCGCAGCGATTTCTGGAGTAAGTGCTAACTTTTTAGGTGCTAGTTTAAATGCGGCTGGAATTACAGAAGAGCAGTTGAAAGCAACAGGTAAGATCGATTTTGGTAAAGAAATGGATACTGAGGCAAAAGCATGGAAAACCATCTGGAGTGCTGGTCAAGGTAGTGCCACTATTAAAGATTCAAAACCAGTAGCAGATCTGGTCGCAACTATGAAAGAAGAATTTATCGCTGCTATTAAAGAACAACAGCAGACGCTGGAGCGTTACTCTTAGTAGGCGTGTAATCCATTAACTGGTTTACATCCAGAACATTTTTAATTCCGTCCAGTTTACATAAAACGGTGATGGCCTCGCACAACCCTTCAAATTGAGTATCCATACTTTGTGGATTGTTAGGCTTGATACCATTGTGCCTTAATGGGATGCCATAACCGCAACCGCGTAAAAAGGCGTTTTCTATTTGGAGTAATTCTGCTGGAGTGTAACCGTTAAATCGCTTTCCAAATTTCTGATTCACCACACCTACATAGTTAAGTTGAAGCGATCCATGATCATCACTTAGATTTTTCCAAAAGTCCTTACGATCTAGAATATTCCCTACCGCACAATTACAAGAACATTCTGGATGCAACGTACCACTATGAAAAGCTTCATAGAGTTTGTTAATTGCATTTTCTAAACGGTTATTTAGGTTCATAATTACAATGCTTCGTTAGTTACGTAGATAAATTTAAGTAATCCTTACTAATTTTCTCCATTCATTATACGCTATAAAATATCATTTTCTAGGAAATAGAAGAAAAAAAGTCGCCTCAAAAATTTGAAACGACTTTGAATTATTAAAATAAATGGAGTGTTAGTCTACAGCATCTTCCACATCATCTGCGGCACTTTCAACTGCGTCCTCTACCTTTTCACCTGTTGATTCTTCACGACAACTAGAAATGCTAATTGTAAAAATTGCAACCAGTGCTATTGAAATTATCTTCTTGATCATAGTTTTGAATTTTATTTGAATTAATTTTTATAATGGTTTTCTACCTGAAATAATATTGTAAAGGATTACAATTACTGCAATCACTAAAAGCACATGAAATAAACCGCCTGTAGATAATCCAGGAATCACTCCTAGTAGGCCTAACACCCATGCGATGATACAAATAACGGCAACTAGCCAAAGAATACTTCTCATAATAATTAGTTTTTATGGTTAAATTCTTAAAATATTAAATTCGATTACATAATTACTTAATATTAATTTAATTAATGTTTATTTATGTTAAAAATTTAGAAAATCACTAATTAATTATAATTATAGGAGCCGAGCTTCTAGCATTCTCGTAGTAATTGGACCTAGAGTATTCATCATTTAAAGAAAGAAAATGAATCGCAATTATGACTTGTATGTCAGGATCATTTACATCGATGTCAAGCTCATTATAATTGATCTGATTAATCGTTAATTCTAACGAACTAAATGCACCAGATTCTTTTAAGTTGTTGAGATATTCTGCTATGTAAGGATATTTAGCACTTACAGTTTTAAGATATTTTTGATATTCACTTTCAGGTTGTGGACAAAGATCGTCAGTAAAAGTTTTGCCTCTATCGCTAGTTGATCTACAATAAGTCCATATTTTGTCAAAAGTACTTTTTGAAATATTATCGTAAAGTTGTTTTTGTTTTTCAATATCAATTTGTTCGAGGAAGGATATTCCCTTAACTCCATCTGGATCTATTTGTTCAAAACAAGACCGTAAATCAGCATTAGAGTCAATACAAAGTTGTTCTTTAAAAAATCTACTAATTTTTTTAGGTCCTGTATTTCCTGTTCTGTGAAGTGAATAGCTTGTTTTGATCTATCAATAGTTGTTTTACATGACAGTACAGTAGTTAGGGTTACTGCACACATCACTAAGGCAATAGGCTTAATTAATGCATTTAGAATCTTATAGCTCAAAATCTAAAGATAATAATCTAAAACCGTTCTGGATGATCAATCACCTGTTGCGCTCTAGATTTATGACGATCTAATTTTTCTGGATCCATTTTCTTTAACAAATTAAGCATCATTCCCATGCGCTGGTTGTTTTGAAAATGCTCTTTTTTCTCGTCTAGAAAATTCCAGTATAGGGAATTAAATGGACAGGCATCATCCTCTGCATTTTTCTTTGAGACTTTATAGTTACAGCTTTTACAGTAGTTACTCATTTTATTGATATAACTTCCGCTAGAAACATAAGGCTTTGTAGCAACGATGCCACCATCTGCCCATTGAGACATTCCACGCGTATTTGTAATTTCTACCCATTCTATGGCATCAATGTAAATTCCCAAATACCATTCATCTACGTAACTAGGTTCTGTCATGTTTAATAATGCATAATTCCCAGTTACCATTAAACGCTGGATATGATGTGCATAAGCGTTATCTAGTGAATTGTTAATCGCATGACTTAAACAGTTCATTTTAGTCTCGCCAGTCCAGTAGAAATCAGGTAGTTTGTTTTGGTTTTCTAGTTTGTTTTTGGTTTGATAATCAGGCATTTCTTTCCAGTAAATTCCACGCATGAATTCACGCCAGCCTAGTATCTGTCTTATAAATCCTTCTACTTGGGCAATATCGATGGTAGGTTTTTTGCTGGAGTTTATGCTGAGCTCAGTCGAAGTGCGAAAGCGTACTAAAACGGCATCTATTACTTCTCGTGGGCTGAGTAGTTTGCTATTCATCGCAAAGCTTAATCTGGAATGATAGAGGAAAACTTCGTCTGTATGCATCGCATCCTGATAGGTGCCAAATTCCACTAACAAATGCTCACAGAAGTAATTCAGAACGTCTAATCCGTCTTGTCTAGTCGTAGGCCAGTTGAAGTTGCTAGGATCGATACGACCTATGGTTTTTACGCCTTCTTTCTCTAATAAATCAACAATATCGCTCACATCTTTTCTAAAACCGCGCTCATGTGGTATCTCTGTCTCGCCTTTCCACTGGTTGCGATTACTGTGATCATAATTCCACTTGCCACCTTCGGGATCCTTATTCTCATCGATCATGATGTTGTGTTTCTTACGCATATCGCGGTAGAAGTATTCCATGGTGAGGCGTTTTTTACCTTCAAAGAATTGCGCTACATCCTTACGTTTTGTAAAAAAATGCTCTGTATCATAACCTTGCCATTCTATATCCAGATCGTTACAAAATTGCTTCAACTGTTCGTCCAGTCGCCATTCATCCGGTGCTAGGTATTCAAACTTTTCAATGTTGTGCTTTTTGATGAGTTGGTTCAAGTTTTTTACCAGATCCTGCTGGTTATCCTTATGATCTAGTTCATAGTAAACACTGTTCCATCCACGTTCTTGAATCCATTCATTAAAACCTCGCATCGCCATAAAAAATGCCACCACTTTCTGGATATGATGGGTGACGTAATCTGTTTCTTGTCGCATCTCTGCCATGAAGTAAATCACATGATCCTGATCACCATTAAACCATGAATGCTTGTGATTCAATTGATCACCTAAAATAAGTCGTAGTGTTTTCATATGTTAAATTTTCATGCCGTTGCAGGACAGATTTTTTTAAATCTAAACTTAAACTTAAATCAAAATCAAAATCAAAATCAAAATCAAGTTCCAAGTTTCAAGCTCCAAAGTCCAAGTTCCAAAGTCCAAGTTCCAAAGTCCAAGTTCCAAATTCCAAATTCCAAATTCCAAGTTCCAAACTTCAAAAGTTGGAATTAGGCATTATTTGATGTTTTTTTTCAAACCCGTGCGGAATAAATTCCGCACTAACTTTCTTTGTTTTCGACTTCACTATCCACAATAAGTCGTTTGTCTGTAGTCAACTGATCGTACTTCTTAAGACAGCGAGCCATCTTTTGTCTATTTTCTTTTCAAACCCGTGCGGAATAAATTCCGCACTAATTGTCTTTTCTTTCGATTTTACTATTCGTAATAAGTCGTTCGTCTGTTGTCAACTAGTCTGTCGTCTTAAGTCAGCGAGCGCAGCGCGCCATCTTTTGTCATTTGTATATTTTCTCAAAACAGTCCTTCCTGCAACCAGAGTCTTTGAAATTTGCCGTCACCATCATAACGACTTGCTTGTAGTTGTATGTTAAAGGTTCGATTTCTAGGATCATTTCCTACGCCACTGTTGTACATCCAGTTTCCATAATTGCTATGCACGTCATAATCTATAAGGATGTGTTCAAAATATGCGGCGCCTATGCGCCAGTCTTGTTCGCGATGCATGGACCAGTAACTCGCCACATTCTGTCTACCACGATTGCTCATCCATCCTGTAGTGGCGATTTCTTTCATGTTTGCGTTTACAAATGGCTCATGCGTTTCACCATTGATCCATTTTTCTAGTTCGCGTTCACTGGTTTTCCACTCATAATCATGATGTAAAATACCACCTAACTGAAAAATATTAGAACGATGTTTTAAAGAAACGTATTTAAAGAAATCACGCCAGATCAATTCAAAAATGAGCCAGTAGGTATCTTGATTTTTTTTCACTTCTTTTTCAAAGTGTTGTACTTCCCAGTAAATTTCTCTAGCACTAATACATCCTATGGCCAGCCATGCACTTAACTTACTACTGTAATCAATTCCTACTAAACCATTTCGTGTTTTTTTATAGTACTGCAACTTTTTTGTTTCCCAGAAATAGTGGTCTACACGATCCCATGCGCTACTAGCGCCACCTTTCCATGGGAATGCACTGCGTGAATCACGTTCAAATGGTTCTAAACCTAAATCAACTAGAGTAGGAGTAGTGGTTTCGTTAACCTTAGGCATTTCTTGTTTATAATCATCAATGTTAACTAGATCACGCACGTCGCTTTGTTTTTCACACGCCTTACGAAATTGTGTAAACACTTTAGGAATCTCATGAAACTCACGATACGGAATATCGTCTGGATGAAATAAAAATTGATCATAGACTCTATGACCTTTTGGTTTGTGTTCTAATTGATCTAATGCTTCACCTAGAAGTTGTTCTTGTGCTACTTCATCTCTAGTCCATTCCTTTTGTAAATAAATGTCTGTGATTTGAAATTCTTCCACTAGTTGTGGAATCACTTTTGACGGACAGCTATTATAAATCAACAACGGAATTCCATGTTTGCCTAGTTCATTCTTTAAATCTTCAACAGCTTCTAGAATGAATTGTGCTCTATATTTACCCGTTTTCCCGAATGGTAAATCGATTCCTATATCTAATCCAAAATCACTTTCTTGATAATACCTTGGATCAAAACAATACAACGCGATGACATCACCATCATTTTCACAAGCACTTTTTAGGCTATGGTTATCTGTTGTTCTTAAGTCGTTTCTATACCAGATTAAATTCATTTGTAGGTTTGTTAGTCTGTTAGTTTTTAGCACTTAGCAATTTGCTATTGTTTATCACTAATCTCTATTTAACACTCTTACATTTTTTACTACAGTATACCACATGATCCCAATCTTTTTCCCATTTTTTACGCCATGTGAATTCGCGATTACAGCTGGGACACATTTTTGTAGGTAAGTTATGTGGATTGCGTGCTTTATGCGTTGCCATTATTTTGTAGTAGGTAGTGATTGAAGTTCTTTTTCCGCAGTTGCATAAGACCAGCGTTCTTGAATTGTTGCAGTTCCATAACCATCTAGACCATTAATGACAGCACTTCCAGCTTCACTTAGATTAACAAACCCATCTTCTAGTAAATGATCTTCATTAAGAAATACATCTGTGATTTTACAAATGACTAGCCTGCAGTTATTTTCTTGTATCAAATAATCATTAACATAAGACGCGACAACTTGGATTCTTGCTTCCTTTACAAATGGAGCATGAAAACCATCGCGCTCTTGTTTTTCAATAGCTAATAGCTCAAACTCTGACTGATCAGGAGCATATTTTGCACTGGACTGATGTGCTTTTTTAATCAAATTACTGTTGATGTGATTCAAGGTAATCTGTCCTGTAGATTTTAGATTTTCGTAGGTGTGTCCTGCACCATACCCTAATGGTCGCTGGATAAAACTAAACATCGCAGGATTACTTCCTAAATGAGTAACACTACTAAAAACAGCAACATTATCTACACCATATTTAGATCGTGTGGCTAAAAGGCTGGCACTTTTAAAACCTGTTATACTATTGATGAGATTACCACGGTAAAAACGATCCATTTCTTGGATAGCAGTAGAGGATAAGTGTTTCATTTGTTTAAGTAATTTACTCAAAAGTAAAACAAAATGAATGTAGCAAAAAACTTGAACTGTTTAAACTTTGCCAAAGTATCTTTTCTACTCGTGTTTAACTCCTATAGCTTAAGGAAATGTACGATTGTTACGTAATTACGCTTTCGCGAAAGCGAAACAAAAAAGCCTGAATACATCTATATGCATTCAGGCTTTAAAGAACTACGATACCGTTTTATTCTTTTATAAAGCGCCTTGTGATCGTTTGATCTGCAGTGCTTAGCTCTAGAATATAAACTCCTGTTGCTAGTTGGTCCAGATTTGTGAGCGTGATTAAATTACTACCAGTCACTGATTCTTTACGTACTTGCTGTCCTAAACTATTGTAAATCGTAATCGTTGCATCATTAATAGCTAGTCTACCTAGATTGATATTTAACACATCTGCACTTACAGGATTAGGATATATGGTGATTTGGTTTTCTAAATCATTGATATCGCTGTTGCTAAGTGTTGAATTTTGGAACACAATTTCAAAGCGATCGCTAGCGCTAGAATTAGCGTCATTAGGATCTATTTCAAAGTCATACACCGTAGTTGATCCAGCAGTAATTTGCGTATAGCTGTTCTTTAAATTATCCTTTAATAATACAGTTCTACCAGGCAGTTGATCTAGTTCTATGCTAAAACTATATTCTGTCGCTAGATAATTTGCGGTGTATAGAGAGATAAATTCATTAGTTGTAGGAATGGTTCTACGTTCTACAGATAAATGCTGGTTTGATGATTTATGGATACCTAGTCTAGCGTTGCGACCATATAGTTTTTGAGCATCATTAGTATCAACAGCATCGTTAAACTGACTGTCAAAATGAATATAAAAACCATCACTTTCTGACTGATTTGCTACTAGACGGCTGGTCTGGTATAGTTTTACTTTAAGCAGATTGCTTAACGATGCACTTCTAATCACACCAGCATTACTGGTTCCACTCATTTTGTGACCTTCATTCATAGAAACAGATGCATTACTATTGCTTGCTACAAAGAAAACTGCCTGACCTGGTTCAAGAACGTTAGATGAATTACCTACATCGCTATTTCCATTTGCAATGTCTATAGTTGCATAAGAACCTTTAGGACCTATGGTAGGATCCCAGTAGTACATATCTGTTGCAACGTTAGATGGTGCTACCTGTGCAAGATCGAGTTTAGATTGATATGGATTTGCCATGGCAAAGAATTCACCAGCGTCTACACTAGGATTTAAATTCATTATTCCTGTATGTAAGGTACCAGTAGCTCTTAATGTGGTTGCAGTGATGCTAGGTGAATTTGTAGCTAGATCTGTCGTTCTATCACCTCTTACCATTACTCTATAGAAAACGCCTGGATTCAACTGTTCTGTTTTAGAATTACTAACGGTAGTCCATGCTTGATTACCAGCATCCCATTTGAACATACTTGCATTTCCAGTTGCTGTCTCGTCTAGTCCGGTAGTAGTATTATTAATTCCTACTGTTCCAGCAGTACCAGTAATCTGGATTCCAAATCCTGGATCGTTGCTACCAGATTCTTGCCAGCTGTCAAATACACTTGTACCACTTACAGTTGAACCTAAAAAGCGGAATGATCTATTACCAGCAGGTATGTGCCTTTCAATAGTTACCTGACCTGTAATAGATGCTCCTGAATTTAAACTATTTAATACTGCGGTATGATTCACATCACTCTTAAAGGTAAGATTACCATTAGTCGCTAAATCTCCATCTTGAATATCTAAACTACCTGTAATTGAAAGAGACTCGTCTATAGAAACACCATTTGCATTATTAATAGCAAGATTTTCAATCGTTCCTTCGCCTAAGATACTTTGGGCGCTAGCACCTTCCATATTGATAGGACTTGAACCGTTAATGTTACCATCATTACTTAAATTACCGTAAACATTGATTTCTCCATTATCAATAGTTACAGAAGCACCAGCATCAATAAATGCATCTTCTGCATCAATAGAGTTAGTTAAAACAGCCGTATTTCCTGCGTTGATATATACGTTATCATTATCTGTGATATTACCTTCAGGAGTATTACTCCATGTTGTTCCATCCCATAAGTAAACAGTAGATTCACAAGAAATAGATGCCTGGAAGCCATCTCTAACCTCTGCAGCATCAGACGTGAAAACTAATGTGATACATCCAGATGAGGTTGTTGCGGCGATAGATCTGTTTTTTAAATCTCCTGATCCTGATGGAGTAGCGTCATCGCGATCCCAACACCATGCTGTGCCACCATTAGGTGGAGTGATAACACTGGCAGCTATATTATCTCCATCATAGATAGTAAGTCCATCATAACATCCAGTACCGTTATTTTCTAAATTAAATTCAGAAAAGTTAATGACTACTTTATCACCAGGATTATTAGGGCAGATCGTAAATGTTTGACTTTCGCTATTACCATGTGGAGCGTTTATTCCTCCTGGATCAGAAATGGTAGTTTCACAATAATCTATATTAGTCTGTATACTTGTAAGTGATACAAAGCTAGAAGCACAACTGGCTCTTACGTATATATCATACGATGTATTTTCTGTAAGACCTGTAATACTGAATGGGTTGCTTGTCGCATTAGGAGTTCCTGTGCTAGGTGCCGGACTTCCTGTTATTACAGCTAGTACTTCCCAGTCTGTTCCCGCCGGTGTATTGTTTTCTGTCCAGCTTACAGTAATATCATTCACGCCTATGTTGTCTACCGTTAAACCTGTGATGTTTTGACAATTTGAACCCGCGATATTCACCGTATAATCTTCAACTTCTCCATAACCAAAAGTTCCACAAGGATTTGGAATTGCATTCCAGCTCATCATAACACGCAATCTAGTGGTTCCACTTAACGCATCATTAGGTATAGAAATAGATCCAGAAACAGGCGAATTGCCATTAGGTGCTAGTGTCCATACTTGTTCATTAGCGTCTGTAAAATCGCCATCCTGATTGTAATCTATATATGCTGCATAACCTTCATTAAAGGTTTGACCAGTCCATACTGCAGTGACGCTTAGATTATACGTACTACCTTTATTGACATTTGCGGTTAGGTTTGTGTAATCTCCATAGCCATTAGTCTCTGCATTTGTGGAATTATCAACATTGCTAAACTGAACTCTTCCTATATATTCATCAGATTGATCATTACCGTTAGCATCGCAATAAGTTAATGTAGTTGTAGTAAATGTGATGATAGGACTATAACTGCTTTGGCTACCACCATTACAAATACTTCTTACGCGCACTTGATATGTAGTAGAAGCACTTAATCCAGTAAGTATTATTTCAGGATTGTTTGTTAGGACGCTGTTCCATGTTGTGGTTCCGCTTTCGCGAAAGCGTACTCTATAAGTAGCACCTTGAACTGCATCCCAACTCACGTAAGCATCATTAAAACCTACATCACCAGCAGTTACATTTGTCGGAACCGTTGCGGTACATGGCAAATTAGAAAGTACACCAGTAACAATTAACGAAAAATTCTGGCTACCAGTAGTTAAACTACCTTTATGAGTAACGGTGATCGTGTATGTTCCGGAGGGATTTGCTACGTCTACACGTTCATAAGGATCACGACTGTTATCTCCTTGTCCGTTTGTAGTAACACCAGTAAGTCTCCATGGAGTAAAGGTGTCTGTGTTTTGAGTAACTCGTATGTCTAGGTCATTGATTAATCGGGCAGATGAATCGTTTAAGTTCCCATTTGAAACACCTGGTACATCAGTCCATGAAATAGAAGCTCGTAAATCTTCAAAACCACTTGCATCTACAGTTATCTGATAAGACTGACCTGAATTAAGAGTTAGTTCTGAAATAATCGTAGAATTTCCATTATTACTAATAGTCTGAGCTGCACGCTTAGTATTCATAAGTCCCCAACCGTAAACAGCGTCTGGTCCAGTAGGTCCTGCGTCATCTGCCGTATGTAATGCTAATCCTTTTAAGGTAGCGGCTCTCATAAAATTACTGTTCACATTATTATAATGCTCTTGCAGTAATAGTAACGATCCCATTACATTAGGTGAAGCCATAGACGTACCTGTGATGGTATTATATGCGTTGTCACTACTTTCATAAGAAGAGAATAGTCCGGTACCATTACCTGTGATGTCTGGTTTAATACGTAAATCATCTGTAGGACCTTCACTAGAGCTACTATTAATAACAACACTTGTTAAATCACCACCAGTTCCTATAATAGCATCTTGTGCATTTGCTACTACTAGATTGTTTTTTGAAATGGTATGTCCCGTCAACTTATCATAAGCAGCATTGCCGGCCATAGGACTAGCATTTGCGTTATCATCATTACCATCATTTCCCGCTGCTACCACCATTAAATAGAATGGAGCATCATACATTAAATCATCCCAATCTCTTGAAACATCGATATAAGCACCAAATGCCCAATCAGGTAATTGTGGATTACCTTGATCATCTCTGGCAGCAAAACCGTAAGAATGATTAGATAATAACATTCCATTTGTAGCTGCGGTTGTAGCTTCTGCAAGATCTGCATTCCAATCATAACCTACTGCATTTGCTCTAGGAGCCATCCCTTTTGCTTCTGGTACAGCACCATACGCCATGATGGTACCGGTAACGTGTGCAGCGTGAAAGTTTAAGGTAGTACTGGTATCACCTATGGAAAAGCGATTGTTTCCTTCAGGACCATCGTATTCTTGATGTGTAGTACGAGCTAATCCACCATCCCAAACGTGACCAGTCATATTCTGACCGTTGAGGTTAAGATTTAAACCACCATTAGAATGTAAAAAATTAGTTCTAGTGCTTGTGGCTGCGTCTACATTATATGTAGTATAATAGACTGGTTTTCCATTTAGCATTCTTTGTATTTCTAGAAGAGTACCGTCAGGCAGTGTTTTACGTACAGGAAGATTATTTGCGATAGCATAATCTATGGCTTCTTGTTTTTGCTCTAAATACTTCTTCTTGAAATTTTCACTTTTCTGTTTTAGAGCAGTGATATTAGAATTGTTGATGATTTGTTCACGTTCCTTTTGGGTTTGACCATAGGATGTTGAACTTATCAAAATGATAAAAACTAGAATAGAATAACGTAGTATTAGATTCATGGAGCTAAATTTTTAATTTTGACGAATTAACGAATTATTCTTATAAATACATCGTTTAAATGCTATTTTAATAGATTAAATACATAAATTTATTACAAGTAATTGTAATTCAATTTATTAAAAATGCGTAAAATGTAAATTAATTATGCTTTTTATCGATATTAATAAAAGCAGTTTTTTGATATGTTGAATTAAAATTGAATTTAGATTACGTTATATTAGACACGCAATAATTAAACTTATGCCTTTAGATCATTTTGAAATCAATCGTAAAACCTGGAATGAAAAAACACCGATTCATTTTGAGAGTGAGTTTTATGATAAACACGCTTTTGCGAAAGCGAAATCCTCATTAAATAACTATGAACTAGAAGCTCTAGGAGATGTAACTGGTAAGTCCTTACTTCATTTGCAGTGTCATTTTGGTCAGGATAGTTTGAGCTGGGCACATCGCGGTGCAACCGTAACTGGTGTAGATATTAGTGATGTGGCCATTGCCAAAGCTCAAGAACTGTCCAATGAACTAGAGATTGCGGCAACCTTTATTCAATGTAATGTTTTAGATACATCACAATATGTAAAAGAACAATTTGACATTGTTTTTACGAGTTACGGTGTCATAGGATGGTTGCCAGATTTAAAACCATGGGCACAAATGATTAGTGAGCGATTAACATCCGGTGGCACTTTTTATCTGGTAGAATTTCATCCTATTATATGGATGTATGATTATACAGGAAAACAACCTGAGTTGAAGTATCATTATAATCAAAGCGATGCTATTTATGATGAATATCCTGGCACCTATGCAGATCAAAATGCTTCTATGATTTCAAAAGAATACGGTTGGAATCATTCTTTAAGTGATGTGATCCAGTCGCTAATTGATGCAGGATTACAATTACAACTTTTTGCAGAACATGATGGAAGCCCGTATGATGTATTTCCAGATATGGAATTAGGTGATGACGGATTATATTATTTAAAAGACGGGTTGTTTCCGGTACTTTTTGAGGTCAAGTGTTTTAAAGAATAAAATCAATAGATTCAATTGAATTTAAGGTATTCGTCGAATTTAAAATACGTTAATCGGTATATATAGGCCTATCTGTTGAGTTATTTTTTCTTTTTCAATGGTCTTATTTTTATCTTTTACCTTTAATTATTATAAAAATTTAAAACATGAAAACACTAGTACAATTAGGGATAGCAATTTGTTGTAGTTTAACATTTGCTCAAAACGTAGCGGTTAAAGACATAAAAACTGAAATGAGTAAAGGAATGCAACCTGGAGTAGAGGTTTTTATTTCTGGAGCTAATGAAGATCAAGTTAAAGATGCTATTAAAGATGCCACTCGTAAGTTCAAAGGTGATGATGAAAAAATCAAAAAAACAGATGAGCGTTTTATAGATGATGCTAGAATTGAAGAGATTAGCGATAATGACATCGATATTCACTACCTGATTAAAGAGGAAGAAAAGGGAAGTACCTTACAGCTACATTTTAATATGGGCGGTGTATTTTTAAGTAATGAACTGGATGCTAGAAAGTATAAGTACATGAAAAACCTAGCTCAAAAAATCGCGGTTGAAGCAACACAACTTAACTACGAGGAATTAATCAAAGAAGAAGAAAAGGTTCTTTCTGGTTTTGTACGTGATCAAAAAAATGCTCAAAAAGACATTGAAAAAGCGCGTAAGGATATCGAGAAAGCAAAAAAAGAAATTGCAGAAAAAGAGCAAGAAATTAAAAAACTAGAAAGCCTTGTAAAAGAGCAAACATCTAAAATCTCTGGCCAACAGGATAAGGTGAAAGAATTGATGAAAATGAAATCTAAGGCTAAGTAATAGTAGAAGCTATTTCTTAAACACAAAAAACCCTTGAGCATTGCTCAAGGGTTTTTTAATGCGAGAGGTTGTTACACCTTATTTTACTTTATCTACTACTGCTTTAAAAGCTTCTGGGTGATTCATTGCAAGATCTGCAAGAACTTTACGGTTCAACTCGATGTTGTTTTTCTTAACCGCTCCCATGAATTGTGAGTAGCTCATTCCATGTGTACGTGCACCAGCATTGATACGCGTAATCCATAAAGCACGGAATGTTCTTTTCTTATTTCTTCTATCGCGGTAAGAGTAAGACATTGCTTTCTCTACTGCGTTTTTTGCTACTGTCCATACGTTTTTACGACGTCCAAAGTAACCTTTTGCTTGTTTAAGCACTTTTTTTCTGCGGGCTCTTGAAGCCACACTGTTTACTGATCTAGGCATAATTTTAATTTTTTAGTAGTAGGCGATTCAATTGAATACTTTTAAAGCCTAACTACTGGGTTTTAGTTTTAATTAATAAACCATCAAGGTTTACAAACTGGTCTTATTTAAGACGTAATTGTAACTTGATATTGTTTTCATCTGCTTTGTGCACTAATCCATCGTGCGTTAAAGCTAGTTTACGTTTCTTACTTTTCTTAGTCAGGATGTGACTTTTAAAAGCGTGTTTTCTTTTGATTTTTCCAGAACCAGTGATTTTGAATCTCTTTTTGGCACTAGATTTTGTTTTCATCTTAGGCATAATGTCCTTTTTTAAATTCTCGCATTTCCTCCATTAAAAACTGCATAAAAAACAGTTCTTCATTTAAGGATTGCAAAAATAGGGATTTTATAACGATTTGCGCCAAGTGTAAGCATCAATTTTAATCATGTATTTACACGGAGCATTTCACATAAAAAACCGCTTACAAAAAATGAAAGCGGTTCAGTGGTGTTAATGTTGAGTCTCAACTCTATATTTTATGTACTAATTTCTAGAAATTACTTTTTCTTAGGTGCGATAAACATATTCATACGCTTACCTTCTAGTTTAGGCATTTGCTCCACTTTACCTAGTTCTTCTAGGTCTTGAGCTAGTCTTAATAATAATATTTCTCCTTGATCCTTATAGATAATAGAACGACCTTTAAAGAAAACATATGCTTTTAATTTTGCTCCTTCTTTAAGGAATTTTTCAGCATGTTTTTTCTTGAATTCGTAATCGTGATCATCTGTATTAGGTCCAAAACGGATTTCCTTAATCACTACTTTTGAAGCGTTTGCCTTCATGGCTTTCTCGCGCTTCTTTTGCTCATAGACAAACTTCTTGTAGTCCATGATTTTTGCCACAGGTGGATCTGCTTTAGGTGAAATTTCAACTAGATCTAGTTCCATTTCACGTGCTTTTACTAGTGCATCGCGCGTATCGATCACTTGTGGTTCCACACCTTCACCTACTAGGCGTACTTTTCTAGCACGTATCTTTTCATTGATTGCGTGCTTATCTTCTTTAATAATTCGAGCCGGTCCACGGCTTCTGCGTCTTCTTATTGCTATGACTATATAATTTTAATTAAACTTCAAATGTTTTGATGGTCTGTGAGATTTCTTCTTGCACCGCTTTCGCAAAAGCGTCACAACTCATACTTCCCAGATCCTCACCACCGTGTTTACGTACAGAAATCGTACCATCTTTTTCTTCCTGATCACCTACGATGATCATGTATGGTATTTTTTTCATTTCGGCCTCACGGATTTTTTTACCCATGGTCTCAGCACGATTATCAACACTTGTGCGAATTTCGTTATTTTCTAGAGAATTTGCTACCTGTTTTGCATAATTTTCATATTTCTCACTCAAAGACAGGATAGTACACTGTTCTGGCATCAACCATAATGGGAAATTACCACCAGTATGTTCTATAAGAATCGCGATAAATCGCTCCATACTTCCAAAAGGTGCACGGTGAATCATTACTGGTCTATGTGATTCATTATCAGCACCTTTGTAAGAAAGGTCAAAACGTTCTGGTAAGTTGTAATCTACCTGAATGGTTCCTAATTGCCAGCTACGACCTAAGGCATCTTTAACCATAAAGTCTAGTTTAGGACCATAAAATGCCGCTTCACCTTCTTCTATGACATAATTTAATCCTTTATCACGTGCAGCGCTAATAATGGCATTTTCTGCTATTTCCCAGTTAGCAACGTTACCTATATATTTTTCTGGTTTTTCTGGATCGCGCACGCTTACTTGTGCCGTGAAGTTTTCAAATCCTAAAGATCCAAATACGTATAATACGAGATCAATTACGGCTTTAAATTCTGCATCCAGTTGATCTGGCATACAGAAAATGTGTGCGTCATCTTGAGTAAATCCACGTACTCTTGTTAATCCATGTAATTCTCCAGATTGCTCATATCTATATACGGTACCGAACTCTGCAAAACGTTTAGGTAAATCTCGGTATGACCACTGTGCGCTTTTATAAATTTCGCAGTGATGTGGGCAATTCATGGGTTTTAATAAGAACTCTTCATCTTCTGATGGAGTAGTAATAGGCTGGAAGCTGTCCTCGCCATACTTTGCATAATGTCCACTAGTTACATACAATTCTTTTGAACCTATGTGTGGTGAAACTACCATTTCATAACCAGCTTTCTTTTGTGCTGCTTTTAGGAAGTTTTCTAGTCGCTCACGCAATGCAGCACCTTTAGGTAACCACAATGGCAAACCTTGACCTACACGTTGTGAAAAGGTAAATAATTGTAATTCTTTGCCTAGTTTACGGTGATCGCGTTTTTTTGCCTCTTCCAGTAATTCTAGGTATTCTTTTAAATCTTTTTGTTTAGGAAATGAGATTCCATATATACGCGTTAATTGCGGATTATTCTCGTCTCCACGCCAGTATGCACCAGCGATACTCATAATCTTCACCGCTTTGATGATTCCTGTGTTAGGAATGTGTCCACCACGACATAAATCTGTAAAGGTATCGTGATCACAAAAGGTGATGTCACCATCTGTAAGGTTTTCTATCAATTCTACTTTAAAGACATTGCCTTGATCCTTGTAAAACTGTAAAGCATCTGCTTTTGAAACGCTACGCATATTGAACTCGTGTTTACCACGAGCTATTTCTAGCATGCGAGCTTCTATTCTAGGAATATCATTCTCACTTATGGAGTGTTCTTTAAAATCAATATCGTAATAAAAACCATTCTCAATGGCTGGTCCTATGGTTAAGCTTACGCCAGGAAATAATTCCTCAATAGCTTGTGCCATGATATGAGAAGTAGAATGCCAGAAAGCTTCTTTACCTTCATCATTTTTAAAGGTAAAAAGCACTAAGCTTCCATCTTCAGTTAGTGGTGTTTTAGTCTCTACTTTAGTACCATTATAACTAGCGCTAATGACATTGCGAGCTAGTCCTTGAGAAATACTCATGGCAACGTCCATAGGAGTGGAACCGCTTTCCATTTCTTTTATACTGCCGTCTGGCAAAGTGATGTTAATCATAACTACAACATATGAGCGTCAAAGGTAGGATAATGAATTCGAAATTGAAATTGAAATCGAACTAGGTTGTGAAATAAAAGTGAAATCAAAATCAAAATCAAAATCAAGAACAAAAACAAAAACAAAATCAGGTTTGAACTTTGATTTTGTAGTCTCTTTATTAGTTATTAGTTATCAGTTGTCGGATTGTCTATGCTTAAAAAGCATTGAACACTTTTCAACTATAATTAGTAACTAGCGCATATTGCGAACGTAGCTTGCGCAGTGAAGCAATCTGTTGAATGAAAGCAAAATTTTTAATTTCGCTACTCGCTACTCGCTACTCGCTACTCGCTACTCGCTACTCGCTACTCGCTA
>JAHDIQ010000004.1:74521-303867 GCA_020630715.1 Nonlabens sp.
TCGCTACTCGCTACTCGCTACTCGCTACTCGCTACTCGCTACTCGCTACTCGCTATTCCCAATCAGAATCTTCAATTTGAAATAAATCAAGTACTGGTACTTGAAACACTTCAGCCATTTTTAAAGCAAGCAGAGTAGAAGGAACGTATTTTCCTTTTTCAATGGTATTGATCGTTTGTCTGCTAACTTGAATTTTATCTGCTAGATCTTGTTGTGTATAGTCGTGCATCGCACGATAAACCTTTAGTTTATTCTTCATCGCTAGCGGTATTAAGTTGGTGCTTTTTCCATTGGAATCTTATGATAAAAAATAGCAACAGTGAAAAACTGCTCATTATGATAACACCAAAAAAATCAAAACCACCTATAAATAGTAACATGACCAGCAGCACTATGTGGTTAATATATACAGCCCATACTAAAGAATTTTTTCTAATTGCATTAATTAGTTCATCTTCCTGGGATTCTTTAGAAAACCCAAATAATAGTCCGCCTATGATGTAAAGCAGAATAGGTAAAATAGTGCCTAAACTCATCTCTTTGATCACAAAATATTCTCGTTCTCCAAATAACGCTTCATATGTGATGTATGGAAAGGGCACTTCCCAGTCAGGAATGTAAATTTCAAAAAATGATAGAAGCAGTAAACACAAGCCTATAATGAATAAGATCATTCCTGGTAGCTTAAATCGATGTGGAAACAAATAGTTTTTCATGATTACAAGTTTTAAATTAAAATTCAAATGTACACTTTATTTGAATAAAAGTAAAATAAACTTTACTTAAAGTAATGTCAACACGACTAAAACGAATAAATTAGTTATATAACTATAAAAATAGTTTGATAACTAAAATAATAGTTATAAGTTTGCGTTGTAAGATTAATAAAGCACAGAATGAAAAGACTAATTATTGCAGTATCATTATTAATATCCATTACTATCCATGCTCAGTCACAATCTGACCTAATAGGATTAACCTTTAGGGATTTTAAAGAGTTACCGCAATTAGTACATTATGAGAAAATGGCAGATACCTCATTTGTAGACTCAAAAAATTTTGACAGTTTTCCGCTATTACATTTAAAAAATGAAGACCATCATCTAATCATTATGAGTAAGGAATTTTATGATGACGATAACGATGGTTACCCTATGGATAAAATTATAGACTTTATTAAAATTTCAGACGTGAAATCAAATCAACTGATTGCGGTGAGCTATTGTCTCTATAAAAATAAGGATGCGTATTCTGAGAATGCCTTTGCCTTATTAGAAGTCCGTCCAGATTCTAAAGATTATACAATAAGTAAAGCATGGAAAGGAAATTCTATTACCATGAAAATTGAACCTATTGATCCTAGTTTAGTTGAAGAATGTGACTATCTAGTATTAGGAACCCATAAACAAAAAGCAAAATGGAAAAATTAACCCAAAAAGAAGAAGAAGTAATGCAAGTGCTATGGCAGTTAAAGCAAGCATTTGTTAAGGAAATTGTCCCGTTACTTTCTGGAACTAATCATTACAATACCGTTTCAACCATCGTACGTAAACTAGAAGAAAAAGCCTATGTAGGTTATGAGGCTTTTGGTAAAACGCATCGTTATTTTCCATTAATCACCATGGAAGATTACCGCAATAAGTTTGTCAACAATGCCATGACCAGTTACTTCAACAACTCGTATAAGAATATGGTTTCCTTTTTTGCCAAAGAAGAGAAAATCACCGCTACAGAATTACGTGAGATTTTAGAAATGATTGAATCAAAAAACAAATAATATGGAAACCATCATCACACTTGCCTTAAAAAGCGTCGCCGTATTAGCAATATTTGTTCTAGTCTATCATTTCTTATTACGTAGGCTTACCTTTTTTCACACTAATAGAGCCTTTCTTTTACTAGGAATTATCGCTAGTGTTACATTCCCATTTATAGAAATAACCCAAACAGTTTATATAGAACGTCCTGTAGAAAACATCGTGATTTCACAACCATTAATGACGCCTATGGCAATGGTTTTAGAATCACAACCACAAGTAGAACCTTTTGACTACGCACAGTTATTGATGTATTTATATCTAGCCGTAGTGCTTTTTTTTATTGGTAAAATGGTTGTAGAATTAAGCTCCTTATTTAGGCTGATCAGATCTGGAGCGATAGAGAAAAAAGATGGGTTTGTAATGGTTACGCTTTCGCGAAAGCTAACTCCATTTAGCTTCTTTAAGTACATCTGTTATAGTGCTCACGATAAGAATAATGCAGATTTACCACTCATCATAGATCACGAGAAAGTACATGCTCGCGAGTGGCATAGTATCGATTTATTGATCAGTCATTTATATCGTGCGGTGTTTTGGATCAATCCGCTGGCGTGGTTATTAAAACGTCAAATAGGAGAGAACCTCGAGTTTATTGCAGATGCGCAGGCAAAATCACAACATAACGAGTCTGTAAATTATGAGCGTGCTCTTTTGAGTAGCGCCGCGAGTCACATGCAACCAGCACTAGCAAATAATTTTTTCACACCATTTATAAAAGAACGTATCGCAATGTTACAAAAAGAAGCCAGCGCCACATGGAATGCCTATAAATATGCGTTGATCTTACCAGTCATGGTATTGTTTATTTACAGTTTTAATGTGGTAGAAGAGGTGGAGTTTGTGGATGTACCAGCGGAAGATCAGAAGCTAGAAGAAAATCAAAATCAAACTGAACATCAAGTTGATCCATTGATTTCTGATTCAACTCTAAGTAAAAATTCTGACACAGAAGAATCGCAAAAGGAAGTAACCAAAACTAGTTCTTATGGTGTTTATGACATTACTACTGCTACAACGGGTAGTGATTTGGTAAAGTACGCATCTGAAATAAACTCTAGAAGATCCTATCAAATCCAATTTAACAATATAAAGGAAAATAATGGGAAGTTGTCACAATTTGAAGTTTGGACAGAATTTGATGGTGAAACTTCAAATCATAAAATGACTTTAGAATTGGGCGAGAATGATTTGTACCTACTTAGAGATTTAGATGATAAAATGCTACTTAATAATGATGCCTCTACAGAAACTTTTTATTTTACAAGTAAAGGCGTAATTCTAGAAAAAGAAGACTGGACTTATGGCGATATGAAAACGATAAATACGTTACCACAAGAACGTTTTAATCTAGAAAACAACTCATTTACAAATGGTCGCGTAACTTTTAAAATTGTAAAAACAACTACAGATAAGAGTCTCAAAGAATTTAAGCAACAGTTAAAAAACGCCTATGATGTTGATTTTAAATGGAGTGGACTTAAACGCAAAAACGGCGTGATTACAGCTATTAAAATACAGCTAGATGATAATAATGGGTCTGTGATGAAAAAGTCACAAAAAAACAGCATTGGCATCGATGACCTTTGTATACATGGTGATCTATCAGAATCACAAAATAGTTGGAGTTTAAATAACTGTGATAAGGATTCTTATGCAGCAATAGGTTTTATGACAAATGATTTCAGACTAGATAGTATTCGTGATATCATAGATATTCAAAATTTAAACATGGATACGATTCATCTAAATATGATGACTGGTTTTAAAGAAATAAATATTGATAGCATCATCAATCAATCTATAACAACCATTCACGATATAAATACAGATAGTCTAATACAATCACATGATTTTTCTATTGAGAATATAGAATCCTTAAAAAATGATACCTTAAATAAAAGTACCCTTATAATTTTAAATAATGTAGATCCATCGAGAGAAACTTTATATTCTAATAATGCTCAAAAATTTCAACCATTACTTATAGTTAATGGAGTGATTTCAAATTTTAAAATTGAAGATTTTAGCGATTCTGAAATGATTGAAAGCGTGACAGTGCTAAAAGGAGATGAAGCGACAGCACTTTATGGTGAAAAAGGAAATAATGGTGTTGTTATGATCGTAACAAAAGCTGGAACTACGTTAGATAAAGAAGCTGTCTTAAAAGAGCGTGAAGAAGTTCTTCAAGAACGACGCGACGCAATAGAAGAATTAAGAGAGGTGAAAAGTGAAAAACGCAAGGCTATTTTAGAGGAACGACGTGCTACGTTGGAAAAATTGCGTGACTCAAAAATTAAAGAACGTGAGGCATTGATAGAACAAAGATCACATGTAAAAGAACAGCGCCGTGCTCAATTAGAGCAGCGCCGTAATCTTACCATACAACAATCTAATCAAGTATTATCCGATAAAGAGCTTGCTAATCGTGTAGGAGATAAAGGTATACATATTGAAAAATTTGATCGTGAATCCATTTTAAAAGCAATAGGTGATGAAGAAAAAGGCTATCTGTATTATGATAACGCTACTTATTTCTTTGTGGTTGAAAATGATAAACTCAACGTTTTTGATCGTTGGGGAAATTATATTGATCTTAATGACAAAGCTATTTTTTATAATTCTATAGGCGATGAAAAAGCGTACGTAATCGTGAACGGAGAAAAATTAGTATTTGAAAAAGATGAAATAAGACGTGGTAATAGGATGTATATCAATAGAGGTGATGGGAAATTCCTAGAGAAGATCGCTGGGCAACCTACTAAATATTATGAAGGAATAGATATGTCTACGGCATCAGATTATGTAAAACAAAAGTCAACGACATCAATTAATAAACTATCAAAGTTTGCTGACAGCTTATTAGACTCTAGAGCTAAAACATCGATAGCAGCAACGGTTAAAGAAACTAACGAAGCTATTTTTGCAACAAACGATATGTCAAAAGAAGGCTTTGTGAAATTAGAACAGCAATTAGAGAAAGCAGGACATAGCTTTAAATTAGTCACACATTTTATGAAATCTGGTACATTGAAAAGTTTAAAATTTAAAATCAATAACTCTACTAGTGCGATGGAAGCTAATAAAGGCGTAAAATCTGTTCGTATCAGTTTTAGGGATGGAACTGATACTCCTATCGTAATAATGGAATCCAACTAAGTTTTTATTTGAGTGAATCCTAAAAGCACTTGTTCTTTATGTAGAACAGGTGCTTTTTAGTATATCCACATAGTAAATTAATGGATAACAATTCATCAACTAGAACAACAGATCGCCACGTCGCGAGCTTCTCGCGATGACATTCCAAAAAGACTAAAATACTACACGACTATCCACTATCTTTGCACGTCCAAAATTCACCCATGGAAACTGCCATAGATACACAACAGGTTGCTTTTTATACACTAGGCTGTAAACTCAATTTTAGTGAGACCAGTACTATTGCGCGCAGTTTTGTGAATGAAGGTTATCAAAAGGTGGACTTTAATGATCCAGCAGATATTTATGTGATCAATACCTGTAGCGTTACAGAGAATGCAGACAAGCGTTTTAAAAGTATCGTAAAAAAGGCACGCAAGACTAATGAAGATGCCTTTGTAATTGCCGTAGGATGTTATGCACAATTAAAACCAGAACAACTCGCTGCTGTAGATGGCGTTGACCTAGTATTAGGAGCAACAGAAAAGTTTAAGATCACAGATTACCTCAATCAATTAAGTAAGGATCAACCAGCACAGATTCATTCTTGTGAAATTGATGAGGCAGATTTTTACGTAGGTTCCTATTCCATAGGTGATCGTACACGTGCTTTTTTAAAAGTTCAAGATGGATGTGATTATAAATGTACCTATTGTACGATTCCGCTAGCGCGTGGGATTTCTCGTAGTGATACCTTAGAAAACGTGATGGAAAACGCACGCAAGATATCGCAGCAAGGCATTATAGAAATTGTTCTTACCGGCGTTAATATAGGCGATTATGGAAAAGGGGAATTTGGTAATAAACGTCATGAACATACTTTTTTAGATCTGGTAAAAGCACTAGATAGCGTAAATGGTATAGAACGATTACGCATTTCATCTATTGAGCCTAATTTGTTAAAGAATGAAACGATTGATTTTGTTGCAGGAGCAAATGCTTTTGTACCTCATTTTCACATACCGCTGCAGTCTGGAAACAATGAATTACTAGGTAAAATGAAACGTCGTTACCGTCGTGAACTCTATGTAGATCGTGTGACGCGTATTAAAGAAGTAATGCCAGATTGCTGTATAGGCGTAGATGTTATTGTAGGTTTTCCAGGAGAAACAGATGATCATTTTCTAGATACCTATAACTTCTTAAATGAACTAGATATTTCATATCTACATGTCTTTACCTATTCAGAGCGTGATGATACAGAAGCTGCGGTTATGGAAGGTGTCGTACCGCAAAAAGTACGTGCAAAACGTTCTAAAATGCTACGCGGTTTATCTGTTAAAAAGCGCAGAGCCTTTTATGAAAGTCAGCTAGGGAAAAGCAAGACCGTACTGTGGGAAGCAGAAAATAAAGAAGGTTTTATTCACGGTTTCACTCAGAATTATGTCAAAGTAAAATCCTACTGGAATCCAGAATTAGTGAATCAACTTCAAGAAGTTACGCTTCATGAAATTGATGAGGATGGATTGGTTAGGATTAGTAATTAATCCGGTTTAGAGGTTTCATCTAAGTCTAAAACTACAGAACCAGCCGCGAGATCATGTAATGCGCGACGTTTTTCATGACCTGTAACAGATAGTAATGAAATCCAGCCAAACATAAGTTTTATAACAAATCGCAATATGGCGTTAAAAAAGTTGATGTTTTTAGATTCCTCATGAACACTGCGCACCGTAATATTTGAAAACATGTGTCCTATAGTTCCACCTTTAAAATGGGTAAAAATAGGATCATAGAATAAAAATAAAAATCCAGCGATAATGCCACGAATGTAGTCTGGTACGTTTTCAAATAGTGATAACACCTCAGAAATCACAAACATTGCTGCGATTAATATGATACTATCTAAAACGGCAGCTTTGATTCGCATGGGTAAGTTGGCATATTTTTTATCCATAGTTATTCGTTAAGACTCAAATATACTGGATCGCGATGAGTTGATAAGTTCCGCTTTCGCGAAAGCGGAATTATTAAAACTTTTTTTTAACGATTTTACAAATTACATACTTAAGAATCTTATGTATATTTACCTAAGAATTTTAGGTATGTCTACATCATCATTATATAGAGGAAGTTTAACGACGATTTTGCTCAAATTACTAGAAGAACACGGCAAGATGTATGGTTATGAAATCACCCAGAAAGTAAAAGAACTTACACAAGGTGATCTAGTAATTAAAGAAGGCGCATTATATCCATCCTTACATAAACTAGAAGCTAGTGGTTTTTTAACCGTGAGAGCGCAGCGTGTGGATAATCGCATACGTAAGTATTATGAAATCACACCACAAGGTAAAGAAGAAAAAACATCCCGACTGGCAGAATTAGACGAATTTCTAGCAAATATGCAACGCATCATTAATCCTAAATTGAGTTATTAATGAAACCAGAGCCACAAAAAATTACAGCATCTCAAATAGAAGAATTATACACTTTTACCCGAAAGCATTTTGTAGAACATTATGATCTACAAACAGAATTAGTGGATCACTTATCTATGGCAATAGAAAAACAATGGGAAACCCAACCGCAATTAAGTTTTGAAAAAGCCTTGCAAATCGAGTTTAAAAAATTTGGCGTTTTTGGATTCATGGAAGTTGTAGAAGAACGTCAAAAGGCGTTGAGTAAAAAGTACAGTAAATTGATTTGGCGACATTTTATAGATTTTTTCAAATTGCCTAAAATCATTTTGACCTTAACCGCTATTATCGCAGCGTTTTTCATTCTTAGAACTGGAGTTGTCAACGAGATATGGTTTGGTGTAATTATTCTAGTTTTATTCGTAATCGCTTTAGTAGAGCTTATTATAACTTCAAGAAAAAGAATCAAGGCTCAAAAAACAGGTAGGAAAAAATGGATGTTTGAAGAAATGCTTACTACAGCAGGAATGGGAACTAATTTTTCTTTTGTACCATTCTATTTCTTTCAGTCTATTTTTCTACATACAGATGATTTAAGTATTGCGCCATTATGGATGGTGGGACTATTAAGTTTCTTGTTCGTAGGACTACTACTAGTGATGTATATCATGCAAGTGGAAATCCCTAAGAAAGCACATCAATATTTACTAGAAACCTATCCAGAATATGAGTTAGTCGCCTCAAATTAAACCAACTAAAAAAAAAGCCTTTTCGTTTAACTGAAAAGGCTTTTTTGATATGGTGCTAAGTGATTCTAGTTCACTGTAAAAGCAGTTAGTTCTTGCTCTGTTAAAATGTTTGCGCTTTGTGGTAGTGGTATGTTAATTCCACCTGGTAGCGAGCTTAAATCTCTTAAGTTGTATTCTAATTGTGTGTCTGATTTAATCAGTCCTATATTTTCTACCCAGTAATTATCTACTACGATGACGTCTTGGTTTTCTGGATCTAGTAATGGAACACTTATTAATAAATCTAAGCTAATGTCTAAGTTTACTATTAATTGTGTGTGCAGTACATCGTTATAGGTGCCAGAAGGCACCGTAATGCTAGCTTCATTTGCTAGTTGAACATTTGTTGCGGTGTAATCAATGATAAGATCTAATCCATTAATGGTTTCATTAAACGTACCAGATGTAGTGTAGATTTCTTGGTTAGGATTTGCATTCTGATCGTATACAGGTGCATTTTGAACATCTATGGAGAAGCCTGCGAGACCTTGAAAGTCAAAACCTAAACTACCATCGATAAGTAATCTTCCAGGATCTTGTGATAATTCTCCGCTCGCTAAAAATCCAGTCATTAAACCATTAGCTGGATCTGGCGTTGCCGTAAGCATATAGGATCCGTTAGATTCACTCGTTACTTCTAAATTATCATTTACAGTAACCGTTCCGGTAACTACATCATAATCCCAAGAGTTGTTTACTGCTAATGGGAAATAATCCAGATTTGCCGTACCATTGCCACTGTCATCATCATCGCCACCACAGGAAATAAGTAATAAACTAGCGACAAGTAATAAAAATATTTTTTTCATGATAATCAGGTTTGATTCAAATATAGCATATTAGATTCTATCTCTTAATTTGCATAGCTTTTTGTTAGTTAGGTCGTTAACAGGTATGCTTTTTACTATGATCTAATTTTATACTTTAAATATAATAGGTAATGCATAAACAACCGTAACTGGTTTATTTTTATATATTCCAGGATTCATTTGTGGAAGTAAGGCTAGTACCCGTTTTGTTTCAATAGCCAGAAAAGGATGTATCGATTTTGAGTTGATGTCTTTAATCATTCCGTTATGGTCAATTTTGAATTGCGCAATAATTTTAATGCGACCACTAAGATTTAGATGATTTGTTAAAGCTGTGTCAAAATACTTACTAACATGTTGTTTGATATAAGTGTTCATACATGCTTTACGACTAGAATTTTCTTTATAGGAAGCGCATGAATCAAAATAAGGCACTCGTTCTATGATTGCAAATGGTTGTTCTTTTGAACTTATATGATCTTTACTTTCTGGATACGATATATCCTCAGTTTGTTCAGTACCACTATTATTAGTTTTATTTTGAATGCCAGTCTCATTAGTAGCTAGTTTGTACATACTTTGTATTTTAACATACATAAAATAAGCATCTGGATTTTTTAATAAGTTACCATATAAGCGTTTTGCGTTTGTGGTATCCTTTTTAGTCATATAGGCAAAACCTTTGAGGTAAGTGAATTTCACCTTATTTACTTTATCAGCTTCCTCAATTGCCTTATCCATTAATAAAAGGCCTTTTTCATATTTATTAGTAGTAGCATACTCAATACCGCGATTCATGTAAAACTGTGCTTTTTGTTGAGCATAGGAGTAAGTTGATAATAATAATATTGTTACCAGTATTATATTTTTCATTTAGTCATGTTTTTAAATTTTTTGAATACTTGTTAAAGGCAGTTATAGCAATTCACAAATGCTTGTTTCTACTCGGTAACAACAAATTTTATAGGTAAATTGTATACAACTTTCACTGGTTTACCTTTTTGCATTCCAGGATTCATTTTAGGTAATAGATTTATAACGCGCTTAGCCTCTAAACGTAATATAGGATGACTACCACGCACTCTTACTGCGGTTATATGACCTTCTTTATCAATTGTGAATTGACACATCAAACTTATTTTTCCATAGAGACCTAAATCAGAAGCAAGACCTGAATCAAAATTTCTAGATATTAATGTTGAAATTTCTTTGTTGAAACAGTTTTTTCTGGCAGTATTTGAGGTTGAATTGCTACAGCTATTCATATATGGAATAGACTCTATAACGGCAAAATCTGCAACAGTATCTTCTTTTTTAGTAAGTGCAATTTCATTTGTTGTTTTGGCAAGACTATCTAATTTGCTTTTAAATTTTTCGGCATCTGCAATTCGTTGTTCTACCGCAATTGCATTTGCCACTTCTCGATCCAGTACGGTGAGCATGGATTGTGCCATTTTATAACTATTATCCCAACTATCTGAGTCTATGGACTCATAGATAGTTCTTGCATTTGCAGTATCTTTTTGAACATGATAAACCATACCTTTTAAATAAGTGTATCGATTCTTATTTTCTTTATTAGCTTTTTTAATGGCAACATCCAGATGTTGAATTGCGGTATCATAATCTCTTTTTTCGATGCTACTAGCTGCCATACTCATATACTTTTTGGCATTTTTTTGAGCGTAAAGTTGGTTGCATCCCAGAATTACAATTAATAACACGCAACTTCTAAAAATATTCATATCACATTACTTGAGGTCAACGCGCAAGTTAATTAAATGCTTCTTTATATTTGTGAGTATGGCGGGAAACAGTTTTGGTACTTTATTTAAGCTTACTACGTATGGTGAGTCTCATGGAATTGCAATAGGTGGCGTGATTGATGGATGTCCAGCAGGATTAGAATTAAATCTAGAAGCGATACAGCATGATCTGGATCGACGTAAACCTGGTCAAAGCAACATTGTCACACAACGTAAAGAATCTGATACGGTGCAGTTTTTATCTGGAATATTTGAAGGTGTCACTACGGGAACTCCTATAGGATTTCAGATCGTAAATGAAAATCAGAAATCCCGCGATTACAGTCATATTAAAGAAACCTACAGGCCTAGCCACGCAGATAAAACCTATGATGATAAATACGGTATCCGTGATTATCGCGGTGGTGGACGCAGTAGCGCAAGAGAAACCGCTTGTAGAGTAGTGGCTGGTGCGATTGCAAAACAGCTCTTAAATAACATTACCATTCAGGCATATACTAGCAGCGTGGGAAATCTGCATTTAAATACAACCTATGATCAACTGGATTTAAGTACTACAGATGACACTGCGGTGAGGTGTCCCGATGCTGCTATGGCAAAAGAGATGACCCATAAAATCCTAGAGGTACGCAAGGCTGGTGATACTATAGGTGGCACAGTTACTTGTGTGATTAAAAATGTACCAGCTGGTCTAGGCGAACCAGTTTTTGATAAACTACACGCAGATCTTGCCAAAGCCATGCTTTCTATCAATGCGGTAAAGGGTTTTGAATACGGTAGTGGTTTTCATGGCGCTACCATGAATGGAAGTGCTCACAATGATCTATATAATGAGGATGGAACCACGCAAACTAATTTAAGTGGTGGCATTCAAGGTGGAATCTCTAACGGAATGGATATTTATTTTAAAGTAGCTTTTAAACCAGTTGCGACAGTGATTCAGCCACAAGAAACCATCAATAAAGCAGGCGAGAAATTGACCATGCAAGGAAAAGGTCGTCACGATCCATGTGTGGTGCCTCGCGCAGTACCTATTGTAGAATCCATGGCAGCACTGGTCCTGGCAGATCATCTATTGCGTGCTCGCACTTCAAAGATTTAATAAAGAGTCTCCTCGAGCGCAGTCGAGAGGTTTTATGTACCTTTTTACATTTTTTATAGAATGAGGTTTCGACTGCGCTCGACCTGACAATAGATTAGTTTAGATTATTTTACCTTAGCTGTTGTAATTACGCTTTCGCGAAAGCGTAACAACCACAACATTACTACGTTTAAAAAACATACATGAAAAAACTAGCATTACACTGGCAAATTTTAATAGGAATGGTTCTGGGAATCCTTTTTGGCGTTGTTTTATTACAACTAGAATGGGGACAAGAACAAGTGTTACTTAAAACGATTCCAGCATCTTCATCCATTGAACATCAAATGATTGATGGCGTATTAACACCAGTAGAAATTGTAAAACCTGCAAAAGAGGTGACCATCACGCATGCTAGACATTTTATAAGTAACTGGATAGCGCCATTCGGTAGCATATTTGTGAATTTGTTGAAGCTCATTGCGGTGCCATTGATTTTAGCGTCATTAATCAAAGGTATTTCTGATTTAAAGGACATTGCAAAATTCCGTAATATGGGAATACGTACGGTGTTGATTTATATCGCTACTACGGTAATTGCGATTACCATAGGTTTAGGGTTAGTCAATATTGCACAACCAGGAAGCGGTGTTTCTAAAGAGACGATTGAGAAATTAAGTGCCACTTATGAAGGCAATGAAAATATTGCTGGTAAGTTAGCTACTGCTGCAAAACAAAAAGATTCTGGACCATTACAGGCGCTAGTAGATATGATTCCAGATAATGCGGTAGCTGCGATGTCTAATAATAGTCTGATGTTGCAAGTGATCTTTTTTGCGATTTTCTTAGGAATTAGCATGCTATTAATAGGTGAAGAAAAAGCCTTACCACTTAAGAAGTTTTTTGACAGTTTGAATGACGTAGTCCTTAAAATGGTAGACTTAATAATGCTTAGTGCGCCATTTGCTGTTTTTGCTTTATTAGCAAATGTAGTCGTAAGCGCAGATGATCCAGAAGTCTTGCTTGCGTTGCTGTATTATGCACTTACCGTTGTGGCAGGCTTAATATTAATGATCGTTGTCTACTGTTTGATTTTTGCGTTATATGTTAAAAAATCACCTTTTTGGTTTTTAAATAAGATTGCACCAGCACAATTATTAGCATTCTCTACTAGTTCTAGCGCAGCTACTTTACCAGTTACCATGGAACGTGTGGAAGAACATATGGGCGTGGAGAAAGAGGTTTCTAGTTTTGTATTACCAGTAGGAGCAACCATCAATATGGATGGTACTAGTTTATATCAAGCGGTTGCTGCGGTTTTTGTATGTCAGGCATTAGGAATCGATATTGATTTTGCTGGACAATTAACGATTATTCTTACGGCATTGTTAGCCTCTATAGGAAGTGCTGCTGTACCTGGTGCAGGAATGGTGATGTTAGTTATTGTATTAGAATCCATAGATTTCCCAAGTGAGTTATTACCTGTTGCACTGGCATTAATCTTTGCAGTAGATCGACCACTGGATATGTTACGTACAACTGTAAATGTAACAGGAGACGCTACTGTGGCATCTGTGGTGGCAAAATCCTTAGGGAAATTCGGTGAACCGCATGTTGAAAATTGGGATGATCACCTAGATGATGTGACGTCTTAAAGGAAAGTTAATAGATTGTTCATTTGTTTTAATAAGATTTAAAAATATTTTGATCAGTATCTAGCTATTATATTTATAGCTTAAGTATTGATTTTGAACAGATTATTAACTCTTATTGTCTTTAGTTGCTTTTTTATAAGTACTGCTCAAGTAGGAATAGGTACCACTACTCCTGATGCGGCAGCCGTTTTAGACATTAACGCACAGATTAGCACTACAGAATATGGAGGTTTAAAACTACCTACCGTTACTACTGCACAACGAGCTTTAATCAATACACCTATTCCTGATGGTTTAATGATTTATCTAAGTGATGGCTCTACGAGATGTTTACAGTTGTATAATGCTAGTTTAGGATCATGGCTTGATGTATATTGTATGAATCTGCCACCGGTAGCATTAACAGTGTCTATTTCTGGTACTACTAATGTAGGTGATGTTCTAACCACTAATTATGACGAGACAAATAGTTCATTTCAAACAGATAATGAAAATGATACACCAGATGTGCCATTATATCAGTGGTACTCAAACACAACTCCTAGCGGTTTAGGAACTGCGATTGCTGGTGCTACAAATGATACCTATACAATTGTTGCTGGCGATGCTGGTAATTATATTTCTTTAGGTATTACACCACAGGCGAGCACCGGTGCTAGTCCAGGTATTGAAGTACGCAGTGCTTATTCTAGTCAAGTAACCTTTTTACCTACTATTGTTGAGTTTGATCCACAATTAACAACCATTGCAGAGAATGCTACACCAGATGATATTGATCTAGTTTTTGAATTTCCTAATGTGAGTACTAATGCAGTTCAAGTAACGGTATCTAGTAATGATTACAGTAGGCTAGTGGAAACTGGTCCTGTAACTATAACCATTCCAGCAAATCAGACCTCGCCATTTACCACTACGGTTTTTAATATTCAAGATAATTTAATTGTTGATGGTACGGCAAACTTAACTTTTACCATTACAAATGTTACAGGTGGATTAGGAACTAATAGCATAGGAACTGATGATACAGATTTATGGGATATCACAGATGATGATGGAGTTTTTAATGATGTCTTTCAAGATTTTGATTTAAATACCTCTTGGAATTATACTTTGAATCCAGTGACTTACAATGTGAGCAATGATGTTTGGGCGGTTACAAATACACTTACCTCCATAACAACTCTATCTGGTAATTTTTTCGGAATGAGAGATTTGAACAATCCTAACGGTGGTGGTGGATTTACTCATACGATGACCTTTGATACAATAGATGTTTCAAGCGCAACAAATCCGATATTCTCTTTTAATTATGAATCTCAAAACATGAATGTTTCGCTGGACCGTTATGGCTATGAGTTGTTTTATGATGGCGTTAGTCAAGGTGCGGTAAATATATGTGCTGGATGTAATTCCGATCTGGATGGCAGTATAATTATAAACATACCTAATACCGTTACAAATTTTTATGTAATTATATATGGTAGTTTTGATGGAGCAAGTGATATAGCCGCATTTGATAACTTTAGTATTGTAGACTAATGAAGCTAACATCATTATTTTTTTTATCTGCTTTGACTCTCTCTGCTCAAGTAGGAATAAACACCACTAATCCTAATCCAGCCGCTGTATTAGAAGTTGAAGCGCAACAAACTATAGGTTTTGGTGGATTACAAATTCCGCTGGTAACACCAACTCAACGTGATTTAATAAATACTAGTATTTCTAGTGACGGCGTTTTAGTTTATGTAGATTATACTACAAATCAATGCTTAGAAATTTATGATGGTATTACAGATGCATGGCAACAAATAACCTGTGCAAATAATGCTACCGATTTATTGATATCAGAATATGTAGAGGCAGATGCTGACAATAAATTTATAGAGTTGTATAATCCTACTAGCAATACTATTGATCTATCTAATTATAAAATTATCATTTTACGCAATGGTGGTACATTACCGGTAAATGGAACAGATCGAGAGATTTTCCTAACGGGTACAATTGCTCCTAATGCTACATTTGTAATTGCATCTTCACTACAAACTTTACTTCCAGTTATAGATGTTGATTTTATAGTTCCTGCGGGATTGAATCCGCTTGATTTTGGAGGGAATGATCCTGTATTACTAACGGATAGTTCTAATACTATTATTGATATTATAGGTATTCCTGGAACAGATCCTGGTAGCGGTTATGCTGTGGATGGCACGATAACAGAAAACGCAACGATTAGAAGAAATACGAGCATAAGCCTACCTAATGCTACATGGACACCACTAGAATGGAGCGCCTTTCCTAATAATGATGTTTCTGGTTTAGGGACTAGGTAGGTCGTTTTGGCAATTACCTATTGATAATCCTAATTAATTACCTTATGGTAACGTGATTTCATTATTTTCTTTTTAATTTTCACATTCAACTAAACAACCTTTCTATCATGAACATTTGTTTCATTATGTATCCATGGAACGAGATACAACCAGAACACGATTCTACACTAGCCATGATCCATGAATGCGTTAAACGCGGTCATAAAGTAGCTGTAGCAACGCCTGCAAATCTTACCATACGTGATAGTATTGCCTATGCATTTTCTAGCGTGATTTCTAAAATGGATAAAGTTCCAGCACAATTAAAATCCTTTTATAAACAAGTAAGCTTAAAAGAAAAGATGTTACCGCTAGCAGGATTTGACGTGATCATGATGAGAGCAAATCCGCCACTGGATCCTATTGCATTGAATTTCTTAGATTCTGTTAAGGATGACGTGTTTATTGTGAATGATATTCAGGGATTGCGAGAGGCAAATAATAAATTATACACAGCTTGTTTTGAAGATCCTAACAATGAGATCATTCCAGCGACTTATGTTTCAAAAAACAAAGAATACTTAAAAAGCGTCATTAGAGATAATGATAAAGACCGCATGATCATGAAACCATTAAATGGTTATGGTGGTAGCGGTGTGATTATGATAGAGAAGAATGCGATGCACAATGTGAATTCGTTGTTAGACTTTTACATTGATAATAAAGATGGAACGACTAACTATGTGATTTTACAAGATTATATAGAAGGTGCAGATCAAGGTGATTCTAGAATCTTATTGCTTAATGGTAAACCTATAGGTGCGATAAGACGCGTACCGGGAACAGAAGATCACCGTTCTAACATAAGCGCTGGTGGAACATTCCAGCGTCATCAACTCACTAAGGCCGAAAAGAATTTATGTAAAAAAATAGGTCCTAAATTAGTAAAGGACGGATTGTACTTTGTAGGTATTGATGTGATCAACGGTATGCTGGTAGAAGTAAATGTTATGTCACCTGGTGGAATCACTTACATTAATAAAGTAAGTAAAGTAAAGCTACAGGAAAAGGTCATTGACTTTTTTGAAGAAATTGCTGGTGAACAACTCAAGGCAACGGCACGTCGTAATGCTTTAAAAAACACCATTCTAGATGCTTAAGTTATCGGTTCAAGAAATGATCGATAAAATCCAGCGTGAAGAACATTTTAACGCTGTGACAACTGATTATTCTTTTTCTTTAAAAATAGAAGATTACGTTCCTTATGTATGTGCTGCCGTACATGATGGTCACCAGTTTGCGCTTGATTTATGGGAGAATTGTTTGCATACAGCTCACGATCGCTGGTATGAGGAAGATCCTTGCACAGGCATTATGATTTCTGATATGCCTATAACATTGATCGCTCATGATTCTAGATTTGAATATGACTTAAATCGCGATCCTGAAAATGCCGTTTATGATACTGCATGGGGAAAAGAGTTGTGGAGAACTCCGCTTTCGCGAAAGCGTAAACAACAATCACTGCAAAAACACGAGAACTTTTACAAAGTAGTTAAGGCACTAGTACATAAACTAGAAGAGCTCTACGTATCTACCGTTTTTTATGATATGCATTCCTATAACTGGAAACGCTGGGATCGTAAGGTGCCTGTTTTTAATATAGGAACTACAAATGTGGATGAGGAAACATTTAGAGTAGCGATCATGCAATGGCAAGACGTCTTAAATGATTTGTCATTACCTATTGAACAAGAGGTAGAATGCACCATAAATGATGTTTTTAAAGGCAATGGTTATTTCCTAAAGTTTGTTACTGCACATTCTAAAAACACACTAGTTCTCGCTACAGAGATATCTAAGATTTACTGCGATGAAGAAACAGGAATTATCTACAGTGATGTGGTAGAGGCAGTACGTAGTCAGTTGAGTTATTACATAAAAGCACATGCGCATCGTTTTTACGATAGACATCACCAAATAGAACTTTAATCTATGGATCATCAGTCCATTATTGACATCGATGCAAACTTGCATAGGATTGTACGTAATATTGAATTATTGAGTTACATCAATCCTATTAACATTGCACAAGAACGTAAGAATTTTTTTAAGCATAAGTTTCATTATGAGCCCGAATTTAAATATCGTAAGGTAAAATTTAAACCTTATAAGTTACACCGCTTATTCTTTTCACAGCGATTAGAACGCATCGATGATAAACTCATAAAATCCTTGTATAAAGATGTTATTTACACTTATAGTGGTTTAGTACAATGTATCGAAACCATTAGTGAAAAGAGTGACACATTTTATTATAATAGTTTGAGGTTTTTTGGCACACCTACAGAAAAAATGGTCGAAAACGCTAGGTTTATTTTACACCATCCAGTACCAGACCATGAGTTGCATCTGGATGAAAAGGTGCTTACCACAGATGATGCAATTGCATTTTTTCAAGAATTTAGGACTCAGTATGATTTTGATTTTACTATAAAAACCAGCAGTGCCATGAGTGCGGCTGCGATGGTATCAAATAATGAAAAAACACTCATTTTAAAGCGTAATCATAAGTTTTCTCACCACGAATTAAATGTGCTTGCGCATCATGAAATAGGAGTACATCTTGTCACTACTTTCAATGCGCTAGCACAACCTTTAAAGGTTTTTTCAAATGGTTTTCCTAATAACGTAGAAACCCAAGAAGGACTAGCCGTCATGGCCGAGTATTTAAGTGGTAATTTAACTGTTACTCGATTAAGAGAGCTTGCTTATCGAGTGATTGCTGTGGATTCATTGATAAGAGGTAATAGTTTTGCCGGCACTTTTGATATCATACACAATCAATATAAATTGAGCCGTGAAAAAGCTTTTAGAATTACCTTAAGAGTTCATCGCGGTGGTGGTTTTACTAAGGATGCCTTATACCTTTCAGGACTTAAGAAAGTGTATCGACGATATCAAAAAGGTGCTTCCTTAGACCTGATGATGATGGGTAAATGTTCTTTAAAATACGAGAAAACCATAGCACATCTTATGGATCAAGGACTGGCCGTATCATCTCCTTATAAAAGTAGTTCTTTTCATAAAAATCTTAATTCAAATCCTACCGTAGACTTTATACTTCAAAATTTGAATTAGGCTGGTTTTTACAGTTGGGTAATTGAATATGACAGTTCAGGCGTATTGAATTTTTCAAACATGGGTCATGATAGATATTTGTGGTGTTCTAAAAAAGTATTGAGTACTTTTAGGTTCACTAGCATATAGGTATGAAAAAATTTTTAAGACTTCTCTGGGTTGCAACGATCATTACGGTCTTCATCAGCACGATTAATATTATCTTAGGTGGATGGGATGGAATTGAGCAGGAGATGATAGATACGGCAACAGACTTTATGTTTTCTGTATGTCTTACCATGGTTAATTCTTATTACTTTGATTTTTTGGGTACTAGATTATCATGGAGTAAAAATGGTTTAAAACGATTACTGGTAGGAGCGATAGGAAGCGTTATTCTTACGATGATCACCTTATTTTTACTTCACTTTGTTTTACGAGTGTTCATTTACAATGTCACCATAGAGAATTTCTTTAAGTATCAAAATTGGGATTGGTATCTATTTGGTCTAGTTATCACGCTTATCATTTCTGTGGTTTTTCATGCGGTGTATTTCTGGAAAGAATTACAGCGCCAAAAGGTAAAGGAACAAAAAGTCATCGCTAGCAGTGCCACCGCACAATTTGACGCGCTTAAGAATCAGCTGGATCCACATTTTTTATTTAATAGTTTAAATGTACTGGTTTCTTTAATTGAAGAGAACCCTAAAGCGGCGACTAAGTTTACTACCTCACTTTCTAAGGTATATCGCTATGTTTTAGAACAGCGTAATAAAGAGCTAGTAAGTGTAGATGAAGAACTCAAATTTGCACGAACTTATGTAGGACTTTTAAAATGGAGATTTGAAGATAGTCTAGAAGTTTCTATTCCAGAACAAGCATCAAATCCGGACTTAAAAGTGGTCCCATTATCATTACAATTATTATTAGAAAATGCGGTGAAGCATAATATCGTAAGTGATAGCCAGCCTTTATCCTTATCCATCTATGAAAAGAATAGCGAGTTAATCGTAGAAAATAATTTACAGGTTAAACAACATGTAAAAAAGGGTAGTGGTGTAGGATTGCAAAACATCGCTTCTAGATATGGTTTATTAAGTACACGCCAGATGAAGATTGCACAAGACGATCAATCGTTTACTGTGAGCATTCCTATGCTTACTGATAGCGAGATTAGAAACACACAAAATTTAGAAATTATGAATGATTCCACATTAGAAGATCCTAAACTAGTACATGCTCGTGAACGCGTTGCTAGTATTAAAGAGTTTTATGACAATCTATTGCGCACAGGAGTAATCCTGGCGTTTCTAGCAACTATTAATTACTTTACATCAGACTTTCCATGGGTGATTTTTCCAGCAGTAGGAATGTCCATAGGATTACTGTTTAATTATTTTAAAACCTTTAATCAAAATTTCTTTTTAGGAAAAGGATGGGAAGAACGTAAAATTCAACAATATATCAACGATAAAGATTTTTAATATGAACGCACAAGAAAGCTATCAGGAAAAATACAAACGCGCCAAAGATCGCGTAGAAGAAATACGTGCCTTTTACACACATGCGTTTATCTATGTGATTGTAAACATAGGAATTGCTTCATTGAATTACTGGCAAAACGAATGGGAATTCCCTTGGTTTTTATTCACTTTAGGCGGTTGGGGAATAGGTCTTGCCGTGCACGGTTTTGTAACCTTTGGGTCTAATCCATTTACGGGAAAGAAATGGGAAGAACGTAAAATTCAAGAGCTTATGAAAAAAGAACAATTCAATCAATAGTTATGAATCAACAACAATCAGAAGCTTATAATAAAGCAAAAAGCCGAGTAAAAGAGATCAAAGGTTTCTATAATCATTTAGCTGTATTTTTAATCGTAAATGCGGTTATTGCAGGTATCGTTTGGTACTACGATGGACCTATATGGTTTACTTTGTTATTTGCCACTGGTGGATGGGCGATAGGATTGCTAGCCCATTTGATGAAAACGTTTCAATGGAATCCGTTTTTAAGTAGCAACTGGGAACAACGTAAATTAAAAGAACTTTTAGAAAAAGAAGATCAGTAATATGAAAGCCATTATTATAGAAGATGAAAAACCAGCTGCTAGACGTTTACATCGTTTACTGGATGATCTGGAAATGCCTGTGGCGACCATGCTACATTCTGTAAAAGAATCTGTGGAGTATTTACTCAATAATGAGCATCCCGATTTAATTTTCCTTGATATTCAGTTGAGTGATGGACTTTCCTTTGAGATTTTTGATCAGGTAGCTGTTTCTAGTGCTATTATTTTCACGACGGCTTATGATGAGTATGCTTTACAAGCTTTTAAATTAAACAGTATTGATTACCTTTTAAAGCCTATTGATGAGGATGAGTTAAAAGTAGCTGTAGAGAAGTTTCAACTACGCTTTCGCGAAAGCGAAACAACCACCACAAAAATAGATTTTAACGACATTGCAAAGATGTTACAAAATCCCGTAGATCAAAACTATAAAAAACGATATACCGCCAAAGTAGGTGAACATATTAAACTGTTTCAAACTGATGAAATCCAGCTGTTCTATTCAGAGAATAAAGGTGCGTATATCAATCTAGAAAACGGACGTAATTACCTTATTGATGGTAAGTTAGAATCCTTAATAGATGAGTTAGATCCACAACAATTTTACCGTATTTCTAGACAGGCGATTGTGAATGTAAACGCGATAGATGATATGGTGAGTTATACAAATTCACGTCTTAAGGTTAAGATCAATAGCTTTAAAGAATTTGATCTTATTGTGAGTAGGGAACGTGTCAAAGATTTTAAAAAATGGCTGGAACAATAAAAGTTATCTAGTCTTTCTTAATCAGTGTCACTTTATCCGCTGTAATAGTAATGCGTTTTTCCTTGTAGAGTTTACCTAGTGCTTTTTTGTAAGCTTTCTTACTCATATTTAAATGATAATGAATATGATCTGGTGGGCTTTTATCTGTAAGTAAAAGATAGCCATACGGGCTGGCGTTGAGCTCTTCCAGTACTTTATTTGCATCTTGATCTATTACATTTAAAAATCCTTGTGGACGTAAGGAGACATCTATTTTTCCATCTTCTCTTATGGTTTTGATATAACCAGTAACTTCTTCCTTTTCAGAAAGCGCATGATATACCTCACTATGATAAAGTAAAGCTTCTATTTCTTTCTCTATAAGTACATTATAGCCTAGTGGTGTTTCATTTTCAATGATAAGCTGTACTTGATCTCCTACTTTTAAATCCATTTTCTCTTTTTTTTGAGCATCGGTTTTAACTTTTTTGTCTTAATTGTAAACCATTACAAATCTATTACTTCAATTGATATATTTTAAAGAATATGTTATTTCATTCATTTTTTATTCTTATCATATATTATTCTAAATTTAGCAATACGTTACTTAGTTGTATTTTTAGAGTTCAAAAAAAATTTATGGAACAATTATGGGTCTTTATAACAAACCTAGCCTGGTACTGGTGGCTTATAGCCTTTATCCTTATTGTAGCGATCTATGACATTTTTAATACAAAACACATAGTCCTTAGAAATTTCCCAGTGGTAGGACACATTAGGTATTGGCTAGAAAGTATAGGTCCTGAACTGCGTCAGTATATCGTTGCAAATAACCGTGAGGAATTACCTTTTAATCGTATCGAGCGTGGATGGATTTATGCTAGTGCAAAAAATGAGAATAATTACGAAGGTTTTGGTACAGATAGAGATATCCATTCTCATAATTACATCTTTATAAATAATGCGATGATGCCCTTTAAGGTGACACCATATCATGTTACCAGTAAACGTCCAGAGTTTTTACCATGTGCTAAAGTGATAGGAGCTTCAAAAAATCGCAAGCGTCCTTTTAGACCAGCGAGTATCATAAACATAAGTGCGATGAGCTACGGATCACTATCTGCTAGAGCGATAGATGCTATGAATCAAGGCGCAAAAAAGGTGAATGCTTATCACAATACTGGTGAAGGTGGACTATCACCGTATCACAAACGAGGCGCTGATGTGGTGTTTCATTTTGGAACTGGATACTATGGTGTGCGAGATAAAGAAGGGAACTTTTCTATGGAAATGATGAAAAAGTTAGTGGCAGAAAATCCGCAAGTGCGTGCTATTGAAGTCAAACTTTCTCAAGGAGCAAAGCCAGGAAAAGGTGGTGTGTTACCAGCGTCAAAAATATCAAAAGAAATAAGTGAGATCCGTAATGTTCCTATGGGGCAAGATGTATTATCGCCACCTACACATAGTGCTTTTGAGGGAATTCAAGGTCTGGTAGATTTTGTAGAGTCCATCGCTCAAGAAACAGGTTTACCTGTAGGAATTAAAGCAGCTATAGGTAAAACAGATCAATGGGAAGAGCTAGCAGATATTATGAAAGCTACAGGTAAAGGTCCTGATTTTATTACCGTGGATGGTGGCGAAGGAGGAACTGGTGCAGCACCACCTAGTTTTGCAGATCATGTTTCCCTACCATGGGTTTACGGTTTTAAAGCTTTGTATAAAGTTTTTCAAGAGCGTGGAATGGCAAAAGATCTGGTGTTTATCGCTAGTGGAAAATTAGGTTTTCCTGCAAAAGCAGCAATGGCATTTGCCATGGGCGCAGATGTTATTAATGTGGCACGTGAAGCCATGATTTCTATAGGTTGTATACAAGCGCAAGCCTGCCATAATAATACCTGTCCTACCGGAATTGCAACACAAAACAAATGGTTACAACGCGGAATTGTAGTGCCAGAAAAAGCAGACCGTTTAGCGAGCTATTTCAAGAAATTCAATAAAGAGTTACTAGAAATTACTCATGCTGCTGGTTACGAGCATCCTTGCCAGTTTACCATGAAAGATGTAGATGTAAGCATAGGTGATCACAACATGACGCAGACGCTAGAATACACTTATAAATATCAAAAAACGCCTGTACCTTTTGATAATTTAGGTCAATTAGAAGATTGTGAGCATTTAGGTGGAAAGGATTAAGAATATCTTCTGTAGATTAAACATAGTATTCTAATTGTCTAGCAGGCAAATAACTTAAGATTCTTGTTTTAAAACTGCCCTATTCAATTTACCTTTGAGGCAATAACTGAGATTATTATGGAAAATCAAATTCTAGATTTATTTATGATGTTGTTACCTGCATTAATTGTAGGAGTGATTGCTTTCTATTTTTTATCTTCTTTTATGAAGAATGAAGAACGTAGACGTCGATTTATAACTGTACGTGAGTCGCAAGGTAAAACCTTACCTACTCGTATGGCGTCTTATGAACGCATGACTCTTTTTTTAGAACGTATAAAACCAAATAATCTAGTTGTACGAACGCAACCAGGAAGTATGTCAAAACAGCAATATGAACAAGTACTTATCGCAGCGGTAGATCAAGAGTTTGAGCATAATATTGCTCAGCAAATTTATGTAAGTGAAGAATGCTGGAATATTATACGTGCAGCAAAAAACACTACCATACAGCAAATACGCCAAGTGGCTATGAGTGAAAAAATCAATGATGCAGAAGGTTTACGTAAAGCTATCGTCAACGAATTAATGGATAAGCGAGCACCTAGCTCCACAGCCTTGAGTTTCTTACGCGCCGAGGTAAAGGATTTGTTTTAATCCAATAATATATCCTGAATTCGTTTTCCTTTTTCCGCTGGTAAGGTTTCGATGATTTGCTTGATCAGCAGTCTGTGTTCTTCTTTTTTATACAGCGCTTTTAAAATACTGCGGCATTCTTTATAAAATCTCCAGCTGTGATGAGTAGAACCACTCATCAAATCTTTATAGTTTTGGGTAGACATGGCTTTTAAATTAATAAGATAATCAAAAGCTGCTAGTCGTGTCTCTGGACTAAACGTCGGGCTGGTATACGTACCTAAACGCTCTAGAAATCTGTATTTTTCTCCGGTTTTAAAATCACTAGAATTAAGCGCCATTGCAATCCATGCCATATCTAGACTAGGACTTTTACTGCTCCATTGTTGATCTGCTTCTGTAAGAATGCTAGCTCGTTGATCGGGCAAACCGCTCCATAATAAGTACAAGGCACGTTCACGCGTTAAATACGATGGATTGTTAAGCATACCTCTTAATAAAGGTTCTAATTCTGGTTTAAATTGCTGTAAACTCAATGCCACTGCCTGACGTCCTTTTATAGAACCAGTAGCACCTGCCATTTTATACATTTCATAAATGCGGTCATCATTGTGAATGGATAATTGAGCCACCATTTCTTCTAGTAAAAAGTCATTGATAGGCTCTCGTACCGTTTCTTTATAGGAATTCTTTGCTTCGTCAAAACTAGAAATACGTCTCGCAGATAACTGAAAATACTGCTCCATAAAATCACTTTTACGCAAGAGACGTAATGCTTCAAATTTGGGGAATTCAGTAGATTCAAGCCAGATTTTTTTAAATTCAGTCAGGTCTTGCTGGCTTACTTCGGTCACAATATCTAGAAAGTGGTTTGTAGTAACACTGCTGTATTGATAACGGTTGAGATACTGTAATACGCTTTCGCGAAAGCGTAATTCTCCAACTTTATCTTTTAACGCATGCAGTGCCCATGCACCACGCTGGTAAAAGGTAAGACTGCTAGCTTTAGGATCTAGTAGAGCAGTGGAAGATCCGTTTTGGTTTTGCTGGATGAGCTGTTCTGCGCTGGTGTACAATTGCATGTAATAATGGTCATCGCCATAGATATGACGTTCTGCAAGCATGGCATAGTAAGTGGCAAATCCTTCTTGTAGCCAGTGATGTTTTCCAGTTTGCGCGGTGACTAAATCGCCAAACCACTGATGCGCCAGCTCATGCGCATTTACGGTCACATAATTAGCATCATTAAACGCCATAGGATCTACCATAAACTGGTCGTTAAAAATGGTCGTAGTGGTGTTTTCCATTCCAGAATACAGGAAATCTTTTACAGGGATTTGTCTATAAACCTGCCACGGATAAGGCATCCCTATTTCTAATTCTAGAAAATTAAAAATTTCCTTAGTGTGTTTATAAGTGCTTTCTACCTTATGCGCATCTTCTGGATAATAATATAGATCCAGTGAAACACCGCTACTGGTGCTGGTTTCTTTGATTTTATAATCACCTACCACTAGTGCGACTAGATAACTACTCATAGGTTTTTTCATGTCATAAACCCATTTTTTATAATCATCTATAGATTCTGTTGTAATCAATTTTCCATTTGTGGCTACCTGATATTGTGATGGTGCGCTTACGGTAAAATCCCATTCTATTTTATCGTTCACATCATCGATACTAGGTAACCAGTTGCTGGTATATTTTCCCTGACCTTGTGTCCAGATTTGGTCCCATTTCTCGTCGCCATCCCGATCTATGTGATATAATGCCTGATTAGGATCTGATGAGAATTCTACGGTAAGTTGGTGAGTGGCGCCTTTCTTAAATGTGCTAGAAATGGTAATTTGTTGCTGGTTATAATCTGCATTTGTAGGTTTTCCATCCAGTAAGACGTCGTATCTGGTCAGGTTTTTTGCATCTAGGAATAACTGTGCGGTTTCCTCTTTGATCTCTACGTTGTAGATCACGGTTCCTGAGATGATTTCAGAATTTGCATTGATGTAAAGATCTACCTGTGCGGTTTTAAAATCTACGTTTTGGTATTGTGATGTGGTGTTTTGTGATTCCGCTTTCGCGAAAGCGAACACCATCAACATAACTGCTACTAATTGCTTCATAGGTGCGAAAATTACAAAAGTCGCGCCATCATTGCGCGGTTTGTAGGATAATTTTAGGATTAACGTGTGATGTGCAAACATATTGAACAACAACTCCTAATTCAACGTTAAATCGTTGTTGTGATCGTGTGTGCGTTGCTGTACATTTGTGTAAAGAAGAATCTTGTGCCTACTAACTTTTTACATACACCTATTGAGTATCTAAATGGAGTAGGTCCTGCGCGCGCAAAATTGTTGAAAGCAGAATTAGGAATTCAAACCTATGGTGATCTAGCTAATTTTTTTCCGAATCGGTACATCGATAAGACTAAATACTATAAGATCAATCAGCTAGTTCCTGAAACGACTCATGTCCAAGTCGTAGGTGTGATTACCCATTTAAAAACGGTGGGAAATGGCAAAGCAACTAGGCTAGTAGCTACATTTAAAGATGCGACTGGTGTGATGGAGTTAGTATGGTTCCGTAGTCAGAAGTATTTTAAGGATAGCCTAAAGCTTAATGAGCCTTATGTGGCTTATGGTAAAATTAGTAAGTATGGAATGTACAGTATTGCACATCCAGATTTAGAATTACTTAAAGAACACAAATCGCGACAGCACAGCGCGATGACACCTATTTATCCATCTACAGAACAGCTTACTAAACGCAACATTACTAATAAAATGATGGTGCGTATGATGCAACAGCTATTTAGTGAGATTAATAATGCGTTTACAGAAACTCTATCACCAGAATTGATGCACCAATATCAATTAGTGGATAAAAATACAGCGATGCGTAATGCTCATTTCCCTAGTGATGCAGATCTATTACAACGTTCCATCTACAGACTCAAATTTGAAGAGTTGTTTTTTATTCAGATGGAATTACTCTTGCAAAATAGAGTACGCAAGACTAGGATTAAAGGCTATGTTTTTGATCAAGTAGGTGAACGGTTTAATGATTTTTACAATAACCATTTACCCTTTGAACTTACGGGTGCTCAAAAACGCGTTGTAAAGGAAATACGCGGTGATATGGGAACTGGCGCTCATATGAATCGGTTATTACAAGGTGATGTAGGAAGTGGTAAAACTATAGTTGCTGTTTTAACCTGTTTACTCGCTATTGATAATGGATTTCAAGCTTGTATCATGGCACCTACAGAGATTCTAGCGCAACAGCATTATGCTGGAGTCAGTGAATTGTTAGAAAAAACAGGGATTACGGTGCGTATTCTTACAGGATCTGTAAAGACAAAAGATCGCAAGTTGATTCATGAATCACTAGAAGATGGATCATTAGATATCCTAATAGGAACGCATGCGTTGATAGAAGATAAGGTGAAGTTTAAAAACCTAGGCGTTGCGATTGTGGATGAGCAACACCGTTTTGGCGTGGCGCAACGTGCCAAATTATGGAAGAAAAACGACTTACCACCACATATTCTGGTCATGACGGCAACACCTATTCCTAGAACACTTGCCATGAGTTTGTATGGTGATTTAGATGTATCTGTAATTGATGAATTACCACCAGGACGTAAAGAAGTAAAAACGGTACATCGTTATGATAAAAATAGGTTGTCTGTATTTAGTTTTCTAAAAGATGAAATCAAAAAAGGCAGACAGGTTTATGTGGTGTATCCGCTAATTGAGGAATCAGAAAAGCTGGATTATAAAGATTTGATGGATGGTTATGAAAGTATTGCAAGAGATTTTCCATCGCCACAATATCAAGTAAGCATCGTTCACGGTAGGATGAAACCAGAAGATAAAGACTATGAAATGAATCGCTTTGTAAAAGGTGAAACCCAAATCATGGTAGCGACTACGGTTATTGAAGTAGGTGTTAATGTTCCTAATGCTAGTGTGATGGTGATTGAAAGTGCAGAGCGTTTTGGCCTTTCACAATTGCACCAGTTGCGCGGTAGAGTAGGACGTGGCGCAGATCAGAGTTTCTGTATTTTAATGACTAGTTATAAATTAAGTAGTGAAGCAAAAACCAGACTAGATACTATGGTTGCTACTACAGACGGTTTTGAAATTGCAGAAGTAGACTTGAAATTGCGTGGTCCAGGAGATCTAATGGGAACGCGACAAAGCGGTATACTTTCTTTAAAAGTTGCAGATATAGTTAAGGATAATGCCATACTGGCAACAGCTAGAACTGCGGCGCAATATGTATTACAAACAGATCCTCAAATAACATTAGCATCTAACACAAATATTAGAAAAGTGATGACCTTTTTACAGTCTAAAAAAGGCTTCTGGAAGTATATTAGTTAAAAATAGGTTTGCGTAATGTAGAAGTAATTGGCTCATTTTATTTATTATTGTTATATTATATTTGAACCAATCAAAATCAACACCATGAAATCATTTTATATTTCAATCCTTTCATTATTTCTTTTTACTTCTGTAGCTCAGGCGCAGGATGTTTCCTTTGGTATTTTTGGAGGATATAACCTTGCTAAGGTAAACAATGCTCTAGGAGGAGACCTAGCAGATAACAAATCTAATTATCACGTAGGTGCTATCGCAGAATTTAAACAAGGAGAAAAATGGTCTTTTGAAACAGCTGTTTTTTACAGTGGTGAAGGTGAGCGTTTTGATGATGGGAATAGTGAAAGAACGATTTACTTACGTTTTATAAACGTACCAGTACATTTTAAGTACTACATAACAGAAAAATTTAGTGTTCACGCAGGTCCACAAGTAGGGTTCCTAATGAATGCAAAACAATCTTTTGTAGAAGATGGTGATCGTGAAGATATTGAAGGAAAAGTGAATAGCTCATTTGCACTTACTGGTGGATTGGGTTATGAATTTGGTAATGGATTATTCTTAAAAGGAACCTTTGACTTAGGAATAACAGATCTATTTGATAATGTAGAATTTCAGAACGATGAGCGTACGCGTGTAGGTCATTTAAGTTTAGGTTATAGATTCTAGATCACGCTTTCTTAACGTATAAAAAGAACCTGCTTAAATAGAGCAGGTTTTTTTTGTGGGGTATTTTCAAGGTGTCATTATTATGTGAATTGTAATAGTTAAGATTCAATAACAATTATGAATCATCACATAGGAAGCTATTTAGTTCTGACATGGTTAATTCGTTATCATTAAAATCACTGAAAATCATATAAGGATCAGCAGAAATATCTGTCATATTTTTATAAGCGACGTAAGCGGTTAAATAACCTTTTGATGCCATATGGTGTGGAGAAACCGTTTTAAATTTAAATAGAAACAATTGAACATCTTTTACAGCAATGCTTTTTCCTACGTAATGGATTTCATCTGGTAATGCTTCATAATCCTCATGGAAATAAAGCCAATTTGAAAGATGGCTTTCTGCAAAGCATTCATTTTTTTGATAAGCCTCGGGAAATAAATCAGTTCTATTAAACTTTAGTAACAAACGCTATAAATCGACTCTTTTCTCGTTGTCTTCAGCGTATTTAGTAATTCGTTTTATGCTAGGTTCTTTACCTTTTTTTAAGGTGTATAGAATATCTTTTACCTCACAAAATGGTTTCTCATCTTCACTAAGACTTGATGCCCCAAAATAAACCTTCAATATTTTAAATTGAATTAAAGCAACGCTTGCTAGTAGGATTATTCCAATAGCTAATTGAACGATTTCCATGAGGTGTATGATATAGGGTTTTCTGGAGATTCAATAACTAAATTAGCGAATTCAAACGAATAGAAAATCCGCCATTATTTTTATAATTAGGCTTGCAAACGCTTTTGATTTCATATGGACTAAACCTCCATGCGCTTCAATTCCTCATAGTTAAAACGCAGTCTACGTAGTAGGATACCATAGATCAAACTATAAATACCATAAAGAATCGATAGCATTACCCCAAAAACCAAAATGGTAAACAAGATGTAAATCGTGTAAAACATCACCTGATGATTTGCAACAGTTTCAGACTGCATCATCTCTATCATTTTAGGATCTTTAAAAAGCATTACAATAGATACTGCTATTCCTAAAATAAAAATGTAGGCTAGATTATACCAGATATACCATTTCATGGTTTTTCTAGTACGTAAGATGTTTTTCATCAAACTGCGCGTAGGTTGTGTTGCTTGAATACGCTTATAATTAGAGTAGAATAAAAAGATGAAATAAGCAATAACGATGTAGTGGACAATATAACTACCGTAGTAAAATACTTCACCCATAATACGGATGGACTCGCCGTGGTATTTTGACATTCCAGGTAAAAAATTAATAGCGGTAAGCACTACAAATTCTATAATAGCAATAATTAGTAACCATTTTACAATGCTGGTAGACTTAAGCGCCAGCATGCTTTTTAGTTGCTCTTTTGAGTAGCTAGGATACGCTTTTTGCGTATCCCACTCTTTCTTTAATATATCTAATTGATCCATAGGTTATGGATTTATAATGTTAGTTAATTTTGTCTTCACACGATTCATCTTTACACGTGCATTCACCTCACTAATTCCTAATGTTTTAGAAATCTCCTTATAATTTTTATTCTCTAAGTACAAAAAGACGAGTGCTTTCTCAATATCGTTAAGTTGTTTTACGGCGCTGTACAATAATGTTAGTTGCTCATTAGTCTCATCGTCATAATCTTGCTCTGTAGCTTTAAATTCGATTTGCTCATAACTAGCTGTATCTACACGGCGTTTTTTCTTGCGGTATAACGTAATCGCGGTATTCAGCGCCACACGATACATCCATGTAGAGAATTTTGAATCACCTCTAAACTTAGGATACGCACGCCATAACTGGATAGTTACTTCCTGGAACAAGTCGTTATGCGAGTCTGCATCATTTGTATACAGCCTGCATATTTTATGGACGATGTTCTGGTTTTCTTCCAGTTGTTGAACAAATTCTTTTTCTAAATCTTTCTGCACTCGTTTCGGTTAGGTTACTAGGTAAGTAGATAATTATGATACAATGTTACAGGTTTTGGAAATTATTGTTGTGAGTTAGTTGGCTTGTGTACTGTTTTTCTTTGGGTGAATTTGGTGTATTTCGCTTTCGCGAAAGCGTAATCCATACAACCTTAATCCTCAAAAACTTCATCATTTATTTTAATCGTCATTGTCATAAAACCATACAAAAGTTTACGAGGTGGCGTATCGCTTTGTTATCTTTGTGAACAAATTTTAAATGACAACTATGAGCACTTATGATGTAGCCGTAATAGGTTCTGGACCTGGTGGATATGTAGCCGCAATCCGTTGCGCACAGCTAGGTATGAAAACTGCCATCATTGAAAAATATAATAGCTTAGGTGGTACCTGTCTTAATGTAGGTTGTATACCGTCAAAAGCTTTACTGGATTCTTCTCACCATTATCACGATGCCATAAAGCATTTTGAAGATCATGGGATTGAGATTCCTGGAGAGATTAAAATCAACTTTGAGAAAATGATCGCTCGTAAAACAGCGGTAATTGATCAAACGGTAAGTGGTATCGATTTCTTAATGAAAAAGAATGAGATCACCGTTTACACGGGAATGGGATCTTTTAAAGATGCTACTCATATCAATATTGATGGCGAGAAAGGAACAGAAACTATAGAAGCAAAACATACCATTATTGCTACTGGATCAAAACCTGGATCACTACCATTTATCACCATAGATAAAGAACGTGTAATTACTTCTACAGAGGCATTAAGCCTTAAAGAAATTCCTAAGCACATGATCGTAATAGGTGGTGGAGTTATAGGATTAGAATTAGGTCAAGTATATCGTAGATTAGGAGCAAATGTTACTGTAATAGAGTACATGGATCGAATCACACCTAGTATGGACAAAGCACTTTCAAAAGAGTTGATGAAAGTCCTTAAAAAGCAAGGTGTTAAGTTTAATTTATCACATGCAGTAAATAAAGTAGAACGTAATGGTGATGAGGTTACAGTTACAGCAAAAAATAAGAAAGGTGAAGAAGTTACCTTTACAGGAGATTACTGTCTGGTATCTGTAGGTCGTAGACCATATACTGATAAATTAAACGCGACCGCAGCTGGTGTAAAAATCAACGAGCGCGGTCAGGTAGAAGTAAATGCACATTTACAAACTAACGTTCCTAACATTTATGCGATAGGTGACGTTGTACGTGGTGCGATGCTAGCTCATAAGGCTGAGGAAGAAGGAGTTTTTGTAGCCGAAACTATTGCTGGTGAAAAACCACATATCAACTATAATCTTATTCCTAATGTGATTTACACATGGCCAGAAGTTGCCAGTGTAGGAAAAACAGAAGAAGAATTAAAAGAAGCTGGCGTTGATATAAAAGTAGGTCAGTTTCCTATGCGTGCATTAGGAAGATCTCGTGCTAGTGGTGACATCGATGGATTGATCAAAGTCATTGCAGATAAAACTACAGATGAGGTATTAGGAGTACACATGATAGGTGCTCGCGTAGCAGATCTTATTGCAGAAGCTGTTACTGCAATGGAATACCGTGCTAGTGCAGAGGATATCGCACGTATGTCACACGCACATCCTACTTATGCAGAGGCTGTTAAAGAAGCCGCGCTTGCTGCTACCGCAGATCGCGCGTTGCATAGCTAATATGAAATTTACATAAACTGAAAAACGACCTTTTTTAAAAGGTCGTTTTTTGCTTTTAAAAGGAATCTAAACGACGTATTTTTATAACGTGAATAGCTCTCGTAAAACCTATCATTTTCCCATTCTAGATGCTGTGTTATTAAAGCAAAAGCTACAGCATTTCTTTAAAGATCAAAAGCACTTTATACTTCTAGACAGTAATAAGAGTGAAGCGCTATACAGTTCCTACGATTGCCTTATTGCAGTAGGTTGTCTAGAAGAGCTTAAAGTTCCTGTAGGAAATGCGTTTGATGCATTAGCCTCTTTTAGAGAACGTCATCAGGACTGGATGTTTGGATACTTGAGTTATGATTTAAAAAATGAGCTAGAAGATTTACAAAGTGCCCATGACAATCATTTAGAGGTTGCTGGTCTTCATTTTTTTATTCCAGAAATCGTTTATGACATCTGTAAAGATGAGGTGATTATTCACAGTGCTACTTTAAATGAACGTGAGTTAAAACAGCAACTCAAAGCTATTTTTAAAACAACGATTAGTTATAACAAGATCACCCAGCAAAAAACCTTAAAAGCTCGAGATTCTAAACAGCAATACCTGCATGAAGCACAGCAATTCTTAGATCACATCCATCGTGGTGATATTTACGAGGCTAATTTTTGTACTGAATTTGCCACCAAAAATGCGCAATTAGATTCTTTAAAAGCTTTTGAATCTTTAAATGCGATTAGTGAGCCACCATTTGCGGTTTATGCTAGGATGGATGATTTACATGTGATGTGTGCTAGTCCAGAGCGTTATTTAAAAAAGACTGGAGATAAAATCATTTCTCAACCTATTAAAGGAACAGCACGTAGATCGCAACATCTCATTGAGGATGAGGCTTTAAAAGTAGCGTTATACAACGATCCTAAAGAGCGATCAGAAAATGTGATGATCGTAGATTTAGTGCGTAATGATTTATCACGCACAGCCGTAAAAGGAACTGTCGCGGTAGAAGAGCTTTATGGGATTTACAGCTTTAAACAGGTGCACCAGATGATTAGTACGGTTACTTCTCAAATAAATGATACTACTGCTGTTGATGTGATTAAAAGTACCTTTCCTATGGGCAGTATGACTGGCGCACCTAAAATAAGCGCGATGAACATCATAGAACAAAATGAATCTTTTTACCGTGGTTTATACAGCGGTTCTATAGGTTATATGACACCAGATGGTGATTTTGATTTTAATGTGGTGATCCGATCCATATTGTATCATTCAAAAACAGGTTACGTTTCTTATGCGGTAGGTAGTGCAATCACGGCGACTGCTGTACCAGAAAAAGAGTATGAGGAATGTTTATTAAAGGCAAAAGCGATGATGCAGGTTTTAGCACAGCAAGGAATTTCTTTTGATTAAATTTGGTTGATGTTACAAGAGCTATTTGCACAGCATATTAATTCCCGTTTAAGTATTCTTAAAAACAAGAAATTGCTTCTAGCAGTAAGTGGTGGCGTGGATAGTATGGTGATGTTGCATTTATGTAACCACCAGCAACTAGAAATTGCTATCGCACACATGAATTTTAAATTGCGAGGTGAAGACAGCGATCAGGATGCGACATTTGTAAAAGAAGTAGCACATCGTGGCGGAATTGAGTTTCATTTAAAAGAAGTGCATACATCGCAATATGTATCGGCTACAGGATCATCTACTCAGATGGTAGCTAGAGATTTACGATATCAGTTCTTTAATAAATTATGTGAGTTGCATGGTTATGATTACATCTTAACCGCGCATCATCTGGATGATCAATTAGAAACCTTTTTGATCAATTTAAATCGTGGTGCTGGATTAAAAGGCCTTACTGGAATTCCAGAAATAAATGAACGTGTGGTACGTCCGCTATTGCCATTTACTCGTGAGCAAATTCAATCCTATGCATTACAGCATGCGATTTCATGGCGAGAAGATGCGAGTAATAAAAAGAATACTTACCAGCGCAATCAATTACGCAATCAGGTGTTGCCTTTATTGCATCAGGCATTACCACAGTTACGACAGCGACTAGGGAAGACTTTTGATTACTTAAAAGATGCTAATCAAATGGTAGATGATGCGGTATTACGCTTTCGCGAAAGCGAGACGATCACCACCCAAAACGGTATCAACATACCTATGCAGTCCTTAAAAAACACAACCGCGCCAAAAAGTTACCTACATCAACTCATATCGCCTTATGGTTTTACTCAAACAGATGAGGTTTATCAATTACTAGATGCTGAAAGTGGTAGTTACATTCAAAATGAAAGCCACATTATTTATGTGAAAGGTGATTACCTATGCGTAGAGACTAGGGAAACGGTGACAAATCAGTCTTGGGATGTACCTTTAAATGATGCTATCGTTGAGTTAGATAATGGACTAATAAAAATAGAAACCATTACGGATAAACTAACGCTGGATCAAATAAAAGAGACCTCAAATCGTTATACCTTATTCCTAGATAAGGATCAAATTAAGGAGTCACTGCATATTTCTCACTGGAAAAAAGGAGATCGCATAGAACCTTATGGAATGCAAGGAAGTAAATTAATAAGTGATGTCTTAACAGATCGCAAAGTTTCTTTTATAGATAAAGAAAAAACACTAGTATTGAAGTCTGGATCAACCGTTTTATGGATTATAGGACATCGATCTAGTAAACATTATACGATTACACCTCAAACTAACCATATCATAAAGTTAACCTATCAATTATGAAGAAGCTACTGATTGCTTTTATAGCCCTAATAAGTGTTACCAGTATTGCCCAAATTGAAGATCCTACAGAATGGAGTCTAGAAGTTGAAAAACTGTCTGATACGAATTATAAACTCATCACTACGGTATTTATAGAAGCAGGATGGCACGTGAATAGTCAGGTGAAAGTAGAAGCGATAGATGGTCCTATTCCTACAGAGTTTGCGTTTTTTGGAGAAGGATATGAGTTAGTAGGAACTAATAAAGAAACAGGTAGTTATTCCATGTATGAAAAAACATGGAAGCGTGATGTCTACCAGTTTGACAATATTGCTGTATTTGAGCAAGAGGTTAAGTTGATAGACGCTTCTTTAAAATATATTCCTGTAGAAGTTTACTTTCAAGTTTGTGATGCAGAAAAATGTTTACCACCATCACCTAAAGCGATGGCTTTTAAAATAGATCCTACGGTAACGGTAGATGCGTCTAAAGTCGTAAATGCTTTTTATGATCAAGGCACAGAACCTGTCATTGCCAGTGGTCCAGAAGCATCATCAGTGCCTGCTAAAGCGTCAAAGTCTCAAGATAGTTCCATGAGCCTAGATGGATTTAAAGAAGAGAAGTTACCTGTTGCGTGGAGTTATACCGTAGAAAAATTATCTGATACTAATTATGAGTTGATTGCTACTTGTGAAATTGATGAAGGATGGCATTTGAATTCACAAGTAAAAGTAGATGCCATTGAAGGTCCATTACCTACAGAGTTTTCGTTTTTTGGAGAAGGCTATGAACTGTTAGGTAAAAACAAAGAAACTGGTAGTTATTCTACGTATGAAAAAACGTGGAAACGTGAGGTGTATCAGTTTGATAAACTTGCTGTGTTTACACAAGAAATTAAATTGACAGATCCTGATCTAGCTTATGTACCTGCAGAGATTTATTATCAGGTTTGTGATGATTCTAAATGTTTACCGCCTACACCATTATCCGTACTATTTAAAATTGATCCTGCTGTAAATGTGGACGCAGATGAGCTTATTAATTCGTTTTATGATCAAGGAATAGAAGCAATAATAGCCACGGGACCTGATGCATCTGAAGTTAAAAATAAGGATCACGATAACGAGGATTCAAAAGATCAAAAAGGATTATGGAGCCGATTTTTTATAGCGTTTATTCTTGGTTTTGGAGTGTTGTTAACGCCTTGCGTTTTCCCTATGATTCCTATGACCGTATCCTTTTTTACAAAGCAAAATAAAAATCGTGCAAAAGGAATTAGAAATGCGTTTCTCTATGGATTCTTTATCATATTTATTTACACTGGATTAGGTTCTGTGGTATCAGTCGTTTTTGGTAGTAACGCTATGTATGAGTTTAGTACTGGTGTGGTGTTTAATGCCATTATGTTTCTTGTGTTAGTCTTGTTTGCGATGTCATTTATGGGCGCTTTTGAAATTATGTTGCCTAATAGTTTTATGAATAAGGTAGACGCAAAATCTAACAAAGGTGGAATTATTGGAATTTTCTTTATGGCGCTAGCACTAGCGGTAGTTTCATTCTCTTGTACTTTTCCTATTGCAGGTACCGCTTTACTAGAAGCTACTACGGTAGGAGGAATTGCACCTATTATAAGTATGTTAGGTTTTTCATGTGCGATAGCGATTCCGTTTATGTTGTTTGCGATTTTCCCTAGTTGGTTAAATTCCTTACCTAAATCTGGTGGCTGGTTAAATACCGTAAAGGTGTTTTTAGGATTTTTAGAGTTGGCTTTTGCATTAAAGTTTTTATCGATGATTGATTTAGTTCTAGATTGGAGGATATTAGATCGCGAAATCTTTATCGCTTTATGGATTGCGATTTTTGGAACTTTAGGACTTTACTTATTAGGTAAGATACGATTACCGCACGATTCACCACAGGATCATATTTCTGTAGGAAGATCGTTGCTAGCTATGATTACAATAGCGTTCACCATATATTTAATACCAGGAATGTGGGGTGCGCCTTTAAAATTAATTAGTGGATTCCCGCCACCTATGAGTACTAATAGTGAATCACCTAATGGTGTTGGTTTTATGAAAACAACAAGTTCAGGAACGTTTTCTCTAAATCAAGCGAATGAAGGATCTACCATACAAATTCCAGAGAATGCTCACATAGGACCTCATGGACTGATGCTATTCAAAGATTATGATGCTGGAGTCGCTTATGCTAAAGAAGTGAGTAAACCAGTTCTATTAGATTTTACAGGAATTACCTGTGTGAATTGTCGTAAAATGGAAGAGCAAGTATGGTCAGAAGATATGGTTTTAAAAGTACTTCAGAATGAGGTTGTATTGATCTCGTTATATGTAGATGATCGAAAAGAACTCCCTAAATCGGAACAATATGAATCTGAATTCTCCGGTAATACGATAAGAACCTATGGTCAAAAATGGCTGGAGTACCAGCAGAAGCGATACAATACAAATGCACAACCACTGTACGTTATTCAGGATTTAGAAGGTAATGATTTGAATAATGCTGTAGGTTACACTCCAAATGTACAAGAGTACCAAGACTGGTTAAAGAAAGGCGTTAATGCTTTTTAGAATATTGCTTGTTACTAAGATTGTACGGTTTAGTTAAGTGAAGAATGTGATTTAAGTTTTAAATTTCAAGAGTCAAGAGTCAAGAGTCAAGAGTCAAGAGTCAAGAGTCAAGATCCAATTTTCCATACTCCATACTCCATGCTGCATAATCTAAACTGCGGTGTCACTTCGAGCGACAGTCGAGAATTTAGAATTCCAAACTCCAAGAATCAAGAATCAAATTCCATACTCCATACACTAATCGTTAAACCACAATGTCACTTCTAGCGACAGCGTTGTACTGAGTTTTTCTAAGTGTCGAGAATTTAGAATTCCAAACTTCAAGTTTCAAAACCCGAACATCTAAACTGCATAATCCTTAAGTAGCTTGCGCAATGAAGGAATCTGTTGATCTATGGTAAGTATTCCGTGATTAGTTAACCGCAGGAATTAGAATTTGAAAAAACAAATGGTATCGATGTATTTAATCAAGTAAGTCTTGATAAAAGAGTATAAAAAAATGGCTCTAGTTTCCTAAAGCCATTTATAAAATTTATGTTCTCTATAATTAGTTTACTCTAAAAGTAACTCTTCTTACAAGTTGTCTAGCCTCAGCAGAATTCTTATCCACTGATGCATCTTCACCATCACCGTTATGTGATAATCTATTTGCAGCTACGCCAGAAGCGATAAGTACATCATAAACCATTTTTGCACGACGCTCTGATAAGTTTTTGTTGTAATCTGGATTACCTAGTTCATCAGCATAACCAGTTAAGGTAGCTGTAGCACTTGGGTTGTTCTTCATGTATGTTACTAAAGTGTTCATAGCATCCATAGAATAAAGAGTTGGCTTAGTACTGTTAAACTTAAAATACACATTTACATATCCTTCGTTAATTAATTTTTTAATTAATCCTTTTTCACTCACACCATTTCTACCGTCTAGTGGTTGCTTAAGACTAGCAAGATCACCTTTGCTTGCGTAACGCGCATCCAAGGTGCTTTCCATATCATCAGGAATACCATTTTTATTAGTATCGATTGCTCTTCCTTGTTGGTCTACTCTTACACCGCTTTCGGTTGTATTATCACGGTCTCTATAGTTAGGAACTCCATCTTTATCATCATCTGCATTTTCACGCACTAAAGTTGCTACTTCATCTTCTAAAGCTGCAAGTTTTGAATCAACAGGATCTATATCAAATTCTGCTGGCTCATTTCCTTTACCTAAATAAAGAGTAAGACCTACAGAAGCGTTGATCAACATTCCTTCAAAACCTCTATTTTCTTGAGTTAAAGCTCCATCTCTATCAAAACCTACTTCTGGTAAAGTCCCACCATCCCAACCAAAATGGTTACGAGTGGTTCCTATGATAGTAAGATCTGTGAAAATAGCAAGATTGTTAGTAATTCTATATTGCGGTGTAATACCTACCATAAAATTTAAGTGATGATCTGTTTCTGTCTGTATATCAGTATTTAAAAAACCTACACCTATACCACCATGTCCCATGATGTTGAATTTCTGGGTAGAACGATCAAGGTTCACAAAATTTCCTAAATTTACAAAACCTTCTAAGCTAACTCTAAGGTAATCACTTTCAAATTCATTTGTAATATCATCATCTGATTGTATGGAATTATATCCTACACCTAAACCTAAACCAAAACTACGTGTAAACATATAACGAGCTCCTAAATTTGCTTGCCATAAGTCAGGAGTACTTACGTAACCTCTTGTAAACGGTCTAGTTGGTTTGTGCACACCGGCACTTAAATCTACTGCCCATCTTTTGAAGGTAACTTCAGATTTAGTTTTTGTTTCCATTTCATCCTGTGCTACTGCAAAAAGTCCACTAAATGCAAGAGCGATAAGTAATATTTTTTTCATTTTTTAATCTTCATAATTAAGCTGACAAAAGTAATAATTATAATTCAATTAATTAAAATGTTTTAGTTTTTTTTGTCTCCGAGTTGAAATTGCATGTTTTAAGGTTTAAATACAGATTAATGTTCTAGCTTAATAGGTAATCTCAAAAATTATTTCAAATTAACATACTAAACAAGAATTAACTATTATTACTTTATCTGTTGTATGTACTTATATGTTTAAGGCTTAGGTAACTTTTGTAATGTTCATAAACTAATAATCTCCTTTTTTTTAAAAAGAATATACTAAGATTAATCAAGATATGTTGTAAAACTTATCAGGACACTTCATTATAAATGTTTAATTATCATTTTATGGTAATGTCTATAAGTTGTAAAGGTTGATATTGTGTCTGTTGTTTTCTATCTTGTTATTTACTCCTATTCAAATCCGAATAATACTTTTTGATTTATTTTTTTTATAATTATCGTTAAAAATGTTTCCTTTGGAACTATCTAGTTTGTCAAGTTGTTTAGTATTTTTGATGTTAAATTGAAAGTTAATGACTGTAAAAAACATTTGTTGTATTGGCGCTGGATATGTAGGTGGACCTACCATGGCAATGATAGCAAAAAAATGTCCTGATATTCAAGTTAACGTAGTGGATATTAATGAGCAACGCATTGATGCATGGAATGATCCTAATGTGGATCAAATTCCTATTTATGAACCTGGATTGGCTCAATTAGTAGCTGATTGTAGAGGAATCAATTTACATTTTTCCATAAATGTTAATGAAGCGATTGAAAAAGCTGACATGATTTTTATATCTGTTAACACACCTACTAAGACTTATGGTATAGGAAAAGGTATGGCTGCAGACTTAAAATATATCGAATTATGTGCTAGACAAATTGCAAGTGTTGCAACTACGGATAAAATTATTGTAGAAAAGTCTACCTTACCCGTAAGAACTGCAGAAGCTTTAAAGAAGATCCTGCATAATACGAGTAATGGTGTTCATTTTGAAATACTTTCAAATCCAGAATTCCTTGCAGAAGGAACAGCGGTGCAGGATTTATTAAATCCTGATCGCGTACTAATAGGAGGAGATGAAACTGAAACAGGAAAGCTAGCACAACAAGAATTAGTTGATATTTATGCTAACTGGGTTCCTAAGGAACGAATTCTTACCACAAATGTATGGTCTAGTGAATTATCAAAATTGACCGCAAATGCATTTTTAGCGCAGCGTGTAAGTAGTATCAATTCATTGTCTGAACTTTGTGAAGTAACTGAGGCTGACGTAAGTGAAGTTGCAAAAGCAATAGGTGCAGATAGTAGGATAGGATCAAAATTTTTAAATGCCTCCGTCGGATTTGGTGGTTCTTGTTTTCAAAAAGATATTTTAAACCTAGTTTATATATCTAAGTCCTATGGATTAAATGAAGTGGCAGATTACTGGGAGCAAGTCATTATCATGAACGACCATCAGAAAAGAAGATTTGCAAAAAAAATAGTAGAAGAATTATTCAACACCGTTGCTGGTAAGAAGATAGCTCTACTAGGTTGGGCCTTTAAAAAAGATACGAACGATACAAGAGAAAGTGCTGCGATTTACGTTGCAGATTATTTATTAAACGAACAAGCTAATGTGGTGGTTTACGATCCAAAGGTAACTGCAGCGCAAATCTATTCAGATTTAGATTACTTAGGAACGAGATCTAGCGACGATAATAAAAAGCTACTTCAAGTGGTGAGTGATCCTATGGAAGCAATATCCGATGCCCATGCAGTTGCTATTCTCACAGAATGGGATGAGTTTATAACCATAGATTGGGATCAAGTTCAAGAACGTATGCTTAAACCTGCGTTTTTATTTGATGGGCGTCGCATATTAGATAGTGAATCGATGCGCACTAAAGGTTTTGAATTTTATCAGATAGGTAGAGGATAGTAACCTCTAAAACTGTGTTGTCCTAAGTGCTTTTTATAAATTAAATGGATCATTATGCCATAAATTTTTCTAATATTAAGAGACTTTAATTTAATGCGCTAATAACCTTAAAAAATGCTAATCCAAAATCTGAAATACTATATAATGTTCATTACGATAGTTTTGAAGAACAGATTGCTTCTATTTGTTTTATTTTTGCAAAACATAAATGAGTTAAATTGAACAATAAAAAAGTTTTAGTGACTGGAGCAGCAGGGTTCATAGGAAGCAATTTATGTGAGTATCTAGTAAATAACAGTTATAATGTGGTAGCCTTAGATAACTTTACCACAGGCTATAAAAGTAATTTAAATGCAATATTAGATCACCCAAAATTCCGATTTATTGAAGGTGATATTAGAGATTTAAACACTTGTAAAGAAGCGGTTAAAGAATGTGATTATGTGCTTCATCAGGCTGCCTTAGGTAGTGTGCCACGTTCCATTAAAGATCCTATTACCTCAAATGAGGTGAATGTAGGTGGATTTTTAAATATGCTAGTAGCTTGTAGGGAAGAAGGCGTCCAGAAAATGGTGTATGCTGCTAGTTCATCTACTTATGGGGATTCAACATCGCTTCCTAAGGAAGAAGATGTCATAGGAAAACCTCTTTCACCTTATGCAATTACTAAATATGTTAATGAACTATATGCAGATGTTTTTTTTAAAACCTATGGTTTAAATACAATCGGGTTACGCTACTTTAACGTTTTTGGTCGCAAACAGGATCCTAATGGTGCCTATGCTGCAGTGATTCCTAAATTTACAGCCCAATTAATGCGCAAGGAATCTCCTGTTATCAATGGTGATGGCTCGTTTAGTAGGGATTTTACCTATATTGATAACGTGATTCAAGCTAATGTAAAGGCGATGTTGGTGGAAAAAGAAGGAGCAATGAATCAGGTTTATAATGTAGCGTATGGTGAGCGAACAAATTTGAATGAATTACTGGAGGCGTTGAAGAATAGCTTAAGTAAGTTTGATAAAGAAATTAGTAATGTGGCTATTAATTATGGTCCAGAGCGCGCAGGCGACGTTCCACATTCACTAGCTTCTATAGAGAAAGCGCGCAACTTATTGAATTATCAGCCAGAGTTTGATATTCAGTCAGGACTTGAAGAAGCCGTTAAATGGTACTGGAATCACCTGTAAAAGCAAAAGGATTAAATAATTACGCTTTCGCGAAAGCGTAATCACAACCATATGTATGACACACAAAATAGCAATCATAGGATTAGGATATGTAGGGTTACCACTAGCAAGACTATTTGCAACGAAATATGCTGTTGTAGGTTTTGACATTAATAAGCTTAGAGTGGCAGAATTACAGAGTGGTCATGATGCAACCCTTGAGGTGGATGATGATACTTTAAAAGCAGTTTTGAAAGATTCTAGTGATACAAAAATTGGTTTATACTGTTCCAGTAATTCTGATGATATCAAAAACTGTGATGTGTACATCGTCACGGTCCCTACGCCAGTTGATGAAAATAACAGACCTATTCTAACGCCGCTGTATAAAGCTAGCGAAACTGTAGGTAAGGTGCTTAAGAAAGGAAATATAGTAATATATGAATCTACGGTCTATCCTGGAGCAACAGAGGAAGAATGTGTTCCAGTGCTTGAAAATATTAGTGGTTTAGACTTTAATAAAGATTTTTATGTAGGTTATTCACCTGAGCGAATAAATCCAGGCGATAAAGAGCATACCATTGATAAAATTTTAAAGGTAACCTCAGGTAGCACTCCAGAGATAAGTAAAAAAATAGATTTACTTTATAAGAGCGTTATTACTGCAGGAACACATTTAGCACCTAGTATAAAGGTTGCAGAGGCTGCAAAAGTCATTGAAAATTCACAACGTGATATCAATATTGCTTTTGTAAATGAACTAGCTAAGATCTTTAATAAACTAGATATTGATACTCATGCAGTACTAGAGGCTGCAGGCACTAAATGGAATTTTCTTCCTTTTAAACCAGGTCTTGTAGGTGGTCACTGTATAGGAGTAGATCCGTATTATCTAGCTCAAAAAGCACAACAGGTAGGCTATCACCCAGAAATTATTCTTGCAGGAAGACGCATGAATGACAGTATGGGAAGTTATGTAGCGAGTGAGGTTGTAAAACTGATGCTTTCTAAGGATATTCTAGTTAAAGGTGCTAAAGCTTTAGTTCTAGGAATTACATTTAAAGAAAACTGCCCTGACGTGCGGAATACTAAAGTAGTAGATGTGATTAGTCATTTAAAAGAATTTGGTTTACAAGTAGATGTGTTTGATCCTTTAGCATCAAAGATGGAAGTAAAACAACACTATAATCTTAGTTTAATCGATGAGATTAAGGAAAATGAATACCAAACCATCATTTTATGTGTAGGTCATCGTAACTTTGCAAAATTGAATTTAGAGAAATATTCTAAATCAAACACTATTATTTACGACGTGAAGGGTTTTTATAAGGATAAGACATATCATTCATTATAAAGCATTGTCAAATTATCAAGTGATCATGAAAAAAAATCTTATTGTATTCGGTACCAGACCAGAAGCTATTAAAATGGCACCTCTAGTTAAGGAATTTCAAAATGACAATGAGATGATCACAAAGGTTTGTGTTACCGCACAGCATCGCGAGATGCTGGATCAAGTTCTCGATTTTTTTGATATTACACCAGATTATGATTTAGATCTTATGAAGCCAGGTCAGAATTTATATTCTTTAACCAGTGCTATAATAACTGGTTTAAAAGATGTTCTAGAAGACTTTAATCCTGACTACGTTTTTGTTCATGGAGATACCACAACAACTATGGCGACTAGTATTGCAGCCTTATATAACCAGTCTAAAGTATGTCATGTGGAAGCTGGTTTAAGGACTCATAATAAATGGTCACCGTTTCCAGAAGAGATGAATAGACAAGTTACGGGTAGGATAGCAGATTTCCATTTTGCACCTACCACCACTTCTCAAGCCAATCTATTGAAAGAAAATATCCCTGCTGACAAAGTAATAGTGACTGGAAATACCGTCATTGATGCCTTACTAGAAAGTGTTGAAAAAGTAGCTACTCATCCTACAGAATTTGTAACTACAATGAAGACTGATTTAGGAGATTCACCTATGATTCTAGTCACAGGTCATAGACGTGAAAATCACGGTCAAGGTTTTGAAAATATATGTGAGGCACTAAAGCAGATAGCTTTACAAAAACCAGACTATCAGATCGTATATCCGGTACATTTAAATCCTAAGGTTCAAGAGCCTGTGAATAGAATCCTTAAAGGGATTTCTAATATTAAACTAATTGAACCATTAGCTTATCAGGATTTCATATGGATGATGAGTCGTAGCACATTGATCATCACAGATAGCGGTGGCGTTCAAGAAGAGGCACCTAGTCTAGGGAAACCAGTGCTTGTGATGCGAGATACTACAGAACGACCAGAAGCCGTAGATGCCGGTACTGTAATTCTAGTAGGGACAAATGCGGATCTAATTGTAAATGAAACACTAGATCTTTTAAATAATAAAGAACGATTTACTACAATGAGCAAGTTGCACAATCCTTATGGAGATGGAAAAGCATGCGCTAGAATTGTAGCAACTATTAAAAACAATTAAATGACTACAGCACCAGAGGTCGTAATGATAGGATTAGGTTACATAGGATTGCCTACCGCCGCGCTTATTGCATCAAATGACGTTCACGTACATGGAGTAGATATTAACCAGCAGGTGGTGGATACCATTAATCAAGGAAAGATACACATCGTAGAACCATCACTAGATGAAGCAGTAGCTGGTGCAGTTGCAAATGGATTTTTAAAAGCGAGTACAAAAGCAGTAAAAGCTAATAATTACCTTATTGTAGTCCCTACGCCATTTAAGGCAAAAAATGAACCTGATATTTCATTTGTAGAAGCAGCGACTAGAGGTATTTTACCGCTTTTAAAAGAAAATGATCTCTACATTATAGAATCTACTTCACCAGTAGGAACAACAGAAAAAATGGCAACTCTAATATATGAAGAGCGTCCAGATTTAAAGGGTAAACTACATATCGCGTACTGCCCAGAACGTGTATTGCCAGGGAATGTAATGCACGAGTTAGTGCATAATGATCGTGTAATTGGTGGTATAGATGATACTAGTACGCAACGTGCGTTAGATTTTTACAGTAAGTATGTTAAAGGTGAATTACATGCTACTAATGCTCGTACTGCCGAGATGTGTAAACTAGTAGAAAACTCATCAAGAGATGTTCAAATCGCTTTTGCAAATGAATTGTCATTAATATGCGATAAGGCAGATATAAATGTTTGGGAGCTTATTGAATTAGCTAACAAGCATCCACGAGTTAACATTTTACAACCTGGTTGTGGAGTAGGAGGACACTGTATAGCAGTAGATCCTTATTTTATAACAGCAGATTATCCTATGGAATCTCAAATTATAGGTAAAGCTCGTGAAATCAATAATTATAAATCCTTCTGGTGTGCAGAGAAGATTAAAACAGCAAAATTAGAATTTCAATTAAAACATGGCCGCAAACCATCTATAGCGATTATGGGACTTGCGTTTAAACCCAATATCGATGATTTAAGAGAGTCACCTGCAAAATATATTGCCCAGAAAGTATTGCAAGATGCTAATGATGAAAATTACTTTATCGTAGAACCTAATATAGACGATCATAAAGTATTCAAATTAACAGATTATAAAACCGCTTTTGCAAAAGCAGATATCATAGCATACCTAGTTGCCCATGATGAGTTTAAAGAATTACCTACAACATCTGATAAAGTTATATTGGATTTTTGTGGGGTAAAAAAATAAAGGAATGCATGCAAAACGAGTTTTAGTTGTAGGTGTTGCTAAGCATTATTTCAATCGCAAGCTTTACCAATTGATGAGGAACTCTCATCATGATGTACAATTCGACGTTTTTAACACAGGTGAGCCTATTTTAGATCCTAGTGAATATGCTTTTTATAACAAGGTTTTTCAACCACAAAAGAATAAGTTTGCCGATTATTTCGGTTTTGTTAAAGGAATTCGAGGAATCATTTATAGAAGTAAATTACAATCTGAATTTGAGCGTTGTTGTAACTTACAAGATTATGATTATATTCATCTACAAAGCATACCAAAATGGTTTTCAGAAATTATAAGCACCATTTCTATACCAGTAATAACAACGGTATGGGGTAGTGATTTTTATCGTAAAAAGAAGTATGAAAATCAAAGGATTAAAAACATTTTAAAATCGTCTACCTCGATTACAGTTGCTACAGCTAGTATAAAAAATGATGTTCTAAAATTTTGCAGTGATCTCACGGATGTTAGAGTCATTAAGTTTGGATTAGAGGTGTTTGACGAGATAGATAAGCTATTGCCAAACCTTAATCTTAACAGTAAAGGAGAGGTTTTAAATATTACCATAGGTTATAACAGTCATCCTGCGCAGCAACATCTAATGGTAATTGAACAAATAGCAATAGTTAAAAACAAAATACATATTCCAATAAAAATAATTTTACCATTTACATACGGACCTGAGGATGAGATATATATTAGTAATCTAAAAACGGCTTTAGAAAAGTATGAATTAGATTATGAATTTTTATTTGAATTTATGACTGCGTCAGAAGTTGCTTCTCAGTGCCTAAGGTCTGACATTATGATTCAGTTACAACCTACTGACGCTTTCTCTGGATCTATGCAGGAGTATATGTATGCAGGTAATTTAGTTGTAACTGGTAAATGGTTGAATTATTCAGAGCTCAAAGATAACAATGTTTCTTTTCAGGAAATTGAGCATATCGATGATTTAGGTGACTTTTTAGTCAAAGCTATAGCGCAAGGTTTTGATATTAATGAAATTAGAAAGTCTAATCGTAAACCTTTATATCAATTAAGTTCTTGGGGTAATAATATTAATAAATGGTATACTATTTATCATGATTAGTAATGTTAGATCTTATATTGCGGAATTTAAAAAACGTGATGGTTTATATATAGCAATTTCGGCATTAATTGTTAAGGTTATAGGTTTAATTATTTCTGTTTTTGTGATACGAATGATTGATAAAGCAGAATTTGGTTATATCGCTTTTGCACTATCTATCATTGCTGTCTTGAGCGCTTTTTCGGGTTTAGGGATGAATTGGTCTCTATTAAGATATGGGGCGTTAGAGAAGACTATTTCTGGCAAGAAAAATATATACTTTAAAAGTATTAAAATAGGGGCAGTAGTGACCCTAATACTGATACTACTCGTTAGTTTGTGCTCTGTATTTTTACCAAAACATCTTGAAGACTCAAGTCTTTATTTAATAATATTATCCTTAGGCTTATTAGGGAACTTTCTTTTAGATTCACTCAGGTCATTTTATCGCATAGTTAAGAAAAATAGAACATATGCCAATATCAACGTAGCATTTATATTCGTACTCATAGTTACATCCGTAGTGGGTATTTATTTTTATGATGGGTATGGATATGTTTTTGCTTTAGTCTTGACACCATTATTAGTGTTTTTTATTTTTCAAAAAGGGCTTAACTTTAAACATAGCAATAATTTGTTACCTGATGGTTTTGTAAAGTATGGTATCAATACTTCATTAGGGATGGTGTCCAACCAGGCGACTATTATTATGGGACCATTGCTTTTGGGATTGTATGGTGCGATACCAGAAGAGGTTGCGATGTTTAAAGTAACCACAATAATCCCCTTTAACTTAATGATTGTTCCAGGTGTCATCTTCACCACAGATTTTGTACACATTTCAGAGAGCTATAAAGATTCAGGAGTGTTAATAAAATATTATAAAGATTATGTAAAAACTTTATTTAGCATTTCTATTATTCCAGTCATATTACTTTTTATATTTTCAGAGGATTTGATTTTTTATCTCTTCGGTGCTGAATATGTCTTAATTAATACTGAATTCAGGCTATTATTATTATCCATTTATGTTGCTCTTTTTTTAAGAATTCCTGCAGGTAATATTTTATCTGCCGTTGGAAAGGCTAGTTGGAATGTATATAATACTTATTTCTGGCTTGTAATTTACCTTCCACTATCTTTACTATTATATAATTCTTTTGGAATAATGGGGTTTGCAATTTCGCTAGGTGTGGTATTTGTGTTTTCTGGTTTCGTAGGGGTTTTTATGTTGACTAGATATTTAAAAACGATATAATATGAACGGATTTTCTGTAATTATTGGTAACAATGAAAAATGTGATTTGAACAACGTAGAATTTAATTATTTTTCAATTCCAAATCATATTTACACGAAAAAAAGACATCACTTAGTTATTTATTCTAATGGCAAATTCGAGAAAGATCAAATATTGATTCAAACAAATGACCATACTTTAGTATTATCTGGAGTTGTATTAAATCTTAACTTATTTACAACTTATGCTAATTGGGGAGAGTACTTTTTAAAACAATTTTTAAAATTTGAAGGAGAGTTTTTACGTAAATTAAGAGGTTCTTTTGTTGGATTTCTATTTTATAAAAAAACGAATTGCATTAAAATCTTCAATGATCATTTAGGAACAAAGCAATTATTTCTCTATCGTTGCGATAAATATATCATTTCTAGTACCTGCATGTATGATGTTTATTCATTTAAAAATAAACTAAAAATCCCATATAATTTCTCATCTAGTGCATTTACAAATCTGCTATCTTTCGGGTATACTTTGAATAATCAAACGATATGTTCATCGATTTCTAGTATTGTCCCTGGTTCTGTTGCTAAAATTTCGAATGAAAATTTATCTTTTAGCAGATATTATGACTTAAGGGAAGTTATTTCTAAAACAGTGAACAAGCCAGATCTAGATGAGATTGATGCTTCTTTTAGAGTCGCTGTTGAATTACAATTTGATAAAGATATTGATTATGGATATAAACATTTGGTAGGTTTAAGTGGTGGTCTAGACTCTAGAATGACTTCTATTGTTGCTCATGAATTAGGGTATGTTGATCAGTTGAACTTCACGTTTTCACAATCCAATTATCTAGATGAGACTATAGCAAAAAAAATAGCTTCAGATTATAAACATAACTGGTTATTCAAATCTTTAGATAACGGTCTTTTTCTTAAAAACATAGACGAGGTAACCAGATTCACAGGTGGGAACGTCTTATATTATGGTTTAGCTCATGGAGATAGCTTTTATAAATTACTTAATTTTAATGATTATGGGATTTTGCATACTGGACAATTGGGAGATATTATTTTAGGAAGCATACTTAAATCTTTAGATTCAAAGCACGTTAAAAGACAACACGGCGCATATTCAGATCGTTTATTAAACAAGGATGATCTAGATGTTGTTTATGAAAGTTTAGAGGATTTTGAAATTGAACTTTTTTATAGAAGAGGTGTCTATGGTGCAAATAGCGGTTTAATTGCGATTCAACAATATACAGAAACCATGTCACCTTTTTACGATGTAGATTTTATAGAGTTATGTTTATCCATACCTATTAAGGAGCGGATTAACCACAGTCTATATAAGAAATGGATTCTCCAAAAATATCCTTTCGCAGCTAAATATGTTTGGGAAAAAACAAATTTAGCAATTTCAAAAAAACAAATAGAAATTAGTTTTAAAGGAACTACTGTTCCTTTAAATAAGTTACCTAAATTGCTAATTAATAAATTATTTAATCTTAAATTAGGATATTCTGAAAGTATGAACCCAATGCAATATTGGTACGACAGCAATATTGAGTTGAGAAAATATTTAGATAAATATTTTGAAGAGTATATACATCTCATTGAGGATGATGATCTTTACAGAAACACTTTTTCCTTATATAAACAAGGAAATGCGATAGAAAAAAATCAAGTTCTTAGTGTGTTATCAGCGTTAAAACTTTTTTACTCACAATGTTAATTAATTATATTTAAGTTACGACCAAGTAATATTAAAGATGTATCTAGTATGAATGTTTTTATTGTGGATAATACCGTGAATGTTAATGTATTACAATCTCAATTACTAACACCATTAGCAATGATTGAAGATCAAGCTAATATTAAGATATTGTTACCGAGGCAAATTAAAACAAGTGTTGATCAGTTTTTACTTTTGAAAGATTCATTCGTTTTTTATACTGACACAAAAAATAAGTTCCACTTATTGTATAAATATGGAACTAAGGCAGATCATTTATACACACGATCAGTCAAAGAATTTATAACTATTTTAATTCTTAAAAACTTCTTTTTTAAGAACACTAAATTGGTTTATGATTTCAGAGGGTTAGCTTATGCTGAATACCAACTAAAAAATGAATTTAATTTTATTAATAGTGCAAAATCCAGTATATTGAAATTCATGGAACGCTTAGCATTTCAGAGGGCAGATATTGTTTTGACAGTTTCAAATAGTTTTAAGAATTTTCTATTAGCGGAATTTAAAAAAGGGACGATTCATAAGGTTATACCATGTTGTATATCGAAAATAGATTATTTAAAGGAGGATTTAATTATGAATAAGAAGCCAGTAAGTTTTGTATATCTAGGGTCATTATCTAAATGGCAGAAGTTTGAAGAGGTTATCACTCTTTATAAGAAAATCTCAAATCATATTCCTGAAGCAAAGTTAACAGTCGTAACAAACGAAATAGAAAAGGCAGAATTTATTCTACAAAATAATAACATAACTGCAAGAATTACTTCTTTAAAACACAAAGAAATCAATGCTGAATTGAGTAAACACACGTTCGGTTTTATTTTAAGGGATAATATTTTATTAAATAATGTAGCTTCTCCAATTAAGTTTCTTGAATATCTTAGAGCTGGTGTCATTCCTATTTATTCCAAAGGTATAGGTGATTACAGTGACCTATGCGATTCTTCCAATGTAGGAATATTATATGATTCAAATGATTTACAATCCGTTATAAATAAAATTAAATCCAAAATAGTCTATAATGGTGATGTTGATAAATTACTTAAAATTGCTTCTAACTATACATGGGATAAGTATTATAAAAATTATTTATTTCAAAATCCCTAAGTATACGAAATTATTCCCATTATATAACTAATCTGTTTAATGACGTCTTAGTGATAACCTATTATTTTTTAACCATACTACTAGTCTTAATATTCTGGCTCAACAAGAGAGCATGTTCAATTGCTTTACTATTTGGAGTTGCTATTATATTAACTCAGTTACCTAGTACAGACGCGGATTATGATCGCTATAAGACCTCTTATGATAGTGCTAAGTTCACAAATCAATTCCCCTTTTTTGTCACTAACTCAGAATTAGATGCCGAACCTTTCTATAAATGGTATACTTCCTTTATATCTGTTATAAGTAATTTAGATTTTTCTATTTTTTTGTCCATAAATTTTGTTTTATGCCTTTCACTGTTGTTTGTTGTGTTTAACAAACTAAATTTAAAATATTATTATTCTTTTTTGATAATGCAATTACCAGTGATAATCCCCACCATTTATTATTTCTCTCCAAGGTCATCTCTATCCTATGTATTAGTCGTAGTGTCTTTTTTTTTAATTGTTAGGAACTATTTTTGGACTGGAGTCGCGGTCTTGATATTTGCTATTTCTACACACAGTCAGTTCCTATTGATAGGAGCATTAATAATACTTTCATATTTTGTTATTAATAGGCTATATACTACTAGTTCAAAAAATATATTAATATATAAATACATTATTATAAGTGCTTTAGGATTAATTTTTGTACTGTTCTTCGTTGATATTTTTTTAGATATTATTCTCAATATCCTCAGCTTTTTACCAAGCGCAGACCTTGCAACTAGCAAAACACATTATTTAATTAATGAAAGAAAAGGTTTTAGAATCACATCATTTCTATCGATAGTAGTTTATCCTATTTTATCCTATAAGTTTTCAGTTAAAACACACCAAAATAATTATTTACCAGTCTTATTTACATCGCTTGAAAAAGAAAGGTTTTTCTCTTTAATGCTTTTCGCTTGTATGATGTATGGTTTATCCATTAATGTTGTTTATTTCGACAATCCTCATGTTGCAGGAAGATTAAGTAGATTCTCCGACTATACTGGAATGGCTTTGTTAATTCCGCTAGTATCTAATACTATTTGGAGAAATAACACTTTGAATGTTCTAATAATCATTTTTGTTATTATTGCTCCATTTATTTTTCCTACTTTGTATCACAAAGTAACATGGGGATTTTGAAAAAGGTAGATATACTTGTAATTGGAAAGAAACCACCACCTATAGGAGGTGTTACAATTCATGTTCAAAGATTATTTCAAAAGCTAGAAGAAAAGAGTTTTAAATTTGAATTCCTTTCTGTAACTAAAAATTTATTTATCCTATTTGGTGCAACTAAAAGTACTATAATCACTCATATTCATAGTAGTAGTCCATATTACAGATTACTAATAGTTTTAATCGCTAAAATATGTAATTCAAAAGTTATCGTCACTATCCATGGAGACTTAGGCAGGTTTAAATCTTCATTTAAAAATGATATAGATAATTTAGCAGTTAAATGGTCTTACACACCTATACTATTAAACAAAGAAAGTCTTAAACTTGCTGTTAAACTGAATCATAGAAGTATTCTTTCTAGTGCTTTTATACCACCTAGCCGAATGGAAAGTTTGCCTAAAAAGTTAATAGATGATATCGAAAATCTTAAACATAATCATGAATTGTTATTTTCTACAAATGCTTATGGGCGTACTTTTGATAAAAATCAAAATGAAATTTATGGGATAGAAATGCTAATTCCTATTTTTAGAAAACATATCAATTACGCTCTTATCATATCAGATCCGTCAAGTGCCTATTTTGATTATTTTAAAGAGAATCATATTGAAATTCCAAACAACGTTTATTTAATCAATTATCAACATTCGTATTTTGAAATTTTAAAGCAAGTTGATCTAAGTATAAGGAATACAAGTACTGATGGTGATCCATTATCAGTAAAAGAGTCATTATATTTAAAAACTCCCGTGATAGCAACAGATGTGATTTTAAGGCCAGATGGCTGTACTGTTTATAAGAGAGAACAACTAGGGAGTTCCTTTAATCAAATTATTTCTGATGCTATGAATAATTGTCAGAACGCACTAATTGAAGATGGTTCGTTACTTCTTTTTGATGTTTACGATCAAATTTTAAATAACCATTTATGATCATTTTAATTAAATTGGTTAAACCCTTTTTAACGTTATTTACTACACTACTATTATTTTTAGTTCTCCTTAACGCTTGTAGTACTATCAGTGTTAAAAGTATCGAGGTTAATAGGGTATCAACCTATTCTAAGAATCCTATTAAAATAACTGAAAACATCGATGTTTTAAAAACAGCCTATAATGATGGGAATTACGTTGCTAATTCCATAAAAGATTTGCTAATTGAACAGGACACGCTAATAGTATTAAATAATGAAAAAGCACAGTTTTCATATTATCTAGAGAATATTACAGACAAGGAAATCGAGGTGTCAATAAATTCATCAGCAACAGCTATTGTAGTTTATCGATTATTACCAGTAAGTGATTGGTACTCTGAGGGAAATAATAGACCTTATATGGAATTCTATCCAGATGCTCTTTTTAGAATAAATCCTCTATTATTAGAGAATGGATTAAAGCTCAATCCTAAAGAAAGGATACAATTATTCATTGAAACAGAATTAAAAGGCACAGGTGTTCAAGACGTCGACGTTCAGTTTAAGACAAATCAGGATCAATTAATAAATACAAGGATAACTGTAAATAAATTAAAGGTAGCAACACCTTCCAGCTCTTTTAATAGCATTATTTTTAACCAGATCAATTTGCAGTCTGGATCAGGTGTTTTAGATACCTGGCAAGAAACCGGATTTACCCATTTACAGGTCAATTACATTCCTACGGTTATTTTTGATAAATATGGTAACCCGACTACAAATGAGATAAATCATAAGACCAGTAACTCAACTGGATTTAGAAACACAGCATATCCTTGGATTAGAAAAGGAGGAACCGTTCTACTTTTTTGGGAGCCTAGGTATCAAAAATTAGCACTTACAGCATCTGGTAATTATTTAAAACCTTTCACCACAGAATGGCTTAACGCTTTTAAAAACTTAATACATATTATTAGGCAGGATTTGATTAAAAAATACTCTAGCACAACACATGATCAGATTGTACTATACCTTGCAGATGAGGTGACTCGCTTGCGTAAAAAAGATGAATTAAATGGATATAAAAAGCTATCTACTTTTATAGAACGTGAAATACCGAACTTAAAAATATTGCTAACCTTTGGTTATTATAGTGACAAATCTATTGTAGACTCCTTTGAAGGTATTGATATTTATGTGCCACATATTTTAATGCCAGATAAACGAGAAATTAAGGGTGTCTATATATCACCACAATCTGTCTTTCAGTCTGCAAAGATTTTTAATAATGAGAAGTGGATGTATAGTATTGAAGCTGGTAAAAAAGCACCATTATATAAATTTCGCGCACTACCAGTTATTGCGGCTGCGCAAGGTTATAAAGGTTATAGTTGGTATTCATTTGCAGATCACGCTGGATCTACATGGTATGCAGCAGACGGCAAAAGACTAGATTATTCCTTATATTATCATAGAGAACCTAAGAATCCTATTTATAACTACTGGAGTGATCGATTAGTAACACAGGATTATTTAACTCGTACATTGAGACTTAAGGCGATTAAAAAAGGTCTGGTTGATGCTAAAATTGTGCGCTGGCTTATAGAATCAAAGCATCATTTTAAAAAGGAAGATGTATCAATTATTAATAACCTTTTAAAAAAATTACAAAATATTGACATTGAATCAAGATCAGAATCGTCTTTAAATGAATCTAGTGTTTATAATATGCCAGTTTCTTCAGAAAAATTAAGACTTTTGTATTCAAGGTTGAAAACAGATTACAAACTATGAAACAAATCATACAATCCTTTAAAACAGGAGAAACTATATTAGAGGAATTACCTGCACCACAAGTAAAACGTGGTCATGTTTTAATTCAAACTACAAAGTCACTGGTTTCTCTAGGGACAGAGCGTATGCTAGTTGAGTTTGGTAAATCTAATTTAATATCTAAGGCGCGACAGCAACCAGACAAAGTAAAGATGGTGCTGGATAAAATTAAAACAGATGGATTACTACCTACCTTAGAAACTGTTTTTAATAAACTAGGAGAGCCACTACCATTAGGTTATTGTAATGTAGGTGTGGTAAAAGAAGTAGGAGAAGGCGTTTCAGAATTTAAAGTAGGTGATCGCGTAGCCTCAAATGGTGGGCATGCAGAGTTTGTTTGTGTACCTAAAAACCTTGTTGCAGCAATTCCAGATAACGTAACAGATGAACAAGCTGCATTTACGGTTATAGGCAGTATAGGATTACAAGGCATACGGCTATGTGAACCTACAATAGGAGAAACTATTGTAGTAACAGGTCTAGGCTTAATAGGTCTAATCACTGCGCAAATGCTAAAAGCAAATGGCTGCAACGTAATAGGAATTGACTTTGACAACTCAAAATTAGAATTGGCAAAAAAATGGGGAATCACCACTGTTAATCCTGCTGAAGGAGAAGATCCTGTAAAAACGGTAATGCAGTTAACAAATGGAGTAGGAGCAGATGGTGTAATCATCACCGCTTCTACTAAATCTAATGATGTAATTTCTCAAGCAGCACAAATGTCTAGACAGCGCGGTCGTATCATTTTAGTAGGTGTTATAGGTCTAGACATCAGTCGTGCAGAGTTTTATCAAAAAGAGTTGACGTTCCAGGTATCTTGTTCTTATGGTCCAGGTAGATATGATGAGGATTATGAGAATCGTGGTCAGGATTATCCGCTACCATTTGTAAGATGGACTGAGAAACGCAACTTTGAAACTATTCTTAATTCCATATCAAAAGGGTTTATAGAAGTAGATCCTATGATCACAGAAGTGATAGAACTTAACGATTTTCAAAAAATATATGGCGAGATAGGTAGTTCTAAATCCATAGCATCTATCCTTAATTATAGCAATGCCACCTACAGCAACACCGTGAGTATTTCATCACATAAGGCAACGGCTGGTGATAATGGAATAGCTATTGTAGGCGCTGGTAATTTTACTAAAATGACCATGTTGCCTGCTATGAAAGGCACTGATGCTAATTTACAATACATTATCAGCTCAGGCGGATTATCTGGAACAACGCTAGCTAAAAAATTTGGTATAGCAAATAGCACAACAGATTTTGATGAGGTGTTGAATGATGATCAGGTAAGTACTGTGATGATTACCACCAGACATAATTTACATGCGCCTATGGTTATTAAATCTCTTAAAGCTGGGAAAAATGTATTTGTAGAAAAACCACTAGCATTAAATCATCAGGAACTCGATGAGATTATAAATGTTTATCAAAATGCTAAAGCAAGTCTAACGGTAGGTTTCAATCGTAGATTTTCTCCTCATGCTTTCAAGATGAAAGATGCTATAGGAAACGGAGATACGCCTATCAACGTTATTGCTACAATGAATGCAGGTGCTATCCCACCAGAGGTTTGGGTTCACGATCTTAAAGTAGGTGGTGGACGCATTGTAGGTGAAGCTTGTCACTTTATTGATTTAATCTCCTTTTTTACAGGTAGTAAGGTCACTGCAGTTTGTATGAATGCCATGGGAATCAATCCAGAAGAGAATACAGATAACGCGAGTTTATTATTACGATTTGAAAATGGTTCTACTGGAGTTATAAATTACTTTGCAAATGGAAGTAAAGCGTATTCTAAAGAGCGTGTTGAGATTTACAGTCAGGAGCGCACTATCGTAATGGATAACTGGAGAAAAACAAAAGCATACGGCTTTAAAGGTTTTAAAGGCTTGAAAACTAAAATGGATAAAGGTCATAAGGCACAATTCCAGAAAATGGTAGACCATGTTAATAACGGTGGTGATTCATTAATTGACATGGATTCATTAGTAAATACCACTAGAGCATCATTTGCAGCTATTGAAAGTTTGAAAACAGGTTCTTGGGTTCATGTGGACTAAAATCAGCTTAGTAATAAATTTTTTGAGAAATATGGGCTTGCGTTATGTAGGCTTTCGGGTATGGCATTTGTTTCAAGTGAAAACAGGTTTATTCGTTAGAAAGTTTCCTGTAAATCCACCTCATAAAGAATTTATAAGCTTAACAGCATGGCGAGATGCTTCTATTCCTTTTTTAATTGATTCTAGAGAAAATATAGATTTAGAAAAAAAACTTAGTGATGATTTAGAATCTCGCTTTCGCGAAAGCAAAAAAAACAACATCACTTTCTTTAATAGCCAGCAATTTCAATTAAATACGGATCAGCAGTGGAGCTTAAACCCAAGTAATGGATACGTATATGATACAAATAAACACTGGTCTCAAATAGCCGATTTATCTAAGGAAGCTGGTGATATTAAATTTGTTTGGGAAAAAGCAAGATTTTCTTATTTATATGACATTTTAAGATACGATTATCATAGTGACAATGATCAATCTCGTTATGTATTCAATGAAATTGAGGACTTCATAGATAAAAATCCAATAAATCTAGGACCACAATACAAATGTAGTCAGGAGATAAGCTTAAGAATATTAAACTGGACTTATGCGCTATATTATTATAAAAATAGCCACAACCTCACCGATAAGTTATTTGTAAAAATTATAAATGCCATCTACTGGCAATTAAAACACGTGCGCGATAATATCCACTTTTCTCGCATCGCAGTACGTAATAATCATGCGATTACAGAGACACTTACACTCTATCTCTCAGGATTACTTTTTCCTTTTATCCCAGAAACTAAAAACTGGAGTAAATCTGGACTACAATGGTTTGAAAAAGAAGTGGACTATCAAATTTATGAGGATGGTACATTCTTGCAATACTCAATGAATTATCATCGTGTGGTAGTTCAATTACTCACATGGGGAATACGATTGAATGATTTGAATGGATTACGCTTTCGCCAAAGCGTTTATCTAAAAGCTCAAAGATCTCTTGACTTTTTAGACGCCTGTATAGATGAAAAGTCAGGAATATTGCCTAATTACGGTAGTAATGATGGTGCACTATTTTTTAAGTTTACAGATCTGGATTATAGGGATTACACCAGTCAATTAGATGATTTAAGGATGGCGTTAAAAGGTGAAGCGGTGAAAGCTTCTGAAAGTTTTGCATGGTACGGATTGAGTAACCCTAATTATGTAAAACGCATTCAACCAGAGATCAATTCTTTTAAAAATGGAGGTTATTACATTATAAATGAAGAAAATTCTAAAACCTTTATACGCTGTGGAGCTTATAAAGATCGACCAGCTCAAGCAGATAATTTACATCTAGACATATGGGTAGATGGTAAGAATTACCTTTGGGATTGTGGTAGTTATAAATACAATACAGAAGATAAGTATCTAGAACATTTTATGGGTAGTTCTGGTCATAACACAGTAACTATTAATCATAAAGATCAAATGTTAAAAGGTGGTCGCTTTATATGGTACTACTGGGTGAAAAAAGCAAAAGCTTCCTTAGAAAAAAAGCATGATTTTGTATTTAAGGGTGAAATAGAAGCCTTTAAACAGTTAGGTGGTGCAACTCATAAAAGAAATGTTATTAAGGATATAGGTCAAACTAAATGGCTGGTTCAGGATCAGGTGACTAAAAATGCAGAACATTTAATGACGCAACACTGGCATGTAAATCCTAACTTACTAGAAAAAGTTACTTTTGTAGCAACGGATGCAAATGATGAAATTATCAAACCTGAGAAAGAAATTAAATGGCATTCCAGTTATTATGGAGTAAAACAGGATTCTATAGGACTATCATTTTCATCAAGAACCAATAAGATTACTACACAAATCACCATAAACGCCTAAATGAAAATACTTCTCATACATCAATACTTTCTAGAAAAAAATGATGGTGGTGGCTCTCGTTTTAATGAAATGGCTAAGGCATGGGCAGCACAAGGACATGAGGTTACTGTTCTAGCAGGAATGGTGCATTATGCCACAGGTAAAAAAGAAGAACGGTATAAAGGAAAATTCACGTACTTAGATAAGCAGTTCTATGATAAGGTGGATGTGATACGCTGTCACGTTTCAGAGAGTTATAATTCCAGTTTTCTAGGGAGACTATGGGCTTATTTCTCTTTTGTGTTCGGTAGTATATATGCTGGATTGTTTAAGGTAAAAGGAAAGCATGATGTTATTTTAGTAACCTCACCACCTTTGTTTGTAGGTATTACTGCTTATATACTCTCTTTGTTTAAGCGATTACCTTTTGTATTTGAAGTGCGTGATTTGTGGCCAGAAAGTGCTATAGATACTGGTGTATTGCAAAATAAACTGATTATCAAATTTGCGTATTGGTTTGAGAACCTCATATATAAGAAAGCAAAGCTGGTGAATGTGTTGACACCGGCATTCAGAACAAAACTGATAGAAAAAGGTGTTCCAGAAAATAAAGTAATATTTATACCTAATGCTGCTGATTTTTCACTGGCCGAAGAAGTTCAAAAAGATTTTGATGCCTTTGCATTTAAAAAGAGCATAGGTTTAGAAGATAATTTTGTGATTACCTATGTGGGCGCTCATGGTGTGGCAAATCATTTGATTCAGTTGCTGGACGCAGCAGAATTATTAAAAGATACTAACGTGATTTTTCAATTGGTGGGCTCAGGCATGCGAAAGGAATCCCTTATTGAAGAGAAAAATAAGCGAGGATTAAAAAATATCATTTTTAGAGATCCAGTGCCTAAAGCAGAGGTGTTTAAATACATTCTCGCTTCAGACATGGGTGCTTCGGTTCTAAAGAAGGTAGATACTTTTAAAACCATTTATTCTAATAAGACATTTGACTATATGTCCTGTAAAAAGCCTACGCTTCTTGCTATCGATGGTGTGAGTAGAGAACTTATTGAGGAAGCAGATTGTGGTATTTACGTAGAGCCTGAAAACCCTATGGCAATAGCAAATGGGATCAAAGAAATTCTCACTAATTCTCAACATCTAGAAGAAATGGGGCATAATGGATATGAACATGCTATTAAAAATTTTGACAGGACCGTACTGGCCTCAAGATATTTAGATCACATTAAAACTGTCATGAAATAATGTATAGGAATTTTGTTAAGCCATTATCAGATCGATTTGTCGCAATTATTGCTTTCCTATTGCTATTTCCTGTATTTCTAAGTGTTTTAATCCTTTTGTCTATCGCAAATTCTGGTTCTCCATTTTTCCTCCAAATGAGACCAGGTAAAAACGGTAAGTTGTTCAAGATCGTCAAATTTAAAACGATGAACGATAAAAAGGACTTTAATGGCAACCTGCTGAGTGATGAAAAACGATTAACTAAAACAGGTGCAATAGTGCGTAAAACATCTTTAGATGAAATTCCGCAGTTACTCAATGTCATCATAGGACAAATGAGTATTGTTGGTCCTCGACCTTTATTGCCTTCTTATCTAGAATTATATTCAAGCGAGCAGACTAGAAGACATGAGGTGATTCCTGGAATTACCGGATGGGCTCAAGTTAACGGGCGTAATGCCATAAGCTGGCAAGAAAAGTTTAAATTGGATGTGTGGTATGTAGATCATCAATCGTTCCTATTGGATATAAAGATTATTTTTAAGACTATAAAAAAGGTGTTTATCTCAGAAGGTATTTCTAGTGAAGGCAGCGCAACTACCGTTAGATTTAAAGGTGATATATAATGAGCAAACTAATTATTTATGGCACAGGAGGACAGGCTAAAGTCATATTAGACGCAGCTTTAAAATCACGAATCGAGATCTTTGGATTTGTAGATAACCTGACTGATAGTAGTTTATTTAAAGATTATCCAGTCTTTAAGAATGCGCAAAATGGGCATAGACACATTATAGCAATAGGAAATAATAAAATTAGAAAAAAAATAGTGGAGCAATGTAATTCACTTACTCAATTTTCTCAAGTAATAATACATCCTACAGCCACTGTTAATTCAATTAAATCTATAGGTGATGGAACAGTAGTATTGAGCAATGCTATAATTAATCCAGACGCAGTTATAGGGTCTCATTGTATTATCAACACGGCAGCTGTCATTGAGCATGATTGTATGATAAAAGATTATGTCCATATATCTCCAGGAGCAGTACTATCTGGTAATGTAACCATAGGAACAGGTACCCATATAGGAAGCGGTGCCGTTGTAATTCCTGGAATAAAAATAGGAGCATGGTGCACTATAGGAGCTGGCACAGTGGTTATAAAAGATATCCCTGACGGTAGTACTGTAGTAGGTAATCCAGGACGACTACTAACTAAGTAATGAACGCTTCTTTAAACTTTATATGCGCTTTATTATTGTGCTTGTTAGGCATACCGATCATTTTGATAGCCGTTATACTATCAGCCTTTTCAACACAGTCTTATGGAATATTCACTCAAAAAAGGATAGGTCAACACGGTACACCTTTTACTATTTATAAACTCCAGACCATGCAAGGAGGAAAAGTTACTAGAATAGGAGCGTTTTTACGTAGAACCAAAATGGATGAAATACCTCAATTACTCAACATTATAAAAGGTAATATGGTATTTGTAGGACCACGACCAGACGTCCCAGGTTATTACGATTCGCTTTCCGGCGATGATAGAAAAGTATTAGAGTTAAAACCAGGACTTACTAGTCTAGCAGCTATTAAATATCGTAATGAAGAGCAACTGCTAGCTCAAAAAGAAGATCCTTTAGTTTATAATGACAACATCATTTTTCCCGATAAAGTGAGAATGAACCTCGACTATTTAAATAAGAGAAGCTTTTGGTACGATTTCAAAATCATAATCCTTACGTTAAAATCTTTATTCAACTAACCTATCTTTGTAACCTTAATATTCCTTTATGTCGCAAGATAAAATATGGCTATCTTCTCCACACATGGGTGGTGCAGAGCGTGACTTTGTAAAACAAGCATTTGATACAAACTGGGTAGCACCTTTAGGACCTAATGTAAACGGTTTCGAAAAAGATTTAGAAGATTATCAAGGCGAGAATGTACATGTAGCAGCATTGTCTAGCGGTACAGCAGCTATACATCTTGCACTCGTGCAGGCTGGTGTGACAGCTGGTGATGAGGTTATTTGTCAAAGCTTTACCTTTTGTGGTACTACAAACCCAGTATTATATCTAGGTGCCACACCAGTGATGGTAGACAGTGAGCCAGATACGTGGAATATGTGTCCACAAGCTTTGAAAAACGCCATAGAAGATCGTATCGCTAAAGGCAAAAAGCCTAAGGCTATTCTAGCAGTACATCTGTATGGAATGCCCTATAAGGTTGATGAGATTCACGCTTTCGCGAAAGCGTACTCCATACCAGTCATAGAAGATAGTGCAGAGGCTTTAGGAAGTAGCTTTAAAGGACGTAAATGTGGAACTTTTGGTGACTACGGAATCTTAAGTTTTAATGGGAATAAGATTATTACGACCAGCGGTGGTGGTGCCATGGTATGCCCTACAAAAGAAGTAAAAGAGAAAACCGTTTTTCTAGCAACTCAAGCACGTGACAACGCACCGCATTATCAACATAGTGAAATAGGATATAATTATAGGCTGAGTAATATTTCTGCTGGAATAGGCCGTGGACAAATGCAAGTTCTAGATAAGCATATCGATTTACGCAGGGCGATGCATGATTTTTATGTTGATATTTTTAAAGACGTTTCAGGTATTACTGTTTTTTCAGAGCCTAATGAAGAGTATTATAGTAATCATTGGTTAAGTGCCATCCTTGTTGACCCAGAAAAAACAAACGGTATCACTAGAGAAGATTTGAGACTTGCCTTTGAAAAGGAAAATATTGAATCTAGACCATTGTGGAAACCTATGCACATGCAACCGCTTTATAAGAACTATCCATTCTATGGAACAGGTGTTTGTGAAAAGCTTTTTAAAAACGGTTTATGCTTACCATCAGGTTCAAATCTAACAGAATCAGATAGAAAACGCATTGAATTAGTCGTTAAGAAAACTTTTTGATTAGTTGAGTTATCTTTATACCAAATATTTAAACCATGAAAAACATTTACGTATTAGCCTTACTTTTAATAGGTTGTAATATAAACGCGCAGTCTTTTAGAACTGTAACTTTGTCTGGAAATGCAACTGATTTTACCGCACAAGAAAGTTACAACGCACTAGAAAATAATGCCATAACTTATGGTGTAGCTTACGATGAGAATAATATCTACTTAAGTGTTATTAATACTACAGGAACCTATGGCCAGTCTGATAGTTTTAACATATTCATAGATACTGATCCTGATGGTGATGTATCAGGAAGTAATATCGGGTCTGAGTTTGCTAACGTGACGCCTTCTTTACCATTTAATGCAGATTATGGAATCCGTGTGGAAGAAAATTACAATGAAAGACGTTCTTGGAACGGAGCGGACTGGAGTAGTGTAGTTCAAAATTTCACTTCTCAGGTAGGAAATAATCATAGGCAGTTTGTATTATCAAAAGCAGACATAGGAAATCCAGAGATGATACGTTTTACCATGTGGATGGGTTACAACGGTGGAACATTTGCAGAGGTCCCAGCAGATCGTACACCTAATAACGATAACAATCCAGTTTTTATAGAGTACTTTGGTTCAGTAGATATTAATAGAGCCGGTTCTAATCCTTCAAAAGTGGTAAATACAAATGGAATTTATGCAAGCTATACATCTAGCACTACAATACCTTCTGGTACTTATTCTAGACTAGAGGTAGATGGGTTTCCCACAGTCGCTGGTGATATTACGATTGCAGCCGGTGGAACATTATCCATAACAGGAATTACGATTTTAAACTTAGGATCAAACAATTTAACTTTTAACGATTGGGCAGGAATGGCAGTAGATGTAGGTCCTCCAGGAACTGTAAATGGAACAGGTCAGGTTACCTTTAGCAATGGTTGTATGTCTCGTACGAATAACAACTCTAGCAATGTAGCTTTAACTATAAATCCAGAAATTGTTGTAAATGGTCAATTTTATGCATTAGGACCGCAAGTACGAAATGCAATAACTTTTAATTCAAACGCATTTAATCACGCGCCATTGAGATATTCTCAAGGATCTGTACTTACCTATCGTAGTAATTTAATGACTACTACAGGTCCAGAATGGGGAACAGGATCAATTGTAGCACTTAATGGTGTGCCAGATAATGTGATCGTAGATCAGCCTTCTTTACAATTTGATACTGATAAAAACCTATTCGGTTACCTGCAAATAGATAGTGGTAACTTAAACCTTAATGGATTTGATTTAATATTGAAATCAGACACATCACGCAGTGCGGTAATTGGACCTATTAATACCACTGCTGGTGCATCCTTAACTGGAAATACCGTCGTAGCTAGAAAGTATATTCCTAGAAGAGCAGATTTTAATCCAGCCTTTAGATTTTTAGCAAGTCCTGTAAACGGTCAAACCATTTATGAATCTATTCAAGCTAATGGCTCTACACCTATTTTAGGTGGAACACAAGTAACAGGTGGATCCAGCACAGACGGATTTGATCAGTCTTCTACAAATAACCCTAGTATGTTTAACTATAACAATACTAATCAAGCATGGGAAGCTGTAGCAAATACTAATGCTACTCCATTTGAAATAGGTGTTCCATATAGAACGTTTATTAGAGGTGATAGAGGTGTGAGTCTTACCATGCCTAATCAACCGGCAACAGTAACCACCTTAACTGCAACGGGAAGTATTGTTCAAGGTGATGTGACCTACAATTCTAGTTCTACGGTAAATGCATTGAGCAATCAAGCAAGTGGTTTTAATATGATTGCAAATCCATATCCGTCTTATACAGATATGTCTTTAGTAATGGATCAAAGTACAGATGTGAACCCTAATTTTTACTACATGTGGGATCCTACCGTAAACACTCGTGGTGCCTATGTAACCGTGTCGTTAAGTACCACAAACACTATGATCAATGGAAGTAACAATATAATGACTAGTGATGCAGATCAATTTTTAGAACCATGGCAATCTTGTTTTATTGTGAATGACGCAAGTGCCAGTAATGTAAGTGTGCTTTTTACAGAGAATACAAAGACTACAGAAACAACAGCGACAAATGTATTTAATACACCAGCTACTATTAATAGAGTAGGTCTTTCTTTAATTAGTGATACAGATACGGTTTTAGATGGAGTATTAGTAGATTATGACCCTACTTTTTCAAATGCTATCGATGCGATGGATGCCTTAAAGTTTAGTAACCTAGATGAAAATATAGGTGCTCAAGTAAATGGTAATTCCTACAGCATTTTACGCAATGAGATGCCAGTAGATGGTGAAATACTTCAGCTGAATCTAGGGAATTATAGAAATACCAATTATAAGATTAGTATGCAATTAGATGGCCTTTCTGCCTATGATATTACCTTAGTTGATAATTATTTGAACACACAACATGATCTAAATACAGGTGATTATAGTTTCTCAATAGATTCAGCTATTGCAGCCTCTACCGCTTCAGATCGTTTCTACATCATATTTGGTAATGTTACTTTAGGTAGTGATGATGCCGCTTTCGCGAAAGCGATATCCCTTTACCCTAATCCAGTAGACAACGGCCTTTTATTTGTAAGAAACACTACAGGAAGGGAGCTTACCGCAACTATTTATAATATGATGGGACAAGTAATATTAAGCAAATCGGTAGTAAACGGTTTCATTGATATGAGTTCATTACATACAGGAGCTTATATTGTTAGGCTATCAAATGATAAAAATAGCATCAGTAAACAAATCATGGTGAACTGATCACTTTATATTTGAAACAAGATAAAAAGCTACTATTACCGATAAAGGTTCTAGTAGCTTTTTTTATTTAATACTTACTTAAAGTTAGGTGTCATATTCATGCATAAAAAACCACTATTTTTGTAATCTAATTTTTATAAGATGAGACAATTATTACTCTTAGCAGCTTTTTGTGCAGCTGTATTCTCAAATGCGCAAACTACGATATATACCCAAGATTTTGAAACCGCAGATGCTGGTTACACGGCCTCTGCTACAGAAGGTTCCGGTTTTACAGACGTTTTTAATCGTTCTAATCCTAATGTAGGAGGAAATTCTACTTTTATTTGGTCTGTTGAGGATACAAATGTAACTCCTGCTACGTTAACTTTAGACAACATTGATGTTACTGGATATTCCTCTTTTACGTTTTCATTAGATTTATTAGCACATCATTACAATGATTGGGATTCTACTGATGAAATGATTGTAACCTATAGCTTAGACAGTGGCGCACCACAAAACCTACTTGCTGTTCAGCATGTGGTTGGCAGTGGAGACGCAAGTAACGGTCCAGCAGCACTAGATACTGATTTTGATGGCGATGGTGAGTGTGGTCCAGCAACACTTCTACCTTCGATTTCAACAGGTACTCAACATGGTTGTACCGTTTCAGATAATCAATTTGCTAATTTTGAGTCTGCGTTGATAACGCTTAATAATAATTCAGTCTTATCAATCGTAATCACATTCAATAATTTAACCGCAACAGATGAAGGTTTGTATTTGGATAATATTGAAGTCGTTGCTAATTCTGGCGCGTTTAACCCAGCACCAGTAATCTCAAATATAACCGCAACTCCTAGTGCGCCATCTTCTACAGATGCTGTTGTTATCAATGCAGATATTACTGATGCAGATGGTATTGCTAGCGCGACACTTAACTGGGGAACGACATCGGGTTCTTTAACTAATTCGTTGCCTATCAATCCAACTACAGGTGATACTTTTGAAGCTACTATTCCTGCTCAACCAAATGGAACTCAAGTTTTTTACAATATTGTTGCTGTGGATAGTAATCCTGCTCCTGAAACTACTACAACAATTGAACAATCATATGCTGTCCTTGATCCAGAACCACAAGGTTTTGGTATTCCAGCAGTAGATACACGTTATACCGTTGATTTCAATAATCCAGTGCCTAATGTGAATAATGGAAGTTTTAATGGTTCTGGTTTAGCACAATTACCAGCAACTGGACAGCTAGATTCCAACACATTTGCGTTTGATGGATTTAGTGACGGTGATATAGATTTTGATGAGGACAACACCACTGGCGATTACGCTCGTGGAACTTCAATGGGTGGTGTTTCGACCGCAGGTATTTATGCTTTTGACTTTGGTGGTGGTAACACTGGCTTAGGAATACAGCCTACAGGAAGCGAATTCACACCGGGAACGATATTTTTTAAGGTAAGAAATGAGACAGGTGCTCCTATAACAACTTTAAATGTCGCTTATGAAGCTTATTTTTTAAATAACGAAAATAGATCTAATGATTTAGAACTAGGACATGGTGTAGATAAAGCTAATATTACCTTTATTCCAGAAACTAACATAGAGTCAGGTTTAAACCAGGACACAGTAGAAGAATGGCAACGTAATTTAGTCACAGCTCAAATCACAGGACTTACAATAGCTGCGGGCGATACTTATTTAATCGCTTGGAGTACAAATGATAGTGGTAGTAATTCTTCTGATGAAATAGCATTAGATAATATCCAGATTATTGCAAACCCGACAACAGAAAGTCCACGTTTATTAGGTAATGTGAATTCTATTACGACTACCGGTGGTAATCTTATACTCAACAGTCGTGTTGAAGTTGCAGAGTTTGTGTCTCTACTAGGTGGTGACATCACTACTAATGATAATCTAGTTTTTACTAGTACTGATGGTACTAGTGCAGTATTAAATGAGGTAACAGGCGGAACAATCACAGGAAACGTAGAAGTAGAGCAATTCTATCCAGCAAAACGAGCGTTTAGATTTGTATCTGTACCTGTAGATATGACAAATACGGTGTATCAAGATTGGCAAAATGGTGGTGTAAATACACCGGGAATAGGAACGCATATTACAGGAGGAATGATGAGTGACGGTTTTGATCAATCTACCTCTAATAATCCATCTATATTTGCTTTTGAAAATTCGGCATCTCAATCTTGGGTCGCTATAGAATCTAGTAACGGTGATAATACAAACGCAACATCTCTAGATGCTGGTACTCCTACTAGAATTTTAATTCGTGGTGATCGTAGCGTTAGCCTAACTACTGCAAACGCTCCTGCTACAGATACTAAATTAATAACAACAGGAACGATCCATACTGGTCTAGACACACAAACTTTCGAAACAAACTTATCAGATGGTGAATTTGTATTTGTAGGAAATCCATATCAGTCTAAGGTTGATGCTTCTGATGTTTTAAATGCAACTTTAACACAGGATATTAATCCTCAATTTATGTATGTATGGAATCCTCAAGCAGGAACACGTGGAGCATATCGTACCTATGATTTTACTGCCACAACAAATCCCGTAACTCCAGCAGATCCTGAAGTAGATGGTAATATCCAGCCAGGACAGGCGGTATTCTTTACCGTTTTAGATGATGGTAACGCACCATTTGCTCCGCAAGTAACTTTTGACGAGTCTGACAAAGTAGGTGGTAGTGAGACAAATGCAACGTATAGTACACCTAGCTTAGATGGACAGTTTAATTTGAATTTATATAATTCAAATGATCTTACAGTTGCATTAGATGGAATTGTGACAAAATTTAGTGCTACTGGAAATGATGCAGTCGATCAAAATGATCTTAAGAAATTAAATAATCCAGATGAAAATATTGCAATTCAAGCCGGTAATGAATCATTAATTCTAGGTTCTTACAGCATGCCTCAGGAAGGTACTGTAATTCCATTACAGGTTTATGGTTTCTCAACTGGAGATTATACATTCTCTATGAATTATTCTAGTTTAAGCTCGGTAAACATGTATTTAAAAGATAATTTTACAGGTATCAATCATTTGATTAACAACGGTGGATTGACGGATGTTGTAATCAACTTTGATGATACTAACAGTGCAAATATAGCAGTAGACCGTTTTGAATTGATCTTTTCTAATACCACCTTGGGCTTGAATGATGCCGCTTTCGCGAAAGCGTTATCCGTATATCCTAATCCTGTTAAAGATGGTCTAATAACCGTAACTGGTATCGACTCAAATACGGTTCAAAATGTGAAATTAATGACTCTATTAGGTCAAATAGTTCAAGAGCCAAACTATCGTTTCATCGAAAATGGTAAGCTGTCCATCACATTAAATGAAAATTTAACTACGGGAGTTTATTTATTGAGCATTGATAATCAATCGGTAAGGTTGATCATTGAATAAATATTAAAATAAATCTTATCTTAATTTTCTTATATTTGAAAAAAGGGGTTCTGCTTTCAAGCTTAACCTCTTTTTTAATCTTAACTTCAATTAGGATTTTGTAGTATGACTAAAAATTATTTTGTAGAACGTTTTAAATATGTGCTTTTCAATAGCGATAGTAAGCTAGATGTAAGTAGCATCAAGTATCTTCCTAGATGGATGGTAGTTTTACTAGATACCTTTATAGTATGCACCTCTATTGTGCTTTCTTATTTGGTCATAAAATCGACTAATTTACCTTTTTACGATTTTCTTTCTATATGGCAACAAGGTCTTATTATACTAATCGTTAATGTATTATTCTTTTTTATCTACGGCACCTATTCTGGACTTATTAGACATAGTACTAATGTTGATATTTTAAAGATTACGATTGCGTCATTTTCAACGGGAATAGTTTTAATAATTTTTAACTATACCTCATTATTTGTTTTGAATGAAAAGGTCTTCTTAATGCCTTTTTTAATTGTCTATGGAGCATTTTCTTTTGGGATAATGTTACTTTTTAGGATCATTGTTAAAGGTTTTTACTCCTTATTTAAAAATCTAAATCCTACTAGTAACAAACGTATTTTACTATTAGGTGTTAATGATGACACCATATCTATAGGTGAATCTATAAATACATCAAACGCTCAAGGCTTTGAATTAGCTGGATTTATATCTTTTAAAAAAGCGCACACTAGAATAAAGATATTAGGAAAGCCTGTTTATAAATATAACAATGCTTTTTTTGATAACATCAACGCCATGGATGTGGATGGCCTATTAATTGTTGGAAATTATGTAAGTATTAAACAAAAAAATAATATTGTAGATCGTTGTCTTAAAAATGGATTATCGGTTTATAATGCACCAGAATTGCAGCAATGGAATGAAGGTGACGTCACTCAAAATATTAAAGAAATACAAATTGAGGATTTGCTAGAACGATCACCAATAGTTCTTAATGACCACAAAATAAGCAACTTTTTAAGTAATAAAGTAGTTCTAGTTACGGGTGGTGCGGGATCTATAGGAAGTGAGATAGCTAGACAAATTTCTCATTATTCACCGGAACAAATAATTATCATTGATCAGGCAGAATCACCATTACATGAGTTAGAGATGGAACTCTTAAATGCACATCCTGATCACCAGTATCAATTCATTCTGGCAGACGTTAGAAAGAAAAATAGACTGGAAGATATTTTTAAAGAAAATAAGATAGATGTAGTATTTCATGCTGCGGCTTATAAGCATGTTCCATTGATTGAACGTAATCCTACTGAGGCAATTTCTACTAATATTATAGGAACTATAGCGCTAGCAGATTTAGCGGTGAGTTATCATGTTAAAAGTTTTGTGATGGTTTCTACAGATAAGGCTGTAAATCCTACAAACGTCATGGGTGCCACTAAAAGAGCTGCAGAAATCTATGTTCAGGCCTTACAAGAATCAGCATCTAATACTCGATTTATAACCACAAGATTTGGTAATGTATTAGGATCAAATGGATCTGTAATTCCTCACTTTAAAAAACAAATAGCACAAGGTGGTCCTGTTACCGTAACCCATCAAGATATTATTCGTTACTTTATGACCATACCTGAGGCCTGTCAATTAGTGTTACAGGCTGGTACGATGGGAAGTGGTGGAGAAGTATACGTTTTTGATATGGGGAAACCAGTAAAAATCATGGATTTAGCCGAAAGAATGATTAGATTATCTGGATTAGAGCCAGGAAAGGATATTGAAATTCAAATTACTGGATTAAGGCCTGGAGAAAAATTATTTGAGGAATTATTAAATGATGATGCAACTACCATTACAACTCATCACGAGAAAATTATGATAGCAAAGGATATCGTTAGAGATTTAGACGATGTCTCTAATATAGTGATTGAAATAGCCGCTGCAGCAGAACAGCAAAACCAAACGGTTGCTGTTGCTAAATTGAAGCAATTAGTTCCTGAATTTATTAGTAAAAATAGCGTATTTGAAGTACTAGATACTAAAGTAAATTTAAGCAAGTAAACCCTATATTTGCACGATGAAATTAAAAAGAGCTTTATTTAACATAGTTTCTACAGCAATAGTTGCTTTGTTACTAACTTCTTGTGTCTCAAAAAAGAAAATACTCTATACTCAAAACATAGAAACAATCTTGACAGATCAAACTACTGATTATGAAAATATAATTCAGTTTGATGACGTATTACGTATTACCGTTTCTAGTAAGAATATGGAAACTGTAGCACCTTATAATGCAACCATCGGATTAGCCGGTGCTGGTATGCAAGCGATGGGTCAAGCCAGATTATTGGACTATCTAGTTAATTCTGATGGGTTAATTATTTTCCCACAATTAGGTGAAGTAAAGGTGGCTGGACTGACTAGAATTCAGGCGCAAGAAAAATTAGAGAAAATATTAAGAAATTTTGTTACGGATGCGGTCGTGGATATCAGAATTATTAATTTTAAGTACACAATACTAGGCGAAGTGAATAGACCTGGAACGTTCACTACCAGTGATAACCGCATTACTTTGATTCAAGCTTTAGGAATGGCAGGTGATTTAACAATTTATGGTAAACGAGATTCTATTCTAGTTATTAGAGATACAAATGGAGTTCAAACATCAACAAGAATAGATATCACCGCTGCAGATTTTATTTATTCTGATTATTATTATTTACGTCAAAATGATACCATAATCATAGACCCCAATAAAGCACAAATACAAGCTGCTGGATTTAATAGAAATGCGTCTTTATGGGTGAGTATCGCTTCACTATTACTTTCTACAATCGTGGTAATTTCAAATGCTAGAAGATAATAGATGAGTGATATCAATAATAATTTAGAAAATCAATCAAGTTTAAAAGATCAAATTCATCCATATGTAAAAGTATGGCCATGGATAATTTTAAGTATTATCTTATGTATCGTTGGAGCAGCAACCTACCTTAGATATGCAACTTCCTCTTATGAAGCCGAAGCTAGTATTATTATAAAAGACACGCAATCTGGAGGTGGTGTTTCTGAAATAGGGGCACTAGGTGATATAGGTGGTCTTTTAGGAAACAATTTTAATAGTGTAGAAAATGAGGTTCAGGTACTCAAATCTAAACTGCTTATTAATAGAGTAGTAGAGGAACTTAACCTTACTACTACTTATTCCAGAGAGGGAAACATTAAAACTTCTAATATTTACAATAAGACACCTATTATCATAGAGTCCGTTTTAGACGAGAACAATACTATTAAAAATGCTGTTTCTTTTCTAGTTAGATATAAAAATGATAGTCTATTTGACTATAAGGATGCAACAGATAATCAATGGAATACAATGGCTTTTGGAAAAGCTTTCAAAATTAATGAAACATCCCTTATTGGTTTTCCTAACAATGAAATTGTTGGAAAAAATCAAGTAAAAAGAGGCAGTGGCGAGGCAAAGGATGATCCCTACAATGTTATTGTAAATGTAATTCCTAAAGAAAGATTAGTTTTATCCATTGCTAGTAGATTGGACGTAACAGCGTCAGGTAGAAGAGGAAGTGTTGTGAATCTAAGCATTATAGATCCTGTAGGTGAAAAAGCAGAAGATATCCTTAATCAGTTGATTGAGGAATATAATAAAGACGCCATAAGCGATAAGAATCTAGTAGCTCAAAAAACACTTGAATTCATTGAAGATCGTCTTCAAGATTATGAGAGAGAATTAGATAGTGTAGAACAAGGAATACAAGGTTTTAAAGACAAAACTAGATTAACAGACTTACAAGCCGAAACAGCATTAGACCTACAGCGTAATGAGTTGCTCAATGAAAAGATTATAGGAATTGAAACTCAACTACGGTTATCAAAGGATATGCGTAATTATCTTAATTCTAACTTAGATAAAGGTAACGCGGTTTCCATGGCTGGATTATCAGATCTTAGAGTTGATGGAATGCTAGCCACTTATAATGAGCTTGCTGCAAAATACAGACGTTTTTCTGAAACGAGTACACCTTCAAATCCCGTATTGCAAACGCTTGCAGTTGAGATAGAAGACGTTAAATCTACTATTACATCGTCTCTAAATAATTACATCAGTTCTTTAGAATTGCAAAAACAAAAGGTGCGTCAACAAATAGGTGCCACAGGTGCTGATATTAGAAAAGTACCAGTTAGAGAGCGTATTTCTAGAGATATAGATCGTAATAGACAGGTGGTAGAAGCTATCTATTTAATACTAAGAGAGAAGCAAGAGACTACAGCGATCTCACTTGCGGTGACTGCTCCTAAAGCTAAAATAGTTGATTCAGGATATGCGCCAGACTTACCGGTAAGTCCTAAACCTAAAATTATTCTTCTAGCGGCTTTAATATTAGGACTATTGATTCCTGTAGCCATTGTTTATTTAAGAACACTTTTTTACAATAAAATAGCATCAAGAAAAGATCTAGAGAAAGCATTACCAAAGCTAGCTATTCTAGGAGAAATACCGCGTCTGGATCGCAACGACACAGAATTTATTGAAAAAAATGATCGATCTGTATTAGCAGAATCATTTAGGATTCTACGTACTAATTTATATTATAAATTAAATGCAGTACAAGTAGGTGACAGGCGTGGTAAGGTAGTTATGGTCACTTCTACCATTCAAGGTGAAGGAAAAACATTTGTTGCTTATAACCTGTCACTAACGCTGGCCAGTCCTAATACAAAAGTACTGTTGCTAGGAGCAGATATTAGAAATCCTCAACTACATCGTTATTTAAATCGTGAGGCAAAAAGGGCAAAAGGTCTTACAGAATTTCTAGTGGATGATACTATCGATGGTAAAAGCTTAACCTATACTAGTGAGGTGAATCCAGATCTAGATATTTTACTTTCAGGAGCTATTCCTCCTAATCCAGCAGAATTATTAATGCAGGATCGTATGCAAGATGTTTTTGAAGATTTATATAGTGAATACGATATTATCGTAGTAGATACGGCTCCTACCTTATTAGTAACAGATACCTTTTTAATCAATAAATACTCTGACATGACGGTATTTGTCTCTAGAGCTGGTCATACAGAACGTTCACTACTGGACTTTATAGGAGACAATCACAAAGGAGATAAATTAAACAACATCGCTTTAGTCCTAAATAATGTGAAGTTGACAAACTTTGGTTACGGTAATAAATACGGTTATTCCTATGGCAAGAAAAAAGATTCTTTCTTGAAGAAAATATTTAAAAAGATCACTGGAAAGAAATAAAACATTTAGAACTTGATGAGTTCGTTATTGTTTTTCCATAACACTTCTGTAAGTATCACTAATTTTTCATCTACTTTTTGAGTAGCTAGAAGCTCTAGATGTTCAGGTCTATGAGCGTCTGTACCACAAAAGTCGTATAGACCATGTTGTAGTAGTAGTTTCGCTTTCGCGAAAGCGTCTTTACCATAATGACCGGTTAAAGAAAGTATGTTTAACTGGAAATCAAATCCCATATCTTTTAACTTCTCAAAAGATGATAGTCCATTGATATATCTATAGCGTTCTGGATGCGCTAGAATAGGTATGATTTCTGTACTACGCATTTTAAAAACGAGATCATGTGTGTTGTGAGGTTTTTGAAAATAAGAAAACTCCACTAGTAAGTTCTTTTTAGATAAAAACAGTAATTTGTTTTCATCAATTAATCTCTCAAATCCATCATCCATCATATACTCTGACGCTGCATGAGAAAGTAAGCTATCGTAAGTGCCTGCTACTTTTTGAGCATTTCTAGTATGTACAAAACAATCATTAATGGTTTGCGTGTCATTACCATAATAATCTAGCATGGTATGTGGTGTAGGAATTACCTTTTTAAAACCTAGTTTTTGATACCAATCTAACATTTGTAGCGTAACATCCAGATCTGCAGCACCATCGTCTAAGGATGGTAACACATGGTTGTGAATGTCTACAACATTATCTATTACTTGATCCAGCGTTGTTTTCTTAGTAAACCACATGCATTAGGAATTGATCAATTGCTGGATCTCTTCTATTTCAAGACATTGTGGATATAATTCCTCAATGATGATTAGAAATTCTGGATCGTTTTTAAAAGCATTTTGAAAATGATAGTATCCTTTTACGGTTGAACCAGTTGCATAGTAAGCACCAGCAAGACGGTATTCTAATTCTGGATCTTCTGGATAAAACTCAAGGCCATGTGTACAATTAGAAATAATGGCGCGTTTTTCACCTAATTGCAGCAAAATATCCGATCTGTTTAACCAGGTTTCAAGTTCATAATTCCCCAACTCTATTGCCCTGCGATAGCCATGTTCTGCCTCTTCAAAAAAGTTAAGACGCTTGTTCAATTTTGCATAACGTATCCAGTACAATGCATTCTCACTATCTATTTCAATAGCTTTTACCGCATAGGTTAAGGCTTTTTGATAATTTAATTGACTTTGATAAAAATCTATGATAGCAATCCATGCTTTATCTAGCAATGGATCTTCTGTAACCGTTTGCTTATAATATTTTATTGCTTGATCTTTTAGTCCTAGTTTTTCATGACATTTTCCTAGTCGTAAATAAGCAAATGAAGTAGGATCATCTAGTTTTAAGGTAATCAAGTAATTTTCTATCGCTTCTTCATGCTTGCCTAATTTCTCTAGTACTTTACCTTTTTCTAAATATGCACCTACAAAATTATCATCGCTAATAATGGCAAAATCAAATGCTGCGAGAGATTTCTGGTACATTTTCAGGTCAAAATATTGTTTACCTACCTGATGCCACGCCACCTCACAATAAGGATGCGTGTTTAAAAAGTTATTTAAAAAATCAATCGCCTCTTCATGTTCATTTAAAAAGTCAAAACAATAGATAATATTATAAAGCGCACTGTAGTCCTGATCATCTAATTCTAAGCAACTGATGAAATTTAATTTTGCATTTTCATAATCTTCTATAAAGAGGAATTCCATCCCTAAAAGATTATAAACATCTGCTTGATCTGTGGTTAATTCTAAAGCACTCTTGAGTAAATTAATTGATTTATCGTGCTCATCTGTTTTAGAGTAGATGTTTGCTTTTTGAATGAATACTTCACTGTTAGTGGGTTGTAGCTCGTGAAGTTCATTTAATATTTCATGCGCTTGATCAAATTCGTTGTCAAATACAAAAATCTCTGCTTGTAGCAATTTTAATGGTACGGCAGCAGGATGTTGTGATAAACCTAGTTTAACAGCCTTACGAGCTAATACCATTTTACCTAGCTCAAGATAATGCTCAATGATTTGCTCAAATTCCTCACTATCAAAAAATCCCACCTTGTTAGATTCTAACATAGATTCAAATTTTTTGATACTCATACCGTCATGTCCACTAGATTCATAATGCATAGGCTCGCTATCTTGATTCTACTTATACTAAGGTCAAAATTTTTGCCAAAAGATCAACTATTCTTAAAAATCTCTTGTAAACAAGTTATAAACACCGTTTTTTAAGCTGTAATTTTAGTAAAATTCTGAGATTACGTCTTTTAAAATCGCACAAGCATGATCTATTTCTGCTAAGGTTATGGTGAGTGGCGGCGTGATACGTATGGCTCTTTTTTCAAACAGTAAAAGGAAAAATATTACACCACGTTTTCTACATTCTTCAACAATGCTAGCTGTAAAACGATCATCTGGTAACATTGCTGCTAGCATTAATCCTGTGCCTCTTATTGCTTTAATATTGGGATGTATTAAGCTTTCGCGAAAGTGTAATTCTTTCAACTTTACATCCTCCATAAGCTCACTATTCTCCATAGTGTCTATGGTAGCAAGTGCAGCAGCTGCAATAACGGGATTACCGCCGAAGGTCGTAATATGTCCCAGCATGGGCTGTTCTTTAAATTGCTCCATGTGCGGCTTGCTAGTGGTTAACGCTCCTATGGGTAATCCACCAGCGAGACCTTTACCGGTGACCACCATATCGGGAATGATGTCATGCTGGGTAAAGTAGAACATCGTTCCTGTACGCCCAAAACCTGGCTGTATTTCATCAACGATGAGCAAGGCACCTGTGTCTGTACATTTTTTGCGTAATGCTTTCATCCATGAATGACTAGGAATTATAAATCCAGCGCCACCTTGAATACTTTCTAGAATCACACCAGCCGTTCTGTCTGTTATACGGTTTAAGGTTGCATGGCAATTGAATTTTATGAAGGTTACTGCAGGCATTAATGGACGGAATGGTGCTTTACGTTCTTCATAATCCATCAATGCTAGTGATCCAGTAGTGTTTCCATGGTACGCGTTATGCATAGCAATAAGCTCTGTTCTACCAGTAACACGTCTAGCAAGTTTCATTGCCGCTTCCATAGCTTCTGTACCGCTATTCACTAAATAGGTCGTTTCTAAAGGGTCTGGTAGGAGTGATGCTAGCTTTTTACATAATTCAACGGCTGGTTCTTGTGCATATTCACCATAAACCATGACATGCATGTATCGATCTACTTGATCTTTAATAGCCGTTGTAACTGCAGGATGACAATGGCCTAATGGTAAAGCACTTACACCAGCAACCATATCTAGGTAGCTATTACCGTCTACATCATAAATGTAATTACCACTAGCGTGAGAGATTTCCATTCCACTGGCGTATGGTGTTGTTTGCGCTTGATATGTAAAGAAATCAGATTTCACTATTCTTTCTTTTCACCTATTTTTTGAATATCGTCCTTGCGATTTTTTAAATCGTCTTTTGTTAACCTAGAATTTTCACTAGGTTCTGTTTCCTCTGGATCAAAGAAGTCTTCTTCTAGTTTAGGTAGTGGAAGGCCCTTTATAGGTGTTAGTTTAGGAAGTGGTTTACCTTTAAAAATCTCATCTACACTATTGATTTTTTCTTCTATACGCCATTTAAATCCTCTTAATTTTCTAGCGTTTTTAGGTAATTCTTCTGGTTTATATGCTGTTCCAGGAACCTCATTGAATTTAGTAATTAGGCTCACATCTCCATTTTCAAAAATGATCTGAAGTCTGCCACAAGTCTCTTTATTAATTGCAATAAGTTCACCATCTTCATTGTTGAGAAATTCTAAACCTTCTACATTTTTATAGATATTTACTTTAGAGAGTTCATTATTTGTGAATTCACCTATCAATTCCTTTCCTTTTGTTTGATTATAACTGTTTTCAGTAATTGTGTCTTTACTAATGACAAAGGCATCATAAAAAACACGTAAACTATCTAATTGTTCTGTCTCTACATTTGATTTTAAATGAATACTGTCACCGGTAATTTGACTTTTACCACTCCACAATACTGGTTTTTTAATCAATTTAGTAAGTCCTGTGGCTTCTTGAGAATAAATAGAATCACATCTACCACTTAAATCGCTTTTAAAAATGCGTGCGTCTCTAAAACCACGTATGATTCTATTGTTCTCTGGACCAGTAACCATTAAAGTGTCTGCGTGTATATAAACACTATCTTTTTCTTGAACAGATATAGCCAAAGCTCTTTTTGTAATAAAAACAGAGTCTTGATCTCTAAAGACCTCGGCATAATGACCTTTTATGATGGAGTTATTTAAAGTATCTGTGACGACGATGTTATTTGTGGCACTAGCAAAGTTTCGATTTCTATTAAAGTATAAACTATCGCCCGTAACCTTGCGATTATTGTAATCTATTCTAGAATTTTTGACAAAGTAACCTTCATCTGCTCTAGTATCATAAAATCCACGTTCACAATAAACGGTACTGGTAGTTCCTGTGATGGTAGATGGTCCGTACAAATAGGCGTGACCAGTTTCTGTATAGAAATTAATATGATTTGAATTGATGGTATAATCAGGATTAGTGACAACCACATTATCTAGAAACTGGTATTTGTTTTCTTGAATAAAATAACGTCCTACACGACTTTTTAAAGTACTAGCCGTGTCGCGTACCGTTCCACCACTGCGGTAATAGGCTTCTTGCTTAACACGGTTAAAGAATAAGGTATCTGTTTGTAGCGTCGTTTCTGGACTACGCATGTTTACTTTACCACTGGCAAATGCACGCTGGGAATTCCCATCATATTCTGCATAGGTAGAATTCATTTGAATCGTGTCACCTTGATTCATCTTTACATTACCTAAGGCTCTAATAAAATTATCTTTCTTGTAAAAAATCGCTTGATCACACCACATCTCAATTCCTTTATGTTGCATGTAAACCTGACTCGTATTATCACTTAGGTAAATCACAGCACCTGGATAGGTGTCTTCTTTAATGGTTGTGATTCCAGAAGAGACATTAATAATAGAATCGTTTTCTTGTTGGAGAGGTGCTGTAGGATTTTGACTAAAACCTAAAAAACCAATTAGAACAGCCACGTAAATGGAGAAGTGTTGAACTAGATATGCATCCAGTTTCAACCTTGTCAATTTTTGTATTTGAGTTAATAAAATCATCAAGTCTTAAAGAGGTAGGAATTCCCAATTATTAATGTCACTTAAGCGAGCAGTTGTAAATTCTTGTTCTGTAGGAAAGTAATTCCCTAGATCGTCTGAAAGATATTGCTCTATACTATGTTTATATACGTTCCAGCCTTCCTTTAATTCTAGATCGTAGGTAATGGATGTTTCATAAGCTTGATCTGGATCTTCGTTTAAATAATTAGTGATGATTTGTTCTCCTTGAATTGAAATAGGTTGATCTATATACAGCAGTACATAATGATAGCCTTTTTTACCAGTGCTTTCATCTGGTTTTTTTATACCATCCATATATTCTAAACTGCTAGTAGGGTAAATAGTACCTATTTTATAATCATCTTTAAACACTTCAAATCCATAATACTTACCGGCAAGAGAAATTGTGGCATTCTCACCAGAAATCTTAAGACCATCTAGATTTACAAATAAGTCACTAAAAGCCATAGGTGACAACTCATATTCTGCATCACCTGCTTTGTTATATTTTTCAAAAGCTTTTAAAGTAATGGCGTCAAAACTATCTGGTAATTTAAGGTCAACCACACCATTAGCATCAATAGTACCACTCATAAAAGGATCCACAAAATATCCCATTATATTGAGACTACCGCTAGATCCTGCGTAGTCTGATACTTTTGCCGTCATTCCATTAGTTGATGCTTCTGTCTTATCTGCGGTCTTACAAGAGTTTGAAATAATAAGAAGACCTAAAAGTAGGTAGCTATATACTTTCATAATTTTAATTTAATAGGATAACGAAATAAAAGATGAAATATGATTTGATGGTGAACGCGGTTATCGTTTTTTATCAGTTTTAAACATGCTGTCTAAAATGCCATTAATTCCTTGAAATAAAAACACAACCGCTAGGATACAAAAAGCAATTCCTGGAATTAGTGTAAAAATAGGACGTTCACTACGCGCTGCAAAGGATAATAATATAGGACCTGCAAACATGAACGGTAGGCACAGCATTAATTTAGTAACACCTTTACGTAATTTATCCTTATCTGTAGATGATTGTCGTTGCTCTTTCATGTTAACAAATTCCTGTATTAGCGATTGCATCGCGTACGCTACCATGATCTAATAACAATTTTTGAGCAGTCTCATAAGAAACTCCAGTAGCCTCCATAATCATGCGCGTGCCGCGATCTACCAGTTTATCGTTACTCAATTGCATATCTACCATTTTATTGCCCTTAACGTGACCTAATTGTATCATGACTGTAGTACTAATCATATTAAGAACCATTTTTTGAGCAGTTCCAGCTTTCATACGACTACTTCCAGTTACAAATTCTGGACCTACTACAGGAACAATAGGATAATCTGACTCTTGTTCTAGTGGACATCCCTTATTACAGGTAATCGCACCAGTAATGATTCCGTTAGTTTTACAATCTTTAATTCCACCTATGACATAAGGCGTCGTGCCACTCGCAGCGATTCCTATGACGACATCGTTTGAGGTAATATTGTATTGTTTTAAATCTAGAAAAGCCTGCTTCGTATTATCTTCCGCATTTTCTACTGCCTTTCGTATGGCAGTATCACCACCAGCAATGATTCCTATGACTTTATCATGGGACACACCAAATGTAGGCGGGCATTCACTAGCATCCAGTATCCCTAATCTTCCACTAGTTCCAGCACCTATGTAAAATAACCGGCCACCAGATTTCATCTTTGTAGCAATCACATCTACCAGTTGTGTAATTGCTGGTAATTCTAATGCTACCGCTTGCGCAACTTTTTGATCTTCTTTATTAATGTTAGTCAACAGTTCAACCGTATTCATCTGTTCTAGATGCTGGTACAATGAATCTTGTTCTGTTGTTTTTTTAAACATATATCAGTTTCAGTTTATGATGTTTGTTTTTGCAGTAAGCTTGATACTATTTCGCTTTCGCGAAAGCGTAATCCTCAACAACATTGTTCTAATAACTTACAATTTCTGTAATTTCCAGACCGTAACCTATCATACCAATGCGTCTAGATTGCTCACTATTAGTCATGAGTTTCAATTTACTAATCTTAAGATCATGTAAAATTTGAGCGCCTATACCGTAATCACGATTGTCCAGATTTTTACGAGGTGCTTTAGTCGCTCCATTTTCTTGAATAGACTTCAACTCGTGTAATCTATTCAACATATTTTGAGGTTTAAACTCTTGGTTTATAAAGACAATTGCTCCTTTTCCAGCTTCATTTAATTTATCAAACATCGTGTCGATCTTACGGTCTGCATTAGATGTTAGGGTAGAGAAGAGGTCGTTATTCACTTGCGTAGAATTCATACGAGTCAATACCTCGTCGCCATCTTCCCAGTCGCCTAAAGTGAGCGCTAGATGCATTTGATCGTTTGTAGTTTGCTGGTAAGCTCTTAAACGATACTCGCCAAAACGGGTTCGCAACATGAAATCCTCTTTCTTTTCTATCAGGCTATCGTGTTTCATGCGATAAGCTACTAGATCTTCAATGGATACCAGTTTAAGATCAAATTTACGCGCTACATCCACTAGTTGTGGTAATCGCGCCATCGTACCATCTTCATTCATAATTTCTACGATCACGCCTATAGGTTCATGACCTGCTAATCTTGCAAAATCAATAGCTGCTTCTGTATGACCAGTACGTCTTAAAACACCACCATTTTTTGCTTTTAAAGGAAATATATGTCCTGGTTTACTTAAATCGTGTGATCTAGTTTCTGGATTTACTAGTGACTGGATGGTTTTTGCACGGTCAGAAGCACTTATTCCCGTAGTAACGCCGTGACCTCTAAGATCTATGGATACCGTAAACGCAGTTTCCATAGGATCAGAATTATTAGTCACCATCATGTCTAGTTCTAATTCTTTACATCGAGACTCTGTTAATGGTGCGCAAATCAAACCGCGCCCATGTGTAGCCATAAAGTTGATGATTTCTGGAGTGATGGATTGTGCGCTGGCCAGAAAATCGCCTTCATTCTCTCTGTTTTCATCATCTACAACGATGATGACTTTACCATTTTTAACATCTTCAATGGCGTCTTCTATGCGGTCTAACTGGATTTTATCTCGTGAGGTAGCGGTGGCTATCATTGCTCTAATTTTGAATAAAAACAAAGATAGTGATTAAGCTGCGCTAGTGGTATTCTTTGGCGTTTTTTTAAACCATTTACCTATGGTTTCCTTAAGCTCACTAAAATTTAAAAAGCCTTGGTCTGTGGTCGCTCTATAGGTTAAAAAGATACCTATCGGGAAAATAATGAGTGTTCCTAACCAGGCTCCTAACCATACAGGTAGCGCACCTTCTGCAGCACTTTTTTCTGCAAATATTCCTATAAAATGATACGCAAGAAAGAAAATAACCGCAATCACCATAGGTAATCCCATACCACCTTTTCTAATAATAGCTCCTAGAGGTGCACCTATAAAGAATAGGATAATGCAGGCTACTCCTAAAACAAACTTTTTATGGATCTCTATCTTGTGTTTTGTAATACGCTTACGTTCTTCACCCATTTGGAATGAGCGATTTCGTAAGGAGCTTTTTTGACTTTTAACCTTAGTGACAGCACTTTCTAAGGCTCTACGTTGATTAAATGGTTTTAGATTTTTAAAGAAATCAACGCTAGCGTTTCCTTTTTCAGAAGTTGAATCTTTTACAACGCTGGTTAGAGATTCTGGTGACCATTTTCGTAATTGAACCTGTCTATAAGTGGCAATGTTATTATTGTAATTATTTGTAAATGAATCAATACTGGTGTTGAGTTCTTTAATTTTAAGCATCCTGTGATTATCAGAAACCTTAGCTTCATCCATATCCACATCGTTAAGTCCAGATACATCTATGTTAATGGTATAGGTGTCAAAATAGCTTTTAACAAATGGTGCTGAACGTCTTTTTTGAGCATTCTCAGGATATAATTCATCGTAATAGTTACCATCTGTAAGAACTAGTTGTATAATATTAGATTTTAAAGAACTTTTTAATTCTCCTTTCTTACTTTTTACAACCGTGTAATTTCCTGGTTTCTTTGGATTTTTTTTGTGGATAATCACACCTTCTAAAAACTCTCGCCGTTCACCAGATTTTTTATTCACCTTAATATTAATTTCACCTATCTCGTTAAAGGTGCCTTCACCTATTGCCATAGATGGTTTCATGTTTCGGATGTTATTTCTAAGGTTTAACTGCTTAAAATGTCCCCATGGAATGACACTATTTGCAAAAAAGAAAGAAGTAATACTCAATGTAGCAATTACGATTGTAAGTGAACGCATGGCGCGCTGTAATGATATCCCATTAGACTTCATTGCGGCAAATTCATAATGCTCGGCAAAATTCCCGAATACCATAATAGATGCTAGTAGGATACTTAAAGGCAAGGCTAGTGGTACAATTACAGGAATCGTGTACATCATAAATTTTGCAATCGTGATGTAGTCTAGATCCTTACCAGCTAGATCTTTTATGTAAAGCCAGATCGCCTGAAGAATCAGAATAAACATAATGACAATAAAGACGCTTAAAAACGTCTTTATAAATGAAGTCAATATGTAGCGATCTAGTATTTTCAATCTAGTCTAGTGATTCAATATCCCAGCCGTCATAATCTGCTGGATTAAATCCAAAGGTCTTTTTAGACAACGGCTGATTTGTTTTAAGAGAAAGCAATGTAAAAGTAGCTTTAGTTCCTGTTTTCTCCATAACGATCGCTTTATAGATATGTTTTGTATTGATATCTATTCCTAGTAAAACTTGTTTGTATTCACTATCAGATTTAATAGGAGTTAATTTGATATACTGGATTTTACGACCTCGATCATTTTGTTCTATATCCCATTTTGCAATGTATCCTTTTTCATAAAAGGTAAGAATATTAGTAGGAGAGATGAGTTGTGATTCATCATCATCTTGAGTAGAAATGGTTACCTGTTCATCTTCACGATTAATGACATGTAACTTATCACCGTTAAAGATGTAAGTGCTTCCCATAAAATCTACATTGTAATTTTCACCACTTAAGGTCGCCTTACCTTGCACATCCATATCTAGTTGAGATTTAGGATTAGAAAGATTTCCTTTGTAATTAAAAACTACATTTTCATAAGCTTTAAACTTTGCAGCTACTTCTTTAAGTAACTGGTCTGCTTTTGCGTCTTGTGCAGTAACCATAGCGGTTACAAATAAGGATAGGAGTAATACGATCTTTTTCATTTTCGTAATGTTCTAAGTGTTTTTTTCTTGTTCTAGTAATTGATCTAAAGCCACTAAATCTGGAACTAATACCTGTCTCGCTTTACTACCTTCAAAAGATCCTACGATACCAGCAGCTTCTAGTTGATCGATAATTCTTCCAGCACGGTTGTAACCTAGTTTAAGCTTACGTTGCAGTAAGGATGCACTACCTTGTTGAGCAGTGACGATCACTTCTGCAGCCATTCTGAATTTACTATCTCTCTCGTCTATATCTATATCAAGACTTGTGCCACCGCCATCTTCACCTACATATTCTGGTAATAAATGTGCATCTGGATAGGCTTTTTGTGATCCTATAAAATCTGTTATCTTTTCTACTTCTGGTGTGTCTACAAAAGCACATTGAATACGTGTAATGTCATTACCAGAGGTGTACAATAAATCACCACGACCTATTAGCTGGTCTGCGCCACCACTATCTAGAATGGTGCGTGAATCGATTTTTGAAGTTACTCTAAAAGCAATACGTGCTGGGAAGTTAGCCTTGATCATACCAGTAATCACGTTTACAGATGGTCGCTGGGTTGCAATGATTAAGTGAATTCCTATGGCACGAGCTAGCTGTGCTAATCTAGCAATAGGAGTTTCTACTTCTTTACCAGCAGTCATGATTAAATCTGCAAATTCATCTACGACTAGTACGATGTAGGGTAAAAATTTATGACCGTTATTAGGATTAAGCTTCCTAGCTTTAAATTTAGCATTGTATTCTTTAATGTTACGACACATCGCATCTTTAAGAAGATCGTAACGCGCATCCATTTCAATACAAAGACTGTTTAAGGTGTTGATCACCTTTGAATTATCTGTAATAATAGCTTCTTCACTATCAGGAAGTTTTGCAAGATAGTGGCGTTCTATTTTATTAAATAAAGTCAGTTCTACCTTTTTAGGATCTACGAGTACAAATTTTACTTCGGCGGGATGTTTACTGTAAAGTAATGATGTTAATACCGCATTTAAACCTACAGATTTACCTTGACCAGTCGCACCTGCCATTAATAAGTGAGGCATTTTTGCTAGATCTACTACAAAGGTTTCATTAGAAATATTTTTACCTAAAGCGATAGGTAACGCCATTTCTGCATTTTGAAATTTAGGCGATTTAATAACAGATCGCATGGATACAATCGATGGATCGCGACTAGGAACTTCAATACCTATGGTTCCACGTCCTGGAATAGGAGCGATGATACGTATTCCCAGTGCGGCTAGTGATAGTGCGATATCATCTTCTAGGTTTTTAATTTTTGAAATACGCACACCAGCTTCAGGAACAATCTCGTATAACGTAACGGTAGGACCTATAGTAGCGGTAATTTTTGCAATACCTATTTTATAGTTGTTTAGCGTTTCAACAATTTTTGCCTTATTAGCCTGAAGTTCTTCCTCGTTAATGGTAACTGTTTTTCCTTGTGTATAATCTTTCAATAACTCAATAGGAGGAAACTTATAATTACTTAATTCTAAGGTAGGATCAAACTCGCCAAAATCCTCTACAATCTTATTTGCCTTAATATCAACTTCATCTTCTTCCTCTATCATGTTGATTTCTACTTCAACGTCTTCCTCACTAGTTTTAGGAATAGTTTTAAGAACAGGTTTTGGTGTTTTTTCTTCTACTGGTTCTGGGATTGACTCTACTACTGGCGATGTGATTTCTAATTCTTGGGTAGCACCTTCTTTAGTTGCTTGTTCCCATTCTTTCTCTTCATCTGTAACCGTTTCTGGTTCTTCAAAACTGTCTTTTACTTCGCTCGCTTTTTTAGAGAAATAAGCGCTTATTTTTTCTGGAGTGATTCCTAGTCTTAGTACTAGGTAGGTGATTCCTAATAATGCTACAACTACTATTGCACCGGCAAGACCTAGATAATCTTGTAAAAAGTCGTTAATTTCTGTTCCTACTTTTCCGCCTAATAAAGAATTACTCGAGGCAAAAAATCCTAATGCTAATGACAACCACAGCATTAAAAAGATTCCCCAGAACCATAGATTTAGAATACGCTTTCGCGAAAGCGAAATACGATCACCATTTGCTACAAATAAATATAATCCAGTAATGATGGTTAATAATGGTATGGATAAGGCCGCGATACCGAATCCGTCATAGACAGAAAAGTCACCTAATCCAGCACCTATTTTACTGATCCAGTTTTGAGCCTCTAGCTCACGTTCTCCTAATCTACCTAGAATACTCTGGTCACTGCGCCATGTGAATATAAAAGACACCATGGAAAGCAATAATATGATCCCAAAACCTACTAAGGCACTACCTATAAGAATCTCTTGAACTCTAGTGAGTTGAAGCGATGGGATACGCAGTTTTTTAGTTTTAGGAGTTGATTTTTTTGTTTTGGCCATGTGGTATACTAAACGAACAAAAATAACAATATTGCACGGGAATGCCATCTAGCACTTCACTAGATGTTAACATTGTTACGAGAACAAGGTTTTTATATAAGGAATGTAAATAATAGCACCTATAATTACCGCCACAATTGCAGTGATAAATACCGCGCCAGCGGCGATATCTTTTAAATGACCTATTTTAGGATCGTGATCAGGTTGTATATAATCTGCTAGGGCTTCTACGGCAGTATTCATGCCTTCTAGACTCATGATGAGTCCTATACAAATGATTTGTATGATCCATTCTGTAGTGGTAATATCAAAGTAAAATCCGGCTATCGTAACGGCAATGGCTATTGCAAACTGTGCTTTTATACTAGCCTCAGTACGCAATAATAACCATGCGCCTTTAATCGCATAGCCCATTCCTTTGATCCTACCACTAATGAATGTTCCTAATCCCAATTTACAATAAGGTTTTAAGCGCTTCTAGATAATTAGGTTCTTGTGCGATTTCTGGGACTTGTTCATTATAAATCACTTTTGCATTTTCATCTAACACGATAACGCATCTGGAGTGAAAACCAGCTAATGGACCATCAGTGATTTCTAGACCATAATCTTTACCAAATTTCCCAGTATTCACATCACTTAAATTAGTAACGTTTTCTAAATCTTCATCTGTAACAAAGCGTTTTTGAGCAAATGGTGTATCTCTGGAGATATTTACTACTGCGGTGTTATTTAGTTCTGTAGCGCGTTTATTAAAGTTGCGTACAGATGTTGCGCACACGTCTGTATCGATGCTAGGAAAAATGTTTAGTACCACACGTTGTCCTTTAAAATCTAATAAAGATGCGTGAGAAAGGTCTGCTTTTAAAAGTGTGAAGTCTGGAGCAGTAGATCCTACCTGTGGTAATGTTCCATTAGTTGAAATGTTGTTACCGCCTAAAGTTATTGTTGCCATAATGAATTAGTTGATTTTGATCGATTTTAATTTATCGATCAGTTCGTTATTTAAATCTGTATTTGTAATTCCTTTTTCAGAATCAAAGTTTTGACTAAAAGATGGTAGACTAAAGGTGCCTACAATTTCACCATCATTGCGCGGAAATCTACTTACTGCCATTTCTAATACACTAGCACCACCGCGAGCGCCTGGTGAAGTTGCCATCACAAAAATAGATTTACCATGAAATCCAGAAGTACCATCTACTCTAGATAGCCAGTCAAACAGGTTTTTAAAAACAGCACTGTATGCACCGTTATGTTCTGCTAGGGATATTAATAAAAGATCTGATGCTTTTATAAGATCAGAAAAACGCTGTGCATTCTCTGGAATACCAGATGCTTGTTCTAAATCGATACTGTATATAGGCAGTTCAAAGTCATTCAAATCAAGTATAGTGACTTGATCTTCCTGAAACTGTTGTGCAGCATGAGTAACTAATTGTTTATTAATTGAGGTACTGCTATTACTACCTGCAAATGCGATAATATTCATGTAAAATCTTTAAAGTAAAATTACATGGATGCTGTAGCGCATTGCCCTAGTAAAATGTTAATTTATTTCCCAGTATCCGTATACACAAGTATGGCTTCAATTTCTTCATCACTAAGTAATGGAAATGCGTTCATATTACTTTGATTGTATTCATTATAAATTGCGACAGCTCGTGGATCACCAGCAGCGATCATTGCAGCACTGTTTTTAATCCATGGATACAACCATTCTCGTTCATACTTATCAGTAACACCTGCTAATGCTGGACCTACTGCTTTACGATTAAGTTTATGACATGCAGCACAATTACTGTTAAAAAGTGATTTACCTAGTTGTTCTTGCTCTGTGAGTTCTACTACTACTGGCTCTGGCGCTGGTGAAGTTTCAACAGGTGTTGCGCTAGGAATGGTTCCTATATAAAACACTAACATAAAGCATATTGCTACGACAGTGATTAAAAAACCAAATACGTATGCAATTACTTTAGTGAGTGGTTCAAGTGTTTTGGCAATTTTTTCTTGTGAATCCATAAGAGATTTGTTTTAAACGTGATGATGGTTTTAAGTTCGATTTTTTGATTTATGTGTGCTTTCATTTCGACAAGCTCAATGCAACGCGCGAAAGCGCTATACCACCAATATAAATCGTATCTTAAATACTATTTCTAAGTCGTAAAATTGCTTTAAAAATGACCAAATTAAACAGCAAATTATCCTTATCAATTACACAAATAAAAATACGATCGAAAGGATAAATCACCCATCAAAAAGGAATAATTTGCTATAGATAAATAACATAGCTTATTGTATTTTTGTAGAAAATATCTATAATGACAATCACCCAATTAAAATACGTTCTTGCCGTTGCTCAACATCAGAATTTTACTAAAGCAGCAGAGCATGTTTTTGTAACGCAGCCTACCTTAAGCATGCAAATACAGAAGCTAGAGGATGAGTTAGATGTGCAGATTTTTGATCGTTCAAAAAAGCCTATTGAACTTACTGATGCTGGTAAAAAAATAGTGAATCAAGCGCGTAATATCGTTAATGAAAGTGATCGTATTCAAGATATTGTAGATCAAGAGAAAGGCTTTATAGGTGGTGAGTTTAAAATAGGAGTTATTCCTACGGTAATGCCTACCTTATTACCCATGTTTTTAAAGAGTTTTGTGAATCGTTATCCTAAAGTAAAGTTACTTATTGAAGAATTAACTACAGAACGTATCATTGAAGCACTAGAAGAAGGAAGCATTGATGCGGCAATTGCTGCTACGCCTCTTAACAACGAGAATATAAAAGAACGCGTTTTATACTATGAGCCATTTGTAGCGTATGGACCTAGATTTGCCACAGCAGATAAAGGAAAACTCACCGTTGAAGATATCCATGTGGATGAATTATTGCTTCTGGAAGATGGTCACTGTTTTAAGGATAGTGTTTTAAACTTGTGTCGCAACTCTAGAAATTCTCAAGAAGAGCAATTTATGTTACAAAGTGGAAGTTTTGAAACCTTAATTAAACTAGCAGATGAAGGTCTAGGCATGACTTTACTACCTTATTTAAATACGCTAGATATTCAAGAGCGTAAAAAGGATAATCTGCGAGCATTTAAAGATCCATCACCAGCAAGAGAGGTAAGTTTAATTTACCACCGTAGTGGTCTTAAGATGCAAATTATTGATGCGTTACATGCAGTGATCACCGGCGTAGTAAAAGGAGCTATTGCTTTTTCAAATGTTGAAATTGTGAGTCCGCTGGCGAGTAAATAGTTATGTATTATCCTGTTTAAAGAAAAAAACCATCTAGTTAGTGCTAGATGGTTTTTATTCTTGCATAAAGTTTTTTGGTAGCTACCGCGGCAATAAAGGCATACAAGTAGCTAATTCTGGTTTTTGTAATACCATCGATTTTAACCAAATTTTCAATTCATCGATTTCAAATGGTAGTAGGCGATCTATTGCCTTTTGCAGTTCTTTACAAAAAAGTGTAGGATTAAAGCTCACCTTTTCTAGTACTGTTTTAGTGTACTCAAACATTGCTCGTGCCATAATAGAATAATTAAATTGATTAAAGTAGTTTTTCTCTATAGGCTGATGTGTTGATTATTACCTTCTAAAGATACGCCAGAAGTGCAACAAATCAATTAACAAATGTTAATTTATCGGTTAAAAAAATGTTAGTTTATGAACAATGATCGGTAATGAATTGTGATTCAGTTGAATACGTTATGCGCTGCATAGTAAATTTAACAACCCATTTAGAGTTACATTATGACAACTGAAATTACCATAAGTATGGCAAAAGCAAAGGTGCTCAATGCCACTTTCTTCAATTCTGGATCTAGATCTGATGGGTTAGTGGTGCGTTCTACTTTAAAGACATGCAAGAGTATGGGAATGAATGCAAGCATAGGCAGAAATATGAAAACATAAGATGTCGCTAAGTAATTCATAAGAATAAACAAAGAAGCGCAAACAAATGCTACAGTAATTACTATGTAGTGGAATAGCTTTGCTTTAGCTAATCCTATTTTCACAACAATAGTATTTTTACCAGCTTTACGATCACTTTCTAGATCACGCATGTTATTTAAATTCAACACAGCGACACTTAATAAACCTATGGTGATCGATGGTAACATAGTCCACCAATTTAATTGCTGAGTAATTAAGACATAAATTCCCATAACACTTACTGGTCCAAAGAATACAAATACAAACACATCACCTAATCCACGATATCCATAGGCATTATCGCCTACCGTATATTTAATCGCCGCCCATATTGCTGTAATTCCTAATACTAGAAAGAATAAAGAGATCAATAATTTATCCAGTCCTAAGCTTACGTAAATCAATGCTATGGCACTGATTAAGGTTAATACCGCTGTGATGATCATGGCGCGTTTCATCTCGTGTGGTTTGATAGCACCACTTTGAATTGCACGCATAGGTCCTATACGATCTTCATTGTCTGTTCCTTTCACGCCATCACCGTAGTCGTTAGCAAAATTTGACAGAATCTGGAATCCTAAGGTGGTGATTAATGCTAGGATGGGAATAGTTATATTAAAAACTTTTTTGGGTAAACTGAACATTTCTGCTATGGACTGCTCCATATTTAAGGGAATAACTTCGGTAGTATGCTTAGCATTTATTAAAGATAATTTATCTAAGGACAGATTAAATTGGTGAATCGCTATATAAGCACAAGCACTTCCCACCAATATGCCACTAATACTTAATGGTAAAGTACGTAATCGTGCTGCACTAATCCATGCTTTTAACTTGCTCATGGTTGTAGAATGTTTACCATGAGTTCTTTTAAGAGATCATGCTGTGATAAATTATATGCGCCTACACCTTTACTTTTCATATCTGTGGTACGTATTTGTTGTACCGCATGACTGCAGTGTTTCATAGAGTAGTGTTTTGCAGCGGTTAGATATTCATTTACAAAAAATGGGCTCACACCTATTGCTCTAGCTACATTATTAGGATTGCGATCATTTAGTGCGTGCAGTTTTAATAATTGGCTAAAAAAACTGAACAGCTGTCCCGTAGTTACAACTATAGGATTATCCTTAGGATTCTCTGCAAAATAGTTTATGATTCTAAAAACCTTAACCGTATCACGCATTCCTAGTGCTTTGCGCAATTCAAAGTTATTGTAGTCCTTTGAAATTCCTATGTTATCTTCAATAGATTGCGCTGTGATTAAACTTCCTGCTGGGATAATGATCATCAACTTATCCAGTTCGTTTTTAATTTTACCTAAATCTGTTCCTAGAAATTCAATAAGCATCTGGCCAGCCTTAGGTTCAATCTGGTAATTGCGTTCTTTAATATAGCCATTGATCCATGGTAAGACCTGATTGTCATAGAGTTTTTTACTCTCAAACATCACGGCCGTTTTTGCCATCGCTTTAAATACTTTCTGGCGTTTATCGGGTTTCTTATACTTATAGTTAAAAACTAGAATAGTAGTAGGTTGAGGTTGCTGTGCATAGGCCTCAAATTTATTCCATTGCCTAGCGAGGTGTTGTGCTTCTTTAACGATAATCACCTGATGCGATGCCATCATAGGATATCGTTTTGCATTTGAGACGATATCATCCATACTGGTATCGCGACCATAGAGCGTCATTTGATTAAATCCACGCTCGCTTTCGTCCAGCACGCTGTTTTCTATATACTTTGAAATCTGATCAATAAAATAAGGTTCATCGCCGTATAAAAAGTAGATAGGCGCGTATTGCTTATTCTGTAAATCTGCTAAAATCTTTCTCGTATCACTCATGCACAGCCGTAGCGGTTTTTGTAATTTTGAATCATGACCAGTTTAAATTTTCCGGCGACAAAATTCAGGGTTAAAAATACTGAAAAAGGACGGTTGATCTTTGACCCGATCCGTAAAAAGTTTGTTTCTCTTTCACCAGAGGAATGGGTGAGGCAACATGTTGTTTTTTGGTTGCTTTCGCGAAAGCGTATTCCATCATCCCTAATTAATATAGAAAAGCAACTGGATGTGGCAGGAACTGTAAAGCGTTATGATATTCTGGTTTTTAATAAAGATGGCAGTATTCATACTATTATAGAGTGTAAAGCGCCAAAAATTAAGCTGAATCAAACCGTTTTTGACCAAATTGCCCGTTATAATCTTGCGTTAAATGCGCAGTATTTGATGATTACAAATGGATTAGAACATTATTATTGTACGATGGATTATGAGAATCAACGTTATGATTTTATTCCAGAAATCCCTGATTATCAATGAAAGTAGGCATAGTCATCTTAAACTGGAACGGTAAAAAATTACTGCAACAATATCTACCTAGTGTTGTAGCGCACAGCGGTGACCATCACATTTATGTAGCAGATAACGCGTCTACAGATGACTCTATCTCATGGGTTGAAGCACAGTATCCTGAAGTTTCTATCATTAGAATGAAAGAAAACACAGGTTATGCAGGTGGCTACAATCGGGCATTGAGCGAGGTAGAAGAAGAACTAGTATGCTTACTTAATAATGATATCGAGGTCACCGCAGGATGGATTGATCCTATTGTAGCGTTGTTTGAAAAGAACCCATCTATGGCAGCCTGCCAGCCAGTGTTAATGGATTATAAACACTTAGAGTTTTATGAATATGCTGGTGCAGCTGGTGGATATCTAGATCAATTAGCATATCCTTATTGCCGTGGTCGTATTTTTAATCATCTAGAAGTATTAAATCATGAATATGGAACCACCACAAATCTGGATTGGGCTAGTGGTGCGGCTTTATTTGTTAAGAAAAAAGCGTATTATGCAGTAGGCGCTTTAGACGAAACCTATTTTGCTCATCAAGAAGAAATAGACCTGTGCTGGCGATTACGTCATGCTGGATATGATATAGGAGTATGTGCTACTAGCTACGTTTATCACCTAGGTGGTGGAACGCTAGAGGTACAACATCCACGCAAGTCATTTTACAACTTTAGAAATAGTCTATTCAATATTGTAAAGAATGATCATAGAAAATTCTGGTGGTTGCGATTATTTCTTAGAATGATCCTAGATGGAGTAGCAGGAATACGTTTTATTTTTAAAGGAGAATTTGCACATTTCTTTAGTGTCTTAAAAGCTCACGCTTCTTTTTATGGACACCTTCTTAAAATGTTGAAAAAACGCCAAGAGATCATACGATTTAGCACAGCATCACAAATAAGTTCTAGACCATTTTCTATAGCTTATCAATACTTTGTGAAAAAAGTATACTATTGTAAAGATCTATAAGGTTATTCCATAATTGATTGTTAAGAGTTTAGCCTTTGTAAATTGAAATGTTATTTTTGGTTAACCTAAAAGAATACTCATGAAAAAGATATTTTTATTACTTACAGCCACAGGATTGTTATTTTCTTGTGCGTCAAAGAAAGATCTGGACGCAGCACTAGCAAAACAACAAGCAACACAAGAACTACTAGATAGCGCAACGGTAAAATTAAATGCCTGCTTATCAGATCAAAAAGTTGCAGAAGCACAGTTGAAACTTAAACGAGAGCAATTAGATAACCTTAAAAATACCAATGCAGCACTTTTAAATAATGTAGGTGATCTCGCGACATTGTCTAAAAAAGAGGCAGAAAACTTAGAGAAATCTCTAGAAAGCATTCGTGAAAAGGACATGCAAATACGTTCTTTAAATGATGCTATTACTAAAAAAGATAGTGTAACACTAGCGCTAGTTACTAGCTTAAAAAGCTCTTTAGGAAATTTAAATGATAGCGATATTGAGGTTAATGTAGAAAAAGGAGTTGTGTTCATCTCTATTAGCGATAAGTTACTTTTCTCGAGTGGTAGCGACGTGGTTTATGAGAAAGCAAAAGCAGTTTTAGGAAAAGTAGCGACAGTAGTAAATGATAAGCCAGAAATCGATATTATGATTGAAGGTCATACAGACAGTCAGCCTATTTCTAGTTCCCGTTTTAAAGATAACTGGCAATTAAGTACGGCTAGAGCAGTAGCCGTTACTAAAGTTCTACAAGAAGAATTTAATGTGGCACCAGAACGTATGACCGCTGCAGGACGTAGTTTTTATGTTCCAGTAGCAAGTAATGATACAGAAGAAGGTAGAGCAAAAAACCGTCGTACTCGCATCGTGGTCTTACCTAAGCTGGATCAATTCTTTGATATGATTGAAGAGGGAATGGAACAAGCAAAAGCAAATGCTAAACAATAAATAGTACAGTAAGTGAATGAAAAAAGCCTTGAGAAATCAAGGCTTTTTTTGTGCCCACAAAATTCTAAAAAATATATTTCTATCAACTTGTTGTCATAAATATCTGTTTTATATAATATAAAAATACATTTAAACCTTTACAAACGTAAATAAACGTAAGCAAACGGTTAAAATACGTTTGCGGTTTTGATGCTGTTTCATATTTGCACCGTCATCAACAAACAATGACGTCAGGTCGAGCGACAGTCGAGACCTAATTCTTTAAAACTAATATTAACCACGTAAAATCAATTATTATGAGCACGTTAAGAAACAAAGTACAATTAATCGGTAATCTAGGACAAGCGCCAGAAATTAAAAACCTAGATAATGGAAGCAAACTCGCCACATTCTCTATGGCAACGTCAGAATCGTATACAAATAAGCAAGGCGAGAAAGTGACAGATACCCAATGGCACAATATCATCTGCTGGGGAAAAACCGCAGATATTGTGGAGCGATTTGTAGAAAAAGGAAAGCAAGTAGGTGTAGAGGGAAAATTAACTACTAGAGCATGGGAAGATAAAGATGGTAATAAACGCTACACGACAGAGGTCGTTTGTAATGAGCTATTATTACTAGGATCTAGAGATTCATAAAACCTTCTCCTTGTCATTCTGAGCTTGCCGAAGAATCTCTATCTTCAATAGGTGAGATTCTTCACAAAGTTCAGAATAACATTGAGTTTTCCTTGTCATTCTGAGCCTGCCGAAGAATCTCATTTCTCAAATGTTTTATATTACTCACAAGTTCCATTGTGGCGCGCGTTTGCAACGCGTGTCCTTAGATTAAGTTATTGTAATGCGTATTTATCTCAGAATTTTTATTTATTAGTTCTTTTCTACGCATCATCTTTAGTGCTATAAATCCATCTAAGAATACAATTAAGTATAAAAGTAATCATTTTATAAAGCAAGTTAATCTGTATGATGCAACATGCATACTCTAATTAATTGACGTTATAAACTTTAGTTGAGTTCACACGCGTCACAGACGCGCGCGACGTGGATATAAGATCGTTACTAAGGAGAGTTGTAAATTTTAAATTGATATTTTTAAAAATTAGAAGGATGATAATACTAGCACAAAATATTATCAAATAGGTATATTAATAATGTATCAAATACTTTACTTAGGATTAATTCAATAATTAAGCTAAATATTTTTGTTATTAATTTTCCCATATCTTGTAAAAGATACCCTTTTACAGTCTCTATTAGTTTGGATAAATTATTAGATCCTTTTGCTCTTGAATATTCTTTTTTAATGTTCGCTATTAAATTTTTAATCTTGTTATGCCCTGAATTCCATGCATCGTCATAAGCGTTATCGTAGTAGTATTGAGGAGAAAAACTAATTGATTCTATTTCCTTCATATATTTTTTATAATCAATACCAATGCTAGGTAATATTAATTTTAAATTTTGGATTAATATGTCTTTCTTCTCAACGTCCTTGTTAGGTAAATTGTAGGCTTCTTCAGCAAGCTTATTTAGTAAATTTTCAATCATAGTTATTCTAATATTGTTCATATTTAAATAACGGGTTAGATCAAATTACTGTTTTTTAAATTTCAACAAATTGCAAAGAAAAGGTTGCAATAAAATTTGAAACCTATTGTTATAAAAGGGATTCGATAGAAGTGTTAAATTACCGTTAACAATAAAAGTAATGACTTTTAATGCTTCTGATTATTTTCGTATAATTTCAAAATATAGGATTGTTTATCACTTCGAAATCCTTAAATGACTAGACCAATTCAAAAGAAAAACGCAGCTAAGATTGTAAACAAAAAAACATGCCAAGAATATTCTTGGCATGTTGTGAATTTAAATAATATAAACTGAGATTTTATTCCTTCTGCGCTTTATACTTATCCATATATCGATTGTACAAATCAATCTGTCTGGTATTAAGTGAGATATCACGTCCATCAATAAATGCTCTGGTAATATCATTTCCACGCATGTCTAGCGCATCACCATTTGAAATAAATAGGGTAGCGCTTTTGCCTTGTTCTAAGGAACCGTAATTGTTATCAATTCCTAAGATCTTTGCAGCGTTAAGCGTTACCAGCTGTAAAGCATCTTCACTATTCATTCCATAACCACGTACTGTTCCTGCATAGAAAGGGAAATTACGGGCTTGATGGCGTTCCATATCACCAGAGTTTTCTAAGGCTACTAAAACTCCTGCATCGTGAAGTAATTTTGGGAACTTGTAAGGCATGTCGTAATCTGAATCCTCACGCGCAGGCAAATCATGAACTCTACCAGCTAATACTGGTATATTCATAGCTACGAGTTCTTTTGTCACATTTTGTGCGCCATTAGCTCCTACCAGAACAGCTTTGATATCCTGCTCTTTTATAAATGCCAAAACATCACGTATGGATTTTTCACCATTCACATGTATGTAAGCAATAGCATCCTTGCTAAATATCTTTTGCATTGCTTCAAACTTTAAATCCTTCTTGCCATTGCCCTTATAACTACGAGCAGATGTCATGAATTGCTTTAATTCGTCTACTTGCTTCTGGTAATTCTTGCTAGGTTCCATAGGTCCTGGATTGTACCATGATCCTGAACGAGAAAAAGTCCTAGGCCAATTGAAATGTATTCCATCATCTGTTTTAATAGATGCATCTTCCCAATTCCAGGCGTCCATGTGAACGACACTACTTTTTCCAGAAATACGACCACCACGTGGTACTACCTGCGTGATTAAAACACCATTAGGCCTCATGGTTTCTACCACACGACTTTCTGCATTATAAGCAATTAAACTACGTATATGCGGATTAAAAGTCCCTATCTCACGGTCATCATCACTAGCTTTTACCGCATCGATCTCTACTAATCCTAGGGTTGTATTACAACCTATGATTCCAGGATATACGTGTTTACCGCTAGCGTTAATGACTTCGCCTATAGGAGACATTCGTACTACCGTAGCATCTGCAATAGCGCTGATTTTACCGTTTTCGATAATAATAACAGAGTTTTCTATCACTTTACCGTTTCCTAAATGCGCCGTAGCATTCATAATGGTATAGGCATTAGTTTGCGCTGGTGCTGGCGTTTGTTGTGCGATGGCATTCCATCCTAGTAATACACAACATATATATATTAGATTCTTCATTGTCTTTAAGTTTACCATTCTAAGCTGTTACACTCGTATAATGTTTTGGTAGATTGTTTAGGAGATTGCGTTTTCAATCCTTTGTTCTTTGCAGCAATCATCTCGTTGATGAGTTGTTGACGCTCTTTTTTTATGCTTTCGCGAAAGCGTAAATCACGTTCCTTATCAAAAAATACAATCCCATCAATCATCGTCAGCTCTGCGGTAGCACTTACCGATAATGGGTTGTCTGACCATAGCACTAGATCTGCATCTTTGCCTTTTTTTATGCTACCAGTGCGATCATCAATGTGTAATAGTTTTGCAGGATTAAGTGTTACCATTTTCCAAGCTTCCTCCTCGCTAACACCACCATATTTAACGGCTTTTGCAGCTTCTTGATTCAATCTTCTAGACATCTCTGCATCATCAGAATTAATGGCGGTAACTACACCTTGAGAATGCATGATCGCCGCGTTATGTGGTATGGCGTCATTCACCTCGTATTTATAAGCCCACCAGTCAGAAAAGGTTGAACCACCTACACCATGTTCACGCATCTTATCTGCCATTTTGTAGCCTTCAAGAATGTGTGTAAAGGTGTTGATACGGAATCCGTATTTCTCTGCCACTTTCATTAGCATATTTATTTCTGTTTGAACATACGAGTGACAAGAAACGTAACGTTCACCTTTTAGAATCTCAAGAATAACTTCCATTTCTTCATCATAACGGTGATCGCTAGAACCTATGCTTTTTTCATATTCACGAGCTCTAGTAAAGTAGTCTTCAAATACCTGTTCCACACCCATACGAGTCTGAGGGAAACGCACTCCATTCTGGTATCTAGATTGTTTTACATTTTCACCTAGAGCAAATTTGATAAATTTAGGACTGTTGTCATATATCATTTCATCTGCGCTGTAGCCCCATTTCATTTTAATGATCGCACTGCGTCCACCTATGGGATTTGCAGATCCGTGTAAGAGTTGAGCTGTGGTAACGCCACCAGCAAGATCACGGTAAATATTTACATCTTCTGGGTCTACGACGTCTTCTATCGTAACCTCTGCGGTAGAATTGTGACCAGCCTCATTTACACCATTATCTATGGCGATATGACTGTGTTCATCTACAATCCCACTGGTGAGATGCTTTCCTGTAGCGTCAATGACTCTTGCGCCACCAGCACTTAAGTTTTTTCCTATTTTACTAATCTTACCGTTGTTAACCAGCACATCTGTGTTTTCTAAGATTCCATCCTTTTCATTAGTCCATACTGTTGCGTTACGGTATAATATGGTTTCTTCTTGTGGTTTTGAAGTCATACCATAACCTACGTTAGGAAAGGTAAGTGGTATCATTTTTTTAGTTGTTTTATTCTCTTTAGATGCTTTCTCCTTCTCTGATGGTGCACCTTTAATAGCTACAAATGATACTTCATTACCGTTAGGTAGATAAGCTGTACCATTTAAGTTTCCAGAATCAGAATTGATGCGACTGGTCATTCTGATGAAGTCTTTTACCTCAGGATCTTTATTAGATGCGGTAATAGTTACCCAATTGCCATCATAATTTAACTTACCACCTAGTTTGATGGTATCTTGCTTTATGCTAATTTTTTTTGCGTCACCAGAAATTTTCATTTCATAAGCATCGCCAGCGATAGAGGTGGTATAAGTTCCGTCAATATCGGTACGATTACGATCTTTAATAACGTGCTTAGAACCTTGAACCCAGTTTTCATAGATTTTTGTATCATCTTCAAATAATGGTCCCGAAGTCATTATAAAACTAGCAACCTTACCTTTTTCTAAAGTTCCCACCATATTTGAAACACCTAGAATTTGTGCAGGCTTGGTAGTAATTGCTGCTAGCGCTTGATCTGCAGTAAGTCCATAGTCGATGGCTTGTTTTAAATTAGAAAGTAGTTCGCTAGGTTTTTTAAGACCTTTTGAAGTGATCGCATAGTTGATTCCTTGCTGGCTTAATACATAAGGATTACCAGGTGCGTTTTTCCAGTCACGCATGGTAGATAAGTTGACGTACCATTCTTGATATGGATTTGTTACATCGTAAGCTGCTGGAAAGTTTACCGGTACAATTAAGGAAGCATTGGTGTTTTTTACATCTGCAATCATTTCATAGGCATCGTGACCACCTACGATTACAAATTGTTTACCTACACGATCGCCTAATTTATCTACACGTAAAACATTTTTCTTATCACCGGCATCAATGATTTGAACTAGGTTTTTATTTGCGATCATGGCTTCTAATGATAAGTCTGTCGTTGTAGCATTACCATTTGCATACCAGTCTGCATCAAAATGTGCCTGACGTAATAACGCCAGCGTTCCCATAAGTGATGTAGGATAGGATTGTGCCGTCTGGCGACTGCGTGATAATGAAAAGAACTGACCACTTTCTGTTTTTAAGATGCGATCACCATCATTACCATTATTGTTTAATGCCACTAGCATTCCAGTACCACGCGCGATACCATCGTGCATGTGCGTTTGTACTGTTCCATATCCAGCTTCTAGCATGGATTGAGCTTTCTTTTCATCGTAGGAATAAAAGTCCATCGCATCTTGTTCTGCACGGATGTGGTCGTTCCAGTAATAGCCTTTACGACCTTCGTCATATTGTGGTGTATTACCGCGAGAAACGGTTTTAGGTTTTTTCATTCCAAAATCTCCATAAGGTTCTACAAAGGATGGATAGATGTAGTTGCCACCAGCATCTTGTACTACAGCACCGCTAGGAATGGAAACGCCGCTTCCTATGTTTTGTATTTTACCATCTTTAAGAATGATGGTTCCATTAGTAATTACCGTTCCTGGTTGTGTAACGATTGTAGCGTTAGTGATCGCAACTACGACATCACCGCGTGCGGTAATGTCATCGTTATTAGGAAAGTAATCCTGTGCCATTGCCACGCTACTGGCTAATAGCAATAGAAGTAAGACTTTTTTCATTAAGAATTTGATTTAATTTGATTGATGGTTAAAGATAGATAAAAGGATAGAAGTAAGACTTTAGGAAATGTTAATGGAGTATCATTATAAACTGATTCTACCCTTTAATAATAGTTGTCATTTAATAAAAATGCCTATTACAATTAAGTAATAGGCATTTTTATTAAAAGAAGAGATAACTAATTTATTTTAGCTTCTTATTTGCCTTTTTAGCTAAACGAGCAACCTTTTTATTTAAATCTGCCATTAATTTTTCAGTTGCGCTTTCACACATAGGTTGAATTTTTTCTGGCTTCATCACTGGGATACCACCTACCATAGGTGCTTTTTTCTTAGATCCTGCAATCTCGCGGAACCTGAAAATACTATTATTATCCTTAGAGAATAAATCCATCTGGAACCTAGCTTGAACACTCACATAACCAAATTTACCAACACCTGTTTTATTAAAACCAAAACTTAGATGAACAAACATAATACCGTCTACTCCTAAATCTTCAGCAACTTGTTTTAAGTCCTTTACGTTTTTTCTAAACGCAGGTATTACGTTATAACCTTCAATTGAAGTAGTTGTTTCTGCATTGAAAATAAAGGTGTTCTGTTCCTGATAGGTAGGGACAAAATTTTGATATAATTCGTTTTCAAAAACAGAACTTTCATCTATGATTTCAAAGTCAAAATTGTCTTTATACTCCTCAAAAAATGCCTTATGCAAATTTTGTAATGGTACAGTAAGATTAAAGTTAGGACTGTCAGCTAGTTTTGAATTTTGAGCAATTAAGTTAGCAGCACCATCTATGGATGATAAATCGATAACCTTGTCTGCATAAAATGTAACTACAGCTACTTTTTTCTTTTGCGCGATTGCATTAATACTTACAAATGTAAATAAGACTAAAGCAAGTAATTTGATGTGTTTCATTGTTTTTTATTTATGACCCAAAGATACCTAAAGCATCATTAAAAAAAAATGAACGTAAAAAACAGAGTGTTCTTTCTAATTTGAAGTAAAATAATTCACTAACAGCGCTACTACATAGCTGTAGGTGCGCATACCGTCGGGTTGATTGTTTGCTTTTAGGTATTGATTATAAGTGGCTTGTGAGGCTTTTTCAATAATATTATCCTGATAAGGTTCCCAGAAATCAGTAAGTTCTTGATAGTTTGCTAGAATTCCAGATCGCATTTCTTCTTTAAGAAACTCGGCTTTTTCAGGTTGTTTATGATACAGGTCATTTAATAAATAGCGTAGTCCAAAAATCATCGCACTATATCTAAAATGTGGATCATCATGATTAATTCCAGCCATCACGCCAAAGAAATTTGCTTCATTCTCTTTTGCAAATCCTTGCTGGTGTGCCATCTCGTGTAAAATTAGAACTGGTGTTTTGTAGTTATTAATCTTACCATTAGTATGCGCCTCGCCAGTAATAGGATTGAGGTAACCACTATATCCCATATAAGTAAGTGGTACGGTAAGCAAGGATTTTTTCACACTTAATGGTTGCTGGTTAAAATCCTGATATTCATCGTCAAAAATTTGATTAGTATTCCTAGCTAGTGCAAATAATTTTGATTGATCTCGTGTAAATGCTACCGCTAGTGAATCCACAGGTTGCAATTGCTGGTGCAATGTATTTGCTTCTGCAATAAAATAGGTGGTCACTTTTTCTAGGTCTTCGTCGCTGTAATCAGAAGCGATTTCTAAACGCTCATTTAGTGGTAAACGGTAATAGTTAAAACCCCATAAAAGATGAAAAGTAAAAAGGATGATGTTAAGGGTAGTGAAGATGAGGTAATAACGCTTTCGCGAAAGCGTAATAACACCAGCTTTGTTATTCCACAACCATCTTAATATCATTATGATACCGATGCCATACACCACATCACCAAAAGAAAACGGAATCCATCCTAAACCGATGCGCATTGCACGAGAAATGTAGAGATAGATACCGTTACTGTAGTAGGTTTCTATAAATTCTGGGAAAAAGCGTAGGCTGTAGTAGAACGCTATTTGTAGCAATAGCACCGCTATGGAGAATACCACGTGACGTTTCCTGATCCTAGTCATATTGCTAAGATAGCAGTTTACTTAAGTTGAAACCAAAATCTAAACTTAAAACTATTCTATCATAAACGACCCTTCAAAATATTTACCTTTGTAACTCAATAACTATTATCTAATGAACTACATCCTAGCAGATTTTAATCGTCATAATTCCTTATTGCCATTTACGTACACAAGACCTACCGCTGGAATGCGCTGTGGTATTCTCACTTTAAAAGAAAAATGGGAACGTAGATTAAATGCTTCCGTTAGTTTTTTAACTCAAGAATATTTACAAGATAAATTTCCACTAAAAACGGCAGGTGATAATATGGTTATTGCTGGACATATTTTTGCTAGTGAGGAATTAGTGTCTGCGATTCATCAATTATCCGTAGGTGAGAAATTGATGCATGGTGATGAGGTGATCGCTTTTCGCGAAAGCGTAATCACAACAAACCTAGATTCCCTTAAAGAGATTGTTTTTAGAGGAGAATGCGACGGAATTTATAACACGTGGGATATATTCTCAAAGAATGGAAATCAGCTAGAAGCAGATTTTAATTTAATCACTGTAGGACGTAAAAGCCAGCCTATTCCAGAACATAATAATATTTTAAATCCAGATCGCATTTTTCTAGAAGAAGGCGCTGTAGTGAACTTTGCAACCTTGAATGCATCCACAGGTCCTATTTACATAGGTAAAAATGCCGAAGTGATGGAAGGTAGCATTATCCGTGGTGGATTTGCATTGTGCGATCATAGTAGTACTAAACTAGGAACTAAAGTTTATGGACCTACCACCGTAGGACCACATTCTAAAATAGGTGGTGAGGTGAATAATTCAGTGATTTTTGGGTATTCTAATAAAGGTCACGAAGGATTTTTAGGAAATAGCGTGCTAGGCGAGTGGTGCAACATAGGCGCAGATTCAAACACCAGTAATCTTAAAAACAACTATGCCGAGGTAAAGTTATGGAATTATGAAACCGGCCGTTTTGCAAAAACTGGTCTACAATTTTGTGGTTTAATGATGGGCGATCATTCTAAATGTGGAATCAATACCATGTTTAATACAGGAACCGTTATAGGTGTAAGTGCAAATATTTATGGTGCTGGTTATCCACGTAATTTTATACCATCATTTTCATGGGGTGGACCACAGGGAACAATGACTTATAAAACTAATAAAGCTTACGAAGTTGCAGATGTGGTGATGAAGCGTCGCGGTTTATCACTAGAACAAGTAGATATAGATATACTAGATGCCGTTTTTGAAAAAACCAGTACCTATCGTAAGGACTAAAATATCTTTTTAATCACACGTAGTTTATGGGTGTGAAGGTGTTTTTCTACATTAAAAATACCAAATTGATCTAAACGGTCTATGCGTACTTTACCATGCGCATGAATAATATAATTATCGTTCATGATAATACCTACGTGAGTAATGGCACCTTCACTATTATCAAAAAATGCCAAATCACCTTGAGTGGCTTCTTCTATAAAGCTAAGAACTTCACCTTGCGTCGCTTGTTGACTAGCATCACGCAGTAAATTAAAACCACACATTCTATAAACTAATTGTGTAAAACCACTACAGTCTATTCCTAGTGGTGATCTTCCGCCCCATAAATAGGGTGCGTTTAACAATAGTAATGCGTTCTCTATGATGGCGTCGCGATCTATAGCGAATTCTTTACCGTCATGAGTATAATGGTCTGCTAGGATAGGAGCTGTTGATATTAGTGCACCTATGGTTATGGTTGATAAAGTTTCATCTGCATGCGAGAGGTGACTTATCAGGTCTTGGGCATATATTTTATCGTTATCATGAATGTCATGATATTGATCTGCGTCAATTTCTATAAATTGTTTAGCATCTAGCCAGCCTTCATAATTATCATGAGCCAGTCTGATGCGCACCCATTTTTTACGACTGTCTATGATTTTAAAATATTCACCATACAGCACTTGTGACACCATTTCACTGGCGTCGCTAGCTTCTGCACGTAATGGTGCAATAGAAATAGGACAAATCCCGTACCTCATAAAATATTAGATCGCTTGTATCACCATGGCGCTAGCACCACCACCACCATTACATATCGCTGCCGCACCTATTTTTCCTTTCTCTTGAGTCAGTACACTTAGTAAGGTAGTAATAATGCGCGCTCCACTGCATCCTAATGGATGACCTAGTGATACCGCACCACCATATATGTTTACATTCTTATCATCTAATCCTAAGATCTTCATATTTGCTAGACCTACTACAGAAAAGGCTTCATTAAATTCAAAGTAATCTACCTGATCTTTTGTAATTCCTGCTTTATCTAATGCAATAGGAAGTGCCTTTGCAGGTGCAGTGGTAAACCACTGTGGTTCTTGAGCAGCATCTGCATAGCTTAGTATAGTTGCGATAGGAGTAAGGCCTAGTTCATTAGCTTTTGCTTCACTCATTAAAACAACTGCAGCTGCACCATCATTAATAGTAGATGCATTTGCTGCCGTTACAGTTCCATCTTTTGTAAAAGCAGCTCGTAACGCTGGTATTTTTTCCATTTTCACGTTAGTGTATTCTTCATCGTGATCTACAATCACGTCATCACCACGACGCTGCGGAACAGCAATAGGAACTACCTCGTTGTTAAATTTACCAGCGTTCCATGCTGCTGCACTGCGATTATAGGATTGAATTGCAAAATTGTCTTGGTCTTCTCTAGAAAAATGATGCTCTGTAGCACACATATCTGCACAAACTCCCATTGCATTCTGATCATAAGCATCTACCAGACCATCTTTTTGCATGCCATCTACTAGAGTAGCAGGACCAAATTTATGGCCGTTTCTCATATGAATGTAATGCGGTATCTGGCTCATATTTTCCATTCCACCAGCAACGACAATATCTTTATCTCCTAAAGCGATCGCCTGCGCACCCATCATAATCGTTTTCATACCACTAGCACAAACTTTGTTTACCGTGGTACATGGAACAGTATCTGAAATCCCAGCTCCTAGTGCGGCCTGTCTTGCTGGCGCCTGACCAGTTCCTGCCTGTACTACATTACCCATTAAAACTTCTTCAACCGTTGATGGGTCTAGTTGTATTTTATCCAGTGCTCCTTTTATAGCAACACTACCTAGCTTTGTAGCAGGAACAGATGATAATTTACCTAGAAAACTTCCTATAGGAGTACGAGCATAAGAAACGATTACGACTTTGTTCATGATTCTGTATTTTGTTGCGAAAATAAGGAATTATCAATCTATTTTTTATCAAATTAATGCCAAGAATTTTAACAGTCTTTGGTATTGTTTAATTCTGAATTATAGATACTTCTGTGTTTAGTAATTTTATTTGTGACATGCAGTTATGTTGTAGATATTACGCTTTCGCGAAAGCGTAATTCTAAAGATTTAAACCATTATAAAGATGTCATGTTAACAGTGAGATCTTCTTTTTGCATAGAAAGTGATTTATTGACATCTAAATTGTTACTTTGCTATTATGAATAGTATTCTAAATCGATTTTTCAAATATCAAGATGTCATCTATAAGATATTACTGGTGATTATTTGTACTGTTTTGACCGTTTATTTCTTTCCTAAAAGTGATCGTTTTAAATATGATTACAGTCCAGGCGAGCCGTGGCAGTATGAGACGCTATTAGCACCATTTGATTTTGCGATTCAAAAAAGTGAGGAAGAGATTAACGAGGAAAAAGAGAAAATTGCATTACAAACACCTAAATATTTCACTAAAGATCTAACGATACCAGACGTTGTGACATTAGATATCATCGATGAAATCGAGAGCAGAGATTTAGATACCATCGTTCAAGAAACCCTTATTACTGATTTTATAAATAGGATCTATAAAAATGGTTATGTTGAAGAATCGCTAGAAATTAATGAAAGTGATCCTGTGATTATCAAATCTAACGAATTCATTGAGGAAATTTTATTCAGTAATGTGACCACAACATCAGAATCTGTAGATATTATTAATACGAGTATTTTAAGTTTAAATGATTCTATCCAGCCAGCGTTAAAATCTATATTTCTTAAATCGTTGTTGCCTAACTTAAGTTTTGATGAGGTGCTTACGAATGAGGTCGTTATTAATGAACAAAATAAAATACTTCCTACAAAGGGATTTGTGGCTCAAAATTCACGAATCATCGCAAAAGGTGAAATCGTAGAAGGTGAACGATTACAGGTGTTAAACACACTTAATAACACCTATGAATCTCAAACATGGACAGAAAGTCAGTACTTCTGGAAAACTTTAGGATATACGTTGCTCATAGCTATGGCATTCACAATGCTATTACTTTTTTTATTCAAGTATCGACTGGATATCTTCTTGAATAATAGAAAGGTGACCTTCATATTCTTTAACGTTATCTCAATCATCCTTTTAAGTACGTTCGTTTTAAAAATGAACACAGAGTATCTATATGTCGTTCCGGTATGTCTATTACCATTGATTCTAAAGGCGTTTTTTGATGCTAGATTAGGATTATTTAGCCACGTGATTACAGTGTTAATTATAAGTTTTATTGTTCCTTTTAGTGAAGAATATTTGTTTTTACAGATCATAGCTGGTATCGTAACCATATTGTCAGGATCAGAAATTTATAAGAGAGCTAACTTGTTTATTACTGTAGGACAGATCGTAGCGATATACATTCTAGGGTATTTTGCTTTTTATGCTATTGATCAAGGTGGAGTTGCAGGCTGGGAATGGTCTAAAACGGGTTACTTTATCCTGTGTGGATTAGCATTGTTATTTGTATGGCCTTTGATTTATATCTATGAAAAGATCTTTAATCTAGTGAGTGATGTGTCTCTTCTAGAATTATCTGACACTAATTCTAAGTTGTTAAAAGACTTATCTAACAAAGCACCTGGAACTTTTCACCATTCTTTAAACGTTGCCAATATTGCAGAAACAATCGCAAATGAAATAGGAGCAAATAGTATGCTCGTTAGAGTAGGAGCGTTGTACCATGATGTAGGTAAAATGAAAAACCCTACTTACTTTACAGAGAATCAAGGTAGCGGAATTAATCCTCATGATGATTTAGATCCAGAAGAAAGTGCTCAAATAATTATAGATCATACGATTAATGGAATAGAGATCGCTAAAAAATATAATCTACCAGATCGAGTAATTGATTTTATAAGAACGCACCATGGAGATTCTTCCGTCTACTATTTTTACAAGAAAGCAAAAGAAATTGATGAAACGGTAAATATTGAAAAATTCAAATATCCAGGACCAAAACCTTTTAGTCTAGAAACAGCAATTCTTATGATAGCAGATTCTGTAGAAGCGGCTTCTAGAAGTTTGAAAAAACCGGATAATGTGTCTATTAATAATTTAGTTGATAAGATTATAGAAACACAGTCTGCCAGTGGCCAGTTTCTAAATGCAGACATTACTTTTAAACAGCTGGAGGTTATTAAAACGGTGATTAAAGAGAAACTAGCCAGTATCTATCATTTAAGAATAGAATATCCAGAATAATTTTGCAAAAAATGCATTATTAAGTTTGTAGAAATTAAAAGAACATTTACATTTGCATCCGCTTTTGGAAACAAGGGTAAGTTCATTAAAATTTAGGAGAGGTGCCAGAGTGGTAATGGAGCAGATTGCTAATCTGTCGACGGGTAACCGTCGCCAGGGTTCGAATCCCTGTCTCTCCGCTTTTTTCTAAATTAAAGATGACTAAAATTCGGGGTGTAGCGTAGCCCGGTCATCGCGCCTCGTTTGGGACGAGGAGGTCGCAGGTTCGAATCCTGCCACCCCGACAAAAAGCCTTTCTACTTTTGTAGAGAGGCTTTTTTTATGAAAGACATTTAGATTTAAGATGCTGCCTCGATTAAATCTAGAAATACTAAGGTATTTTTTTGAATTGAATCGCGAGTTTCACTACTGAATTAGTCATTTTTATTTGTTTTCAAAAGTTGGAGTTTTAGAGAGATTGAATTGATGCTATTATCCATATATTTAAAATTCTAAATAATAACTAGAATGATTAAAAGACTCATTTTCTCTTCTCTTGTGATTTTATTAGTTAGCTCTTGCAATCAAAAAGAGATGGCACAACAAACTAATTCAGATATAAGTTCTCAAGATGTATTTCCAACACCTCAATTAAACCTAGAGCAGGCAAATAATCTTTCATTACTGCCATTACATTGCATTGATAAGGAATATCCCAATAAAATGGGTCATGTTACTGCGTCACCAGAAGATCAAAAAAGACCTCAAGAAACACATCCTGTTTTTTATGGATGTTTTGACTGGCATAGTGCTGTTCATGGATACTGGAGTAGTGTAACCTTAATAAAACAATTTCCTGAACTATCAACGAAGGCTGAATTACTTGAAAAAATTCAATATAACCTCACCACAGAGAACATTCAAACCGAAATTGATTATTTAAATACTACTCATAATAAAACCTTTGAACGTACTTATGGATGGGCATGGTTACTAAAATTACAACAAGAACTAGATACTTGGGATGATCCAGTCGGTAAAGAATTAGCTTTAATTCTTCAACCACTTTCAAATATTATTGTAGAACGTTATCAAGAGTATTTACCTAAACTTAATTATGCCATTAGAGTAGGTGAGCATTCTAATACGGCTTTTGGGATGGTGTTTATATGGGATTATGCAGTGCATTCAAAGAATCTACAACTTCAAGAAATCATTTCTGAGAAAGCACTACAGTTTTATAAAAACGATAGTGATTGCCCATTATCATGGGAACCTAGTGGTTATGATTTTCTTTCTCCTTGTTTAGAAGAAATAGATATCATGAGGCGTATTCTTAGTGCTGATGATTTTCATGAGTGGCTTGCTCGTTTTTTACCAGGTATTGAAAATGGTGATCTACAACTAGCTGTAGGAGAAGTATCAGATCGTACAGACGGTAAATTAGTCCATATTGATGGTTTAAACCTAAGTAGAGCATGGGTGCTTTATGGATTGTCAAAACAATATCCTAGATATGAATCACTCATAGACATTGCAGATGAACACATGCAATTCACTTTACCTAATTTAGTAGCAGATGATTATGAAGGCGGTCACTGGTTAGGAAGTTTTGCTATTTACGCGCTACAACAAGCTCATAATGATTAAAAAATGGTTGAATAACATAGGGCCAGGAACTTTAATCGCCGCCGCGTTTATAGGACCAGGAACGATTACTGTTTGTACCATCGCTGGTGAAGCACATGGAGTAAGTCTATTATGGGCTATGTTATTGTCCATTATAATCACGGTCGTACTTCAAGAAATGGCAGCAAGAGTAGGACTAGTGTCTGGTAAAGGACTAGCAGCTGTTTTGAAAACGTCTATATCTCACAAAGTTCTTAAATACTTCATACTGGCTTTAGTAATAGCGGCCATTTTTATAGGAAATATAGCTTATGAAGCTGGAAATATAAGTGGTGGTGTGATAGGTCTGGAATTAGTATTTAATAGTAAACCATGGTATCCTGCTTTAATGGGTATTTTAGCTTTTGGCCTGTTGATTACAGGAAGTTATAAACTTATAGAACGCGTCTTAGTGTTGCTCGTATTGATTATGGGTATATCATTCATAGGAGCTGCAATCGCGGTTAAACCTGTTTTTACAGATATCCTAAAAGGTCTTTTTATTCCATCTATTGATGTCGCTAATCTGTTAACGATCACTGCTATTGTAGGAACTACTGTGGTTCCGTACAATCTATTTTTACATGCTTCACTTGTTAATCAAAAATGGAACAGTCCCAGCGATTTACCGGCCATTAGAAAGGATACCGTTATTTCTGTTTTTTTAGGTGGTGTGGTTTCTATGGCTGTAATGATTGCAGGATCTGCATTAATAACTAGTGATATTCCTAGTAGTGCAGATCTAGCTACCGTTTTAGAACCTATTTATGGTGAGGCATCGACCTATATTTTTGCGATTGGAATTTTTGCTGCTGGATTAACCAGCGCAATCACCGCACCGCTCGCCGCTGCTTATGTGCTTAATGGTTGTTTAGGATGGAACGCTGGTCTTAAGGATAACAGGTTTAGAATGAGTTGGTTATTCGTTTTAGCCATAGGAGTTGTATTTGCTTCATTAGGTTTTAAACCCGTAACGATTATCACTTTTGCCCAAATCGCAAACGCATTATTACTACCCGTAATTGCCATACTACTTTTAAGCCTAGTCAACTCAAAATTAATGGGTCGTTACAAGAATTCTAAAGTATTAAACATCGTTTCTATAGTGATTGTGATTTTAGCAATAGCTTTAGGAATAAAGAGTTTATCTAAAATATTTGAATGGATCTAACCATAGATATTAATTGTGATTTAGGAGAAGGAAAAGGCGTTGAAAGAGACATCATGCCTTACATTTCTTCTTGTAATATCGCTTGTGGTGGTCATTTTGGGACATTATATTCCATACGAGAAGCAGTAGTTTTGGCATTACAACATGAAGTTCTTATCGGTGCGCATCCTAGTTATGATGATGTAGAAAACTTTGGTAGAGTAGCCTTAGAATGGGATGAATTACGCTTTCGCGAAAGCGTAACCCAACAAATCAATCTCGTAAAATCAGTAACAGATGATCTAAATGCTACGTTACATCATGTCAAAATGCACGGCGCATTATATCATACCACAGCGCATCTAGAGAATGAATCTGACTGGTTAATTAATTTATTAGTTAGCACTTTTAAAAGCCTAAAACTCTACGCACCTTATGGTTCATTATTAGCCAAAAAGGCTCAAAATAAAGGAATCACAGTACTCAAAGAAGGATTTGCAGACCGACGTTATAAAAACCAAAACCAATTACTTGCAAGAGAGCAACCTCATGCTGTACTACACCATGCTGATGATGTATATGACCAAATAATAAATATTGCACAACATCATGCTATCATAGATGATAAAGGCTTAAAACATACGATTGAAGCAGACACCATTTGTATTCATGGAGACAACAAAGTGATAGTAGCGCAATGGGCAGATATCTATCACAAACTACAAGCTAATCATTTGATCATTAGATAATATGAGTATTACATTTCATCATTATGATAAGCATAGTTTATTGATTCAGTGGATGGATCATTCACAGATTCTAGCAGAAAAAATTTCTTTAATCAATAGCTTAAAACAACGATATAAAAATACCATCAGCATCAATGCTGGAGCTGGCGAAATTTTAATCGTTTTTCATAAAGAAGTTGTATTCTCCAGAATAGAAGATGAGATAAAGACGCTTTATGCAGATTTATCTAAAGAATTGATCTCAAGCACGTCATGGAATCTACCTATGTGTACAGAGTTTGCAGATTTAGAATTTGAAGATCTAAGCTCTCACACGGGATTGTCTAAAAAAGATATTTTAGATATTCATTACAACACGACCTACACAGTTGAATTTATAGGCTTTTTACCTGGATTTCCTTATTTATCGGGTTTAGATGAGCGATTACAAATTCCTAGAAAGAAAACACCTTCTAAAAGTATCAAATCAGGAACCGTGGCTATCGCAAATACTACTTGTGGAATTTATCCACAAGAAAGTCCTGCTGGCTGGTATGGAATAGGTCGCTGTCCCATACAGTTATTTGATCCTTTAAGTAATCCACCCGTGTTTTTAAAAGCTGGTGATCAGGTCCAGTTTTATGAAATAGATCTAAACAGGTATAATGGCTTGAAAAAGTCGCCTATTGATATAAATGAATTAAAGTCTCATGGGTAGTTTAACCGTAATTGAATCAGGAATATGTACTACGATTCAGGATCGTGGTAGATGGGATTACCGCGATAGTGGTGTTGCTGTTTCTGGAGCTATGGATCTAGAGGCATCTAGTTTTATAAATAGATTATTAAATAATCATTTAAACGATGCGGTGCTAGAAATGACTTTGCGTGGTGCCACATTGTTATGTAATCATCCTACCTATATCGCTGTTACAGGAATTAGAATTGCTATTAATGGTGAATCAGTATCTTGTGATGTACCTCACAAAATAGGACTTGGTGATAAGATTGAGTTAGGTAATACGATGAATGGTAATTACGGCTATCTAGCCATAAAAGATGGATTTCAATCAGAACTTGTTCTAGAAAGTAGATCTATGATGAAAGCGGTAACTACAGCATCTCAAGTTCATAAAGGAGATCAACTTACTTTTAAAGAAATTGATAAGGACATCAAAATACAAACACTTAAAAACCCAATACCTGAACAACAAAAAGTACTTAAAGCTCATCCAGGACCAGAATGGAATCTACTAGATCGATCTACCCAAGAACAACTTCTTACGCATGACTTTAAACTAGGCGCACAATGTAATCGCATGGCTTTTAGAGCGGTAACACAAATACATAATCCTTTAAAACCCATAGCATCATCACCAGTGCTACCAGGAACCGTACAATGGACGCCTGATGGTGAATTACTTATATTAATGAGAGATGCACAAACGACTGGCGGTTATCCTAGAATTCTACAACTCACTGTAGCATCTGTAAATAAATTAGTACAAATGGGACAAAAGGACATTTTCTCCGTTGTAATTATTTAAAAACGTGATAATTACCCTTTATGGGGTATAACAGAATCTATAGTAAATTCTTATTTTTACCTTGTTGAATATGAGAAGAGTAAATAAGTATTCTACGCACACTAAGATAGTAGGGAATTTTAGTGTAACAGTAAACCCGCAATTTTTGCGGGTTTTTGTATTAACTGCTACAGCTTAACATACTGCATCCTATTTTAGATCGTGCCCATTCAGGGCGTTTTGCGTACCATTTTTCAAATTCTGGTTGCTCATCGTATGGGCGTTGTAGTAAGGTATATAATTCATGGATTAAATTATAGTCACCTTTTTCTGCACTTTCTATCGCTAGTTGTGCCATGTAGTTGCGTAACACATATTTAGGATTAGAGCTGTTGAGTTGTTGTGATCTCGCTTTCGCGAAAGCGGAATCATCTTCCACCGCATTACGATCTACTGCAATACGTTTGATATAAATTTCTAGCCAGTCTGTCCAGCGCAAACGGTGCGCTTCACTAAGAGATTCATAATCATAAAAGGCAATGGATAGGTTTTCTAAAGCTTTTTCTGTAATGTTATTATCATCGATTTTGTGAAGCTCTCTAAAGAAGATGGTCATGTCTACTTCGTGTAGGTGTAAAACTTCTATGAGGTTAGAAACTAGGTTTTGGTCATTATCCTGAACGGTAAGCAAGCCTAATTTCCCGCGCATCACGGTGAGATGTTTGTTTTGGTAGTCTGTTTTATACTGGTTTAAAATCGCTTCTAACGCTGGCGCATCATTGATTAATTCAAACAAAGCATTTGCCAGTTGTAGTAAATTCCATAAACCTATTTCTGGTTGCGCACCATAGCGATAGCGTTTGTGTTCACGATCTGTAGTATTAGGTGTCCATCCATGATCATAGGGTTCTAGCCAGCCATAAGGACCATAATCTATGGTAAGTCCTAGAATGGACATGTTATCTGTATTCATCACGCCATGAACAAATCCTACACGTTGCCAGTGGATAATCATGTTTAAAGTACGCGTGCTTACCTCTTGAAAAAAATCTAGATAACGTTGTGTTCCATGAGAGGTTATATGATCATAAAAATGATTAATGACATAGTCTGTTAATTGTTTAAGTAAACCTGTATTTCCTTGAGAGGCAAACCATTCAAAATTTCCAAACCGCACAAAACTAGGAGATAAGCGACATACTACAGCACCTTTTTCATGAGCTGGATTGCCATCGTACATCACATCTCGCAATACCTCTTCACCAGTGATAGATAGCGCTAATGATCTAGTTGTGGGAACGCCTAGATGGTACATCGCCTCACTACATAAATGTTCTCTAATACTACTGCGCAGTACGGCAAGACCGTCACCACGCCTAGAAAATGGAGTAGGACCAGCACCTTTTAATTGCCATGTCCATCGTTTTTTATTGTGAATACTTTCAAATAAGTTTATAGCACGGCCATCACCCAGCTGTCCTGCCCAGTTACCAAATTGATGACCAGCATAACCCATCGCATACGGTTCTGTATCTGGATAAATAAATTGACCTTTTACTAGTTTTTTAAAACTCTCCTCATCAGCATAAGGATCTAATTCTAGTTCTTTTAATAATTGTGTTGAGGTGTGGACTAATTGGGATTTTGGGAATGATAAAGGGATCGCACGACAGTAAGCGAAGTCGCTAACGGTACGTACGTAGTTTTCAGGCTCTTCATCTTTAGGAAGTGATGCTGTGAAACTATTATCAATGTTCAATTTAATCATATTCAAAGTTAAGATTGCCGTTGTTTTTCACTTCTTAATTGTGTGCCAAAACGATAGTTGTTAATACCATGTTTTATGTATTGCTTAAAATAATATTATTTTTGTTAAACAATTATTTGTAGGATAATTCTATTTATACCTAATTTAACGGTCTGTAAACTAACCTAACATGAATCCGCTTTATACTATTTGTTATATCAGTAAAGTACACTCTGATCTTTCTGATCAACAAATTGAAGACCTTTTTTCATATTCTTCCCAAAGCAATAACAGCACTGGGATCAAAGGAATCTTATTAAGTACTATGGGAAATTTTTTCCAGGTATTAGAAGGAACAAAAGATCAAGTAATATCTTTATATAATGTGATTAAAGAAGATGCTAGGCATCATGATATTTATGAAGTAATTCATAGACCAGCGGTTAAAGCTGTGTTTACAAATTATAATTCTAAATTCAATATCGTAAAGTCTATAGACGATTTAGATAAAATAAAAACTTATCTAGACGCGATGCCTTTTGACTCTACCAGTGAGAAGTTATCCAGATTGCTCAATCCATTTTTATTAATGGAAGAGTTGTAACCTTACTTTTCTATAGCCTTAACTTCTTCTACAGTCACCATTTCACCACTATTCCAGTTTTGGATGGTGTAATTCATAACATCTGCGATTTCCTGATCATCTAGTCCTAGTGATAACATGATGTTATCATAAGGTTGACCGTTTACTTCTATAAGACCTTTTAAGCCATATTTAACCGCATGAATCGATTCGATACGTTTATTAGTGAGCCAGTCAGATGGATTCAGTGGTGGGAACGCACCAGGAACACCTTTACCATTTGTCATGTGGCAGGTCACACAATTATCTGCATAAATAGCTTTTCCTCTAGTAACACTAGCTTCTAGTGGTGTTTGTGCCACAGGCGTTGCTGGCGCACCTAGTTTTGATTCTCTTTTTTGCTCACCACAACTGGTTAATGCCATTGCTACTATTAATATGATGATGTATTTCATTGGTTCTTATTTTGGGTTTAATGTTTTGCGTTTAGGTTCGATATTTTCAACTCACTTATGGATTTTATAAATCCCTTTTCCTTCAACAGCAATATAAATCAAACCATCGGGTCCAATCTTGACATTACGCAATCTTCCTATTTTATCGGCTATTTTCTCTCTTTTTAGGACCTTATTATTTTCAATGTAAAGCATTTCTAAGTATTGAAACTTTAAAGCACCTACTAGATAATTACCATTCCAGTCACCATAATCTGGATTATTAATAATAGCAAAACCACTAGGCGCGATGCTAGGCACCCAATAGTACATAGGTTGTTCCATACCAGCTTTTGCAGTAATCTCCGTAAATTTAGTACCGCTATAGTTGATTCCGTAGCTTATAACTGGCCAGCCATAATTCTTACCAGATTCTATGATATTGATTTCGTCGCCACCTTGTGGACCATGTTCGTGAGCGATGATCTTTCCAGATACTGGATGAGTTGTCATCCCTTGCGGATTGCGATTACCGTAAGTGAAAATAGCCGTTTTAGCACCATCAATATTTATAAAAGGATTATCCTCTGGAATGCTACCATCATCATTAATGCGATACACTTTTCCACCATCGAGCATCACATCCTGCGGATTCTCATTGCGATTACCACGATCACCTATGGTAAAGTATAAATGCCCGTCGCTATCCCATGTAAATCTAGATCCAAAATGCTGTCCTTTCTTTGTATTAGGAACAGCTTTGTACAACACCTTGAGCTCTTGTAACGAGTTGCCTACTAGTTTTGCTCTAGCAATAGTCGTGTTCCCACCAGTTCCACCACCTAACTGAGATGCGTAAGAAAGGTAGATGTATTGGTTATCGTTAAAATTAGGATGCACACTGATGTCTAGTAATCCACCTTGACCACGCACATATACTTCAGGAACACCAGTGATAGAAGTTTTAGTGGTACCACTAACCTTGATCAATTCACCAGCCTTTTCTGTATATAATAATTCACCAGTAGGTAACCAGTCCATTCCCCATGGAATTTCAACATCTTCTATAATAGGAGTGATGGTATAATCTTTTTGATCATCTATAAGCGGTACGTTGCTCACATCTGGAATAGTGCTAGCCACAGGTGATTCTGATTGAGCGATCTCTGTAGGCGGTTGTTCCTGTTTTTTGCAACTTATCAATAAGGAAATAATTGCAACAGAAAGCAAAAGTCTTTTCATGGCTTTTAGTTTGTATAAAAATACTAAAGCCTTACTTCAATAAAGTTAAAAGCATAAAAAATTCCCTTAGCAACCTAAGGGAATTGACGACTCATTGCAGAATATAAGTAGCTTAAGATTTGAGAAGGCTAATTCAAATAAATCTATGATACTTTTTTTCTTTAAACTCTAACTAGAATCGTGCCATGTTGCGTTCATCTGTGTTACCTGTTCTAGGCGTCATCCTATTTCTAGATAGTAATGGGAAATCAGAGTCTGAATCTATAAATCGGGAAGTCATTTTCATGGTAGTTTGTGTTTTATGATGGTTTATGATAATCTATACCTACGTTTTGTATTCCAGTTATCTGCATAGGTGCGCTCTGGACGGAAACGCTTATTTAATTGTTCATTCAACTGTTGTAATTTTTGTGATGGTCTCATAATCTTAAGTTTTTACGGTTATGCTAATATGACGAGCATATTTCAAAGTTGTTACAGTCAGTATTTGTTAATTAAAACAAAAATCATATTAAATTATTATAAATCAATATTTTAAGTATGCTAAAAATATTAGCAAATAAAAATAATGGTAAGTGATTTATAATTGTTTTGCGGTTAAAAAAGATTAATTGTAATCAATACCTTTACATCATGCTATTTTTAGTAATCATATTAATTTTTATACATATCTGGTTGTATAAGGCCTTAAGACCGTTTGCATCAAATGCAGATCGCATTAGATTCTGGGTAATGATTCTCATTCCATTTATAGGAACAGTTTATCACTGGTATAATCGCCCTAATTTTAAAATGCGTTATGAATTAAGAAAGAATAGTGCTAGGATTTAATCATTCACTTGTTCCCATAGCTTCTCACTACTTAAGCGGTACGATCCAGCATAATCCCAGTTGCATTCCTGCGGTGCGATAACAGATAAGAAGTGATTACCATCTTTACCTAGATACAAGTGATAGGTCTCACCTACAATAGGTTCAAAAGAGAATTTTGCACCGTAAACCAGTTGATTATCGTCATACTTTTTAACCATCGCTTCGTACTGCGCTTTCAGTTGGTCAAATTGTGACTTAATCTCGTGGTTTACCTTATTAATATTGTTTTGTTTCCACGAGGTGATGTCAGGCGTTGTGATTTTAGGCGCGGCAACTCCACTAGCATAAGGTAAAATAGCCGCATTGTAGGTGCCTGTTTCCTCATCATAAACTACTTGATCTGGTTTTTTCTCCTCGCTCATGGTACAAATTTATGCTTTGGTCTACGAGACTGTACATACTTAACAATATTTTATTGAAAGTAGGTGCGTTGATGTATTTCGCTTTCGCGAAAGCGTAACATTCACCACCTTATTACTACTTATAAACCATGATAAACGAAATCAACTACATCGACTTTAAGCCTCAAGTGATCAATAAAAGCTTTTGGGGTTCTAAAACTTATGAAGATCACAGCGTCATCATGGAACGTTTGAATGAATGGGTAAGAAAAAATTACAATAGAGAAATCATCAATATTGAAACACTCATTTTGCCCATAACCGCAAACGGAAGCCAGACGACTAATGCTACTAAATTAAACATGCATTCTGGAATTGTACACATGATACAGACCATACGTGTGTGGTACAAATAAGCTACCTTATATTTGTGCAAAAATCAAAACTATGGCATCAGTAGACTGGAAAACGGTAAAAGAATTTCAAGATATTACTTATAAAAAATGCAACGGTATTGCCCGTATCGCCTTTAATAGACCTGAGGTGCGCAATGCTTTTAGACCACAAACAGTTAGCGAACTCATAGAAGCCTTTTACGACGCGCAAGAGGATTTATCGATAGGAGTAGTTATTTTAACAGGTGAAGGACCATCTGCCAAGGATGGTGGATGGGCATTTTGTAGTGGTGGTGATCAGAACGCTCGTGGTCGCGATGGCTATAAAGATGATGCTGGAACTGGACGATTGAATATTCTAGAAGTGCAACGCATGATCCGTTTTATGCCTAAGGTGGTAATTTGCGCCGTTCCAGGATGGGCAGTAGGTGGCGGACACAGTCTACACGTAGTGTGTGACATGACTATTGCTAGTAAAGAACACGCTATTTTTAAACAAACAGATACAGATGTTGCTAGTGTGGATGCAGGATATGGAAGTGCATACCTCGCCAAAATGGTAGGACAGAAAAAAGCTCGTGAGATCTTCTTTTTAGGTCGTAATTACAGTGCACAAGAAGCGATGGAAATGGGAATGGTAAATGCGGTAGTACCACATGATGACCTGGACGCAACGGCTTATGAATGGGGACAAGAAATCCTTAAAAAATCACCTACTGCAATTAAAATGGCAAAGTTTGCTATGAATGCCACAGATGATGGAATGGTAGGACAGCAAGTTTTTGCAGGTGAAATGACCCGATTAATCTACATGACAGATGAAGCCCGTGAAGGTCGTGATGCATTCCTAGAAAAGCGCCAGCCTAATTGGGGTTGTGATAAGTATATTCCGTAATTTACGTTAGTAGTTAGTAGTTAGTAGTTGAGGCTGTTATGGCATATCAGTGCGGTTTGTTGATTAAACTTCAAATTTTTAAATCGTTAATCAAGTAGGTGACTAGTGAAATTTTCGCAAGAAATTAATGTATCGAAGTTACTGTTGTTTCTGTGGTTCAAAGTTCAAGGTTCAAAGTTCAAGGTTCAAGGTTCAAGGTTTGAAGTTCCAAATTCCAAACTCCAAACTCCAAACTCCAAATTCCAAATCAAATTGCATATCGCGAGTATCCTGTGACGTGGCGTTCTGTTTTTTAGCACTAAAACTTTCAAGTGTAATGTCATTAATAATCGTCCTTAGATATTTTTAGACAGGTGTCCCAAAGCCTAGATTTTCCTGCCTGCCGGCAGGTAGGTTTGGTTCTCCCAATATTTTGGAATCTAGCAATGGCAAAAATGAAGAGCTTGTTACAAATCCCAAATCAAATTGCATATCGCGAGAATCCTGTGACGATGTGATCTGTTTTTAGCACTAAATCTTTCAAAGTATTACCGCTAGTTCCACTGATAACTATCAACAATACGCTGTTAATTACTCTTGAATAGTTACTACAGATATTCTTTCTACCATAAGCCTAAGGCTTTATTTTTAGAATCTTAAAATAGAACAAGACTACATGGGAACTTTTATCATAGAAGGTGGACATCAATTAAAAGGTGATATACAACCACAAGGAGCAAAAAATGAGGCACTACAAATACTTTGTGCCGTATTACTTACGGCAGAACCTGTAGTGATTAAAAACGTTCCAGATATTATAGATGTCAATAAACTGATTGCGCTATTGAATAACCTAGGCGTAAAAGTGACTAAAAACAGTCCTGATTCCTATACATTTCAAGCAGATGAAGTAAACCTAGATTTTCTACAGTCAGAGGATTATAAAATACAAGGTCGTGGATTACGCGGCTCTATTATGTTAGTAGGACCATTGCTAGCTCGTTTTGGAAAAGGATATATTCCACGTCCAGGTGGTGATAAAATAGGAAGACGTAGGCTAGATACCCATTTTGAAGGTTTTATAAAATTAGGTGCAAAATTTCGCTATAATCGTGAGGAATACTTTTATGGAGTAGAAGCAGATGAGTTAACAGGAACCTACATGCTACTAGATGAAGCTAGTGTTACCGGAACTGCAAATATTGTGATGGCAGCGGTAATGGCAACAGGTGAAACCACCATCTATAATGCAGCATGTGAACCGTACTTACAGCAATTGTGTAAAATGCTAGTACGCATGGGTGCAGATATTAAAGGAATAGGATCAAACATGTTGATCATTAATGGTGTAAAAGAATTAAAAGGAACCACTCACACCATTTTACCGGACATGATAGAAATAGGAAGTTGGATAGGCCTAGCGGCAATGACTAAAAGTGAGGTAACGATAAAGAATGTACAATTTGATGAATTAGGAATCATACCAGATACCTTTAGGAAATTAGGAATTACGCTAGAACGTCGCGGTGATGATATTTTCATACCAGCACATGAAGATGGTTATGAAATACAGAATTACATAGACGGTTCTATTCTCACTATTGCAGATGCGCCGTGGCCAGGATTCACACCAGATTTATTAAGTATTATCCTTGTTGTTGCTACCCAAGCAAGAGGTAGCGTGTTGATCCATCAAAAAATGTTTGAAAGTAGATTGTTCTTTGTAGATAAATTGATTGATATGGGCGCAAAAATTATTCTTTGTGATCCTCATAGAGCCAGCGTTCAAGGTCATGATTTTAAATCAAACCTTAAAGCAACTACCATGACCTCTCCAGATATTAGAGCTGGAATCTCATTATTAATCGCTGCGTTAAGTGCTACAGGAACTAGTACGATTCATAACATTGAGCAAATCGATAGAGGTTACCAAAACATAGATACGAGATTACAAAAAATAGGAGCTAAGATTAAACGAATCTCCTAATTTGTAGTCTTATCATACTCACTACGAGTCTTAAATTCACTTTTTTTGTGAAGAAAGTCTAAAAAAGAGTGATTTAGGCAAGACTTTTGCTAGATTTAAATTGTGAGACAATTAATTCTACTTAGCGCATTACTTTTCAGTAGCTTATTACTAGCACAGGAAACCACAACTACTAGCACGGTTAGGATTGCTCCTATACCTACTAATACAGGTGATGGTAATACAGGATCTATGCTGTTTCCAGAGAAAAAGGAAGTGATTACATACAGGCGTCCAGTAGAAAAACCTAAAATCAACCTAAAAACTACAACAGATCTAGTAGATCCAGGCGTACGTTTTAAAGGTCAAAAGTTCTCTAGTGATGGTAATGCAAGACCTTTTATAAGTGATACTTTTTTAGGTGAGATACGTACTGGTGAAATACAGTTAGAAATGATTTGTAGAGATCACATGTATCAGGATGGTGATCGCGTACGTGTCTGGATAGACGATCAACCGGTTATTCAAAATATAAATCTTACAAATGCTTATCAAGGATTTAAAATAAACCTAAAACCTGGATTTAACAAAATTGAAATAGAAGCGCTTAATGCAGGACTATCTGCGCCTAATACAGCACAGTTTAAGGTGAAAGATAAAAATGGCAAGGTTCTTTCAGAAAACATTTGGAATCTCAATCCAGGTGTAAAAGCTACTTTAATTGTTATTAAGGAGTAAAGTAACGATCTATTTCTTTACCATTTAGTTCAACTACGCTTTCACCACTTAAATCTTTAATCGTATAGTTACCTATGCGTACTCTAGCCAGTCGTAAGGTAGGAAATCCTACAGCACTAGTCATTTTACGCACTTGTCTAAACTTACCTTCATGTAGGGTGATGCTTAACCAGCTGGTAGGTCCATGACGATCATCGCGTATTTTTTGTGTAGTAGCTGGTAGCTCTGGAAGCTGGTCTAATACTTCAACCTTGCATGGCTGCGTTTTATATTTTTTACCATTAATACCTATAAAGACACCATTTCTTAGAGCCTCTATAGCACTTTTATCAATGATTCCATCTACCTGAACGTAGTATTCTTTATCTATCAGTGGTGACTTGTTGATTAAGTTACTCCATTTACCGTTAGTAGTGATTAAGAGTAAACCTTCTGATGTTTCATCCAGTCTGCCTACCGCCATGGATTCTGGTGCAAAATCACCTAATTCTCCTAGGAATCGTTTGCGACGTTGTTTAACATCGTTACTAATAAACTGGCTCACCATGCGGTATGGTTTATAAACGATATAATACTGATGTTTCACACCACAAATTTAATCATCTTTAACGGTTAAATAGGTTTTGACTTTTTATGTTTTGGACACTTCAGCCATCTAGATCTTAGGTATTTTAGTTGCTTTAAAGTTCCTTTTAAATAGGTCTCTACTTCTTTGTTCATCGGTTTTTTCGGTTTCATAAGGCTTATTTTAACCAAATTTAATGTGATAAACGTCATTGATTTGGTGTTAACGGCAAATCCACTACCTTTATTTTTGTGAAAAACGCAATATGAATTATCAAGAGCTGGTATTATTACGCTTTCGCGAAAGCGAAACACACCACAAATCCTTTACTCAACATCTAGCAGATACGCTAGAAATAAGCTATGATGCAGCTTATCGTCGTATTCAAGGGAAAGCTAAACTGGATGTAAGTGAAGCGATGCAACTGGCTAAAGCTGGTCAGTTTTCCCTAGATGATATCATGACCGCTGGATCTAATTCTACCGCGCTAGGAAAAGCGACTGCAGCTATAGATTCTATGGAGAGTTTATCCAATTATCTAGAAACGATGGAGCATCATTTAAAAACGGCAGGTAAAAATGATGTGCAGTGGTTGTATAGTGCAAAGGATATTCCCATTTTTCATCATTTTAATGATACGGCGTTATGTCGTTTTAAGATTTATGTCTGGATGCAATTGCTTTCTAAAGATATGCAGTGGAAACGATTTGACACGTTTCATTTACCATTACATATTAAAGAACAATTAAAGCGCAATCGCAGTCTATTTGAACAGGTGAATCGTGTTGAAATATGGAATGACACGAGTATTTCCAGTAGTTTACAACAAATAGATTACTATCATGAGGCTGGATTTATAGACCATCACATAGCACTAGAGTTATGTAAAAACTTAAGTCAATTAATTAATGATGTAGAGTCTAGACTAGGCGATGGTTATGAGATTTACTACCATGAATTGCTAATCATGAGTAATAATTCCTTATTGTACAAAAAGGAGGAACCTAAAGCGGCGTTTGTAACCATGACCATGCTGGGCTATTTACAATTTACAGGTGCTAGTATTTTGAATAGAATGCATGATTTTTATCAGCATCAGTTAACACAGGCGACTGCGATATCAAAGGCATCTGTAAAAGAAAGAGCAGTTTTTTTTAATAAAATGAGACAAAAAATAAACGCTCTAGAAAAATCTCTAGAGCGTTTTGATACTTCGTTTTAGTGTACTCTTACTGGCGTTCTAAAAGAATTTTAGACTCGTAAAACTCATTTGCTTTATCTAGCCACAATAGCATGTCGTTCCACTGTTCAGCTTTTAGGTAGTTTTTCTTGTAGGTTTTGGTAGTGGCGATTTTTAATGTAGATCCTTCTACCACAGCAGTTGTTTTAAAGGCACCAGTTTCATTATCTACATTCATATTTAAAGCATCCACACCTTTTACTACATAGCCACTAGGTATTACTAGTTCTATATTGTATTGATAGGTTTTTGCATGGTCTAGATAGATATTAGAAGTGCGTTCTCTTTCATCATCTTCTATGGTTACCTGACTGCTTATAAATTTCCCTATTTCTAAAATGATATTTTTACCTGCTTTTTTAATATAACCATCTTTAAGGGTGAAAGATTCCTTAACAATAAGAGGTGATTTTGTACCAAATCTTCCAGTTTCTATGATTGATGCGGTAAAATTATCTACCGTTGCATCGCTCCATTCTCTTTCAATTCCTTCTTCTCTGTTTTTATTGAATTCCTCAATTTTCTTTTGCTCTAGAGCTTTAAACTGCTCTTTATATCTTATCAGTTCTTTCTTATTACCGCATTCGTAAAAATGGTCTTGGTAATCAAAGTGCTTATAATCATCTGCTAGGAAATCTGTCCAGTGCATCAATCTAAAAATATTGCGATCTTCAAAATGACCATTTAAGATGATGTCTCTTTTAAGTTCCAGACCTTTCTTATCATCTAATATACTTAAGCTAATGTTTTCTTGATGTACATTATCTGTTGCAGTAGATGGAATTAGATTTACCTTTTTTAATGATTCAATTCTCTTTCTTTTAATAACAGATCCAGAATAGGCCTCAGCACCTTCTAGAATGGCAGGATAACGTTCTAGAGTCATATTTTCATTAAAGTCAAAAAAGTATAGCTTAGGTGATGTATTAAATTGAATTCCTATACGAGCATTATCCTTAATAAGCATATCGTCTAATGCACCGTCATATCTAGGTTGCGCTAGAATGATATCATAATCTATATTGAGTTGTTCTGCTATGGACCTTAAGTCTGCAATTACTTGCTGGTCGCTTTCATAGATGCCGTAGTAATAATTATAGCACTTACTTCTAGGTGTACCACTTACAATATCTGCTTGATACGCAAGTATAGCCTCGATGAACCTATTATACCTATCGAATCTTATGTACTCTAGTGCTGCTTGTAGTTTTTCTGATTTTGAGTTGTACTTAGTTTTATTGACATAATCTAGCACACTTTTTGCCCACTTTTTATCCACCTTAGAGAATTTACGGTCATAATATTCTAAAACATCTGCTTTTGTAACCGTAGATTTACGCTCGCCATCTTCACCTTTAAAAATATTCACCGCATACTCATTAGAAGCTTTACGCGCAAATGCTACCTGAATCTTAATAGCTGGTTGCTCTACTAGAGGATAGTACCATCTACTAGTTTCTATTTTTTCTAGGTTTTGCGCTTCTACCACATACTTTGATGTTGCGTTACGATCTGTAGGCTCTTCTTTAACAGCTGGTGCACCGTTATAAGTGTTCATGTTTAAAAAGAAATCATTTTCTACTTCAACGGCAATGCGATAGTCCACAATGGGATAACTATCACTAAGCGTAGTTTCAAAAGCAGGATATTTTTCTAAACCATCATATTCCTTTTCTTTACGATCTGTCTGTATGAAAATATCAATGATATCACCTATTTCTAGATTAGGAATCGCGATCTTACGCACATCATCTTCAACCACTTCTTCTTTTGCGACATCAACTATGCTAACAGATCCATCGGGTTTTATAATACGTATTCCTAGGGTTATTTCTTCTTTTGATGCGGTTACCCATCCAAAACTAATTTTTGAATCCTTATCCAGCGATATTTCTGATAACTCTTCTAGTGATGATTGATCTTGAATTTTTATTAATTCATGCTTATTAGATTTATAGAGTACATTTTTACCATTGTTGATATACCTAATGTATCGATGATCTTTTAAGATAACAGCACTTTCATTTTTCCATTCTTCTTTAAAACTTGTGGCAGCTATCTCCTTTCCAGATTTTGTCCAGAATTCTTGACGTAATTCTAATTCTTTTTCAGTCTGTGCTATACTTGTAAAAGTGCATAACAAGATTAATGAAGTGATAAGTTTGATTTTCATAATAAAGTAGAAAGGTGTGATTTATGCTTTTTTCAATACGATTTGTTCATCATAGAAATTTTTAACCTGTTCTATAGAATCGTTCCATAGACCAAAATTTTCTTTTTTAATGAGTCGCTTTTTTAATTTGATGACAGAGTTGTAAATGATCATGCCATTAGCGTTAGAATAGTTAGCAATGATATTTAGATATTCATTATCAATGTTGATACCTTCTGGTAATGACTCTATAGAATAACCATCTGGTAATTCTAGGCGTAGAGTCTTTTTCTCTGACCTGATATTAGAAAATTTATAAGAATGCTTACGATCTTCTTCCATTTTCCAGTTAGACATATAACGTACAGGATCTAACTCTAGATAAAGATTGTTATCAAAATTACTTACTACATTACTTACGTTTAAATCATAAGTGATATCAATGGCATCATCTCTATTACTAGGATCAAAACCTTCTACATTGCTCACTTTTGCACTGCTATTACCATCTGCCAAAACACGCATCATAGCGTCTTCACGCTCATCTTGTGGCATTCCCGTAAAACCATATAAGAAATAGCTAGATTGCTCACCAGTGATTTGCTTTTTTATTTTTCCCACTAGGTCATTATCCTTAATTTGAAACGTACCATCATAAATCTCTTGGTTATTTTCTGGTGTGGCTTCTGGAACTTTTTTAAGAATAAAAGTATCTCCATTTTCTATAAGTGCTTGCTTTCCCTGAATCCTAGAAGCAAAGGTCCCGAACTTATTAAACTTTTCTGTTCCATCTATAAAAACCGGTTCACCGTCTACCATAATCGCACTAATCATATGATTATCCACACTTAATGATGGTGTAGAGTAATCGTAAGCAATGATATCTGTCCCTATCCATACGAGTCTAGCATCATATCCAGCTTCTTTAAGCATCGTTTTTAAGAGTATCGCCATTCCTTTACAGTCACCGTATTTTTTTTTGTACACATTTTGTGGACTATCAGGCTTAAATCCAGCGATACCATCCTCAAATGCGATGTACTTAATGTTATCTTGAACCCAGTAATAGATGGCTTTGATTTTCTCATCATCTGTAGTAAGTCCAGTGGTTAGTTCTGATACCTTTACAGTTACCTCGCTAGGATCTATTTCAACTTTTTGAACTAATGATTGATACCAATTGTATAAATCTTGAGTTTCTTTAAATAAAGGCGTTGCGGTACCATCTTTAGCTTTAAAAGATTGAGATAATACTAATATGTGAGGATAGATAAAAGAATTCCCTGGCATTCCAGATTCTTTTTTCATTCCGTCTAATTTTGCTACCGTAAAAGTGATTATTTGATCAGATGCTACCTTTTTATCGGTGCGTTTAATTTGATCACCATTAATGTGATATTCTTTTAAGTCTATCGTTAACCACGATGGTACGGTAATCTTAACTTCTCCTTTGATAACTGGAAAAGCTTCTGCAAAATAATGTGAAGTAAAGTATTTTACGTCTTTATATCGTTTGACCTCTTCTACGCGTCTGGTAAAGCCTTGTGTAGGATAGGTGATAGATCCATATTTGATCCGGTAATCATTATGAAAAATAGAAGCTGTAGAGTAAGCTTCATCCTTTAAATCCCAAGGTAACCTTTTGTTCTTACGATTGTAAAGCGATAGTTTTTCTATTTCCGATTCATAGTCGTAACCTGTGCTATAACCACTATCTGCTCTAGAAGCAATGGCCATGTAAGTCGTGTTATTTTCTTCAACGACTTCTACTTTTCCAGTTTTATCATTCCGCTCAAAGGTGAACAAGGTTTCTTTCTCAAGAATTACGAGGTCATCTTCTGGATAATCTGTTCTTAGATTTTTAGCTTTTGTAACTTCAACAGGTGTAGGCTTATCTTTTTGCGCTAGGAGTGCACTAGGAAGTAAAAGGATACTTACAAACGCAACTAATGTAGGTATTTTCATAAAAAAAGTAATGTTGCAAATATATCCATCTACAACTGTATTTAATTCATTTTAATGATTTTATTATAGATTATGCAGTAGTTAAGTAGGTGATGGTGAGATTATTTCGATTTCGCGAAAGCGAAACTTTTACAATCGCTTCACCACTAAATCAATAACTAGTCTAGATGATAAATCTCCATAATTTCGTCTAGAATCGTGGCAAAATCAATCTTTAAATCGATCAGTTTTCCAGATGCTAGGTCAAAAACCCAGCCGTGAACAGTAATACCACGGTCTTTAAACGCTAACTGTACATCACTGGTTTTAAGAACATTAATGCATTGTTCCTGTACGTTTAGTTCTATGAGTCGCTTATAACGATCGTTACTATCTATGATCGCATTAAGTTCATCTTTATGCATGCGATACACATCACGTATGTTACGTAAATAAGGATTTAGAATCCCTAAATCTTGAGACTGCATCGCCGCTTTTACACCACCACAACCATAATGACCACAAACTACTACGTGTTTTACTTTTAGATGAACTACCGCATAATTAATCACGCCCATTACCGTAAGATCTGTATTAGAAGCCATATTTGCGATATTGCGGTAAACAAAGACATCGCCAGGACCTAGTCCCATGATCTCTTCGGCAGTTGCTCTACTGTCAGAACAACCTATATATAGTATATCCGGATCCTGTCCAGCAGCTAGTTTATCAAAATAAGAAGCATCTTCATCCAGCTTAGTTTGTATCCATTCCTTATTATTTTCAAATATCTTTGAAATATCCATAGTATGATTTAAAAACCTAGCGGTTAAAATACATTAATAAAAACGCCATCATAGCAATGTTTACAGGTTATTTAAATAGCTTAAACAGATGGGTTTTAAAGAAATATGGAGATCTTGTAACAAATAGAAAAGTGACTCGTCATAAACTTGTAGCCACTAACGATGAACCAAAATTCTTTTATAGCATCTTTTGAGCAGGTACAGACTAAAATGTACTATCTCGCAAAGCGATTGCTTACTTCACATGAAGAAGCAGCAGATGCTGTACAAGAGGTAATGGTTAAATTATGGGATAAGCGTGATAGTCTAGTAGAGGTTAAAAACAAGGAAGCCTATGCCATGCAAATGGTGAAAAACTTCTCATTAGATCGATTAAAAAGTAAACAAGCTAATCACTTAAAAATCGTTCATAGTAATTATGAAGATCATAGTTTAAATGCACAACAGGAATTAGAGCGTAAGGCAAAAGTATCTATGGTACAGAATATGATTAATAGTTTACCAGAGCAGTATAAAACGATATTGCAATTAAGAGATATACAGCGATATGATTATGAAGCCATTGAGCATATTATGGAATTAAAACCTACTGCTGCAAGAGTAACCTTAAGTAGAGCACGTAAAATGCTTAAAGAAAAGATAGAAGAACATTATAATATAGACATCGCATGAATGAGCTATTAGAAAAATACTGGAGTGGTAACACCACAATAGAACAAGAAAACACACTACGGGACTACTTTAATTCTGATGCAGTGACACCAGAACATGAGGTATACCGCAGTATGTTCAACAGTTTTGAAGAAGAACTGTTACAAGAACAGGTATCTTTTAATGCCTTTAAAAAACTACCAGAAGAGTTTCCAGAAACAGATAAAAGCACGTGGAAATCTCTCAAAGGTGTTGCGATTGCTGCAAGTGCAGCGGTATTAATAGCATTAGGAACTGCTTATTTTACAACTAGTAATGAACCAGATTTAGGTACTTATGAAGATCCTAAAGAAGCGTATCACGCTACTTTAAATGCCTTACAAATGATTGGAGCTAATTTCGATCATGGTAAAAGAAAAATGAAACCCTTAAAAGATTTTGATGCAAAAACAAAACAAGTGTTAAGCATCACAAAGTAAAAACAAACAAGAACCTCTTAAATTAAAAATAATGAAAAAAATACTAATTATAGCAGCATTTGTATTAGCCAGCGGACTAAGCTATGCACAGAATTTTGACAAATTAAGCAATCTTAAAAACACATCAGAAACGGTGATTACAGATGAGATGTTTAAGTTGATCGCAAATATTGATATGGATACAAATGATCCAGAATTCAATGAATTAAAAAACACTATTGATAACCTTAAAGAAATACGTATTTACACTACAGAAAATCCAGAGAGTGCGAGTTCTTTAAATGCTTTTGCAGCTAGTTATATCAAGAATAATAACCTCGTGAAATTAATACACGTAAAAGAGGATGGTGAGATGTTTTCCTTTCACATGAAAAAAGGTAGTGATGATAAAAAGGTAAGTAATCTGGTGATGGTGATGAATGATTCTAATGGTGATTCTGACACGGTCTTTTTAATCATATCAGGTGATATTAATCTAGATCAGGTATCTAAATTAACTAAAAAAATGAACGTACCAGGACAAGATCAGATCGAGAAAGCTACAAAGTAGTATTATTAATACCATAACCAAAAAAACATTATTATGAATAATATCATCTATAGAATGGCCTTTCTTATCTTAGGAATGGCACTAGCGCTAACTTCATGTAGTAGTGAACCTAGCTTGCAACAGTACTATGTGGATAGTCAGGAAAAGGAAAATTTTGTAACTACGACGATACCTAAAAGTATTTTAGGACTAGATGTTTCTAATATGAGCGAGAGTTCACAGCAAGCGTATAATTCTATAAATAAGGTCAATGTGCTTTATTATCCTATGAATAATGGAAATATGACGACATTTGAAAAGGAAAATACAACCCTGAAAAGCATTATTTCATCAGATAATTATAAAACGCTTATGAAACATAAACAGGATGGCATGAGTATGCAAGTCGTGTATGAAGGCGATAGCAAGGATATCGATGAGGTGATCGTTTATGGAATGGCAAATGAAGTAGGATTAGGAGTAGCAAGAATTCTAGGCGATGATATGAACTTAGGTAGCATCATGAAAATGATGGAAGAAATAAAAGATGTCGATATGGATTCTTCAGGAATGATGGGAATCCTTAAGGATTTAGGCATGGATTCTGACGCTAGTGAAGAAGAAATAAAAAAAATCATTGAAGAACGAGTAGAAAAAACTACTGAAACGATCTAGACATTTACATATAGGTCATTTAAAAGCCGTCTTTTAAAGACGGCTTTTTTTGTGCATCACATTTATTTAATACAATTATTATCTTCATAAACCCATTATATTTGCAGGCTGTTATAGGTAGGTGAGTGGTTTGTGATTTACGCTTTCGCGAAAGCGAAATTCTAATAACATTCCATCTACTATTAACACTTTAAATAATCATTACATGAAAGCAGGAATTGTAGGTTTACCTAACGTGGGAAAGTCCACGCTATTTAATTGTTTATCAAATGCAAAAGCGCAAAGTGCTAACTTTCCTTTTTGTACGATAGAACCTAATGTAGGTGTGGTAAATGTTCCAGATCCACGATTGCAAAAACTAGAAGAATTAGTAGATCCAGAACGCGTTTTACCAGCAACGGTAGAGATCGTAGATATTGCTGGTCTGGTAAAAGGAGCTAGTAAAGGTGAAGGATTAGGAAATCAGTTTTTAGGAAATATCCGTGAGACTGATGCGATTATCCATGTGTTACGTTGTTTCAATAATGATAACATTGTCCATGTAGATGGTAGCGTAGATCCTATACGCGATAAGGAAACCATAGATATAGAGTTACAGTTGAAAGACCTTGAGACGGTAGATAAAAAACTAGAAAAAGTGAAGCGTACTGCTAGAACAGGAAATAAAGAAGCTCAAAAGGAAGAAGAGGCTTTATTAAAAGTTAAAGAAGCACTAGAGGCTGGAAATTCTGTCCGCACACTTGAATTTGAAGAAGACGTTTATAACGAGATCATTAAGCCTACACAGTTTATTACGGATAAGCCCGTAATGTATTTATGTAATGTAGATGATGACGCAGCGGTTTCTGGTAACGATTACGTTGAAAAAGTAAGAGAAGCCGTAAAACATGAAAATGCAGAGGTACTCGTACTAGCCGTAGGAACAGAGGCAGATATCAATGAATTAGATGATTATGAAGAACGCCAGATGTTCCTTGCAGATATAGGATTAGAAGAACCTGGTAGTGCAAAGTTGATCAGATCTGCATATAAATTACTGGATCAGCAAACCTATTTTACGGCTGGTAAAAAAGAAGTTCGTGCCTGGACCATAAAAGTAGGATCTACAGCGCCACAAGCGGCTGGAGTGATTCATACAGATTTTGAAAAAGGATTCATACGTGCAGAAGTTATTCAATATAACACCTACGTGGAATATGGATCAGAAGCTAAAGTCAAAGAAGCGGGAAAACTAAACGTAGAAGGGAAAGAGTACATCGTACAAGATGGCGATGTGATGCATTTCTTATTTAATGTTTAATAGATTTTTCATCTATATAAAAGCCCTTGAACTTTTGAGTTTAAGGGCTTTTTTAATTCGTAGAATCCTAACAAGATCAACTGGACTAATTTTTCTTTAGTAAAATCAGTAGTCCTAATATAGGTCCTACTGCTAGAATCATAAAGATCATATAAGAGTCTGTTTGCAATCGCAAAAAATCCAGTAATTGAATACTTATGATGGTGATGAAAAATCCTATAGAATTGACAATGGTAAGTGCTGTTCCTTTTAATTTAACGGGTGCATTGTGAGCTACTAGGGTGGAGAATAGTGGTGAGTCTGCAATGACTACCATTCCCCAAAACATTAGGTATGAAATATATAGTAATGGCGATCCATAAATGAACACCAGAGGAATTCCTAAACAACACATTCCAGATAGAAATAATGATATAGTTGCCACCTTTTTAACGCCTATGCGTTGTGATATGATACCACTAATTACGCAAGCAATTCCGCCTATGGCGATAATGATAAATGATAATACCGGAATAGAGTAGGGCAACGCACCATTTAATGAATTGTACGTTTGAAGCAACACTGGCACAAAAGCCCAAAACGCATACAATTCCCACATGTGACCGAAATATCCAAAAGCAGCACTTCTAAAATTAGAAATTTTGAAGATTTTAGAAATTGCAGATAGATCTAGTTTCTGACCTTGCACGCGGTACGGACCATCTGGAACTAGAAAAAGAATTAAAACACCACCTATGATGGCAAGTATACTAGTTGATAGCAATACAAATCCCCACGATAAATCACCTTTTAAATCTTTTAAAAGATGAGGTAAAGCGGTTCCTACAACCAGAGCACCTACTAAAAATCCCAGCGATTTCCCTAAACCTTTTTTAAAATAATCTGACGCGATTTTCATTCCTACCGGATAGATTCCAGCCAAAAAGAAACCTGTTAAAAACCTAAAAAATAAGATGCTGTAAAAGTTATTTCCATCCCAGATCACACATAGATTCACTAATGCACCTAAGATCGCACAAGTAAAAAAAACCTTAGATGGAGCAAATCGATCTGCAATACATAGCAGTGCAAACAGCAATGTCCCGATGATAAAACCTATTTGAACAGTAGATGTTACGTAGCTTAATGCATGATCACCTAATTGAAACGTTGCGGTTAAATCATCCATTACCGCATTACCTGCAAACCATAAGGATGTACAACATAATTGAGCAATCACAATGATGCTCAAAATATGTTTAGGTGGTTGCATTAATGAAGTATTGTAAAAGAAGAATTTTAAATTTCCTCCTTAATCATATATCGATCAGAGGTATTGCTATTACGCAATATTAATTCTCCTAAAAATCCTGCTATAAAGAATAGTGATCCTAGTACCATGGTAGTAAGCGCGATGTAAAACCACGGATTATTTGTGACCAGACCGTAAGGTAAATCGTTATACATGCGGTAAAGCTTTGCACCACCTACATAACCAGCGGTAGAGAATCCTATGATAAACATGATGACACCTAATGCGCCGAAGAGATGCATAGGTCGTTTACCGTATTTTGAGATAAATGCAATTGTGATCAAATCTAAAAATCCATTAATAAATCGTTCATAGCCAAATTTAGTCGTTCCATACTTTCTAGCCTGATGTTGCACCTCTTTTTCGCCTATTTTAGAAAAACCAGCATTTTTTGCAAGCACAGGAATATAACGATGCATTTCTCCATGCACATCTATATTTTTTACCACGTCTTTATGATAGGCTTTAAGTCCGCAATTAAAGTCATTTAATTGTACACCACTAGTGAAACGTGCAGCCCAATTGAATAATTTACTAGGTAAGTTTTTTGTCACTACATTGTCGTAACGCTTTCTTTTCCATCCACTTACCAGATCATGATTTTGATCTGTAATCATTTCATATAAAGCAGGAATTTCCTCTGGACTGTCCTGTAAATCTGCATCCATAGTAATGATCACATCACCAGTGACGCGCTTAAAACCAGCATGTAAAGCTTGTGATTTACCGTAATTTGATAAAAACCGAATCGCTTTTGTAGAATGATGCTTTCGCGAAAGCGTACTAATAACATCCCAACTACTATCTGTTGAGCCGTCGTCTATAAAAAGAATTTCATAGCTTAAATCGGTCTGTTCTAGAACACGAACAATCCACGAATGTAATTCTGGTAGTGATTCTGCCTCATTAAGCAACGGTATGACAATAGATAGATTCATTAAAAGTTGCTTAAGCTTTTGGCGGATTTGCTTTTGAAATGATCAAACCAGAAATAAGGCCAAAGACCGTATAAATTATAGTTTTAGTAAAAATTCCTTGAACATATTCACCAGCAGAAAAAGTAGGTTTTTTAAACATAGATTCTGTTGCTAGCTCATTTGCTTGTGAATTGTAAACTTTATCCCATGCCTCTAGTAATACAGTTTTACCATTAGGATCTAAATGGTTCATAATTGAATAGGCAGATAGAGCTTCGGCAATAAAAACGGCTACAATAACAATGACGTAGGCCATTACCGCTTGCTTAAAACTAATAGTTCCAGCTAACTTAAATTTACTAACTAACTGTGCGATAACGCCAGCGATTCCTGGGATTGTGTAAAATAATAGACTAAATGTGGAGTTTAGATAGTCTGATGTAGCATACATATAGAAATACAGTGACGCTGTAATTACTGCTGCTATTATTGCAATTCTAAATGATTGTTGTTTTACTATTTGATCCACTGGTTCTTTTTTTTAACGCTAGGCAAAGATAAAAGATAAATGGAGCATTAAATATCAATATATTGTGATAATAATTTTAGAACAGGTTGTAGATTATTTAAAAAGCATTAAATTTGCAACCGCAAAAGAATAAGAATACAGTCATGCAAAAAGGAATACACCCAGATAATTATAGACTAGTCGCTTTTAAAGACATGTCTAATGAAGAGGTTTTTATCACAAAATCTACTGCAGATACTAATGAGACTATTGAAGTAGAAGGAAATGAATATCCATTAATTAAATTGGAAATCTCTCGTACCTCTCATCCTTTCTATACAGGAGAAAGCAAACTTATCGATACTGCTGGACGTATTGATAAATTCAAGAACAAATACGCTAAGTTTAAGAAGAAATAAACTTAGATTTTATATTTATATAAAGCCTCTCCACTGGAGAGGCTTTTTTTATGAATTCATTTCTAGATCTTATTCTGGTTTCATAAAACAATTGCGCAACATTTGATAAATGTCTGGATGTTTACGCTTCATTAATTTAGGTCTAGAGAAAAAGTATTCTGCGGCAACGGCAAAGAACTCTGTTGTACTGGTACCACCGTAATTTCTTATATCAGATTTATCTTTATTAATCTGCTCCATTTCTTCATGCATCAAATTGATCCATGGCAGTACATTAGGTTGTTGTAGTAAAACTTTAGGTACTCCATCGATAGCACCATCCATTTTATCAATAAGATGAACAAATTCGTGAATAGCGGTATTTAATTTATCAGTCTCGTTTTTAAAACCATGGTATAAAGCTTCTCTGGATAGAATCATCTTATTATTCCATTTTCCAGTTCCTACCATTCCTAGCATCCTGCGATCATTCCCGTGACCCGTGAATTCTAGATCAATATTGAAGTGCGCTGGCAGTAAAATCACACGGTTAAGATTGTTGTAATGCCAGTCTGGAAACTGAAAAACAGGAATGATAGCACTAGCAGCAATTAGTAAAGCATCTATTTCCTTAGGTTCCATATCCACAGTTTCTATTTCTATATGGTCTAGAAACTCTTGCATACGTAATTTAAAAAATAATCGATCTCTTTCTTCTAGAGCTTTAAAGAATGGAACGTATTTAATGAGTTGTTCATCCCAGTGATCTGTAGATGGTTGAGGTTCTTTTTTCTTTTTAAATAAGTGAAATATGGGCATACTGCTAAAATAAGTGAAATAAAAAACCGTCTCAAGTTCTAATTAAATTGAGACGGTTTCAATGGGTTTTATAATAAGCTAACTATTCGATAACACCACATGCTACACGAGCACCTGCTGCACCACTAGGTTGAGATTCAAAATCATCTGCGCTAGCGTGAACAATAAATGCTTTACCTATTACATTTTTAGTTTCATCATCACAACCTATGCACCACTTATCAGTACTGAATTCTAATGTTGCAACGCCATCATCCTTTGCAACTAGGTTTCCTATGTCTCCCATGTGGTGATCATCATGTCCCCATTTTCCATGGTCATCTGTTGTAGGATTCCAGTGTCCACCAGCGCTTTTACCGTCATCACTACTACAGTCACCGTTTGCATGGATGTGAATTGCATGTTCTCCTGGAGTTAATCCTGTAAGATTTGCTTCCATAATTACTTGATCTTTTACTTGTTTAAGCATGATCGTTCCAGATACATCGCTACCACTTTTAGATTCCATTGCTACAGATAGGTTTTTTCCATCCATATCATTAGTATGATTACCATCAGAGTCATGACTATGACCTTCATCTGAATGAGTTTCTGTCGTTACTTCTTCAACGGTTTCACTGTTTGTATTTTCTTTACAACTGCTCAATCCTATGATTAAGGTGATTGCTAATAAAGATTTTGATATGATTTTCATGGTCGTTTTATTTTAGTTTTTAAAAATAGGAATTTTATTGCAGTGTCAATCATAACAGTTTCTCAAATTTATAAGGGTCACGATTTCCCATTTTTAAATTCTCCATCGCGTTCAGTGCGATATCAACTCGTTTTTGCTCACCTTTTGCATTGTAGACCATAAATATGATGTTGCGCTGTTTACCTGGTAATAGACTTTCAAAAATCTCATAGGCTTCATAATCGCTTAATAGAACTGCTTCCAGTTCTTCGGTCATGGGTGCTTGATATTTTGAGGTATCTTCTTTCATAGAAATTTGAAGCGTATCTCCTTTATGAACTCCTAGTTTTTTTTGATTTGCTTTTGAAAACATGAGATATACCATTCCATGCTTTTTTGCTACACCTGCATATAAAGTAAGTGATTCATTTTCATGACTAACTTCAGCAACCACTCGTTTCACTTTATACGTCGCGAGTTGTGTAGCAATTTCTTCTGGAATAAGTATTGCGCCCATAAAACCATCACTACCTATACTGGTTTCAAATTCAAATATCATGAGGTTATAAGTTTAGTAATGATTTGTGTGTCGCTGTGCAGGGTTCTGTGAACCGGACACTTATCTGCAATTTGCATGACGCGATTTAATTGCTTTTCATTCAACTGAGAAGTAATTTTTATTGCACGCGTAAAAGTATCTATTTTGGAACTTTCATTCTCACAATCTTCACAATCTAGCGCATATTGCTTGTCATAACTTACGTGACATTCTATATTTTCAATAGGCCATTGCTTGCGTCTTGCATACATTTGAACTGTCATTACAGTACATGCGGCTAGACTACTAGATAATAATTCGTATGGATTAGGACCGTAGTCATTTCCACCTACATTAGTAGGTTCATCTGCGGTGAGGTAATGTCTTCCTACTTTTATTTGTGTGGTGAAGACATCATCGTCATCTAGACTTGCGACGATGTCATGTTTTGTGGTCATACTAGGTTCTGGTTCAAGATCTAGATAGCGCATTGCCCATGAAGCAATTACCTTACCTATATACTTTGCATCAGCCTTATTCATTAATAAATGGTCTGCTTTATCTAGGCTCACAAAGCTTTTAGGATGGATTGCACTTTGATATAATCGCTCTGCATGATGAATTCCTACCGTAGTGTCTTGCGGTGAATGAGCGATAAGAATAGGTTTACGTAATTCTTTTAAGGTTTTGGTAACTTGTTGCTCATTAATATCATCTAGAAACTGTTTTTTGATTTTAAACGGTCTTCCTGCTAGTTGTACTAGAGCTTCGCCTTGTGTTGTTATTTCTGGGATATCATTTTTAAATAGATGTTGCACATGTTGTGTATCACTAGGTGCTCCTATGGTAGCAACTGCTTTGATAGATTTCGCTTTCGCGGAAGCGTAAATAGCAGCAGCACCTCCTAAACTATGACCTATTAATAGAGTAGGAGCCTTGTAATGTTCACTTAAATAATCGATAGCGGCCATTAAATCTGATACATTACCAGAGAAATTAGTGTCTGCAAAATCACCAGAACTATCGCCTAAACCTGTGAAATCAAATCGTAACACACCAAATCCGGCAGTAGTTAAAGCACGCGAGATATTTCTAGTAGCGCTAAAATTTTTACCGCAAGTAAAGCAATGCGCAAAAACTGCAAAATTATGAGGTTTACGATTTGCTGGTAATTCTAGCCTACCGTTTAATTGATAACCACTGGCATTTGAGAATTTTATAGAAGAGGTCATTTTTTACATTTTAGATGAATAAAGTTAACGGATTAAGAATGGTTATAGATGATATATTACGCCCGATTTATGAGATATAAAAAAAAGCGCCCACAAGTGGACGCTTTTGAAAAATGGAGTAGGGACTGGTTACCCTAAATATGATTTCAAGATTTTACTTCTTGAATTTTGGCGTAATCGTTTGATTCCTTTTTCCTTAATCTGGCGCACGCGCTCACGAGTAAGATCAAAGGTTTCACCTATTTCCTCTAGACTCATAGGTTGCTGGTTCCCGATACCGAAGTAAAGCGAGATCACATCTGCCTCTTTTTGAGATAGTGTTTCTAGCGCACGCGTAATTTCTAGGGTAAGAGACTCATGCATTAATTCCTTATCAGGATTAGGAGACTCACCACTACGTACTACGTCGTATAGGTTAGAGGTTTCACCTTCTTTAAGCGGTGCATCCATAGATACATGGCGACCAGCATTTTTAAGCGATTGCTTTACATCACTTACCGTCATATCTAGCTCTTTGGCTAGTTCTTCTGGCGATGGTGGACGCTCGTGCAATTGCTCTAGGTGAGAAAACGCCTTGTTAATCTTGTTAATAGATCCAATTTTGTTAAGAGGTAAGCGTACGATACGTGACTGCTCTGCTAGGGCTTGTAGAATGGACTGACGGATCCACCATACCGCATAGGATATGAATTTAAATCCACGAGTCTCATCAAAACGTTTTGCAGCCTTTACGAGTCCAGCGTTACCTTCATTAATAAGATCTGGTAGTTTAAGCCCTTGATTTTGATATTGCTTTGCCACAGAAACTACAAAACGTAGGTTTGCGGTAGTCAATCTTTCAAGTGCTCTCTGATCACCTTTCTTAATGCGCTGTGCTAATTCTACTTCTTCCTCGGCAGTGATTAGATCAATTTTAGAGATGTCTTGTAGGTACTTATCCAGCGATTTAGATTCACGGTTTGTAACCTGCTTGGTGATTTTGAGTTGTCTCATTAAAAAATAAAGATTAAAAGGTTATGAATGACAGCTTTTGTCAGACTCTTTAATAGTAGCAAAAATCATACCAAACGATCATTATCAGACATATCTTCAGACCAGTAATAGTGCGAGTTTCACCACGATTTATTAGTCGCTAGTCATGGTTTTTTGTTACATTATTTTTAAAAATTCCCTTAAATAACTTAGTCAAAATTTGTCAAAGTACTAGTACTACAAGGTTTGAGATGGAAAATGTTAAATTTTAATAGAGCAATACAAAATCTAGAACAAGAATGCTAGTCCATAATAAAACACGAATCCAATTGAACCTAGTTAATCTATCGCAGTGAGCAACGACATTTAGCTCTTTGTCCAGTCTGGCATGTAATGGAATGAAAATTACAAAAGTAGAAATCCATGTGCTGGCGATCAACAAGGCATAGGTGATATTAGGCATAAACATATCTGGGTAATAGTAGAAAAAATACAAGCACAGTCCTATTTGAGCAAACATTAGTGGTGCTACTATAAAGGTCATGCGTTGCATATAGTTGCGGTGCCATGATTGAAAGGTCTCTTTAGACATCCATTTAAAACTAGGATAAATGAGTAATTGTACCATCCATATCAATACCACGAGTCCAAAATCGATGGCTAGTCTTAATACTTCTGTTTTCATGAGGATTGTGGAATTATTTTATCACAAAGCGATTATATGAATCACATTTGTTATTAGTAGTATAAAGTTCTTTTTTATTACGCTTTCGCGAAAGCGTAATCCTTAAAAACCTATGCTACAATTAATATTATATATAGTTTTTAACGGTTTGATACCCTATGTATGTCATGATCAAACCACCAAGAATACTAATACCTAAATAGGCAAGTCCTTCCATATAATTGTGACTTTTTAATAAGTTATATGCATCTATTGAAAAGGTAGAAAATGTAGTAAGTCCACCACAAAACCCGACTCCTAATAAGATGTACAATGAGGAATCCATCATGTTTTTATGAGTTCCTGCTAGGAATGCACCTAGTAAAAAGCATCCTAATAAGTTAACGGTAATAGTAGGTAGCCATTTAAATTGAGCACTGTTAATCCATATACTACACATGAATCGCAACATACTGCCTAGTCCACCACCTAAAAATACAAGTAAGAGTTGTTTAGTCATTTTCTTGTGGTTTAATAGGAATGTAGATGTCGGTCTTTAGATTTGCTGGGTTTTCTACTTTTCCCAAATGATTTAAATAAACCTCAAAAGAAGGCGCTGCAGATAATTCTAAACCACTCATAGTTACATAATTGTAAGCTGTTTTTCTGGTGTCTTTTAAGTATTTATAATCTCCTTTTAGGCTAATTTTTACAGCATTTGTAGGTTCCATAAATCTTACGTTGATGTCACTGTTTAAAGGCAAATCAATTTTTTCCTGAATAGGATATGCTACGGTAACATTCAAACTATCGTTAGTAGAATTAACATCATAATGATACATCGCATTGCCGTATGGTGTGATGTTGTTTACAAACATGAATTGTTTTAATGCTTGATTTGCTTTTTCATTCATCATATCATGTTCAGTAGTAGTTTTTTTGTAGGATTTATATACAAGAAAGCCACCACTATGTTGTATCACTTTAGGCTGTGATATACTAAATGTATTCATTTTATCTTGTACCACTTTATCCAGTTTATTGAGTCCCTTTTTATACATAGGGCGTAACTCTTTCTCTAGATCTAGACCAAAGATGAAATTAAACACTTTGTTTTTTAGTCCATCTTCTCCTTTTATATTCCAGATGATCTTAGTTCCTTTTTCTACAGGTTCTAATTGCATGGTGACCTCGCTTTGTGATTGAGTGATACCAGCGTCGTAGTTCATTTGAGCTTTTATGAACACATTAGGATCTACAGATGTAAACCTCATAGTACCAGAGCCATATTCTTCTTCAAAACTATAGTTACCACCTATTCCTGTTGTAATTTCTCCCATAGTAGAAGTTACTTCTGGATCTTCTATCCATGGATTCCATTGTTCCCAGTTTTTAAAATCTGCTACTTGCTCGTAAATCACTGACGCAGGAGCGTTGATGACTTTTTCTTCACTAATGGAATAGCTACCGTCTTTTAAGGAGAAGTATACGGCACCAGCAATAAATAATATGGCGAGTAAAAAGAATAGATATTTTAAGGTCTTCATCTTTGGAGGTAATAATTCCTCAAATATAACGAAGTATAAAAATAAGGTGATAGAAAAACTGCTGACGTATGCCAGCAGTTTTAAGAAAGCCGTAAAGGCCTTCATCCCCTAAAATGATAATTTTACAGGATAAAGTTACTGGTATTCATAAGTTTAAAACATACCCCATAAAGGGTATATTTTGATTTTTAATAGTGTTTGTACTTATTTAAAGCATACCTAAGCAGTTCCCCTTTACCATGAAGTCCTAGTTTTTGAATAATATTTTTTCTGTGCTTTAAGACAGTACTAGATGCTGTAAAACGGATTTCGGCAATTTCAGATGAGTTTTTCCCTTGTGCTATTAATTTTAATATTTCGCGTTCACTAGGTGATAAAAGTGTTTTTTCTTTAGATTTTTCTGTGTTTTCAATTTGTGACAGATCTATGGTAGAATCAAAGTAGCGCTCACCTCTTGAGACACTTATGATTGCTTTGCGTACTTCTGCCAGTGGTCGTTGTTTCAGAACATAAGCCATTGCACCAGCTTCTAGCATGTCTTTAATGGCATCTTCATTTTCAAACATTGAAAAGGCCACAATTTTAACCTTAGGATTTGTTTCTTTTACTTTTTTACATAATTCTATACCATTCATTCTAGGCATATTAATATCTGTAAGAAGTACATCTGGCTTTTTATGTTGCAAGATTTCTAGTAATTCCTGTCCATCTCTGGCAAATCCTATGACTTCAATTGCATCATCACCTTTAAAGAGTAAAAGAAGTCCATCTAGTAAAGACTGATGATCTTCTGATATAAGTAATTTTATCATAACGGTACGTCTATATTTATGGTGGTTCCTCTACCTATGGCACTGTCTACCTGAAAAGTGCCTTCCATGTGATTTATACGCTGTTCTATACTGTATAAACCTATACCATCGCTATTAGGTTTAGGTACATAGTGAAATCCTTTTCCATCATCCTCAATCATAATGTTTAATTGGTTGTCATAGGATGTTAAATTGATAAAACAGTTGGTTGCATCTGCATGTTTAACAACATTATTGAGTAATTCTTGTATAATTCTAAAAATTTTGAGTTCAAAACTATTGTCTAAAGCTTTGTCTAAACCATAATGAATTACTTCTACATTAAGGCGTTTACTTTTTGTGATTTGATTTGCTAAACTCTCAACAGCAGGAATAAGACCTTTACTAGCTATAATTCCCTGATTTTTAAGATGAGACATGTTTCTGATCTTCTCATAGGCTTCTTCTAGAAGATCGCTAGTACGTTCAAACATACTAGGAGTTGCATTAGATTGATTCTGTTTAATGTTGTCAAAGTATAACCTAATCGTGGTCATAGTACTACCTAAATCATCATGAAGCTCTTGAGCAACTTTCTGGCGTTCTTGCTCCTGACCAGATATCATTGCATCTATAGAAATCAATTGCTGATTCTTTAAAAGTGTATCTGCACGTTGTTTTTCAATGGACTCTGCTTGCTCTGCAATGATGCGCTTCTTCTTCTGACTGTAGTAAAATCCTAATCCTAACAAACCTAAAACTACGGCTAGTCCACCTAAAAAGATGCTTGTTTTTTGCATACGCTCATTAGCGGCTTCTTTTTGAGCGATAATGATTTCTTTTTCAGCAGTTTCATATTTGGTTTGAAATTCTGCTAGAGTTTGCATATTTCTTAAACTCGCCAGAGAATCGTTAAGCTGCGCATAATCATTATAATGGTAGGCACTTTTTGCACTGTCACCGGTAAGAAAATAAGCTTCGGCTAGGTTTCTTTTAATTAAACTTAGATTTTCATTTAACGTGCTAGATTCTGATATTTTTAATGCTTTCTTATAGTAATCAATTGATAAAATATAATTGTTTTCTTCTTTATGTAAAGTACCTAAATTTATGTAGGTACCGATAAGCCTGACAGAATCTTGTTTTCCTTCATAATACGGAAGCACTTGATTAAAATAATATAATGCAGAATCTATTTTTTCTAAATCTGAGTATGCTAATGCAATATTAGCTTTTACATTGTTTTCATAACTTTCAGACCCTATTTGTTGCGCAAGTCCTAAACTTTCATTTAATCGACTGATAGCCTTAGGTATACTGTCTTTATTGTTTAATAGTTCTGATAAATCATAATTATTCCACAATAGCTTGTGAAAAGGATCTCCACTAAGTCGAGCAATCTCTAAATTCTCTTTTTTAAGTTCTCTTGGAGCAATTGGATTCATTGCTGCTGATAGATTTGAATAAATGAGTTCATCATTGATGTCAAATCGTAACATTAGGCTATCCTCTGGAACTAATTTTTTTGCCTCTAATAGTAATGGATACGAACTTTTTAAATCACCTGTAGTGTTTATAATGCATCGCGCTTTCTCGTAATAAAAAACAGACTGATCGTAACGATTTAATTGATCAACATCTATCTGTTCAAAAAGATCTTCTGTCGTATCAAAAACGTAGTTATTATGAATAGTTACAATAGAATCTAAGAGTTTAGATTGAGCATTTGTGGTTACAACCACCACAAATGCTACAATAAATAAATTTAATTGACTTTTCAATTGTTTACGGGTTAGGTCTGATAATTACACCACCAGGTCTTTCAGGTATACTAATTTCAACTTCTGTGTTAAAATCAACGATGATCGTATATCCATTTTCTGAATTATTGCATTTTTCAATTTCGTGTTCACACTGGAATTTTGTGCCAGATGGAGTTTCTTCATCACCTAGAGTTAGATGAAACTCTTTAGCCTCAGCGTCAAATGCAAATGCTGCCACTTGATTTAGTCCTCTAACGCAATTGAATTTAATAGATTGTAGCGCTGTTTCAGAGCTCCAGCTGAATTCTGCATAGATTCCACATCCTTCATTGTCAAATACAATTCCTTGCATTACATTGCGTATTTCATAATCAATGGTAGTGATGTGGTTTGATTGAATTTCTGGGATGTTAAATGGTACTGTTGACATAATTGATTTGGTTTAAGGGTACAAGCGTTGAGTCACTTGAGTGATAAAATTAGTTTAAATAAATAATGAAGTAAATACCCTTTAAGGGGTAGTTTCATACTCTTTTCATAGTGTAAAGTACAAAATAATATAACTAGTACCCAATTGAAGTTTTAAATAGGCTTTGGTACGGTAATAGATGCGGTGTTAATTTCGCTTTCGCGAAAGCGAAATAACAACAGCAATTACCTAAAAATACCACTAGGAAAAGCAACCACGCTTTCCATTCCATTTGCACCAACAGCAGCCACGCCGAAGAATGAATTATCGATCACGATTCCATGTAAGGTGAATTCTGTCACGTCGCCTACATATCTAGAATGATCCCAAGTAGGACTAGTCGTATCCCGCCAGTATATTTTGTAACCTACCGCATTTTTTACAGGATCCCATTTGAATTTTGCACTAGCTTCAACGATGCCACCTATTTTCACATTTTGCGGTCGGGTAGGAGCGTGAGCTAGTTGTGCGAGGTTAATCGCATTTACAGCAGTAAGCTTTTTAGCATAAGGAAAGTTAACGTGTTCTACTACATCTCCATAAGCTATTCCATTTTCTGTACGGATATCCTGATGTTGCTGTGTGTAATTTTCATGCGCCTCCATAATACGGATACCGGGAAAACCTAGGTCATTAAAAGGTCTGTGATGTCCACCACGCCCAAAACGGTCTAATCGATACACCATCATAGGCTTCATCTCTGGCATGTATGTTTTTACAGATTTATGGATATAACGCGCTAATTGCCTAGAAATACCGTCTACTTCACCGCCGTAAAATCTGCGACCGCGACGCTGTCTGTCTGTTTCTGTAGGATCTGTAGGTTCAGAGAATATTCTAAACTCGCGATTATCGATTACACCATCCACACCTTTAATATTACCTATCATGTCATTATTTAAAATTCCTATGACATTCCATTGGTTCTTTTTAGCATACTCAGCCAGTCCTTTCCCGCCAAATAATCCTTGTTCTTCACCACTTAAACCTACATAAACGATGCTGTTATTAAACTTACGTTTGCTTAATACGCGAGCCGCGTCTATGGTTCCTGCCATACCACTAGCATTATCATTTGCACCTGGTGCATCTGTAGTAAAATCCATGGTATCGCTGGCTCTAGAATCTATATCACCACTCATAATAACCATGTTATTAGGATCGTTAGTTCCACGTTGAATAGCTATGACATTAACCACCCAAGCGTCTTTAGGAATACGATTTCCCATATCTGTGGTAACGTAATCTTTTTGATAAAAAACTTCTATACATCCACCGCATTCCTGTGATATTTTATCAAATTCGGCTTTTATCCAGCGACGCGCAGCTCCTATACCACGAGTGTCGCTTATGTTATCAGAAAAGGTGTTTCTGGTTCCAAAACCTGCTAGTTTTCTAACATCATTCTCGATACGATCTGCGCTTACTTCATCAATGATGTTGTATAGATCCAGTTGATCTGTTGATGGAACTTGTGCAAATGAAATGACACTAAACAAAAATGAAAGGTAGAATAAGTTTCTCACGAGAATAAATTTTGCCACTAAGATAAATCTCTAAATTGAAAATCAATTGTAGTATTGTGTTAAAGGATGATGTTCATAGTGTGTTGCTTTTACTTTGAAAGGCTCTGTTTTAGCACAAAAGCACAATAAAAAAAGCCCGTTACAGTCTGTAACGGGCTTTGTCATCATTTAAAGAATTTAATTATCCTTCTTTCTGAATCTCTACTCCATGTGGATAAGGGATCTCGATATTTTCTCTGTCTAGGACTAGTTTTGTATTCTCTACCGTCCAGAAAAACACGTCCCAGTAATCTTCTGGCTTACAATACGGACGTACCGCTAGATTTACAGAGCTGTCTGCTAGCTCTGCAACGTTAACGCTAGGTGCTGGATCTTTTAAAACTTTAGGATTGCTTTCTAGCATTGCTAATAAAGCATCTTTAGCTTGTTTCATATCTTCATCATATCCTATTCCTACTACAGTATCGACTCTCATTTTACCTTCGGCCGTATAGTTAACGACGTTGCCATTTGCCATAGGACCATTAGGAATTATAGCTAGTTTATTTTGTGGTGTGATTAGCTTAGTAACTAGAATGTCTATTTCTTTAACTACACCTATTTCCCCTTGTGCCTCAATAAGATCACCTACTTTAAAAGGTTTAAAGATTAAGATTAAAACGCCACCAGCAAAATTAGAAAGTGAACCTTGTAACGCTAGGCCTATTGCCAAACCTGCTGCAGCAAGAATAGCAGCAAAACTTGCAGTTTCAATGCCTAGTGTTCCCGCTACGGTAACTATAAGTAATACTGTTAGCGTCCATTTAATAAGGTTTACTAAGACTTTTTTTAAGGTAGGCTCGTAACCTTTTTTATCCATCATTTTACTAGTTACGTTTACTAGTTTTTTGATGATAAAAGCACCGATGATGTAAATTAAAATCGCCTTTAATAAAGGGATTCCATATTCTAAGGCATAGCCTGTAATTTTGTCAATTGAGAAATTTTCCATGTTGATTTAAGTTCGTGCAAATATATTAATTGAATAGAATTATGCTTTGGCGAAAGCGGAATAATAAACAGTTTAGATAAAAGGTTCATAACAACGGTGTAACAAAAACGCCAGCTTTTTACAGCTGGCGATTAAGTCATTTAAAATAAAAAGTTCTAGAAAGGATACTGATTCTTATCAGTCACCTTATCTGCGATAATGTTTCTAAGTCCTACGACATTAGGCAGGTTTACATATTTAGTAAAACGCTTTAATCCCATAAGCATCATGCGTTGTTCATCACCTTCGGCAAAGCTAGATATTCCTTCCTCAGCACGGTTTTGAACAATTTTTACTGCATTGTATAAGTAAAACTGCGACATTGCAATTTGCTCCTTTTGTTCTTCAACGCTAGTTCTAGCGATGTTCTTTTGAGTTCTTAGAATCGCACTTTCTGCCATGTAGATTTCTATCAAAATATCTGATGCAGCGATTAATAGTTGCTGGTGCTCTTCTAATTGCGAACCAAATTTTTGAACAGCGCTTCCTGCTACCATTAAGAACACTTTTTTCAGTTTTTTGATCATATCCATTTCTTCGCTAAGTGGTTCAGAGAAGTCCGGGATGTCAAATGATGGGATAGAAGTCAGCTCATTTGCTACTGCCATAGCAGGTTCTAGTAGGTTAACGTGACCTTTCATCGCTTTCTTCACTAGCATTCCTACTGCTAGCATACGATTGATTTCATTAGTTCCTTCATAAATACGAGAGATACGAGCATCACGCCATGCGGCTTCCATAGGTGCATCTGCACTAAAGCCCATTCCACCATAAATCTGGATTCCTTCATCACTACATATCTGCATATCTTCGGACACGGCTACTTTAAGAATGGAACATTCTATCGCAAATTCTTCAACTCCTTTTAATTCCGCTTTCGCGAAAGCGTCACCATTTTCCTGTCTGATATGAATACGGTTTTCAATATCCTTTGCAGCACGATAAGAGGCACTTTCACCTACGTAGGCGTTGGTTGCCATTTCAGCTAGTTTTTTACGTATCGCACCAAATTTTGCGATAGGCGTATCAAATTGAACACGCTCATTTGCATACTGTGTACCTAAAGTAATCACTCGTCGCTGCGCGTCTAGACAAGCGGCCGCTAGTTTAATACGACCTACATTAAGCGAGTTCATCGCGATCTTAAATCCTTCACCACGGCCAGCCAGCATGTTTTCTACAGGAACCATGCAGTCGTTAAAGAATACCTGACGGGTAGAAGATGAGTGAATTCCTAGCTTATGCTCTTCTTCACCCATTGTGATTCCATTGCTAGGATCATTTTCTACGATGAAACCAGTGATGTTTTTATCATCTTCTAATCTAGCAAAAACGACAAATACATTACAGAAACCAGCGTTTGAGATCCACATTTTCTGACCGTTGATCTTGTAATGTTTTCCGTCTTCAGTAAGCTCAGCTTTAGTCTTTCCAGAATTAGCATCAGATCCTGCGCCTGGTTCTGTAAGACAGTAAGCGCCAAACCATTCTCCAGTAGCTAGTTTAGGAACGTATTTTTTCTTTTGCTCTTCAGTTCCATATAATGTAATAGGCATCGTTCCTATTCCGGTGTGAGCACCAAATGCGGTTGCGATAGAACCTGTTGCACCAGAAATGTAATCACATACTAGCATGGTAGAGACAAAGCCCATTCCTAGACCGTCATATTCTTCTGGCACGGCGATTCCTAAGAATCCCATTTCACCAGCTTTGCGCATCACTTCTTCAGTTAGTGCGTAGTCTTTTTTCTCAAAACGTTCTTTATGTGGTACGATTTCTTTATCTACAAATTCCTGTACACTGTCGCGCATCATTTTTTGCTCATCAGAGAAATCTTCTGGAGTGAATACGTCTTGTGGATTTGTTTCTGTTACGATGAACTGGCCACCTCGGATGATTTGTTGTTCGTTTTTTATTCCTTCTGTTTCCATAATTCTAGTATTTAGTATTTAGACAATGATGATTTTAAAATTGCCTGATTTGACCTTGTTTTTTTAGTATTAAATAGTTAGTATCTAACCCTAACTCTTAAATTGCTGTCCTTGTATTTTATTATTTATTTAGGGTTTGTTGTAAAGCAATATTCATCTTACTCACTTCGACACATTGATCAACTATATTTCCCATCGTTGAAGAGTCTATTAATTCTAGTCTTTCTGAAAGAAAGGTTTGAGTAATTAGTTCTGAAGTGCTTCCTGAAGCAACACCTAAAAAATAATTGAATTGCTGATTTGAATTCCTACCAGAGCCTTCTGCAATGTTTGAAGGAATAGAAACAGTACTTCTTCTCATTTGTGATGTTAAACCATATTTTTCTTCTTTAGGATAGTCCTCATTAGCCTTATAAACATCAACCAATAAATCCATAGATTTTTGCCAGATTTTTAGTTTTTCAAATTGATGCATATTTTTAGTTTTATGTTAAAGTTCTGCTTTCGCGAAAGCGAAATACTCAAGATATTTTATAACGTTACTATAATTTATTCTTGTTGTAATATCGTTGATAATCAAAAGTCTAACTACTAAAAGCGAAGCGGTCTCACTACTAACTACTATTTTAAAAACTCATAAACCCCACAAGCACCTTGACCAGTTCCTACACACATGGTTACCAGTCCATACTTGTTTTTCATTTCTTGCTTGCGCATCTCGTCAAATAATTGCACACTTAATTTAGCTCCTGTACAACCCAGTGGATGTCCTAGTGATATCGCGCCACCGTTAGGGTTGATGATGTCTGGATTCAATCCTAATTCACGAATCACAGCCAGCGATTGAGAAGCAAATGCTTCATTCAATTCAATCATGTCTATATCATTTAGTGTCAATCCAGCTTGCTTTAGTGCTTTAGGAATTGCTTTTACTGGACCTATTCCCATAATTCTAGGTGGTACACCAGCAGCAGCAAAATTTACCATACGAGCGATAGGTTCTAGATTTAGTTCTTTTACCATTTCCTCACTCATAACTAGTACCATGGCAGCACCATCACTCATTTGCGATGAGTTACCAGCGGTTACCGAACCACCAGCAGCAAATACAGGTCTTAGTTTTGCTAAGATCTCTAACTTCGTATCGGCACGAGGTCCTTCATCCTTAGTTACCGTATATGATTTAGTTTCTTTTTTACCAGCTTCGTTGATAAAAGTTTCTTCTACTTCTATAGGAACGATTTGGTCTTGAAAACGTCCTTCAGCTTGTGCTTTTAAAGCTTTCTGGTGAGAGTTGAATGCAAATTCATCTTGATCTTCACGAGATACGTTGAATTCATTTGCAACAGCCTCAGCAGTTAATCCCATTCCCCAGTAATAATCTTCATTACCAGATTTTGCAACACGATAATCTGGAGTAGGCTTATAACCACCCATAGGGATATAGCTCATAGATTCTGCTCCACCAGCGATAATACAATCTGCCATTCCGGATTGGATTTTTGCAGTTGCCATAGCGATAGTTTCTACACCACTAGCGCAATAACGGTTTACGGTTACACCAGGCACGTCATCAATTTTCAATCCCATAAGAGATATCAATCGTGCCATGTTCAATCCTTGCTCAGCCTCTGGCATAGCATTACCTATAATGACATCATCTATTCTAGTTTTATCCAGATTAGGTACGTCTTTCAACATTGCCTCAATTGTTTCGGCAGCGAGTTCATCAGGTCTTTTAAAGCGGAAAACTCCTTTTGGTGCTTTTCCTACAGCTGTTCTTTTTGCTGCTACTATGTATGCGGTTTTGTTCATTTCTACTCAGATTATAGAATATGGATTATAGAATATGGACTTTTACGAAAGTCGATCTATAAATGCTCCAATCATTCTTTGTGATTTTTGAATTTTTTCTAATGTAGTATTATACAGTTCTTGATCAACATAATTTAATTTTAAAGCGACAGTAAATTGAGTTTCCCATTCATAGGCAGACCCAAGACTTGTTTCTAGATATGTTTTAAAATGTTTATCAGTTGATTTTGCAGAACCTTCGGCTATATTTGAAGGTATAGAAAAGGCACAACGATTCATTTGATTAATCAAATTGAATCTTTCAAAATCAGGAAAAGTCTTAGTGATAGAATAATTTTCAACTACAAACTCAACGCCATCTTGCCAGATTTTCATATTTCTAAAATTATGCCTTGCCATATCTATGCTCTATACTCTTTCATCTATATTCCTAACCATTAATTACGTAGAGGTTTCCCTTTCTGTAACATATGTTGTAATCGTTCTAATGTTTTACGTTCTCCGGTTAAACTCAGAAACGCTTCTCTTTCTAGATCTAATAAGTATTGTTCAGACACTAGAGTAGGAGCACTTAAATCTCCACCAGCCATTACATAAGCGAGTTTGTTGGCAATTTTTTGATCGTGGTCAGAGATGTATTTTCCGGCTACCATCTGGTCTGTTCCTACTAAGAACATTCCTAGTGCTTGCTTACCTAATACCTTAATGTCCTTGCGTGGAGCAGGTTGTGTATAACCTTTATCTGCTAGTAAGCGTGCTTGCGCTTTCGCGAAAGCGATACGACGATTATCATTTACTACTACATGATCTATTCCTTTTCTAAGAATTCCTAGGTCATAAGCCTCATAAGCAGAAGTTGCCACCTTTGCCATACCTACGGTTAAGAAGTATTCTTGAAGTCTGTTCAACTCTACGTCGTTTTTCTCAAAAGTGTCACTAGCTCTTAGTGCCATCTCTTTAGAACCACCACCACCAGGAATCACACCTACGCCAAATTCTACGAGACCGATATACGTCTCTGCACTTGCAACAGCAACGTCAGAATGCATAGTCATCTCACAGCCACCACCTAAAGCCATTTGATGTGGCGCGACGATAGTAGGAATACTACTGTAACGTAAACGCATTACAGTATTTTGGAACTGACGGATCGCCATGTTAAGCTCATCATACTCTTGCTCCACAGCCATCATAAAGATCATCCCGATATTTGCACCTACAGAGAAGTTTGCACCATTATTTGCCACAACCAGACCATCAAAACGGTCTTCGGCAATGTCTATGGCTTTATTCATTCCCGCTAGAACGTCTCCACCTATAGAGTTCATTTTAGAGGTGAACTCTACATTTAAGATTCCATCGCCTATATCATGTACCGTCACACCAGAGTTTTTAAATACTGGAGCGTTTGCACGTAAGTTGTCCAGAATGATAAATCCATCCTGACCTGGTTTCTTTACATAATCCTTATCTGGGATAGAATAGTAGTATGTTGCTCCATCCTTTACTGTGTAGAAAGAATCAAAACCTTTTTCAAGCATTTCTGTCACCCAAGAAGCTGGTTCTTTACCTATGGCTTTCATCAATTCCACACCTTTTGCCACGCCTACGGCATCCCAAACCTGGTATGGTCCATGTTCCCAGCCAAATCCAGCACTCATAGCATCATCAATGCGGTAAAGTTCATCAGATATTTCTGGAATACGATGTTGTACGTATGCAAAAAGAGAAGCAAACGATTTTCTATAAAAATCACCGGCTTTATCTTTTCCTTTAATAAGAACAGGAAAACGATCTGCTACGTTATCAATCGATTTTGTTAATTCAAGAGTAGCAAACTTAGCGCGAGGCTGTAGTTCGTAATCCATAGTGTCTAAATTGAGAGCAAGAATTTCTTTCTTCCCATCTTTAGTCACATTCTTTTTATAAAAACCTTGACCTGTTTTAGAACCTAGCCATTTGTTTTCCATCATGGTACTGATGAAATCTGGAAGTTTAAAAGTGTCTTTATGCTCGTCTTCTGGACAGTTTTCATAAACACCATTTGCCACGTGAACTAAGGTGTCTAATCCTACCACATCTACGGTTCTAAAAGTAGCCGACTTAGCACGTCCTATGACTGGTCCTGTTAATTTATCCACTTCAGAAACGGTTAATCCCATTTCTTTAACGGTGTGGAATAAACTCTGAATAGAGAAAATCCCGATACGGTTTCCTATAAATGCAGGAGTATCTTTTGCAAGAACAGCGGTTTTTCCTAAAAACTTCTCACCATATTCCATCAAAAAGTCTGTGACTGCAGGATCGCAGTTAGGACCTGGAACGACTTCAAATAATTTTAAATACCGTGGCGGATTGAAAAAGTGAGTTACTGCAAAGTGCTTTTGAAAATCTTCACTACGTCCTTCATTCATAAAGGAGATAGGAATACCAGAAGTGTTAGAAGTAATCAGTGTTCCTGGCGTGCGGTACTTTTCAATTTGTTCAAAAACAGATTGTTTAATATCTAGTCGTTCTACTACCACTTCAATAATCCAATCTGTGTCTTTTATTTTAGACAGGTCATCTTCTAGATTACCAGTAGCAATTCTACTAGCAAATGATGCGTTATAAAGAGGTGCAGGCTTGCTTTTAATAGAAGCTTTAAGGTTGTCATTAACCATACGGTTGCGCACTACCTTATCTTCCAGTGTAAGACCTTTTGCTTTTTCTTTATCATTAAGTTCTCTAGGAACGATGTCTAGTAGGAGCACCTCACAACCTATGTTTGCAAAATGGCAAGCGATACCGCTACCCATAATCCCAGAACCTATAACGGTTACGTGTTTAATTCTTCTTTTTCCCATAATTATTTATCGGCTAGTACTTCTTTTTTAAGAATGTTTTTTTGACAAGCGATATCGTTAATTTGATATGCAACTTCTAGAAATGTATTTAATTTATCTGGACTTATTTTATCCTTAACGGCATGGTCAAAAGATTTTACCACGAGTTTTGAAAACTCTCTCATTTCCTGACCAAAATCTGTTAAGTGAATAATTACGCTTCTTCCATCGTCTGGATTTCTACGACGTTCTATCAATCCTTTATCTTCCATGTTTTTAAGAGTACGGGATAGGGAAGTGGCTTCCATTCCCATTTTAGGTCCTAACGATGTACTCGCGGTACCATCTATGGGATCTATGCTTATTAAAGCAAATCCCGTTGCCATCGTGCTACCTTTAACAGCAGCAGCTTCATTATACATCTTTGATACGCTTATCCACGTAGCTCTTAATATATAGTCGATGGTTTTATCTCTCATGAATTAAAGATTTCCATCAAAAATACAATAATTTACTATGCACGCATAATAAATTAGTAAAAATTTACATCGATTTCGTAGTAGGGCGGATATTTATTTTGCTTTCGCGAAAGCGTCACATAAAAAAGCTTCTAACATTTAAAAAACATTAGAAGCTTTAAAGACTCTAAGGCATATGGTCTAGTAGTTGATATAAACCCAACTAGCTGTATCCTCAACGTCTGGATCATTATACTGGATCACATAGAAATAAGTTCCCACAGGAAGTAATCCATCATTAGATAAGATTCCTTTGTTAGGGATACCTGCAAATTCTGTATAGTTTGAAGATCGCGTTTCAAATACTTCAACACCGTGTCTATTAAATACTTTTAATACAAAGTTATCAAATTGTTCTGCTAATCCAGGAATGGAGAATGTATCGTTAACACCATCGCCATTAGGAGAGAATCCTTCTGGGAAAATAATTTCACATCTTTCAAATATGATGGTGAATTGTGAGGTGTTAAAACATCCTGTGGTATTATCTTCTAACCTTGCAAATAATAGATCACTACTTACATTAGCTTGAAAAGGAATAACATAGTCTAATGGTAATGCGTTAATATCGTTTTGTGCATCAGAATCTGTAGTGTAATAAGTAATCGTGTAATCTGATGGATTTAGTCCATTAAGAATCGCTGCATCCTGAACTGATAGATCAAATCTATTTTGATCTAACGATACTGAATCATCACAAATGTTAGTTAGGTCAGGTGCATTACCTATCGCTGGCGCTTCTTGTACAGTAATGTCAAAACTTGTTGTTCCTACACAACCATCTGTGGTAAGTAATCTCACAAAAATAGTTTCTGTTCCTGTTACAGAATAAGGAGAAGTTAAAGCAGCATTACCTGAATCTGCATCTGCTTGCGAGCTGTGATAACTTACAGTACTGCCAGTTAGAGCTCCTATTACTGTTGCATCCTGATCCGTAAGTACAAAGTTAGAGCTACCGTCTAAAGGTGCATCGTCACATACTTCAATATCTGCAGGTGTTCCAGGAACTGGAACATCAAATACAACTAAATTAAATGTTGCTGTACCAAAACAATCTACATCATTAGTATTTTGAAGTCTTACGTATAAGGTCTCAGGACTTGTAGTATTCGTATAAGGAATTGCAGTATCAATGGCATTCATAGCCATATCAGCATCTGCTTGACTAGCGTAAATGGTATAATCTGTGTCTACTGGATTTCCTGCCGTATTAGCAATTGTAGCAATGTAACTTGCTAAGTCAAAGTCCTCAATTCCATCTCCTGACTCATCGTCACAAACTTCAAAATCTGGGATGTTTGAAACTGTAGGTACGTTACTTACGGTAATATCAAATGATCCAATAGCGCTACATCCATCGTCGATAGGTGAGGTGCTATTAGCAATTCTAACCCAAATTGTTGTAGAGCCTAGAGGTGCATCTATGCTTCCTCCTAATTGATTTAAGTCTCCATCCGCATCTGCTTGTGTTGCGTGATATGTAATATCAAAGGTACCTGCATCTTGAGTTCCTAAAACATCAGCCGTGAATTGAGTAAGATCAACAACCTCACTTCCAGAACCATCATCATCGCAGTAATCTAGTAGTGTCACGTCAATAGGGTCAACAATACCATTTTCATAAATCGTAATATCTTGTGTAAAATCTCTTACATCTCCAGATACATTAGTCACGTTTACTTGAACGGTGTAAGTTCCCGCAGTGGCATAAGTATTTGTAACAACTCCAGGACCTGTTACGGCCAGAGTGTTACCATCTCCAAAATCCCACGAGGAAGCTGCAACCTGCGGAAGACAAGCTAAAATAAATTCAGTAGCATCACCTTGACATTGATCTTCTACTACAAATGAACTTTCAAAACTAGATTGTACAAAAACTGGCATTCCTTGTCTTGAAATCCCAGGACTTATATCAACTGCTACTGGATCGTATGTAGGAGTCGAAGTGTTTACTCCATCTATTCTTCCTAAAAAACTCTGACCGTATCGAGAAACATAAATATTGTTGTCTTTGGCTAACTGGAGTGTACCTCTAGATTCTGAGTTTGTTTCAAATACATTTCTACTGGAAAGAATGTTTGCTTGATCACACAAATCATATTGAACTAAAGATCTCGATCCTGGCGGACTGTAATTAGAGCTAATGTCGTGATATAAATATTGAGAAGTGGATGAAAACTCAACTCCATAAACTGGGCCTGTGTCTAATCTAAGACCACTGCCACTAAATTGACCATTTCCTGGATTGAAATCATAAAGCCATGCACCAGTTTGATTAATTCCACCACCAAAACCTGTGTTTTGATGAGCAACTACGAGTTTAGTTCCGTCTGGTGATACACGTAACATACCTCTATCTCCATTATTCTCTGAGGCAGTTGCTAGATATCCTGGCGCACCACCATTTCCAGCTTGTGGAACTGGTGTAGGAAATACAAACGATACTCCAGCCGTAGGTATACCACGAACTTCCCAAGCGAAAAAGGAATTGAAACCACCAGTACCATCGCTAGTCGCTGTACCATTTGCTCTCGCATAGGTCATCACATAAGCATCGTTAGTACCTGTTTTAATTGTCGCTGCCACTTTCTCAGGACATTCTTGCATTAAAACCCTATTCTTAATTCCAGAAACTACATCCCCAAAACCACCATTTAATGTCATGTCAACTCTAGAATAAGCTAGCGGTCCATTACCACCATTACCTACTGTAAAAATAAAATATACATCTGGAGTTGCAGGTGCTTTAACTACAATAGCTGCTTGCGTTGCAGATGTTCCACCAAGAAGACCAGTACCATTAGGCATAATAACTCCATCTCTATTGAATACATTCTGACCATCAGTGAAAAAAAGTAAATTTCCATTATCATCTGATATTGTTCCTACACCTTCTTCTTGTGTAAAAGGTATACCTGCTATAAAAGGTTCTGAAGAGCGATTTTGTGGATTAGGTGTAAATTCAATTGCAGCATTATCTCCAAAAACCCACCATGAGGATTCCTCTTGCGCTACTAAGGATGTGGAAATGAATAATGCAAATAAATAGAGTATTGCTTTTTTCATAGTGCTATTATTTTATCTGTTGTTTGGTTAGTTTAAGTATACATAACCAGCCTTAGGCTTAACACCAGGCTCGTTAAATTCAATTACGTAAAAATAGGTTCCAGTAGGAAGGATTTTATCCCGTTGATAAGCAAGACCTGCATTAGCTCTTCCATCCCAACTAGGTGTACTGTTATCTCCTTTCCATATCAGTTGCCCATATCTTGTAAATATATAAATTTTATGCTTATCATAAATATCTCTTAACCCAGAAATTGTAAAAACATCATTTGATCCATCTTCATTAGGAGTAATAGCATTGTAAACCGTGACTTCACAATTCTCTACAATAAGTCGGAATGAGATAATTTCAAAACAATTTTCATTAGATACTCTAATAAAAATGGTTTGAGGAGAACTGATGTTAGTATAGGTTGATAAATTGTTAATATTATTTATATCCAGTAATGCATCATTTTCGGTTTCAAATAACTCAACTATTTGATTTGTGTTGCTGTTAACGATATCTGGAATCGATGTTAAGTCAAATACCGCAGTATCAAAACCTGTATCACACAAGATAAAGTCCTCAGGTATGTTATTCACGGTTACGTTTTGAAAGACTGTTATAGTAGCAGTTACTGTAAAAGTGTTAACTACAGTTTCTACGACTGCTGTGATAGTATAGATACCTGGATTTGCATAGGTGTAATCAGGTGTTTCTTCAAGACTTGTAGACCCATCACCAAAATCCCACGAGATACTCACAATATTTGCAGCAGTATTCACACTGAATGATTGTTCTTCACCTAAACAGTGATCACTAACTAAAATGTCACCGTTAAAAAGAAAGGATTGCACAAAAATGGGAAGTCCATATTGTGAAAATGTATTATTAGATAATACAAAGTCGTTATACACATAATTTGCTGCCGCACCGTTTGCGTCCGGTGATTGAATGACGCTTAGTGCATTTTCACTAATTCTTGAGTGATAAATTCTGTTATCCAGCCCCATTTGTAAGGCACCTCTAAAATGGCCTAATTGATCTGTATGAATGATTTGTTTACTAGCTGTAATGTCTGTTGCTGTAAGGTCATATTGCAGTATTTCTCCACGTATTTGTTCAAAAACGCTTGTTATAGATGGATTGAGGAAATCGATCTCTGCGTACAAATAATTACCATTACTACTAAATTCTACTCCGTATGGTGATGCACCGTCTGTTTTTGTAAGTAATGGCAATGGATTTGAAACGATGCCTGTGTTATTATCAAAATCGTATAAATACAATTCGCCACCTTGAGTGTAACTTATGCTACGAGCTTCATTAATATTTGTGATTCCTGCAAAATCTGAAGTGCTGTTATTTGAAAAGTGGGCCGCAACTAATTTATCTCCAGTTGAATTTAATTTTATATAACCTCTCATTGCACTCACATTTACGTTTGTAAACGATGTTGTAACTAGTTCAATAAAAGGTCCTACTGTTGATACTATTGGAGAAGTATTAAGACCTGCGGTTGTTAATTCAAATGCATAAAATTGATCTTGAAACTGACTTAAAATCCAAAATCCAGTTCCATTTGCATTTTCAACAGCAGTAAGCTTTTCAGATGTGCGAGTTAAAAGTTGTGTGTTTTTTGTGCTTAATTCTACGTCACCTAATCCTCCATTTAAGGTCATATCTATTGTAGAGTAGTGTAAACCTTCTGCAAGAAAGAAATCCTGATCATTTGTATCAACTGTAAAAATAAAATACCTATCACCATTTGCTGGATCTGGAACCACTATAGAACTACTCGTACTAGAGCTATTTCCTTTAAGGCCAAAACCGTTAGGCATTTGAACATGACTGCGATCATACACCAGCGATCCATCTGTGTAAAAGAGCAGGTTTCCAGCGGCGTCAGATATCGTAGAACAACCTTCTAGGGTAACTAATTGCCCATCGTCTATTGCTGTTGGAGTACCCGATGAGAAGTCTATTCCAGCATTCACACCAAAGTACCAGAAAGATGATTCTAATTGCGCTTTTGCAAAAGCGAAACACAAGAAACAGTAAAGAAATAAGAGCTTTTTCATCACTGCCTAAAAATAGACATTTTTATCGTTTTAAGGTAAAATGTGACGAAAATGTGAACCCATCACTTAGTATTGCTTTAAACCAGTAATCGCTAGATGGCATAGGTTGATTGTTATAGGTTCCATCCCATCCAGGACCATCTGCTGCTATTTGTTTTAGTAATTTACCGTACCTATCAAAAATGAATATCCTAGCGTTAGGTTCAAAATCAAATGAGGTACCTGTGAGTTGCCAGAAATCATTGAATCCATCATTATTGGGTGTAAAAAATCTAGGATAACCTATGATAACAAAATTTTGCCTTACAGTACCACAGCCGTTAATATCTCTTACATAAGCAGTATATAATCCTGGTTTAAGATTTTCAAAAACAGGACTGTCTTGAAACTCTTCATCCAGACTAATTCTATATTCATATTCACCTAGTCCGCTGGCATTTATAGTGGCAGTTCCTGTTGCGTTTGCCCCAGCATGTATAACGTCTATACTATTGATAGTAGCTTGATCACTTATGATAACGGTTACAACTCTAGTGCTAGAACAACCGTTAGCATTAATGACGTTAACTGCATAATTACCGCCTGTGGTAACTTCAATTGCATAAGTAGTTTCCCCAGTGTCCCATGAAAATGTATAATCTGATGTGTTTCCTATTAAAGCTCCAGCATCTATGGTAAGCGGTTGTGGATTATTACCGCAATAATCTAGTAGATCTACAGGTTCTACAACAGGAAGCTCATTTACTGTTAATACGACTTCACTAATACCAAAACAGTTACCATCCGGTGATTCTGCACGTGCATAAATGGTTTGCCCACCAGGAATGCTATTTGTGTATTGATTAGGTAGTACATTTAATTCTGTTAGCGCATCGTTTAAGGTCTCATAATAATTAACCGTTACATTAGGTGGTGCGCTAGAAAGTACGCTAGAATCTGCATTAGATAAAACAAACTCTGTAAGACCATCGATAGTTCCATCATCATCACATGTTTCTAATTGTGTGTCTTGGGCATCACTTGCGCTTACTTCAAGAGTGATTTGTGAGGTGTTAAAACATCCTGTAAGATCATTAGTAACTCTAGCAATCACAATTTGTGATGCATTATTATTCGTATAATCTGTGTTATTTAAAGGTGAGATATTATTATCTGCATCATTTTGATTGATATGATAACTTACGGTAACATCTGATGCATTATTGCTTATAGTTGCATCAAATTCTGATAGATTAAAAACAGTTCTTCCATCTGGATTGCCATCTTCATCACATTGAAACGCACTTGCATTAATAGCCTCTGGTAATGGATTTACATTTAGTGTAAAACTTTGTGAGGTGTCAAAGCAGTCATTGTTATTTCTATTGAAAACTCTTACGAAAATCACTTCGTTAAATGGTGTTGTATTTGTATAAGGAGAAAATAAAGGATTTATTCCAAAATCTGCATCTGTTTGAGAGATGTGATAACTTACATCAAAGATTGTAGGATCTTGTGTCCCTAAAACAACTGCATCATTACTGGTAAGATCCGTGGCAATAATGCCGTCGGCATCTGTGTCACAAATGTCTACGTTGTCAATATTAAATGAAGATGGTTGTTCAAAAAGATTTAGATCAAAAGAAGTGGTGTCAAAACAATTTGCATTATTTGCGTTATTAATACGAACAAATAAGGTTTCTTGAGTATTTGCTAGCGCATAAGGATCTACGATTTGATTTAGATTGTCATCTGCGTCTTGTTGATTAAGAAAATATCTAACGATGAAAGATGTAGGATCCTGGCTACCTAAGACTATAGGTGTTACTAGTGAACTTAAGTTTACATTTTCTAAACCATCATTACCTATATCGCAAATATCTACATCTCCTACTGGGTTTGCTACTGGTAGATCAAAAATTTCAACATCCTGAGTATAGGTAATAGGTGCACCATTAATATCTAATGTAAGGCTTACCGTATAGGTTCCTGTTGTTGCATAAACATGGCTGGGATTTTCTAGCGTGGAAGTAGTACCATCACCAAAATCCCATAGAATAGAAAGTGGTGGAGTATCTGATTGAAAGCTGAAAGTGGTCATGTCTCCTAGACAGGTATTTTCGATTTCTAAAAGCGCAAAAAAGCTTTGTATAAATGGAGGTAATCCTTGTGTAGACAGTCTGCCTGCTAGTGCAATTGCATCGTGTTGATAATTACATCCTACTCCAAAAACGTTAGGGTTTTCAATAACGCCCAGAAAGGAGCTACCGATATTGAAATTTTCTGAAAGCGACCTATAAATACGACCATCAATTCCTAATTGAAGACTTCCTCTGTATCCTTGTCTTGTATCAATTTCTTGTCCTTGAATAAATCCGCCTATGGCAGTAGCATTAACTTCAAACTGGTACAATGTGCTAGAATGATTTGCAGGTGGCGATGTTGCTCCTACATTATTTGTTGCCGTGATATAAATCAATCTACTATCTGGTGAAAATTCCACTCCATATGAAATGTTGTTGTTTCCTAAGGCTAATCTACGCTCATTAGAAACCAGACCTGTAGTAGCGTCATAATCGAATAAGAAAGTTCCATCTGCCGCATTACAACTTACCATGCGCGTGCCATCAGGAGATATTTTTAAATTACCACGAGGATCTCCTACACTTGTGAAAGGTGGTGAGTTTACACCTGTAGCGCTTACACCCGTAGCGCTTACAGTGTAGGTGACATAATTTGTAAAGTTAGTTCCGTTTCCTTCTAAAAAAGTCACTAATATTTCATCACTATTTGCTCTATTAATAGCAGTTAGTTTTTCTGAGGCAAATTGAGAAATAGTATTAGGATTAGAAATATTAGTAGTAACTGCTCCTAATCCTGAATTGAAGGTCATGTCAACCTCATAGTAATTTATTTCACGAGTACCACCGCCTTGAAATAAGGTATTTACGGTAAAAATGTAATAAATATTAGGATCTTGTGGTTTGGGAATTATGATGGCACTTTGTGTACTGGATGGATTGCCTCTTAATCCTGTGCCGTTTTGCATAACGGAATGTGAACTATCAAATACGGTACTACCATCTGTATAAAATAGTAGATTTCCATTTTGATCAGAAATACTAGCACAACCTTCTCTAGTAGATAGCTGCCCATTGGTAAGTGCCGTTACAGCTCCTGTTACTGGATCGAAGCGGACACCTGCATTTTCACCAAAATACCAATTAGAGGCCTCTAATTGTGCATGTAAAATTGTTGTACATAAAGTAAAGACAAGAACTAAAGCATAGCTCCATTTATTTCCATTCCATTGCATATCTGCGAAGATAGCAGATAGAATTCAAAATATTATGCAAAAATTAGGGTATGCGTTATTATGCTTTCGCGAAAGCGTCATACAACAACATCCTCAATTCTATAAATCTCTACGTTTTAGTATTGCATAAGACCAATAGATAAATAAGAAACACCAAATAGAAACAGAAACTACATCCTGCCAGTCTACATTATAGGATAAATCTAATAGATTATCATCCACCTGATTTACGGTAGATTCAATAATATCAATACGTCCTGCTGGATTTTTGATTAAATTAGAAATGGCATTAAATGGTAAAATATGCGAAAACCATTCTAGAGAATTTAAATCATATTTCCAGTCAAACCAGCGAGCAATTAAATTTAAGATACCTTCAACGATCCACCATACTCCTAAAAAACCCAAGGCGAAAGCACTACGCTTCACAAGAATTCCTGCAAAAAGGCAAAAACAGAAGAGTACAAAATGACTTAAAAAGAAGACTGGGAAAAAATATAATTCTGAAAAAATGATTTGAATCTCGTTATAATCTGAATAGATGATACCTAGAATTAAGGCCGCAATAAATACTATTATTGTTACAGCTAATGCTAATAATCCTGATAAATAGACTTTTGAAAGAATGAGCTCTTTTTTACTCAATCCATCAATTAAATTTTGTTTTAATGTTCTGTTACTGTATTCACTGGCAGTTAAGGAAACAATTACAATAGCAATGAATATTTTTAAATAGCTAGTAAAATAGGTGCTGATATGCCATACTATCGGAAAGTTAAAGATGCCCAAATCTGATAAACCACCACTGAAATTGTTAATGTTAATCCTAATCAGTCCTGCTAGCATTAGTAACACTACAATGACCAAATATATGATGGTAAGAACTTTAGAACTTTTACTGTGTCTAAACTTATGAAACTCTATATCAAGTAATCTTCTCATGGCGTAGGTTAGTTTTTGCTGGTTAATTCAATGAATTGATCTTCTAGACTTTGTTTTTTATGCATTAAAAAACTTAGGGTAATACCAGCTTTGTAAGCTGTTGCATTTACAAGACTAGTTTCAACAGGTTGTGAAAGTTTTACTTTAATTCCTTCCACTTCTTCCTTAATAGACACAACATAGGGTTGCGTTTTTAAGAATTCTAATAAACCAGTTCTATCGTTTGCATCGCAATGGATGATCCCGTGATTACTATTCATTTCATCTACAGGTCCAGAATAAAGCATTTTACCACGTCGCAGTACGACTACATGAGAACATACTTTTTCTACTTCATCCAGTAAATGTGAGGCTAATAAAATCGTAGTACCACTTAATGCGATTTGCTGTATGATGTCTCTTATCTTACGTATTCCTTGAGGATCAAGACCATTTGTAGGTTCGTCTAGGATTAGTATTTCAGGATCATTGAGTAAAGCACTAGCAATGGCAAGTCGTTGTTTCATTCCTAATGAATAGTTCTTAAACGGACTGTGTTGTCGTTCTATAAGATCTACTAGTTCTAGTTTTTCTTGAATTTTATCAGTTGGTATCTCTTTTATTTTGCAGACTAGTTCCAGATTTTGAACCGCACTCATGCTAGGATAAAAGTTAGGTCGTTCAATGATGGCTCCTATTCGTTTTAATGCCTCGTGATTTGAAGTAGTTCCTTCAAACCAGCTATAACTTCCAGAAGTAGGATTTACCACATTAAGTACCATACCTAGAGTAGTAGATTTACCACTACCGTTAGGTCCTAAAATTCCATAAACATGGCCTTTATTGATTTTAAATGATACATTATCCACGGCTTTAAGTGCAGCATAATTCTTAGAAAGGTTATTAATCTCTAAAATGGTTTCCACGGTAACGTTTTTTTGGTTATAATGTACGACGACTATTAAGGTCATTTGTTACTGTTTAACTAATATTATTTATGATTGAAGAAAAGCTATTATCTAGAAAGAAACCTACCTATGCTGTAAATGAACCTCTTATGAGGTATTTAGAGAAATACAATAGAGCGACTTCAATTCAGGTTTCCTATGACGATTTGCTACGTTTTCAAGGTTGCGTAACTGTAGAGGATAAAGATGGTAATGACACTTTATGGGTAAGATGTTATTACAGCGATTCAGAGCGTGATGTTATTGACAATCATTTAAAAAAAATCTATGACATTTTACATAGTGATGGTAGTGATGATTTACTAGACTATCTAAGTGTAGATGCGGTGGATTATTGCACTTTTGGAAATACAAAACCCTTTAGAATTAAGATTAGAAACATCTTAAATGATGGGTTTACCTATTTCTACGTTAAAAAGGCAGATGCGTCCAGAATCTATGGCCTAGAATTAGAACATTTATTATCACCTCACAGGATCAATTTTTTAGTCTACGCAGATACCTTAATTGAAGAACACATTGCCGGAATTCCTGGCGATGAATTTATAGCAGATTATTTAGAACATTGTAATGAAGGTGAACGCACTCAAATCGCAAAGGAGTTTGTAAAATTCAATGAACGATGCCTGATTAGATTGCTAGGTGATATGCGAGCTTATAACTATGTTATTATTCCCACGCATGATTTTGACAGAGTAAGTTATGCGATACGTGCCATAGATTTTGACCAGCAAAATTATGAAGGTAAATTAAAAGTCTATCGTCCTCAATTCTTTAAGGAGAACTTTCCTATGGTTCAAAATGTGACAGACCGTTTAAAAGGTCAAAGTATTGATCAATATAAAAGAGAAGAAAGAGCTCTTATTGCAAAACGCTTAATCAATACTCAAACCAGATATAGAAGTCTGATCAAATGCATGCGAGCAGATGAGCTATCTACTTTAGATAAGATTAAAAACCTAAGAAAAGAACTGCAACAATTTACAGGCGATATTAAATTTAAATACGCTCGTAACATGGGATCAGTTCTGGCTACGGCTTTAGAATTTGTAAAACGCAATTACCAAGATGGAAATATGAAAGGTCTTACTAAATTTTAAACTTTGGGCGTCTTTTTTAAACGATATAAAGCTCCTATTAGAATCACCACGGCAATCATAATTCCTACATAAGGAGTACGATTGATATCCCATGCAAGATTATCATAATTAATGCGCATCAAATGAACCATCATTAGTGCAATAGCCACAACGATAATGATATAGATTGGAGCATTTTTCTTCATCATTTCTTTTCCTCGCGATTAAAGTAAACTAAGTAGTAATACATCTGGCGTTCTTCATCCCAGCCTTTTTCTATAAACTTTTCGGCATTTTCAGGATTTGTGAAATCCATTTTAATCTGCACGTGCGTGTCTAGATTGATGACGTTTTTAATTCCTTTTCTCGCCGCAGTTACCGCAGTATTAGAAATAGGAAAAGAGGAAACATCTTCTATAGAATATTTAGGACCTTTTTCTACTTTGTAATTTTTGAATTCTGGAATAAGCTCTGGGTTTTCCAGTGTATCATTTAAAAAGGCCGTTTCTTCAAAGGAGTCATTCTTTGCAAAATGGTTCACCGCACGATTCATAAAAAGCACTTCTTCCTTTTTATCCTCGGCAGGAAGAACGACTTCTTTTGCAAAATCCTGACAGAATTTCAAATACTTTTTTGTAAAGAAATTCTCATCTTCAAATACATCAACACCTAGAAAGCTCTCTAGCCAGTATTTTGCATCATAACGATTTGAATCTACAGATAGGATTTTAAAACCTTCATCTTCGGCAGTATTTAAGATAATAGCACCTTTGTCTAACTTACTTAAATTCACACCTTGCTGTAACAGCATATTCAGGTTATCTGGTGCTTCTTCAAATTGCAAGAAATCCTGTTTAAGCTCACTTTTGAAAATCCCTATACCATCTACTTTATTGTTATCTACTAAAATGTTATCAAAATAGCACACGTACAACTCGCCACTGCGTATGTGTGGATGCACACTCTGATCATACAGATGTTTTGCTATTTTCTTAGAATATTCTAATAAGCTATTAGGTGTGTTGAATATCGCTTTCGCGAAAGCGTACATTTCATGAAACTCTAGATCCTGCTCATGAACAAAACTGTAATACGTCTCTTCTTTACTGCGAAAAGGTTTTAAGAAATACTCCTTTAACAGCGCATGCATTTCATCATCCAGTCCAGTAGTAGTGCTAGAAGTAAGTAGTAACTCACCTTTGTTTTTATTACCTACGCGGTGCAGTGCAAGGTTCTCAATTCTGGTATTAAATAAATTAATCATAAGCTAGTAAAGGTCGTAATCTTCAAAATTTTGTTCGTCAAAAAAATCATCATCTCCATCTGGAATATCACTACGGAATTCCTCATCACCATCATCCATATCAAATCTAGGATCTGCTTCAAATTCACGATCTGGAGCAGCGTCTGGTAGCTCACCTATAGAAAAAATAACTTGTGGATATGCAATACCATCTGTAGGTCCTACTATATCTGCAACTTCTATTAAAAAAGTCCACATGCTTAAAAAATCATAGATGTAGATCAATCTAGTTTTAGACTCACTTAAAATATCTTCTAGAGCTGTGTCGCGCATCATTTTTACTGGTGCTGCGCCTTCACTCATGTCAAATAAGCAATATTCCTCGTTCTGATTCCACTCTTCATCACTGCTATAAAAGCTAGCCATTTCATCGCCAGGCAATTGAAAGCTTTGAACCATCACGTTATGAAAGTCCTCTAAAGAAGCATTTCCAGCGATTTCTATATCACGGAAACAGTCCTGAGTAGCATCTAGAATAGCACGTATTCTATAAATCATTTCTCTTCATTTTTAAGGTGAGCAAAGATAATTGAAACGAACCGAACTCGAACTTGAAATTGAGCTGGAACTTGAAACAAGTTATATGAATCATTAGATAGAAAACTGGATAAATCCTAACCAATATTTTTTCTTCATAAACTACTCAACTATTTGCGCTCGTTTCAATCGCATCCACAGGTAGAATTGAACTCCTAAAATTACAGATGCTAATACGAGATGCGCCGCTTGAGAACCTAAAGGGAATTCAAAATAATTCATCAGTATTCCGGTAAATACCGTAACCACAAATAAACCAGCTAGACTGCTGTACCATCTACGTGGATGACCATATAAATGAACAGCTTTATAAATAAAGTAGCCGTGCAAAACGAGTAACAAAATAGAGTAGGACCTGTGAATGTAAAATATAATAGGTCCATCTTCTAGCCATGATGATAAAAATGGATATCCTAAGGCATCAATTTGATGATCTAGGAATTGACGTACCTGCGTTCCTGTTACTACCTGAATTAGGGTAAGAACGATCAATAACATAGCAAAGTTAGTCATACCTTTTACAGCGGTATATCTAGTATCCTTTTCTTGTACCTCATGCAATAAGTAAATTAATAACCCTACAATTAATAAGGCTACAATCATATGAATCGTAATCAATACTGGTGATAATAATGTATCCACAACAATTTTACCTATGACCGCTTGTATAAGCATGGCTAGTAAGGCAACCACGCTTAGAATCGTAATCTTAGGTCGTTTGCGCACATATATTAATGATATCAACGCCATGATAAGAACGACTAATCCGCCTAGCGCGCCTATTAATCTGTTGATGTATTCTGTCCATGTGTGGTATTTATTAAAAACGGCATAATCATGTTTTTCATAATTATTCCAGTCTTGCGCTTTAAAAGTAGATGAGGTTTTAAAATCCTTTTTAGCGACTTTTAATTCTTCATTCACAATGATCACCATGCCTTTTTTATAAGGTGTGTTAGGTGAAAATTCTAGTTCACTTTCTTGTGTAGGTGGAATGTAATACCCAAAACACTTAGGCCAGTCCGGACATCCCATTCCAGCGCCAGTCATGCGTACAATCGCACCAGCAACAATGATTAGGTAAATAATGATGATACTGGCTCTTAACCACTTGCGATATAGTAAAGGTGTGAACATGAAATTCTAGTCGTAAGGATTAATGCAATCTATCGCCACGTAATGGTAAATCTTTTATAAAACTAGCTTCATAATCCAGCCAGTATTGCCAGCGATCCATAACGACTTGATCTTCAAAATGCATTTTAGCAAGTTTGAGGAATAACTTATAGTGAGAAGCCTCGGCCACCATAAATTGATGGTAAAATTCTTTAAGCTCTGGATCAGTTAGCTTTCGCGAAAGCGTCTTAAAACGTTCACAACTACGAGCCTCTATCATCGCGCATATAAGAAGCATATCTAGAAAATAGCCATCGCGACTTTGACCTTTTTTCTTGCCTTTCATTAAGTGCTTTACATACATATCCTGACGCTGTTCACCTAGTGATAAACCGCGTTTTTTAAGTTGGGCTAGTACCGCTCTAAAATGTCCCCATTCTTCTGCAACTACTGGTGATAATAGATCTACAATTCCCTCACGTTCTGCATATTGCTGTATGATTGAAATCATCGCGCTGGTCGCTTTTTGCTCACAATAAGCGTGATCTGTAAGAATATCTTGTAGGCTAAATTGGGTTAAGTCTACCCATCTAGGATCTGTAGGTAATTTAAGTCCTAAGGTGTATTTTTTCTCTGCAACTGCTTTCATATTACAAAGGTCGGTTTTCATGAGGATACTTTCAAAAAATGAGCACAGGAATCTTTTAAAATGTTGATTAATAATGCTATTTTTAGCTTCTAACTTAAACAATACAGGTATGAATACGCAAGAAGTCGCAGATCAATTAGTAGCTTACTGTCGCAATAATGAAGAACATAAAGCCTATGCCGAATTATATAGTCCTGAAATCACGAGCGTAGAAATGGCAGAGCCTATGAAAGAAGTTCATAGAATGGAAGGCATCCAGCAAAAAGGGCAGTGGTGGCAAGAAAACTTTGAGGTTCACGGTTTAAAAGTATCAGATCCTATGGTGGCAGATAATCATTTTACGGTAAAATTCTGGATGGATACAACGCACAAACCTAGCGGACAGCGTTCACAAATGAATGAACTAGCGGTTTACCAAGTTAAAGATGGTAAAATATGGCGTGAGCAGTTTTTTTATGATACGCAGGAATAATTAGAGTTTTTCTAAAAATTCCATCATTTGTACCAGATCATTTTGCGTAAGATTTGAAACAAGAACTGCTTCACGATCTTTAATAGGTTGATCTAGTTGTTTTAATAGTTTTAATCCTTCACTGGTAATAGTGATGTCTATTTTCCTGCGGTCTGTTTTAGATTGCTGGCGATGAACTAGTTTTTTTTCTAGTAATTTATCAATGACTCTAGTCGTATTACTATTAGAGTGAATCATTAAACAGCTTACGTCGCTTAATCGTGCAGGTTTACCATTACGACCTCTTAAAATACGCAACACGTTGAATTGCTGTATGGTAAGTCCGTTTTTTTTTAGAACATCATTGATAGCCTCAGTTAATTCTGTGCCTTTTTTAATAATACTAGTCACTACATTTTTAACGATAACTTGATCCATAAAATATTTGTTGCTGTTATTAATGTAGGTACAAATATATACGAAGATGAATTACTTTAAGTAGATTAGCACCTTATTAAAATCATATAACTGTAACAATTAGTAAGTTTACCTATCGTTATATCATAAAGATGGAGTTATGAAAAATCTAAAATTAGTAATTATCGCATTGTGTTTTGCAGGTTTTGTAAACGCACAAAAAGGTGGCGGAATAGGAGTCAAAGCAGGCGCTAACTATGGTTCTTCTGGTGATCTTATTGAAGATGGTCAGACGATTATTGATAATCCAGAAAATAGTTTTGGTTATCACGCAGGACTTTTTGGAAAGATAGATTTTGATGGTTTTTACATCAGACCGGAATTAACTTATACTTCATTAAATTCTGATTACGATGGTAGTGCTCTAGAGGTTCAAAAGCTGGATGCGCCGTTGTTATTAGGTATACGTCTAGTAGGACCGTTACATGTTTTTGCTGGTCCGTCTTTTCAATATATCCTAGATACAGATCTAGAAGATGTTGACCTAGATGCGGTTCAAGAAGATTTTACCATAGGAATGCAAGTAGGAATAGGAGTAAACATAGGTAATCTAGGAATAGATGTGAGGTATGAGAATGGACTTACTCAAAATCAGGCAGATTTCACCAATTTATCTTCAATAGGGTCTATTGATACAAGACCAGAACAGTTGATTTTAAGTCTCAGTTTTAAATTGTAGGATAGGATTGATGTTATTTCGCTTTACTTTGACGATGCTCAGTAACCATCGCGAAAGCTTAATCCTTGATATAACTAATCAAATTAACGGCTACAGTTCTTTTGAAATCTACGATATCGTAGGGTTTTATGATGTATCCGTTCATACCACATTCCACAGATTGTAGTCTCACATCATCTGCCTCAACAGCGGTAAGTGCTAGGATGGGCATCTCATATCCTAAAGTTCTTATTTGTTTTGTAGCCTCAAAACCATTTAGAATAGGCATGTTTACATCCATTAATATAAGGTCAAAATTATTTTTTTGAACTATTTGAACAGCTTCTTCACCATCGCTTGCAATGGTACAATTGACTTTCAATTTATCCAGAATTTTACTAGTAACTACCTGATTGATTCTGTTATCATCTACGACAAGGATGTTTTTTCCATAAAAGGTTTTATCATCTAGAAGGTGTGGTAATTCACTAGTCTGTGCTTCTGTTTCATTTGTATGTTCAAATGGGAATTTAAAACTAAATGTTGATCCTTTTCCTACTTCACTGGTTAGGTTGATTTCTGAGTTTAACAAGTTTAGTAGTTTAGTAACGATCGTTAAGCCTAGACCAGTTCCATAATAGGCGTTTGCATCTTTAAGTTGTGCAAATTCTGCAAAAATCTCTTTTTGTTTATTTTCTGGGATTCCTGGTCCATTATCAATAATTGCAAATTCTAATACATCGTTATTAGTAGATGAAGCTAGTTTAATATCAATCGTAATCGTTCCGTTTTCTGTGAATTTTGTAGCATTTCCTATAAGGTTCATTAAAACCTGTTTCAGTATCATAGAATTGCCCTTGAAAACGGTAGGAACGTCATCTTTAATATTAATAAAAAAATGATTCTTATTTTGATTTTTTGAATATTCAAAAGTGGCAAGTAAAGAGTTAGTCAATGCTTTAATATTGATCAAACTAGATTCTAAAGGTATTTTTTTAGCGTCAATTTTACCTAGTTGCAGTACATCGTTAACTAAAGCTAAAAGATAGTCTGCACTAAATTTAAGAGTCTTGAGATTTTCTTTGTTTTTATTAGGGATTTCAGGATCATCTAGTAATAACGCACTCATACCTATCACACCATATAGTGGTGTTCTCAATTCATGGCTTACGGTATTAAAAAAATCTGATTTACTAGCAGCTAGTCGTTCAGATTCTTCTTTTGCCTCTAGATGTTCTCTATTCTTTGCTTCTAACTTTTTAATTAATTTTTTCCTGTTTTTAAACCCAACGAATAGGAATCCTATAACCAGAAAACTAAGAGCACTTATAATGATTAGAAAAGTATTGATTTTACTATTACTTGCTAATAGTTCCTTCTGAAGTTGATTGTTTCTTTCGTTTACGGCAGCCTCTTTTTTATACTGTTCTACTTCAAACGTTGCGGCTATTTTTTGAATTTCTTCTGTATGAACATTGCGTAAATTCTTTTGATAAAGATCAGAGGCCTGATCTAAAGTTTCGTAAGCTTTTTTAAATTCACCTTTACCAAAATAGATTTCAGCCTTTAAGTAAAGATTTTTTTCTTTGTCAGAAGGATTTTGATTTTCAGTATTTAAAGTTTCTGCCTTTTTGAGATATGTTTCTGCATTGCTGTAATCTTTTTGAGATAAATAATACATCGCACACTGGCTGTAATAAAAGCCCAGATCTTCTGGTAGAAATTTTTCAATAAATGGCTTACTTTTATCTATGTAGATTCTAACCAAATCAAATTTTTCGTATTTGATACAAGACTCGGTTATATTTAGATAGATGTAACCTAGACCTATAGAATCTTTTTCTTCCTTATAAATTTTAATCGCTTTGTTGTATTCGTTTAGTGTTTTTTTAAACGGTTGCTTCGTATTCTCGTAAATTGATGCTAACACTGCATAAGTTTCTGCTAGTTCAATTTTATTAGTAGCACTTTTAGCATATTCAATTGATTTTTCAATAGCGATTCTTGCTTGTAAAGTATCCTGAGAAACTAAAAAATCATAGGCCAGAAATCTGTAACCTATTTGTAGACTAGCGCTGTCTTTAATCGATTCTGCAAGGCGCAATATTTCCTGATTTAAAGCCTGAGATTCTGCATATTTACTGCTGTTATAAGCTTTTGTAGATTCTTCTATCTTATCGTTTATTTCTTGTTTTAAGGCAATGGTATCTAGTTGCGCATGTGCAAAACTGATTGTAAACAGAAGGATGAAAAAATTTAATTGCTTCATTTATGTTCTAATAAAGCAAGAAAATAGTAGATAATTATGGAAGTACAAGGAATTTGAGATTCATTTTAGATGAAATACACTATGTAAGTTTTAGAATTACGCTTTCGCGAAAGCATAATCCTCACAATATGTTAAATTAATATTAGAGAAGTGATCTGCATTTGATACTTTTGGCTCATAATTAGTAAAACAAAACCATTGAAAGAGTTATTAGAGCGTGCACAGCATCAATGTGAATTATGTACGGCGTCAGATTCATTAGAATTAAAAGTAAACCTGAGTACTTATCAGGTTCCAGATTCTCCTCGTAACATTAAGGATACTGCTATTATAGTATGTGCTAATTGTAAAAACCAGCTAGAGAATGAAGATGCTATAGATCCTAATCACTGGCGCTGTTTAAATGATTCTATGTGGAGTACCGTGCCAGCAGTACAAGTAGTCGTTTATAGAATGTTAGATCATTTAAAACCACACGGCTGGTCTGTAGATTTACTGGATATGATGTATTTAGAAGATGACACCAGACAATGGGCAGAAGATGGTATACATCGCGGTCCTAAAATTATACATAAGGATGTTAACGGTAATATTTTACAACAAGGCGATAGCATCGTTTTAATTAAAGATCTAGATGTAAAAGGAGCTAATTTTATTGCAAAACGTGGTACGCCAGTGCGCAACATTAATCTAGTTCACGATAATGCAAATCAAATAGAAGGTCGCGTGGGCGATCAACATATCGTGATCTTAACGCAGTACGTTAAAAAGACTTCTTAGTTTTTACTACGTAGCGACCATGCCCAGTAAATAAGCAATGGATGAATAATAATTAATCGCAACCAGCCTATCCATGCAGGAATGCATAACTCACCAGCACAACTGCCTATTTGTAAGAAGTATACGTGAGCTGGGATAAAAGCGATCAACATTAATATCGTGCCGTAAACTGCATAGTTGCGTAATGGTCTGAACCAGATAGTTATGGCTATCAGTAATTCGGCTATTCCTGCTAGGTAGTTTAGTAAAACAGCATCATCTAAATAGTCTGGAATGACTTGTAAGTAAATATCCGGATTTATGAAATGCATGGTTCCTGCTATCCCATAGAAAATAGAAAAAAGTATGAGTGACCACTGTTTTTTCATGATAGTTTCCAGTTGTATTCTTGATGTACTTTTTTAAGAATTAAGAAAAAAGGAATCCACCAGATAAAATCATTTGTGATTAAGGTGTAGATAAATTCAAAAGGCACCACATCTTGTAGATAATTAAATATAAAACCTAAAGGTCCAAAAATCTTTCCTAAAAACCCTACGGCAACAATAGGCCAGTGGCGCATCGGGTTATAACTAGCCCACCAGTAACCTAGACCATAAACACCTATCACCATTCCCATTCCTTGCCATACCATAGGATGATTTAAAGGTTCCATACCTACTAATTCAAAAAAATGATTAGGAAATAACACGACCCATGCGCCCCAAAGTATATTATAGATTCCAGCAAGTTGTAAGGTTAATTTCATAATTAGGTTAACTTAATCAATGATTTATAATTCAACAAAACAATATTACTCTACAAAAGGATATAAGTGCGATAAACAAAACATAAAACTCTACTTGTTTTGTATTTTTGAATTATGAATCATCCAGAAAAAATGCCACTAAAACGCAGGATCCTTTTAGGGATTTTCTCAGGACTGGTATATGCTAGTTTAATGGCGTTATTTGATCATTTTAGTGAATTGCCATTTAATTATATCAAGTTTATAGTTAGTGTTGTTTTATTTGGCGGTTTTATGGCGATCGCTCATCGATGGATTGTTCCTAAGTCAAAGAAGTAATCGTATGAAAATGTTTGATTTTAAAAAGGCACCTATTAAGTTGCGACTTATCACCGCAATCCTATGTGGTTTTTTTGTTAGTCTGTTTTCGTATTTATTTAATCTTCTATTAGATGATTCGAGTCTAGGTATGGATTACTATGCATTCTTTTTTGTTAGTATGTCCATACTTTGGTTTTTTGTGATGCCTTATACGCTAAAGGAAAAAAAGTAATTCTATGTTTGCAAATGATACAAATCGAGCACCTTTAAAGACCAGAATATTATTTTCTGCTTTAACCACATTTTTTGTGATTTTAATAGATCAGGCTTATGACTATTATGGTGGTAAATTTGATCCAGACTGGACTGATATAATGGTATATGCTTTCATAATGTTCACAGTCCAACTCATCGTATCCTACTTCTTTTTAAAAACTAAAAAATAAACCATGCACGCAAATTTTAAAGACCTACCAGCAGATTCTAAAGTATGGATCTATCAGGCAAATAGACCATTTACTACAGATGAACTTAATGAGCTAAAACCACAAATGGATAACTTCCTACAGCAATGGACTGCACATGGTAAAGACCTAAAAGCTGGCGTGGAATATCCTTATAATCGTTTTATAGTCATAGGATTAGATCAAAGCGTCGCTGGTGCTACTGGTTGTTCTATAGATGCTAGTGTGCGTTTTATCCAGTCTATTGAAAAAGCATTTAGAATAGATTTAATGGATAAGATGAACGTCACTTTTAAGAATGGGCAATACGTGGCGCATAAAGAATTAAAGGATTTTAAAAAGATGTGTAAGGACAGATCCGTGTCGCCTAAAACCATTGTTTTTAATAATCTAGTCACCACTGTAGGAGAATATCGCGACCACTGGGAAGTTCCTGCTTCAGAGAGCTGGCACAGTCGTTTTTTCTAGTTGATAACCTCGTTTAAAAATAGGTAGATATTTAAATGATATCTCACTTTTGCATACCGTAATTTCAATATCTTTCCATTTAGGAATGATTATTGGCTTTATGATTAGAAACAGGCTTCTCCTTATGATGTATAGAATATTTATTGCGTTGATGTTGATGAATTTCGCTTTCGCAAAAGCGCAGTCCACACCAGCATCACAATCACCTAAAGATCCACTACTTACCACAGATATAGATGCCCAATCCCAATGGGTAGACAGCGTATACAACAGCTTAAGTGATCGCGAGAAAGTAGGTCAATTATTCATGGTAGATCTTTTTTCTAACAAAGAAAAAGCACACGTAGATCGAGTAAGAACGCTGGTAAAAGATCAAAAAATAGGTGGAATCATCTTTTCAAAAGGTGGTCCATTACAACAAGCACATCTTACTAATGAATTACAAGCCAGTGCAAAAACACCATTGATGATCGCTATGGATGCAGAATGGGGCTTGAGCATGAGGCTGGATAGCACCTATGCATTTCCATGGAATATGACCTTAGGCGCATCACAACAACACCGCAGTAGTTATGAAGTAGGCCAGCGTATAGGTCGTCACTGTAAACGACTAGGCGTTCATATCAACTTTGCACCAGATGTAGATATTAATACAAATCCAGATAATCCTATTATCGGGAATAGAAGTTTTGGCGAGGATATGTTTAATGTCACCGCAAAATCAGAAGCCTTTATGAAAGGAATGCAAAGCACAGGAACACTTGCCTGTGCAAAACATTTCCCAGGTCATGGCGATACAGATCAAGACAGTCATAAGACCTTACCTACGGTAGATTTTAGCGCACAGCGCATTGATAGTGTAGAGTTATTTCCTTACAAAAAGTTATTTAAAGAAGGAATGGCTAGTGTCATGGTAGCTCATTTAAACATTCCTAGTCTAGAACCACGTCCTGGATATCCTACTAGTATTAGTGAAAAAGTAGTGACAGATCTTCTTAAAGAACGCATGGGCTTTAAAGGATTGATCTTTACAGATGCCCTGAATATGAAAGGCGCGTCTAACTTTAGTGAGCCTGGTGATATTGACTTACAAGCATTTAAGGCTGGTAATGATGTGTTGCTCATTTCAGAAAATGTACCTAAAGCCATTGATAAAATAATGGAAGCATGGGAAGCTGGTGATCTTACAGATGAACGCATCGCGCACAGTGTAAAAAAGATCTTGAAGTCAAAGTATGCCGTAGGATTAAATAACTACCAGCCTATAAGCACCTATAACTTAATTAACGACCTGAATACAGAGCGTGATGAGGTAGTTTATGAAAAAGCCATAAGCAGTGCGATTGCCGTATTGAAAAATGAAGATATTCTACCTATCCAGAATCTAGAGATTAAGAAAATAGCTTATGTAGAATTAGGAGATGACAGCGGTGATGTTTTCTTAAAAGAATTAAATAAATACACAAAGGTTACTAAGGTGTCTGGTAAAAGCCTAGACCTTTTATTAAAACAACTAGAACCTTACAATACCGTAATAGTAGGATTGCATCGTAGTAATGCATCACCATGGAAAGGATATCAGATAAAGGATCAGCAATTGACCTGGTTGTATGAAATTGCCCGTAAGCATGATGTGATTTTTGATGCCTTCGTAAGACCGTATATGTTATCCCAGCTCAAGACCGTTGAGAATTTTGAAGGAATTGTGATGAGCTATCAAAACAGTGACTGGAGCCAGAAGGTGAGTGCTCAAATCATTTTTGGTGCCCGTGAGGCTAGTGGTAGACTACCTGTAACCGCTGGTGAATTCTTTCCTGTAAATTCAGGAATGGATACTAAAGACTTAAAACGCTTACAATATGGCGCCACACCTACCAGTGTAGGAATGAATCCTTATTACCTTAAAAAGATAGATAGTGTCGCTAGACATACGATTAGAAATAGTGGTGCGCCAGGAATGCAAATTTTAGTAGCGCGTAAAGGAAAGGTGATTTATAATAAGAATTTTGGTCATCATACCTATTCAAAGAAAAATCCCGTAGATGAATATGATGTGTATGACATCGCTTCATTAACAAAGATTATGGGAACGCTACCACTGGTGATGGAATTAGAAGAACAAGGTGTTATAGATCTAGATGATACCTTAGGAACTTTATTACCAGAATTAAGAAATAGTAATAAAAAAGATGTGACTGTAAAAAAAATGCTGTCACACTATGCACAATTACCAGCATGGATACCTTTTTACATAAGAACTTTAGATTCTGTTACAAATAATCCATTACCGCAATATTATAAATCAACTAGATCTATCGGTTATAATGTGGAAGTTGCCAAAAACTTTTATGGTAATAACATTCTAAATGACACCATTTTTAATAGGATAAAAGACAGCGATTTAAGAGAACGCAAAGGTTATAAGTATAGCGACTTACCTTATTACTTATTGAAGCGCTATTTAGAAAATCGTTATGACAAGACTTTACATGAATTGACATCAAATCATTTCTATAAATCTATGGGAATGAATTATATGGGATATTTACCTTTACAGCGCTTTCCTAAAAGTCAAATCGCACCTACAGAAAATGATCAGCTTTTTAGAAATCAATTAGTTCATGGATATGTACATGATCAAGGCGCCGCTATTCAAGGTGGAATAGGTGGACACGCAGGATTATTTAGCAATGCAAATGATGTTGCAAAAATGATGCAAATGTATTTACAAGACGGCTATTATGGTGGTAAGCAGTATTTACAGCCAGAAACCATTATGAAATTTAATACTTGCTACTATTGTGAAGATGAGGTGCGTCGCGGTGTAGGTTTTGATAAACCACAACTAGATGAGGTAGGACCTACCTGTGGTTGCGTGAGTATGACCAGTTTTGGTCATAGTGGTTTTACAGGAGCATATACTTGGGCAGATCCAGAATCAGAAATCGTTTATGTATTTCTATCTAATAGAGTTTATCCAGATGCAGGAAACCGCTTTTTGCTTTCAGAAAATATTAGAACTAATATTCAGCAAATTATTTATGATGCTATTATTGATTAATCCATTCAAAACTATTTCATGAAAGTAGCCATTGTATGTTATCCCACTTTTGGTGGTAGTGGAGTAGTAGCGACCATACTAGGTATGGAACTAGCCCAGCGCGGTCACGAGATTCATTTTGTGACCTATAAACAACCAGTACGCCTAGAATTACTCGCAAAGAACATCTTCTTTCATGAGGTGAATGTTGAAGAATATCCTTTATTCCATTATCAGCCTTATGATCTTGCATTATCTAGTAAACTAGTAAATGTGGTACAAGAATGTGGAATAGAGTTGCTTCACGTACATTATGCCATACCACACGCTTATGCTGGATATATGGCGCAACAAATGCTAAAAGATAAAGGAATTACTTTACCTATGGTAACTACTTTACATGGTACTGATATTACACTAGTAGGAAATCATCCGGTATATAAACCTAGTGTTACTTTTAGTATTAATAACAGTGATGTGGTCACATCAGTAAGTGATAGTTTAAAACAGGATACGCTTCAGTTATTTGATATTCATAAACACATTGATGTGGTTCCTAATTTTATTGATATGTCCCAATATCAAAAAGAATTTAAGGATTGCGATCGTTCTGTAATGGCATTTCCTCAGGAACGCATCATCACACATTTAAGTAATATGCGCCCTGTAAAACGTATTATGGATGTGGTAAAGGTTTTTGAAAAGGTTCAGAAAAAAATACCAGCTATTTTACTGATGGTAGGTGATGGACCAGAACGATCTGCTGCAGAGGAATATGCCAAATCTAAAAACCTACAACTCAAGATTAAATGGGTAGGTAATAGTACAGAGATCGATCGCATTCTATGTTTTACAGATTTGTTTTTATTACCTTCAGAAAAGGAAAGCTTTGGTCTTGCAGCACTAGAAGCGATGGCTAATCGCACACCAGTCATTTCTTCAAATACAGGTGGATTACCAGAAGTTAATGATGATGGCATCACAGGATATACCTTAAACGTAGGAGATGTAGATGGAATGGCCCAGAAAGCAATTCATATCTTAGAGGACGATGATCGTTTACAAGGTTTTAAGAATAACGCTTTCGCGAAAGCAAAACAATTTGACATTCAATTAATAATACCACAATATGAGAAATTATATGAATCAGTGCTCAAGACTGCTTCTCGCAGTTAGTTTATGTCTAACAGTGGCATGCGGTAGCAAATCAAATATGAAAGGAGAAGACGCAAATAAATCTGATCAAGAACTTTATACAGTCATTGAACAAGGTGATATGAGTAATCATAACACTCAGGAAGTAATCGTTATCATTTCAATGGAAGAATTAAACGAGGTATATGCTGAAATCAATAGTACGCGTAGACCAGGTTTACCTATTCCTAAAATAGATTTTGACAATTATACAGTAGTAGCTGCATTTGCAGGAACTAAATCTAATGGTGGTTATAGCGTGATAATTGATACTAGTGAAACGGATGATACGTTACATTTTGCTTGTTCTTTAAAGTCACCTGATCCTATGCAACCAGTAACCATGGCAATTACAACACCTTTTATGCTTGTAAAAGCTTTAAAAGCAGATAAAAAAATAACAGCTTCTTTCTAGGAAGCTATTATCAAAGTAATGGATTAATGAGTTTTTAAAATTGATACCTGACGCCTAGTGCTATATCAGTATCTAGACCATCTCTAAAATCACCAAAGTATAATTCAGGTCTAAAGTCTAGAGATAATTGCAATGGAATATCAAAGTTATATTCAATCCCAATCTGACCAGCGGCATGTAAGAAAAATTCTGAATCGTTATCAAAACGATCTCTTCCGTTAAAATCGTCATCTAAATTAGCAGTTCCAAAACCAGCACCTGCACCAGCATACCAGTTAAAGCCATCCTCAATATTCCATATCCATTGATAAATTCCAGTTACTTTATAACCATTAAAATTATTTCCTGATTCAATACCTAGATCAATTTCTAGACGATTTATATCACCTAACGCACGTTGATATGTGATTTCTGCACCATATCCATCGCCGTCTCCTAAACGCAGTCCTATGGCGTGATCTGCAATATCCTGTGAATATGCATTTACTGCAAAAAAGCTAATAAGTAATAATGTGATTGTTTTTTTCATCTCTTTTATGTGTTTAGTAGTTCTACGATTAAAAACACGGTTTAGATGTAAATGTTACACTTTTATCCTTCAAATTCAAAATCATCACCACCACTACGTCCATTGCGTTCATCTCTTTTTTGCTGGTTGAATCTATAGATAAACGTTACAATAAACTGTCGCTCACGCCATTGAAAATCAGAATCTGAAATAAACGATGGTGTGACCATACCATTAACCGTTATATCAGGACCTTGTAAAGTACTTTGTCTTCTACGGCTGTTAAACACGTCACTCACATTTGCAGTGATCGTTGCGCGCTCATCCCATAAATCCTTACTAGCGGCTAGGTTTAAGGATCCTATTCCTGCTCTGGTTCCTTGTGCGTTTGCATCTGAACCGCGATAATTAAAACGAATCTGTAGATCTATTTCAGATGGTAAGGTAAGTTTTTGATTCAATCTAGCTGAATAAGCGGTATTAGAAAACCCAAAGTCTTGATCACCAAAAAAGCCTTCGGTCGTATTATTAAATAAGTTAAAGTCACTATTAATAGTCCACCATTTAAATGGTCTGTAAGTTAGTGTTAACTCATATCCTAAGCGATCTTGCGTAGATAGATTCACAGGGAATCGTCTAATTACAGGATCACCATTATCTGTGATTTCACCAGTCTCTTCCTGTATAAATTCCCAGTTATCTTCACTACGATTAAAATATACAGAAGAGCTTAATGTTACTTTCTCCCATCTTTTAATGTAGGCTAACTCTAAACTATTTGCAAATGAAGGGTTAAGGTCTACGTTTCCTTGAAAGATATTTGATTCACTACTACGACTAGGAAATGGATTAAGAAAGCGACCTCTAGGTCTACGTACTCTTCTATTATAACCTAAAGTAAGGTTTTCACCATCTGCGATCTCATATCCTAAGTTTACAGTAGGGAAGAGGCTGCCATAATTTTTCTTAGAAGTGTCGTTAGTAGTTTCTTGGAAAATATCAACATCTGTTATTTCATATCGCAGTCCTGCTAGAAATGAAAATTTATTCATTTTACGACCATACTGCGTGTAAAACGCATTAATTAGTTCCTGGTACCTAAAAGTATTATTAAGTCCAGCATCCGGTATAAGTGCTGGATCAGTAGTAGAAAAATCACGTTCTGCTAAGAAAAACGAAGTAGTGATATCTCTATAATTACCGCGGTATCCTGCTTCAAAGTTTATATTTTCTCCTATAGGAAGTTCGTAGTCTATTTGTAATAGCGCGTTTTTTTCTTGGGTATCTTGATCTTGAAACTCTACATCATTTAAAATATCATTAACGGTATCTGTTTCCAGGATGTTTGCTAGTTCTTGTTCTATTTCCTGACCATACTGCAAGTTTGCAGATAATCTCTGGCCATTATCTCCTATATTATTAATGTAATCTAACGTAAACTGAATGTCGTCTTCATTCTCTCCTTCACCTTCAGTTCTTAAAGTTGCTTCATTCAGAGTTCCATCTGTAGCAAAACGGTCAATAGTGTTTGTAGTAACATCATCATCATTACCATAACGATATACTAGATTTGCGACTAGGTTACTACTATCTGTTAAGTCATACTTTGCTCCAAAACTAGTGAAGAGACTTCTACCTAATCGATCAAATTCACGATTCTCATTTACTAAATCGTTTTGGGCATCATCAGAAAAAAACTGAGTACTGCTACTTGCGTTTCCAGGAGTAGTGCGGTAACGCCATCCAGTATTTGTAAAAAAATTCCATTTATTCTTTCTGTAGTTACCATTAAAACTTAATCCTAGTCGTTCTGGAATCCCTGATTCTAATTGTAGGTTTCCATTAAATCCTCTAAGTGATTGTTTTCTTAATACGATATTTAAGATACCTGCAGTACCTTCTGCATCGTATCTAGCACTAGGTGAGGTAATGACCTCAACTTTTTCTATGGCTTCTGCTGGAATTTGTCTTAAGGCATCTGCACCATTAATACCTACTAGTGCGCTAGGTCTACCATCTATGAAAATGGTTACGTTTTCATTTCCTCTTAAAGATACATTACCTTCTACATCTACCTGTACTGATGGTACGTTATCTAGAACATCACTGGCAGATCCGCCTCGTACGGTAAGATCTTTTCCAATATTGTAGATTTTTTTATCCAGTCTTATATCTACAGTGGTTTTCTCTGCAATAACAATAGCGGCGTCTAATTCTGCAACATCGATACTCATGGTGATAGTTCCTAAATCGATATCATCGGTTACTATTACATCATTTTTAGTGATTGTTTTAAAGGTGATGTATTCGTATTTGATATCATACGTTCCTGGAGTAATAAGTAGCTCGTATTTCCCGTCGATATCTGTAATTCCTCCTTGAGGTACTGCATTAGCTTGTTTGCTTATAAACGATACGGTTGCAAATTCTAAAGGTTCTTTAGTTGATTGATCAATTAAAACACCGTTTACTTTAACTTTTTTAGATGTATTAGGCTTCTGGCTGTAACTTGTTGCTATTCCTGCAAGAAAGAATAATAGTACGTAATGTAGTTTCATGAATGGTTTGCTACTTAATTATTCAAGTATGACCACAAAACTATCGGTAGGTTTAAGCCGTGAAAGCTAAACTTAAGTTAACGTATTAAACCATAATGAATCTAGATAAAAAACAAAATCACTGCAATGCTAGTCTATGGCTACTACTACAACTGATCAGAAGGTTTTTCCTGACCTTGAAGCATTAGGAATGCTTTAAGAAACGCGTCCAGATCACCATTCATTACGGCGTCCACATTACCAGTTTCATGAGCGGTGCGTACATCTTTTACCAGCTTATATGGATGCATCACATAGTTGCGTATTTGTGAGCCCCATTCTATTTTCATTTTCCCAGCCTCTATCTCGTCGCGAGCGGCATTGCGTTTTTGTAATTCTATTTCAAAAAGTTGAGACTTCAACATTTGCATTGCTTTCTCACGATTCTCTAACTGTGATCTAGTCTCTGAATTATGAATAACGATTCCAGATGGATGGTGCGTTAAAATAGCTTTAGTTTCTACCTTATTTACATTTTGCCCACCAGCACCACTAGATCGTGCAAAATCCCATGAAATATCTGCTGGATTAATGTCAATATTAATAGAATCATCTGCCAGCGGATATACATATACCGATGCAAATGATGTATGACGCTTTGCATTTGAATCAAATGGTGAGATACGTACTAGACGATGCACACCGTTTTCACCCTTTAACCAGCCAAAACTATAATCTCCTTCTATTTCTAAGGTTACGGTTTTAATACCAGCGACATCACCTGCCTGAAAATTCAATTCTTTTACCTTGTAACCACTTTTTTCTGCCCACATCATATACATGCGCATGAGCATTTCTGCCCAGTCACAAGATTCTGTTCCACCAGCTCCAGCAGTAATTTGTAATACTGCACTCATGTCATCACCTTCATTAGATAACATGTTTTTAAACTCCAGTTTTTCTACGATTGCTAGTCCAGAATGATACTTATCAGTAACATCTTTTTCTGTTGCGTCGCCTTCTTTATAAAAGTCGTATAATATTTCAGCTTCTTCTGCCAGCGTTACGGCTGTAGTATAATCTGTGGTCCATTGCTTTTTATTACGCAACTCTTTCATGATTAATTCTGCGGCCTTAGGATCATTCCAGAAATCAGGAGCAAATGTCTTTTCTTCTAGATTACGTATTTCTATTTCTTTACGCTCTATGTGTAGATAATCTTTAAGCGCTTTAGTCCTAGATTGTAATTCCTTAATTTGATCTGTTGTTACCATAAAAATGCGTCTGCAAGCAAATGTACTATATATTACTCGCTATTAATTAGGTGAAATAGGAGTAGTGGTGGTATTTTTATTCCGCTTTCGCGAAAGCGTATTTATGACAACCTAATTACTACATATTATATGATCGATTTAAGAAGTGACACCGTGACTAAACCAACTGCGGGAATGATGGATGCGATAATGAATGCTCAAGTAGGTGATGACGTTTATAAAGAAGATCCTACAGTTAATGAGTTAGAACGTCGTGTTGCAACAATGTTTGGGATGGATGAGGCTCTTTTTTTTCCTACGGGAAGCATGGCAAATCAGGCAGCTATCAAATTACATACGCAACCAGGTGAACAATTAATATGTGACAAATATGCTCATGTTTATAATTATGAAGGTGGTGGCGTGTCTTTTAACAGTGGTGTTTCTTGTAAATTAATTGATGGTCATCGTGGTATGATCACTGCGCAACAGGTAGAAGCAGCGATTAATCCGCCAGATTTTTATCATAGTCCACTTACCAGCTTAGTATGTCTAGAAAACACTACTAATAAAGGTGGTGGCGCTTGTTATGATTTTAAAACCTTTGAGAATATTAAGAAAGTAACAGGTAAACATGGTTTAGGGTTACATCTAGATGGTGCGCGTTTATGGAATGCTCTTGTTGCTACCGGTAATGATCCTAAAAGATACGGTGATGTTTTTGATACGGTTTCTGTTTGTTTTTCTAAAGGATTAGGAACGCCTTTAGGTACCGTATTAGCTGGTAAGAAAGAGGTGATGAAAAATGCAATACGCGTGCGTAAAGTTTTAGGAGGTGGAATGAGGCAAATAGGTTTTATGGCTGCTGCTTGTTTGTATGCGTTAGATCATCACATAGATCGATTAGCAACAGATCATGAACGCGCAAAGGAGCTAGCTCTAGTTCTTGAAGAACAAGATTACGTAACTAATGTAGAGCCAGTTGAAACTAACATTGTAATCTTTAATGTTTCAGATGAAAAACGAGTAGAAGCTTATTTCAAAAATCATGATATCATTATTAGTAATATGGGTAATAGAAAATTAAGGTTGGTCACTCATTATGATTATACTGATCAGGATCATTCACTAGTACAGCGTATTATTAAAGATTTTTGATTTTATTTAGTTAGTTGCACTGAAAAGATGTTTTTAAACGAGTAAAAAGGCATTTTAGCTAGTAAGTTAAAAATATCCTAATAAATTTATTGGTAAAAGTGCTTTATAACGGACATTTGTAATATAATATTTAACTAAATAATTACCTCAAATGAAAAAATTAGTACTATCCCTTATCGCAGTTGCTACAGCAACCGTTGGTTTTGCTCAGGATTTGCCTTCAAACCCAGAGCCAGGAAAGTGTTATGTTCGTTGTACTACACCAGACGTGTATGAAAACGAAACAGTATCTGTCCAAAACACACCAGCCTACAAAAAATTAAGAGTTGTTCCGGCAACTTATGAAACAGTAACAGAAAGAGTGCTTGTAAAAGAAGCTTCTAAGCAGTTACGTGTAATTCCAGCTACTTACAAAACTGAGACTCGTTCTTATATAAAGAAACAAGCAGGATCTACAATTACAATTACTCCAGCATCTTTTGGAAGTTCTTCTGAAACTATCGAGATCAAGCCAGCTTATGCACAGTGGGAAATGAGTTCTGTACCACCAGCAGAATGTCAATCAAGTAATCCAGACGATTGTCGTTACTGGTGTTATAAAGGATACCCAGCAGAATATACTACTGTATCTTTTACTACACTTACAAATGATGCTAGCTTTAACCGTTTACCAGTACCAGAAGTAGGTGGTACTTACACTGTAAAAGTTGTTGATCAACCAGCACGTGTTGAAGAAATTGAAATTCCAGCAGAATATGCTAACATCACACGTACAGTGTTAAAGTCTGACGCAGCTACTCAAGAAGAAGTTGTACCAGCTACACAACAAACTATTTCTCGTGAGAGATTAGTTTCTAAAGGTGGTCTTACTGTATGGTCTGAGGTTGATTGTGCTCTTGTTGAGTACAACGGTCTTCAAATCAACTGGGCAACTGGAAGTGCTACATTAACTGCAGCAGACAAAAGAGAAATCGATGCTAAAATGTTATCTGTATTAAACAGTACTCCTGGATCTAAAGTAGAAGTTGCTTCTCATACTGACTCTAGAGGTTCTAAGAGCTCTAATCAAGCTTTATCTGAGCGTCGTGCACAGTCTGTAGCAAACTACTTGATCTCTCAAGGAGTTAATGCTTCAAGAATTGTTGCTAACGGTTACGGTGAGAACAGACTTAAGAACAGATGTGCTGATGGCGTATCTTGTACTGAGCGTGAGCACAAAGCAAACCGTCGTACTGAGTTCCGTTTAATCAACAACTAAGAATTGTTGTAGGAACATAGTTCAACTACAAAATTAAAATCCCGTCTAGGTAGCTAGACGGGATTTTTGTTTGTAATAAAATTTAGAGTAAAAGGAATTACTAGATATCGATCTATTTAAATAGGTCCATTCCTGGGATGTTAGGCATTCCGTCTTTTGCGACAGCTGCGATTTCTTGATCATAAATACCTTCTGCTCTAGATAGGGCTTTATTTAAAGTGAGAATCAGGTAATCTTCTAATTGTTCTTTTTCTGCTAGTAATTCATCTGATATTTGAATAGCCTTTATGGTTCTACTAGCTGTTACGGTTGTTTTTAATAAATCATCGCTTGAGGATTCGTCTATTAAAACAGTTTCCATTCTTTTTTTAGTGTCTTCTACTTTTTGCTGGGTTTCTTTGAGTTTCCCCATCATTCCCATCATATCTCCGAACATAGTTTTGATTTTAAATAATTGAGCCCAAAAATAAACAATGAACCATATTTTTAACCATGCATAACAACTCTTTAATATCTTGCGGCGATTATTAGCCCATTTCATTTATGAAAGCACCTGTAGCAAAGAAAATTCCGTACGTACATGATATTCACGGTCATCAACGCATCGATCATTATCAATGGATGAGTGAGCGCGATGCACCAGAAGTTTTAGAATATTTAAATAAAGAAAATGAGTTCTATGATCATTGTACTAAGCATACAGATGATTTAAAAGAATCTTTATTTCAAGAAATTAAATCTAGAATTAAAGAAGATGATTCATCAGTACCTTATAAATTTAATGGATACTGGTATATCACAAAGTTGCAAAAAGGTAAAAACTATCCATTACACTATCGTAGAAAGGATGTGGATGGAGCTACAGAAGAATTACTTTTTGACGTCAATGAAATGGCCACAGGTCACGAATTTTATAAACTTTCGGGAATATCCATTTCGCCAGACAATAATTATGCAGCCTATGCTGTGGATATTACAGGACGTAGGCAGTATACGATTTATGTAAAAAACCTAGAGACAGGTGAAATCATAGATCAGCAAATTGAAAATACAACTGGAAGTAGCGTTTGGGCAGCAGATAATAAAACGATCTTTTTTGTTAGAAAAGATGCAACTACGTTAAGAGCTTTTCAAATTTATAAGTATGAATTAGGAGATAATGTCGCTAATTGCTCTCTGGTTTATGAAGAGAAAGATGAGATTTATAATTGCTATGTTTATAAATCTAAGTCTAGAGACTATATTATGATCAAATCATCTTCTACACTAACAGATGAAATTAGATTCATAAAATCAGATCAACCAGATGATCAGCTTAAAATTCTTCAAGCAAGAACGCAAGGTTTAGAATATAGTGCATCACATTATAAAGATCATTTTTATATCATGACTAATAAGGATGAGGCCACTAATTTTAAAATCATGAAAACACCAGTCTCAATGACAGAAAAGGAGAACTGGGAAGATCTGATAACGCATCAGGAAGATGTGATGATAGAAGGATTTGACATTTTTGATCAATATCTTATTGTGTCAGACCGTTTTAATGGTTTAAATAGAATTAGGATAAAAGCATGGGATGGCACTGATGATTACTTCCTGCCATTTGACAATGAAACCTATACAGCATATACTACCATGAACATAGACTTTAGCTCTAATAAGTTGAGATATGCTTACAATTCATTGACAATGCCAGCTTCTATTTTAGAATATGATTTAAGTACTAAACAAACTACGATTCTTAAAACTCAAGAGGTTCAGGATGCTAGTTTTGATCCTAAAGCATATTCATCAGAGCGCGTATGGGCAACAGCATCAGATGGTACAAAGATTCCAATTAGCCTAGTATACAAAACAGCTCTTAAGAAAGATTCAGGAAATCCTTTATTGTTATATGGATATGGAAGTTACGGATCAACGATAGATCCTTATTTTTCTGTTTCTAGATTAAGCCTATTAGATAGAGGATTTATTTATGCTATTGCTCATGTGAGAGGTGGCGAGTACCTAGGGCGCAACTGGTATGAAGATGGAAAAATGTTCTCAAAGCGCAATACCTTTACAGATTTTATAGCTTGTGGAGAATTTTTAGTAGAACAACAATACACATCACCATCACATTTATATGCTAGTGGTGGATCTGCTGGTGGTTTATTAATGGGAGCAATCATTAATATGGCACCACAATTGTTTCATGGAATATTAAGTGCTGTACCTTTTGTAGATGTAGTGACAACGATGCTGGATGATAGCATTCCATTAACAACTGGTGAATATGATGAATGGGGAAATCCTAATATGAAGGACAGCTATGAATACATGTTGAGCTACTCGCCTTATGATAATGTGCAGAAACAGGAATATCCTAATATGTTAGTGACTACTGGTTATCACGACTCACAAGTGCAGTACTGGGAACCTGCAAAATGGGTGGCAAAATTAAGAGAATGTAAAACAGACGATAATATATTGTTATTTAAAACAGATATGTCTAGTGGCCATAGTGGCGCATCTGGTAGATATGAGGCTATACGAGAGGTAGCGATAGATTTTGCCTTTTTACTGGACTTAGAACAAATAACCGAATAGATAATTTTATGTAAATTTGCTCGGTTTTTAGAATACGATTTAAGTATTCAAAAATGAACACATTTTATGAATAAAGATATACGCGCTTACAGCAACGTACTAGAGTTAATAGGAGAAACACCTTTAATTAAACTATCAACTGCCGTAGCCGACTTCCCTGGAGATTATTATGCTAAAGTAGAAGCATTTAATCCAGGACATAGCTCAAAAGATAGAATCGCCCTTCACATCATTGAAGAGGCAGAACGTAAAGGAATTCTAAAAAAAGGAGATACCATTATAGAAACGACCAGTGGTAATACTGGTTTTAGTATTGCAATGGTAAGTCGTATCAAAGGATACGACTGTATTCTAGCCGTAAGTTCTAAATCTAGCGCAGATAAAATAGACATGTTAAAATCTATGGGCGCAAAGGTTTACGTATGCCCAGCACACGTAAGCGCAGATGATCCACGCAGTTATTATCAGGTTGCAAAACGATTGCACGATGAGATGAAAGACAGCATTTATATCAATCAGTATTTTAATGATTTGAATATAGAAGCTCATTACAAGACTACTGGTCCAGAGATATGGGATCAAACAAATGGACAGATTACGCATTTAGTAGCTTGTAGTGGAACTGGTGGAACCATTAGTGGTACCGCTAGATTTTTAAAAGAACAAAATCCTGATATTCAGATTTTGGGAGTAGATGCTTATGGTAGTGTCCTTAAAAAATACCACGAGACGCAAGAATTTGATAAAGATGAAATCTATCCATATCGTATAGAAGGATTAGGTAAAAACCTGATTCCTACAGCAACAGATTTTGACAGTATTGATTACTTCATGAAGGTAAAGGATGAAGATGCCGCGCACATGGCACGTAAAATCTCTAGAACAGAAGGTCTTTTTGTAGGCTATACTAGTGGTGCTGCGATGCAAGCTGTAAAACAATTAGCGGCACAAGGTCGTTTTGATCATAATTCAAAAGTGGTTGTTATTTTCCCTGATCACGGCTCCAGGTACATGAGTAAAATCTACAACGATAAATGGATGGAAGAACAAGGTTTTGTGGATGCTAAATCATCTGCTAGTGAGCAACATATAGAGTATATCAAATAATTAAAAATACTTTAACAATCATAAACCGTTAATAATTAAGTTGTTAACGGTTTTTTGTTATTTCGCTTTCGCGAAAGCGTAATTACTTTCATCTTTTAAAGCTCTATTTATCAAAAAGTTAATGTTATTAACTCAGTTACTGTGCGTGCATAATAACTAGGTGAGTCCGTATCATATTTGTATCTTTGCAAAAAACAACAAGATCTTTATGAAAGATTTATTTGATAAAATTTACAAGGATAAAGGACCACTAGGAAAATGGGCAAGCGTAGCCGAAGGTTATTTTGTATTTCCTAAACTAGAAGGGCCTATTGCAAATCGTATGCAATTCAATGGACGTGAAGTGATTACATGGAGCGTAAATGATTATCTAGGATTAGCAAATCATCCAGAAGTACGTAAAGTAGATGCACAAGCGGCTGCAGATTACGGTAGCGCTTATCCTATGGGAGCTCGTATGATGAGTGGCCACACTGATATGCACGAGCAATTAGAAAGAGAATTAGCAGCATTTGTAAGTAAGGAAGCAGCTTATTTATTGAATTTTGGCTATCAAGGCTGTATGTCTACTATCGATGCCTTAGTTTCTAAGGATGATGTTATCGTATATGATGTAGATACACATGCCTGTATCATAGATGGTGTACGTTTACATCACGGTAAGCGATTTACTTATATGCATAATGACATGGAAAGTATTGAGAAGAACCTACAGCGTGCTACCAAAGTTGCAGAACAAACCGGCGGCGGAATTCTAGTAATTTCAGAAGGTGTATTCGGTATGCGTGGTGAGCAAGGAAAGCTTAAGGAAATCGTCGCTTTAAAGAAAAAATACAACTTCCGTTTATTTGTGGATGATGCGCATGGTTTTGGAACACTAGGAGCAACAGGTGCTGGAGCAGGAGAAGAGCAAGGAGTACAAGATGATATCGATGTTTATTTTGCCACATTTGCAAAGTCACTTGCGAGTACAGGAGCTTTTATTGCTGCTGATAAGGAGATCATGGATTATTTAAAGTATAATTTACGTTCTCAAATGTTTGCAAAGTCACTACAAATGCAATTAGTAAAAGGAGCATTAAAGCGACTAGATATGTTGCGTACGATGCCAGAACTTAAAGAGAAGCTTTGGGAAAACGTAAACGCTTTACAAAACGGTTTAAAAGATCGTGGCTTTGATATAGGAACGACGCAATCATGTGTTACACCAGTATATCTTAAAGGTAGTATTCCAGAAGCAATGGCACTGGTAAAAGACTTACGTGAGAACTATGGTATTTTCTGTAGTATTGTAGTGTATCCGGTAATTCCTAAAGGATTGATCTTATTACGTTTAATTCCTACGGCGTCTCATACCTTAAAAGATGTAGAGGAAACTCTGGAAGCTTTTGAAGCGATAAGAGAACGATTAGATAGTGGCGTTTACAAGCGTTTAAGTGCTAGTGTGGAAGCAGCGTTTGCTTAGACTCATATTATTTTAAAACAGAAAACCGATTAGGAAACTAATCGGTTTTTTTGTGGAATTATTTTACTAGAGTTGAATCCGGCTGTTTATACAGCACCGCTTTTTGCATCACACTTATAGGGTAATTAGTTACAAAAGCACTTTCTGCACTACCAGTCTGGCTGGAGTCTTGAACTCTAGACATGGTGATCATAAATTCCATACGATCATCGTGAAACACTTCTGTACAGTTTAAAAGATTCCCCATGACCTCATAGGTGCTAAAAAGCGTTTTATTTGCATAAGCAGTTTCTAGAATGATACCATTATTTTCATCTACTAAAAAGAGATTGGGATTATGTGTACGTTTTAGATTATAAGCTCTTTCAGATCGCTCTGCACCGTAAAATATTCTGTATTCAAAATTCTCCACATCTTCTGTAGATGCTAGATGAAACTCCATAGGGATAGATTGAAGGCCATTACTAGTAGTAATGTTAAGGTCTCCTTTATAGATTCCTACATAATCTTCAGGAAATTCTTTTTCAATAGGTGCGGTAGTTTCGTTCTTTTTAGAAGGCTCACAACTACTTGCTACTACCACGATTATGGTCATTAAAAGAAAACTAATTATATTTTTCATCATTTTTTTTCATTTGAATAGGTACAAAGATACTAGTTTGTTAATGTCTGTTATCGCACGCAATGCGCACTGCAGGAATACTTTTATCTACAAAATTGATTTCATCGCAATCATAATAGATATGAAAAAAACCAAAATACGACTGAGGCTTATTCTTAAATAATTGACCAGCAAATTGATCTGGTGGATTCACAAATTCATCTCCTTCATTCATAAAATAGGATGGATCATGACCTTCACTACTGGTAAGTTGAAATTGTTGCATCGTTTCTCCTTTACTGTTTTTAATCAAAACATAGCGTTGATTTTCTTTCACGTCACTAAATGTTACATCAAGGTATTGATATTGATATCCCTTTAGGTCAAAGGTTCTAGCTTCATTAATGACGTAATCGTCCATGTGAAAATGATTGTAATGTAATCTAGGTTTTTTAAGATTACCTAGGCTTACCGTTTTCCAGATTACAGGTACAACACCTTCATTAGAGAAAGGACTTTCATCTCCTATGTAAACAAACTTTTGATAACAATCTTCCTCACAATTAAATTTACCTTTAAAGTCGAGTCCTACAAAATAATCACTAGGATCATAAGGACTAGCAACAGCGATTAGTGGTAATTCATTTATTTTAAATCGGTAGTGCTCGTTGTTATAATAATCATATACATGCACTAGATCATGCTCATTAAGCTTGAGAAACTTTAAATAATCCCTACGATCTTTTTTAGATAAATGTGCCCATTCATTTTCTCTAGTGAAATTGAGATTTAATGTTTTAGCATTTTGATCCTCATAGTTGCCCATACGTGCGTCTCCTAAAGAGATAAAAACCGAATTTTCCTTGTCGTAACTCATCACTGGATAAACTACGATATCTGATACAGGAGGTGAAAATTCTGTATAGGTTTCACTTACAAAGGCATCAAATACGTAAACAGGTTCTTTATAGGTGCGTACTTCTAACCATTCTCCTGTAATTTGTTTTCCAGCGTCTTGTATGGTATCATAAACTCCTGTTTGTTGTATAATACCTATGTACGTATTAAAAGGGAATTTACCTAGAATCCTTCCTTGAGGTGCATCTCTAAAATTTAAACCGGATGGTGCACTGATATAACGATAGTAAATAGGTTTTTGTGGTTTTGTAGGTTGTTCAGTTGGAATAGTTAGATCTGTTGCTTTTTCCTGTTGTACGATTGTCGTGGTATCGATTGATACGACGTTTTTATCTACAACTGTTGACGCTTGTTTATCATTACAACTATAACAACTCCATAGAACCAAAAGGATGTAACACTTTTTCATAGGTGGAAGATAGCCTAAAACGAGGAAATCCCAAGTCAAAGAATAGACTCAGGATTTCCCACTAACCAACCAAAAAACTTTATGAAAGAAATTACTTTGTAATCATCTTTCTACTTTATAAGAAGCAATTCCCGTGCCAAACTATTATGCACGCATAATTAAATCTAATATGTTAATAGCCTTCTTAAAACAAAATTCCAGCAACGTAGAACGTTCTGGAATAAGTCACTAACCAAAAAACTATACTCAAATATACATCCATAGGGTAGTGGTAACCGTTTTAGCAAATGTCTCTATTAATAATAAGATGTAATACTTAATTAATCGTTTAAAAGCATTAATTCCAGCTATTTGACACCTTGAATTGATGGTAAAACGTTAATAACCAAGAGATCACATCCAGATTAAATCCACTTTTTCCATCTAAAGAACAGCAATAATCCTACAAACATCACGGCACTAGCAATCCAGAAATAGGTATATCCATATTCCCAGCCTAGCTCTGGTATCTTTTCAAAATTCATCCCATACACACCAGCAAGAAAGGTAAGCGGTATAAAGATAGAGGACATAATAGTAAGCACCTGCATGATCTGATTCATGCGATGACTTACGTTAGATAGGTACATGTCTTTAAGTCCAGTATTGATCTCGCGGTAGGTTTCTACGGTTTCTGTAATTTGAATACAATGGTCATACGCATCCTGAAAATAGCTTACCATATCTTTATCGATCAACTCGTGTCCTTCTTTAAGAATACGACTGATACATTCCCGTAGTGGATAAATCGCCCTGCGTAAATTTAAAAGCACCTTTCTGTTTTGTTGAACTTTATCTAAAGCCTCACGTTCTGGATTGTCAAAAATCTCTTCTTCCAGATCGTTTAAATAATCTCCTATTTCTTCTACCGCGATAAAATAATGATCTATTACCGTATCCATTAACGCATAAAACAAATAATCGTGACCACTTTTTCTAATTCTACCACGATTTTGCTCCATACGCTCGCGCAGGTTTTCAAAAACATCTCCTGTTTTTTCTTGAAATGTGATTACGGCATCGCTTCTTAACACAATAGAAACTTGCTCTTCATTAAGATCATGATGTTCAGAATTATAAGATATCATCTTGATACACTGATAAATACAATCCTTAAAAAATTCTGTTTTAGGACGTTGTGTGGTATTTGCAATATCCTCTACGAGTAGGTGATGAATTTTAAATTCTTTACCTAATCGTTGTAGTAATTTAATATCATGAACACCATCTATGTTGAACCAGTTCACGTGATCCTGTGGAATATTTGCCGTCTGGATACCATCTTTTTTTTCAAATGATTGCTCATTATAATGGATGCTTTCTGTAGTTACAGCCTCGTGTCTTTCAGGTCCTACATAAGATATGGTTCCCGGTGGCTGGAAAGCGACATTTCTGGATTTGGGTGTCGCTTTTCTCTTAATTCGTCGTACTAATTTGGGCATTATGATAATAAATTTATTGCATTAAGGTAGTTATAATTACGCTTTCGCGAAAGCGGAATCACATCAACCTCACAACTTTTCTTTTACTTACGGTGCTGTAACACTTTCTTTATGTGTAACGATTTCTTCTGGCGTACTATTTTCAGGGTGACTATTTATCGTTATCATATATAAAGGGTTTCGATATTAGTTCTCGACTGCGCTCGAACAGACATCAGGATGTAGCTTTTACTACGCTTTCACTTCGACAAGCTCAGTGCGACGCGCGAAAGCGGAATCACATCAACATCACAACTTTTCTTTTACATACGGTGCTGAAATGCTATCTTTATGAGTAGCAATTTCTTCTGGCGTACCAGATGCTACCAGATAACCACCATTATCGCCACCATCAGGACCTAAGTCTATGATATAATCTGCACATTTAACTAGATCCATGTTGTGTTCTATCACAATGACACTATGGCCTTTTTCTATCAAGGCATTAAAACTATCCAGTAATTTATTGATATCATGAAAATGCAGTCCAGTAGTAGGCTCGTCAAAAATGAATAGGGTTTTATCACTAGTCGTTCCCTTAACTAGGAAACTGGCCAGTTTTATACGTTGCGCCTCACCACCAGAAAGTGTAGAAGAGCTTTGGCCTAATGTTACATAACCTAGTCCTACATCTTGTAGAGGTTTTAATTTTCTAGTGATTTTAGCTTGCTCATTTTTATCAAAAAACGCAATCGCATTATCGATTGTGAGGTTTAAAATGTCGTCAATATTATGACCGTCAAAGTTCACTTCTAGAATGTCTTTCTTAAAACGTTTCCCGTTACAGGTTTCACATTTCAAAGTAACATCTGCCATGAACTGCATTTCTATCGTTACCTCACCATCACCTTTACAGGTTTCACAACGTCCACCATCTACGTTAAAAGAGAAATGCTTGCTTTTGTAGTTTCTAATACTTGCAAGTTTTTGATTTGCAAATAGATTACGGATGTCATCGTAAGCTTTGATATAGGTAACAGGATTAGATCGCGAACTGCGACCTATTGGGTTTTGGTCTATGAATTCAACCGTTTTTACGTTGTCAAATTTCCCATCGATTGCCGTAAACTGTCCTGCTTTTTTACCATAACCACCTAGTTTTTTAAGGATAGCAGGATATAGAATTTGCTTTACCAGCGTGCTTTTTCCGCTACCAGAAACACCGGTGACCATAGTTAACACACCTAACGGGAAGCGCACGTCTATGTTTTTAAGGTTATTCTGTCTAGCGCCTTTGATATCAATATAATGCTTGTAGGATCTACGCTTTCGCGGAAGCGGAATCTCTAAACTTCCATTTAAATAACCAGCAGTTAAACTACTAGAAGCTAGGATGTCTTTTAAACTACCAGCGGCGACTACTTCACCACCAAAGGTTCCAGCCTCTGGACCTATATCGATGATCATATCTGCAGATTGCATGATTTCTTCATCATGTTCTACCACGATCACCGTATTGCCTAAATCGCGTAGGTTTTTAAGGACTTTAATTAATCGCTGTGTATCGCGTGGATGCAGTCCTATACTAGGTTCATCTAGAATATACATACTACCTACCAGACTGCTACCTAGCGATGTTGCTAGATTTATACGTTGTGATTCACCGCCAGAAAGTGTGTTAGACTTACGGTTTAAGGTGAGGTAACTCAATCCTACATCTGTAAGAAAGCTCAGTCTGCTATTGATTTCTGCTAGTAATCGTTTTGCAATGGCGTGATCGTGATCAGATAGTTCTAGGTTTTCAAAGTAGGTTTTTACCTCGCTAATAGGTAAATTTACGAGGTCTGTAAGCGTTGTTCCTGCGATCTTTACATAGTCTGCTTCTTTACGTAATCTAGCGCCATCACAACTATGACATTTGGTTTTACCGCGATAGCGAGAAAGCATGACGCGATTTTGAATTTTGTAGGCTTTGGCCTCTAATTCTGCAAAAAAGTCATTAATTCCTTCAAAGTATTTATTTCCAGTCCAGACCAGTCGTTGTTGTTGTTTAGTAAGCTCAAACCATGGTCTATGTATAGGAAAGTCAAATTTACCAGCGTTTTTAATAAGCTGTTCTTTGTACCATTTCATATTCTCACCGCGCCACGGAAACACCGCACTTTCATAAATAGATAAAGCGGTATTAGGAATCACGAGATCTTCATCTATTCCTATCACATCGCCATAACCTTCACAAGTAGGACAGGCACCATACGGATTATTAAAACTAAATAAATGCGGATTAGGCTCTAGGAATTCCATGCCGTCTAGCTCAAACTTATTGCTAAATTCACGTACCGCACTGCCATCCACGTGCTGGATTTTGCAAATTCCTTTCCCTTCAAAAAAGGCGGTATCCACAGCATCTGCTAGTCTGTTGAAAAAATCCTCGTCATCACGTTTTATGATACGATCTATGACGATAAACACCTGATCAGACTTTTTAAATGTGTATTCTAATCCTTCTATACGCTGGACTTCATCATTTACCAGTATCCTAGTAAATCCTTGTTGTAGTAAGACGTCTAGTTGATCCTTAACCTCGCGTTTTCCTTTAACGATTAAAGGTGTGATGAGTAAGAGTTTAGTTCCTTCTGCCTGATCTTTTACGTAATTAATGACGTCTGTAACAGTATCTTTTTTGACTTCGTCGCCAGAAACTGGTGAATAGGTGTGACCTATACGAGCGTAGAGTAATTTTAAATAATCGTAAATCTCTGTAGTGGTTCCGACCGTACTACGTGGATTTGTAGAATTTACTTTTTGTTCTATCGCGATAGCAGGAGCGATCCCTTTAATGTATTCTACTTTGGGCTTATTTAAACGACCTAGGAATTGTCTGGCGTAAGACGATAGTGATTCTACATAACGTCGTTGACCTTCGGCATACAGCGTGTCAAATGCTAGTGACGACTTACCGCTACCAGATAATCCAGTGATTACCACAAACTGGTTGCGCGGTATTACAGCGTCTAGATTTTTAAGGTTGTGTAATCCAGCTCCTTTAATCAGGATGTTTTCTTTGGGACTTAATTGGTCAATATCTGCAAATAGAGTAGTGTCTGCCATATGCACAAATATAAAACCGTCATACTGCTTAAATAGCTGTGCTTTTATATATAAATGTTAAAAGTTGCGATAGATTTTTGTGATTGTGGAATAAATGTTGTTATATTTAGCCCGTAACTAATTTCAAATATCTGCGTATAGCTAAACAATTACTTTAAAAATAGTCCTCAAGAACCTTCTTAGGTCTTAAAGTTTGTTATAGTTATGAAGTTAGAAAACACTACCAGTGATGCTATTCTAGTAAGGGAATATCTAGATGGCAAAGAATCCAGTCTCGAAGTATTAATCACCAGACACAAACAACGTGTGTACAGTTTTATCTATTCTAAAGTTTTAGATAGAGATGTGACAGAGGATGTTTTTCAGGATACCTTTATTAAAGTAATCCGTACCTTAAAAAAAGGTAAGTATAACGAGGAAGGAAAATTTTTACCATGGGTAATGCGTATTGCGCATAATCTGGTCATAGACCATTTCCGTAAAAATAAACGCATGCCTAAATTCCAGACCAGTAAGGATTTTGACATATTTGATGTCATAAGTGATGGTGAGGAAAGTACAGAGAATCAAATGATCAATTCACAAGTACATGAGGATGTAAAACGTCTTATTGAAGAGTTACCAGATGATCAAAAAGAGGTACTGATCATGCGTATGTATAAGGAAATGAGTTTTAAAGAAATCGCCGAAGCTACTGATGTGAGCATCAATACCGCACTAGGTAGAATGCGTTATGCACTGATCAATTTGCGTAAGGTGATTGACACACATAACATCATTCTCACAAATTAATGGATTGATTCATAATAAAGTTGTTTTGCAATCGTTATCGTAATAACAAAAAACCAAAACATGGCAAAACTTTACAATGAATCATTACCAGAAAAAGTGACACCACTAGGACCTAAACGAGAGACGATTAAGTTCCTGTTGAACTTTTCAAAAGCATTAAGTGTTACGCAGTATAAGAACATGACGTTTGAGACACTTAACAATTAATTTTTGTTTTCAGCTATAAAGCCCGCTAGAGATAGCGGGTTTTTTAATGGGTGATGTTTTAGGTATTGCGCTTTTGCGCGTTGGATTGAGATTGTGGAAGCTTATCAATCTACTTTCTTATCTAATGATTGATACTATCAGAGGTTAAAAAACTGGTTTTAATTATGTTATGAAATGGTGTCTTTATTTGTGCACTCACTTATTTAAGATCGTATAGATAACTGCGTATAGCTTTGAGAGTTGGCTTACTTCAAGATTTATATTGTTTTCAGTCCTAATTGTTTCAAATATTCGTTGTGTTTATTCAATGACTTAGTTGCTTTCTTTTCTATAGCAACCAATTTATCATTCACTTCTTTTAAGTCAATTATGGGTTCAGGTTTTGCTGTGCTGACGTATCTTGAAATATTAAGGTTAAACTCGTTTTTTATGATTTCTTCCATTGGAACTCTACGAGCAAAACGTTCTATTTTTTCAGGACGATTTTGATAAGTTTCTACTATGGTTTTAATATCATTTGGGTCTTCCTTAGTTCCTTTTCCTGTTCTTAATTCATTTTGTCTTTTCACTTTCTTATAATGCTCACTTGCATTGATAAATAATACATCATCTTCCTTCTTGCATTTCTTCAAAATCAATATACATACAGGAATTCCTGTCGAAAAGAATAGGTTAGAAGGTAATCCAATTACGGTATCAATATGATTGTCTTCTAAAAGTTTTTTTCTAATACGTGATTCTGCTCCACCTCTAAATAAAACTCCGTGAGGTAAAATAATCGCCATTGTTCCTTCTTCACTCAAAAAATGAAAACCGTGTAATAAAAAGGCAAAATCGGCAGCTGATTTTGGTGCTAAACCATAATTTTTAAATCGGAAATCTTCGCTCATAGCTTCTGAAGCATCCCAACGTAAACTGAAAGGCGGATTTGCTACGATAGCATCGAATTCTACTTTCTTTGCTGGATTCATTTCGTTTAAAATGTCCCAGTCATTTTTTAAGGTATCTCCGTGAAAAATTTCGAATTCTGAATCTTTAACTCCGTGAAGAAGCATATTCATTCTAGCCAAGTTATAGGTTGTTATATTTTTCTCTTGCCCATAAATTCTGTTAATAGTGCCACCACCAGGTTGATTTTCTATTTTGTTTTTTACGTTTAAAAGTAACGAACCAGAACCACAAGCAAAATCTAATACTTTATTAATTTTTTTCTTTTTACCTGCTTTTGGGTTTTGACTGTCTAAAGTCACTATTTCAGATAGAATGGTAGATAATTGTTGTGGTGTATAAAATTCGCCTGCTTTTTTTCCTGAACCTGCTGCAAATTGACCAATTAAGTATTCGTAAGCATCACCTAAAGTATCACTATCTGTATCAAAATCTTGTATGCCTTCTGCAATCTTTTGAATTATAGTGCAAAGCTTTTTATTTCTCGCTTCATAGTTTTTACCTAGTTTTTCTGAATCTAGGTTAATCTCTGAGAATAAGCCTCTAAAAGCACTTTCAAAGGATTCGTTTTCGATGTATTTAAACCCTTTTTGAAGGGTAATTAATAACTCATTGTCTTGAGTTCTTGCAAGTTCTGAGATACTTCCCCATAGATAATCTGGTTCAATAACATAATGCACTTTTCTACGCATTTGCTTTTCAAAATCTACTACAAATTCTGGGTTTTCTTCATACCAGATTTGTAATGGTACTTTTACACCAAGAGTTTCCATTACGTCTTTTGGTGCTTCAGGATAATCAGGGCCTAATTCTTTTTTTACTGAAGTTTCATAATTATCTGATAAATAACGTAAAAAGAGAAACGATAACATATAATCACGGAAATCATCTGCATTCATTGCTCCTCTTAGGTTATTAGCTATATCCCAAAGGGTTTTACCTAATTCTTCTTGTTTTTGTTTTGCTGTCATATTTTGACTTTATTTTTTAAGCAATTCTGGTAAATTGAATTGGTATTTATCCAAAAAAGCATTTAGTATTCGTTCAAATAAATCTTTACTATCTACTCCCATTTCTACTGGGTCGTAAATTGAGTACTTACCGTGACTTAATAAATTCAATGCACGTTCAAATAGAACATCATCTTTATCAATGCCATAAATACATTTCCCGAAATCATCAAGCCCAAAAAATGTAGCTGTTTTTTCTAAAATACTACGCAAGGAATTAAAGTGATATGTATTCACCGCTCCAGTAATTGTAGCTTGTTTTAATTCACTTAATATGGCTACGTGATGAAAAAAAGGTGTGTCATCAGTCTTTTGTAACGTATGGCTTTCAGTACCGTTTTTGTGTAAAAAATATCGATTATGGCTAAATCTTTTTAGCTCATTACACATCACATTAAAAAACAAACTATGGTGTGAGGAAACTACAATTTTTACTTTTTCATCTTCATTTCTTGGTACAATTCTTTTCTGACCACCATCCTCAACTTCTTTTGTTACTGCTCTTTTTAATAATCTTGCTAAATCACTTGCTACTGCAATTGCATTATTATCATCAAGCGATGAAATAGGGTCATCTACATAAATATATTTAACCCAAGAATAAGCACTATCTTCTTCTGCATCTATTGCTAATTCACAAATCGCTAAGAAAACACACCAAATAAAAATGTTTTCCTCTCCTCTAGATATTTTTATGTTAGGCTCAATACTATATTCAGGTTCTGTATTATTTGGATTTTGGGGATTGTATTTTGAATTTTTAACTTGTTTTTTAAAGGTAATTCGCCAATCAACGTAATCAATGTCAAAATCGAATGTAGCATAGCGTTCCAAGTATGCAAATATCTTTTCATCTAAGGCTAATTCTTTAAATCCGCTAAAAAATTTAGAGTCAGAATTCATTTGTAATACTCGAGTAGTATCATACTCTAAATCATTGTCCCAAACAAATAAGTCTTCAGTAAAAGCATTAAAATACAAGGTATCACCAACTATTGCCTCTTCGGTTTTAGGTTTGCCTTTTTTATCTAATATTACGCTACCTTTATTATCTTTTAATTCAACATTAATTTTCTTTTTTCCTTTTTCCTTAAAAGCCATTGAGGTTCTAGTTTTACCAGTACCATTGTAGGCATATAGCAAAACAAAGTCATTGCTTTTTAGGTCATCTCTAAATCGAGTGACCAGACCTCTTAAAGTTTTATATTTAAATAACTTTCGTTGAGAACTCATACCGCTAACTCATTTTCACTAGGAAACAACTGTTGCATTAAGCCTTTTTTGTGTTCTTTTAAGTTTTCAATCTTTTGGTCTTGCGCTTCTATTAATTCATCTGCTGCTGTAAGACAAGTGGCTATTTTTTGTTGTTCTTTTGGGTTTTTTGGATAAAAAACCAATAACTTAGAATAATCCTTGAAATATATATGTGGAATATTAGCACCCTTTATGAATGGCTTGAAATTGATTGTATTTAATAAGTAATAGAGCCACTTAATTTTATATTTTTCTTCATTTTTTGATAATAGATAATTTAAAGTACCTAATACTGAAGATTTACCTTCACAATAATATAAGTTACCAACTCCTGAACCGTCTTTAACTATTGCCACATAATCTTTCTCTTGTGAATAATTTTCAATAAATCCATTAAAACCATCCGCACCATATACAGGAAAGCCTTCATCTTTAAAATTCAATCTACTTTTTGCTATTTGAGAACTTTCAGCTTTCAGACTTTTTCCTAAATCATCTTGTTTCCAATCTCCATCTTTTTTAAACTCAGGAAAACGATATTGTGGTTGTCTTTCGCCTTCTTGCGGAAATAGTTGTTGTAATAAGCCTTTTTTGTGGTCTTGTAATAGGTCTAGTTTTTCTGTTTCTGCTGTGATGACTTTATCTAATGAGGATAGACAATTGGCTATTTTTTGTTGTTCTTCTTTTTTTGGTGGAAGCAATATTGGCATAGATGCGTATTGTTTCCCATTTATGCCAGGTTGTCCACTTCGAGCAGAAACAAATTTAACCCAACTCCAATAATGTTCTGTTGCAACAAATTGAAAAAGTAATTCTGAGTTTAATTTGTTGGTATTTGGTTTAACTCGAATTAAGAACCCTGCAAAAACAAGCCTTCCATCTTCGACTCTGTATTTATAAGATTTTCCAACACTTGCTCCAGTTCTAGCAAAAACGATATCTCCTTCTTTTAAATAGTTGTCTTCTGTAACTTTTTTGGATACAGAAACTTTATCATCTTTTATGAATTTGCCATCTACCGAAATATCTGTAATTCGCAAATAGGTTGGAAGTTTTTCAGAATAAGGAACTGCAGCTGCACCAATACCATATTCAGGATGTTTCAGTAAACATTTTCCTAATTCGGTATTATTCCAATCTCCATCATTCTCAAACTCAGGAAAACGCAATTCAGGCACTATATTTTGTTTTTCTTTATTCATAAGCGTTTAATCCTGCTATATCTCGCCCTTCAGCTAGTTTGTTTAATAATGGTACTAAGTCTTCCATTAAGGCCAATTCTTTCACTCTACGGTCTTTCCATCCTAATTCTAATGGTGCTAATAAATCAGTGAGTTTTTCGCCATCAAAAAGCATTCGGTTCATAATTTCATCTATAAACGCTTTTAGACTATCGGTTTCCAATCCGTGTTTTGAGGCTATGTCTAACAGCTCTTTTTCTGCTTTTTCGTCTTTAAACTTTTGATAACCTTTACGTATGTCACTTTCAGTTAAGCCTGTACCAACTTCTAAGGTTTTTATGTAAGCAATAATATCTTCTCGCTCGTCCATTAAATTGGCACTAGAGCTTAGTAGATTAATTAATTGCACACTTGTCATCTTTTGTTTAGATGGTTTGTCTTGTGTGTATTTGGCTATTAAGCCAATAATGTAGTCGTAATCTATAATCGCAGAAGAGAAGAGGACAAACTCAAAATCTAATTGCTCAACTACTTCTGGCAGGTCTTTACCGCCTTTGTCTTGTATGTCTTTAAGTCGTTTAGCGGTATCTATATAATTACTTTTAAAAGAACGGAAATCATCTGTTGGTAATAAGGTTTCAATGGTTTCTGCTTGTGTGTCTTCTAAGTCTGTATATTGGTCTAGTTGCGTTTTTAAACGCTGTACTTCTTTAAACGTGTTTATGAACTGTGCCCGAGCTTCATCTCCTTTTAAATTACTAACTTCAGATGGTTTACAGTCTAAACCATTTGACTCCATAAAGCCTTTTAGATTTGCAACTGCTTCTTGGTATTTTACAATTACTTTGGGTGCGGCATCAACTACCCAAATCTCTTTAGGGTTCTCTACATTAGCTCCAGAAAAAAGCACCATTGCTTTGTCAACCGCTTCTTCTTGCTGTCTAAAATCTAAAATATTACCATATGGTTTGGTGTCGTTAATGACTCGATTGGTACGAGAAAAGGCTTGAATTAATCCGTGATATTTTAAATTTTTATCTACGTATAAAGTGTTTAGGTATTTAGAATCAAAACCTGTTAATAGCATATCCACCACAATCATCACATCAATTTTATCTTTGTGAGGCACATCTTTGTTTGGATATTTCTGAAATTTTATGCGTTGCTGAACATCTTGATAATACCCATCAAACTCATTGATTCTGTGGTTGGTGCCATATTGGGAATTATAGTCTGTAATGATTTGGGTTAAGGCTTCTTTCTTTTTATTGGGTTCTACTAAGTTATCTGCTTTTTCTTGTGGTAAATCTTCTTGTATTTGTTGAATGTCTTTGTTTCCTTCTGCTGGTGGCGAGAAAACACAAGCAATGTTTAATGGTTTATAATCTTCATTAATTGCTGCAAATTCTCTTTGATTCTGTTTGAATAAGTGATAATACTCAATAGCATCAGAAATGGAAGACGTTGCCAGAATAGAATTGAACCTTCTGTAATGTGTGGCTTTATCGTGCTTTTTTAGAATAGCATCAATTACAGCCATTTTGTGACTTAAGCTACTCGTGTCTATTTGAGCATCTGCCTTAAAATAATCAATATGAAAACGCAATACATTTCTATCTTCTATGGCATTGGTAATGGTGTACGAATGTAATTCTTGTTGAAAAACGTCTTCGGTTGTTTTGTATGATGCTTGGTCACCTTCAATGGTTTTGTAGGTGGCATTTTCTTCAAAAATAGGTGTTCCGGTAAATCCAAATAATTGTGCCTTTGGAAAGAAATTTTTAATTGCATCGTGGTTGTCTCCAAACTGAGAGCGATGACATTCATCAAAAATAAAAACCACACGCTTGTCTTTTAGACCTTCTAATCTGTCATAATAAGTAGGCTTGTTTTTTTCTTTTTGCGATTGATTGCGTTTACTGTTTTGATTTAATGCTAATCCTAACTTCTGAATTGTGGTTACAATTACCTTATCCGCATAATCTGTAGATAACAATCTCCTTACCAATGTTTCGGTATTGGTGTTTTCTTCCACACTACCTTCTTGGAATTTATTGAACTCTTGACGTGTTTGCCGGTCAAGGTCTTTTCTATCAACAACAAATAAGCATTTTTCAATATCAGGATTATCTTTTAATAAGGTTGAAGCTTTAAAAGAGGTTAGTGTTTTTCCACTTCCAGTGGTGTGCCAAATATATCCGTTTCCTCTATTTTGGTGTATGCAATCTACAATAGCCTTTACAGCATAGATTTGATAAGGTCGCATCACTAATATTTTCTGCTCACTCGCTACCAAAACCATATAGCGACTAATCATTTGACCAAGAGTACATTTGGTCAAGAACTTATCGGTAAAGTCGTCTAAATGATTAATTTTTTTGTTGTCCTCACTAGCTAAGGTGTAAACTGGTAAAAATTGTTCATCTGCATTAAAAGCAAAGTGCTCATTATTGTTATTGGCAAAATAGAATGTTTTCGATTTATTGCTTACTATGAATAGTTGCATAAAACACATTAACGAATTAGTATATCCGTTTCCTGCGTCATTTTTGTAGTCCACAATTTGTTGCATTGCCTTATTTGGACTTACCTCTAAAGTTTTAAGTTCAATCTGAACAACGGGAACGCCATTAATAAGAATGATAACATCATATCTATGATTGCTATTCTTTGTGTTTATGCGAAGTTGGTTAATAACTTCAAAGTCATTTCTGCACCAATCTTTGATATTTACAAGTGTATAGTGTAATGGTGTCCCATCTTCACGAGTAAACGTATTTGTTTTTCGCAAATGATTAGATGACGTAAATACGTCAGGATTTACGATTTCGTCTCTTAATTTTTCAAATTCAGAATCTGTTAAATGAACTCTATTCAGCGCTTCAAATTTTTCTCTAAAATTTTGCTCAAGCGCATCTAAGTCTCTTATATCTTGGCGATACGTGTATTTCAAATCTTGTAATTTTCCTACAAGTCCATATTCAATATCTGCTTCTTTAACAATGTTCATTAATCTTCCTTTATTAATTCTTTTACCTACACTTTTTAGAAATGTGAATTCTCAAACAGCGCTTATAAAACGTAGGTTTTATAATTTCTAACGATTTCTAAAATAGATTTCTGCAAGCAAGCAATTTAAACCAAAACATTCAATAATTAATTACGATCTACCAAAGACTACATTGCTGCTCTTTTAAAAATGTTCATTATAAACCCTTTTATTTCCTCCTTTTCTCCAGCGCTTTATAATACTCATTAAGCACCGTTTTTCTTCCTATGGTTTTTGTGATGATATCCTTATCCAGATCCCATCCACGGGCTGGACTGTATTCACGACCGTACCAGATGATTTGTAGGTGTAAATCATTCCATTTTTCTTCTGGGAATAAACGTTTTGCATCACGCTCTGTCTGGACCACGTTTTTACCATTAGTGAGATTCCAGCGGTACATGAGTCTATGAATATGCGTATCTACTGGAAATGCCGGTATGCCAAAAGCCTGAGACATCACCACAGCGGCAGTTTTATGTCCTACGGCTGGCATGGCTTCTAGTTCTTCATAGGTTTGTGGCACTTTACCGTTGTGTTTTTCAATAATCATTTTAGATAATCCGTGAATACCTTTTGATTTCATAGGTGATAGGCCTACTGGTTTGATGATCTCGCGTATTTCTTCTACAGATAATTTTACCATATCATAGGGATTATCTGCCCGTTCAAATAGGAGTGGAGTGATCTGGTTCACGCGTACGTCTGTACTTTGCGCGCTCATTAAAACCGCAATCAATAAGGTATATGGATCTTTATGATCTAGCGGTATCGGAATTTCTGGATAGAGCTCTTCTAGTTTATTTATGATAAAATTGACTTTTTGCTCCTTGTTCATTTTCTAATTTTAAGCTTTCAACAAAAATACGATTATGACTACATTAAAAGCAGGCGATACTGCTCCAGATTTTTCAATTCCTAATCAAGATGGCAACGCGGTTTCTTTATCTGACTTTAAAGGTAAGAAATTGGTACTGTTTTTTTACCCTAAAGCCAGTACGCCAGGATGTACTGCCGAGGCTTGTAACCTACGTGATAATGTATTACGCTTTCGCGAAAGCGGTTACGAGATCCTAGGTGCTAGTGCAGATAGTCCTAAGCGTCAAAAAAACTTCCAGACAAAGTATGAATTACCTTATGATCTACTAGCAGATGAGGATCATACCTTACTGAATGCTTACCAAGTTTGGGGTCCTAAAAAATTTATGGGTAAAGAATATGATGGGATTCATAGAACGACTTTTGTTATTGACGAAAACGGAATCATTGAGGATGTGATTACAAAGGTGAAAACAAAAGATCACACCGCGCAGATTTTGTAGACATAGTCTTTTTGCTTATGAAAAATGCCTTTGTAATAAATGTACAGAGGCATTTTTAAGTTTTAGCTAAATATACTAACCTATCTCTTCCACTTCTGCTTCCTCAGATGTATTACAACCGAAGAGATTCTGATCATCAATCAATTCTGCAATACCATCAGGTAGCATTTCACGCCATCCTTCTTCACCAGCTGCAATCATGCGTAATACTTCACGAGAGAAAATATGCCCTATTTCTGGGTTATAATTTTCGATATCTATAACGCGACCATTGTATTTAAAGAATTTATACAGCTCTTTCATACGTGGATGAACCTTTAGGTTTTCGCTAGTGGTTAATTCGCCAGTCTCCTTATTTTTCATAGGATAGAGATACACTCGTAAATCCTTAAAGAATAATTTACCAAAGGCTTCTAGAATCCCACCACTTAAATGGGTATAGTATTTAGTATCAAATACGTCTACCAGGTTATTAACGCCCATAACAAGACCTATACGTTCCTTCGTATAGTTATTAAAGTATTCTACCAGACGGTAGTATTCTTTAAAATTAGAGATCATAACCGTTTGACCTAGTGAACATAATAGCTCTGCACGATGTAAGAAATCTTCTTCATCGATTTCACCTTGCGCTTTAAGGTTAGATAGTGTGATTTCAAAAATGGTTTCTAGACGATCTTCTTGTACTTTACCACTTTTGATAAACATTTTTTTTGCGGTTTCATACATATCCATATTCACCTTTGTCACTGGTCTAAAACTACCACGTAAGGCGAGTACGTTTTTCTTATAAAGAATACGAGCACTTAAAATGTTGTTCCCATCGGGACCAAACATTACAGCCTCTGTCATATCATTACGTAATAATTGTAAGGACATTAACCTGTTATCTACATCCTTAAATCGCGGACCTTCAAAGTTGATCATATCCATTTCAATCGTATCCGTATCGATATGATCATATAGGTATTTGAGTAACTTTTTAGGCTGGTCGTGTTTATAAAATGCACCGTAGATTAAGTTAGTTCCTAAAGTTCCTAAGGTAATTTGCTGTAATCGTGCATCCGTTTCCTTAAAGCGTACGTGTAATACAATCTGAGAATATTCTTCACCTGGAGCCGCCTGGAATTTAATTCCTACCCATCCGTGACCTTTATATTTTTTTGCAAAATCAATAGTGGCAACCGTATTTGCATAAGTAAAAAACAGTTTTTCTGGATGTTTCTCACGACTGATGCGTTCTTCAATAAGATCTGTCTCGTATTTAAGCATGCGACGCAAGCGAGCTTCAGTCACATAACGACCGTCATTTTGCACACCATAAACCGCATCAGAAAAGTCTTTATCATAAGCACTCATGGCTTTTGCGATCGTTCCAGATGCGCCACCAGCTCTAAAGAAATGGCGTACGGTTTCTTGTCCAGCACCTATCTCTGCAAAGGTTCCGTAGATGTTACGGTTCAGGTTAATTCTAAGAGCTTTATTTTTTAAGGATGGTACCGATTCAAAATCGTTATCTCCAGGTAAGGTAATCGCCATTTTATAGACTTTAGTGATGTCTTACAAAGGTAGCAATACCTTTACGTAAACAAAAAATAATAGCTATTTTTAACGACAAATCGACAACGTGAAAATCACCATTTTAGGAACTGGTACTTCTCAAGGAATTCCCGTCATAGGCAGCACGCATCCAGTGTGTTTAAGCGACGATCCTAGAGATAAACGCCTGCGTGTGAGTGCGATGATAGAGGTGGATGATCAGTGTTTTGTCATAGATTGTGGTCCAGACTTCCGCCAGCAGATGATTAGGAATCAAGTTTCTAAAATAGATGCTGTCCTTTTTACGCATGAACATGCAGATCATACGGCTGGTCTTGACGATTTAAGACCATTCTTTTTTAGACAAGGAGCCATTCACTGCCACATGACATCGCGAGTTCATAAAGCATTACAAGAACGATTTTCATACATGTTTGCCACAGAAAATAAATATCCTGGCGTTGCAGATCTTACCATTCATGAATTTGAAAATGAAACGATTCATATCAATGGAGTAGAAGTTATTCCAGTTCTAGCTAGTCATGGTTATATTCCTGTGCATGGTTTTAGGGTAGGAGATTTTGCTTACATGACAGATGTAAAAACGATTGAACCGCAAGAACGTAAAAAACTTAAAGGCTTAAAAGTGCTAGTCCTTAATATGTTGCGAGAAGAACCTCATAAAACCCATTTAAATCTAGAAGAAGCTTTAGAATTAATTAAAGATTTACAACCAGAAACCACCTATTTTACACACATTAGTCATCATCTAGGATTTCATGCAGCGGTAGAAGAACAGCTACCAGAAAATGTCTTTCTAGCTTATGACAACCTTACTATAACCATTAACTAACTATGAAAAGAAGTTTTTATTTATACCTGTTTTTATTTGCGGCATTGATCGCATTGATCATTTACGTTAATGGTCGCAAGATTCAGGAAGCACAAAATAAGGCCTATGTTACGCTTGAAGAAAAACTAGAAAATCGTGAGCAACAAATTCTAGAACTTCAAGCAAATCAAACAGATAATATTGCTTTTTCTTTAAAGTATAATGAGGAAGCTACTAATTACTTTGAATCACTAGGATTAAGTATTGATGAGATTGAAGGACAGCTATTTGATCATCTTCTTGAATTAAACTTGCAAGAAGGTGGTAATCCACTTATTCCCTATGTAGGTGCTGGAAAAGGTTTTCATGTGAGTGATATGCAAGTACTTAATCACAAATGGTTAATTGCAAACTTCACAGATAATGAAGTATGGGGTGAGATTTTAATTCAATACAACTTTGATGAAAATCAAAAACTAAGCATGCAAACGCTTAAAGCCTTGTTATATAACAAATACCGCTAGATCCTAGCTTCTAGCCACGCTTTCATATCGTAAAAATTATCTCGTGCCACGCCATGACCTATTGGGTATTCTTTAAACAGGAAATCGGCTTGTAGTGTTTCCATAAATACTGGTGCTTTTTTTGCCCAGTCATAAGGTACTACTTGATCCATAGTTCCGTGTGAAATGAAGTAGGCTGGTGTTATTTCGCTTTCGCGAAAGCGTAATTCTAAACCACCTCTATCCATAATTAAATTCTCATCTATGTAACCACTCATAGCGACCACATTCTTAAATAATTGCGGATACGAAAGACTCAATCCATAGGAAAGAATAGCGCCCTGACTAAAGCCTAAAATACTGATAGGTTCTTGATTTACAGGATAATGCTCACGACATTCTTTAATGAATTGTAGCAGTAAATTCATGCTATCCATTGCTTGATCTGTATCTGTAAATTTTGCACCGGTAGCATCAAAATTGATTGCATACCACGCAGCGCCATAAGGTGTTAATTCATGCGGTGCTCTAGCTGAAACAATAAAAAATTCCTCGCTCAATTCTGGGGCAAAAGAGAATAAATCCTGTTCATTACTTCCATAACCATGAAGCAAGATGAGTAGTGGTGCATCGGGATTTTTTGCTGGTCTAATGACGTGTTGCAGTGCTAGTGTAGTAAGTGCTTTCATTATTGAATAAAACTGAACCATTTTTGAAAATATGCGCCTATAAACGGCAACTCATCTTTCTGATTTTTTAAGGCGCTTACCAGTCCTAGTAATGCTAATAACACCATTAAACTTAGCACGATTAATCCTATCATCACATTATCAATTCTAGAAGTAAATACGCTCGCAGCAATGGTTAATACGCCTATGCCAAACATTTGTCTCAAATGGAATGATGCAAAATCATTTCCTTTTTTATGATTTAAAATAACTGCTACTCCAAAAACTCCTATGAAAAACAATAAAGGTAAATAGATTAAAATAGCGCTCGCATATCCTAGAATAGCGAGCTTTTTCCCTGCTGGTCGCTTATCCATTCCAGATTACTTTTTTATTGTTGATGATTCCATAAGCTTTACCAGTATGTTTCATGCCTAAATAAGCGCAATTTTTACTGGTTGAAGTCAGGTGTTTTGTTTCTAATGTGTACGTCTCGTTAGGAATAAATAGACTCAAGTTAGCCAGTTGGTCTTCTTTAATTTTAGGTTTTTCTAGATCAAATACTTCATAACTAGAAGTAAGTAATTCGATCGTTTTTTCTAATCCTAGAATAGGATGTACTACTCCAAAAGCACTTTCTAGACCTATACTACCGTAGGACGCTTGGTCAAATTCTACTGCTTTGTGTTCTATATTTAATGGAATATGATCTGAGGTTATGGTGTCAATTGTACCATCTTTAAGTCCTTTTTGTATGGCATTTACGTGACGAGCGTCTCGTAAAGGTGGTTGTAATTTAAAATGTGTATTGAAATCATCTAATGCACTGCTGTCTAGCGCTATACTGTGAATACTAGTGCTACAGGTGATGTTTGGGTTTTTCTTTTTGGCTTCTTTAATCAGTTGTAAACCTTCTGCGGTACTAACACAAGGAATATGTAATCTAGCACCAGTATACGATGCGATTTGAAGATCACGTGCAATCTGTACATCTGCTGCCATACTAGGCATGGTTTTTAAACCTAGATGCGTAGTATCCATATCTTCATTTACCATTCCTTTTCCTGCAAGATCTTTGTTTTGTGGATAGGACTGGATAATACCTTTAAATGATTTTACATATTGTAATCCTACCTTAAGTAGGTTTGCGTTGTCTATAGATTTTTTAAAGTCGTAAAAGCTAACTGCTCCAGCTTGTTGCATATCGTACAATTCGGCTAGGTGTTCTCCATGTTGTCCTATTGAAAAATTACCTACTGGTAATACTGTAACAGCATCAGTTGCGGTGCTGTTTTTTAAATAAGCAATACTGGAATGATCTTGTGGATTAGGATGATTATTAGGATTCATCATAATGGTTGTAAAACCACTGCGTGCGGCAGTGAGCAATCCGTTTTTTAGAGTTTCACGTTCTTCAAAACCTGGTTCACCTATACACACACTACTATCCATCCATCCTATACAAACATGAAGTTGATCTTTTTCTATGACACGAGCATCTGGCGCGTTAATAGAAGTGCTGATTTCATTGATTTTACCATTCTTAATAAGAATATCTCTTTTCTTTAAGTGTAGCTTACTGCTAGCATCTACGATAATGACATTTTTTAATAAAATCATTTCAAAAACTTTAAAATCAATAGTTCAATAATCAGGAAAAACAACGCTCCAGCAACAAAGTATTTCCACAATGAGGTAATGCGTTCCTGTTGATCTAATTTATACAATAAATCCTCAATAGAATTAGATATGTTCGCACCACCTAAATCTGCATTTGAAAAGTAATTCAAATCATTTTCTGCGCGATTAACGTTAAAGCTTAGTAATCCAGCAGATTCGTCGCCTTTAAGCACTTTATAGTGACCAGGAGTTTTTAATTCTGTTCCTGTGGTGATAGTCACATAGCTATCATAAGCATTTTGTCGTGGTATGATATTACTGGTTTCTTGTTGTAATGATAGCACCTGATCTGCGGTAACGGTAGTATTAATGGCTACGGTATTTTCTATACCTATCTCGTAATACATTTCTGGTAACGGTAAACTATTCTTTCCTATGTTGTAAAGAATAGGTACTATTAATGGTGAGTTAGTAAAGTTAGAATTCTCTGTATTTAAAGCTGCGGTAAATAGATAACTAGCACCATTTTGATATAAGAAACTAGTACCATCCTCATATTTTAATATACTGTTTAGTGCTACCTGCGCACCAGCGGTAGAGTTCACCTTAGGATATTGAAAATTCTGTACTTGTTTATTAAACACACTTTTAAGTAATGGATGATTAAAATTAATCTGAGTGATTTTTAATTCGTTTTCTGCTACTTCTGGTGATTTTGATATCGATGATATTCCAGTATAACCATCATTCTCTAATGACGGAATCACGATTAAAGAACCACCGTTTGATAAAAAAGTATTGATTTGGGTAGCTAGGTTAGGAGCGATGTTCTTCACTTCATTAAGAACGATGAGATTCTGTTCTTTAATCAGATTAAAATTCAGATCTCGTGCGTCAACTGCTTTGAATTCAAATTCTTGTTCATTATAAATACGTTTCAAGAAATCAGAGTCGGCATTATTTACGGCTAGCACCTTGATACGTTCTGATGCACTAGCGGTTACAAATAGCTCATTATCAAATTGTAATCCTTTATCCTCTAAGTATATTTTTCCTTTAAGAGCATCTGTATTAGGTAAGTTAAAAGAAGCCGTTGCTGCTTTTTCAGAAAGATCAACACTGGTTTTTGCGGCAAGGATGTCGTTATTATTAATACTTACTGTTACTGGTGTTTCTATGACATAGTTACTAGAAAGTTGTACTTCTAATTCTAATCCACTAGCATCGATTTTCTTAAAATAAGCCGAATCTATCGCGATATTCTCTCTTAGTTCTGGTTGTAATACGACCAGTTCTCTGGATAATCCAGTGATCGTATCTGGAAACGAAGTTTGAGATTTTTGGAAATCAGAGATCATGATCAATTCATTAATAGCCTCTTTGTTTTCAAAAAGTGCATTTGCTTTTAATTGAATTTGCTCATAATTTAAAACCGTAGAACTATAAGGTTTGTTGAGCAGTTGGTTTGCGATTTCTTGTCTAGTGACATCGCGGTATACCTTATCATTAGTGAATACAGTTACAATCTTTTCTGGATCTAATTGTTCTACTAATCCTGTAACCGCCTGATTGTATAAAGATCCATTTGATCCGGTCGCTTCCATAGAATAGGAGTTGTCTAGATAAATCACAGATTCTTTTTCTTGCGTTGCGGTGGACGATCCAGGAATAAACGGTTGTGCAAATGCAATAACGATACAAGCGACTGCAGCTAGTCGTGCTAGTAAGGTAAGCCACTTTTTAATGGTTCTACTTTTTCTAGTTTGAGAAATAAGTGGTTTTAAGAACGCTACGTTTGTAAAATCAACTTTTGAAAAACGGCGTAATTGAAATAAATGAACAATGATAGGAACCAGTAAGAATAGTAGACCGTAGAGTAGTGCTGGATGCTTAAAAATCATTGATTCTAGGATTGCTCAAAGATACTATAATCCATATTTTAAAACACTAATTATATGAAAAAGACAAAGGGTGAAGTTTAAGGTTTGATGTTCAAGGTTTGATGTTCAAGGTTTGATGTTCAAGGTTTAAAGTTTCTGGTTCAATGTTCAAAGTTCAAGGTTTAAGGTTCAAAGTTCAAAGTTCAAAGTTCAAAGTTCAAAGTTCAAAGTTCAATGTTTACAGTACAATGTATTAAGTACAAAGAAATAGCAGGAAGTTTATGGTTTAAGGTTAATCCATTTTTTAATTTACATACTGCATACTGCATGCAACATACTACGAGTAAACACTGAAAACTGCGACTGAAAACTGCGACTGAAAACGGAATACTGAAAACTGAAAACTGCGACTGAATACTGAATACTGAACACTCAAATCTCAATCACAGTTCCCCAAACGCTCCTAACCCAAAAAGCGCAAAGTCGTACTTCACAGGATCTACAGGATCAAACTTTCTTAATCGCTTATCGATTTCGGCAACGGTTTTCACGTCGTTTTGTTTTCTTTTGATAAGTTTTAATTTACGTGCAACAGTTCCTGTATGAACGTCTAGAGGTAGTGATAACGCGCTCATAGGAATGCTATCCCATATCCCAAAATCCACTCCAGCTTGATCCTTACGTACCATCCATCGCAGGTACATATTGATGCGTTTTGCACTACTGTTTTTCATGGGATCACTCACGTGTTTTTGGGTGCGTTGTAAGTGTGGCACTTCAAAAAATAGCTGCTTAAACCTAGAAATTCCTTCTTGTAATGAGATGGATTCTTGGTAGGCTTTCGCGAAAGCGTATTCTAAACCACCGTACTGCTCTTCAAGATGCTGTAACGCAGTCATAAAGGTTTTGCAATCGTCACCATTAAAAGTACGATGAACAAAATTATTAAAGCGATCTAGGTCCGAAGTGGTATGATTTGCGATGAAATCTGCTGGTGAGTTGTCCATCAGATCCATCAATTTTGTAGCGTTATTGATAATAGATTTACGATTGCCCCATGCGATGGTCGCAATTAAAAAGCCGCTAATTTCAATGTCTTTTTTATCACTAAAACGATGCGGTATTTGAATAGGATCGTGTGGTATAAAGTCCGGCGTGTTGTACTGAATGACCTTTTCATCCAGAAACTCTTTTATTGCTGCTAACTTCATGATGGCAGGAAAATCCCATCTTGCATGACCAGTTTGCGGTCTGCAAGGTTAGCTAGCTCATGGTTATGTGTTACGATCACAAAAGTCTGACCAAATTCCTCACGTAAGGTAAAGATCAAATCGTGTAAATCCTGTGCGGTCTGGCTGTCTAGGTTTCCTGTAGGTTCATCTGCATAAATGACCTTTGGGTTATTGATCAATGCACGTGCTGCCGCAACTCTTTGTTGCTCACCACCACTTAAAGCACCTGGCTTGTGATGCATACGGTCGCCTAGTTTTAAAAAATCTAATAGTTCTTTGGCGCGTTTTTCTGCAACGGCTTTAGGAGTGTTTTTAATATATGCAGGAATACATACATTTTCTAAGGCACTAAATTCTGGTAGTAATTGATGAAACTGAAAAATAAATCCCAGTCGCTCATTGCGGAATTTACTAAGCGCATTGCTTTTTAATTTAAGAATATCAACGTCATCAATTATGAGTTGGGTATTCTCATGTAGATCAGGCTGTTCTAGCGTTCCTAAAATATGTAGTAAAGTCGTTTTACCAGCACCAGAACTACCTACAATACTTACGATCTCACCAGTTGCTACAGATAAATCAACTCCATTTAAAACCCTTAAATCTCCAAAACTCTTATGAATCGATTGCGCTTTAATCATGTATCAAAGGTATTGATTTTATATAATAGAAAAAGTAATTATGCCATTAGGACTTAAACCATTGCGGTCCTTCATTTACATCCAGAAAGTAAGTCAATCTAATGGAGAAATTGTGACCTACAGGTTCCATAAATAGATCATTTAAACTATCAGAGAAATTAATCCTTCCTTGATTATCAAAATTAGAAACACGATTACGATACAATAAAGTCATCTCACTTCCTGGAGCAAATCGCCAGCGATAGGAAAGATCTAAATTCCAGATATTAAAATTAGCATCAGGATCAAAATCATCTTCTAGTGTGTAATCACTATCTGCTACATTACCATCGCGTTGTAATTCTTTAAAGTCGCGAGAAAAACTAGCGCGAGACCAGAAATTTCTAAACGATATATTAATTGCATTACGGTTGTCAAAATTATAGGTTCCAGTAAGTCTGTTTTCTACGCTATGAGTATCGCGTTCACTTAAAATAGAAGTAGTATCATCATCTGTTAAGGTTACCCAACTCATACGATCATTGCTTTTGTTCCAGTTTAATGCATAGACTAGTAAGAACTCATCGCTAAAACGATATCTAGGTGATATGCGGAAATCGTAATTGTGTTCATTTTCTTCTAGACGTTTAAATCTTCCTGCACGCACATCTATAGCAAACTTCTTACGGTAATCTGTTGAGATAAAAGCACCCGTAAAAATACCAGCGCCATAACGTACCACAGCGTCTTCTATTCTAGATTCAAATTGATCTTTACGATCTGTAAAGAAATTAAAATCACCACCAAAGGCAAAACGCTCTTTGGTTATAAAAAACGGATTTAAGTTAATCTCGGATCCAGTATGGAATCCTGGCGTTGCTGAGCGTCTGTGTCTGGTGCGCAAGCGTATTTCATAGCGATTAAATATACCTTGCTGGGTAAGTTGTACGTAGTTTAAATCTGCTGCAAAGGTGTGAAAGTTAGTTCTAAAATTTCTACCTAAATCATTAGGGTCATAATTACGATCTCTAAAGAAATGACCTAGAAACGGACGCCATTTTCCTGCCGTTTTACGCCACGTAGTTTCAGTAGAATAACCGGTATCTGTTCCAGTAGGCGTAAAACGATTAGTCATCTTTAGTTCAGTTCTAAAACGATCTGTAGCGGCTTTATTGTTGTGATCTAATACGACTGCGGTGGCATTTGCATCTGTAAAGCTACCAGCACGCATCACATTTGTGTTTACCAGAGAAATCGACGAGTTATTTCCGTACTGTTGATCTAGGACAAATACATTATAATTAGTAAACGGCTCTGTAACGACGCGACGACGATCACCCGTAACTGCATTTTCTACGGTTGCTTCTGTCTTTTCTGTAATGGCGTTTAAGAAACCTATTCCTAGACCTTTGGCAGTTCTTCCAGTAACTTTTACTGCATTTAATAACTGTGCAGCGTCTGGATTTTCAATGATATCTTCATCTGCTGTGGTTTCTATACTTCCAGCTCCAGATGGTGTTTGACCTATACGTCTAGAAAAGAAAATATCACCTTTATTAAATAGATCTACACCTTCTGTAAAAAAGGCTCTATTTTCTGCAAATAGTTGTTCAAATGGTCCTAGGTTTAATTCTACCTGGTCAAATGCTACCTGACCAAAATCAGGAATCAAGGTCGCATCTAGTGTAAACGCATCATTAATACCATACTTTAAATCCATTCCGGCAGCAAAGCTTGTAGAATTATTCCCATCAAATCGATCGTGAATGGTCGTGACAAATGGATATAAATTTAATCGTAATGGTGGATCAATATCTTGTACACCAGTAAGTAAGGCATCGTATTGTGTTCCATTACCAGTGGTAATATCGATGTAATTAAAACTGTAATCTTCATTTAAATGCCTGATTCTACGGAATACCTGAAATGACCAGTCCTGTATCTTTAATTCTGGAAATCGTAACGTGCGATATGGTATACGCATCTCTACATACCAGCCTTTCTCATTAAAACTTACCTCTGATAGAAAAACGACATTAAAGCTAAAATCTTCACGATCACCTTCTACTACGGCATCTCCTAATGCGTTTCCTGCCGTTGCAAAAAACCTAGTTTGATTGATCTGATTATTATAGGTGTTGATAAAAATACCGAATAAATCTGCCTGAACATCTATTTCATCACGTTGTGAAAATTGTCTTAGAATTCGTTCTGGCTCATTATCATATAAATAACCAGCGACATAAATCGCATTATCATCATAGGCTATTTTAATTTCGGTTTTATGGGTGTCTCGCTCTGGTTGTCCATTATTAGGTTCTATCATAACAAAATCACCAGCAGTAGGAACTTTATCCCATACGGCTTCAAATGGTTTTCCGTCAATTCTAGGAGCTTCGGTAATACGAGTAGCGGTATAATTCTTACGTTTAATGATGGTGGTATCCTGCTGGATGGATGAGAATTCCGCTTTCGCGAAAGCGAAACACAACAAACTTAACAGTACTAATACACCTTTATTCATAGACGTGGCAAAACTAAAATGTTCAAAGTTTCAAAACACTAAATACGTGTTAATTTAAAGCGTGTTTTAATAGGTATCTATAACTTGCTATAAAATTATAGCCATGGAAAAAGCGATACTAGCCGGTGGATGTTTCTGGTGTACAGAAGCCGTTTTTCAACGTGTAAAAGGAGTAGAAAAAGTACGATCTGGTTTTTGTGGTGGGCACATCAAGAATCCAGCATATAGAGAAGTGGTGACACAACGCACTGGTCACGCAGAAGCAGTGGAAATTACCTTTGATTCAAGTGTAGTTAGTTTTAAAGAATTACTGATGGTGTTTTTTGCCACTCACGATCCTACTACCTTAAATAGACAAGGTCACGATGTAGGAACTCATTATAGAAGTGCTGTATTTTATCTAAATGAGTCTCAAAAGCAAGCAACACTGGAATATATCGAGCATTTAACAGCTACAAAAGTTTTTGAAAATCCTATTGTTACAGATGTAGCGCCAGCAACGGCCTTTTATCCAGCAGATGCTATTCACGATGATTACTACAACAATAACAGACAGCAAGGATACTGTCAATATGTGATTGATCCTAAAGTAAAAAAATTAATGACCAGTTTTAAAGAACTGGCAAAAGATGAAGATTAAGTAGCGTCTACTTCTATTACGGTTTCTGGATCTTCTTTTTTGATTAGATATACATAAACCCAAGTAATAGTGAATGTAGGGATTACATCTAGTCCAGGAACTAATTCTTCAATAGTGGTAATAATACCAGCGGTAACACCGGTTTTTCCAGGATATAACTTGGTCATTAAAAATCCAGCAATGGGTGCCCATCCTATATCTGTAGCTTCGCCTATACCAGGAATAAGGTAAGAAGCCATTCCTACTAGGTCGAATATGATTCCAAAGATGAGTTTAGAACGTTTACTTTTAAACATAAATAATTGTATTAATTACTTAAAGATAGTCAAATAACGTTCCAAAAATAAATCTAGTGTAGATCTGCGGTAATGAGTTTTAGGAATTCTGTACGTGTTTCTGTTTTTTCAAATGCACCACGGAAACCGCTGGTTGTGGTACTAGAATTTTGTTTTTGAACACCTCGCATCATCATGCACATGTGTGACGCTTCTATCACCACGGCAACACCTAATGGTTTTAAGGTATGATCAATACATTCTAGAATATCATGCGTTAAACGTTCTTGAACTTGTAATCTACGCGCAAATACGTCTACAATTCTAGGGATTTTAGAAAGTCCTACAATATGACCATTAGGAATGTATGCAATATGAGCTTTACCAAAAAACGGTAGCATATGATGTTCACACAAAGAGTAAAGTTCAATATCCTTAATGATAACCATATCGTTATAATCCTCGGCAAACATAGCTCCTTTAAGAATCGCTGCTGGATCTTTATCATATCCAGAAGTTAGGAATTGCATGGCTTTTGCAGCGCGTTCTGGAGTTTTTAATAGTCCTTCACGATCTACATCTTCACCTATATTCTCAATAACTCCTTTAAATTGTTTTTTGATATCCTCAGTAACTTCAATATTATATTCTTCAAAAACTCTGTATGACATTTCCTATAATTTTTGATAAAGTTACACTTATTTTGATCAGTAAAATTATGGTTATGTTAATCTATTGAAATTTTAGGATAAGTACTTAAAAGTAAATAATATCGCTATCATAGTTTCCTTGTTATTTTATTCCAAAACAGAAAACACCGTTTAGTTTTTCCATAAAATAAAGAACCACGCATAAAGCGTGGTTTCTTATGTGATCTTGATCGCAGTAGGATTGTAGATCCTGAATCAATCCAATGTTGCAAATACAATCCCAACCCTAACAGGTTATCGGAATGTTCTATTTGTTCACTTTCAATAATGAATTCTTGATGTTTCCAAATAAAAAATCCCGATCGCTATCGCGTTTCGGGATTGTGAGTGTCGTGATCGCAGTAGGATTGTAGATCCTGAATCAATCTAATGTTGCAAATACAATCCCAACCCTATCGGGTTATCGGAATGTTCTATTTGTTCACTTTCAAGAATGAATTCTTGACGTTTTCAAATAAAAAATCCCGATCGCTATCGCGTTTCGGGATTGTGAGTGTCGTGACCTCGAGCGGACAGAGTTCAAACTTTTTGAAAGAGGATATAAGTTTAATAATTTGTAAATCAAGGTTGTAAAGGGTTAAAATATAAAGTGAGAACATAAAAGAATTTAAAAGTGGTAACTCAAGAATTATAGTGTTTAATATGTAGGCTATTAAATTATTCCTAATGTGCTTAACTTAATAACGCTAAGTTCTGTTCTAAGATATGTAATTTAGTAAAATACCATTAGACCTTAGTATGTCACATCATTATAAACGAAATTACCATCCTCTTATCGTCATTCTTTTTAATAGCGGTATGCTATCAGTCAGGGAACTTGATCAAATTCCAAGAACTACAAGGTACAATTGGAGAAATTTTAGTCACGACAATTACTACGGAAATGAATGGGCGACAAGCTATATCAAACAATTTGATGACATTAAAGATGTCTTTCAAAGTAAGTTTACTGCCAGAGCTATTAGAACTATTTTAAGAACTAGACGTGGATACTATAAAATGCTTGGTGAATTAGTTCATCACAAAAATCTTTTGAAACAACATGCAAGTAGTATTGTCACTTCCATAGAAGATATGACTCAGTTTTCTAATACTACGATTACAAAGGCATGTAAGTTCTATGGTATCTCTAAAGATTGGTATTATGCTCAAAAAAGAAAAGTCACTTGTTCTGCTAGCTTATTCAAAAAGTGTTACCGTCAATATCCCAACCAACTTACGTTGAAGGAAGTCACGGAAATTGAGTTTTTGGTTAAAGATTCTAATAGCTCTAAAAAACCAATAACCACCATTTACTATGATGTCATTCGTAAAAATCTTATCGCCTGTGGACTTACTACTTTTAGAAAATATGCGAATGCTCTAGGATATGTGAAATTAAAACCAATAAGATCCAAACCCAAAGAAGGATTTAAAACTTCTCATGTTTTTGAATGGTTACATATAGATATTACTCGTATTCAGACATACAAAGAAGGCATCCAAAAAGTAGCGTTTGTAAAAGATAATTTCTCATCTGCCTTACTACATTATAAATCTACCTCTAAAAAAGCTGGAAGCCAATTTATCAAAAATCTCCTTGAAGAAACGTTTGAAAAATATAATCTATTTAATCATACAGAAGATATTCATATTCTCTCTGACGGTGGTTCTGAAAACAAAGGTGAAGTTCTCTCCTGGATTAAGCAAATCAATGCCCCACCCATTGTAAAGAAAGTAACAGCGATGACTGATGAGTTTCCATTCTCTAATGCGATGTCTGAAATCACTCATCGTATTTATAAATCAGAATTTATGGGTGGTAAACATTCTGAAGATCAAGTATCACACATTTCAAGCCTTAATGACTTTATGGAATATTACAATAATCACAGATATCCATGTCGTCTTTACGGTAAAACACCTATGGAAATAATTCAAGGTCAAGAAGTCGATAAAACCATGTTCTCTGAAGCTCTTAATCAGGCTAAAGTAAATAGGTTAGAAGCGAATAAAAATTTCAATGAATGTGTTGCCAAAATAGGATTTAATAGGTCGTAAAAATTAAAACTAATTTTCAATAGCCTGTGTTGAGCTTGTCGAAAAATCAACGAACTTCTAAAAAGAGTTAAGACAACTTTTTAAAAACTGCCTTAACTCTAAACTACTCTATTTCAATGCTGTTCCAACTTTGGAACACTTTTATCGCGTTTCTAACGATTAGTGACCCGTGGTCTTTACGTAGTTCGTGTTTTGAGTCTGAGATAATGCGCTGGTGATTAATCCTAAAACAAACGCTATGGTGATTATATACTTGTTCATCTTGGCTGGTTAGTGTTTCTTTTGATTTTTTTTGTTTTAATCACTCTTACTCTTCACTCTCTTCAAAGACTCGCTAGACATAAACTTACCTTTTACAACTTCCCTTTTTAAAATATCTATATCTTAGAAATAGTTAAATCTATAACTGCCTCTAATTGAGCTGTATTCCTTATAAGGAACATGATATTTTAAAATGCCCTTGTAAGTTGCAATGCAATCTTGCATTAATTACTCATCTTTCCAAACTTCCTCTGTTTCATCTGAGAAGAAAAACCTATAGCCATCAGGAAGAGCTAGAAATTTTCCTATTCTTGGTTGTTCCTTAAGTATATAGAACAAATAGTCTACAGACAGTTCCTTAATATCTCCACTATATGCATTTGATGTTAAATACCAACCAGTCATGTGACTAGGTTCGTCATATCTCACTGCGTTTACTTCAGAACCGTTATATACATCTTCCATAATTGCTATTTTTTGAGATATTGAAGGGAAATTGGGGGAAACACCAACCGAATCACAAATCTTTATTTGATCTTTCATTAATTGAAGTGTAAAGGATATATCGAATTCAAAAAGATTGATACCGTCTTTTACGTCTTTTAATTCGTGTATTTCCAAATAAGAGCCATTTGCAATAAACTTGATAAACCATGATCCAAATCCCATTGTCTCTTGATCTTTTAAATTCAATTCTACTAAGTTTAAATACTTAACAATATAATCAACAATGAACCTAGCATCCGATTCACTATTAACATTATTCAAACTAAATTCATATCCCAAAGAATCATTTAGCCCTTGAGTTACTGCCGAATTATTTAGATCTAAAATTGAATACATATTTAAATTATTGTTGTACTGGTCCAATAAAATTAGGGTCATAACCTCTTCTAACTAATCCGGACACTGTTCCTCCTTGTGAGGCAGAGCAAGCTAGGCATTGAGGATATAACATTTGAGACGTTCCATTAGGAACTAGTGCAGAGGGAGGCTGATGATCTGGAGTGAAATTACCAGAAGCTCTTCCTGAATTTCTTGAACCACACGTATGGCAACCGTCTGTTTCCCCTATTTCATTAATAGCAGATCTTTCTGCTCTAGTAAAGCGAGTACTAGTACTACGAGCAGGAATAGAACGACTAGCATTAGGGCCAGGTGTTAAGGTTGTAGTATTAACATTTGGATTTAATCTTTGAGCTTCCGCGACCACTTGTTGTGCAACAGTAGCAGTTTGACTAGTTGCCGTACTACTTCTAGTCGTGGAAATTCTTAACGTTCTTGCAACGGCAAATGTGACTCCACCAGCAGTTAAGTTTTCCGCATCTTGAATTGTTCCTTCTCCATTCTCTATTCTTTGAACAGTTTCTCCTAGTCCTTGAACACCGTCTGCAACTTGATCCGTCAACGTTTGACCATTCATTCCACCTCTCCAAGTTAAAGAGATACTATTGTAAATTGCTGCTCCTACATTGAAACCATAAGTAGCAACTGGACCTGCTAGACTCGCTTCCCTTCTTTCAACAATTCCAAAATCTATATTATGAAGGCCAAATGTTAATATTTTTTTGTTTCCAACTCTATTAAGATACCACGCAGTATCAGAATCATTTAAATCAGTTCCATCATTAACTGGTTCTCCTTCCAAACCTTCCAATTCAATTTTCCAAATAGGATTATTAGATGCAAATTGATAATTAGTTTGATAATAAAATTCCTCGGCGATAGGATCTGAACCAAAGAACCTACCTATAGAAGGATCAGCAAATCTCCATTTGAACGAGTGCCAATTTAACCCTAAATCATCATGAAATTCCTGATTTAGGTAATCAAACTTATGATCTCTACCTACAATCACGTTATTATAACCCTTATGCTTAAGTCCAAAAGGATAGTAGTTATTTTCTTCTTTGATTACAAGTCCATTAGGTCCTTTGGCATAGTTAAGTCTAACGTTACCTAGATGATCTTTATATTGATATACATATTCATAGCTATAATTTCCATTATCTAGAGTTGTTTCAACAAAGCCTTCTG
>JAHDIQ010000001.1:0-234163 GCA_020630715.1 Nonlabens sp.
GTGAGTATGTGAGTATGTGAGTATGTGAGTATGTGAGTATGTGAGTATGTGAGTAATTTAAAATTAATTTCAAGAAGGAAAAATATTAACCAACTGAAAATAAATAAATGCTATTAAAAGGAGATAGGATGAAACAAATCAACTTATTCATCATTTACGACAGACTTCCCAAGGCCATTTATTCTAACAGCATCGAGATAAAATATTACGATGTGGTCTCCAAAAATAGTCGCTGATAAACAATATTGAACACTGCGACTAAAGACTGTTAACTGATAACTAAAAACCATTGCTCTGACAGATTACCACGTTGCAAGCTCCTCGTAATACGCGTTAAAGATTGAGTGTGTAAACTGAGAACTACGACTGAACACTAATAACTGAGAACCACAACTGAAGACTGGCAACTGATAACTCAAAACTGCAAACTGAATACTGCGACTTAAAACTAATCTCCTACCAGATCATGTTCTGTTTTTACACGCGCAATTTGATCTAGAATGGCATCATCTTTTAGTGACGCATAAGCTTCTTGATAAATCACTAAGGCTTTTAAGTATTCCTTAGTTTTATACTCGTATAAATCGGCTAATTTTTTATAGGTCGTCATGCTTCCACCAGTAAGCACAGCTTTTTTATAGTGAGCTTCGGCATCTTTATATTCTTTGTCATATTCTGCGATATAACCATGCGCCAGATATCCATCTACAGGAGATAACTCTAGTAACTCATCTGCATATTGACGGCTTGTGCGCAATGATCCTCCTAGAATTCCAGGCAACTCACAATAAAATTGTACCAGTGCCCATCGTGCTTCTATATGACTAGGATCTAGATTTGCGGCGCTCTTTAAATGCGATTTAATATCGTCTATATAACTCAGGGCATCTAGTTTTGAAATCTGTTGCGCGTATAGTCCTAAAGTACCGCCGTATAGAAAATGATAGTCTGCATTTTTAGGATCTAACTGCAACAATTTCTCATAATAATTACTGGCATTTTCATAGCGTTTTGCTAGCGCCTCGATATCACCTAGTCGTCGTAATACGATTTCGTTTTGATAACCTTGCTTCATCAATGCTTCAAATTGCACCTTTGCAGCTGGATAATCCTTTGAATTGAATAGTGATTCCGCTTTCGCGAAAGCGTCCTGACCACAACACACTACTCCTATCAATAATGTTAGTATTACTATCGCATTTTTCATGCGTCTGTAACAGCAAAAACTATTCCACCTGTAATATTTAAAACGTTAAATATTTCACTCATTCAAACTGCTATTTCACTCATTATAATTTCATCGTGGCATCTTATATGCGTAGCTTTAAATCATAATTAAAGATCATGAAACGTCAATTATATATAAACATCATCATTTTATTAACTGCCATAAGCACTGCAACTGCGCAGAATTACTATGCAGATCAATGGCGAGCGGTAGAACAACTCGAGATAGAAGACAAAATTGAAGATGCTGGAAAACTAGTCACTCAAATCTATAAACGCGCTAGACGTAAAAAAGATAACGACCAGTATATTAAGGTATTCCTTTTCCGTGCAAAGTACCAACTGGTAAATAAGGAAGATGCTCAAGATCAAATCATTGCAGACTTAAATGAGCTTATCAATAAAGCAGATTTCCCTAATAAAAATATCTACCATGGAATCCTAGCAAAACTGCTAGATGATTATGCTAAAGCAAATCAATGGCGTATTAGAAATAGAACCGCTGGTGTTTCTGAAGGTGATGATTTTAAGGCATGGGATGCTACTAGATTTTACAGTGAGATCCATCATCATTATCAGCAATCACTTGCACAGCCTGATAAATTAGTAAAAATACCATTAAGCGATTATAGCGCTATTGTAGGTCCTATCGCTCCAGCACGCGTGCTACGTCCTAGCCTACTAGACATCTTATCACATCAGGCGCTAGACTTTTACAAAAGCGGTTACTTAAATCTCACAAAACCCAAAGAACTATTTAAAATCTCAAAAGCAAATGCTTTTCTAGATGCGACAGCCATTAAAAAACTACAACGTCCTGCTGGTGATACCGTTTTTTCAAAATATGATGTCCTGCAACTTTATGCAGATTTAGAACGCATGCATCGCAAGCGCAAGAACGATCCAGCCTACATTCACATCACAAACGACCGACTTCAATACACTAAAAGCCAAATAACAAACAAAGATTCTTTACAAGCTTACGAGCAACAATTAAAGCAACTCATTACAGATTATAATGACAGTCCAGCAATTACAGAAGTGTATCATTCCCTAGCCAGTTATTATTATGATTTAAGCAATGAAAAAGATCGAGACAATGTCACAACATTGCGCCAGCAAGCTATTGAAACAGCAACAACAGGAAAATCGCTGTTCCCAGATTCCTATGGAGCGGTAATGTGTTCAAATTTTTTAAATCGCATCCGTCGTCCAGAACTGAACATTCAAATAGAAGACATGCTCATTCCAGATCGTCCGCATCGTGGTGTGGTGACTTATAAAAACGTACCAGAAACAACACTATATTACATTAATGAATCTTTTGACTATGAGTTTAAACGCTCTAATGATAGCATTATAGAATCCTATCTAAATAATGCTATTCAAATGAATCGAGTGGCACACAAAGAAAAAATAACCTTACCTAAAGGCGATGACACTTTTTCTCATAGCTATGAATATGCCGCACCTCAATTACCTAAAGGTCGTTATTTCATCATATCAAAAACTCAAGTAGATCAGGATATAGAGTACGAGAAAACTGCGATCACCATCTCTAATCTAGCGGTCTTTAAAAACACCGTAAACGGCCGTACAGAAATCACAGTAAAGAATCGTACCACTGGAAAAGCCGAAGCTGATGTAAAAATCAAAATCAGGTATGATAAAAACGTAAAAAATCTTACTACAGATGTAAATGGAAAGGCAGATTTTTCGCTTTCGCGCAAGTATGGTTACAACGTTAGACTCACAGCATCAAAAGATGGCGATATCGTAACAACAAGTTTTTCTAATTATAACTATAGAAACAATCGTCGTGAAGCTAAAGATGAGTTACAAATAAAATCATTCACCTACCTAGATCGCGCGATTTATAGACCTGGACAAACGGTTTATTTTAAATCTATTCTATTGCAAAAAATAGGCAAAACAACCAGCGTCGTTGCAAATGAACCATTATATGTATACGTCGAAAATGTAAATGGTGAAGACATTTTTGAAACTGAACTTACCACAAATGAATACGGTAGTATCCATGGATCATTTGAAATCCCTAAAGATGTGCTCACCGGTTCATTCACTCTTTATATAGAATCTAGTGATGAAAAAGAAACTCCACTTTATAAGAAAGCAAATGACTGGGATGATGGAGAAATAGATTTCCTTGTAGAAGAATACAAACGACCTACCTTTAAGGTTGATTTTAAAGACATCACACAAACTTACCAGCTAGGCGACAGCGTTACAGTTACGGGAACAGCCAAAGCATTTTTAGGTAGTAACATCACAGACGCTACGGTGAATTATATTGTTTATCGTGGCTATCAATATAGTAAATGGTATCGCGGTTATTACAGCAATAATGATCAGGTAATCGCTCAAGGCGAAAGCATAACAAATTCGTCTGGTGAGGTAGACATCACTTTTCTAGCCACAGGCGACACCACCGCAGATGATGCTTTTTCTCCTATTTACAATTACCGTATTGAAATAGATGTTACCGATGTGAATGGAGAAACGCGTAGTAGTGAAACCTCAATACGTGTAGGTAAAAACTCCATTGAAGCCATCTTAATCGCAAAAAATGATCTCACCATAGGCGACAGTATACAGGTAGGTGTGAAAAACCTGAACGGTAAATTTGTCAACGGTAAAGTACTTTTCCAATTACGTAAAAAACAAGAAGCAGATCATCTTATTGTTCCTAGTAATCTTTCACAAGCTACCTTATATGAACTAGATGATGCGACCTACCGAAATACCTTTCCCTATGCACCATTGCGCAAAAGCGAACAAATAGAAGATTGGAAAAAATATCCTATTCTATTTGAAACCCAAGTCACCACAGATTCTTTGACCACAATCGCATTACCTATTACAAAAGAGTGGCAAAACGGCTCTTACATTTTATATGCTCAAGCCGTTGAATTAGATCAAAGTTTTGATGATAAAGATTCCATTGTAGAACAACGAGAAGAAAAATCAATTTGGGTAAATAAAAACTTACCAAAAGAAAATAGCCTACTTAGCGCTATCGCGAGTCGTGAGAATGAAACTGCAATTCTAGATGTGTACACTATCGTAGATGGTACGTATGCTACCTTGTATGTTTGGGATAAAAAACAACTCTTAAAAGAAAAAGAAGTATTTCTATCACGTGGAAAAAATCGCTTTGAATATGATCTAACTAACATTGCAGGAAACAGCTTAAATTTTAGAATACAAACCATACATGAGAACCTATTTGCACAGCGTAATGCGAGTGTTTCAAAACCTATAGTCCCTAAAGATTTCTACAGTATCACTACAGAAACTTTTAGAAACAAATTAGAACCTGGTGCTGATGAAACCTGGTCATTTACCATAAAAAACAAAGCAGGTAACGCCATGCAGGCAGAAGTACTAGCAAGTATGTATGATAAAAGCCTGGATGAGTTTACTACTGCAAGCTGGAACGAGCCATATATTTATACTTATGAACCTAGCTTTAGTCCTAGGTTTCCTAGTTTGATAACTAGAAATGGAACTTCAACAATATCCTTTCGTGGGTATCTGGAGAATTATTTTCAAACTATCGCAATTCCATATCTAAACACACATGGTTTAAGTTTTGACGAACCTTCAAGAACTTTTAAAAACTATAAATACTCAGCAAAAGAGCGAAATAAAGAATTAAACGCTCTTAAAGAGCACGTTGTAGGAAAAGTGGTCGATGAAAAAGGTGTACCTCTTTATGGTGTCTCGATTAACACCAAAGGATCAAATGAAAAAACATTCACTAATTATTTAGGTGTTTTTGCAATTAAAGCAAAAAAGGATGATGTTTTAGAATTTACTGGATTTGGTTTAAATTCTAAGTCTATTACTCTAAAAAATGAATCTTCGCTGTCATTGTCACTAAGCTACAATAAAGATCAATTCTCAATGCTTAATAGTAATGATTTCAATAGATTGTTTGTATTTGACACTTACGATTATGGTATTGAACAATTTTCAGATGATTCAGCTGAACTGGATGAAGTAGTGGTGACTGGATATGGTAAAAGAAAAAAAAGTGGTATCGTCGTAGGTGAAGATTTCGCAATGACAATGGATCGTCCTAATGCTGCTACCATGCAACGATTAGAAGGTCAAGTTGCAGGTCTTGCTATACAATCAGATTCTGTAGGACAACCTGGAGCAAATTCAGAAGTTAGTTTAAGAGGTGCTGGCTCTATTGATGGCAGTTCAGAGCCGTTAATTGTGGTAGATGGTGTTTTTATGAGTCAAGAAGATTTTAAAAATTTAAATCCTAGTGATGTAAAATCTGTTTCAGTACTTAAAGATGCTGGAGCAACAGCTATTTACGGTAATCGTGGCGCAAATGGTGTGATCATTATTTCTACTCAAGAAGGTATAAGCGCACAAGACCTTGTAAATGAAGCGATGAAATTAAACAGCGTTACCGCTCGTAAAAACCTACAAGAAACTGCATTCTTTTTACCGCAATTACGTACTGATGAAAATGGTAATTTAAAATTTTCATTCAAAACACCAGAGGCATTAACCCAATGGAAATTGCGACTACTAGCTCATAACAAACAAGCAGAAACTGCACAACTGGAACAACTGGTAGTTACCCAAAAGGAACTAAACATCATTCCTAATGCGCCACGTTTTTTACGAGAGACAGATACCATACGTTTTAGCTCTAAAATTGCAAACCTTTCTGATGGTGCTATGGATGGAACAGCGCGTTTGCAATTGTTTGATGCCATGACTATGAAACCTATAGATGAAGCATTAGGCAACGTGAATAACATCCGTAAATTTCAAATAGAAAAAGGTGGAAATACCAGCGTTAACTGGACTTTTAGAATTCCGTTAGGGACACAAGCTGTGACTTATCGCGTGGTGGCACAATCGGGCAGTTTTAGCGATGGACAAGAAGACACGCTTCCTGTTCTTACTAACCGCATGCTGGTGAATGAATCTAGAGTTTTATGGGTGCGATCTGGTGAAACAGGTACTGCAGTAATGGACAAACTGGCAACCAACACATCTGGAACGCTAGCGCATCATCAATTGACTTTTGAATACACTTCAAATCCGTCGTGGTATGCAATTAAATCTTTACCATATTTAATGGAATATGAACATGAATGTAGCGAACAAACTTTTTCAAGATTCTATGCAAATGCAGTAGCATCGCATATTCTAAATAGCAATCCTAAGGTAAAAGAGGTATTTGACAGTTGGGCAACAAATGGCACTAACGTAAGTGATCTAGAAAAAAATGAGGAATTAAAAAGTATCATTTTGGCACACACACCATGGTTGCGAGATGCACAAAGCGAAGCTCAAAAACAACAACGCCTCGCTATTTTATTTGACCTAGAAAAAACAGCTCGCGCTAAGAAAAAAACACTGGCGAAATTGGAACGCATGCAACAATCCAGCGGTGGCTTTTCATGGTTTAGCGGTGCTCGTGAAAGTGAATACATCACCAGACATATTGCTGCTGGAATAGGTCATCTTCATCAATTAAAAGTTGCTCAAGACGATCAGACGCAACTGGATCGTATGTATAGCAACGCCATAAAATTCCTAGATAATGAACTTAAAGAAGACATTCGTGATTACTTAAAACGCAAGGATGCTCAACTAGAAAATTATTATTCGGGCGTTAGTTATTGGCATTATTTATATGCGCGCAGTTTTATGCCATCCAGACTTGAAAAATCTCAAAAGATGAGTAAAGAGATGCAGGTGGTTGAGAATTCCGCTTTCGCGAAAGCGGAAAAAGAATACGCGACCTACTCTTTATATCACAAATTACTGGTAGCAATGGTGGCGCACAGATCAGGCAAAACCGCACTAGCAAATGATATCGTAGAAGGCTTGCGACAAACCGCCGTAAAAAGTGATGCAAACGGTATGTACTGGAAGGAAAACACCAACAGCTGGTACTGGCACAGCAGTGATATCGAGACACAAGCACTGGCGATAGAAGTATTTCAAGAAGTAGCAAATGACGAAAAAAGCGTGGAAGAATTGAAGATTTGGCTCCTTAAAAACAAAAGAACAAATCGCTGGAAATCTACAAAAGCCACCGCAGATGCGACTTATGCGTTGCTGTTACAAGGCAATAAATGGCTAGACGTTACAGAAAACAACGTGATCAAATGGGGAAATAAATCCATCCCAAAAGAGAAACTCAATAACGTAGAAAAGGAAGCAGGAACTGGTTATTTTAAAATCGCATTAAGCGCGCCAGAAGTAAACCCAGCGATGGCGACCGTAAGCGTAAAAAACAAAAGTGATGTGACGGGTTATGGCGCATTACACTGGCAATATTTTGAAAATCTAGACAAGATTACCGTAGATGATGATCTACCACTTTCTATCAAGAAAAAACTGTATAAAAAGATCACTACAGATAGTGGTGAACAGCTTCAAGAAATTACGCAAAACGAGCCATTACAAATAGGCGATCGCATCACCTTGAGACTAGAAATACGCGCCTCTAACGATATGGATTATGTTCATCTAAAAGATATGCGCAGTAGTGGTTTTGAACCTATAGATGTGATCTCAAAATATCAGTGGCAAGATGGATTAGGCTATTACCAAAGCACGAAAGACGTAGCGACGCACTTCTTTTTTGACCGTATGCGTAAAGGAACTTACGTTTTTGAATACGACGTACGTGCTAATAATGCTGGAAAATTCTCAAATGGTATCGCCACCTTAGAATGCATGTATGCACCAGAATTTTCTAGCCATAGCGCAGGAACTCGTGTGGAGATTGTGGAGTAGTAAAAAGAACTTGAACCAGAACTCGAAATCGGAATTCAATTTGAATTTACGAACGACTGCTATTATTGCAAGGTTAAAACACAGTCATTTATTCTACTTGAAAATATTTAGAATATAGAGTATAGAAATCTACCATAATCTAGGTGATCGCGTGTCTTGGCTTTGTCGAGATGTATCGAAGTTACTCAGGTGAAATTGCAATCGAACGGAAAACCCATCAATACTAATTGTCATTACCAGGAGCTTGGGACGTGTTAATCTGTTGTACTATTATTAGTTAGAGTATTGAGTAGAAATTTTGGAACTTGGAACTTGGAACTTGGAACTTGGATTTTGGGTTTTGGGTTTTGGATCTTAGGTTTTAGAATTTGGAATTTGGAAACGTTAGAAAAAAACACCCATCCCAATCTTGCCTCAAGTGAAGGAGCTATTCTCTATAAATCAATTTACACAACCTCATCATCCTGATCTACTGGCATAGGTGCAGTCGTAATCGGGCTTTTAGTGAGGTAATAATTACGTTTATAGTGTTTACGTCGATCTTCTCCTAGTTTTTCTATGACTTGGTTTCCTAAATCCTTTGTGACTAAAATTTCCTCTGCATTAGGGAAATGCGGATATCGTACTTTCCATCCAGGCACTTTTTTATTCTTACGCTTTAAATATTCCTGCGGTGTGAATTGATCATGATAAGCATGGATAATTTCATGACCTAATAAGGACGCACTACTTACACGACCTGTATTATGTTTAGACCACGGTTTATTGAGATTTTTACGAAACATCGCACCAGCATTATCATAAAACATGATAGTATCAATACTAGGGTTGTACATGTTTTTCTCGCCATCTCGTATGCTTAATTTTTTACCAGGTCTGTTGATGAATTCTTCTAGAATGTTAACCGTAGTACCATCTTCAAATTCTAATTCAAGTGCTTTTTTATCGTATAAAAAATCTAAGGTCAAAACACAATTCTTATAAAAAAGTGTGGCTTTATCATTAAAAACACGTTGGGATTTATAATAATATGGACTGCGATGCCATTTCTCACCGCAGTTCCATAAAATTTGAATATTACTTTGAATCATACTGCTCATATCACCTAGAAATACTTAGAATCTATAACCAAAATTCACACCTAATCTAGGCTCTACGATTCCTAAATCTGCATTTTCAGATTCTAGGTTACCGCCTAAATTTCTGGTTAATTCAAAATTAGTACTGATCGTAAATTTATCGCTAACTACCCATTTATATCCTAAACCAAAACCAGCAGAAAATCCACCGATGTCATAAGTATTACTATTAGACTCTACAACATCTCCTTGTGAGTTCTCAATAAACACTACATCATCAGTGGTTACCTCACCAGTTCTAAATTTCAACATAGGATAAAAATGAAAACCTCCATGTTTTTCATACCTACTAGTGTAAATTACCCATGCAGCCCTTAAAGACACTGCATTAGACTCTTCTAAAAATCCAGCATCATAATATGCATAGGTATCAAACGCAGTAAGACCTACTAAGAACGACTGATTATCTTTCATTAAATATTCATAATTTACGTTGAGAGATCCACCTACCACTAGGTCAAAAACATTAGTAGAAATCTCATTTTTAAATTCAGGTTTTACATCATCATCTGATGCTTTTTGTGCAGTTACATTTATAGTCCCTAAGGCAAATGCTACTAATAGAATTACTTTTTTCATTGCTTTTTTATTTAATTATCTGACTGTTAACGTTTAAAATGATTGCTTATTCTATAAATAGAATACTATTAAATCTATTTCAAAGTACCACCATACTTAACAATGGCTTCTTTAATGCGCTGCACTCTATTTTCTGGATCTGGATGCGTACTTTGAAACTCTGGCTGGCGATTTGGTCCTGCTGCAGCTTTTAAAATTTCCATGACTCCTATCATTTGATTAGGATCGTAACCAGTATCGATCATCATTTTAACTCCTAAATCATCGCTTTGCAATTCATCATCGCGACCGTATTTCATGGTTAGCATTTGCGCGACGCTTGCAGCCATTTGTCCGCCACCTTCTGTTCCTACACTTACTCCTGTAATGACTCCTTGAGCTAGTCCTTGCTGGCTTATACGTTCTGCACTATGACGTGCTACTACGTGGGCAATTTCATGACCTAATATTCCTGCTAATTGATCCTCATTTTCTAGTTGCTGGTATAAAGCAGCCGTGATAAAACATTGCCCACCAGGTAATGCAAATGCATTGATGGTGCGATCATCCCGTAGTAAATGAAAATCAAACTGATAATCTGTATTTCTGGCAATACTACTTTGTACTAATTTCTGACCTACACGATCTACTAGGTTTTGAGCATTCTGATCTGGATGCTCACCACCGTATTGTTCCATCATGCTGGGTTTTGCAGATAATCCCATGGCGATCTCTTCACCAGTTGTAAGATCTACATATTGTGTTTCTCCTGTGAACTCATTAGTCTCGGCACTAGAGCAATATTTTAAAACAGCAAATGCGACTATGGCAAGTCCTATAAATAATCTGATTTTTCCTGATCCACCTCTCATAATTGGTTGTACTTAAATAATGGTAATTTAGACAAATTTCTCGTATTAATCATTAGGCAACAAAACAGGATGTACACCTAATACGTGTTCTTTATAATAGCGTAAGATTCGTTCATCACTTATTTGATCCATTCCCATGATCTTATTTGCTCTTAAGAATTGAAGTAAATTCTGAGCCGTTGGGTAATTTTGAATACGCTTTCGCGAAAGCGGAACATAACTATAATGCCACGGTTCATATTTAAAACCAGTACGACGATCATTAAAGGTGTAGACCAGTTCAAAACCGAAATTGCTGGCATTTTTCTCCATCCATTCTTTCATTTTACAAAACGGACCGTTGCCATGGAATTTATTAGGCATTAATACATCGCCAGAATAAGATGCAGATTGATCTATGATATCGATATCTGTTCCCCAGTGATGGCGACTGGTTCCAGGAACGGTAGAATATTCTACGATTTTATCAAAAATCTGATCTGGTGATAATCCTTGCACTTGGTATTTTTTATATTTTCTATTCCAGATCTGGCGTTGTCTTGTAAAACTGCGATATCCTGAGACGATTAATAAATCAATACCATCTGTAAGCGCTGCGGTACGCATTTTATCAAAGGCTCGTTGAGCTTCTTGCTGGAGTAGGTTTTTAGGGTTGGGTGATTTCCCAGTTACTTCATCAAATGAATTTTGAGCCATGGTAAATGATCCTAATAAGAGTATGCAAATAAGAATTCTCATAATTCTTTATACATTTTATAATGAGCTCCTATTGAAGGAATGTCAAACTTATCACCTATCGTTTGATAGCCTAATTTTTCATAGAAAGGTACTGCTTTTATTCTGGCGTTAAACCAAAGAATCGCTACTTGATTTTCTCTTAAAAGACCTTCTGCATGTAATAGTAATTTCTTGCCAAGCCCATAACCCTGCATTTTTTCTAAAACTGCCATTCCTCTTAATTGATATTGTAATTGGTCTATTAGATGCGGTAGTCCTAGAATAGTTGCGTTATGATTCATCATTAGTGAGGCTACGGCAAGTATCCCGTTTTCACTGTAAACACCTAGATGTATCGTAGTTTTAAGATCATCACCGTCAAAAGCACAATCTTCTATAGGTCTACCAGCTCTTAAAACAGGATGCCTTACTGGATAGGTTTCTCTCGCTGTGATTTCTTTAATTTCCATATGCTTCTCTAGTCAATTTATACGATCTAGCTGGCTCACGATCATCCCATAAAAAACGATGATCTAAAGACATTCCTAATCTGGAAGCGACGTGTTGTGATCCTATATTAGATTCATGCACATGCGCTACAATATGATCTAATTGATGATCTTCAAAAGCATGTTTTACGATGCGTTTACTAGATTCTGTGGCATAACCTTTTCCCCAGTATTTTTTCATAAAACGGTAACCTATATCTACAAAATCACCTTCAACATGATATTTTAATCCAGTCCATCCTAGGAATGCATCATCTTCTTTTCTAATCACCGCAAGTCTTCCCATGTGATAGGTTTCATATTGGTCATTTTTACCGTGATAATTTCTTACAAATTCTAGTGCGTGAGCCACATCATTAAAACTAAAATCTCCTGTATATCGCATCACCTCTTCATCACTATTAAGTTCCAGTAAATCTGGTGCGTCTGTAGTTTGGAATTTTCTAATGAGCAATCGCTCCGTTTCAAATTCTAGATTCATAACAACTGTCCTTTCCAGTCTGGATGCCGTTCAAAAACAACTTCGGCAACTGGGCAAAGTGGATTGATTTTTAAGGATTCCGCTTTCGCGAAAGCGTAACCAGCCTCAACTAAACGACTAGCAATGCCTTTTCCCTCATAGGGTCTATCTACCTCTGTATGATCTATGATCATGACCTTATCTTTTAAAGTATAGGTTAATTGGGCAATAGTTTTCTCCTGTTGCTTTATGTAAAACATGCCACGTGCATCATTTGTGCTGTGCTTAATCTCGTACTCCATAGGATAAAGGTAATTTATTCCACTAGTTGTGCAAAATCATATCCAGATGCTACTTCGATGGGTTTTAGGTCCTTTTGAAAAATACGAGCGGTATGCGGTCCTTTTAAAAGTTCCTCTTTTCCTTGAACCTTAATATAACTTGCTTCTCTAAGTCCGATTACTGGAATATGGTTATAGATATGGAATTCGGCAATGCGTTGTTCTCTGGTTTCTCCCATGTGCGTATCACCAACGATAGGATCTAAATAATGCGGATTGATATTATAACCTACCGCACCAGTAGTTTTAAAAGACGATGGTTGTACCACAGGCATATCATTTGTGGTACGCATATTTAAACCACAAATATTACTTCCTGCGCTAGTGCCTATATATAAAACACCATTATAAATTGCTTTACGTAATGGTGCCATCAATTCTAAATCGTGAAGCATTTTCACAAGCTGGAAGGTATTGCCACCACCTGTGTAAATAGCATTTGCATTTTCTATTGCATTTATGGGATCGTCATAACTATGAATTCCTTTTACTTTGATATCATAGTTTTTTAAAGCCTGCGCAACACGATCTGTATAAGTATCATGTGAAATCCCGCCAGGTCTGGCATAAGGAATAAACAGAATTTCATTGATCTTTTTTTGCTTACAGCTTTCAGTAATTTCTGGTAGTAAGTATTCTAGAAATCCACTACCGTGAATGGTAGAAGTACTCGCTATGATCATGTTTCTCATAAATTCATCTTTCCACAAATGTATTTAACAATTAATTGGTTACCTAAAGCGTTATGAAAACAATCATATGCCTTAAATTGCAAGTATATCATTAACAATGAAGTATCTATCCATTTTATTATTTTTTATAAGCACCATAGCGGTAGCACAAAACAACCGCGTACAAATTAAAGGCACAATCTCTAGTACTATTGAAGGTCCGTTATTAGGAATTACAGTATTCAATAAGAACTCACTAGAAGGTACCATCACAAATGATGAAGGCGTCTTTTTTATTGAAACTAGAGCTGGCGATGAATTGCTGTTTAAAGCATTACAATTTGAGACCATAACCCTTAAAATCTCTAAAAATATCATTGAAGAAAAAGAGATTAGCTTAGGTCTCAAAGAAGACATTAAACAGTTAGAAGTGGTTAATGTATCAAATGGTGAAAGTATGATGATACAAGTAAAACGACTAGTAGAAGTTGATGCACAACTGGATAAAGTAAGTGTTAGAAACATTAATACTAGAGCGGTGGATCGCATGGAATACACTTTTAGCGACCGTATCAAGCAACCAGATGAATACGCAGTACAACATAAGGCTGCGTATCAAAGTGCTGCTAGATTTAACATGGTTGGACTTTCTACTCAAATTAATATGAGCAACGTATCCAGAGCTCTAGACCCAGCAAATCTAAGCAATGACAACGATATTCCTGAAGAGGAAAGTCCTATAGCGCTTTTAAAAAACAAATACCAAAAAAGTTTTCTAATGGATCTATTGAAAATCCCAGAGGAAAAACTTCCAGCATTTTATTATTACGCTGCAGAATCTGGACTTACAAAAGGTATGATTCTTGACGATAATCCATTAATACTTTTAGATTTTTTAACCGTAAACGGAGAAAAATTTAGAAAACAAAACAACCTTCCTAATGATTAGACTACTTTTTATACTGACGCTATCAAGTGTTCTGACGAGCGCTCAAATAGATCGTGTGCAGGTATCTGGTTATTTACAAAACGAAATTAGTGAACCACAAGAAGGCATTACCATTTTCAATAATGATTCCCTAGAAGGAACCGTAAGTACTAGCACTGGATCTTTCACATTAAAAGTCGCTGTTTATGACCGTCTAACCTTCAAAGCGGTAAACTATGAGCCTATAACGCTTATAGTAACACAGGAAACGCTGGATAGAAGAGTAATCGCCATTACCATACGCGAAGGTATAAATGTGCTGGATGAAGTAATGCTTACTGGTAATCAAAACCTCACAATTGATCTAAGACGTCTTAAAAATTCAAATCCTAATCTAGAAAGAGTCACAGGCTATGGCGTTGCCTGGACGCCAGCTATAGACCGTATGGAAAACACCTTTAGTGATAAAATTAGAACAGGCGATCAATATCCATTAAGACATGACGCTTTACAGCAATACGAGCCAGATGGTGCTTTCTTCAATATCGTAGGATTACTGGCGGCGGTAGTCTTAAACGTGGCGTTAAATGCATTGAATATAGATTTTGGAAGTGCTACAACAGTAGAGCAACGTTTTGATGTTGCTGTTCTAAAAAACCAATTAGAATCTGATGAATTAATTGGTTTCTTAGGCATCCGAAAGGAAGACCTCTATGAATACATGTACTTTGCCACTGATCATGGGCTAAATAATGATATGATGAAGCCGGAAAATGAAATATTTTTGTTGCAGTTCTTAAATGAGACTGCCACAGAATTTAAAAAAAGAAAAAAGCAATAAATTAAATTATGAAAAAAATCCATCTTTTATTAATCGGTTTATTTATGGTTAGCTTATCATCTTGTAATGATGACGACAATGTTTTACCGCCCTTAGAAACTCCTGCAGCAAATGTGTTTTGCTATGGTGATGGTACCTTAAGTTTTGATGTAACAGGAGCATTTAGAGGTCAAACTTTACAAATTAGTAATGACGCTATTCGCACACAAGTGAGTATTTTAGGTGACGGACTTTCACTTAATGAAATGGATCAAATAGAAGGAATAGGTGCTATAATTGAGTTAGATTTTTTTGGTAACACTACACAAGGTTTCCAATCTGGTCTATATGAAATAAGTGATTTACAGGAAAGTGCTAACGCTAGTGGTTCTTACTCTATAAGTTATGACCCTACTGTCACTACTAATAGTTTCAACACTTTAGATAGTGGATTGATAAGAGTATCACCTTATAATAATGGCTATCTTATAGAAATTGATGCAGTAGACTCAAATGGTGATGATTTTCATGGAAACTATTTTGGACTGGTACAATCGATTAATTAATTGGAATAGTTTAGTAATAAAACCATGCATCATACTCTCATAAGTCTTTTAGCTATATCCCTACTCTCTTTTAATGGTGTTAAGGATGATAAAATTACGCTTTCGCGAAAGCAACATAACCAAAACATCATTACTCTTAATGAAACATCAGTTGATCACAAATATTACGTATCCGTAAGTAATATGAAATATAATGCCGAAGCAAAAAGTCTACAAATGACGACTCGGTTTTTTATTGATGACTTTGAAGATATACTATCTGCAAGAGAAGAACGTGAAATCAGTTTAGGCAATTCTTCGGAATTAAAAGATTTAAAACCTGTTATAACAGGATATCTGCTTAACAAATTGCAAATCAAAACAGATGATGTTAGTCAAGACATTGACTTCTTAGGTGCAGAATACGAAGCAGATCAAATCATACTTTACATAGAAATTCCAGTGGAACAACAACCACGTGAAATAGAGATGAGTTTCACCGCTTTTTTTGAACTTTTTGAAGACCAGAAAAACCTAGTGCATTGTAAAATAGGCGACAAGCGTAAAACGCTTTTAATGCATTCCAATAAAAAAACTGATTCTGTGAAGTTTTAGTTAAAAACTAGGGACTTATTCATTAATTCTTAATTTAGCGAACTTTAATTCCATAAACTATCATGAAATACATTAAATACCTATTTATCAGTATGTTTATGATCTCTTTCACGGCATTTGCCCAAGAGACAGAAACTGAAACTGAAGAGCCAGTTGCAAAAGAGCATTACAACGAGAACAAATTCCGTCAACTGTATCAGGAGTTTTCAACTCCTAATCAGTACCGTAGTGCCAGTGGAGCGCCAGGTCCTAACTATTATCAGCAACGTGCAGATTATGAAATGGACATACGTTTAGACGATGAAAATCATCGTATCAATGGTTATGAAACCATTACGTACACTAATAATTCACCTGATGATCTGGACTATTTATGGGTACAATTAGATCAAAATATGCGTGCTAAAGATTCTAAAACACCATTAATTGAAGGTGGTGGCGTTAGACCTTTTATGCAACCAGCAGGATTTGCCGGTGAGTACATGAAAGAACGATTTGATGGTGGTTTTAATATCACAAAGGTAGTGGACAGTAAAGGAAATGCTTTACCGCACATGATTAACCAGACCATGATGCGTGTAGAGATGCCAGAAACTCTTAAAAGCGGTGATAAATTTTCTTTTGACATAGAATGGAATTATAATATTAATAATCACGTAGATGGACGTGGCCGTAGTGGTTATGAGCAGTTTCCTGATGGACACAGAGCATATGTAATCGCTCAATTCTATCCGCGTATGTGTGTTTACAACGACGTAGAAGGATGGCAAAACAGCCAGTTCTGGGGACGCGATGAATTTGCATTACCATTCGGAACATTTGAAGTGAATCTTACCGTACCAGAAGATCACTGGGTAGACGCAACTGGAAAATTACAAAACCGTAAGGAAGTATATTCTAGTACAGAGATGAATCGTTATGAGCAGGCGACTAAGTCTTATGACAAGCCGGTTGTCATACGCACACAAGCAGAGGCAGAAAAACTTGCCATGATGCCAGGTGCAAAGAAAATGAAAACCTGGAAGTTTAAGACTGATGTAATGGTGCGTGATTTTGGATGGACCTCATCTAGAAGATATGTAGCAGATGCTATGGCTGTTAAAGTAGGTAAGAATGATGTAATGGCAGTTTCTATTTATCCACCAGAAGGTAACCCATTATGGGAGCAGTGGTCTACTAGAGCGGTTGCACAAACTTTAAAGTCTTATTCTAGAATGACTTTTGACTACCCTTACCACAAAGCGATTTCTGTACATGCAAAAAATCAAGGTATGGAATATCCTATGATTTGCTGGAATTATGGTCGTCCAGATGCTGATGGTAATTATACAGATCGTGTAAAATTTGGAATGATATCAGTTATAATTCATGAAGTAGGACACAACTACTTCCCTATGATTGTAAATAGTGATGAGCGTCAATGGACATGGATGGATGAAGGTTTAACAACCTTTACACAGTATGTTGCAGAACAAGATTTTGGAGAAAATCATCCAGATGCTATTGAAGGATTAGATGCGTATCCATCACGTCGTGGTCCAGCAGCAAAGATTGTTCCTTACATGGCAGGTGACCAGCGTTACATCGCTCCTATTATGAGTAAAGGAATCAACACCTATCAGTTTGGATCTAACGCTTATGGTAAGCCAGCGACAGCATTAAACATTTTACGTGAAACCGTAATGGGTCGTGAATTGTTTGATTACGCATTTAAAACCTATGCACAACGATGGATGTTTAAGCATCCTACACCAGAAGATTTCTTCCGTACTATGGAAGATGCTAGTGCTATGGATCTAGACTGGTTCTGGAGAGGCTGGTTCTACACAACTCGTTATAATGATATGGGAATTAAATCTGTAGATAAATACTTTGTTTCTGGCGAAATGAACGCAGAAATTAAAAAATATGCTGAAGATAATGGAATTCCTCTAGAGCGTGTTAAGGCTGCAGGATTAGTATATATGGTAAAAGAAGGTAGCGAAGATTATAACGCTTCAATGAAAGGTAAAGCGCCTAGCGAAGTTGCAGGTAGTCTTAAAGATTACATGGAAAACAATTTTACAGCAGCAGAAAGAGCTGCTATGGAAGAGCCTAAATTTTTCTATGAAATCACAGTTGAAAAACCTGGTGGTCTGGTAATGCCTCTTATCATTGAATATACCTATGCAGATGGTACTACAGAAACAGTAACGCATCCAGCAGAAATCTGGAGATATAACGATAAAGAGATAGGATTGAGTAAAGCGACTCAAAAAGAGATTGTAAAAATTACTATCGATCCTAAACTAGAAACAGCAGATATTGATACTTCAAATAACTCATGGCCAGCAGAGCCAGAAGTGGATAAATTTGAACAAATGAAGCAATAAGCTTTAATTGGTTTATAAATTAGAAAGCCAGATTCACAATGAATCTGGCTTTTTTGTGTTTATAGAAGTATATATTCGTAACATGAAACGTCTTTATTCCTTATTATTAGTACTATTCATCATCTCGTGTGATGATCCATCTCTGGATAATAATATGGATGATGATATGGTCATTGAGCCTGTTTTTGAAATCACACAATTAGCCTCTATCACCGTTGCAGAAAATACACCAACTAACGTCATACGGTCTATAGATTTCAACTACAACGCAAATGACTTATTAGAACAGACAACAGATGCTTCTTCAACCACTCAATTTTGTAATTTTGAATATTCTAACGCTAATCGATTAGAACAAATAGAGCAAACCATCAACGCTTTATCACCTACCATCATAAATATATCAACAGGAGTAGACAGCTCCACAAATTCAGGTAGAGAATTTATTCGATTGCAATACACAAATGATCTAGGTGCACTCATAGAATATCAACTTTTTACAGATCAACAAAATCGCATAGATCAAGTGATCATTAATAGCACTGACTCTTCTGGAATTACTAATGAAATAAGCAATAGAGTATTTATTTACTCTCAAAACTTCAACGTCAATAGAATTAATAATATAAGTACCACAGGAATTACTACTAGCTTTACAGAGTTTACTTATAACTTTAATAACAATCCATTTAAGGATATGAATGATGTGATTAGACTGTTCTTATTTGATGAGTTTAATCCTTACAGTCGTAATCTACCTGCAACTCGTGAAGATTATACAGTAAGTAATAGTGGCGTTACTCTAGATCGTAGTATTGATTACACGTATACCTTAGATCAAGATGGATTCCCTACACAGCGTGAATTACTAATTACAGCAAATGGTAACTCTACAACCTTTTTTGAATTCTTTAATTACAGACCTTAATTAACGACTATTTTTAAGGGTTGAGAAGTCCATATTGTATATTTGCATCATGATACAGCACCTGCTTTTTATCAGTACTCCAGAGCTTATGATCGTAGGTCTTGTGGTGATTCTTGTTTTTGGCTCTGATAAGTTGCCAGAGATTGCCCGTGGTATTGCAAAGGCGATGAAAACAGTACGCAACGCGACAGATGATATCAAGCATGAGATTTCAAAAACTGCAGATGAACATGGTTTTACAGAAGATGTAAAAGAAATCGCAAGTAAAATCGAGCAAGTAAAAGATCAAATTGAAGACACTGGCTCTATCAAGCGTAAGTTTTAATGTGGGAACAACTGGAAATTTACGACCAGTGGTTACTTCAAGAAATTAATAACTCATTCCTGTCGCAGTTTCCACAATTCTGGATATTTGTAACAAATATTGCGCACTGGACACCTGTTTACCTATTTATAATTGCACTTTTCATAAAAGTGTTCCGTCTTAAAAAAGGTCTGATCACAGTACTATTTTTGATCATTACAACCGCAACCAGTATAGGAATTACTGATCTAGTAAAACACGCCACCGCTAGATTAAGACCTAATAATAATCCTGAATTAATAGATCATATTCACATACTTCAAACCCCTTTAAATTATAGTTTCTGGAGTGGTCATAGCGCTGTGAGTATGGCTATTGCCATGTTTGTAATACTTGTACTTCACCACTATCGCAACACGCACTTGTGGAAACTATTTTTAATATGGCCGTTGCTTTTTGGCGCTTCAAGACTATTCATAGGCGTCCATTATCCAGTAGACGTGATCATAGGTTACGGCGCAGGAGCAATCATTGCTTACGGATGTTATAGAATCTATATGATTACCATTACTTCACTCGGCTTAAAGTAAGTCCATCTCTAATGGAAAACAGCACGGTTTGCAATCGTGGATCTTCCTTGAGCAATTTGTTATATTCTAGTAATACTGGAGTTGAAGCGTCTTTTTTCTGAACTGATTCTACTACTTTTCCGTGCCACAGCACATTATCAGATAAGATCAATCCGCCAGCGTTCATTTTATCCATAATCGCGTGGAAGTAGTTGACATAATTAGGCTTATCTGCATCTATAAATACCAGATCAAATTTCCCATCTAATTTTGGAATGATATCTAATGCAGGACCTATTTTTTGGGTAAAAGTGATGGAGTTGTTTACGCTTTCGCGAAAGCGTGCAAAATACCTGCCTGACATATCCTCTAATTCCTCATTGATATCAATCGTCACTAATTCACTTCCAGCCGGCATACCTTCTGCAATACAAAGGGCGGAATATCCCGTAAACGTGCCTAATTCCAATACTCTTTTAGGCTGTTTTAAATGCGATATCATACTCAACACACGACCTTGATAAGCACCAGATAGCATGATAGGTTGAAGTACTTTCTGATAGGTTTCCCTAGTCAAATCTTGCAAAATTTGTGGCTCATCCTCACTATGAGCGACTATATAATCATCTAGATTTTGAGGTAAAAAGAACATAAATTCAGTCTTAAGTAAGTTGGTCAACAGTCCACAGTCGGATCATTGATGTTTTTCTATGTTATTCATCATATAATTTAAGAGTCTTCCGACTTTTGCTAGTTGATATATTCCACACTCGATGCAGAATCTATTGAAACTATCGAAATTTAAAACAGGGACTTTCAATTAATGGCTTAAAAACTTAAGACTGAGCAGTAACTCGTTTATAAAATTCTTGCTTAGCCGTTTCATCACTGCCAAAAAGCCATCGCACCACATGTTCATCCCACATATCGTCGTATTCATTTTGATTAATGATACCACGCTCCATAGCCAGATCCAGAATTTTACCAGGATAACTGCTTTGTTTCTCACTATCCATCTCACCTAGTGGATACGGATCATCTAGTCCTACTAGGACTTGTTTTGCACCTTGGTTTTTAACTAACAATTCTAGCGAACCAGTATCATGAACTAGCGTATCAAAAAAGATATTAGGATGTCCTACACTTTTACGTGGATGCGTCTTTCCTTCAAATAAGTCTGGTCTACCATCAAAACCTTGAATGCGTCTACCTAGATTCATTTGTGCCAGCTGTCCTCCATGAGCAAAACATACTCTCATTCCAGGATATTTTTGAGCATATCCGTTTAGGGTTAAAAAGTGATATGCATCTGCGCACTGCGCAAGCATCCATATTAAATGGAAGCGCCAAGCCGTGTTTTGTAATTTGATAAACTTCTCACCATCATAAGGATGGATTTCAATAGCAAGATTTAGCTCGCTAGCGAGTTCAAATATGGGTTCATTTTCCTCATCAAAAATACAGCGCCAAGTACCTATCGTATCCATATAGTGAGTAGGCAAGCACAATAATTTCATCCCTAATACTTTAACACAGCGCTCAATCTCCCATAAAGCACCACGCACATAACCAGGATGCACTACAAATCCACAAGTAAATTTACTAGGGTGATCGTGTTGCACGCGTGCATTAAAATCATTCTGAAAACGCAAGGCTTGCTTCATCTCTTCTAGTCGCAATCCATTACCATATAGTTGACTTAAGTTTAAAATCACTGCATGGTCTAATTTGTACTTATCCATCCATTCCAGTTTTTCATTTAAAAAGAAACTAGAATCTGTTACAGGACGTTCCCATCCTTTTTGCAACATTTTTTTACGATCCTTATCTACCCAGAAGATTCCTTTCTCACGCATGAAATCTGGAATTTCCTCTGGATAAGGAAGTAAATGTGAGTGACCGTTTATGCGTAGTTTTTTTGACATGGTGGGATGGTTCAGTGTTCAGTGTTCAGTGTTCAGTGTTCAGTGTTCAAAGTTTTGATTTCTCTAGGAACAACAATTGTTTTTATCTTTCTTTTTACTTTTATTTTTCAAGTTTAATTTCAAGTTCGATTTCTAAAGACTCTTAGTCCTTCCGCCATCTACAGGTAAATTGATACCATTAATATAGCTGGCTTTATCGCTGGCTAGAAACGTAATGGCATTTGCTACTTCTTCTGGTTGTGCAAAACGGCGTGCTGGGACATACGTCTTCATAATATTTGAAGCTTCTTCCTCGCTATGATTTGCTCGCTGTGCTTTTCCCTTAATGATTGCATCCAGACGTTCTGTAGCTGTAAATCCCGGTAACACATTATTTACCGTTATTCCATAAGGCCCTAATTCATTAGACAATGTTTTTGCCCAATTTGCAACCGCACCACGTATCACATTAGAAACTCCTAAAAAGTCGATAGGCGCTTTTACACTGGTAGAAATCACATTTATTATACGACCATAACCAGCTTCTTTCATGTGCGGTACACAGGCCTGTGCTAGGATTTGGTTACACTTAATATGCTGTGTAAATCCAGCTTGTAGTGCATCTACACTTGCATCTAGTAACCATCCTGCTGGTGGACCACCAGTGTTATTGATGAGAATGTGTATGGGATTTGCTTTCGCGAAAGCGTTAACCACATCACCCAATTGCTCTGGTTGAGAAAAATCTGCCACAAGTGTATGATGTGACTGACCATGTGAGGTGTCTAAAGTTTCAAGAACTGCATTTAATTTATCCTGATTGCGCGCCAGTAATACAACGCGTGCGCCAGCACTTGCAAATTGTTGCGCGGTTTCTTTACCTATTCCAGCACTACTACCACAAACTAATGCTGTTTTTCCTTTTAATGTTATCTCCATGGTGCTAAGATAAGAAATGGTAGCATCACAATAAGCGTAAAAACTTTACTGTAATTACGCTATAAATCTGTTTCTATTTGACCCATAGTGATATATAAAGCTATCTTTGCAAAAAAATTACCAGCATGAGTAGAGGAACTGACGGAGCAAGAGGAAATCGTGGAAACAGCAATCGAGGGAAAGACGATCAACGCAAGCCGTTTAAAAAACGCACAGAATCTAGCGGTAAACCATCGCCTCGTGGTGGAAAAAACCAAGTCGTAGGAACCTCACGTTCTGGAAAACCGGTGACTAAAAAACAATACATCGCTCGTAAAAAATCAGAAGATTCTGGTGTGAAAAAAGTGGATGATGGAACGATAAGACTTAATAAATACATTGCAAATGCTGGTGTTTGTAGCCGTCGTGAGGCAGATATCTATATCAAATCTGGAAACGTATCTGTAAACGGTAAACCTGTTACAGAAATGGGTTATCGTGTAAAACTTACAGATGATGTAAAGTTTGACGGTCAGGCATTACAACCTGGTAAAAAAGAATACTTAATCCTTAATAAACCTAAAGGTTTTATCGCACCGCGTAAAGGTGAACGCGCTAGTAAAACGGTGATGGATTTAATGTCTAATGCTGGTATCACTAACCTACATTATGTAGGGCGTTTAAACAGGCAATCTGTAGGATTAATGTTATTTACAAACGATCTAGAAATGGCAAATAAACTGAATAATCCTAAACTAGAACTACGTAAAATTTATCAAGTAGCATTAGATCGCAGTTTTAAACATGAGGATTTAATGCGTGTACGTAATGGTATATCACTAGATGGTGAAGAAGTGCATGTTCACGATATCAACTATGTAGAAAATGGACGCAATAATGAAATAGGAATTGAGATTCATAGCGGTAAGGATAATATCGTACAGCGCATTTTTGAGCACGTAGGGTATGAAATCAAAGTACTGGATCGCGTCGTTTTAGGTGGTCTTACTAAAAAAGACCTACCGCGAGGTAACTACCGTTTTCTTACAGAACAAGAGGTTATTAATCTAAAGATGATTTAGCAATAAATTCTGAATCACTAGTTTCAATTTTTAGTCTTATTTAGAGCGTGATTTGATCAAAACTCAAGTTTAATTCTTCATCACAACATCATTAATTTTATATTTTAATTTATAAGTACCTGAATTACAGTTTATTGAATATTTTTTCAAAAAATAAAAATAATTCTTGCTGTATTTAAAAAAGGTGTAATATTGTCCTGTTTTTAAAGCCATTCAATTCAACATCAGGTGGAGTTCTCATCTCAACTAAAAGTACGTAAACACGTGCCGCCTGATCCTTTTTTTATCAAACCATTTTTTAATTAAGGATTTTACGTTACCAGTAAGCTATTGAATACTAAATACATAGATCTTATAGATCAAACTTACTATTTCCCTAGTGCGGAATTTAAGTTACAGAACCAGCAGTTGCAATTTCACGATATTGATTTAATGCAACTTGTAGAACAGTACGGTGCTCCTTTAAAGTTCACCTATTTGCCTAAAATTTCAGAGAACATCAACCTTGCAAAAAGTTGGTTTGATGCCGCTTTCGCAAAAGCGAACTATAAAGCGAGCTATAATTACTGCTACTGCACAAAGAGTTCTCACTTTAAACATGTGCTAGATACTGCGCTTAAAAATGATATTCATATTGAAACCAGTAGTGCTTTTGATATCAATATTGTCAATAAATTAAAAGCAGAAGGCAAAATTACGGATGAAACCTATGTGATATGCAACGGTTTTAAACGTGAGCAATACATAGATAATATCACTGCACTAATTAATAACGGTCATAAGAACTGTATCCCTATCATAGATAATTATGAAGAATTAGGATTACTTACGGCTGGCACAAATCATCGTTTTAATGTAGGTATACGTATCGCTAGTGAGGAAGAACCTAAGTTTGAATTTTATACCAGTAGACTGGGAATAGGATACAAAAACATACTGAATTTCTACAAAAACCAAATTGACAAAAATGAACAAGTGTCACTTAAAATGCTTCACTTTTTTATCAATACTGGAATAAGAGATAACGCTTACTACTGGAATGAACTGCATAAATGTCTTAAAGTTTACGTATCACTTAAAAAAGTGTGCCCTTCACTGGATAGTTTAAATATAGGTGGTGGTTTTCCCATAAAAAACTCACTTGCATTTGATTTTGACTATGCGTATATGATTGAAGAAATCGTACAGCAAATCAAATTAGTGTGTGATGAAGCTGGTGTAAACGTACCTCATTTATTCACAGAATTTGGTTCCTTTACAGTAGGAGAAAGTGGTGGCGCGATTTATAAAATACTGTATCAAAAACAGCAAAACGACCGTGAAAAATGGAACATGATCAACAGCTCTTTCATCACAACATTACCAGATTCTTGGGCTATTAATAAACGGTTTATTATGCTGGCATTAAACCGCTGGAATGATGAGTATGAACGGGTTTTATTAGGTGGTCTTACCTGTGATAGTGATGATTACTACAACAGTGAGCAAAATGTGAACGCTATTTATTTACCTAAATATCATAAGGATAAAGATTTGTACATAGGCTTTTTTAACGTAGGCGCCTATCAAGAATCCATAGGTGGTTATGGTGGTTTACAGCATTGTCTTATCCCAGCACCTAAGCATGTAATCATAGATCGCGATGAAGAAGGTAATATCACAACACGACTTTTTAAAGAACAACAAACTAGTGAACAAATGCTGGACATTTTAGGATACTAGTGAACTCGAATGTGAACCAGAATTTGCAATTGAAATAACATCTTTTGTTGTTACACTAATTAGGTTGAAGAACAAAAACAAACAACTAAAAAAACTAACTTAAAAATCAATTTATACTACTGACATGAGTAATTCAAACTACGCAGGAATTCCTAATGAATACGCAAGCCTAGAAGACGCTTCTATTGCTCTTATTCCAGTTCCTTATGATGGAACTAGCACCTGGCAAAAAGGAGCAGACAAAGGTCCTGACGCCTTTCTACACGCTAGCGCAAATATGGAATTGTACGATATTGAAACAGATACTGAGGTATATCGCCACGGTATTTTCCTAGCACCAGCAGTTGAAGAAAACAGCTCGCCAGAAAATATGGTGGATGCCGTACACCAGATCACAAAAAGTTATATCAAGAAAAATAAATTTGTGACGCTTTTTGGCGGTGAACATTCCATATCTATAGGAAGCATACGCGCTTTTAGCGATATGTATGAGAATTTAAGCGTGCTACAATTAGACGCTCATGCAGATTTAAGAAAAGAATACGATGGTAGCACTTGCAATCACGCTTGTGCACTCTATGAAGCGAGCCAAAAAAACAACCTGATTCAAGTAGGAATACGCAGTATGGATCAAATAGAAGTAGGCATCAATGATGATGATAAAATCTTCTATGCCCATGAAATGGTAGACGATGATTACTGGCAGGAAAAAGCTACTGAAGCACTTACAGAAAATGTATTTATCACAATAGATCTGGATGTTTTTGATCCATCGATTTGTCCTTCTACTGGAACACCAGAACCTGGCGGGCTGCTTTGGTATGAAACCTTAGACTTCTTAAAAATGGTTTTTGAAGAAAAGAACGTGGTAGGTTTTGACATCGTAGAATTATGTCCTAATCCAGCAGATAAATCCAGCGATTTTCTAGCTGCAAAGTTGTACTACAAACTGTTGAGCTACAAATTCAAAGATGCTATAATAACTATTGAGGATGAAGGTGAGACCGCTTTCGCGAAAGCGGAATTAAAAAAAATGAAAGATTCAATTGACTAATATTAATACTAACAACCTTACTACGGCAACTATGCAAAAGCCTATTTCTAATTTTATTGAAAATTACTTCTTACACTTTAACAGCGCCGCACTTGTGGATGCTGCAAAAGGTTATGAAACACAATTGAACAACGGTTCTAAAATGTTAGTTTCTCTAGCTGGTGCGATGAGCACGGCACAGATAGGAAAGATTTTTAGCAATATGATCCGTGAGGATAAGGTGCATATTGTATCCTGCACTGGTGCAAACCTAGAAGAAGATGTGATGAATCTAGTCGCACATAGTCACTATAAAAGAATACCTAATTATAGAGATTTAACACCTCAAGATGAATGGGAACTCCTTGAAAAAGGTCTTAATCGCGTGACAGATACCTGTATTCCTGAAGAAGAAGCTTTTAGAAGAATTCAAGAGCATATCGTTAAAATCTGGAAAGATGCAGAGGCTAAAGGCGAGCGCTATTTCCCACATGAATACATGTACAAACTGCTATTAAGCGGTGTGCTAGAAGAGTACTATGAAATTCCTATAGAAAATTCATGGATGTATGCGGCTGCACAAGCTAACTTACCTATGGTAGTTCCAGGATGGGAAGACAGTACGATGGGTAATATTTTTGCTAGTTATGTATTGAAAGGTGAATTAAAAGCGAGCACGGTAAAAAGCGGTATCGAGTACATGACTTACCTCGCAGACTGGTATACTGATAATTCGCAAAAAGGCATCGGTTTTTTCCAGATAGGTGGAGGAATCGCAGGAGATTTCCCTATTTGTGTGGTGCCTATGTTGTACCAGGATATGGAACGTACTGATACGCCTTTTTGGAGCTATTTCTGTCAGATATCAGATTCTACCACTAGTTATGGAAGCTATTCTGGTGCGGTACCTAATGAAAAGATCACTTGGGGAAAACTGGATCAAGATACGCCTAAGTTTATCGTTGAAAGTGATGCGACTATCGTGGCGCCTTTAATTTTTGCTTACTTATTAAAAATGTAATAATGAACAGTAATAATAACACGCTCTTAAGGAGAGTAATCGTTGATTTTAAGAAATTAACTCCAGAGATATTAGAATTGATTCTAAAAAAGTTCCCTGATGGTTATGGAGATGATGATATTATCACTTTCAGAAATTCTAACTATGACTTAATTGAGGCTATAGAAATTATTCACAAGGACACTAAATACTTAGTAAAGATTAGTTCTAAACTAGATAAGGTCATCGAGCAGTACGAAGAACACGAATCTGAAAAATTAGATGATCAATTACTAGAAGATATTAAAGAGTCTATAGATGAAACTATGTCATCTAATGATAATGAGGAATAATTTATCCCTATAATGAAATTGAACATACAGGCGATTCAGATGGCAGACTCCATCAGAATCGCCGATTTCAAAAAGCAGTGTAATGCAGAACTTATAAAAGCAGATTCTGATGAATTATTTTATCAGTTAGGTGACTACGCATTTCTTTATGTATTTAGGTACGGTGTAGTATGCTTTTGTAATGCAAATAGTAGGCAAATTGAAAAGTACAAGAAATTAATTCAAACCAGTAGTGCGCAAACACTAGTTCCAGATCAGCAAGTAAGAGATTCATTAGTTGTTAATAATGGAACAGATTATCACTCTGATTTTGATAATGTTTCTTTAAACGTAAATAACACTAATGAGATTCAATTAACGATGCTACATCTATCGCAATCAGTGGCGTTGGATTATTTTTCACAGCTAGCAGGAACACTTCTTGAAGACACTAGATTGCATACTAATAAACTAGAGCAAGAAGGTAAACTGGCAATCTCTGGAAAACGTCTCAAGAAATTTATAGGTAAAGTGCTTAACATTAAAAATAAAATATCAGAACACCTCTACATTTTTGACGCGCCAGATCAAGTATGGGATGATGAACAATTACAAAAAGTTCATAAAAACCTAACTACAACGTATGACCTTAAGGATCGTTATCGCACGCTAGAAATGCAACTGGATATTGTAAAAGAAAACCTTGAGCTTTTTAAGGACATCATGTTTCATAAAGAAAGTAGTAAACTAGAATGGATTATTATTATCCTTATTCTAGTAGAGGTTGTCGATATGTTTGTGCTTAAGATGATGGGATGATGTTACTTTATCATGGGTATGATACTAGGATAGGTGATTTGTTTACCACGTGCGTTAAGTATTGCAAGAATTATACAAATTAAATAGTTGATAAGACTTAAAACAAAATAAACATAGACTACCGATCTTACGTTCATAGGCAGTAGTTCTTTGTGCATTAATTGAGAAACGACGAGCAAAATAGGAATCAAATAAGATAGGATAGTCCACACTATCTGAAAATTAAGCAACCTCGCTCCTATTTTTTGTAGCCCTTGAATTTTATCTTTTTTAGTCATCCATAGAATAAGTGGCAAAATGATATTTCCTACTGGAATAAAAATTCCCGCAAGCACAGATAAGTGAAAAAACATTAAGAACTGGCGGTCTTCATGTTTTCCGTATTCTAGTAACTCTTCGATATTAATATCTAGCGTTTCACATAAGAGCTGTAAGGTTTTACCACGAGGTTCATTCTCATTATTTTCTATGCGCTGTATAGTTCTTAAACTGACTTGAGAATCTGTTGCAAGTTCTTCTTGTGACATCCCTTTTTTGACACGTATTTCTTTGATTTTAATTCCTACTGGATTCATCTTTTTCATGATTTAAAATTAGTGGAACAAACCTAAGGAGCAAAGCTTATGATGGTCAATTTTTAGGATTGACTTGTTTGCGTCATTCTTATGACAATAGCGTCAACACTATCATTAACAGATAATTAAAACTAGACTATAATTGTTTTCAGGCTCCGTTTTTGCAAAAGCATATCCCAAAAAAACACACCTACAACAATAAGATACTGCAACGCTACTAGCCATAAGTTTTCGTGAAATTCTGGATGTGAATAGGCATAGTAGCTCAAAATGATCATAAAACTCCACACTAGCATAAAACGGTATTGTGTGAACACACTAAACAACAACGGTAGTACTAAGTACCATGGATGCACCGTCGTAGAGAACATCAAATAGGTAAAAAAGACTAGAACGATACTTTCTAATAGAATTTCTGGTTGATTTTGCTTTCGCGAAAGCGAAATTACTACAATAATCACAGCACTAATAAGCGGTAGCACTTTTCCAGCAACACCTATAATATTATAGCCAGTAATCTCAAAACCTATCGCACGAACTACATAGTAAATACTGGCATTGAATTCAAAATTTCCAAACCACAATCCTACTGAAGAAGCATACTTCTCCATCAGATCTGTGGACATAAACGATGCAAAAGCTAGGATGATCACAGCTAAAACAACGATGTAATAGATCAGAACTTTTTTAAACCAAAGCCTGCGCAATAATAACGGTAAGGTGATCAACGGCAGTAGTTTTAGCACGATGGCATATCCCATAAAAACGGCACTTTTAAAGTTGCTGTATTTGAATAGATAGTAGATGGATGCTAATAATAAAAAGGCCATGACGCCTTCCCAGTGTAGGTTGCCGGTAAGCTCTAGAATCACAAAAGGATTGAGGTAATACAATAGGACTAACCAAAGCGGTTTTCCTAATAATCGCAATAATCTGATTCCGTAAATAAAAACACCTACATCTGCTAGGATGATGATAATACGCATCCATACAACGCTTGCTAGGATACTATCTCCACCTAAAAAGGATGCAATGGCAAAAAACAACTGATTAAGTGGTGGATAATTTGTGAAATGACCACTACTCAACGATCCCATAGAGGCGTGTAGGAAATCGGCATTTGGGATATGACTGGCATTACTGGCGATCACCTCATCTGGTATATACAGGTATGGATTAAAACCATTGAGCAATTGATGTCCATCCCAGATAAATCTAAAAAAATCTTGGGATAGATTAGGTGTGTACTGCAACAGCATCAACCGTATAACTAGTCCAGCGATAAACAATCCACCAATGATGGGTTTCCCATAAAACCACTTTCCCCATGAACTAGGCAGTACATCTATCTGCTTACTATAACTCAATTTTACGACATAGATAAAGCCGTAAAAGCAAGCAAACAATAAACTATAAACAGCTAGTATGGTAAAAAAGTCTGATCGTTGTGTATTTAAAAAATACGTGTAGAGAACAATGCTTGTGATGGTAAGTAAGCCTAGAGAATTAGTAAGCCTACGTTCCATAACTACTGCTTATCTGTAATACTACGTATAAATACAAAGCCAAATCCTATGAATAGCATCAAGTGAAATGGAAAGAGTCCGAAATCACCACCTTGATCACCTACTATTAAAGCACTGTACATCCCAAAAGCAAAGTACAGCATTAAAATACCTTCAATGATGACATTTTTATTGATGTTTTTCTTAAGATATTTGTTCTTTTTCCAATTTGCACCTACAGCACTTAAATTAAATTTAGGGGTACGCACAAATTCGCTAGGCTTACCTATGTGACCTTCAATTACGGCAATAGAATTATGTAATGAAAATCCCATAGCTATAGAAAAGAATGTAAAGAACATACCTATATAACTAATGAAATTTTTAAATCCACCACCATAAGTGTTTTTATACATGTACCAGTAGCATACAAAAAAGATAATTGTACTAATGACAAAAAAGCTCATCACAATAAAGTACACTTTTAAATGTGCATATTCATTTTTAATATATAGCATAGGAATACTAAGTAGCCCTACTATCAGTACATTTAGAAACATGGTACTATTCAATAGGTGTAATATCCCATGAATTTTAGTCTTAAAATTTAAGTGATCACTACTCACTACTCGTTTGAACATTTTTCTAAAATTCTCTGCTCCACCTTTATTCCATCTAAATTGCTGTGAACGCGCAGCGCTAATCACGATAGGCAACTCAGCCGGTGTGGTAACCTCTTCTAGGTACTTAAATTTCCAGTTTTTAAGTTGTGCACGATAGCTTAAATCCAGATCTTCTGTTAGTGTGTCACCTTCCCAGTTACCTGCGTCGATAATGGTTTCCTTGCGCCATATTCCTGCGGTTCCATTAAAATTAATGAAGTGACCTTTTGAATTACGTCCTACTTGTTCTAGTGTAAAATGTGCATCTAAGGCAAATGCTTGTATTTGTGTGAGAATAGAAAAGTCGCGGTTTAAATGTCCCCATCGGGTTTGTACCACTCCTATTTCGGGATTTTTAAAATAGATGATGGTTTTCTTTAACCAGTCTTTTTGTGGTAAAAAATCTGCATCAAATATGGCGATGAACTCACCTTTTGCATCTACTAATCCTTCTTTTAAAGCACCTGCTTTATATCCTGTGCGTATTTGTCTAGTGATGTGTTTAATATCTAGACCTGTAGATGCTAATCGCTCGATATGTTGTGCCGTGGCAATTACCGTATCATCTGTAGAATCGTCTAGTACCTGAATTTCTAATTTTTCTCGTGGATATTCCAGTAGGGCAATATTATCCAGTAGACGCTCCATTACATAAGCTTCATTATAAACGGGAAGCTGTATAGTTACATAAGGAATCTCATCTGGATTTGACAGATCAAAGATGGGATCATTTGATGTTTTTTTACGAGCGCTTAGATAGTTAAAAAGCAGGTTGAGTTGTGCTAGTGCATACATCAGTATCATTATAAGCGATGCTGAATATATTATAATACAAATCCACTCTAAAATCATTTTTTAAGGCCGTATTTAAAAATCCACGTAAGTATTTTCACGCCTGCAAATATAGCACCTTTAACGGTGCCTGAAACTTTAGAAACACCTATCCTATTGCGGTATTTCATAGGTACTTCTGTATACTTAAATTTCTTTTTCAATGCTTTTAATTGCATCTCTACGGTCCAGCCGTAGGTTTTGTCTTGCATTTGCAACTCCAGCAACTTATCATATTTGATCGCTCTGAATGGTCCTAAATCAGTAAATTTTGACTTAAAAAGCAACTTCATTAAACCGGTAGCGAGCCAGTTCCCAAATATTTGTGGTGTGGTCATGGAACCGCTTTCGCGAAAGCGAGATACACGAGCACCTATCACCATATCTAGACCATCATTAATAATAGGAGCAACAAGATCTGTTAATTGTTCTGGATAGTCACTGTAGTCACCATCTAAGAAGACAATGATATCAGTTGTTTCTTGAAGTGAGGCTACATACTCCATACCTTTTAAACAGGCATAACCATAGCCTTTTCTAGATTCTTCTAAAACGGTCGCACCAGCCTGTTGTGCGTTTACAATGGTATTATCTGTGGAGTTATTGCTTACCACGATCACCTCTGTAACGATATCAGGAATATCCTGAATTACTAAAGGAATCGAATCCTGCTCGTTATAAGCTGGGATAATGACGCGGATTGTGGTAGGTAGTTGCAACTAAATAAAATTGGACTGCAAAGAAACAAAGAAAGTTACTTCTTTGCCTTTAAATCAGACATTGAAAAATCAGGATGATCTTTTTTAAAGGAACTATAATCTGTCCACGCGCCTTTTAATTGATCTAGACTATATTCTTCTACCTTATTTAAGGAAAAACGGTTATAGTACAAATGATAACCATCTTTTTTATTATTCTTAAACTGCGTGATGATCTTATGATAGTCTTTAAGTTGATATTGTGTCCACCATTCTGATTTTTGACCTGCGTTAAAATGTCCTTCTTCCTTTGTTTTGTTATTCACATAATACCTCCAGAATCCTTCTTCTAAATCATCTTTAAAATGACCTTCTGATATTAATTGTGCCTTATGATTATAAAATTTCCAAAATTCTGTTTTTACATTGTTTTGCATCCAGCCTTCGGCAATTAGAATGCCGTTTTCATTGTATTGTTTTACATATTCTTTATTTGAAATCTCTGTAAAACCGATACATAAAAATAATCCTACAAGTGCTATAAATATTCTCATAACCTAATACTTTACCGTAAAGTAAGCTGTTTAAGGTCACAATTATATCACAGATTATAACTATTAATCTGAGTTAGGAATTATCTAAAATAGACTAGGAAATATATACTATAGGATCAAACCAGATTTCTAAGAATTAGGGTCTTTACCACCAAATTTTGAGAATTTGTAAGTAAAGCTCAACATGAAATATTGTTGTAACACTAAGTTAGTAGTATCGCTCACAAAATCTTGTGAGATATTACGTCTCGCGTTGATTACCTGATTAAGGATATCATAAGCTTTTAGTTTTACGATGGCTTTATCTTTTGCAAATTTATATCCCAGACTACCTATCAAAACAAATGAATCATTATCAAATTCGTCTGTTACATTCCCAAAAACGTTGTATTCACCTCTAATCCCGAAAGTGACATTCTCTGGCCAGAAAGTGGTTAAATCGATAGATGCTGTATGATTGATAAATTCTTGATCAGGAATAGAATCAATTGAAAACACACTACGATTACTGGATAATGTATATTCTGTTTCTAACTCAAAAATATCATCAATGCTATATTCCATACCTATATTAGGCGATAAGTTTAAATTACGAGTATCAAAAGGCACCGCATTACTAAATGATTTATTAAGGGATAAATTTGCGTCCATTCCTATATCTAATTTGATCGTTCTAGCATCTTTCTTAAATCCTTTTGTATACCCAAAATAGCTATAGCCATTATAAACACCATCAATATTAACAAAGGTGGTTTCTCTTAATAAATTAGCATCTGTGGTGGTGATACGCGCCACCTGATTATCAGTATAGGTAAATCCTAAACCTGAATAGAATCCAGTATCCTCTTCCCAATTAAAGCGATTTAAATTCATGTAAATATTATGAGAAACACGTGCGTCAAGATTAGGATTACCTGTAACGATATTTTGTGGATTAGTACGATCTTCCACTGGTTGTAATTGTGAAATATTAGGAATACCTGAATCCAGTCTGTAATTAAAGTATACATTACCATATTTACCAAAACCTTTACTTAAAAAAGCATTTGCAGATAGGTTGTTAAAGGTTCTTTTAAAACTGTCGTTAAGCAAACTATTTTCTGTAGTGAGCTGTTGATTAATCAATCCACCACTCAAACTAAATCTAAATTTTTCTTTACGAAAGGACAATCCTAAACTAGGTCTATTTTGAAAATTCCTCGCGCTAAAGTCATTACTCAACAATCCGTCTAGCGTGCTGTTTCCAGTAGTTGCGTCACGATTAAAAACACGTCTGTCTTGTCGTTGATCGCTTCCTTCAATGCGGTAATTAATGTTATATCTCCAGGTATCGGTAATTCTACGACCTAATCTTACTGAAGCATTCCATCGATCATTATCTGTTTCTTGAGTAATTAATTGATCCTGAATTTCTGAATTAGTAGCACCAGTAACGAATGTTTCAGAAAAGAAGTCATTATCTGATTCAGATCTAGACTGATTTGCTCCGGCATTTAGCGATATAAAATTTCCTTTTTTCTTACCACGTTTGTAGAAATTCAAACGTAATCCTGCATCATAACGATCAGAAAGGGAATTACTAGACGTACTTACATTATTAATTTCATTACCTGTAGCATCACTAGATATAGAATTACTAGTATTAAAATTTTCATTTCTACTAGCACTATAACTAGGCTCAATATTAATACTGGTTAAGGTGTCAAATTTTACACGTAATTCTGCATTTAAGCGATGTGAAATACCAGCATTGCGTCCACGCCTAGAGCTACTTGTATTGAACTCTACATCATCTGGTAAAAAAGTTGTTGTACGAGAATCTGTAGCGGTTTCTGTATCATTATCACCAAAGAAATAACTACCAGATAACTCTGCAGTCTCGCCCCAATCATTTGCCAGATTTAATCCAGCACTGCGACTAGATGTGATTCCATTATTACCGCCACCAAAGTTGATCCCATTGATACCAAAACTACCATCAGAACTTCTACTGATGGAGTAAGCACTATTACCCATGGCGTCATAAATCTCATCAAATGAAAAACCGGGACTATTGATATTATTTGAACTTCCTAAAACACTTACTCTAAAATCATCTTTAAAATAATTTACAATACCACTAGCACTATAGCGATCCATAGTTCCCGCACCAGCGGTGAGGCGTGAGAACCAGCCTTTATTCTTGTCTTCATCTATGGTAATATTGATTTCGCTAATATTAGGATCACCTTCTTCTCCTGTAAGTTTTTGCTCTTCTGTTTTAGAATCAGTAACCTGTATTTTATCAATGATCTCTTTAGGTAAGTTCTTAAGGGCTACTTGTGGATCATCACCAAAAAATTCTTTGCCATTTACCAGTATACGATTTACTTCTTTACCGTTTACGGTAATCTTACCATCTTTAGTCACCTCAACACCAGGTAATTCTTTAATCACATCTTCAAGGGTAGCATCTGCTTGAGTATTAAATGATTTTGCATTAAACTCTAGGGTATCTTTTTTTACGGTAACAGGTGCTTTTCTCGCTTTTACAACTATGCCTTCTAAAAATTCTACATCATTTGAAAGTCCTATAGTACCTAAGTTGATCGTTCTACCAGATTTAAAATCAATGATTTTTGTGTATTCCTTGTAGCCAGTAAAAGAGGTGAAAAAATTAAGTCGTTCTTGACCAGTATTTCCTACTAGTCTAAAAGCACCATTCTCATCTGTAATGGAGTACGTAACAAGAGTAGAGTCTTTAATAGATTCTAGGAACACCGTGGCACTTTGTAATTTTTCCTTTGAAATGGAATCTGCCACAATTCCAGTTATTTCAAATTGTTGTGCAACAGCAATGTAACTGACCATCCCTAAAAGGATCAGTAGTAAGAACTTTTTCATAGTAGTTAGTTAGCTAGACGAATTTACTTACATCCTTAACCGCTAACGTTAAGACTATTGCAAAATTGCAATAGAAGTAGTTGTTTAAAATGGTTCTTTATAAAGACCTCAACTAATCCATGTTACTACTTTAACAACTATAAGCTACTAGCAAAATTGTTGTAAACACCTTACTTTTTCCTCATGTAAACACTGATAGGTACACCATGAAAATCAAAATTCTCACGCAGTTTATTTTCTAAAAATCGCCTGTATGATTCCTTTACATATTGTGGTAAATTACAGAAAAACGCAAACTGAGGTTGCGGTGTAGGAAGCTGTGTAATGAATTTAATTTTTACAAACTTTGCCTTTACAGATGGTGGTGGCCTGTTTTCTATAATAGGTAACATTACCTCATTAAGTGCACTGGTCTTGATACGTTTGCTACGATTTTTATATACCTCAACCGCAGTTTCAATAGCTTTAAAAATACGTTGCTTATTTAAGACAGATATAAAAACAATAGGCACATCTGTAAATGGCTCCATTTGCTGTCGTATGTGCGCTTCAAATTCTTTGGCGGTATTTGTTTCTTTATCGACCAGATCCCATTTATTCACTAGGACAACGATTCCTTTTCGGTTACGTTCTGCCAGCCAAAATATATTCTGTACCTGACCGTCAAAACCACGCGTCGCATCTAGAATAAGAATACAAACATCTGCATGTTCAATAGCGCGCACACTGCGCATCACACTATAGAATTCTAGATCTTCTTTTACCTTTTTCTTACGACGTATTCCTGCGGTATCTACTAAATTAAATTCAAAGCCAAAACGATTGTACTTTGTATCAATAGAATCTCTAGTAGTACCTGCAATATCTGTAACGATGTATCTGTCTTCACCTATTAATGCATTAATAAAGCTGGATTTACCAGCATTAGGACGACCTACTACGGCAAATCGTGGTAAATCTTCATCCTCTCTAGGTGGCGTATCTGGTAATAATTCTACAATTTTATCTAGTAAATCACCGGTACCACTTCCACTGATACTAGATAGCGAAAAATAATCTCCTAAACCTAAATTATAAAACTCATAAGCATCCTGCTCTAGTTTAGGATTATCTACTTTATTAACCGCAAGTACGACTGGTTTTTTTGCCTTGCGCAACAGGTTTGCCACATCTTCATCCATTCCCGTAATTCCATCCATTGCATCTACCATAAACAGGACTACATCTGCCTCGTCAATAGCAAGTTCTACTTGATGATCGATTTCTGCCTCAAAAATATCATCACTTCCTACCACATATCCACCAGTATCAATGATAGAAAACTCTTTTCCATTCCAGTCACTTTTCCCATAATGACGATCACGCGTCACACCACTAACAGCATCTGTTATGGCCTCACGACGTTGAATCAAACGGTTAAAAAGGGTAGATTTTCCTACATTAGGTCTTCCTACTATTGCTACTATGCTCATACTGTTTTCTTTGCGGTTGCAAAGGTACGATTAAACTAGGATGTAAGGTATGAAGTGGTTTTTATTTCGCTTTCGCGAAAGCGTAATTACACGAACTCTATTACTTTTTACGATCAATCACATAAGCGACCATCAATTCCAGTGATTTTTTATACTCAGAATCTGGATAGGTATTAAGAATCTCAAGCGCACGATCACGGTAGTCATTCATCGCGGTCACGGCATATTCTAGACCACCATTTTTCTTTACAAAATCAATGACTTGTTTCACGCGTTTTTTGTCCCGATTATGCTTTTTAACAGAATTAATCAACCACTTACGATCTTTATCGCTAGCTATTTGCAAGGTATGAATAAGCGGTAAGGTCATTTTTTGTTCCTTAATATCAATCCCAGTAGGTTTACCGATGCGCTCATTCCCGTAATCAAAAAGATCATCTTTAATTTGGAAAGCGATTCCTATCAATTCACCGAATTTGCGCATTTTCTCCACATCATCACTTTTAGGAGATACTGCGCAAGCGCCTAAACTACAGCAAGCGGCGATAAGAGTAGCCGTTTTTTTACGGATGATATCATAGTAAACAGCTTCTGTAATATCGAGTCTGCGTGCTTTTTCAATTTGCAATAATTCGCCTTCACTCATTTCACGTACGGCAACACTAATGATTTGCAATAAGTCAAAATCCTCATTATCAATGCTGAGTAACAACCCTTTTGACAACAAATAATCACCTACTAAAACAGCAATCTTATTTTTCCATAACGCGTTAACAGAGAAGAATCCGCGTCTTTTCAAACTATCATCCACCACATCATCATGGACTAAAGTCGCAGTATGAATTAATTCAATAACAGATGCACCGCGATAGGTACGTTCATTCACCTCACCATTTCCTATCATTTTTGCAACCAGAAAAACAAACATAGGACGCATTTGTTTTCCTTTACGGTTGACAATAAAATGGGTGATTCTATTAAGTAAAGCAATACGAGACGCCATGGAGAGTCTGAACTTTTCTTCAAAAAGTTCCATCTCATGAGCCACAGGCTCTTTAATCTGCTCTACCATTTTCATGTGTAGCAAATATAACTACACCTAAATGTAAACCGTACAAACTAATCTTAAGAATTAGTTTTAAGTTTAACTATTCAAAAATTTTAGTTTTACTATTTATGAATAATCTTTTAATTTTTACAATTGATAAAGGTTTAATTCTTAATGAATTTTCTAGATATACTTCCTAAATCATTAGTCGTTGTCAACATGTATATTCCTGATCTTATGTTGCTTACATCAATTGTTGTTTGATCTGAATCTAAATTTAAAGATTTCACTATTCGTCCACTGGCGTCATAAATTTTTAAATCGCCAGGTCTAAAAGAATCTATAGTTAAATATAAAACATCATCTGTAGGATTAGGAAAAATGGTTAATTCACTTTGTAGAATCTCATCATTGCTTAATAATCCACTAACACCAACAGCTTTTAGTTCATAATCTTCAAAAAAAGCAGATGTAGAACCCACATTTCCAAAATTTGTACCAGGTGGAAGTGCTGTTCCTAGAAAATCAAGTTCTACAATTTGTTGACCAGGTACCCAAAGTGAATTAGGTATACCTATACTAACAGGCCTGGAGTCCGGATTCCAAAGTATTTCACCCGTATTAAAGTCGTATGAACATCTTAATGTATAAGTTGTATTTTGGGCTAAAATCAATCCGTTGGGTTCTAAACCAAAACTTAAATTTACAAGTGATCCTCCCATGTTTACATAAGCAACACCTATTAACTCTCTGGACAAAGAATCATAAGAATACCCTAAGGTAAAATTAAAATTAGAATCAAACAATTGAATCCCAAAGTAATTTTCACTGGTAGTAGTAGATCCTGTATTAAAAGTATAAGTTAATTGAACGACATCATTGCCCATCGTTCTATTATTCCATCTTGTTTGAAGCCCCGTTTTCCACATTGCCTTCCTTGCTGACGTCCCATCTGGACCAGTTATTTGAAGTTTTTTTCTGTTTTGTGAGTCTCTAATGATTTGGAAGTTATCATTATTATTGTTGGAAGTAGTTGAACCGTTAAAACTCTGGGCTGTCGTTAAAAAACCTCCTTGACCAGGAATGTTTCCAGCAATCGAAGTTCCTATATTTCCAACATTGAAAGTATTAAAGTCCTCACTTTCCAAAATTTGAGCCTCTGCTAGTGAAGCATAAAAAAGGATACATGTTAATAATATAATTTTTTTCATATTAAAGATTTTATTTATGTTGCCAAAAATCGAGCCGTTACAGACTAAAACCAATTCTTGTAATTTAAAATTATCCGGAGTCTGTTGTCTTTGAGCTTAAAACTAATATAAATTGAAGATACTCAACATTGAAATTCACGAATTCAAAATATCATTTCATATTTTTAGGTAAGCAATTCATTTTTATCAAAAAAAGTGATTTATAAGCCACTTTTATGCCGTCCTTTCCATTATAAAGTAACGTTTCCTAAAGATTAAAGACATAAAAAATCTGAACTTTTCTTCAAAAAGTTCCATTTCATGAGCCACAGGCTCTTTAATCTGCTCTACCATTTTCATGTAGAACAAATATAACTAGGGAATGCTAATTTCATTTACAAATAAATTATAATGGCACTTAAACCTGGTTAAAGTATCAATTAATTATGTTTAATTTTTTGTCAAGATTAAATTACTATAATTTAACAGCGTATAAAAATTGTAATTTCATTGAAATTCATATCTTTAATCACACTTTATAATTTTGTAACATGAAAAAAACTACTCTACTAGCAATAATGCTAATTATTTCTTCTTTATCATTCGGTCAGTTTTTAACTGAAGATTTTGAAAGTGGTACTTTTCCTCCTTCTGGATGGACTATTAGTACTACTAATCCATCGTTTACCTGGCAAACTTCTACTAATGCAAATAATGGTAGTACAGGAAGCGCCGAGGTTCAATATGATCCTGCACTTGTTGCACAAAACGAAACGCTAATATCTCCAGCAATGGATTTTACAGCAGCAGTAGCTCCAGAGGCTACTTTATTTATCAACATGAGTTATTTCTGGGCGGTTAGTCCTAACGATAATTATGATGTAACAATTAGCGCTAGACAAGGCACTACAACAACGCCTTTATGGTCTGAGAATGATCTAGGTGTTTTTACGAGTTTCACATGGATTGAAGTTAGCCTAGATCTATCAGCCTATGCCGGACAAAACAATGTCTTTCTGGAAATAAACTATACTGGAACCGATGGTGCATCCTTAAATATTGATGATATAATTGTTGAAGAAGCACCAGCTTGTGATATTGCAAATAATCTGGCATTTACTTCTTTTACAGATACTACTGCTGATATAACGTGGGATAATGTAGGTAACTTCAATATAGAATTTGGAGAGTTTCCTTACACACAAGGTGGTACAGGTGGAACAAATATTACTGTAACAGCGGCTAACAGCTATCAATTCACTTCACTAACGCCAGGAGTTTCATACGATGTATTTATAACTCAGGATTGCGGATCAGGACTAGTTTCTGGAACAGAAACAATAACAATAGGAACTACGCCTGGAACAGTGAATACTTATCCATATTCAGAAGATCTAGAGCCTGCAGCAAATCAAGCACTAATCTTGAACTTAGGAGTTTCTTTTGGAACTGCCACTACACAAGCTTGGGCTTTTAATTTAGACAACCTTACTGATGGAGATACTACTAACGATTTTGCTAATAGTGGAACTGCGAGTTTTGTTTCGGGAAACACCTTTACAGATGCAGACACTGACGCTACGTTATTTTTTGGCCCATTTGACTTAACAGCCTCAGCTAATTATGATTTTAGCCTTTCTCAACGTGTGCTTGATGTTGCTAGCGCTACAAGACCTAATCAAGACATGGAATTCATTTATGCTAGCACTATTGATGGTACAACAAATACGGTAATAGCTACTTTTGATGATATGAATAATACCACTTACCAATTAAGGTCAGGATCTTTTGTGGCTCCTTCAAGTGGCGAATTCTTTATAGGTGTTAGAGATAAATCTAGTGTTTTAACAGGTGTTACTATGGGAAATGCAATCTTCATTGATGATATAAGCTTAAATCAAACCTTAAGCGTAACTGATATAGGTGGTAATGAGGTAAAATTATTTTATGACATCCTAAATGATGAATTAAAAGTAGAACTTTCTGAAGGCAATATCTCACATGTGTCTATCTATAACCTTTTAGGGCAGCAGATAATTAATAATGAAGTCAATAGTAATAATACATCCATAAGCATGTCAAACAATACAGATGGTATTTACATCGCAAGAGTAACATCTAATGGAAGTACAAAATCAGTAAAGTTTATCAAAAATTAGATAGCTATTGTATTATTAACAAAAAGGCTAATTTCTTTGTAAGAAATTAGCCTTTTTTTTTTAGAATAAAGCTTAGGGTCTTACATATAGATATGTCTATGACTTATTAGCTAATTGTCCACACGCAGCGTCGATATCCTTACCACGACTGCGTCTAACATTTACTACAACACGGTTTTTCTCCAGTTGAGACTGATATAAGTCAATAGCTTTAGGGCTGGCCTGTTCAAACCTGGCATCATCAATACTATTGTATTCTATAATATTAACTTTACAAGGAATTATTTTACAAAATTTAATAAGCGCATCTACATCTTCCTGTGTGTCATTAATACCTTTCCATACCACATATTCATAAGTAACTCTAGTACCCGTTTTTTCGTACCAGTATTTGAGCGCTTCTTTAATATCATCTAAAGGAAACTGATCGTTAAATGGCATAATTTTTACGCGCTTTTCATCGATAGCGCTATGAAGAGATAGCGCTAAGTTAAATTTAGGGCGATCATCTGCAAGCTTTTTCATCATTTTAGGCACACCACTGGTAGAAAGGGTAATTCTTTTAGGAGACATCCCTAATCCATCATCACCAGTAATCTTATCAATAGAAGCTAGAACATTTTTATAATTCATGAGTGGCTCACCCATTCCCATAAAAACAATATTAGAAAGAGGTCTACTGTGATAAGCGCGACTTTGAGCATCTATTGCTACTACTTGATCATAAATTTCATCAGGATTTAGATTACGCATGCGTTTCAATCGAGCGGTGGCACAAAATTCACAATTCAAACTACAACCTACTTGAGAAGAAACACAAGCGGTTGTTCTAGTAGGCGTGGGAATCATAACACTTTCAACGGTAAGACCGTCGTGTAATTTTACAGCATTTTTTATAGTACCGTCTTTACTGCGTTGCATGTGATCTACCTGGATATGATTGATCACAAAATGGTCGTCAAGAAATGTCCTAGTATCTTTAGAAAGGTTAGTCATCGCATCAAAAGAGTGCGCACCTTTTTTCCATAACCATTCATATACCTGATTACCTCTAAAAGCCTGATGACCATTATTTGTAAAATAGGTTCTTAAATCGTCCCTAGAAAATTTTCTAATATCTACCTTCTCGTTGTTCAATGTGTATAAATAAAAAACACTGCAAAATTAAGATATCTTGCAGTGTTATAGTTTGTAAAGAAGTTAAAGCTACTCTTTTATTAATTTTATAGATTCTGAAGCACTATCAGTATCTACTTTAATGAAGTAAACTCCATTTGCAGCTTCATTCATGTTTATCGTATTCGTACCTGCATCTAATGTTCCAGACATAAGAACCTGGCCTGATATGGTGTAGATAGCATAGCTTGCCTTCTCACTTATTTCAACTTTAAAGGATTCCTGTACTGGATTAGGATAAACTGAGATGTTAATATTTGAAATTGCATCATTACTACTTAACGTAGAGAAAAAGTCACCATCATATACTGTAACACCAGTGTTATCTGGATCTAACCAGTCTCTAAGTCTAGTTGCCGCGTTAAAACCAGCATTCCAACTTAGATCCATTTTTCCATACCAATCTTCTGTACCATTATCAACCGTACCATTGCATGCCGCAAAACCTCCTAATAATTGACCTACAATTCTACCATTGGGATCAATTAAACAGCTACCTGATGATCCGCCTTCAGTAACACCATAATCCCAGTCTGCAATGCGCCAGCAAATAATACCTGTATTTTGAGCATTTATCGTAGTAACCGTTTGATCATTCCTTGCAAGCTTCATAATATCGCCACTAGGATGATGCATACTCAATTGAGCGGTAGATGCTGTTGTGGAATTATTCCAACCTGCATAATATAAATCCCATGAGGCTGGTGGAGTTTGATTTAATTCAAATAACGCAACATCACTTGTACGTCTATTAGCTCTTAGAACCGCACCAGATATTACTCTAGTAGGATTAAGTGGTCCTGTTGTATTGGCAAAAGTTGCACAATCTGGCGTAGTTGTAAACCAGTCAAAACCAAAACTCCATCCACTGCCATTAAAACTAGCGCCAGCACCATCATTAGTATTTCCTAAACAGTGATCTGCGGTTAAAAAATACGGCGTTCCATCTTCTCTTACATTGTTTACTAAAGTTCCTGTACATAATCCAGCTCCATTGATAATAATCCTTGCAACTGCGTGTCTATAGTTATTTCTTATGGTAGTCCAGTCTACACCGTTTGTAGATCCTTGGTTTGGATTACACATTACATCTACATTACAAGCACCTGACTCATTTAATTTAAGAAAATTATCTTCATCTTTACCAAAACCTCTATATCCATGTATCACTTGATCTATAGAAACTCTTCCTAATCCTCTAACATTTGATGGCTCATAATACTCTAACCAAATATTATCTCCATAAACAATCCAAGTACCTAAGATTCCATCTTCTTGATTCTCTGCATTTGTGTATGGCCCGATTCTGTCCGTATGTTCATCGTTATAAATGTATAGTTCTGCCCCTGCCGGTAAGTCATATCGATCCATCATCAAGTTAATCGTTTTTGCTCCTTGTGAAACGATATTTAAATGCCACATACGATCTCCATTTTGCAATTCAGTCCAACGTCCTGAATTAAATAGATCTAATTCAACATCTATTTTTTCACCAAAACGATAAGGTTTTGTAGGTATCCCTTCATCAACTAGTTCATCTTCCTGTTCAAGGGATGCAATATCAATTGCAGGCATTATCTCTGCTTGTATATTCAGATTGAGATCCATGGACCAACTGCGAGGTTCTTTTTCATTAGTAACCTGAGCTACAGTAACAAACATTACCAATAACGCGCAAAAAGTAAAGATTTTTTTCATCATAATTAATTTTTCGTACCGCAATATAAAGTTTTCTAAAACAAAAAAGCCGTTAAGTATTGAACTTAACGGCTTTAATTATGTATTAATCAATAATTAACATCGCATCTCCATAGGTAGAAAAGCGATATCCTTCTTTAATAGCTTCTTTATAAGCTTTATTTAAAAAGTCATAACCTGCAAAGGCTGCCGCCTGCATCATTAGTGTAGATTTAGGTGGATGGAAATTAGTTATCATCGCATTTGCTATACTAAAATCATACGGTGGAAAAATAAATTTATTAGTCCAGCTATCATAGGTGTTCAATCTACCATCACTACTTACTGCACTCTCTAGGGTACGCATAGTAGTAGTACCTACAGCACAAACGTTGCGTTTATGATTGATGGCATTATTCACCATATCAACGGTTTGTTGCGTAATCATCGCCTGCTCACTATCCATTTTATGTTTAGAAAGATCTTCTACCTCTACTGGTGCAAAGGTTCCTAAACCTATATGCATGGTAATATGAGCCATGTGGATTCCTTTAATTTCAAGACGCTTTAATAAATGTCTAGAAAAATGTAATCCAGCTACTGGTGCCGCAACCGCACCTTCTTCACTTGCAAATATGGTTTGAAAGCGTTCCTCATCTTCTGCTTCTACCTCACGGCCTAACTCACGTGGCAAAGGAGTTTCTCCTAGCTCTGTCAATTTTTCACGGAATTCCTCGTAACTACCGTCAAAAAGAAAACGTAGGGTTCTACCTCTAGACGTAGTATTATCAATAACCTCTGCGACTAAGCTTTCATCATCGCCAAAGTAAAGTTTATTCCCTATACGTATCTTACGAGCAGGATCTACTAGTACATCCCACAACTTTGTAGTAGGGTTTAATTCCCTAAGCAAAAAAACTTCAATTCTAGCTCCTGTTTTTTCTTTATTACCATACAATCTAGCAGGGAAAACACGTGTGTTATTTGTTACAAAAACATCATCTTCATTAAAATAATCGATAACGTCTTTAAACATTTTATGCTCGATTTCTCCAGTAGAGCGGTGCAAGACCATTAAACGGGATTCATCTCTATTTTCTGCCGGATACTGGGCGATTAACTCTTTAGGTAATTTATAACCGAATTGCGATAACTTCATGAAGTAAATTTCGTTTAGGGTTGCAAATATACGATTTGGCGATAGGCGTTGTCAAGTAAAACGCGACTTAAATTTCTGCTATCGGGACATTTAGGGATTTTAAATGGTCCCAAAAACTTACATAACTTTTTGTCACCACACCTGCATCTTTGATCATCAGCGGTACTTTACAACTTAATGGCGCAAATGCGAGTGCCATACGATGGTCATTAAAAGTTTCTATTTCAACAGGATCTGTTATAGTTTTTAGTGTACTGGGTAGTAAGTGTAGGGAATCGTGAGTGGTGTTTATTACGCTTTCGCGAAAGCGTAATCCCATCAACTTCAATGCTTCTATACGATCTGTTTCCTTAATTTTTAAGGTATGTAGTCCTTTAAGTTTTAATTCAACTTTCAAACCTAGAGCCGTAACAAATATGGTTTGCGCCTGATCTGGAATATCTGTGAGGTCAAATTCTAAAACCTCTGGTAAGGTATGATTAACTTTTTCTAACCTTATTCCGTTTCCCATGAATGTGGTTAGCACGCCAAAGGATTCATACACCTCAACTAGTCTTTTATCACCTTGCAGTGAATCTTTCTTATAGTTATGTAGTTCTATTTGATAACCTACAGCTTGTAAAGCTACCCAGCTGTACCAGTAACCAGCACTACTCCAGTCGCTTTCTACGGTAAATTGATGTTGTTTTAATTGAGATGGCGATGTAATGGTAATAACCTCTTCATTCTCATTTTTTTCCCAAGATTGAAATGCGCCTATTTCCTGTAGTAATTTGGTCGTCATTTCTATATACGGTCGCGAAGTAAGATTACCTTTAAGTGATAATTCTAAACCATTTTTAAATTTACTAGCGTTAAGTAATAATGCGCTTATGTACTGACTAGAGACGCCTGCATTTATATCAACCTTTGAAGTAGTTAATTCTTTACCCGTAATTTTAAGTGGTGGATAACCTTCATTATTCAAATATTCAATTTGTGCTCCTAATTCTAGTAACGCATCTACTAATATTTTTACAGGACGTTGTTGCATGCGATCACTACCAGTTAGGATTACCTCACTACCAGCGGTAGAGGCATAATATGCAGTAAGAAAGCGCATCGCCGTTCCTGCATGACCTATGTCAATAGTTCCCGTATGATGCTGAAGTGCTTTTTTTAAATGTCTCGTATCATCACTATCAGACAGATTATCTATGGTGATTTTTGGAAATAAGGCTTGGAGTATTAAAAGTCTGTTGCTTTCGCTTTTTGAACCGCTAATGGTGAGCGTTTGATCAGATTTATACTGTTCTGATGGACGTAATAAATAGTCCATCGTTATTTGAGCTTCTCATTATTATGATGACGATCGTGATCACGTTTTGTTTTAAGATCTAGCTTTTTTGCAAATGCTTCTTCTAGATCTGTACCAGTCTGATTTGCCAGACATAATACCACAAACATGACATCTGCCAGTTCCTCTCCTAGGTCTTTATTTTTATCGCTTTCTTTCTCACTTTGCTCGCCATAACGTCGTGCAATAATGCGTGCTACCTCGCCTACTTCCTCAGTAAGTTGTGCCATATTAGTGAGCTCATTAAAATAGCGCACTCCATGATTTTTAATCCACAGGTCTACTTGCTCTTGTGATTGTTTTAGGGACATGGTTTTTATTTTTTTTATTCTCGATTCTGGCTATCCATCACAATGGTTACTGGACCATCATTAACTAATGCTACCTTCATATCTGCTCCAAATATTCCAGAAGAGATATTTTTGTTTAGCTTTCGCGAAAGCGAAATTAAAAAATCCTCATAGAGTGGCACGGCAATTTCTGGTCGTGCGGCGTTGATAAAACTAGGTCGATTTCCTTTTTTAGTACTGGCAAATAAGGTGAATTGAGATATCACCAAAGCATTTCCATTTATCTCACTTACATTAAGATTCATTTTGCCATCTATATCGGAGAAGATTCTCATTCCTGCAATTTTATTCACTAGCCAGTCGATGTCTTCCTGAGTATCTTCAGAGGTGATTCCTAACAAAATCAATAAACCATAGTCTATAGCAGCATGAATTTTACCATTAATGGTAACACTAGCTTCACTAACGCGTTGCAGGACTACTCTCATGGCGTTGCATATTTATCTGTGCGATAATTATCTTCTTCGCCTCCTATGATTTGTAAGTAACTCTCATACCTGGAAATTGCAATATCGCCAGATTCTACAGCGTCTTTAATAGCGCATTTTGGTTCTTCTGCATGTAGGCAGTTGTGAAATTTACAATCGTGTTTACGTTCAAAAAATTCAGGAAAATAGCCATCAACAATTTCCTTTTCAATATCTACCACGCCAAAACCCTTAATTCCAGGTGTATCAATAATACCTGCGTTGAAATCCAGATCAAACATCTGGGCAAAGGTCGTGGTGTGCTGTCCTTGCTTATGCTGGTCGCTTATTTCTTTAGTCTTAAGCTCTAGTCCAGGCTGTATCGCGTTTGCGGTTGTACTTTTACCGGCACCGCTATGACCAGCAAACATGCTAATTTTATCTAGCATCAATTCTTTTACTTGGTCAATATTTTTACCCGTTTGAGCACTTATCGCAATGCATTTGTACCCAATGGATTTATACAGTTGCATTAGATGTCGCACCTGATCCAGTTCTGTCATGGTAAGATATTCCTCGCCCGTTTCTGGATCTATTAATGCTTCTTGCTGTTCATCATTATAGGTGTCGATTTTATTAAAAAGCAATACTACGGGAATGTCATAAGCGGCCGCGCTAACTAGAAAACGGTCTATAAAAGAGGTAAACGTAGGTGGATTATTTAAAGTTACGATTAAAAAAACCTGATCCACATTTGCAGCAATGATGTGCGTCTGTTTAGAGAGGTTCACACTTTTACGCACAATGTAGTTGTTACGTTCTAAAATCTCCTTTATGATTCCTATTTCCTCATCGCCTTTTTTCTCAATTTCAAAAATCACTTGGTCACCTACAGCTACTGGATTAGTGCTTTTAATTCCTTGCAACCTGAATTTACCTTTAATCCTACAAGAATACATCGCACCATCAATTCCTTTCACTTCATACCAGCTTCCTGTAGACCTATAGACCGTTCCTTTCATATCGCTACACTCAAAAAACAAAATGAAAAACAAAAACCACTAGCAACACTATGAATAATGCATAATGGCAAGTTACATTTTGTTCTATTTTTCATTTTATTATTAATTCTAGTCAAACATCTTTTGCTGGTGATGGATACTTTCTTGATGTATCGCTTTATAAAATGCTTCAATAAAAGCATCGCTTAAACCGCCATTTTCACCTTGTACTTTCATTTGTGCAAGAGTGCGTTTCCAGATATCACTTTGTAAAATAGATACATTGTCTTTTTTCTTAAGTGATCCTATATCTTCTGCCAGCTTCATACGCTGACTTAATAATCCTATGATTTTAGTATCCAGGCTATTAATATCGGTACGTAAGTGTTCTAGATTTTCTGCCGTTTGCGCATCTGTAAAATCCTTTTTACGTATGCGTAAATCATCCATAATTTTAATCATCGTAGCAGGTGTGATTTGCTGTGCGGCATCACTCCATGCCTCTACCGGATTAGGATGTGTTTCTACCATTAAACCGTCAAATCGTAAATCTAACGCTGTCTGGCAAACCTCAAAGACCATGTCTCTTTTACCTGTAATATGAGATGGGTCACAAATTAACGGTAAATCTGGATGCATCGATTTGAGATCTATCGGGATTTGCCACTGTGGATTATTTCTATAATCTGTTTTTCTGTAAGTAGAAAAACCACGGTGGATCACACCTAGGTTTTTAATATCCTGCGCCTGTAAACGTTCTACCGCACCTAGCCATAAAGCAAGATCTGGATTCACTGGATTTTTAACCAGTACTACTTTATCTGTGCCATGTAATGCTTCGGCAATTTCCTGTACTAGAAATGGGTTTACGGTGGTACGTGCGCCCAGCCATAAGACATCAATATCGTATTGCAATGCAATTTTAACATGCATCGCGCTTCCTACTTCAATAGCGATTTGAAGTCCTGTTTCTTTTTTGGCACGCATTAACCATGGCAATGCAATTGCTCCTACACCTTCAAAACTTCCAGGTCTGGTACGTGGTTTCCATACGCCAGCTCGTAACATACTCACATCACTATCCTTTAAGGCATGAGCTGTTTCTAGCACTTGTTCTTCCGTCTCTGCACTACATGGTCCAGCAATCACTAGTGGATGCGATAATTCTAAATCGTCTAACCACTTTCTATTTTCCTTTGTAATCTTCATATAAGAACACAAAGTTAGAACAATAGGTTAAGATGACTAGCGTTTTAAGGTAGGTTTATGGTAGTGAGTTTTGAGTTATTACGCTTTCGCAAAAGCGAAATAACAAGAAACCAATTGCTTTTTTTAAAGTCTTGCACCATTAATTGTATCTTTACCTTATGTCTATAAATGTTCAAAAAATAACCAAAATGTACGGTGCTCAAAAAGCGCTGGATGAAGTTAGTTTTTCCATAAAAGAAAATGAAATTGTAGGTTTTTTAGGTCCTAATGGTGCTGGAAAATCCACTATGATGCGTATTCTCACGACTTATTTAAACCCTACTAGTGGAACCGCTAGCGTGAATGGAAATGACGTAAAGGATAATGCTCGAGAAGTTCAAAAATCGATAGGATATTTACCAGAGAATAATCCGTTATATCCAGAAATGTATATACGCGAATATCTAGAATTTAGCGCGCAGGTTTACGGAATTAAAAATGCCCCAAACCGCGTAGAAAGCGTTATTGAAGAGACTGGATTAACTTCTCATTTAGGCAAAAAAATACAAGAACTTTCTAAAGGTTATAAGCAACGTGTAGGACTAGCAAACGCCTTACTGCATGAACCTAAAGTCCTGATTTTAGACGAACCTACTACTGGTTTAGATCCTAACCAGCTGGTAGAAATACGTCAATTAATTAAAAAAGTAGGTGAACATACGACCATTTTACTTTCTACGCACATCATGCAAGAAGTAGAAGCAATGTGTGACCGTGTAATAATTATCAATAAAGGTCAGATTGTCGCAGATGATTATTTGAAAAATTTAAAAAGTGATGCCACTCAGGTGATAGAAGTTGAATTTGACTATCGAGTAGAGGTAGAATTACTCAAGGAAATCTCAAAAGTACGTGGTGTGAAACAACTTGCTGGTTTTAGTTATGAATTACATTTTGAAACTAGTGAAGATATGCGCAGTGCCGTTTTTGATTTTGCGCATGATAATGAGTTGAAGATTCTATCTTTAAATAAAAAAAATAAGAATCTTGAAACGATGTTTCAGGAGTTGACGGGTGAGTGATCGTAGACAGTTTTTAAGTAGGCAGTAAGCATTAATTATTTTAAAGCTCTAACACTTCTTCTGGTGAGAATATAGGAATTGTGGAGTGTTTAAAATCTTTTTTATTTCTAGTAATAATTCCGTCTAAACCTTCAATAGATGCTGCACATTGGAATTGAACTGAGTCTTCATAATCTTTAAACTTAGTAGATCCAGCGGCAATTAGCATCTCTTTGGTAATTGAAGTTACTTCAACTAATGAAACAAAATCTAAAATAATTTCTGTAGCAAGTTTATTAGAAACTTCTTTTTTTAAAACATAGTGAGCATTCAAAAAAGAAATATCAGAAACATATAGTAGCCAAGAATCATCATCTGCTTTTTTAAAAAATCTTCTTACATTAAAATTAAATGGTTGTCGATTTAAAAAATTATCTATCAGAATATTAGTGTCTAAAAAATATTTCATTTGATGTGTTTCTCAATTCTAATATCTCTAATTTTATCTCTATCCTTCACTGGATCTAAATCAGAATCAATGATTCCTGAAAATTTAGAATATTTTGAAGAAGGCTCTTTTAGAGAAATTTCCGTCTCATTTTTAGAAATCTTTTTTAAATAATTCTGTATCAATTCTGAAAGGCTCTGACCGGTATCTCTTGCATATTGCTTAGCTTGTTCTATAACCGCTTTTTCAATGGTTAGCGTTAACTTAGTTTTCATTACACGTGTGTTTAAATCAAAGATACGTATAAATTTAATTACATTAAAAATAGCATATTTACATATGCAATTTCAAAATCGCCATTTTTACCTCATCAAATTACAATATCTAGGATTTAGGTTCCACGGCTGGCAAAAACAGCCCGATGTTCCTACCGTAGAAAAAATGGTAAAACGCACCTTGCGTTTTGTGCTAGACCATTCTAATTTTAAAGTTCTTGCCGCAGGACGTACAGATGCAAAAGTATCTGTAAACGAAACTTACATCGAATTATTTATAGATAATGAACCTATAGATACTGATCAGTTTCTTCAAGATTTCAATCTGAATCTTCCTAGTGATATTAGAGCATTAAGTGTTCAACCTACCAATAGAGATTTTAATGTTATTCAACATCCTAAAATAAAAGAATACATCTATCTATTTTCTCATGGTGAGAAGTTCCACCCATTTTGCGCTTCATTAATGGTATATATGAAAACTGAATTAGACATTCCTTTAATGCAAGAAGCAGCACAATTATTTGAAGGAACTCATGATTTCTGGTCCTACACTTATAAACCTAAAGAAAATACCAATACTGTAAGCACGGTAAACAGCTGTTGTGTAGAAAAAAACACTTTATTCACAGCAAACTTTTTTCCTGAAGAGAGTTTTGTCTTTCGCGTAAGCGGTAGTGGATTTAAACGTCATCAAGTACGATTAATGATGGGTTCTCTTTTTGATTTAGGAATGCACAAAATAACTTTAGAAGCTTTTAAAGCAAACTTAGATGGTTCTAAAAAAATCCACTTAAGCCATATCGCACCACCTAGTGGATTAATACTTTATCGTACCACGATGGAGTTGTGATTTTTTTATGATGATTTCAATTTATCTTTATGGAAAATTAAATACGATGAAAAATATTTTAATGTTGGTAGCTTTTTCTATGGCTACTTTATTTACAAATGCACAAGACTTAACCAAAGTAAAAACGGATAAAAGTCCGATGGATGCCGCATTCTATCCTGCAGATGCTGCAAAAAGACAATTTGCAAAATCAGAAGAACAACGCAAAAACCTTGAACCACAAATTAGATTATTATATAGTAGACCAGCTTTAAACGGACGTACCCTTTTTGAAGGTCTATTAAAATATGGTAAAGCATGGCGTGCTGGCGCAAATGAAAGTACAGAGTTATTATTCATGCGCGACGTATTGATAGGTGAAACAAAACTAGAGGCAGGTAGATATTCCTTAATCGTAACTCCTGAAAAAGGGTCGTGGAAAATTCACATCAACAGTGAAAATGATGGTTGGGGAAACTACAGCCACAAACCAGAATTAGACCTAGTCACCATAGATGTTCCTGTTAAAATGACTGAAAATAATCTAGAGCTTCTTACGATGTTAATGTACTCTCCTGATGAAGGATCAACGGTGCATTTAAAAATAGGCTGGGGAAATTATGAAGTAGAAGTTCCTATTTCTTTAAAGTAAATTAGTTTCTAATTATCAATCTGCCGTCCCATGTTTCATTAACGTTAATGTTGACAGGAGCGGTTTCTAATATCACATCACCGTAACCAGAAATGGTTCCGGTGATGTTTTGTTTTACATCTATTTGCCAGTTGTTAGTGCCGCGATGAAAAATTTGTGCATTTTGTATCTCAAGATCACGAGCAATCAACTGCCCATCACCAGAATACCATTCTAAGTTAGCATTTTGCACCTCGCCATTTAAATAATAATTACTGATGTTATTATTGACAATTCGTAAATTATCTACATCTAAAGTCAATCTAAAATCACCAGAGCTTTGGAAATCGTTTTGGAAGTTTTCAGAAAACAAAGTCAATTCTGGAAACTCTAAAACACCGATAGATTGAGTTTCTAGTCCGGTACTACTTCTTATTTCTGTTAAGTCTGGCGTTATCACCGTAATTACGGTTAATCCATAGTCGCGTACTAGATTACAATTGTTATGATTCTTTATTATCAACTGTCCATCTATGACTTTAACCTCTATATCATCTATGAGGTTTTCACCAGATTCTAGGAATACCTGTTGGGTAGTTCCTTGTTGTATTTTTAACTGTACGCGATTATAAACAATGATTTTATTAAAGCTATCCAGCTCTAATTCAACAGAAATGATATCACCAGATGCTTGTATACAATCTGGAGCATTTGCTGTGTCACAACACCAGCACAACAATACTATGACGATATATAAGCCTGTTTTTTTCATATTCTATAACCTATTCCTAGACTTAAAGACTCTGCGCTAGCACCGTGAGATTTTAAAGTTAGACTTAATTGCAATTTATCATTAAGCCTGCGTTGCAATCCTATCCTATTATATAAGGTGGAGCCATATTTGATCTCATCAAAAACATAAAAACCTACATAAGTAATGATGCTGGTTTTACCCAAGTGTAATTCATGTCCAGCAAATAGTCCCATACGCCATATATTCTCGTCACCTGTAATACCACTATTAGGAAAACTATTTGTAAGATAATCTCTGTACTCCTTTAAAAACTGGCTATTCATGATATCGACACCAGCGTGAATAGAACTTTTTTTAGAAAGACGTTTATCCACAAAGGTAGAAAGTGTGAAAAATGGAAACTGTCCACTACCTATAAAATTAACCTCATTCCAGCCATGACGTAATAAAAGATTCATATGAATAGGCTCTTTATACGGTCTAGTTTCCCATTTCTTTTTTTCTCTGGATTCTGTATTTACGGTATAGGTTAAACCTGCATTAAATAAGAACGAGTTAGTTGAGGTATTAGGTTCTTTAACGTTACCATTAGAATAATGAAAAAGCGTGATCCCAGCGTGAAATCCTATGTTTTTAAACAGTTCTTCTTCTCTATAATTCAATATCACATAACTAGCACTAGTAAGTCGTGTACCATAAGCTACATTCCTAAAGTTTGTTACAGGATCGTAAGGATTTGTCATATATGCGATTCCTGTTCCTAATCCATATTGTAATTTTCTATTGAATGCATAAAAGTTGTAATGACCATAGACTCCATAGGCATCTCCTAGAGATTGATTTTTTAAATCTTGATAAGAAAAGGTAAAACCCCAATCTGGAAAACCGTACAACGATTCCCATTCTTTATCTCCATAAGTTTTGCGATTATAACGTAACAAAGCTCCTTCTGGATGACCAGTAATTAAATGTGAAATATCAGGATTGTGCTCTAAAATGGTTCCGTAGGTATAGGAAAGATCAATAGTATATGACGGTAAATTACTAGATGATGAATTAAGTAGTGCTTGCTGTGAAAAGCACGCTTTCGCGAAAGCGAAATAACAACAAAACCATAGCACATTCTTCATGCTACGAATTTACAATAAACCTTACTGCTCTGGAGCTAATTCCACGATCAAGCCTTCTAAATCTGAAGTGATAGGAATCTGACAACCTAATCTGCTGTTATCCTCAACGTGTAAGGCTTCCCAAAGCATGGCCTCTTCATCAAGATTACGATCGCCTAAATCGTGATCACTTTTTATATAAACCTGACAGGTCGCGCACATCGCCATTCCACCACAAACAGCCTGTACAGGTAATTCATAGGCTTTACAAACTTCCATGAGATTCATGTTCATATCTGTAGGTGCCTGCACTGCATGCTCTGTCCCATCGCGATCTATAATAGTGATGTTAATATCCTGATCCACTAGGCGTCTATGGTTTTAATAACTGCTTTTTCTGCTTCTTTACGCGATCCATCAAAGCCGTCTATTCCACCTACGGTAGTGTATTTAAGAACGTATTTTTTATTAGGAAACATACGCTGGTAAACGCTTTGGCACATTAAGGTTGCCTCATGAAAACCACAGAGAATGAGTTTCAATTTACCAGGATAGGTATTCACATCGCCTATGGCATAAATGCCTGGAATATTAGTTTGATAATCTAATGTGTTATCTACTTTAATGGCATTTTTTTCTATCTCAAGTCCCCAGTTTGCGATAGGACCTAATTTAGGTGATAACCCAAATAACGGTACAAAGGCGTCACATTCTATTTCTTGGATGCGTTTTGCCTCATCATGAATAGTTACGGTTACTGATGCTACTTTTCCATCTCCGTTGACGTCTGTAACCTCAGCAGGTGTGATCAGGTTTATTTTTCCTTCCTTCACTAAATCTTGCACTTTTTCTACACTATCCAGCGCACCACGGAATTCTTTACGACGGTGAACTAAGGTTACTTCGCTAGCAACATCTGCTAGAAAAATAGACCAATCTAAGGCACTATCACCACCACCAGCAATCACTACTTTTTGATTTCTATATACTTCAGGATCTTTAATCATGTAAGCAACACCATGATCTTCATAAGCTTCTAATCCATCTATTTGTGGTTTACGAGGTTCAAAAGATCCTAATCCACCTGCAATTGCAACCGCATTTGCATGGTGTTTTGTTCCTTTATTAGTAGTGACGATAAAAGTTCCATCTTCTAATTTCTCAATATCTTCTGCACGTTCACCTAATGTAAATCCTGGCTGGAACGGTTCAATTTGTTTCATCAGATTATCTACAAGATCACCAGCTAGAACCTCTGGAAATCCAGGAATATCGTAGATAGGCTTTTTAGGATACAGTTCACTACACTGTCCGCCTGGTTGAGCTAGAGCATCAATTAAATGGCATTTTAATTTTAACAATCCTGCTTCAAATACAGTAAAAAGACCTGTAGGACCAGCTCCTATTATTAGAATATCTGTTTTAATCATAGTGGTAATCTAGCAACAACTTGTTGTTTTTGTTACGAATTGCAAAGGTCGGTAGGAAATGACTTATGACCAAGTAGATAGCAGGTTATTCCTGCCTAAAGAGAAGTTAAATGAGTGCGGTGGACGATGTTTATAATGAATGGTCATAACACGAGTAAAAAAATATCAATTGAAAACAGCCCATTTAATTGAAAGTACTCGTGTTAAGAAGACCTTTCAAATATGTTATTTACATAACTACCCAAATATAATATAATTTTATTACCCTATAGGATTTATAGGGTAATAATTTATTTTAATGACTTTATTACTAAAATTACTATACTAAATCTGACAAGGTTTGTTTCTCCAGTATCTCTAAGGTATTGTCTCTTACCTTTATCATTAATCTGTTTACAGCACAAGTATCTTCATCTGGACAGTCATCACATTTCTCATAAAAGTTAAGACTCACGCAAGGTAACATAGCAATAGGACCTTCTAAAATGCGATGCACGGTAGACATGCGCACCGTTTCTGGAGATTGCATTAAATAGTAACCACCACCTTTTCCTTTACGAGATCCTAGCATACTATTCTTACGCAATTCCAGCAAAATGGCTTCTAGAAATTTATGTGGAATGTTCTCGGCATCTGCAATAGTGCTAATGGATACTGGTTGTTGCGTTTTTTGTCGCGCCAGAAAAGTGAGCGCTTTAATTCCGTATTTAGTTTTACGTGATAACATGTATCAAAGTTAAACTAATATCATCTATTTCCAGATCAACTAGGAATTAGAGCAACCTGATGCGCTGTTTTAGCAATTTGAACCACATCGCCTAATAATCCTCTTGCCGTTACTTCTTTTCCAGCACCAGCACCTTTTATTATTAATGGATGTGTGGCATACGACTGTGAATAGATCTCAAAAAAACCATCACTTCCTTGTAATTGTCCTGCTGGACTATCAGCATCTACAATTTGTAGTGATACTTTTAAGGTTTTTTCTTTTAAATTGAGTTGGCCTAAATGACGCCATACCTCATTTGGATTTAATTGGTTTTTCAATTCTTCAAAGTAAGTATCTAATTGTTCTATGTTATTTATAAAATGATTGATGTCTGAGGCATTTAAATTTTCAGGCACTAAAGTTTCTATCGCGATATCATTCCATTCTAGTTGCAATCCAGCTTCACGAGCTAGTACTAATAATTTTCTAGCAACATCATTTCCTGATAAATCTTCTCGTGGATCAGGCTCTGTATAACCATATTTTAAAGCATCTAAGACTATAGTTGAAAAAGGCTGATCTTCTTGAGAAAATCGATTAAAAATATAGCCTAATGAACCTGAGAAAACACCATTGACTTGGTAAATCTGTTCACCGCTATGAACTAAATCATGTATGGTTTTTACGATAGGTAATCCAGCACCTACGTTAGTTTCATATTTAAATTGTAGCTCATTCTTTTTTAATAATACACGCAACTGATCATAGAAATCTTGTGATAAGGTGTTTGCTATTTTATTTGCAGTAGCAATATGAAATCCATGTTGCAACAACTCTGGATAGAATAAAGATAATGCTGCACTTGCGGTTGCATCTACTGCGATGCGTGGTACATCATAGTATTGTGCAAATTTATAAAACGCATCATTTTCACGCGTTCTAGAATCTTTTTTAAATACTTCCAGCCAGTTTCTACCGATCCCATCACTGATCGTATAAACTCGGCGACTATTTGCTAGTCCTACAATTTTTAAAACTAACTGATGATGATTTTTAAAATACGACTGACTTTCTAAGATCTGGTCTATAAATGTGCTTCCTACATTCCCTAAACCAAATAAATATATATGTATAGTTTTCATGTGTTGTTTTTAAAGGCATGGCGCTACTGCACGATGCGTGATACTATTTTTTAATTCTTTTTCTAATAATGTAGTGACTTGATCATGCTCTATTAAAAAAGCATCATGGCCGTGAATACTATCTATTTCTTGATAAGTGATGTCATGATGATTCTTAAGTAACTCATAGGTTTCTCGATCTTCTTGAGCGATGAAAAATCCATCACTATTAATGGCAATAAGCCTGATTTTAGTGTCACTATTTTGTAAAGCTTTTGCGATATTATCATTGTGATTTCTCCCAGCATTAGTAGACATCAATAGATGGTTCATCAAATGATAGGCTGGTAATGTAAAACGACCTTTTAAGTTCTTACCGTGGTGATTAAGCCAGCCTTTTACCTTAAAATCATCATCTGTTTCTCCATTGAATTTATGTCTTAAACTTTGTGATGTTCTATAAAAAGTCATGGCGTGTTGTCTCGCGTCTTCCACTGGTTTTTTAGAATTTGATAAAATGCGATGTTGTACATGACAATTTGCAATTAGCCAGTCTGTTGCTTTCCAGTCTGAGGCTATTGGGATTATGGTTTCAAATAATTCTGGGTAGGCAACTACCATTTCCCATAACAAACAACCACCTATGCTTCCACCTATACCTGCATGTATGTAGCACACTTTTAATAGTTGTAACGCTTTCGCGAAAGCGTGACCTACATCTTCTAGCGTCCAGTCTTGATAATTATAGATTAAATGTTCTACTTCTGCATCAAATCCATTACCTGGAATATCCATAGAAATCACTGTATACCCATCGGTATCTATAGCTTTTCCAGAACCTACAATTCTACTCCACCATCCTGTGACACTGGAATTACCGGTTAACGCATGGTTTACCAGAATAATGGGCGCGGTATGCAACGCACGCCCAAAAATCTGATAACTAACATTAATCGTTTGCTTTTTACCGCAACGCAATTCAAAATCTGTAAGTGTTATATGTTTTAATGAATCACTCATTAGACCAGCACTGATTTATGAATGGTTGTAAAGGCTTCTTCTAGATCATTTTGCAAATCAGTAATATTTTCTAAGCCTACAGATAAACGAATCAAATCTTTTGAAACACCAGTTGCTAGTTGTGATTCATCACTTAACTGCTGGTGCGTGGTACTTGCTGGATGAATTATAAGCGACTTAGTATCTCCTATGTTTGCTAGTAAAGAAAATAGTTTTGTGCTATCCACTACTTTTTTAGCACTTTCATAACCACCTTTTATCCCAAAAGTGACAATACCACTCTGACCTTTAGGCAAGTATTCCTGCGCGAGATCATAGTAATCGCTATTCTCCAGTCCTGGATAATTTACCCATGCTACTTCTTCTCTGTCTTGTAACCATTTTGCTAATTCCAGAGCATTTTCACTATGTTTCTGGATGCGTAATTCTAGCGTTTCCAGACCTTGAATAATTTGCCAAGCGTTAAAAGGCGATATCGCACCACCTAGATCTCGCAATCCTTCTATGCGAACTTTGGCAATAAAACTGGCTTCTTTTAAAACGTCTGCATAGACTAATCCATGATAACCAGCGCTAGGCTCTGTAAATTCTGGGAACTTCCCATTAGTCCACTCAAATTTTCCAGCATCTATAATCACGCCACCTAGAGCGGTTCCATTTCCATTAATGTATTTAGTGAGTGAGTGAATCACGATATCTGCTCCGTGTTCAATAGGATTTAATAAATAAGGCGTCGCTACCGTATTATCTACAATTAACGGTACACGAGAGGTTTGAGCCTGTGTGCTAATTTTCTTCAAGTCTAGGACGTCTAGTTTAGGATTACCTAAAGATTCTACAAAAATCGCTCTAGTATTTTCCTGCAATGCATTTGTAAAAGCATCATCTTCATTAGGATCTACAAAAGTGGTTGTAATACCAAATCGTGGTAAAGTCACCGATAACAAATTATAAGTTCCACCATAAAGAGAGCTACTAGCAATGATATGATCGCCGGCTCTTAATAAGGTTAATAAGGTGGTAGAAATAGCACTAGTTCCAGATGCTGTTGCTACTGCTGCTATTCCACCTTCTAGTGCTGCGAGCCGTTGCTCAAGTACGTCAACTGTAGGATTATTAATTCTAGTGTAAATGTAACCAGGCTCTGCAAGTGCAAAAAGATTAGCAGCATGATCACTGTCTTTAAAGACAAAAGCTGTGCTTTGGTACAATGGTACGGCACGAGTTCCACCATTGTTGTTAACGTCATGACCTGCATGAAGTGAGTTTGTTGAGAATTTTTGATTTGACATGTTGTTTCTTTTTAAATTAAAAATTGATTTAAGAACAAAACCAAATTGAAAAAACACTTCCTGTCCGAGTTGTAACACTTAGATAGAAAATCAAAAAAGAAACTTGTTAGTATAACCTACTTACATGTGTATCATCTTGTCCCAAATAAATGGGCAGAATTTAGCACCTTCTTAACGAGTGTTAAGGGTTGCTAAGGAGTCGATGGGTCTGTTCCCTCGTCCTTTCTTGATAATTTCAATATGGTTATGAACGTGATCGTAAAGATTCAGAAAACTTTTTGAATCTACCAAATCTTTCTTGTATCAAATTCCTACTGACTCAGTAGGGTTATACTTTAACTCACTAAAATTCAATTTACTACAACTTATTTTGAACAGCTATTAATTTATAATTATTTTTATAGAACGTTAATAATGCTATAACAACGACCCGATATTGACCATCATTTTATTACATTTGCACTTCAATTGAGGAAAGATTTGGCTGCTTGCGACCTCGTTTTCATATCAGAAAACACAAACGCTAAAACAGTGTACCGCGCGACCGCATACAGCCTTTTTTATCTTCTATTTTTATTAATGTCGAGAGTGATTTTTAAATCTCGCTTTCGCGAAAGCGTAATACATAAATGCCTTATTTATTTACAAGTGAATCAGTTAGTGAAGGACATCCAGACAAGGTTGCAGACCAGATTAGTGATGCTTTATTAGATAATTTTCTAGCCTTTGATCCAGAATCAAAAGTGGCCTGTGAAACGATGGTTACAACTGGACAAGTAATTCTTGCTGGTGAGGTGAAATCAAACACTTATATCGACGCGCAACATATTGCACGTGAGGTAGTTAACAAGATAGGTTACACAAAAGGAGCTTACCAATTTAGCGGTGATTCTTGTGGTGTGATTTCTTTGATCCATGAGCAATCTCAAGATATTAATCAAGGTGTAGATCGTGAAAATAAAGAAGAACAAGGTGCTGGTGATCAGGGAATGATGTTCGGTTATGCAACGGCAGAGACTGAGAACTACATGCCACTTGCTTTAGATATTTCTCATAAAATACTGATTGAACTAGCTAAGCTACGTCGTGAAATGAAGGACATCACTTATTTACGTCCTGATGCAAAATCACAAGTTACTATAGAGTATAGTGATGATAATGTACCACAACGTATCGATGCTATAGTAATTTCTACACAACATGATCCTTTTAATGAAGATGATGAGGCGATGCTGGCTCAAATTAAAAAAGATCTAGTTGAGATTTTAATCCCTAGAGTTATTGCACAATTACCATCTTACGCGCAGAAATTATTTAATGATGCCATTACGTATCACATTAACCCAACAGGTAAGTTTGTGATAGGTGGACCACATGGTGATACTGGACTTACCGGTCGTAAAATCATCGTAGATACTTATGGTGGTAAAGGTGCTCATGGTGGTGGCGCATTCTCTGGGAAAGATCCTTCAAAAGTAGATCGCAGTGCTGCTTATGCCGCACGACATGTTGCAAAAAACCTAGTTGCCGCTGGTTTATGTAAAGAAGTATTAGTTCAAGTTTCTTATGCCATAGGTGTGGTAGAGCCTACTTCAATCCTAGTAGATACTTATGGAACAGCAACGGTAGATTTAACAGATGGTGAAATTTCTAGTAAAGTAGCACAAATCTTTGATATGCGTCCAGCGTCTATAGAACGTAGGTTAAAACTGCGCAATCCTATCTATTCTGAAACCGCAGCCTACGGTCACATGGGACGTGAACCACGAACGGAAACACTTGTTTTTGAATCACCATATAATGGTCGTGTAGAAAAAGAAGTAGAATTGTTTACTTGGGAGAAACTGGATTATGTGGATGAAGTGAAAAAGGCTTTTTCATTGTAGCAATAAGTAATCAGTAAAATAGCAAAACGCCTCGTGAGATTCACGAGGCGTTTTATTTTCTAGTAAACCTATTGCGACATTCCTATGACATTCTAATTGTCGTTTAAATTTCAGCTCTATTTGCTTGAAATGATTTTGAAAAATCATAATTTTAAACACCTAAGCAATACAATCTTATGAGCAATACTTCTAAAATAATTAGAGAACTACGAAAGAAAAAAGGCATCACTCAAGAAGAATTAGCAACACAAGCAAATGTGAACCTTAGAACGATCCAAAGAATTGAAAACAACCAAAGCTTACCTAGAGAAAGCACTTTGCTTCTTATTTGCGAAGTTCTAGAAATAGATATTCGTCAACTAAAAGAAAAAACAAGTATTAAAGAATCAACAATACTCTCTAAAATGGTTGAATTTACATTTATTATTCTCATTAACTTAATAAGCATGTTTGTGGTAGGTTACATGACATTAGATTCTAACGCTAATATAAACTCTGCTGTCGCTGGTCTTTTATTAAGTATTCTAATTCCACTAATCATCGTTTTTTACACACAACAATTAGATAGTAATATTCGAGTGTTAAAATATGGTAGTGGTTATATCATCTATGCCTTGCTTGTTATGATCGTTTCAAATATCAAGATAGGCTTTATAACAGGTCTTTTTCCTTGCTTAATAATCAGCCTTTTAGTTTTGAAGTATGGTAATATTCTCATTCCAAGTAAGGAATCATAGATCATTTAAAAAACATTATTCAGGTGCGGACTTAAGTCTGCACCTAAACAATATGACGCCTCGTTTTTCTCACAAAGAGTTGTGTTTTAAAAAACCTTCTCTCCAGTTTTTAAATACTTAGCCCATTCTTTAGAGAATACATGAACTTTTTCTGTTTCATTACCATCTGAATCTATTATGGAATATCCGGCATCTTTCCAGGAGCATATACTACCATAGAGATTAAAAACATTATCAAATCCTTTTTTCAATAACTGCGCACCAAAATCCTCACTACGTATTCCCACTGTACAATACACCACAATCGGTTTTTCTGTAGGTATTAATTTTAAATCCTTTTTAGTCAACTGCTCACCTACCCAAATCGCATTAGGCAAATGACTTACCTCATATTCTGCTTTTTTGCGAGTATCTAGAATCGTGAATTGGTCATAGTTCTCTGACAATTCCTCTACACTTATGTAGGGAACGGTTTTATCATTATATGCCGTTAATAGACTATCTACTTGTTGCGCGTTTCCAATAAACGAACAAAATGTTATGATGATAAGGAATTTTTTTTTCATCGTTTATAAATCTAATAATTTCCCTTGCAACAATCGCTCCTCTTCTGGTAAAATCTCCATATTATCCCAGATTCCAGTTTCTAACGTCAGTGCGTATTCTTTAGGTAAGTTGTTATTTTTCATGTGTCTTATCGCAGTTTCATAGTCATAATGAACAGGAATGTGTTGGGCTGTAAATCCATCACTATCATCTAAAATCATCGCCCAAGTATTTGTTGCACCATCATTTGCTGGCATTCCTATCACGCCAGGATTAAGCCATAGTAAATTTTCATAGTCGTCTTGAAACGGCAATCCACAATGTCCTGCGATAATTATGTCTACGACTAGGCTTTGGAAGCTTTCAATTTTCTCGCCCCAATCACTAGATTTGAATATGAACTGTGACACATAATCTGCGCTACCGTGAACGACTCCTATATTACGTCCACCAAACTGAAAAGTGATATGATCGGGTAAGATGCTGAAATAATCTTTTGAGGTGGATGATAAGTTCGCTTTCGCAAAAGCGTACCAAACATCACTAAATCCATCACAACGAGATCCTGCTGTAAAGTCACATCCACAATCTTCCTGATCATCACGCAACTGAATTTCCACATTTCCTAGAATGCTGTGTGCACCCCAATTTTTAAAGGTATCCAGCGTCTCCTGAGGTTGTCCACAATAACCGATGATATCGCCGGTACAGATACAGTTTTCTGGTGCAATATCATGTTGCTGTGCTAATGCGATCACCGCTTCTATGGCTTGCAAGTTGCTATAAACACCACCGAAAAGCAGCATTTTACCATGTTTATGACCTAAATCTTTTACTTTTTGAACCATGTGGGAATGAGAAAGACACTAAAGCTAGTGATTATACCGTAAAAATTAATCCATAACAATAAAGAATACTTTCCAGAAGTATGCACTAGCGCATCAGGAAAAGTCTCAAATACCAGTAGCAATCCAAAAATCAACCCTACAATCACCGACGCAAAATAACTGATTTGCGGTGCTTTCATTTTCCATAATAAAAAAACTGGAGTGAGACCTATCACCATTGTACCGCTTATGGTGGTAGCACTTAAAATCTCTGCATCTAGAAAAACCGGAATGGTACCTAAAACCGCTACTAGAATCATCATCAATCTACCAAAAGCTACCGTTTTACCCAATCCTAAATCTATTGAAAGTAATTTTGAAAAACTAGAAAAAGTACTGTCTAAAGTACTTGCCGCGCTGGTTATCATGATGAAATTAATGATTAACAGTAGCACGACTCCTAACTTTTTTGCCACCTCAACAGCGGCTTGCCCTTTTAATCCTGCTTGTTGTGCGTAAACGCCAACCAAACTAAAAAGCACAATGCAAATCCCACCTAATAATGCAGCCCATAAAAAGCTTTTTCTCGTAATTCTGGGTGAGCTTATAAAACCACGATCTGTTAATACTGGATCGTGAAAGGGATAACTAAAACTCTGTAAAATAGCCGCAAAAAACAGGTTTAATCCTAATTCCATAGACCAAGTTCCGCTAGAAATCATGGTACTAGTTTCAATCTCTGGCTCAGTAAAAATGACTCCTAGAATAATAATTAGAAGTACAGAAAATAACACCATCTGAATCACATCTGTAAAAATGGAACTGCTCAATCCACCTTTTAATGTATATGCTAGTGTGAGGATTGTGAATACCAGTATCGCCGCATAGTAAGCTGTGGAGCCTATTTCTCCAAAATAAGTTCCTATTACCATCGTATTAGACCAGACTTCATTAAACAACCTAAAACTGATCAAAATAGAAAATAAGTTCACCGCGATTTTACCAAACCTAGTCATCAGAAAATGATGAATACTCTTAAATCCACCTTTTACTCGCAATTGATAAATGATGATTCCTGCTACCGCAAAAGACAGGTAATATCCAGCATAAGCAACACCACCTACCAGACCAAACTCTAGTCCTAGGTTTGCGGCATTAGTAATGCTCTTTGCAAAAATCCAAGAGATGATCAAACTACCTGTAAGCATGAACATACTAGGTGCTTTACCACGATGCTGTGCTTTAAAAAACGTCCCTACATCTTTAGCATATGGTGCTAGTATGAAGAATATCACACTGCTCGCTATGATGAGAAGCCACTGTAAGGTTGATGTTTCTTTTAGGAATTCCAAATTGGTTGTTTGTTATCGGTTATTTGTAAATCGTTCTCGACTTTCGCTCAAACTGACATTTATATTTAGTTTTTATTATTCTTTTTTCAATTTCAAGTTCTAATTCAAATTCTTTTTGATTTTCTTTTTGATTTTGATTTTACTTATTCATCCCACCAAACGGGAACATTGATATCGTTATCATTAGTAGCGCTTGCAGCTGTATTATAATTGTCAGCGTTGAGTGCTACTTCCTCTGCGGGATATGGCATTCTTACAGGTATTAAATCATTGTTCAAACTAGCAGACACATTTTTTAACACTGGAAATCCAGTACGTCGCCACTCAATCCAGCCTTCATAACCATTAATGACGCTAGCAATCCACTTCTGTGTGATAATTTGCTCTATCGGGTTATTCCCATTTGCTCCATAGGCAGCGGTAGTTGTTAAATAGTCTACAGGCAATTCTGTATTCCAATATTCATAAGCCTGTTGCACACCTGTTTCATAAAGTGATTGTGCTGGCGCACTGATTAATCCACGTTCGGCAGCTTCGGCAAGGAGAAAATTAGTTTCCCATGCAGTCATATAGTTAGCATCTAGCATTCCTGTGTTTTCTCTGAAAACAGTTCCAGCAAGAGAAAAATCTGCTAGGGTTATTGATGTAGATGAGGCGTCGATACCGTTTAATAAACCTTCGTAATCATCACCGTTTCCGTTATTTGCTCTAGGCCTGAATAACACATTGATACGATCATCATTTAAGTCTTCTAGAATTTCTTCCATGGTTTCACTCATCACAAAATTTCCAAAATCTCCAGCACGCAGTCGCGCCATACGGAAGTTATTAGGCTCGCTATCACTAAAATTAAAAACGGCATTTTGGGAATTATCTGTGATGTAATTCCCATCATCATAAAGGGTTTGTAATCTCGCACTCACATTTTCTTTATCTGCGATACGCATTAGTGCTTTTATTCTTAGACTATTTGCAAATCGAACCCAAGCATCTAAATCACCATTAAAAAGTACGTCACCTTCTAGGGCAATGCTACCAGAGTAATTTTCAATCGCTACAATTCCTTGCTCTAGATTATCTAGGATACCGCCAGAATGTAAATAGATATCTTCTTGCAAATCGTAAACAGGCTGGACAATACCATCCTGACCGCGGAATGCTTCACTATAAGGAACATCACCATAGATATCTGTTAGCGCTGCGGTCATGTAAGCTTTAAAGATCAAGGCTGGTCCTTCATAAACGCGATCAGCCTCATTAGTTCTGGATTGATTCAAGATGATTTCATTATCTCTCAAATTACGATAGAATATCGCCCACGGATTACCACCTAATTGCGGACTTTTCAATGCATGTCTATCAAAAAGATTAAAATCTAGAGCGGTCATGTGCTGACTCAATAATCCACCAGCGACAAATCCTTCATAGGACATCTCTTCACCGTAGTTGTAAATCACCTGTCGCAACAATAAACTAGGTTGTACACTTACAGGTGCATTTGAATTAGTATTTATTTCTTCAAAGTCTTGTGTACAGGAAGTGATTCCTACTACCGCGATTAAAAGAAGTATTTTAAGTGTTGTTTTCATTTTTATGTTTTAAACGGTTCTCGACTTTCGCTCGAACCAGCATTTATATTTTTTTTACGTTTCATTTTATTCTCACTCATCAATTTCAGTATTCATTATTCCTTGTTCAATATTCGATATTCGAGTTCTATTCTTACCTAAAACACCCTTTGCCTTTCGGCACTTCCCTCAAGGGAAACTATTCCAATTAACATTTCGATAATGAAAAAACTTTATTTATCAATGTATTTCAAGTTCTATTTGTTTTTGATTTTCGTTTTGATTTTCGATATTTATTATTCCTTGTTCGATATTCTATATTCTATATTCGATATTCAAGTGCAAGTTCAAGTTCTAAAAAGTTATCCCAGCCTTCACCCCAAAACTTCTGGTCGTGGCATAGGACATATCTTCTACGCCACGCACAAATCCCTGACCTTGAACAGCGAGTTGTTCTGGATCAAAATGTGGGATCTCTGAAATCGAAAATAAGTTTCTTCCTATCACTGCTACTCTCATTTGAGCTCCATCATTAAATAATCCCAAAGCTCCTTTCTTCAAATCAAAAGAATACCCTATGGAAAATTGTCTCAATTTTAAAAAGCTAGCATTGTAAACATTGTTTTCCTCATGATTACGATCATAAAACTGACGGTAAAAACTCTCTGCACTTACTGCTGTTGTGTTAGGAACATAAACAGGATTATCTGCCGTTCCAGTATTTACAACACCATCTGCAATGATTCCTGCTTCTGGCCTGTTTGCAGTTTCCTCGAGTTGTCCACCTACTCCAGCTAGTGCCAGTGTTCTAGAAACTACAATACCACCATGTCGCCAGTCTAGTAAAAATGAAGCATCCCAATTCTTATAACTAAAACTATTATTGAAACCCATCGTAAAATCTGCGTTGTAATTTCCTAGTTTGCGCAGTTCTGGATCTGCAATAAAACGGCCATCATCTGTAAGCACAAAATCACCATCTTCATTACGTAAATATCCTGTTCCATAAAGATCTCCTATGCGTCCGCCTTCTTCTACTTGATGCCATACCGTTTGATCTTGACTATCATAAACACGAGAGTAAGCCAGTGTTAAACGACCATCATCTTGTGGCAAATCTTCTACAATCGCTCTATTAGTAGAAAAGTTTACCGTAGAGTTCCATTGGAATTTTTCTGTTTGCACTGGGATGGCGTTTAAAACGATTTCAACACCAGTGTTTCTTACCGCACCAGCATTAACTACTTGCTGGCTAAAACCTGATGAAACTGCAATAGGTAAAGATAAAATCTGGTCGCTGGTCAATGCATTATAATAAGTAAAGTCCAGATTCAATCGTTGTTTTAAAAACCTTAGATCAAAGCCCAATTCCACGCTAGATGTAAGTTCTGGTCGTAAATTTTTATTAGGAATAAAATCTTGATTTGTAAAAGTAGGTTGTGAATTTACTGGCGTTTGTGAAATAAAAGTTCCTTGCGTCTGGAATGGATCCGTATCATTTCCTACCTGAGCATAACTGGCTCTGATCTTTGCAAAATCAATGACTTTGGGTAATTCTACTACATTGCTTAAAATAAAACTACTAGAAATAGATGGATAGAAAAATGAAGTGTTATCTGCGGTGAATGGCGTCGCTAATGCACTAGACCAGTCGTTACGAGCAGTTAGATCTAGGTATAGAAATTTTTTGTAGTTCGCTTTCGCGAAAGCGTAAACACTATTAATCCTCTTTCTAGAAGTAAACCCAAAACTTTCAATCGGGCTCGCTGCATTATTCAATGAAAAAATACCAGGTTGTGCGAGACTGGTCGTTTGAATTTGAGTAGTAGAAGCCGTTTGATCCAGTCTATTTGCACCTAAACTCGCATCAAAACCGATATCACCCAATTGCTTTTTATAGTTCAATAAAAAATCAGTATTAATTTCACGATAGGTCACATCATGCTCTGCATAAGCACCATTACGAAATCTATTAGTAGAAAAAGCACGTAGGAATCTTCGTTTTTCATTGCTATAATCCATTCCAGTTCTCACTGTTGCGGTTAATTCTGGTGTTAATTCTTGAGTTAAAGAAATATTTCCAAACAATCGATCACGATTAAAACTATTGCGGTTTTCATGAAGTATGAAATATGGATTATCAAAAAATGTGTAGTTAAAGGAATACTGCTGTACACCTTCCAGTCCTGGTTGCCAGTAATTTCTTAAGTTATCGATGTTTAAAGATCGTGGTCCCCATGCGACTAGTGAGTAATTTACATTTTCACTACCATATCCATTTGACGGTCTGTTATCAGAACCGCTATTCACGTAGTTAATACTAGATCTTATAATGGTTTTATCACTAGGCGTGAAATTCAACTTAGCCGCAACAGTCTGACGATCCAGATTCACACCTGGTATAATACTTTCACTGCGTAAATCTGTAAAACTCAATCTATAATTACCGTTTTCAAAACCATTTGAAACTGCGATGTTATTAATGAGTGTATGTCCCGTTTCATAAAAATTCTTCAAGTTATCTGGGTGACTATTGAAAGGTGTTGCTGTAATAGGTAATCCACTATATAAAGCGGTATCACCACCACGGACTACTGTTCCATCTGGTAAGGTTACTGGACTATCAAATTGAGGTATTAAAATTCCCTGATCCAGTCGTGGTCCCCATGAATAGGTAATGTTATCACTAACTCCACCACCTAGACCATCAACAAATTCAAAAAGGCCACCTTGACCTTGCCCGTATTCGTTTTGGAATTGAGGTAATTGAAAAGCGGTATCTACAAAAAAGCTTGTGTTATAGGAAATTCCTAAACCTTGCTGTTTTCCACCGTTTTTAGTCTCAATTATAATAGCACCATTTGCTGCTCTCGTTCCATAAAGAGCTGCGGCGGCAGGACCTTTTAAAACAGAAACACTAGCAATATCATCTTGATTGATTTCTCCAGCACCATTCCCGAAATCTACTTCCTGAAATCCAGCTGCTGCTTCATTAGAGAAATTAAATACCGTATTATTATTCACCGGCGTACCATCCACAATAAATAGCGGATTATTATTTGAAAAACTAGCCTCACCACGTATGGTAATAGTAGAGGAAGAACCTACACCAGTAGCGCCAGGTGTTATGGATATCCCAGCAACTTTACCTGCAAGGTTATCTAACAAGTTAACCGCTTTTACCTCTTCAATTTGATTTTCATCAAGCGTTTGTACGGCATAACCTAGCTCGCGTTCTTTACGTTTTACACCTAAAGCTGTGACCACAATTTGATCTAAAGAATCGCCTTCTTCTAGAATTATAACCACAACGGCGTCATCTTGAACCGTGATGGTGTTTGTTTGATATCCAATAAATGAAAACACTAAGGTTGCATTTTCTTGAACGGTAATCTCAAAGGTTCCTGTCTCACTAGTAGTGGTTCCATTACGTGTGCCTTGCTCAGACACGTTTGCAAAAGCAATGGGCTCGCCGTCTGAATCAATAACAGAACCTTTAATTAATATTTGTGCTGTTGTTATGCAACTGCACAACAATAGCATGAGTAGAGTAATTCTCTTCATGAAAGTTTTAAAAAATAATGATGGTATCCCCAGATTTGGGCTTAATCGTTAGGCTGCTTTAAGTCGTGGCGAGCCTTTATTTGCAGGTTGTAGTAATAAGACCTGTAGTTCTTTTAGGGAAAAGTGTTTGTGTTGAGTTCGCTTTTGCGAAAGCGTATTCAACAACAACCTAATGATCTTTACACTAGTATCTTTACCTGCAAGAAAGTGTAGTAAATCTGTTGTGGAATCTATGTCTTGAAGTGATTGTAATACTAGAAGATTACCATTTTGATCATCTATATATTGATGAAAAGCAACCGCTAAACTAGCTGTTTGCCACGGTAAATTTTGGAATTTTTGAGAATCAAAATGAGATCTATTTAATCCTATGAGATACAATCCTCCATCATAAGACTTCCCTTTTACAGCATGACCATGTTGTAAATGTGCTGCAGCTTGTGTTATAAGATTAACAGTTAATAAAGGTGTATCATTCCCTAAACATATTACAGATTCATAACCAAATTCAAAAACATCTTGGATGGAATTTGTAAAACGACTGGCAAAAGTTTCGCCACGTTGTTCATTCTCAGTAAAATGATAGTAATCATAACCAGTATACCGAATGGTATCTAGAACTTTTTTATTTAAAACATTCATCACTGAAACATCTGCAATAGATTTTCTAGTAGCATCTACTTGTGCCGTCTGGGCAAAAAGTAAAATGGCGGTTTGTGAATGTTTTTGGTTCATACTATGCGACTACGCCTTGACAACTGCTTCCTGCACCAGCAGTACAGCCATAACAGTGTTGTGAAATTTGGATCTTACGATTATTAATTAAATCCTCGTTATAATCATCAATATGCTGAATCTTATTGTCGATTTTGAGATCAAGCATCTGGTTAAAATCACAATCATACAACCAGCCATCCCATGAAATGGAAATGGTATTAGTACACATCACATTTTCTACAGCCGCAGGATTGTAAGCTTCTACTAGCGCATACATATAATCTTCATAGTTTTCACTAGCGACTAAGTAATCTAAGAAACGTGCAATAGGTAAATTAGTTATGGCAAAAAGATTGTGGAACTGAATGCCAAAATCTTCTAATAGCGCAGCTTTCATTTCTTTTTCCATACTGGCCTGATCTCCTGGAAGATAAGCTCCACTAGGATTATAGACTAAGTCTAGTTTTAAATCACTTCCTGGCATTCCATAACCACGGTCATTTAATTCTTGAAGTGCTTTTATAGACTTGTCAAAAACACCATCACCACGTTGTTTATCTGTTTTTCCACGAGTCCAGTGTGGCATGGAACTCACTACATGAATATTGTGTTTCTTAAAGAAATCCGGTAAATCATAATACTTAGGATTTGCTCTTATGATCGTAAGATTAGATCGTACAATAAAATCTTTAATTCCGGCCGCGCTGGCTTCTTCTACAAAGTATCTAAAATCTGGATTCATTTCTGGTGCACCACCGGTTAAATCTAGTGTATGTGCGCCAGTAGTTTTGATCACCTCAACGATTTTATCCATCGTTTCACGAGTCATGATTTCCTTGCGATCTGGTCCAGCATCTACATGACAATGTGCACAAACCTGATTACACATATAACCTACATTCACCTGGATAATCTCTAATTTATTAGGTCGCAATGGAAACTGATCTGTTGTTTCCTTTATTTTTTTTGCAAATGAAGGTAATTCACCATTAGAAAATGGTTCACCATTAAGGATTTCCATTTGCTTATTGATATTTGCTAAATCACTTGCTCTCTTTTTTAGAGAGGTTTTAGTATTTACAGCCATATAAAATGGTTTCTTTTTTATAGTTACGTAATTATCGTAAATCTGGTTTGCATATTTAGCGAGAATATCTCACAAAATAATCACTATTACTAATAAAGTCAGTTTTGAGAGGTAAAATGTACCATGTCGCGGGAAGAATTTAAAAGGATATATGATTAAGATGTGAACCACTAATTTTTACAGGTGCATACCTACGCATGCATTCGTAAAATACGTTTCAAAGCTTTTTTAAGCAGTCTAATCAAATATCAAAATAAATGGCTATCACCATTTTCTAGGAAACGCCATTTTAGCTCCTTCTATAAAACACATATTGCTTTAAAAAGATCCCGATGAATCTGCTTGGGCAGATTATCGGGATAAGCGATACGTGCGACTTTGCTATGCAAAGTCAACATCCTGCTTACATCTCTAATTTATTCACTTTATTCATCATTTGAACTCCATGAACTAATGTTGCACCACCTTGAATGGCTCCAGCTACGTGAACGGCTTCCATCATTTCCTCTTTAGTAATTCCACGTTTTAATCCATCGCTAGTATAAGCGTCTATACAATACGGACAATGAACTGTGTGCGATACCGCCAGTGCTATTAGTGATTTCTCTCTTGCCGTTAATGCGCCTTCTTCAAACACTTTACCGTAATATTCAAAGAACTTCTCTCCTAACTCTTCACTCCAGTCTGTTATATTTCCAAATTTCTTGAGATCCTTAGGATCGTAATAGGTCTTTTGCATGTGATGTTTTTTTTAAGATTCTAAAACTAAAACATATTGAATTAAAAAACCTCTTTCAAAAAAGAAAGAGGTTTAAATTTTAATTACTTTATTTCCTATTACTTGACATCTAGCAATAGATATTCATAAGGATGCAACGTGATTTCTTGACCTTTTGAAATTGACATTTGATCCTTATTCATAAGGTTAGTTGCAGTAGCATTAAGGTCATTAACCTTAAATACTATTGAATCATCACTTAGATTTGCCATATAAATGATATGATCATCTCCTTTTGACCTTTTAATTGCATAAATCTGATCATCTGCCGTAGTGGTTAATCTTTCATAACTAGCTGCTTCCTTTCCACCTTTCAGTGCTGGATGGTTTTGTTTTAGATCACCTAACTTTTCCATCATTTCCCATACATTTCCTTTTTCTTTTGGGATCATATCCTTTTCAAAAAACTTCAAACGATGATCCATTCCATATTCCTGACCAGAATAGATCAATGGCATTCCTGGAATCATATATTGAAAGCTTAACATTAACTCACTGGCATCTCCCATACGTTCTTTTACAGTACCATTCCATGAATTTTCATCATGGTTAGTAATGAAATTCATTAAAATATCGTCTGCTTGATAATTTTGCTGATTACGTTTCATGTATTCATCCCATTCTGTTACAGGCTTTTTACCTTGAGCTAATTCATTCATAAGATGATGACCTTCCCAATTATATCCCATATCAAAAGCTTCATAAAACAAATCTTTTTTCTCACTTTCGGCTAGCATGAACAATTCTTTGTCTTGTTCTAATTCTTTAACTGCATAGTTCCAAAACTCAATAGGAACTTCATGAGCTACATCACAACGGAAACCGTCGATATTATGATTCTCTACCCAGTATTTCATAGACGCTGTCATTGCTTTCCATACGTCTTTATTTTCATAGTTTAAATCTGCGGTGTCTGTCCAGTCTGTTCCTGCTGGATGTATGATCTCACCATTTTCATTTTGTGTATAATACTCTGGATGTTTATCGATCCACCAGTTGTCCCAGCCCGTATGATTTGCTACCCAATCTAGTATGACATACATCCCATTATCATGAGCTGTTTCTATCAATTTATCTAGATCTCCCTTAGTACCAAATTCTGGATTCACTTTCTCATAATCTGCGATGCTGTAGTAACTACCTAAGTATTTTTCACGCTCTTTAGGATCTTCTATATCATGCACCATTAAATCGCCTTTTGCTTTTCTATTCTTTTCAGAAATAGGGAATACCGGCATTAACCAGATTACTTTAACACCTAATTTCTTAAGCTCTGGAATATCCTTAGTAAACTCATTAAAAGTACCTGCATCAGAATACTGTCTGATGTTAGCTTCATAGATAATGGCGTTTTCTAATTCACTATGATTATATGGTTTAAAACTGCTCTCTACGGTAGTAGTAGCTTCTTGTTCATCATGATCTTTTAAAGCTTCTTTACAAGAGACTAAAAGGACCATTACTGCAAATAGGAAACTGATTTTCTTCATTATTATTTTTCTTTATTCTTAGTTTGTATGATTGCAAAATTGCGTGCTTTCACTTGGTAATTTGTATCTGATTCTAAAGTATTTAAGGTAGTAACCTCTTGATTTTCAAATTGCGCTTTACCAGCAATATTGAGCATTACCGCATTTTCATTGTAGAAAACGATGGTTTCTTCGTTAAAATAGCTGCGTTTTATCCCTAGTAATCCACCATTCTCCACCACTACTTCTGTAGTACCATATAACAATGACATACTATTGCGACGCATTTTTACTAGTTGCGTCACAAGTTCGCGTAACTGATTTTCTCGCTGTGATAAATTATCAAATTTCATCATTCTACGGTTATCTGGATCGTTTGCTCCTATACTTCCATATTCATCACCATAGTAAATAACAGGAACACCAGGAATAGTCATGTTAAACGCTTGCAACATTCCTAAACGGTCATAGGCACTTTCGTCGCTCATTCCTATATCTCTGGTCCATCCAGCAGCTTTAGCATCTTCATCAAATTTCACATCACCACTGGCATAGCTAATAAATCTCGCTCTATCCTGATTTCCAGATATATTTCCCATCAGGTGATGATGGCCATAGTATTCTAATCCTTTTAGTAGTGTTTCAGTAAGATTGCTGTAGTCGTTGTCCGCTTTCGCGAAAGCGGAAACAGCAGCATCATACTGGTTAAAATCAAACTGCCCGTCTAACATTCCAGTGCTCACATAACTGCGTATCAAATCATACGAGCCGTAGGTCTCACCGATTTGATAAATAGGACGATCTGTTTGTTCTCTGATTTTTTTTGTAAGTGTGCGCCAGTAAATTTCTGGAACATGTTTTGTCGCATCATGACGGAAGCCATCTAACTTATAATTTGTAACCCAATGCAAAGCACTATCTACCATAACATTTGTCACTTCTGGATCTTCTAGATTTAAGGTAGGCATAAAGGTGTCAAACCACGTAGTTAAACGCTGGTCATCCCAGCGCTCTGTATTTAAACTACCGTCTGGCAAATACAGATTTGTTGCCCATTCTGGATGTTTCTTATACACTGGATGTTCCTCGTGAACGTGATTTGCGACGTAGTCTAAGATCACATTCATATCACGTTTGTGAGCTGCGTCAATCAATTCTTTAAGTACTTTTTCATCACCAAAACGATAATCCACCTTTGTGCTAGATACCGGCCAGTATCCATGATAACCGCTAAATTTTGTACGTGGTTCTGGCCATAGACCGTAGGCACCTTCTGGATTTTGGGTGATAGGTGATAACCAGATGGTATTGATACCTAGTTGTTCAAAATAACCATCGTTAATTTTTTGCAATACACCAGCCAGATCACCGCCTTTATAGTTGGCTTGTGGTAGGATTTCTGGATCGTCTACTGGTTTTGTGTTGCTAGGATCTCCATCTAAAAAACGATCTACCATCATAAAATACAACACTTGATTGTGAAAATCATTACGCGCTAATTGAGATGGATCTTTAACCACCTGACCATTTTGAACTGGAATGAGTAAATCATTAGTGCGTCCATTTTTATCACTGGCATACACACGAACTAATTGAGTGGTTGCCGTACGATTTGAAAAATCCTTTTCTGGTAGATTTACGGTGTAGGTGTTTCCTTGCTTTGTAGTTTCTACTAGTTGGTTTTCATAAAGAACTAATACATTATCTAAATCGCCTGAGGTTGTAAATGTAAATCCTTCATCTAGGATTTCTCCATAGGATAATTGTGCTGGTGTTGCCTTACTAGAGTTATCAATAATTCGATTAAAACCGCCCATACCATTACTTACAATATCATTTTCCTGACCAGTCATTCTTTCTTCCTGACCATCTTTCATGAAAATGTACTGAAATTTGCCTTGAGGTACGGTGGCATAATAAACTAGTTTATTACCTTCTTTTTCTAAATCTACTGGTGCCCAATTTGTAAACTCACCTTTTAGTTGAACATTCTCATTATTTGCATCACCATAATAATATATTGGGAAGGTTTTAGATGTGGATTTATAAACTGGAATGTCGTTGCGTATTCCATCTGTCCATAAGGTGATGTGGGAAACAAACGGAGCATACATTTTATCTTCTACATCTTCCATTTCAAAGGTTAAAGCTAAATCTGTATGTAAACCTTCTCTTACCACAATGCCTTCACCAAAACTTACACTATCAGGCTTTACATCACCTAAATAATCGGCAAATACTAAATCAGTATTATCATTGCTACTTTCATAAACGGGCGACGTTATCACTTCAATAACACTAGATCTTATGTCGTTATAGCTATTTTTTTTATCGCCACAACTTATTGCCGTTATGGCGACTAGTAATGCAATTACTTTTTTCATTCTCTTTTCTTTTCTAACCCAACCTCACATGTCTAGGAGACCTGTGAGGTTAGCTATTTTTTTTCTATTGTCTAAATAAACCCCAAAGGTTTGCGAAACCTTTAGGGTTTGGTGTTAGAACCATCTAGGTTTACTTTTTACCCAATCTAAATCCAATACTAAGCTAGTTTTTCCTTCAACTTTCAATTCCTTATCTAGTTTGATCCATTTGCTAGTCAAAATCTCTTTTCCTTCTTTCTTTCCTGATAAACCTTCTTCAAAACGGTTGAGGTTTAAAGTCACTGCATCAGAATTATTGTTAATCACAACCATCACACTGCTTTCAGCATCATGTCTAAAATAAACATAACAATTATTCTCAGGAACATACTGCAACAATTTACCTTTATGTAAAACAGGTTTATTCTTACGGTAATTCAGTAGTTTTTTAGTGAATTCTTGGAATCCTTTTTGATAATCGGTTGGTTTTTTAAAAGCGTTTATTTCATCACCTTTCCAGCCACCAGGGAAATCTCTGCGTATATCGCCATCACCATCTGTATCTCTATTTCCTGCCATTCCTATCTCGTCACCATAATATATTTGTGGAATACCACGAGTAGTAAGTACTAAAGTCATGGCTAATTTATATTTAGCAAGATCACCATTGTACAATCCATCGCCATTAATACGATTTGTATCATGATTACCTGCAAATACTAAGATGTTATCAATATCTGCGTATAGAAAGTCATTCACAAAGTTCTCATAGACTCTTACCATTCCTTGATCCCATTTTTGATCTTCTTCATTAAAAGCTTTCATAATCGCATCATGAAGTGTGAAATCCATCACACTAGGTAATCCAGAATTGTAACTTTGAATTGCCCCAACTGGACTATCTTTTTGCCAAAACGCAATTTGTGCCTGATCATGCATCCATGATTCACCTACAATATTAAAATGAGGATATTCAGTCATGATCGCCTTAGTCCATGTTGCAATGGCGTGCTTTTCATTATAAGAATAGGTGTCTACTCTTAAACCATCTAGACCAGCATATTCTATCCACCAGATAGCATTCTGGATCAAATAGTTCAAGACTAATGGTTCACTTTGATTCAAATCGGGCATGGTGCTTACAAACCAACCTTTCTCTGCATAACGATCATCAATTTGTGAAACATTAGGATCCATTTGTGTGGTCTGTCTGTAACTAGAATTTGCATATCCAGCGACTGGAAAATCTTTACTAGCATTGTCATCAAATTGATGAATCCAAGTTTGCGTAGGTAAATCTTGCATCATCCAGTGCGTCGCGCCCCAATGATTTGTCACGTAGTCCATGATGAGTTTAATATCACGTTGATGCATCTCATTTGCTAGACGTTTATAATCTTCATTAGTTCCATAACGTGGATCAATTCTATAGACATCACTTTGTGCATAGGTATGATAAGAGTATTTCTCATCATTATCTTCTAAAAGTGGTGTGCTCCATAGAGCGGTAGCTCCTAAGTCTTCTATATAATCTAGATGATCAATAATCCCTTGAATATCACCACCATGACGACCACCTTTAAAATCGCGATTTGCCTTTTCTGTCATTTCTGGATGGCTATCATTAGATGGATCACCATTTGCAAAGCGATCAGGCATGATGAGATAAATGACATCACTAGAATCGAAGCCTTTACGGTTTTTAGAATTAGCTGTACGTTCTTTTAATTCATAGGTAACAGAAACTACGTTAGTAGGATTAAATGTTAGATCAATTTCAAAACTACCAGCTTTTACATCCTTGGTTTCAAGAGTAATGAAGAGGTAGTTTTCATTCTCTGTTTTTCTAATTTTGATAATAGGCAATTCTGAATCCACCTCATCTGCTAGGCCTATTGCGGCGCCGTATAACATCACTTCTACCTGTGAATGCTCCATTCCAGCCCACCAATTAGGTGGCTCGATGCGTTCTATAGATTGTGCTAGTGATGCTTTCGTCCCATTATTCAACGGTATAAACTTGTGTGATTCCGCTTTCGCGAAAGCGTAATTACTCAAAGCAAAATAAAAAACAACGGTAACCCAAAACACTAGATGCTTCATTACTTAGACATTTACGGTTTGTGGTTGTAATTCTTGTAATTGTCCATTCACAATAACCTCAACAGGTTGATCGCCAGAAGCAGTAACCGTAGTAGCGTCATGAGAAACATTTACCGTTAAAACTTGATCTCTAAAATTAATTTTAAAGCTAAAGCTATTCCATTCCTTTGGAAGTTTTGTTTCAAAACTAGGCTTATCATCTACGATTTTTAAACCGCCAAAACCTTCTACAATACTCATCCATGTTCCTGCCATACTTGTGATATGACATCCTTCTTCAACCTCGTGGTTATAGTCGTCTAAGTCTAATCGCGATGTTCTTAAGTAGAACTCATAAGCTTGATCCATACGATCTAATTTTGCCGCTTGAATACTATGAACACATGGCGATAGCGAACTCTCATGAACGGTCAATGGCTCGTAAAAGTCAAAGTGTTTTTCTAGAGATTCTTTAGAAAAATGATCTTCAAAGAAATAGAATCCTTGTAAAACATCTGCTTGTTTTATGTAGCAACTGCGTAAAATACGATCCCATGACCATTTCTGGTTAATAGGTCTGTGAGCTACATCTAGATCTGAAACAGGAATGATTTCTTTATCCAGGAAACCATCTTGCTGAAGATAAACACCTAGTTCCTCATCATAAGGTTCATACATTCCATCTGCAACTTCTCTCCACGATGCTGTTTCTGATCCTGTAAGGTGTGTTAAACCTATGATACGTTTATAGTCGCTTGCGTATCCATCCTTAACTTTATCTAGATGTTCCAGACATTGATTGATACACCATTTGGCTAAATAGTTAGTGTACCAGTTGTTATTCACGTTATTCTCATACTCGTTAGGTCCAGTCACACCTAGGATCATATATTTATTAGCACGTTGTGAGTACGTGGCTCTTTGATGCCAGAATCTTGCAATTGCGATCATTACTTCTAGTCCCATTTCCGGTACATAACTGTAATCGCCTGTATATCTCACGTAATTGTAAATAGCAAAAACCATCGCACCATTACGGTGTATTTCTTCAAAGGTGATTTCCCACTCGTTATGTGATTCTTCACCATTCATGGTTACCATAGGATAAAGAGCAGCTCCATTAGAAAACCCTAATTTCTCAGCGTTTTCAATGGCCTTGTCTAGCTGCTCATATCTATATTTCAATAGGTTTCTGGCTACTTTTTGATCTTTTGTAGCCATGTAAAATGGGATACAATATGCCTCTGTATCCCAATAGGTAGAACCACCGTACTTTTCTCCTGTAAAACCTTTAGGACCTATATTTAAACGGCTGTCTTTACCTAAATAAGTTTGGTTTAATTGGAAAATATTAAATCGTATTCCTTGCTGTGCTTTTAAATCACCATCAATGGTGATATCTCCCATTTCCCAGATAGATTCCCATGCATTAGCTTGTTCTTCTAATAATAAGTTATATCCTTTCTTAGTAGCTTCGGCTAGAACTTCTTTTGCCACATTAAATAATTCATATTTATCATGATTCAAACTGCTGGTATATCCTGCGTATTTTCTTAAGGTTACGCTTTGGCCTTGAGCCAAATCAATAGTTGCTTGATGTTTAATTACAGTTTCATTATTCTCAACGTGTGATGCATAAGAAAGATGCTCATCACCTTGCCATAATTCTGACTGCATAAAGGTCGCGACATGAAAATTGGTCTTATTAGTACGACTGCGTATCATTCCCTGATGATCCTGAGAAGCTACTTCTTCTATTTCCCAGAATGCATCATCCCAGTTACTATCTTCATTTGTAATACCAGCATCTAAGTATGGTTCAAAAGTGATGTTCATATCATCATTAACAGCAGTAACTTGATAGTTTATCACAGCTAACTCATCCATCACAATAGATAAAAAGCGTCGCGTTTTTACGGCAATCACCTTATCATTTTCAAGGGTGGCTTCAAAAGAACGTTCATACCATCCTTCTTTCATATTTAATTCACGACGGTAATTTGACACGGACTTTGCTCTAGCTAAATCTAGAACTGCACCATCTACATGAACATTAATCCCTATAAAGTTAGGTGCGTTTAAAACCTTTGCAAAATATTCTGGATAACCATTTTTCCACCATCCTACGCGTGTTTTATCTGGATAATACACACCAGCAACATAGCTACCTTGAAAGGTATCACCACTATATTGTTCTTCAAAATTTGCGCGTTGTCCCATTGCTCCATTTCCTATGGAAAATAGGCTTTCGCTAGATTTTACTAATGAAGGATTCCATCCTTCCTCAATGATGGACCACGCATCTGGTAAGATATATTCCTGGTTCATGATTTATGTTTTTTCAAAAGTGAATGAATATAATTTTCTGGCATGGATGTAAATGCGTCAAACACCTCATCTGCCTCGTGGAGAATTTTAGGGTCTCCTAATCCTATAGAAATCATACTGGCAGCATTTGCAGCTTGCACACCAGCGACGCTATCTTCAAAAACGATACTTTGAGATGCCACATAACCTAATTGATCACAAGCATTTAAAAACACCTCTGGATCTGGTTTTGCTTTAGTGACATTTGTACCATCTACGATGACATCAAATAAATCATAGATTCCTAGTTTCTTTAAAATAGGTCGTGCATTTTTACTGGCACTTCCTAAAGCAATAGGTTGTTCTAGTTCTTTTAATTGTAATAAAAAGTCGTGAACACCTGGAAGAATATCTGCTACGGTTAATGATTCTACCATAGTAAGATACTCCGTGTTTTTTTGAACTAATTTTTTTTCAAACTCTTCAGGTGAAAGAGTTTTATTTCCCCATTGAAGTATTTTTTTTAGAGAATCTACTCTAGAAACACCTTTAAGTTGTTCGTTTTCTTCATGGGTGAAGTCTATTCCTATTCCTGCAGCAAGACGTTGCCATGCTACAAAATGAAACTTTGCCGTATCTACGACTACTCCATCTAAATCAAATATGAATGCTTTTTTATTCATTTTCTAAGGCAGGATTATAAGTAATCGCTTGTTTGTTTGTGATTAATAAATTAGAAAGTGCTGCTAGTACTAAGAAAATCCCTGCGATAGTCATTGCATGTATGGCTTCTGGACCTATAAGTTCATGTAATAAAACAACACCACCTACAGCTGCAATTATTTGTGGAATTACGATGAACATATTGAAAACACCCATCATTAATCCCATTTTACTAGCATCTACACTACTAGAAAGCATTGCATAAGGCATGGATAAAATAGAACCCCATGCGATACCTATTAAACCAAAAGCTACATTAAGCATGTTAGGATTTCCTGGTATGTAGAACATTAAAATGAATCCTGTAGCACCAGCTAACAGGCTGACCATATGTACATATTTCCTATTGATACTTTTATAAGCAGTATAAAATGTGAGTAGTAAGGCAAATAACATAGAAGTTAAACCGTAAACACCCATTTTAGAACCTACATCATCACTAGCCTCATTATATGCTTTGTCTTTTTGTTTGTATTCTGTTTTTAGTATTTCGCTTAAAAATACAACCTCGCCGTCATCCGTTTTTTTTACCTCATCACCATCCATTACTGCGTACTTAGCTACATCTGGTTTTGGCGCGTCATATATATGACTAGTTAGTGCAGGATTTGCAAGTGTCCACATCGCAAAAAATGCAAACCATGAAAAGAATTGAACCACACCTAATTTTTTCATCACTGTAGGCATTAGTGCATAGGTACCTATAATAGTTTCCCACATACCTTTTTTCTTGCCGTGAACGTGATCTGGATCAGCATCGTCAAATTGAGCCATTTCTTCTGGTGAGTACTCTTTAGTGGTAAAAATAGTTACAAGTATAGAAGTGATAAACACAAAAGCACCTACTGCAAAAGCTACTTTTACAGAATCTGGAACGACACCTGGAGCTGCCTCATTAGAAACCTCTAAGGTATTATTCACCCATTTAGGTAAATTACTCGCTACCCAAGTTCCTACACCTATAATAAGCGTTTGCACCACAAAACCATAACTGCGTTGTGATTCCGGCAATTTATCTGCCACCAGCGCACGGAATGGTTCCATAGAAATATTAATAGAAGCATCTAGAACTAATAATAAACCTGCTGCCATCCATACTTCTGAAGAGTAGGGCATAAAAAGCAACGCTATAGAACTTAAAATAGCACCTAATAAAAAGAACGGTCTTCTACGACCTAAAGTTTTATGCCACGTATTATCGCTTAAGTAACCTATAATAGGTTGTACGATTAAACCGGCCAGTGGCGCAGCGATCCATAAAAAAGGGATTTCATCCTTACTAGCTCCTAATGTTTCAAAAATTCGGGACATGGTAGAGCCCTGTAAGGCAAAACCAAACTGTATACCTAGAAACCCGAAACTCATGTTCCAGATATTCCAGAAACCTAACTTAGGCTTTTGCATATCGTAATTATTTAATGACGATAAGCCTTATGACTTATCAAAACTTATTCTAGTGTGTGTGTGTGAAGAAGATAAGTTTTGATGTTGTTTAAGGTTTTACACTTAAATCTGGTGCAAGTTAAAAAATTATGGTGTGGATTCTCGTTCTACAAGTGTTGTTTTTACGATAACGGTTTCGTAAGATTCATTCTCCTGATGATCTGCTTCTAACTTTTCAATAAGCTTTGCCGCCGCAAGACCACCCATTTCTTCACCATTTTGACCTATAGTGGTTAATGTAGGACTTGCGTATTTTGATAACATACCATCCGTAAACGCTACAATCGCCACATCGCTAGGAATAGATTTACCACCACGCTGTAAAGCCTTGCTCGCGGTAACTGCAAATAACTCGTTTACCGCAAGAATACCGTCATAAGTATTTTGTTGCAAAAATTCTTCTATCTGTTGCGCGCAATGGTCTATATCTTCAACTTTAAGAATCGCTTTTTCATCTATTTCAAAACCGCGTTTCATCAATGCTTCCTTAAAACCTTGAGTACGTAATCTCCCTACATTCACATAATCTGGGGTGGTAAGTAGCGCTAGCTTTTTACAATTTTTACGCAATAAAAACTCTGTCGCTTTATTTGCTGCATCTACATCGTCTATGATCACTTTATCGCATGAAATGTCATCTGCTACCCGATCAAACATAACGATAGGCATTCCCTGATTCACCACTTCACGCAGGTGATGGAAATCTTGCTTTTCCATAGTTTCTTTTGATAAGCTCATTATAAATCCATCAATAGAACCATTTGCCAGCATGTCCATGTTAACCACTTCTTTATCAAAACTTTCACCAGAAAGACAAATAATCACTTGATATCCTTTCTCATTAGCAACACGCTCCACTCCAGAAATCACCGTTGCAAAAAAGTGATGCACAATTTCTGGAATGATAATTCCTATCTTTTTAGTTTTCTGATTTTTAAGGCTTAAAGCTATATTATTAGGCTTGTAATTATACTTTTTAGCATATCCCTTAATTTTCTCCCTAGTCTCAACACTAATCTCGTGACTATCTCTTAAAGCTTTGGAAACCGTGGATATAGAAACCTGTAGATCTTGAGCTATTTTCTTTAATGTTAATTTTTGTGCCATATTTATGTAAAAACTTTAAACATAATTAGTTACGCTTTCGCGAAAGCGTAATATACCACATAATAAACTACTATGAAACACCGAAAACGTTTTCGTAGAAACAGGTGGCGAAAACGGTTTCTTAACACAAGCTTTACATATTTTTGACCCGTGTGAGAAGAAGATAACAACTATTTTCAACCCTAATCTTAAGTAATGAAAAAAACATTTCAATTATTTTTATGTGCTTTAATACTACCGGTAATTGCACTGGCACAGAGCACAGTAACAGGTAAGGTTACCGAAGCTGGAAGTGGACTTCCCGCAGTAGGCGCCTCTATCTTAATTAAAGGATCTAATTCTGGAACCGCAACAAATTTTGAAGGCGATTACACTATTAATAATGTTCCAGATGGTGCTGTCTTAGTATTTTCTTCGTTAGGATTTACCACTAAAGAAATCACTTTTAATGGACAGACAACTTTAAATGTAAGTCTAAAAGAAGATACCTCTCAACTAGATGAGATCGTATTAATAGGATATGGTAGTACGACAGAAAAAAATGTAACTGCGGCACAAACAACCGTAAAAGCAGAAGAATTTAACAAAGGTGCTATTGTATCTCCTGGTCAACTTCTAGCAGGTAAAGCAGCTGGTGTTCAGGTGGTCGCAGCTAGTGGTCGACCAGGTGATGGTCCACAAATTAGAGTACGTGCCGGTTCTACACTAAGTGCCACACAGGATCCGTTATATGTTGTAGATGGTATTCCTTTAGATCAAAGCAATGCTAATTTAAATACAATTAACCCAGCAGATATTGAATCATACACCATTCTTAAAGACGCCAGTGCTACCGCTATCTATGGTAATCGTGCTTCAAATGGTGTTATAATTATTACTACTAAATCGGGTAAATTCTCATCTGATTTAAACGTAGGTTATGACGTTCAATTTGCCTGGAACAAACCGGTGCAATTCATAGATGTGTTAAACGGAGACCAGTTTAGAACGTTAATTAATGAACAAGGCAGTGCAGATGATATTGCTTTATTAGGTACTGCAAATACTGACTGGCAGAATCAAATATATCAAACTGGAACCAGAGCGATACACAACATTACCTTAAGTAAAGGATGGGACAAAACATCGTTGAGAACCAATATAGGTTACTCAAATGAAAACGGGACACTAATCACAAGTGGTTATGAAAGGTTATCTATGAATACTACAGCGATTCAGAAGTTGCTTAAAGATGACTTAAAGTTAACCTTAAATGTTCAGGGTGCGTTTGAAAATATTAGAAATGCAGATGGTGGTGCGATAGGAAGTGCCATTGAATTTGACCCTACACAACCGGTATTTGATCCTAATGGACCTAACGGATTCTTTGAATATTCAGGTTTAGGATTAGCTCCTAGAAATCCATTAGGCCTTTTAAGAAGTTTAGAAGACTTAGTTGATAACAATCAAATAAGATCAACCCTTAAAGCAGAATACAAAATACCTGGTGTAGAGAGACTAACCTTTACAGGGACAGCAGGTGTAGATTACAACGAGTTCAAAACAAACACAGTTAGAAATGCCAATAGTGGTGCTGCGTTATTTACTGCTGGTCTACGCAGTAGTTCCAGAGGACAACGCTTGAACCAATTATTAAACGGTAGATTGGATTACAAAAAGGATTTTGAAAAATTAGATACTAAAGCAGAGTTTACTGTAGGTAGTAGTTTTCAAAACTTCAGAAGATCTGGTGTAAATAATAATCAAACAAACACTGGTGCAGCAATAGATCCTATAGAGTCATTTAATCAAAATAGATTGATATCGTTATTTGGTAGAGCAACTTTTGACATCATGGATACATTTGTGATCTCTGGTAGTATATCTAGAGATGGTACATCAAGATTTTCTCCAGAAAACAGATGGGGAACTTTTGGTGGCGCGAGTCTAGCCATTAAATTAGGAGAGAAAGACTTTATTAAAAATAGTGGCTTTATCTCAAACTTAAAATTACGCGGTGGTTACGGTGTAACCGGACAACAGGATATAGGTGAAGACTTTTTGTTTATTCAGCGCTTTACTCCTGGACAAGATCAAGCAAGCGTTCAAATAGGTGATAATTTTTTCAATACATTACGCGCACAGCGTACTACTAACCTACGATGGGAAGAGACTGCTCAGTACAATGCTGGTATTGACTTCGGATTCTTTAATGACGTAATTACAGGAAGTATAGATGGTTATTATAGAGAAACAACTGACTTACTTCAGAACGGACCACTTCCTGCTGGAAACCTTGGGAATTTTGGTCTACAAAATATTGGTTCTACGTTGAGTCGCGGTATAGAATTAGGCCTGTCTGCAGATATTGTAAACAACGACAACTTCAACTGGACATTAGGTGGAAATCTTACTTTCCAAGAGATAGAAATTACAAACCTATCGCTAGGTGAAAATGATCAACCCGTTCCTCAAACACCGGTAGAAGGTGGATTTAATAACTTTGTTCAAGAATGGGCAGTAGGTTCAGATCCATCAAGTTTCCACGTATTCCGTCAGGTATATGATCAAGATGGAAATCCTTTAAACAATATATTTTTAGACATCAATGGTGATAATCAAATTACTGCGGCAGATAAAGTACGTTACAAAAAGGCTAACCCAGACGCTTTCTTTGGTATTACATCTAACATGAATTACAAAGATTTTGATTTTAGTTTTACTTTTAGAGGTGCTGTAGGAGGTTATAACTACAATGGTGTAGAAGCAAGTAGAGCAAATCTTAATGCTGTAACCGAAAATCCAGAACCATGGCTTAATAACTCTCCAGGAGCGATTTTAGACACAGGCTTTGTCGTAAATAATTCTAACACCATAGTTTCAAGTCATTTCATTGAACAGGCTGATTTTGTAAGATTAGACAATGCTTCGTTAGGTTATACCTTTAAGCGCGACAAAACGACCATAAGAACCTCTATAACAGGTACTAATCTATTTGTACTAACAGAGTACGGTGGAGTGGATCCAGAAATAGCCGGTGGTATAGATGGTAATTTATTCCCTAGAAATAGAGGAGTTATACTAGGACTTAACATTCAATTTTAAAAAAGCAATATGAAAACGAACAGATTAATAATAGCTCTATTCTTTCTTACGACTTTAATCGTAGGATGTAATGATGCTTTAGATTTAGAACTTCAGGGTAATGAGGTTACAGGTGAGGTCTTTAATAGTACAGAGGCCTATACTGCAAACTGGGCAAAACTCTATGCAGGTTTGATCATAGGTGGTCAGGAAAGCGGTGATGGTAATTCAGACATTCAAGGAATCGATGGTGGTTTCTCAAACTATGGTAGATTATACTGGAAGTTACAAGAATTAACTACAGACGAGGCAATAATCGCATGGAATGACGGAACTATCAAAGATTTACATGGTCACGTTTGGACATCATCAAACGAATTCATAGGTGCTATGTACGCTAGGTTAGCGTACCAAATTACTACAGCAAATGAATTCTTAAGAAATTCTACACCAGCTCAACTAGACGCAAACGGTATTCCAGCTGCAGATAGAGCATTGATAGAGGAATACAGAAATGAGGCTCGTTTTTTTAGAGCTTATTCTTATTATCATGGAATGGATCTTTTTGGCAATATGCCTAAGTTAGATGAATCTGTACCTTCTGACGGTTCTGTGTTACCTGCAGAAATGACAAGAGCTGAAATTTTTGACTTTGTAGAGTCAGAACTTTTAGCAATCATTCCAGATCTAGCTGCTCCAACGGCGGCAGAATATGGTAGAGTACACCAAGGAGTAGCATGGATGACACTAGCAAAGATTTATCTAAATAGTGAAATTTACATAGGAGAAGCTAGATATACAGAAGCACTTACTTATTTGAATCAAGTTATTGGCGCAGGTTATACCGTAGACACTAACCTACCGTATAGTCAATCATTTCTTGCAGATAACGATAGTAATGGTGCACAAAGCGAATTTATCTGGACCCTAAATTACGACGGTGATAGAACTCAAACATTTGGTGGCACAACGTTTTTATCACATGCACCTGTAGGAGGTGATATGAATCCAGCAGACTATGGACTTGATGCTGGATGGGGTGGAATTAGAACTACACCTGAATTTGTTAACTTATTTCCTGGAATGGAAAATAGTGCAGATGGTAGAGAAAACTTCTTTACAGATGATCAGAATCTAAGCATTGCAGACGTAGGTAGATTTAAAGACGGTTATGCGATTGTAAAATTTCAAAACCTTAACAGCGACGGTAGCTTTACATCTAATGATCTTTTTGTAAGTACGGACATGCCGGTGTATAGATTAGCAGATGCTTATCTAATGTATGCAGAAGCGGTAGTTAGAGGTGGAACAGGTGGTGACATCAATACTGCCGAAGGTTATATCAACACCTTAAGAGAGCGTGCTTATGGTAACACAAGTGGAAACATTGTTGCTTCTGATATTAATTTAAACTTCATTCTAGAAGAAAGAGCTCGCGAATTACACTGGGAAGCTCACAGAAGACAAGACCTCATACGTTTTAATCAATTTACAGAAAATGGCGTATGGGAATGGAAAGGTAATGTACAAAGCGGTACTACAACTCCTGCTTTTAGAAACCTTTTCCCTATACCAGTTACAGAAGTAACTTTAAACTCTAACTTAACCCAAAATCCTGGATATTAATTATTAAAATTATAAATGATGAAAAAAATATCAATCTTAATATTATCATTCTTAGCAATTGCTGCTTTTACGGCTTGTGAAGACAACGACTCTGAAGAGTTCACATTAAACACTGCAAATGCAGGAGAAATAGTACTTGCTCCTGGAACTGGATCTTTTGAAGTGACAGAAACAAATACAGATGATCTGGCAGAACGTTTTTCTTGGAACGCTCTAGAACTAGAAGTTCCTGTTCAAGTGAATTATGAACTTCAAATGGATGTTCAGGGAGGAGATTTTACAGCACCTCAGGTTTTAGGTGGTACCACTGAAAATAACATACCAGTAACTTACGACATGTTAAACTTTGCAGCTACTGAATTAGGTGGTGAAGCAACTGTAGCTAGCAATTATTCAATTAGAGTAATCGCATCACTAGCAGATCCTTCCCTTGAGCCAGTAGTTTCAAATCTAGTAGATGTAGTGATAGTACCTTTCAGCTCTTATCCTTTCACAGATTTATTCCTAGTAGGTGCTGCAACAGCTCCAGGATGGAGTAACGATAATGATAATCCAGCTTTATTTAGGGATCCAGCAAATGAAAACTTATACTATTATACTGGTTTCTTTGCAGCAGACCAATTCAAGCTTTTAAGTTCTCCTGGCTTCTGGCAACCACAGTATGGTGAGCGCAATGGTGCTGTAGGAGTTAATGACGGTGCTGGTAGTGACCCAAATACATTTGCTGCACCTACCGCTGGTTACTACGACTTTGTTGTAGATATAACAGGTGTTACTAATGACTCAGAAGGTTCTTCTAGCTTTTCAATGACTGCAAATGCAGCAGCAGCAAGTGCACCTACTTACGCAACTGTAGGTTATATAGGTAGCTCTACTCCTGATGGATGGAACAGTGACCAGGACATGGTACAATCTGCCTTTGATCCACATCAGTGGAGTGCTAGAGACGTAACTCTAGTTACCGGAGAATTAAAATTTAGAACTGATAACGACTGGGGAACAAATTGGGGAAGTGACACAGAGTTCACAGGAGTTGGTGCGATTAACGGCGCTAATATACCAGTAGCTCCAGGAACGTACGACATTTTCTTTAATGACTTAGATGGACGTTACATATTAATCCCAGTTCAAGATTAATATTCATATTTAAACATTTTGAAAAGGGCTGTTTACAGCCCTTTTTTTAACTAAAAAATTCAGCTATGAACATCAGAATTTTTACTCTTTTAGCTTGTTTGTGTTTCGCTTTCGCGAAAGCGCAAGTAACCACTAACCCTACTACTCCTACCCAAACAGATCAAGTTACCTTAATATTTGATGCTACGGGAACACCCTTAGAAAACGAAACTGGAACGTTCTATGCTTATACAGGTGTAACCATAAATGGACAACGGTGGCAAAACATCATAGTACCTGGATTTACTGATAATAATGGGGCACCAGCGTTTACCAATACAGGCGGTAACATATACGAAGTTACTTTAGGAACAAGTGTAGAGTCATTTTACAGTGTTGCACCAGGCGACGTAGTAAGTGAAATATGTCTAGTAGTGCGTAATTCTACTGGAAGTGTTCAAACTAGTCCTGATATATTCTTACCTGTTTTTGCGCCAGGGCTTAATGCTCTAATTACAGCACCAGATGATGGTGATGTATTTAATTTAAATCAAACCATTACCATATCAGGAGACGCATCTCAAAGTGCAAATCTAGATATTAGCGTAAATGGAAGTTCTGTAAGCACTACAACTTCAGCAACTATTTCAACTCCTTATACTTTTAGTACGGCTGGTGCACAGAATATTGTATTCACTGCAGATAATGGAAGTACTACTGCTACAGATGAAATTAATGTCTACGTGCCAGTGGCAACTCAAAATTTACCACGACCTACAGGTCTTAAAAATGGAGTGAATGAAAATGGAGATGGTAGTGTAACCTTTGTTCTAGCAGCACCAGGAAAATCTGATGTAATGCTAATAGGAGATTTCTCAAACTGGGATTTTGAAACTAATTACCAAATGAATAAAGACGGTGATTATTTCTGGATTACCGTTCCATCAACAGAATTTACCGCAAATCAAGATTTCATGTATCAATATGTGGTTGATTTTGACATTAAAATAGCAGATCCTTATTCAGAATTAATTTTAGATCCTGGTAGTGATCAATTTATTAAACCTGGTAATTATCCTAATTTACCAGTATATCCAGATGATGAGACTACTCGTGATGTGACCGTTTACACCTATCAAAAAACTCCATATAACTGGACAACAAATAACTTTCAAAGACCTGATCAAGAAAACCTAGTTATCTATGAAATACTAGCACGTGATTTCTCTGAAGAAGATAGCTTCCAGCAAATCATCAACCGTATCGATTATTTAGATGATCTAGGAATAAATGCATTACAGTTTATGCCTGTTAATGAATTTGAAGGAACAGATAGTTGGGGTTATAATCCCAAGTTTCACGGAGCAATTGACAAAGCCTACGGTCCACCAGAGAAATTCAAAGAACTAGTAGATTTATGTCACTCACGAGGGATTGCTGTAATTATAGATGTAGTTTATAATCACGCTTTTAGCCAGAGTCCTTTATGTCAAATGTGGTGGGATCAAGCAAACTTTAGACCATCATCTGATAATCCATATATGAATGTAACGCCTACTCATGATTTTAATGTAGGTTATGATATGGATCATTCTAATGTTCATACAAAGGAATATGTGAAGCAGACGCTACAATATTGGATTGATGAATATCGAGTAGACGGTTTCCGTTTTGATCTATCAAAAGGATTTACTCAAAATAATACTCTAGGAAACATCGGTGCATGGAATGCTTTTGATGCATCAAGAGTTGCTATATTAAATGACTACAAAAACACAACGTGGAATGCTACTAGCAATGATATCTACATGATTCTAGAACACTTAGGTGGTGCGGCAGAAGAATCAGTATTAGCAAATGATGGTTTTATGCTCTGGGGAAAAATGACGGATGAGTTCAATCAGAATTCTATGGGATTCAATAGCAACAATGATTTATTTAGATCATATTTCACTTCAAGGAACTTTAATGATCAACATCTAGTTGCCTATGCAGAAAGTCATGATGAAGAACGATTAATGTATAAGAATATACAATTTGGAAATACCTCAAACGGTGCTCATAATGTACAGAATTTACCTGTTGCACTAGACAGACAGGAAGCCATTGCAGCTATTTTGTATAGTATTCCTGGTCCTAAAATGTTATGGCAGTTTGGTGAAATAGGATACGAAATCAGTATCAATGATAATGGAAGAACAGGACGCAAGCCTATTCCATGGACTTTAGGATATGATACAGATCAAGATCGTATGGATCTATACAATGTAACTGCTACCATGATAGGTTTTAAAACCTTGTATCCAGAAACGTGGAATAACACTCAAAACAACCTAGACCTAGGTGGTATCACAAAACGCATCAACCTAGACGGACCACAGTTTGATGTGGTAGTTGTAGCAAACTTTGGGGTTACACCTCAAGGAGTTAATCCTAACTTTTCTCAAACTGGAACCTGGTTTGAATATTTTAGTGGAACAACCTTAAACGTAACTAATCAAACGGCGTCACTTACATTACAACCAGGAGAATACCGTGTTTACAGTACACAACAATTACAAGATCCTTTAAGTAATGACGACAATGCGGTTGCACTAGGAAGTGAAATCACTGTATATCCTAATCCAGCTGGAAACTATTTTAAACTATCACAACAAGTAGATGCATTAGCTATCTATAATATGGCAGGACAGAAGGTAATGGATTTAAATGCTGGTCAAAACAGACATGATATCAGTAGTTTAAACGCTGGAATTTATGTGGTACAAACTCAGCGTAGTAATACTATTCAAAGTTTGAGATTGGTGATTGAGTAATTGGGCGTTTATTTACGCAATACATCGATATATTACATAAATACAAATCCATTTACCGCTTAACAGTAGTATGAAATAAATTTGTGTACTTAAACGCTTAAGAAGCTTTCCCTAAAAGCCCTGAAGTTATAAGTGTAACCAAATACTCTTTTCATAATTCATTCGGTTACGGAAGCCTGTCGCAAGACAGGCTTTCAATTTTTGAAAAAATAAAGAATCAAAAAAACCTACCTAAAAGATCACTAAGATCCGTGAGCAAATAGTGGTAAGCTAAACATTCTATAATGTCAACATGATATGCAAGAGTTTATCTCTATTTAAATAATTGACGTTCTAGTAAAAAGGTAGTCAGCACGATATCAAATGGTTTTTGAATATCCACTGGCATATACTTGATGCGATTCTGACCACATCTAACACGCAGTTTTTCAAAGTATTCTTTTACAGACTCCTGATAGGCTTCCTTAATATTATCTGCATATAGATTAATCGACTCACCAGTTTCTACATCTGTATATTTAGATGGTTTATTAGAGAAATTAAAATCAACCTCAGTCTCACTATCATAGGTATGAAATAGAACTACGTCGTGTTTATTGTATTTCAAATGGCGCAAGGCTTCAAATAATGCATCTTCATCCACGTCACTTTGAAACATATCTGTAAAGAGAAAAATCAAAGATCTACGTTTAATATTCTCTGCTATTTCATGCAAGTATTTATAGGTGTTTGTAGCTGTTCCAGATGGTTTTTTAACTAGTAAACCATTTAGTTGATCTAGCAACATGTTATGATGTCTATCACTACCTTTCTCTAGCGCGTAATACTCATAAGAATCTGAATAAATACTCATTCCTACTGCATCACGTTGTTTCTTAAGCAAGTTCATCAAACTAGCTGTAGCTAGTGATGTATAACCTATTTTATTTAAGGAATCTAGTGACTGATTCTTTACTGCAGGATAATGCATCGACGGACTATTATCTATAATAAGGTGACAACGTAGATTTGTCTCCTCATCATATCTTTTAGTGTACAGTTTATCTGTTTTGGCAAAAAGTTTCCAGTCTATATGTCTGGTACTTTCGCCTGGATTGTAGATTTTATGTTCTGCAAATTCTGCGCTAAAACCGTGAAATGGTGATTTATGCATTCCAGAAATATATCCTTCCACCACTTGACTAGCTAGTAAAGCGAGGTTTTTAAAGCCACTGGTTTTATTGAGTTCCTGCTGAATATCCATAAGGTGAAGATAAGAATTAGAACTTATTATGAGCAACTGGGATGATGTAATTACGCTTTCGCGAAAGCGTAATCCACATAAAACTGATTCAACTTTAAACAAAAAACCCATTTCAATGAAGAAATGGGTTCATCTATATGATAATAACTAAAATTCTAGTTCAACAACGCGTCTAGTGCGTCTGTATAAGCATCTTTAGGTGCTACACCTACCTGACGACCTACCACTTCTCCATTCTGGAATACTAATACGGTAGGAATATTACGTACGCCATATTTTGCTGCAAATTCTTGATTTGCATCTACGTCCATTTTACCTACTACGGCTTTACCATCATAGTCTGTAGAAACCTCATCAATGATAGGTCCTACCATGCGACATGGTCCACACCATGCTGCCCAGAAATCTACCATTACTGGCTTATCGCTGTTTAATACTACTTCTTCAAAATTTGCATCTGTTATTTCTAGTGCCATTTTTATTGCTGTTTTAAAAATCTATATACAAATGTAAACAAAACCTATTCCATTTAAATCCCTTTCACTATTAGAGTTATTGATATGGTTATGTGGTCTAGTGATTTAGCTGTTATATGTGACAGGTATTGTTAATAATAAGTACATATTAAATACTACAAACAACAAGTTACGATTTACTATACGAATAGTATAAAGGCTATAATTTCTAGTTACATCGTTAAAACTTAAACACTAAGTCAATCATGTAATTAGTAGTAGCATGATTAAACGATAGACTATATAAACGTGGAAAGGGGAATTTACAATGAACTAACAGACAAGATCATCTTAGAGAAAACAGCATAAAAAATAACTTGCTTAAATCCTTTATCTTTAAATTCTTAAAATCATAAAAATGAACCTCATACCGCGCAGATTGTTATTTCAAGGTAATAAAAGATTATTGTTGACCTTATTTTTGTTAGGTTATGTATGCAATCTTTATAGTCAGGACATTCATATTTCTACTCGTGGTAATGATCGTAATGAAGGCACCTTAGAACAGCCAGTAGCGACCATAGAATGTGCTACCACCTTAATAGAAGAAATCAAACTTAAACCCTATTCACGAGACACAATACGTGTACTGTTGCATGAAGGCACTTACCGCATAAAAACTGGTATAACTTTAAATGAAAAAAATTCTGGAACTGCTGCTAGACCAATAGTTTTTCAAAACTATGAAAATGATGAGGTTATTATTTCTGGAGCCATTGCTCTTACCGATTATAACAAACTATCTCAAGAACATGACTTATACCAGCAGAACGTTTTAAATGGTAAAAAAATCATTGAATTTGACTTAACAAAAACAGATTTAAAAGAATTTAAGGAAATTAGATTATCTGGATTTAGAGGTGAAGAAAAGCCTATACCGTTTACACTGCAGGAAATTTTTTTTAATGGTACATCTATGCCTCTTTCTAGATGGCCTAATAATTCTTTTTCTAAATACACCAGTGTCGTAACTGATTCAAAAGGTGATGTTGTAAAAACTGGAATTGTTTTTACAGATCAACGCCTATCAAAGTGGATTAATGAGCCTAATATACTATTGCATGGTTACTGGAAATACTTATGGGCAGATGCCCATGAAAGCGTAGATTATATAGATATAAATAAAAAAACTATTTGGCTCAAATCACCTTATAATTATTACAACTTTAGTAATAACATGCCTATTGCAGCCTATAATGTAATATCTGAAATTGATACTCCAGGAGAATGGGCATATGATTATTTAGACAAGAAAATATATTTCTATCCACCAGAAGATATTACAGATGATACATCTATTGAACTATCTATTTGTAAGACACCGTTGCTTACAATTAAAAATGCTTCATTCATAACCTTTAAAGGTCTTCAATTTCAAAAAAGTGCTAGACATGGTATAGTTCTAGAAAATTGTAATCAAGTTAACATTGTAGATTGTAAAATACAAGGTTGCGCTGGTGATGGTATTATCATGAATGATGGTCATGATAATAAAATAGTTGCATGTACTATAGAAGACATGGGGCGAGGTGGCATTAGAGTTTCAGGAGGTGATAGAACCACTTTAAAAAGAGCAAACTTTGTTATTGAAAATTGTCATATCCATCATTTAGCGCGTATAGATCATACCTACACTCCAGGAATATGGGTAGATGGTGTGGGAACTGAAATCGGACATTGTAAAATTCATGATATCGCTAGTAGCGCAATGCGTATTAATGGTAACGATCACCTTATAGAATACAATGAGATGTATAATGTGGTAACAGAATCAGATGATCAAGGTGCTATAGATATGTGGGGAGATCCTACCTATAGAGGTAATGTTTTTAGATACAACTATATACATGACATAGGACCTTATCAACAAGATAAGATTGATCCAAAACATGGTAGATCTGGTATCAGATTTGACGATGCTATATCTGGTAATCTAGTATACTCTAATGTTTTTAAAAATGCCTCAAACGGGACATTTGGTGCTATACAAATCCATGGAGGCAAAGAAAATAAGATATGGAATAATCTATTCTATGATTGTGATATAGCATTATCCTTTAGTCCATGGAAATACGATGGATGGATGTATTATAATCGTAAAACGGTAGATTTTTTTGAAAAAAACAAGACCCTATACATTACTAGGTATCCTGAGCTTGCTAGAATAAATGAAGACATGAACAAGAATATTATTCTGGAAAATATCTTCATAAAATGCATAAAGCTTACAAAAAACAAACCAAAGCCAGTGGTATTTAAAAACAACCTTAAGTTTAGGAAAATGAAGAGAAAGAAAAATTTAACAAAGGTTGCGTTAAATCCTAACAGCATTCGTAAGGTGCGCAGAAAAATAAATTTTGAACCTATTCCATTTGACAGGATAGGCCTGATGGAAAATTAATCACGGTTTCTTAGGAATCCTTATGGAAGAATTAAAACTATCTACTAGGTATTTATCCTAATTGTCATGAATTTTCTAAACATTGATAGGATCTAGTAATTTAGTCTTAAGAAGAACACCCATGCCTTTTAAGTGGCATTCACTATTAGAGTTATTGATATGGTTATGTGGTCTAGTGATTTAGCATTTTGGCTGGGGTTTTTCAGGTGCAGACTTAAGTCCGCACCTGAATAATATAGACCATAATTAGTTCACACCGTATTTAATGCCTTGTTCTTCTAGAACCTCAAGCAACTCATTAGTCACATTCACCTTTTTCATACGGCTAGGCATGTTTAGAGCAATCTTCTCTTCATGATCTCTAATTTCAAAATATAATTGATGATCACCACTGTGTTTTTCAAGTACATCTTGAAGCATTTTGACACGTTCTTCTAGAATCTCACTTACATGAAACTGAATGGTTAGTTTTTTTGCGGCTTGTGCCATCACGTCTTGCAATTGCTGCATGGATAAAAATTGCACTCTTGGATCACGTGGTTTTCCTGTGTTTTTGTCAATCCATCCTTGCTGGACTTTAATCTTGCAGTACACAAAACTATTAGGAACCAGAAAATGCCTAAATTTTAAATAGTCTTCATTAAAAATTCTGAATTCATGCGTGTCTTCATAATCTTCAATAGAAAACATTGCCCAGCCTTTATTTGCCTTACTTACACGATGTTGCACATCTGTAATCACACCACAAAAGGTAAGCTCACGATTTACTAATGATGGTAACTCATTCATCACACTCAATCCAGCATTGCAAAAATATTTCATCTCATTTTTATAATCATCCAGTGGATGACCAGAAATATAAATTCCTACTACTTCTTTCTCACGTTTTAGTTTCTCCATCGTTCCCCAATCTTCACATTGTGGTAATTGAGGCTCTGGTATTTGAACGTCACTAGCCTCGCCAAAAAGACTTACCTGTGCGCTATTCTCGTTTTCTTGGAATTTTTGCGCATACTTCACCACTTGCTCTAGGAACATCTGTCCATTCTCGCTCTCGTGGAAATATTGCGCTCTATTCTCGCCACCTAATCCGTCAAATCCACCACTTAATGCTAGTGCTTCAAAAGACTTTTTATTTGCCGCTCTCAAGTCGATACGCTTTGCCATATCAAAAATGCTGCGATATGGTGCTTCTTGCCTATTTTCAATAATCGTCATTACAGCACCATGACCTAGACCTTTTACTGCGCCCATCCCAAAACGTACTGCACCTTCTTTGTTCACCGTAAATTTATAGTTTGACTCATTCACATCTGGTCCTAAAACAGGTAATCCCATGCGTTTTGCCTCATCCATAAATTTTGTAACATCCTTAATCTGATTCATGTTATTAGACAAAGTCGCTGCCATGAATTCTGCCGGATAGTTAGCTTTTAAATAAGCCGTTTGATAACCTATCCACGCATAACAAGTAGAGTGCGATTTATTAAATGCATAGGATGCAAATGCTTCCCAGTCTTTCCATACTTTTTCTAGAATGGTACGATCATGACCATTAGATTCTCCATTATCTAGAAATTTAGGTTTCATTTTTTGAAGCGTAGCCATTTGCTTTTTACCCATCGCTTTTCTCAAGACATCTGCTTCACCTTTTGAAAAGTTTGCTAGCTTCTGGGAAAGTAACATTACTTGCTCCTGATATACGGTAATGCCATAAGTCTCGTCTAGGTATTCTTCCATACCATCTAGATCGTAGGTAATCTCTTTAACTCCATGCTTACGATCAATAAAATCAGGAATATATTCTAGTGGTCCTGGACGATACAATGCGTTCATTGCAATTAAGTCTGCAAATTGCGTAGGTTTTAAATCACGCATGTACTTTTGCATTCCAGCACTTTCATACTGAAATATTCCTACGGTATCACCACGTTGAAATAGGTCATAGGTCTTAGGATCATCCAGCGGTATACTTTCTATATCAAGATCAATCTGATGACGTTCTTTAATAATCGCGACCGTATCTTTTATCTGACTTAAGGTCTTTAAGCCTAGAAAGTCCATTTTCAACAATCCCGCACTTTCTACAACCTCATTATCAAACTGAGTGACATATAAATCAGAGTTTTTTGCAGTTGCAACGGGAACAAAATTTGTCAAAGCATCTGGTGTGATAATCACACCACAAGCATGCACACCAGTATTACGTACAGATCCTTCTAATATTCTGGCCTGTTTAATCGTTTCTGCGGTGAGATCACTGCCTTGAGAAAGACTGCGTAGTTGCTCTACCATATCTGCATCTTCTCCACGGAATTTACTGCGCACCTCATGATCTTCTAGGGCAAATATCTTTTTCAATTTAGCAAAATCAGGAACCAACTTTGCTACATGATCTGCTTCATTTAATGGTAAATCAAGTGCTCGCGCGGTATCGCGTAATGAGGATTTTGCCGCCATCGTTCCATAAGTAATAATTTGTGCTACCTGATCTGCGCCATATTTTTCAATAACATAATCCATTACTTTATACCTGTTTTCATCGTCAAAATCAATGTCAATATCTGGCATACTCACACGATCTGGATTTAAAAATCGCTCAAAAAGCAAGTCGTAGTGTATGGGATCTACATTTGTAATCCATAAGCAATATGCCACCACACTACCAGCGGCACTACCACGTCCTGGACCTACGGCCACATCCATTTCTCGTGCTGCTTTTATAAAATCCCATGTAATTAAGAAATAACCAGGATAACCAGTATTACGTATGGTGTCTAATTCAAATTGTAATCGCTCTTCTATCTCTGGTGTGATCTCGCCATAGCGTTTACGTGCTCCTTCATAAGTAAGATGTTTTAAATAAGCGTTTTCACCTCGTTTTTTATCATCAACCTCATCTTGTGGATCTAAAAACTGCTCTGGAATATCAAACTTAGGTAACAGTACATCACGAGCTAATTCAAATGGTTCAATCTTATCCAGCACTTCCTGAATATTTAAAATCGCCTCTGGCAAGTCCTTAAAAAGACTCTTCATTTCTGTTGCGCTCTTGTAATAATACTCTTGATTAGGCAGTCCATATCGATAACCGCGACCACGACCTATAGGCGTAGATTGCTTCTCACCATCCTTTACACATAGTAAAATATCGTGTGCATTTGCGTCTTCCTTGTGAATATAATAGGTATTATTAGTAGCGATGGTTTTTATGTTATGCTTTCGCGAAAGCGTAATCAACACATCATTTGCTCTATCTTCATCTTCCTGCCCGTGGCGCATCAACTCGATATAGAGATCATCACCAAATTGGTCTTTCCACCAAAGCAATGCTTCTTCTGCCTGGTTTTCTCCTATATTGAGGATTTTTGAAGGTACCTCGCCGTACATATTTCCTGTAAGGACGATGATATCTTCCTTAAATTCTTCAATTAATTTTTTGTCAATACGCGGTACGTAGTAAAAGCCATCGATGTAGGCTTTACTGGACATTTTGGAAATATTGAGATATCCATTTTTATTTTTGGCGAGCATGACAATTTGATAACCATTATCTTTTCTGGATTTGTCATTCATGTCTTCGCACACAAAAAACTCACAACCTAAAATGGGTTTTAATGGTTGCTTTTCTTGTTCATTTTCTTCACTGGCCAGTTCTTTATTGTAAGCTTTTACGGCTTTTACAAAATGAAAAGCGCCCATCATATTAGCATGATCCGTCATGGTAACGGCTGTCATATCATGCGCTGCTGCAGCTTTAACCAGATCCTGTACACTAGCTGTAGATTGCAGAATTGAGAATTGAGAATGCGAGTGTAAGTGAGCAAAAGGCGCTTCACTTAATTCGGCTAGATTTTCCTCAATTTCTGCGGTAGTTAATTCTGGTACTGCTGTTTCTTTTAAAGCATCAGATGCTTTTTTAAGATTTACATGACGCAATCCAGCAGGTTGAATCACACTAGGATTAGCTTGTTTAAATCGGGCGTAGAAATCTGGAGTTGCATCCAGTTGAGCAATAGTAAACTGTTCACGTCTTACTAATTCTAGAAAACATCTAGTAGTGGCTTCCACATCTGCGGTGGCGTTATGTGCCTCGCCAAATGGCTGATTAAACAGATACTGGTGTAACTCTGTAAGTGTAGGTAGTTTAAATTTACCATAGCGTCCACCAGGAATCTGGCATAACTGTGCGGTATGTTCTGTACAGGTATCTAGAACTGGTAATTCTTGTAGATCATTTGCAATTTGAGTACGCTCAAACTCGGCTCCTGTAACATTAAGGTCAAATTTTAAGTTTTGACCTACTAGAAATTTTGTTTTACTTAATGCAATATTGAACTGCGCTAGCATTTCTTCTAGTGGCACACCATCTTTTTGAGCTAATGCCGTAGAAATCCCATGGATCGATTCAGCATCATAGGGAATATCAAATCCATCTGGCTTAATTAAAAAGTCCTGATGTTCTATTAAATTTCCTAATTCATCGTGTAATTGCCATGCAATTTGCACCACTCTAGGCCAGTTATCTACATCTGTATAGGGTGCATCCCAGCGTTTAGGTAATCCAGTAGTTTCTGTATCAAAAATTAAGTACATGCGGTAATCTTCTAGCTCATTATGAAAAATAACTCCACTTTATAAATAGCTGTAAAACAGTTATATAAAACGATTAATAATTTGTAAAGTGGAATTATAAATATACTAGAAAATGAATCAAGTTTTATAGATAGTTATGAACAGATTACCTTTTTATGTTGATTAAAGAGCATAAAAAAACCTGCTCTATACGAGCAGGTTTTACATTCCTTATTCTATTCATATTAGAATACTTCTTCCATTGCATTGACTTGATTCAATGCTTTTTGAATATTATTACGATGTGTGGTTAATAAACTTTTAGTGGATGCTGGTAATGTGGTTTCGGTTAAGACACTATTGTATTCTTCTACAGCTTGCTTTTCTCCACGGATCGCCTCTTCTAACATGGCTTCTTCATTGTCACTCGTAAAAGTTGACTTTATGTTCATCCATGTTCTATGCACATCTCCTGCTAGGCTGGTTCCTCTTTCTGGTGATTCACCATAACTTTTTATCTCAGCCTTTAATTCATGACCAAAGTTATAGCGCTCCTGTTGTTGCGTATTGAAAAAGTCTTTTAATACTCTATTATCTACTTTTTCTGCGGCTTGTTTATATCCAGCTTCTGCATCGTAATTCTTTTCTAATAATGCATTTAATTTTTCTGATACTTCTTTTGTGTAATTCATGTTTAAATTAGTTTATATGGTTTTAATTAATTAATTCCAATTTAACAGGAATAGCTTGTTGAAAACGACCGTTTAAATTACATTTAATAGAGAATTAGACTAGGTTTAAGAAAATAGTTCGATTTGAGCAATTCTCGTTAAATCTATTAACAAAAAAACCAGATTGTAACTACAATCTGGTTTTTGAATAGGTTTAAAGTAATGCTTACTTCACTTCCTTAATATAATTTTCAATCGCCATAGTCATGGATGGTGATTCTGGAGTAGGTGCTTGTATATCGATACGCAATCCTTTATCCTGGGCTGCCTTCATGGTTGTATTACCAAAAACTGCTATACGTGTCTTTTCCTGAGTAAACTCTGGGAAATTTTTAAATAAAGATTCAATACCGCTAGGGCTAAAGAATACTAAAACGTCATACTTCACATCTGCTAGATCTGATAAATCACTGATCACAGTTCTAAAAAACGTAGCCGTTGTCCATTTTACACCTAACTTATCTAATTCTACAGCAATATTATCACTCAACTTATCAGAACTAGGAACTAAAAAGGTTTCTGTCTTATGTTTTTTAATCTGTGGGATCAATTCTGGAAATGTGCGCTTTCCTACGTAAATTTTTCTTTTACGATAAACCACATATTTCTGAAGGTAGTATGCGACCGCTTCACTCTGACAGAAATATTTCAATGAATCTGGAATCTTATAACGCATTTCTTCCGCTACTCTAAAGAAATGATCTACCGCATTACGACTGGTTAAAATGATAGCAGAAAATTTAGAAATGTCAATTTTCTGTTCTCTCACTTCTTTACCAGGAACACCTTCTACGTGAATGAATGAGCGAAAATCTACCTTTACCTTAGTGCGATCTACTAAGGTCTGGTATGGGGAATTTTCCACCTTTGGCTCGGGCTGAGAAACTAAAATAGTCTTTACTTTCTGAGTCATAGATTTTTATTATTAATCTGAAATTAGCCTATAATATACTTGTACAAAAGTAGATACGGTCCGATTTCGAGGGCGCAAAGATAAACAATAAAATAGAATACACTATTGATAAACAATTCCTTAACGCTTAGAATTAGCCTAATTATTAACAACGGTACGAGTAAAAGCGACAAACTAATTGCTATCCACCAATTCATCTCATAAACACCACTATTTACAGTCCACCATAAAGCCACTAGTAATACTGGGATTCCTACGAGCATTCTTATGCGATCGCGATGTATTTCCATGAACTGCATTTGTTCTAAAAAACCTAACAGCGATGCAAGAAACAAATTCAAATATCTTTTTACTAATAGAAAACTAGTAACTAGAATTAAAACTTTCAAAAACTCAGTGAAGTCAATGCTAGAAGTTTCTTCTTTTAAGGTCATCGCCATAGCGATAACCAGTGAAACAACTAATGTGTAATTAAGTAACAGCAAGATTTTAATCAATGGATGCATTCTATCTTGTAATGAATCTGCTGTTTTTATTTGTAAAAAACTATTGATAACAGGCACCAGTTGCACGTTTGCAGCATAACGTATTACGGCAAGCGTAAAAACACTTGCTAGTAATATTATTAAAATCCACTGCTGTGGATATGGCTCTATTAAATGCAACTCCATAGTGACAAAAATAATCTCTTTAATCTTTCGTTTACATTGCGGTAGTGTAAAAATGCTACTTTTGCGCATCTGTATGAGAGATTCACTAGTTATTATACCAACTTTTAACGAAAAGGAAAACATCACCTTAATGATAGATGCCGTTTTAGGAAACTATCCAGATACACATTTATTGATTATAGATGATAACTCGCCAGATGGAACTAGTGAACTTGTTGTGCAAAAGTTTACAGATTACCCTAATCGTTTATTCCTAGAAACGCGATCAGAAAAAAAAGGTCTAGGAACAGCATACATACATGGGTTTAAATGGGCTCTAGAAAGATCATACCAATACATCTTTGAGATGGATGCAGATTTCTCACATGATCCTAAAGATTTAATACAACTATATGAGGCTTGTGAAAATGGCGCAGATCTCGCCATAGGTAGTCGCTATGTAAAAGGTGTAAATGTGGTCAACTGGCCTATGAGTAGAGTGTTACTATCATATATCGCATCAAAATACGTAAGATTCATCACTAGAATGGATGTTTACGACACTACCGCAGGATTTATATGTTATAAAAAAGAGCTTTTAAATCAAATCAATATAGATAGTATTAAATTTGTAGGCTACGCTTTTCAAATTGAAATGAAATTTAAAGCATGGCTTAAAAAAGCAACTATTGTAGAAGTACCCGTAATTTTCACAGATCGATCGAGAGGAAAATCTAAAATGAGCGGTGGTATTATTCATGAGGCAGTGATAGGAGTTTTAAAAATGAAACTAAAAAGTCTAGTAGGGAAGAAATAATTATGCAAAAAACACTCATCAAAAACGCAAGAATTGTAAATGAAAACAAACAATTTGAAGGCGACGTACTTATTGAAGGTGATCTCATAAAAGAAATAGCCGAAAGCATTAGCGCAAAAGATGCTAATACAAAGATCATCTATGCAGATGGTAAATACCTACTACCTGGAGTAATCGATGATCAGGTACATTTTAGAGAGCCTGGATTAACGCATAAAGGGACAATTGCCACAGAAAGTAAAGCCGCTGTAGCTGGTGGAATCACCACGTTTATGGAGCAACCTAATACTATTCCACAAGCAACAACAATTGCAGAATGGGAAAACAAAATGAACATCGCTTCTACAGATAGTTATGCTAACTATGGTTTTATGTTTGGTGGTACTAACACAAATCTAGAAGAGTTACTTAAAGTAGATGAGCAACGAGTACCTGGTATCAAATTATTTTTAGGCTCTTCTACCGGTAACATGCTAGTAGATGATCAGGAAGCATTGAAAAAAATCTTTTCTAATGTTAAACTGCGTATCTCACTTCATTGTGAAGATGAAGAAACGATAAAATCAAACTTGCAAAAAGCGATTGGTACCTACGGTGACGATATTCCTATGGATCAACATCCTATCATTAGAGATCATGAAGCTTGTTATAAAAGCAGTTCTAACGCGGTAAAACTTGCTAAAGAAACTGGAGCACGTATTCACGTGTTTCATTTATCTACAGGAAAAGAAACCGAATTATTTAAAAATAAAAAAGCCATAAAAGACAAGCAAATCACATCAGAGGTTTGCATCCATCATCTATGGTTTAGTGATGAAGACTATGCTACAAAAGGATCGTTAATCAAATGGAATCCTGCAGTAAAAACAGCAGATGATCGTGAGCAATTATGGAAAGCATTGCTAGATGATCGTATCGACGTTATCGCAACAGATCACGCACCACATACACTAGAAGAAAAATCAAATAAATACCTCAACTGCCCTAGTGGTGGTCCATTAGTACAGCACGCACTAGTCGCGATGATGCAGTTTGTTCATGACGGTAAAATCACTATTGAAAAAGTAGTAGAAAAAATGTGTCATAATCCAGCGTTACTTTTTGACGTTGCACAACGTGGATACATACGTGAAGGCTACAAAGCAGATTTAGTCCTAGTAGATTCTAATAACCCATGGACTGTTACAAAAGATAATATCATTGCTAATTGTGGATGGTCACCTTTTGAAGGAGTCACTTTTAAAAGTCGTATCTCTCACACCTTTGTAAATGGCCATTTAGCTTACCACAACTGGAATGTTAGTGAAGAGAAAAATGCCCAAGCCTTAACCTTTGACCGCTAGTGAAACGATTTGTGTTTTTTTTATTCATACTAGTTGCTAGTTGCCAGTCTTTTTCAAAATCAGAAAAGCCTGATGATTTTTACGGTGATGAAAAAATGGCTCAAATCATGGCAGATTTATACCTGTATGAAGGCGTCGTTAGCTCTAATCGTGCAATGCTTAGAAAAGAAGGCATATTTGCGACAGATCTAATTTACCAGAAGTATCAAACAGATAGCATCACTTACTCAAAAAACTTCTATTACTATGCAGATCGTGAGGAAGAATACTTAACACTTATGGATCGTGTTCAGGAATTATTAGAACGAGAAAAAGATAGTGTGAGTAAAAGGCAAGATGAGATTAATAAAGAGACTGAACAATTCAAGAGCACACCTAACACAAAAGACAGCTTACCTAAAACAGAAAAGAAAATTCTTCAAGAACGTTTATAGAAGCTTGCAACTCTTTCTACCGTATCATAAACACTGGAAAAAGAAAAGTCTAACGCTTCTTTAACCTTACGAGCATCATAAGTAGATCGTTCACTTAATGAATAGACACTAGCACGTTCTAACACTCTAGGAAACCCAAACCAACTACCTATTTTAGTAACTGCAGAAATGGCAAGTAACATCCATTGAGACATTTGAAATCGTGGTGGTTTTTTACCTAAAAAATTCGCAATTTGGCTAAGAATAGACTTAAAACAAGTGTTTTCTGACACGAGAATAAAACGATCATTCACCACATCGCTATCCATTAATTGTTGCATAGCATTAACCACATCGCGCACATCTACAAAACCACTACTACCGCTAGTATAGTACCATAATCCCGATTTCACTTTAGAAAAAAATAATCCAGAACCACTATTCCAGCTTCCTTCTCCTATAATAATTCCTGGGTTCACAATGACCACATCCATTCCTTCTTGAGTAGCTCGCCATGCTTCCATCTCACCGCCATATTTTGAAATCGCATAGTTTGAGTTTTTTGCATCCAGATTAAAAAAATCCTCCTCATTTCTAGCGCGATCACCTACAGGATCACCTATAGTCGCAATGCTACTTACATAGCACATCTTTTTTACCTGATGCGCTAGTGCCACGTTCACCACATTAGAAGTTCCCGTTACGTTAATTTTTTTCATTTGCCAGAAAGGCACACCAGTAATCACCGCAGCACAGTGATACAATTGAGTAACACCTTTCATAGCGATTTCTAGACTAGGAACCTCAAGAATATCGCCTTGAATCCATTCAAAACGATCTACAAATCGCTCGCCTTTTTCTTCATAAGAGTTAAAAATCTCTCGTGTTTTATCAATACTAGCCGTTGTTCTATAGAGTACTCTTACTGGTATTTCGCTTTCGCGAAAGCGGAATAACAAATGCCCACCTACTAATCCAGTACCACCAGTAATTAAAATCATGGCATAAAAGTACATAAACCAAGATAGAAACGCCGTTAAAAGTGCGTCAAAGCCTATATATTTGCAGGCTTAAAGCTAGAAATGATGGCCTACAACTTTGCAGAAGAATTACAGTGGCGTGGCATGGTACACGACATGATGCCTGGAACAGATGATTTATTAAATAAAGAAACGGTGACGGGTTATATAGGATTTGACCCTACGGCAGACTCTTTACATATAGGTAGTATGGTGCAAATCATTCTTTTAATGCACTTACAACGTGCTGGTCACAGGCCAGTTGCCCTAGTAGGTGGCGCCACAGGAATGATAGGTGATCCTAGCGGTAAAAGTGCCGAACGTAATTTGCTAACTCAAGAAATTCTAGATAAAAACATCGCTGGTGTACAATCTGTGCTATCGCGTTTTATCGATTTTGAAAAAGGTGATGAGGCTACACGTGCTTTACTAGTCAATAATTATGACTGGATGAAGGATTTTAGCCTGATCGACTTTGCTCGTGATATCGGGAAACACCTTACCGTAAATTACATGATGGCAAAAGAATCTGTAAAAAAACGTGTGTCTGGTGAAGGCGACGGAATGAGCTTTACAGAGTTCACCTACCAGCTTTTTCAAGGTTATGACTTCCTACATTTATATGAAACATTAGGCTGTAAATTACAAATAGGTGGTAGCGATCAATGGGGAAATATCACCACTGGTACAGAACTCATACGCCGTAAAGCTGGCGGAAAAGCTTATGCGCTTACTACACCACTAGTGACTAAGGCAGATGGAACAAAATTTGGTAAAACAGAAGCCGGAAACATCTGGCTAGATGCAGATAAAACCAGTGTTTATAAATTCTACCAATTCTGGATTACGGCAACAGATGAAGACGCCATCAACTGGATTAAAATATTCACTTTTCTAGATCAAGAAACTTGTGAATCCCTAATAGAAGAACATCAAAAAGATCCAGGTTTTAGATCCTTACAAAAACGCCTAGCCGAAGAAGTAACGGTTATGGTTCACGGACGTGAAGCTTATGAAACTGCTGTAGAAGCGTCTAACATATTGTTTAGTAAAAAAGTGAGTCCAGAACAATGGAGTAAAATGAATAGCGCCACCTTACTAGAAGTTTTTGACGGTGTACCGCAAACTACTATCTCAAAAGATGCTATCGCAACACCAGTGGACATGGTGACTTTTTGTGCAGATATCACTAAATTTTTACCATCTAACAGTGAGGTGCGTCGTGCCTTAAAAGAAAACAGTTTATCTGTGAACAAAAACAAAGTGACTGATGATAAAATGATCTCTACAGACGATATCATCGCAGGAAACATGATCTTGTTACAACGTGGTAAGAAGAATTATTTTCTGGTGATTGTGGAGTAATTACTCCACCACCATCAAATTACAACCTCTGATGTCACTGTGGTCAAAACGTCCTAAGACTTCAAAGCTTCCATCGCTGTGAACTTTTCCTAAATCTTGGGTTGCAATAAAACTACAGGAATTATAGTTTGCGAGGTCTATGATGTTTAATCCGCCAGTTTTACTGTGAGCTACTGGTGACAGCGCATCGTTAGTGTCTCTAGCGCTTACTTGCATCCATGGTGGTGTGGTGAAATGCACGGCATCAGTTGCATAGGCTTGAGATAACAATTCTGTCATGCCGTACTCGCTGTGTAATTTTGCTTTCGCAAAAGCAGAATTTAAAATACCGTGTAACTCTTCTTTAATCATTTCCTTACGCATTCCCTTCATACCACCAGTTTCGATTATAGTGGTGTAAGGTAATTTCATGGGGAAATCATCTGCTAGTTGAAGTAAGGCAAAAGTGACACCTAGCAAAATAACGGGCTGTTTTTCATCATTTAAACGTTTTAAAACCGTTGCTAGCGCTTCATAATTATGTAAGTAGAAACCGCTGTCTTTATGATTACTCTGATCGATCCATCGCTGTGCCATATCAACTAGAGATGAACCACTACGTTCTAGATAATGTGGTAGTAATGCAAGGACTGCATAATCCTCAATTGCTCCATAAGTGATCTTAAAACTATCATCCAGACTGCGATGATAATAGTCCAAATCTGTAATATGATGTTGTGAGGTAATCATTCCTGTAGTACCACTACTGGTATATGTAGTATCAATAGCATCACTAGAAGAAATAACCTGGTGCGATTTAAAAAACTGTATGGGTAAATATGGAATATCTTTTACATACCTAACGGTATCTACATCTAATAAGTCACAATATCTTTTATAAACCGCGCAATGTTCTCTTTGATAGCGATAGACTTCGAGTGCTATCGTGTCAAATTCTTGTTGGGATTTTATGTTAAAGATTCGGTTTTTCAAATGTTTAGAATTCGCTTATGAATTTTACTCTAGTATAGATTAATCATAGGTTATGACTCATTTAGATATAGTTCTAGACTGCGCTTGAACAGACAGCAATGACAAATTTAAAGTTGATTTAAAAAAATATGCCAAGAAAAATCCTTGGCATAGCTATAATTATAATTGGTTTTATTTATGCCTGAATGTTATCTCTGGAATTTTCTTCTAACGCTTGTCCAGAAATATCAGTAACGGTTTCAATTTGAGGTGCGTGTTTTTTAATAGTTAACTCAACGCCTGATTTTAGGGTCATTTGATTTACATGGCATCCTACACAGGTTCCTAGTAATCTAACCTTCACATCCTTATCATCTATGATTTCAACCAGCTCAATATCACCAGCATCACGCTGTAAAAACGGTCTGATTTCTTCAAGTCCTGCGCGTACTGCATTTTCTAATTCTACTCCAGTCATATTATTTTTTATTTACAGCGCTACAACCAGCCATTGTTGTAATCTTAATGGCTTGTGTAGGAGGCATTTCTTCGTTTCTATTCACCGTTTCTTGTACCACATTACGAGTAATGTCAATTAATGCTTTTTCCAGTGGTGTATCTTCTTGCATTGCGGCAGGACGTCCCACATCACCAGCTTCACGTATGGATTGCATTAATGGTAATTCACCTAGAAACGGTACTTTTAAATCCTCGGCTAGATTGCGTGCACCATGTTGTCCAAATATATAATATTTATTCTCTGGCAATTCTGGTGGCGTGAAGTAAGCCATATTCTCAACAATTCCTAGTACAGGAACGTTAATGCTTTCTTGGTTAAACATAGCTACACCTTTACGAGCATCTGCCAGTGCGACGGTTTGTGGTGTGCTTACAATTACAGCTCCTGTAATAGGAAGTGCTTGCATTATGCTTAAATGTATATCACCAGTTCCTGGTGGTAAATCAATAAGTAAGAAATCTAAATCGCCCCATGCAGCGTCAAAAATCATTTGATTAAGCGCTTTTGCAGCCATAGGACCACGCCAGATTACTGCCTGATCAGGTTGTGTAAAAAAGCCGATAGACAGAACTTTTACTCCATAATTTTCTACTGGTTTCATTTTAGACTTCCCATCTACGTTTACAGATAATGGACGCTCATTTACCACATCAAACATGATGGTAGCACTAGGTCCATAAATATCTGCATCTAGCAGTCCTACTTTGAATCCCATTTTTGCTAATGTAACTGCAAGATTTGCTGTCACGGTAGATTTACCTACGCCACCTTTTCCAGATGCTACCGCAATAATGTTATCGATTCCAGGAATAGGTTTCCCTTTAATCTCTGGTGCTTTATTTTCCTTAACAGGTGCTTCTACCTTAAGATTTACTTTTACTTGCGCCTTCTGGTACACTTCTTTATGAATCGCCTGAAGTATAGAAACTTCTGTCTTTTTCTTTGCCTGTAAACTAGGATTTGTAATGGTAACATCTACCACAACTTCATCACCAAAAACGAGTACGTTTTTTATCGCACCGCTTTCTACCATATTTTGTCCTTCGCCTGGTACAGATATGGTTTCCAGCGCTTTTAATACTTGTTGCTTTTCTATTTTCATAACTTAATTTGCACGAGCAAATATACAATCCTATGCTCTATTTATAGGCTATCTAAATAGAGATAATAGGTTAAAATGCTGTGAATATGAGGTTTTTATCTCCCTATAACTATTGAGATAGTATGAATGTTGTGATAATTACGCTTTCGCGAAAGCGTAATCCTAAGAGAAAGCAACTCACCTCAACCTTTACTGTTCAAACGGCAGCAATTCTAGATTAGGATCCCAGTAAACGGTTTTAAAGTTTTGAACCTGATCATCTATAATGGTTAGTCCTTCATTTTCTAATAATTGTTGCATCAGATTAGTACCTGGAAAATGATGTTTGCCTGTAAGCATGCCATTGCGATTCACAACACGCTGTGCTGGAACATCAGGATCACTATGGCTTGCATTCATAGCATATCCTACAGTTCTACTACTTTTAGGTGTTCCTAAATATCGTGCAATCGCACCATAACTAGTAACGCGCCCTACTGGAATCTGCTTTACAACAACATAAACGCGTTCAAAAAAATCATTAGAAGACATCGTACAATCTACTTAAGGTGAATAATGCGATAAACAAGGTTAATCCCGATAGAATGTAATTGATTTTTGTGGCAAAAGTGCGGCTGTCAAAACGAAATTTCTTTACGTACTTGATATACATCCACAGCATGGCAAAAGTCCCTAATGATGCACCTATAATAAAAAGATGTGCCATAGGATATTCAAAGGTGAAGAGTCCACGTTGCGCCAGGAAGCTACTAAAACCTATGTAAAAAGGAATAGGGAATATGTTTAATGCTGAAAGTATAATTCCCTGACCCAATAATCTACCATCTGACTTATCTACTGGTTTTAATTCTGGCGAGCTGTCTAGACGAGCTTTGATAAAAAAGAAAATAGATAAAGCTATAAAAATACCGATGGCAAATTTTTCTAAGGTTACTAGGACTTCTGGGTTATCATTCAATAATTTTGAGAAAAAGACACCTACGTAAACCTGTGCAATCACTACTAACGAGGCACCAAAAGCAAAAATAGTCGCTGCTCTTCTATTTTGTTTTACACTAATCTTTGACGCTGTAAGATTGAGCAATCCTGGTGGGATTACTCCAACAAAACCTATCAAAAGGCCAAAAATAAAATGTGAAAAAGTAGTCATTAACGCAGTCTAAATTGCAGGTATGTTATTGCCTTACCTTGCTCAAGATACTGCTTTTCATAGAAAGTTTGAGTTCCTGTAACTAACTCTGGAGCTTCTGTATGCGTGTAGATATCATGATGTGCAAAAATGATCTCTTCTCCTAAACCTTGTAATAAACCTAGTGTGTAGCCATGCATAAACTCTGAATCTGTTTTTAAATTAATAGTACCACCTTGTTTTAAAATAGTGTTATAGCGTTTTAAAAAATCAGGATTAGTCATGCGATGTTTTGTACGCTTATACTTGATTTGTGGATCTGGAAAAGTGATCCATATTTCTTCAACCTCATTTTTATCAAATGCGTGATCTACTAATTCTATTTGTGTCCTTAGAAAGGCAACATTAGGCAGATTTTCTTCTAGCGCTGTTTTTGCACCACGCCAGAAACGTGCTCCCTTAATATCGATACCTATAAAGTTACGATCGGGAAACTTACGAGCCATCGCTACGGTGTATTCACCTTTACCACAACCTAGTTCTAAGGTTATAGGATTCTCGTTTTTGAAAAATTCATTCCACTTTCCTTTATATTTAAAGTTTGACATCATTTCCTCTCGAGTAGGCTGAATGACGTTATCGAATGTTTCGTTTTCGTTAAATCGCTTTAATTTATTCTTTGATCCCAATACGTTAATTTAATGGTTCGGTAATTTATGTGTAAAGCCTTTTGCTTTAAATACATCTAATTTTGAATATGCAAATATCTAAAAACATTCTGGTTGCACCATTAAATTGGGGATTAGGTCATGCAACGCGTTGCATTCCTATCATTCAGGCTGTTTTAGATAACGGTGATGTACCTATTATTGCTAGTGATGGTGATGCCTTAAACTTATTAGGTAAAGAATTTCCTGATCTTAAGCTTATAGAATTACCTAGTTACCATATTAAGTATCCAGAAAACGGACAGTTTTTACGATTGAAATTACTTCAAGATTCTCCTAAGATCTGGAACGCCATACGTAAGGAACATTCACTACTACAAGTTATCATTCACGATTACCATATTGATGGTGTGATTTCTGACAATAGATTAGGAATGTATACACGATTAGTTCCATCTGTATTTATCACGCACCAGTTGCAAGTGTTATCTGGAAATACAACCTGGTTAAGCACACAATTGCATTTGCACTACATTAAAAAATTTGATGCTTGCTGGATTCCAGATGTGAATAGTTATGATAATCTTTCTGGAAAACTATCTCATCATGATGATCCTGGGATTAAAAAGGTGTTTTTAGGATCGCTAAGCAGGTTTAAAAAACCTATGCAAACGCAAAAAAAATACGATCTAATGGTACTGCTTTCTGGACCAGAACCACAGCGCGGTATTCTAGAGAAGAAACTGTTAGGTCAATTAAAAGGTTATGGAAAGAAAGTACTTTTTATCGCTGGCAGAGTTGAAAAACAACAAGTCGTAGAAAAACGCGGTTATATCACTTATTACAACTACCTGTCTACTGATGGATTACAAAAAGCCTTAGATCGCAGTGAAATTGTCTTATCACGCAGTGGTTACACAACCATTATGGATTTACATAAATTAGGTAAAAAAGCCTTTTTTATTCCTACACCTGGTCAATTTGAACAGGAATACCTAGCACAATATTTAGGCGATAAAAAGATTGTTCCATTTTGCAATCAGGAAGACTTTACTTTAGATCAACTAGAAATAATTAGTGATTATAAAGGATTAGGCTCTATTCATTCTTCTACTTCAACCTCTATATCTTCAATATTAGAAACCGCTTTTTCTAGCGTGAATGAAAACTCTGATCCTATACCTAATTCACTATCTACATAAATGCTTTCCCTGTGAGCTTCAATGATGTGCTTTACAATGGCAAGTCCTAGACCTGAACCACCTTCTTTTCTAGAACCTGTCCGGTCCACCCTGAAAAATCGTTCAAATAATCTAGGAATATATTCCTGATCTATCCCTTCACCATTATCTGTAACTCTAATAATGACTTTGTTGTTGATTAAATCTTCTACAGCAACCTCTGTAGTTCCATTCTCCTTGCCGTATTTAATAGAATTTACCACTAGATTTGCAATGACCTGCTGGATACGTTCCTGATCTGCATGAACCATAATAGGTTCTGGATAGCTCATGTCAAATGTGAGTGCGATACTTTTTTTAGAAGCTTTAATCTCAAATTGATCAAAAACTTGCTGGATTAATTCTATAATATCAAAAGAGTGTTGTTCTAAGGACATATCACCTATTTCTAGCTTCGTAATCATGTCCATATCTTTTACGATATAAGTAAGTCTATCCACACCTTTCTGTGCTCGCAACAAATACTTTTTACGTATCGCCTTATCCTTATGAGCACCATCTAATAATGTATCGATGTATCCTTGAACGGTAAATAGCGGTGTTTTAAGCTCGTGCGAGATATTACCCAGAAATTCTTTACGATAGGCTTCCCTAACTTTTAGCGTTTCAATTTCTGTTTTTTTATTCCTAGCAAATTTTTCTACTTGCTCTTTAAGCGTACGCATATCAGTTGCTACTTGCCTATCATTAAAGTTAGTGTTCTCTAGTAGGCTTACATCCTCATAGATACGTTTTATACGACGGTAAATAAATCGTTGTACTCTAATCTGTATTACCGTGAAACAAATTGCAAATAAAACAACACTAATAAGTAAAACAATCCACCATTCTACAGCCTCTAATAGTTTTAAAAATTTAAATAACGCTAAAACAAAAAATGAGATCAAAGAAATAAAGGTAGATGATCGCAGTGCAAACCGGTAACTACCTTTTGTGTTTTTATGCTGGTTATTTGACATATTTATAACCTACACCTTTTACCGTTTTAAAACTATCATCACCTAGCTTTTCTCTCAATTTTCTAATATGTACGTCAATAGTACGACCACCTACAACAACCTCATTTCCCCAAACCGTGTCCAGAATTTCTTCTCTCTTGAATACCTTTCCAGGTTTAGAAGTAAGGAGAGATAATAATTCAAACTCCTTCCTAGGAAGTACCATCTCTTGCTTTTTAAAGATAATTTTATATTGATCTTTATCAATCACCAAATCACCTAAGGTTACGACATCACTTTTTTCTTCTTTTTTTGCTTTGTTGCGCCTTAAAAGTGATTTTACTTTAGAAACAAGAACGCGCGGTTTAATAGGTTTTGTTATATAATCATCTGCACCTACATCAAACCCAGCAATCATGGAATAATCTTCACTACGTGCGGTTAAAAACGTGATCACCGTGTGGTCTAATTCAGGTATTTTCCTGATTTGTTCACAAGCTTCTATCCCATCCATTTCTGGCATCATTACATCTAGTATAATGAGATCAGGTTTTTTCTTTTTAGCCTTTTCTACACCTTCTTTACCGTTAGATGCCGTATAAATTTGATAACCTTCATTTTTCAAATTATACCCTACTATCTCTAGGATATCTGGTTCATCATCTACTAATAATATTTTTACTTTTTGATCTTTCATGATGCTTGTTATGTAAAGCTAATTTAATAAGATTCCATAAAAGTAAGGTTAGCTATAGGTTAAGGGACCTTTATGAATGATAAATATTTTTAAGATGGTAATTATTTCGCTTTCGCGAAAGCGTAATAACCACAACCACTCAGATGTTATGTAATCATTAAATCATAGCAACTACCTGATCGTAGCCGTTTTAAAATCATATATTTGCAAAAATATTAACCTTATTATGAAACAAATTTACATTTTACTCGCATTATGTGTCTCACTATCGAGCACAGCGCAAATAACAGAAATCTTTATCAGTAAATATGGTGAAGGTTCTTCAAGTAACAAATTTCTTGAAATTTATAATGGAACTAGCGCAACTATAAATCTAGATAACTATGCATTTGCAACAGTAGCTAATGCACCTAGTGTTCCTGGTGAATATGAATTCTGGCAAAAGTTTACACCTGGTGCCACCATCGCTCCTGGTGATGTTTATATTCTAGCAGATGGTCAAGCAGATCCTGCAATACTAGCAGAAACAGACATGACTTTTGAATTTTTAAGCAATGGAGATGATGGTCTTGCCCTTGTATTAGACAATGGAACATGGAATGACGCTGATGGAGATGGTGAAGTAGGCGCAGGAGAAATGACAGGATTTACAATTTTAGACTGGCTAGGTGATTGGAATGCTGATCCAGGTAGCGGATGGGAAGTTTCTGGTGTGGCTAATGCTACTCAAAACGGTACTTTAACTAGAAAATCATCAGTATGTGGTCCTAATAATGATTGGGATTCCTCTCGCGGATTTGACGCTTCAACAATGGCAACAACTGCAGCGGCATCAGAATGGATTGTTACTGGAAGTGATACAGGATGGGGAACTTTAGGGTCTTTTTCTGGATGTTCTACGACTCCTGTAGTGACTATTACTTCGCCTGCAGATGGCGCAGTACTAAATGCTGGACCTATGAATGTGGATATCGTATTTAGTGCTCAAAACGCACCTGCAACTTCAACATTTGATATTGACGTAGATGGTACGGTAACTACTGGTGTAACTAGTCCTTTTTCTATACCAGTTCAAAATGGCGCGTCATATACTGTTACTGTTAGTCTAATTGATGGTGGTTCTAGTGTCGCAAGCGATACAACAAACTTTAGTATTGCATTTCCTTGTGACTTACAAGTAGGTACAATTACAGAAACATGTCAAACATCTACATCTGGTGTAGATTTATATGATGTAACTATAGATTTTACAGGTGGTGGCACGACCACTTATACTATAGATACTGCAGGTAACGGTACTGTAGGTGGTGATGACCCTAGTACCGCAATGATGGGACAAATCACCATCACTGGAGTTACTGAAGGAACGAATTTCACGGTAACCTTTACAGGTGACGCAACAAATAGTAGTTGTAATTTCACAAGAAGCATAACGAGCCCATCCTGTATAGGCACTATTACATGTGCTAATCCTGGTGATATCATTATAACAGAAATCATGCAAAATCCTTCTGCAGTAGGAGACAGTGCTGGTGAATATTTTGAAATCTACAACACAACAGCTGCGCCTATAAGTCTACAAGGTTGGGAAATAAAAGATGACGTTACAGCATCTGAAACCCATACCATTAGCAATCTAACAGTTCCTGCAAATGGTTATGCAGTTCTAGGAATTAATAGCGATGCGACTACAAACGGTGGAGTTACAGTAGACTATCAATATAACACGATAAACCTATCAAATGGTGCAGATGGTATCATTCTAGAATGTTCTGCAACCATAATAGATCAAGTAATTTATGATGGTGGTACAACATTTCCAGATCCTAATGGAATAAGCATGGAACTTGCTGCTAGCGCATTCGATGCTACTAGCAATGATCTAGGATCTAACTGGGGTGAATCTACAGGTTCTATTTCTGGAGGTGATGCGGGAACACCTGGTGCAGCTAATACTTTTACACTTTCTAACGAGTCATTTGAAAACGCTAGCCTAAAACTGTATCCTAATCCAGTTTCAACAGGATCAATCACCATAGAAACTAACACAGGAGAAACAGTTGACGTAACTATCTTCTCTGCTTTAGGACAAAGAATGATTTCACAAAAAGATGTTGCTAATACGATAGATATATCTAGCTTAAATTCTGGTTTATACCTAGTACGTATTTCTCAAAATGGAGCCACACAAACTAGAAAATTAGTAGTGCAATAACGGGTTATCAATTATAGATTATAAAGCGCCTCTCACGAGGCGCTTTTTTTGTTACTTAGTAATTGAAACGATTAAGAAGAGTCTTAATCACTGACCTGCCATAAATCATATCATTTACGACTTACAATAGCTCATATCAAATAAGGCGTAGTTGAGAGCATACAGCTTGAAAAGTAAAACTGTAAAGGCAACTTGAAAGCTATTTATCTAGTTTGAATTGCCTATATAAAAGTAGAATGCTAACTATCATTTTGAGAAAACCAATTCTGTAATAACAATGTTCAAACTCATGGTGTTGTAGTTTATTGACTAACACAAACATGAATTATTAGACATAAAAAAACAGCTCATTGTGTAAATGAACTGTTTTAAATTCTTTAACAAGATCTTATTGCTAATCCTGCACTTGAAAAATTATAGGTAATGCATATACAACTGTAACTGCTTTACCACGTTGCATACCTGGAGTCATCTTTGGTAATTTTTGAATTACTCTAGCAGCTTCCGTTTTTAACCTAGGATGTTTAGCTCTAGATTGAATCCCTACTACTTCTCCTTTATTATTAATTTTAAACTGTACGGTTATTTTCTGTCTTCCTTCTAAACCTAATTCATTTGCGAGACCGGTATCAAAGTTTCTATCAACAAACTTTTTGATCTTTTCATTCATACATTTTTTACGGTCTTCGTTGTTTTTCTTTTTCTCACAACCTGGATAGATAGGCACATTTTCAATAATAGCAAAAGGTACATCTGCAATCACCTCTTCTACACCTACTTCTTCTGAAACCTCAGCAACCTCAACGATTTCTTCTTCCTCAGTAGTTTCAGTATCTTCAATTATTACCTCTTCTATCTCCACTTCATCTTCAACAACTTGCAGAATTTCTGGAGCTGGTGGCGGTGGTGGTGGTGGTGGTGGCGTATTCATCATTACAGTGATAGGCACTTCTTCATCCTCTACAAACACTTCTGGCTCTTCGAATTCTTCTACAATAGTGACCTCTTTATTTGTATATTCTAGTCCTTGCCACGACAACAATAGCATAAAAGCAAGACCCATTAGTGCATAAACAGTAATGTTTTTACGTAAATCTGCTGATTCTGATTTTTTAATTTCCATAGTTCAGATAATTTCTAAAAGCTAAAAATAATAAAAACGCTTTTCAAATAAACTTTTTAATGATTTATTCTACGTTAAATTTTTTTGACGCTAGGTACAAGATTAGTAGCGCAATAATAATGCCAATAGAGTTAGCTAAACCATCTAATAAATCCATTGTACGATTTATGGCTATATACTCCTGCCCTATTTCTACTAAAACTCCTATTACAAAAGACAATACTCCAGCACCAATAGCTACAACTTTAGACCAGCTTTTAATTATGACTGTAATGCCTGAATTACCCATTCCAGAGTTTTTCAAAAACCTAGTATAAAAAAACAAATACCACAGTCCTGTCATCAAAGCATAAGCACTAGCATGATATACCTTATCAATATAAGAAACACTTACTATCTGTATCTGATTATCTGTAAGAGATAAGTAAATGATTAAAATTGTATAAAGCGGTGCTAAAATGCTTAGAATTCTAGCCACCGATGAGCTCCTTATAAGCATCTGCAGTTAAAAGCGTATCGATTTGAGAAGCATCTGAGATATTCATTTTTATCATCCATCCTTGACCATAAGGATCGCTGTTTACTAATTCAGGTTCTTCTTCTAGTTTCTCATTGAAAGCTGTAATCTCTCCAGATAATGGTAAAAACAAGTCAGAAACCGTTTTTACAGCTTCTACAGTCCCGAAAACCTCTTCGGCATCAAGAGTTTCATCTACGGTTTCAACTTCCACGTAAACGATGTCACCTAATTCACTTTGAGCAAAGTCTGTAACTCCTACAGTTGCTACATCACCATCTATACGGATCCATTCATGATCCTTAGTATATTTTAATTCTTCTGGGATATTCATAACGATTATTTTAATGGAGGTAAATTTAGTATTTCTTAGATAGTTTCAAAGAATATCTGCTATCTAATTACCAAAGGTATACCTCAAGGTAAATCCACTCCTGATCGTTGTTTGAGGAAATGCTGTAGAAATTGCAAATTCTGAAAAGGTATGATCGTAATAGAATATAGCGGTAAAGGCCTGACTAAGATTATAATCTGCTGTAAATCTTAATCCATAGATTGTTTGTCCATTAGTAGCCTGACTATTATCTAGGTCTAAATAACGTACTATGGTTACATTATCCCTTATAGATCCATCCAGTCTCATATTTAAATCACTTTTAATAATTCTAGACTGTCCACCTACATTAGTCTTGAACTTCAAGTCCTTAATACGATAACCTAACCCTAATATATATTCATTACCATTAATTTCAGTAAGTAAGTTATTGTCAAAGCTTAATGAAATCGCTCTGTCCTTACGCCATTCTGCAGCGACGGATACTGAGTTGCGCATCTCAAAATCTAATCTAAATAATGGGCTAAACTGTTCGGCTAGGTTGATATTAAAATACAGATTTGATGCTTTAAAGTCTCCATTTTGATTCAATGAGGTGCTTATTTGTTGATCATAAGGTGCATTTCTATTTCCTGGAACAAAATCCAGATTTGTCTGGAATTGATTAATCGTATAACTAGATCTGTAACCATGGTTAATAGAAAAACGACGGAAACGTTTTTTGAACCATTTTAGCTTCATTAATCCTGTATACTTTAAAGTCCAATTAGGTAAAGGCACATCCTTAAACGCACTGTCACCTTGTTTATTTACATCTCTACCTTCATAAGCTGCCAGAAATGCAGGTAATAAAACACGCTGGCTATTTCTAGAAAAACCTTCAGGAAAACCGTCATTATCTCTTGTAAAGTTAGTCGTCCCATAGAACTCTGTAGCCAGGCGATCTGCGACAGCAAGCCTGTTCTCTCTAAAGGTTTCAAAAGTAGGTGATCCACTGATGGTACTAGGCTCAAAAGCCGTTCTAATCATCATCGTACTGATGCTAAAATTACCAAAGGTATTAGGTGTTAAAGAGTTATAGGTAAGCTCATCTGGATCTACTCTAAAATTCTCTGTATAGTTTTCTTGATAAGCGCGATTTGCCACAAGATCTAACTTTAAATCTGGTAACAAGTCTACATTCAAATTCACATCTAGTCTTCTAGTTTCAGTCTCAGTATATTGTTGGTTAAAATTTTGAAATAAAGTTAACCAACCTCTTCTCGCTGCTAGATCTCTGATCTCTGATTGATCACCAAAGACAAATCCAGTAGTAGGTTTTAAAGTTCCTATAAAACCTATGTCTGGTGTGTAACCAGGTAAGAAGATACCATCTGTTTGCTCATAGTTTATTTGAGCCCTTTTAACAGCTGTTACTAATCCTACTAAGGTGTTGTATGCCTGATTACCAAAATTCTTTTTAGGAATCTTGTCTTCTTTCTCTTCTTTCCCGTTTTTTCCTCTTGCATTACTTGCAGGTCCATTGTTTCTGGATCGCGTTCTAGTACGAGTAGCATTTGCTTTTCTCCCGAATTTCAATTTTTCTAAACCTACATACTTATATAGTTTACCTAAATCTAAAGTACTATTGATACGGTGTGAGTTTGCATTTGAAATTGAATTTCCTAACGGTGGAATATCTTCTAATTGATCAAATTGTTGGGAATTACGAGTCCAATTAAAATTAGCGGTGTATGTGTAGCTCGCTTTCGCGAAAGCGAAATAAGGAAATTTATCTAGTGGTAGATTATAGGTTGCCTGTAACTGCTGGTTATAATTATTAGGAATCCCTTCATTAAAAAAGTCAGACCATATTCCAAAGTTATCTTGTATCGAATTATCCTCATTGATGTAACTGCGTACAAGACGATCATTATTTGCCGAAAGATTTACATTGAATGAACTGGTAAGATCCCAATTCACTGCATAGGCATGATTTAAGGTGAAATTGCGATTTGTTAATGGATCAAGTGTGATATTTTGAGCATCTGGAACACCGTCACCATCAGTATCTACAGGATTTGTATCCAGCTGTAGATCCCTAAAAGTTTGAGTATTAAATTGTCTTATCACATTTGCATTTGCGGTAAAATTGTTAGGCAATAGATTTAGATTAAAGTCTTTAATAAATTTCACGTATTTATTAGAACCTAGTAGTTTATCAAATGGCTTCACCTCCGCTTTAGGGAATGCGTAATTATAAACAGCACCTACATTTACGGACTGATCTTTAAATTCTTCTATCTCAAAATTGCGTTGATCGGTCTGATTATAAGAACCAGAAAGAGTGAAATTTTCAATATCATAAGGCATAGGTTTTGCGTCACCGGTTCGTTCCTTACGTACTCCTATTAAATTCACACTTTGCCTTCTCGTATAGTCTTCTGATTGTTCTCTAATGATATCACGCTCTGCTGCAGAAGCGGCGTTGTCTAGTCTAGTTTGTAATTCAATATCCTCAAATTGAGGATCAAATTGTGGTGTTATGGTTTCTTCACCTATAGAATAAGAGAAAGGTAAATTAACACCCCATTTTTCTGGTAATAATTGTCCTAAATTCAAATTTGTGGTTACATCATATTGGGTAACATTCTCTCTAGAACGTTCATTAGGGCCTTGCTCAATGGCACCAAAACCTATGGTACTGCGTCTACCAGTTGCACTAATGTTAGCAAAATCTGCAAGATTAGCATCCATATTCACCACGGCAGCATAGCCACCTTGATTTTGTAAACCTGCAAGTCGTAATTCATTGAACCATACTTCTCCACAAACATCATTAGTACTACCATTACGCACACCGATCATCATGGCACGTATATCACCAAAATTAGGATTACCTTTTATCCCATAAATATGTTCTCCTATGGTTCCAGGACCTGTAAACTGGATAGGTCTACCATCTGCATCCAGTTGTTCTTGAAAAAAGTTGACGTCTCCTGGGTTTAATCCAGGACTTCCTAATACAGCAGCCTTAATTTTTTGAAGTATAGACAGGTCAACTTCAAAGTTATTCTCGTCAGGCCATATCAAATCTGGATCACTAACCGCCGTTGTAGGATTGATCTCTGTTAGTTTTAACGGAAGACGTATTTCATAATAATTATCTGTGTAGTCAACACCCATTCTTATGAAGGCCTCTAATTCTCCATCTGCGGCATTTCCACCACGTAAAAGTTCCTCTGCATGGACAAACATTTTTAAGGATTCATATTGTCGCATGTCAATGCGTAAATTTTTAAAAACCGCACGTCCATCTTCTGGTGCTAGATCACAAACTCTTAATGCAAGTGATTGTTCATTCTGACGGATATTCTGATTTTGAGTACGCAATTCTTCTCTTATCACTCCTGGTGGCAATACATAATTAACTGGTGAGCGAGCTTCGTTATTCTGAATATTTACACCTTCTACATCAAATGAGGTCGTTGAGTTACTGGTTACAGTAGGATCTAAAGCTAATTCATAACGTCTGTAATCTCCTCTTACTAATTCTAAAGAACCTAAACGCAATAGTGTTTCCTGACTAAAATCTGTTAGATACATTCTCATGAATCTAATCGCTCTAAAATCTGCAATACCACCTATTTCTTCACGATTAGGATCTGATAAAGGAATTCTAAATTGTACCCATCGAGTATTTATGGTAGAACCGTTAGGTAAATCTACTGGAGCTACTTTAGTGTCAAACACGTAGTCACTAGACAACTGTCCCATATCATTTGTAATAGGAATGTTGTACTGGTAGTAACTGTCTATGGTATTCATGGTATTATCGCGATTGATATCCTCAACATCTGGTAAGGTAGTAGAACCACGATTATCTTGGGTTACCTCAACTGGCGAGTTACCTTGAGTATTATTGTACCTGCGATATCTGGTTACAATATCTCCACTAGCCTGCAAAAAATATTCATAATTATCATTTGCTGGATCAGGACCAAAGGCAGGAAAACGATTTTGCTCTTCTGTATCGCTTAATCCATCTAGACCTATATCCTGATTAGTACGCTCCTGACCAGCCGTGTCAAAGGCATAAATTAGTGATTGATTTGCTGGGACTTTACCATACGCAGTTTCTATCGTGTTTGATCCTAAACCAAAACTACCATCATTAGGCAATCCATTTTCAAACTGTTTACGATTATCTTTAAGGATATCCTCACTAATACTACCTAAGTTGATGGATATCGTACCACCAGTATTTGTAGGATCGTACTGAAACGGATCCATCATCCAGAATTGCACATACTCTACATTAGTCTGTTCAAAATCTGTTGCACTAAACTGTCGCATGATTCCAGCCCAATTATCTTCTGGATTAGGAAGTACATCTGTTCCTGCAGCTACTGGATTGTAGTTATATGGTCCACGTTGATCTGGATTATAATGCAGGTCTAAGGTATTTACGACTTGTTGTTGTCCTTGTTGTAGATCTACATTAGGGAATAACTCGTCTACAAACACTCTACGGGTTCTGGGATCTGAAACGTCGTCATCTGAAATCGCGGCAGGTCTTTGATTACCATAAAAAATAGGATCAATGGTATACCACGACATCCGTGCTCTAGAAAAGTTATACGCTAATCGATTTGTTGTAGACCCGTTGCCTTCAAAATCAACAGGAACACTTGCTAGTGTCCATGCAAATGGAGACAATATATCAATACTAGTTTGTGATCCCTCAAAATCATCTACATAAGCTGCAGCTTCACCTTGAAAATCATCACCACGAGGTGATCCTGGAAAGAGATAAGCCATTTCACCTCTTAGAGAAAAGTTAGAGGTCACATCTGTATCTATATTGGGCAATTTATTTACTAATCTAGTAAGAAATGGAGCTTCGGTATTATAAATTAAATTAGCTCCTAGAATGGTATTATTAATAGGTTCAAAACCTAAAGTAGATTTTTGGGTAATAGGTCGTTCATTAAGATTCAAAAAGGTACCACCTACAATAAAGTCTTCGCTAAAGGTGTGCTCCACATTAATTCCTGTAAATCGTTTTGTTTGTTGATTAAAAACAGAATTGTTTTCTGTAGAAACCTGTATAGGTGTATTAGAATTCAATAAGGCTTGATCCTGAATAAAAACACGTCCTAATTGATAATCTACCGTATAATCTAATCCTTCTTGTAGTGTTCTTCCTCCTGCACTAACAGTTACAGATCCACGAGGCACGTTAAAACTACCTATAGGAATACCTTCCTGTCCAGTAGCTTTATACTGTCCTTTAATTAAGTATTTATTTTTATCCTGACTTTGTAATGCTTGTGCTTTTGTAGTACGATACATATCCCTATAAACGTACTTTTCTTGATTTGCATTATAAGTGGTAGGGTCATTATAATTCTCAGGTCCAGCACCTGGAGTTGGGTCTAATTCATCAAAAAGATGTTCTCCAAAAGGCTCTGTAGTGGTAAAAATAATCCTACCGTTCTCAGGATCAATGGTTAAACCTGGTATGAAATCAAAAAACCCATCACCATCTGGCTGTGGATCACCTTGCTGGTTTAGGCGGTCTAAATTAAAAACTCTAATTAAGGTAGTTTGATCTACATCTGGCGGTAACGGTAATGCAGTGGGGTTTTGCAGTGTTGGTTCAGCAGGTGTGATATAGTTCAACTCTGGTGGAAATTGATAAAAAATATTTAATCTAAAGTCTTCTTGTGACAATTGAAAACCACCTAAATTGTAAACATTTTTCATCATTAAATCCCAAATAGGCTCACTTACGTTTGTAAGATTGCTCTTCAGTAACTTTACTACTAGACTTTGGTTACTTACCGGTGGCTGTGTAGGGTTAGTATTAGGAATAACATCTGTTGCAACAACGCCATCATTTGCAAATTCACCTACTTGATACACTCTACCATTCACCGTATATTGAAATGCAACAGCTAGTACCTCATCGTTATTTAATCGCTGTCTTAAGGAGATATATCCTAACTCTGTATTTAAGGTGTACTCACTAGGTGTTAATTTTCTAGCATTCTCCAGTGTAACGTAGTCAAATCCTTCATTCACTTGTGCACTGCCAAAACCTTGTTGCGCTGTTGCAATATCTCTTATCTGACTATTTAATATGGTCTGACTTCCAGAACTAATACCTAATGGGTTAAAATCATTGTTACTATTTGAAGGAAAAGCATCTGCTGGTGCATTAATAAAACCAGAAGGAACTACATCGATTCCTATATTAGTTAAATCAGATTCTCCTATATCCTGAATAGCTACCAGGTTACGTACGTCTTGAGTCCGGTTACCGCGATTTGTGATCCATACCTCTGCACGAGTGATTTGTACATTAGTATTTATAAATGGATAATTTTCTAACGTACGATCGTAGTTATCTCTAAAGTAATGTGCTAGAAAGAAATGCCTGTTTTCATCATAATCTAATGAGAAAAAGTCAAAATCGTTAATCGTTGCGCCACCTTCTGCTTGAACCGTTCTGGCCTCTGATTGCTGTTCTGAAAAAACACCTGTAATACGCGTTTTACCAAATTGTAATTGTGTTTTAATACCAAAAAGACTCTGCGCACCACGAATCAATGTAGAATTTAAAGGCATCGCTACATTACCTACTTCTATGCTTTGTAGAATATCATCCTCTGTAGGTGTATAATCTAACTTAATCTGGTTCTGGAAGTTAAAGGTACTTTGTGTATCATAATTTGCATTAACTGCTAGTCGAGTTCCTACGTTACCTACTAGACTTAGATTGATACGCTGGTTAAAGTCAAAAGTTAAATTCTGTCTATTACGTGGTGAAAAAGCTGGATTATCAGACCGATTAAACAACAAACCTAAATCCACCTCTACAGATCCTTGTGGCACGACAGAGATTTCTGTCCCACCAAAAATACTCTCAAACAGATCTGAATCCACGTAAAAGTTAGGAAGTAGATTTTTTTGTTTTTTCTTGTCTGCTTCTGTTTTACCTGCAATTGCCGCAGCTTTATCTCTAAAATACTGGGTCATTTGCTCCTTTGTCACAAGTGCTAAATAGTCTTCACGCGTTAACATAAAAGGATATCCTATATCAAAACCATTAAACTTTTTCTGATAGATGTATCGATCCAGTTTTGGGTCATATTTATAAAGTGTCGTTATACTTGGTGGATCTGGTAAATCGATCTTTCCGATTCTGACTTGGGTAGAAGTTGAATCAGACGCAGTAGATTGTGGTGGTTGCGCTTTCGCGAAAGCGAAAACAAAAAGACAGCATACTAAGAAAAAATACGATCGTATTTTATGGAAATTATTGCTATTATTCAAATCCTATAACTGTTTAAGCGCGTCTTTAATTAATTGTTCTACAGTGGCTTCTGGCGATAAGGCGAGGATTTTATCCACGACATTTTGCGCCTGCTTGCGTGCGTAGCCTAGCGTTTCTAGTGCTGATAACGCTTCATCACGTCCTGTATTGCTCATAGAAGGAGAAATTTCACTCACATCCATCACCTGCATGATTTTATCCTTAAGATCTAGGATCACACGTTGCGCTCCTTTTGCACCTATTCCCTTTACACTTTGCACCGTACGTGCATCACCACTAGCAATAGCTTGTGCAATTTGAGACGGATTAAGACTGGATAACATGGTGCGTGCCGTGTTTGCTCCTATACCAGAAACAGACAATAATAGCTTAAACAATTCACGCTCTGACTTTTCTACAAAACCAAACAATCGCTGTGAATCTTCTCTAACCAGCATATAAGTATATAGTTTGATCAATTCACTATCAGAAATTTGGGAATAAGTATGAAGTGAAATTTCAACTAAATATCCTACACCAGCGCAGTCTATGACTACATCAGTAAGGTTTTTTTCTACAAGTTTTCCAGTAAGTTGCGCTATCATTACTTAATAAAACGTTAACAGGCCAAATGTAAGAAAATAAAGAGCATTGAAAGAAAAGAATCAATTTTGTTGCAAACCGCCTTCTTGCGCTCGTTTAAGTTCATATTTCTCCTTTTGCTGGGCATCAATCACCGCAACAGCCGCCATATTTACAATTTCATCTACACTTGCATTTAATTGCAGGATATGAACGGGCTTTTGCATTCCCATCATAATAGGCCCAATAGAATCTGTTTTATAAAGTTCTTTAATCAATTTATAAGTAGAATTTGCTCCTTCTAGATTGGGAAATACTAGTGTATTTACTTTTCTACCAGCTAGTTTTGAAAACGGGAATTTTTCCTTCAGCATTTCAGAGTTTAGGGCAAAATCTGTTTGTATTTCACCATCTACCACAATATCTGGATAATAACGATGTAAATAATTAACAGCATCTGTCACTTTTGTAGCATGTGGATGTTCTGAAGATCCAAAGTTTGCATAACTTATCATCGCAATCACAGGATCCACACCGAACATGCGAGCCGTACGATCTGTCATTTGAGCTATTTTTGCTAACTCTGTTGCATCCGGATTAATGTTTATAGAAGTATCTGATATAAATAGTGGTCCACGATCTGTAATCATCAGGTTAGTGGTCGCTACTTTTTGAACACCAGGTGACATTCCTATAATCTCCATCATGGGACGTACAGATTTAGGATAGGATTGTGCTACTCCAGTAATTAATGCATCTGCATCACCTAATTTTACCATCATAGCAGCAAAATAGTTGCGTTGTCGCAAATATTTTCCGGCATCAAATTCTGTAACACCTTTACGAGCACGCATTTGCCAAAATTCATGAGCATAACGATCGCGACGTGGTTTCTCTTCGTCTGCCTTAGGATCTATGATCAATACGTTGTCTTCCCAACCTATTTCTTCCATTAAAGATTCAATGACATCACTTCTACCTAATAAAATAGGTGTCGCTATTCCATCTTCATGTACAATTTGTGCTGCTTTTAAAACGTCTAGGTTATCAGCCTCGGCAAATACGATGCGCTTAGGATTAGTACGTGCACGATTTAATACTAAACGGATTAATTTATTATCACTTCCCATTCTAGAATACAACTGGTCTTCATAGCGATCCCAGTCTGCAATAGGTTCTTGTGCCACACCACTTTCAATGGCCGCACGTGCCACCGCTGGTGGAATTGTTGCGATTAATCGTGGATCAAATGGTTTAGGAATGATATACTCTTTTCCAAAGGTGAGTTTAGTCTCACCATAAGCAATGTTTACTTGCTCAGGAACAGGTTCTTTTGCCAGTTGTGCTATTGCATGACAAGCGGCTAACTTCATTTCTTCATTAATCTTTGTAGCGCGCACATCCATAGCACCTCTAAAAATAAATGGAAATCCTAATACATTATTTACCTGATTAGGATGATCACTACGACCAGTCGCCATGATGATATCTTCACGTGCTGCAACTGCCACGTCATATTCTACCTCTGGATTAGGATTTGCCATCGCAAACACGATAGGATCGTGATTCATGCTGCGCAACATGTCTGGAGACACTAAATTCCCAACAGATAATCCTAAAAAGACATCTGCGCCTTTCATGGCTTCTGTTAAGTTAATCGGGTCCATATCACGGGCAAATTCCATTTGCTCTGCTCCTAGATTTGTTCTTGAAGTGGTAATTAATCCGTCGATGTCAAACATTAAAATATTCTCCTTGCGTGCTCCTAATTTAGAATACAACTTTGTACAAGAAATGGCAGCACTACCAGCACCACTCACTACAATTTTTACATCTTCTATTTTCTTACCAGCAATTTCTAAAGCATTGAGCAAGGCAGCACTAGAAATAATAGCCGTACCATGCTGGTCATCATGCATTACAGGAATGTCTAATTCCTCTTTTAAACGTCGTTCTATTTCAAAAGCCTCTGGTGCTTTTATGTCTTCTAGGTTAATACCGCCAAAGGTAGGCGCGATATTCTTCACCGTTTTGATAAATTCTTCTACATCTGTAGCATCTATTTCTATGTCAAAACAATCTAGATCTGCAAAGATTTTAAATAGCAATCCTTTTCCTTCCATCACTGGTTTAGAAGCTTCTGGACCTATATCTCCTAGACCTAATACGGCAGTACCATTAGTGATTACAGCGACTAGATTTCCTTTTGTTGTATACTTATAGACATTAGACTTATCCTTTTCTATTTCTATACATGGTGCTGCAACTCCTGGACTATAGGCTAGCGACAAGTCTCGCTGACTACTGTATTTTTTTGTAGGGACTACTTTTATTTTACCTGGTGTAGGTTTAGCGTGGTAGACTAGGGCTTCTCTCCGTTTGCTTTCTTTACTCATAAATAACTGTGGTTATTTTATTGCAAAACAAATGTAGTGACTATTGTTTACATGCGGTTTTAAGGATGCAGTAAATGTGGATTTCGCTTTCGCGAAAGCGAAATATCATCAACCCTAATGTTCCTCAAACTTCAATAGTGCTTCTTTAGGCTTTAAGGTAATTAATGGATGATATAAGATCGTATCATTCACTGGTGTAATGGTGTATTGCTCTAAAATGCGTTTTACAATCAGGATCATTTCAAACATGGCAAAATTATTACCTACGCACATGCGTGGTCCAGCGCCAAATGGAAAATAAAAATCACGATACTGTTTTGCTTTTTCTGGCGCAAAACGTTGTGGTATAAAATCATGTGGTTGCTCCCACAAATCGTGACGTCTATGCATTTCATAAAATGAAATTAACCAGATACTGTCTTTATCTAGCACGATATCATCACATACATCATCTTCTAAAGTCACACGATCTGTAACGTAAGCTGGTGGATATAAGCGCAAGGTTTCTTCTACACATTGTTTGATATAAGGCAATTGAATCAATTGTGTCATTAAATCACCTTTGTGAATTTGACGTGCTTCTTGTGTTGCTTTTTTAAGGGTTTCCGGATGATGCGCTAATAATTGAGCAATAAAACTAAGGGCATTTGCAGTGGTTTCATGACCAGCTACAAAAAGCACAAGAATCTCATCAATGAGTTGTTCATCACTCATGTAAGTTCCATCCTCGTAGGTACTGTGCAACAACATATCAAGCAAATCGCCGGTTTGTTTATTACTTTCTCTACGGCTGGTGATGATGCTTTGAATTAAGTCGCGCGCTTCTTCTATCAATGCTAAGGCATGCGGTATGCTTTTTTCACCAGATAACCATTCCCGCTCAAAATACCATTTCATCCACGGTACGCGCAACTCTTTAATGAGCATTTTTTGAGCTTGCTCTGTAATGAACTGCAAGCGATCAATCTTTTGATCTAAATCTGGCAAATCTGCTAGGTCAAATAAACTACGGGCAACTACTTTAAAAGCAAGATCATTAAAAATCTCATAAACATCTGTCGTTGCACCTGATTTGATATGTGCCAGTTCTGCCGTGATCACCGCATCCATATTATCCATTAATTGGGCAATGGATTTTTTATAAAATGCTGGCTGGATCAATTTACGGTTAGCGCGCCATTGTTTGCCATTTGCCGTTAATAATCCATGACCTATGTATTTTCCTAAATCATCTGTTTGTAGCGATGATTTGTTGAAGTTCTTTTGGTTTTTTTGAAGAATGTATTGCGCAATTTTCTCATCACAGGTAAAATGAATCATCAGTCCTGGTTTAGGACTTATTTTAAACGTATTACCATACTTTTCAAAATTCTCATGATGAAACGGCAATGGATCTTTATAAATTTGCCTGGATTTACTTAAAAAGGTAAGTGCTGGAACTTGGTCTATTTTTCTCATGATTGATCAAATAATCCACCCATTGCACCACCTTTAGTCTTACCTAAATGCTGGTAAGCTAATTCTGTCACCTCACGACCACGTGAAGTTCTCATGATGAAACCTTGCTGTATTAAAAACGGCTCATATACTTCTTCTATGGTTTCTGGACTTTCCGATACTGCGGTTGCTATGGTAGTAATTCCCACAGGACCACCTTTAAATTTATCAATGATGGTGGTAAGTATTTTATTATCCATCTCATCTAGTCCATGAGCATCTACGTTTAAGGCTTTGAGAGAATACTTCGCGATTTTTAAATCGATGGAACCTGTTCCTTTGATTTGAGCAAAATCACGAACACGCCTCAGTAATGCATTTGCAATACGTGGTGTACCGCGACTGCGTCCTGCAATTTCAATAGCAGCTTCCATGTCTATAGGAACTTGTAGAATAGACGCGCTGCGATCTACGATCGTAGAAAGTAATTCTGTAGTATAATATTGTAACCTAGATTGAATCCCAAAACGCGCTCTCATAGGTGCTGTTAATAATCCTGATCTAGTAGTTGCACCTATAAGCGTAAATGGTGCTAAATTAATCTGAACCGTGCGTGCATTAGGTCCAGTTTCTATCATGATGTCGATCTTATAATCCTCCATTGCACTATAAAGATATTCTTCTACTATAGGGCTTAAACGGTGGATTTCATCAATGAATAAAACATCTCGTTCATCTAGATTTGTTAATAATCCTGCAAGATCTCCAGGTTTATCTAGTACAGGTCCTGAAGTCACTTTAATTCCTACACCTAACTCATTTGCAAGAATGTGTGCCAGTGTTGTTTTACCTAGTCCTGGTGGACCATGAAATAAGGTATGATCTAGAGCTTCATCACGCATATTTGCCGCCTGTACAAATACTTTTAAATTCTCAAGTACTTGATCCTGACCAGCAAAATCATCAAAACTCAATGGCCTTAATGCTCTTTCTATATCGTGCTCTTCATTTGTGAAGTGCTCGCCACTAGCATCTAGATGTTCATTCATATCGTAAAGATAGTTGATGTAGTTTTTAATATACTTTTGTAGCTTATTAAAGTCAATATAAAATTTTAAACTCCGCTTTCGCGAAAGCGACATAAAACCAGCCACGTTTATCCATCATCATACATAAAAAAAGCTGCCTTGATTTAGGCAGCTTTTCTATATAGTAATATCAAATTAATGATTCATTTCCTCTTCTCCATCCTGCAGTGGAATGTGCTGTGGCACAAAATCCTGTCCAGGTATTACATATTCACCATCTTCATTTACTTTAGAGTAATCATAAGCCCATCTGTGAACATGTGGAATAGGTCCATCCCAGTTACCGTGAATATGCTTATCACCCGTAGTCCATTCTAAAGTAGTAGACTGCCATGGATTAGCTGGTGCTTTCTTGCCGTAAAATATTGATTTTACAAAATTATATACAAAGATCAACTGTGCTAACGCGGTTGCAATCGCAAAGTAAGTAATCAGTGTATTCGTATCTGCTAAATCATCAAAATATGGGAAATTTGTATTAGTATAATAACGTCTAGGTAGACCAGCCATTCCTATAAAGTGCATCGGGAAGAATACACCGTAAGCTCCTATCGCTGTTAACCAGAAGTGAGCGTAACCCATATTCTTGTTCATCATTTTATTGAACATTTTAGGGAACCAGTGATAAACACCGGCAAATAAACCATACAATGCAGATATACCCATTACTAAGTGGAAGTGAGCAACTACAAAGTACGTATCATGTACATTAATATCTAGCGTAGAATCTCCTAGAATAATACCAGTTAAACCACCAGTAATAAAAGTTGATACTAAACCTATTGAGAAGAGCATCGCCGGATTGAGCTGGAGATTACCTTTCCACAAGGTAGTGATGTAGTTGAATGCTTTTACAGCAGATGGTATTGCAATCAATAAAGTAGTAAATGTAAATACACTACCTAAGAATGGATTCATTCCTGAAATAAACATGTGGTGACCCCAAACAATCGTAGATAAAAATGCGATCGCAAGAATTGACGCTACCATCGCACGATACCCGAAAATAGGTTTACGAGAATTAGTTGCTATTACTTCAGAAGTGATTCCTAAAGCTGGTAAAAGTACAATATATACTTCTGGGTGACCTAAGAACCAGAAAAGGTGCTCAAATAATACTGGAGAACCACCTTGGTGTGCCAGAACTTCACCTTTAATATAAATATCTGATAAGAAGAATGACGTACCAAAACTTCTATCCATGATCAACATTAAGGCTGCAGCAAATAATACCGGAAACGATACAATACCAATAATCGCTGTAACAAAGAATGCCCAGATTGTCAAAGGTAGTCTAGTCATAGACATACCTTTAGTTCTTAAGTTGATTACCGTTACTACATAGTTCAAGGAACCTAATAATGAAGATGCAATAAAGATCGCCATAGAAACTAACCATAAGGTCATTCCCATTCCAGATCCTGGCATGGCTTGTTCTACCGCACTAAGTGGTGGATAAATTGTCCATCCTGCAGCTGCTGGCCCTAATTCTACAAATAAAGAACCAATCATAATAACAGAAGAAAGGAAAAACAACCAATAAGAAACCATATTAAGGAATCCAGAGGCCATATCTCGTGCACCAATCTGTAATGGAATTAAAAAGTTTGAAAACGTACCGCTTAAACCTGCTGTTAGTACAAAAAATACCATGATGGTACCGTGAATTGTAACTAATGCAAGGTACATGTTAGGATCCATGATCCCATCTTGTCCCCATTTACCTAATAATGCTTCAAAAATCACATTAGGCTCACCAGGATTTGCTAGTTGCATTCTCATTAATACAGACATCATGATACCTATGGCACCCATGATTAATCCAGTAATAAGATATTGCTTTGCAATCATCTTATGATCCTGTGAGAAAATGTATTTTGTTACAAATGTTTCTTTGTGATGGTGGTGACCATCATCATGTCCATGCTCCGTTGCTGCTGCAATCACTTGTCCCATATATCTTAGTTTTCAGCGTTAGCTAAAGTTGTTTCAAATTTTGTTTGTGTTTCTAACCACTCTTGATAGTCTTCTTCAGACTCTACCACAATTTTCATTTGCATGTTGTAGTGAGAAGCTCCACAAATTTTATTACATAATAAATAGTACTCAAATTCATAAGGATCTAAGGCAACATCACCTGCTGCGATTAACTCCTCACTTTTTTGTCGTCTTATTTCATTAATCTTACTAACTTTTTCAGTCATAAATTCTGTTGACTTATAGTCCTCAGAAGTTACTGTAGGCGTAAACGAAAATTTAGTAACCATTCCAGGTACCACGTTCATTTGTGCTCTAAAGTGAGGAAAGTATGCAGAGTGCAATACATCCTGACTTCTAAAATTAAATACTACCGGACGATCAACAGGTAAATGCAATTCTGTAGCTACAATATCATCTTTACCATCTGCATCTGTAGGATCAATACCTAATTGATTAACACCTTCAATAAAGCGCACATTAGCATCTCCTAAGATATTATCAGCACCACTATATCTTACTTTCCATCCAAATTGATAAGCGTACACTTCAACTACTAAAGGATCTTCATGCTTATCCACGTCCATAATATCATTCCACGAGAATAATCCCCATAAAATTAAACCTGCTAAAACTACTACTGGAATAGCGGTCCAGATAAATTCTAGACGATCGTTATCTGCATAAAACAATGCTTTTTGACCTTTCTTACCACGATATTTATAACCAAAGTAGTGTAATAACGCTTGAGTAAGAAACTGAACGATCATGATAATAACCGTAGTTAATAATAAAAGATTATCATATTCTGCACCATGTGCAGAAGCTGCATCTGGTAAGAAGAAATCCTGATAACCTATAAAACAGGCGATCATCATCACATACATAGCGATGACAAAGTATAGTAAAAATTTACCGTGACGATCGTTATCACTATCGTTAGCTATTTCTGCTTGCGCACCATTTTCTGATGCAGAGGCTGATTTACCTAACTGTACAATTTTTGATATTTGCCATAATGCTACGACAAATAAGGCTGCAATTAATATGATTAGAAATGCTGTCATTTCAGTGTTTTTCAATAATTAATTAATAATGGAAGTTTTTACTTTCTCCAATAAACGGATCACCTTTAGGTAATAATGGTGCCTGTGAGATGCTTCTGAATACCCAGAACAGGAATAAACCTGCAAAGAACATTACTGGACCTAGCTCTGTTAATCCTATGAACCAAGACTCACCTACAGTTGCTGGCATGATCATAACATAAATGTCAAGGTAGTGACCTACAAGAATAAAAAATCCAGCAGTTATCACAAACCAGTTAATACGCTTAAAGTCGGAATTCATTAGAACTAATAACGGAAATAAGAAGTTAATTGCTACCATTCCAAAAAATAATAGGTTATAGTCTTCAATTCTAGTTACAAAGTAAGTTACCTCTTCAGGAATATTAGAATACCAGATTAACATAAACTGTGAGAACCATAAGTACGTCCAGAATATACTAACACCGAACATAAACTTTGCTAAATCATGAATGTGTGAATCATTAATCCATTCTAACTCACCTTTTCCTTTTAAGTATATCGTTACTAGTGCAATTACTGTAATACCAGAAACAAACATACTAGCAAACACATACCATCCAAATAATGTAGAGAACCAGTGTGGATCAAAACTCATGATCCAGTCCCAAGACATAATTGATTCTGTAACAATAAAGAAAACTAAGAAAGCTGCACTATGCTTAAATGCTTTCTTATGCCATACATTTCCTTCTGGACTTTCATCTTGCTTCAAAGAGAATTTACGAACGTTCCATCGGTATAAATTCCAACCTACTAGGAAGGCACCAGCTCTAAATAACCAAAAAGGAACATTTAAGAAGCCTTGTTTTCCTGCAACTAAAGCGTCATAATTCTCATGTCCAGGATCTGCGATACCTTCATTCATCCATACAAAGATGTGATTCATGTGTAATCCGGAAACTAGTAATATGATAAACATGATGATTCCACCAGGTAGAATGTAACTACTTATTCCTTCCATAACTCTAAATAGCCCAGGTGACCATCCAGCTTGTGCTGCACGTTGTACTGCATAAAAAGCTAAAACACCTAGACCTATCATAAAGAAAAAGAAACACGCGACATACAATGCTGCCCATGGTCTATTACTTAATTGGTGATATAAATGCTCTATATGATCGCCACCATGATGATCGCCATCTGTTGCGTGATCACCACCGTGATGTGCATCACCATGTCCAGCTACTTGATGAGTATCTGCGGCTGCTCCATGATCATCACCATGGTGCGCTGCTTCATTTGCTAACATCTCTTTCACATCATCCTCAGATCCAGGCGCACTCATGAAACCCCAAACGGTCGCAATGATACCTAGTCCCATTAAGACAAAAGCGAAAAGATTTAATTTACTTGAAACTTTGTACATAAAATAAAATTTCCTGGTCGATTACTCGCCGTCTGTTGATGAATGATTTTCTTGATCATGACTTTCACCATCATGTGTGTCCATCATATCTTGTGATACTTCTTCTACTTCTACCACTTCAGTAACTTTCTCAAATGCTCTAGGTTCTTCACCTTTCAATTCTTTGGTTAACTTGTCTACGTGGTGCGCTATTTGCCATCTTTCTTCGATTGAGGTTTGTGATGCATAAGACCCCATATAGTTAATTCCCCAGTACATTACGTGATAAATAGATCCTTGAGAAATTTCTCGGTCTGCATATGATGGAACACCTAAGATTTTCTCTGTTTTCACAAGATGACCTTGTCCGTTACCATTTTTACCGTGACAAATACCGCAGTAAATATTATATAACTCTGCTCCTGTAGCTAGGTTTTCCTCTGTATATGGCAATGGATTTTTTAAGTTCGCTTTCGCGGAAGCGTAACCTTCATTACTATCTTCATACTCATAAGGCATCCATCCTCTATTCACCGTTCCTTCTACTGGTTTCTGAGCTTCAATGCCACCTTTAAATAAATCCTCTGGTGCCTCTTGATACGTTTCATAACCTACAGATTCATACATATTAGGAAAATACTGTACGCTCCTACTTGATTTTTCATTTACCGTACCATCATTTCCTCCACAAGAGATAATGAGTAGCGCAGCTGTCGCGTAAATGAATGTGTTTACATATCTATTCATTAGTGTGCGTCTTTGTCGATTAAATTAATTTCTACAGCACCTGTGTCTTGTAAAAACTTTGTTACTTCTTCCACATCCTTACCAGTAACGTCTACTTCCATTAAGAAATGATCATCTGTAGTACGTACATCCGGATTTTCCGCTTTTTTAAATGGCCATAATCTACTTCTTAAATAAAAAGTGATCACCATTAAGTGAGCTGCAAAAAATACCGTAAGCTCAAACATAATAGGAACGAAGGCTGGCATATTCTCTATGTAAGAGAAACTAGGCTTACCACCAATGTTTTGTGGCCAGTCTTCTATCATGATATAATTCATCATCACAGTGGCAACCGTAAGTCCCACAATACCGTAAAGAAATGCGTTTATCGCTAGACGTGTATCTGCAATTCCCATCGCTTTTTCAAGTCCGTGCACTGGAAAAGGTGTAAACACCTCTTCAATATGATAATGCTTTTCTCTGACTTGTTTTACTGCACTAAGTAAAACATCATCATCTGTGTAAAAAGCGTGTATAGTTTTATCTGACATAATTAATATCTTAATTAATGAGCATTCTCATTAGAGTGATCACTATTTGCTTTTGCTTCTCGTTGTTTCTTATATAAACTACCACTTGCTTTTAGGATAGATTTCACCTCTGCCTGCGCAATTACAGGGAATGTTCTAGAGTATAATAAGAATAATACAAAGAAGAATCCTATGGTACCTATGAAGATACCTATATCTACAAATGTAGGCGAGAACATCGTCCAAGATGATGGTAAGTAATCACGATGTAACGATGTTACAATAATTACAAAACGTTCAAACCACATCCCAATATTTACTACAATAGAAATAGCAAAAGAGAATACAATACTGGTACGCAATTTTTTAAACCACATGAACTGCGGTGAGAATACGTTACAAGTCATCATCGCCCAGTAAGCCCATGCATAAGGACCTGTTGCACGATTTAAAAATGCATATTGCTCATACTCTACTCCAGAGTACCATGCTACAAAAAGCTCTGTAATGTAAGCAACACCTACAATAGAACCCGTAATCATGATTACAATATTCATTAACTCAATATGCTGGATTGTGATATAGTTTTCTAAGTTACATACCTTTCTCATTACAATAAGTAAGGTGTTTACCATCGCAAAACCAGAGAAAATCGCACCAGCAACAAAGTAAGGTGGGAAAATCGTGGTGTGCCATCCTGGTATTACGGATGTAGCAAAGTCAAATGATACAATCGTGTGTACAGAAAGTACTAAAGGAGTTGCAAGACCTGCTAATACTAAAGATACTTCTTCAAAACGTTGCCAGTCTTTTGCACGTCCACTCCATCCGAAAGAAAGAATTCCATAGATCTTCTTATTGAATGGTGTGATTGCACGATCACGTATCATTGCAAAATCAGGTAATAAACCAGTCCACCAGAATACTAATGAAACCGATAAATACGTAGAGATCGCAAATACATCCCAAAGTAACGGTGAATTAAAGTTTACCCATAAAGAACCAAACTGGTTAGGAATAGGTAATACCCAGTAAGCTAACCATGGACGACCCATGTGAATAATAGGGAATAAACCTGCTTGGATTACTGAGAAAATAGTCATTGCCTCTGCACTACGGTTAATCGCCATTCTCCATTTCTGACGGAATAATAATAATACTGCCGAGATAAGTGTTCCTGCGTGACCTATTCCTACCCACCAAACAAAGTTTGTAATATCCCAAGCCCATCCAATGGTCTTATTCAATCCCCAAACTCCAATTCCAGTAGAAATAGTATATGTGATACATCCTAAACCATAAAGAAAAGCTACAAGACTGATCGTAAACACGATCCACCATTGTTTATTTGCCACACCTTCTACAGGTGCCGCAATATCTCTTGTTACATCAGAATACGTTTTGTCTCCGGTAACTAAGGGTCTTCTTATGGGCGCTTCGTAATGAGCCATAATTGTTAGATTAGTTTCTTTATTATTATATGTTTGTAACTTTAACCTGATACATCACATTAGGTTCAGTTCCTACTTCCTCTAATAGATGATACATACGATCACTGTTTTTCTTCTTATAGATTTCAGAGCTCTTATCATTGATATCTCCAAATGTGATAGCACCACTTGAACAAGCATTTGAACATGCCGTAGCAAATTCACCATCCTTAATCATGCGACCATCTTTCTTAGCCTCTAAAATGGTCATTTGTGTCATTTGAATACACATAGAACATTTCTCCATTACACCACGTGAACGCACCGTAACATCTGGATTAATCACCATACGACCTAAATCATTATTCATGTGGTAATCAAATTCGTCATTCCCGTTATATAAGAACCAGTTGAATCTACGTACTTTATAAGGACAGTTGTTTGCACAGTAACGGGTACCTACACAACGGTTATAAGCCATGTGGTTTTGTCCCTGGCGACCATGTGAACTTGCTGCTACTGGACATACAGTTTCACAAGGTGCGTGATTACAGTGCTGACACATTACTGGCTGGAATGCTACTTGTGGATTATCTGCTGGGTTTTCTAACTCACCAAATCCTCCTAGAGATCCATTATCACCAAATAATCCGTCAAAATTATCTTTCTTATTCTCATCAGCTTCAAAACTATCTGTAGAAGAATAATATCTATCAATACGTAACCAGTGCATATCGCGAGATTTTCTAATCTCCTCTTTTCCTACAACTGGAACGTTATTTTCTGCATGACATGCTACTACACAAGCACCACAACCGGTACAAGCATTTAAGTCAATAGACATGTTGAAATGATGTCCTATAGAACGGTCAAAACTTTCCCATAAATCGACATCAGGTGATGTTACAGGAGTTTCAATGTGATTTAAAGATACGTGCGGTACTGGATTCCATTCTTCTTTTGAAGAAGTCATCATCGTAGCAAGATCAGTCTCACGAATAATATCGCGACCCATCATCGTATTTTGTAACTGTGTACAAGCAAATTCATGAGTGCCTGTAACATTACTTAAAGAAGCATTCTGAACTGAAACACCATTCTTATAGAAAGGATAAACATTTACTCCAGTTTGCATTTCTGCTTGTATCGCCGCTGTCTTACCATAACCTAAAGCAATACCTAAGGTACCTTTAGCTTGTCCTGGCTGGATCAACGCTGGTAATTGCATTGTTTTACCATTTACAGTAACGTCTACATAATTTCCATTTAATCCACCATCTGCTACATTTTCATTCTCAACTCCTTGAGCATCTGCATCTGCTTGTGAAATGGTTACATAGTTGTCCCATGTAGTTCTAGTAATAGGATCTGGAAGCTCTTGTAACCATGGGTTATTAGCTTGTGTACCATCACCTAAACCAGTTTTAGTATATAAAGTCAACTCAAAATCGCCAGCCTTTTTAGCACTAGCAAGACTATTTAACGCTTGTGAAGCAGACATTACAGCTACAGTTTCTACATCATCAGAAGAACTAGCTTCTGTTGCAGTAGCTTTAAAGAATCCATCTTGTAATGACTGTGCCCAGCTAGAAGCGCCAGAAGCCATACTTGATTCTTTTAAAAAGTCTTTATATGAAGTCGTATTACCTGACCACATCAATAGCGTATCTTGCATTTGACGTGTGTCAAATAACGGCTGTATGGTAGGTTGCATTAAGGAAACTAATCCCTTTTTAATTTCTACATCACCCCAAGATTCTAAATAGTGAGGAGTGGTTGCCACATAATCACATTTCTGTGCTGTTGCGGTCTCTGATGATGCAAAAGCTACTTTTAGAGCTACTTTAGATAACGCTTTCGCGAAAGCGTCACTATTATCATAACTGTAAACAGGATCAACACCTGCAATAAAAACAGCTCCTACAGATCCGGAATTCATGTCCTTAACTAACTGGTCAACAGCCTTACGACTTCCCTGACGCGTCATGATAGGAGCATCTGTATCTATAATCGTACTAGCAAGCTTAGCATTAATTTCTAAAGTTAATTGCTGTGCTGCCTGATCGTCAATTCCACACACTAGCACTGCTTTACTTCCAGCTTTCACAAGCTCTTGCGCCGTTTGCTGTACCGCTTTCTTCACCTTATCAGACATCTTCACATTAGCAGATCCACCTACAATGCTACTGTAAAGAGCAGCAATAATATGTTTCTGCTCTGTAGGCGTTACTGGATAACGTAAATCTGCATTTGCACCAGAAAGTGTCATATTAGACTCAAACTGTATGTGGTGAGACATTTTACCATTTTCTGGAACACGTGAATGTGCATAACCTTTATCAAAGCCACCACCTTGCCAGTTTCCTACAAAATCAGCGCCTACACCTACGATACATTCTGCATTTGTAAAATCGTAATCTGCAAGAGCACGTAAACCATACATTGCTTCAAAAGCATTTAATGCAGCATCTTCTCCTACGGTATCGTAAGTTACATGTCTTACGTTAGTATATTTTGCTTTGAATTCCTCTACAATTGCCGCCGTTGATGGACTTGCAAAAGTTTGAGTTAAAAGAACGATTTCTTTTCCACCTAAAGATTGAAGTTGCGCTGCAACCTCTTTATCTAAAGTTTCCCAGTTAGATTCTGCACCTTTTACTAAAGGTGTTTTTAATCTATTGTTATCGTATAATGAAAGAACAGATGCATGCACACGTGCATTTGCATCACCACGATACATGGCATCGCGATTACTTTCTATTTTGATAGGTCTTCCTTCACGAGTTTTAACCAGGATACTTGCAAAATCATAACCATCTGCAATTGTAGTTGCATAATAGTTTGCCATTCCAGGAATGATTTGCTCTGGTTGATTTACATAAGGTACAGAATTAATTACAGGACCTTCACAGGCTGCAAGTGATGCTGCTGCTGTACTAAATCCTACATATTTAAGAAAGTCACGACGAGATGTCGCACTTTGCTCCATCGTTTCTTCGTTTCCTAAAAATTCTTCTGTAGGGATAGGTTGTGCAAACTCGTTTTGTTCAAGATTTTTTACGATCTCATTATCAGCATCGAGCTGTGCAGTACTTTTCCAATATTTCTTTGTAGTAGCCATATTCTATCTCAAGCTATTAATTAATAGTGGCATTTACCACATTCTAGACCACCTAAATCTGCAACAGTAAGTTTCTTACCGCCACGTTTTTTAGATAACTCTTCATGAATTTTCTCGTAATATCCGTTATTCTCTAAGTCAACATTTGTTTCACGGTGACAATTTATACACCAGCCCATGGTTAATGGTGAGTATTGATACATAATCTCCATTTCTTCTACTGGACCGTGACAAGTCTGACATTCTATATTACCAGCAGTTACGTGCTGTGCGTGATTGAAATAAGCCAGATCGGGTAGATTGTGAATACGTACCCATCTTACTGGTTTAGTCTCTCCTGTAAATTTTTGCTCATCAGGATCCCAGCCGGTTGCTGCATACAACTTCTCGATTTCTTTATTATAATCGATACCGTATTCATCCATTCCTTCTTGATACGTCTCTGCTGCTACTTCACCTATTGATTTGTGACAGTTCATACATACATTTAAAGACGGAATACCAGAGTGTTTAGATTCGCGAGCACTAGAGTGACAGTACTTACACTCGATCTGATTAGTTCCTGCGTGAATTCTATGCGAATAATGAATAGGTTGTACCGGAGCATAACCTTGATCCACTCCTACAGACATCAGCGCGCCGTATGCAAAGTATGCACTAGCTAACAATAAGAAGATCGCACTTACTAAAACTAAGAATTGGTTTTCTACAAATGCTTTCCAGATAGGTCTGCGAGCTTCTACTTCTTCTTCATCAGCAATTGTTACAACTCCATTAGCCTCTGCAAATCTCTTAAGTGTATTGTTTACAACAAAAAGTAAAGCAACTAATAAAATTAAGATTAATGCTAAAGCAGCTAACACGATACTATTTAAAGTACTATCGCCACCACCAGTTGACGTACCTGCATCACCTGCTGCTGGAACTACTGCTGCCGCTACTTGCTTAGGAGTATCTGTGTAAGCTAGGATATTGTCCATATCCTGATTAGACAACTGCGGGAAGGCATTCATCGCAGTCTGGTTATACTCGTTATAGATTGCGATTGCCTGAGCATCTCCAGATTCTATAAGCGCTTGTGAATTTTTGATCCAGCTATACAACCATTCACGATCATATTTTTGTGAAACATTGTAAAGTGCTGGTCCTACTGCCTTTTTGTAGAGCTTGTGACAAGATGCACAATTAGCCTTAAAAAGAGCTTCTCCTGCTGCTGCGTCTGCTCCACCGGTTGCTTCCACAGGTACCGCTGGCTCACCATCTGAGGTGGTTGCGTCCTGTGCGTAAGTACTCATAGCTGAGAACGTTACAAAAACAGATGCAACTATAAATTGCCAAGCGGAAAAACGTAATTTCCTTTTTATCATGTCTTTTACTGAATATTGCAATAAATTTGGCACAATAATTACGGTATTTTACCGTATCGTAAATGCTCGTGCAAAAATAAGCTATAAACGTGATAAATTTGAGAGCTAAAAAATGATGAAAATAATTTATAATAATTCTAAATAACCTCGCTTTCGCGAAAGCGAAATCACATAAAACTCAACGCTATGATTAACTTATCGTTACAATTTAAAATGCTACTAGGATGTCTGTTTTTTGTCGTTTTTTCCTATGGACAGCAAACACAACCTATCGAATCCAGTCAACTCCATGAACTGGTGACAAAGAAAATTTCAATGGATAAAGACAACGATTTTAAGGACCGTTACACCATTCAAATTTTTTATGGAGAAATTCAAGGCGCTAAGAAAATGAAAACTAAATATAACTCGCTAGGATTATCATGGAATGCCTCTATGGAATATGAGGAGCCTAATCATAAGGTCTGGGTGGGAAAATACAGAAGTAGATTAGAAGCAGACAGAGCACTTATCGTAATAAAAAAGAATTTCCCTAATGCGTTTGTCTTAAAACCGTAAACGCTTCAAATCCTAAATAAGAAAAGCCCAATTCTATAAAAGAATCGGGCTTTTTGCTAGTATTAATTCAGACCTATTTTAAGGTCTTTTTAACCTCAACTTCACGGAAGGATTCAATAATATCACCTTCATGAAGATCGTTGTAATTCTTAATTTGCATACCACATTCATAACCTTTTGCAACTTCTTTTACGTCATCCTTAAAACGTTTAAGCGCCGCAAGAACACCTGTGTAAACAACTACTCCATCTCTAATCAATCTTACACCGCTACTGCGATAGATTTTACCATCTGTCACCATACAACCTGCAATGGTTCCGACTTTAGATATTTTAAAGGTAGCTCTAATCTCTGCATTACCAGTAACCTCTTCCTTAAGCTCTGGAGATAACATTCCTTCCATCGCATCTTTAAGATCATTAATAGCGTCATAGATAATCGAATACATACGGATATCTACTTCTTCTTGATCTGCAACAGTACGCGCATTTCCTTGTGGGCGAACGTTAAATCCTATTACAATTGCATCTGATGCAGATGCTAATAGCACATCACTTTCTGTAATCGCACCTACTGCTTTATGGATAATGTTAACTTGTATCTCTTCTGTAGATAATTTCTGGAATGAGTCTGTCAATGCTTCAACAGATCCATCCACATCACCTTTAAGGATTAAGTTTAATTCTTTAAAGTCTCCTAATGCTATACGACGACCTATCTCATCAAGAGATAGTGTTTTTTGTGTTCTTACAGATTGCTCACGCTGTAATTGAGTACGTCTAGCTGCAATATCTTTTGCCTCACGTTCATCTGCAAATACGTGGAATTTGTCACCAGCTTGCGGTGCACCATCTAGACCTAGTATAGATACTGGTGTTGATGGACCTGCAACTTCTACATTCTGTCCACGTTCATCTTGCATCGCTTTGATCTTACCATGGCTACGTCCTGCAAGAACATAATCTCCTACACGTAACGTACCAGATTGTACTAAAATGGTTGATACATATCCACGTCCTTTATCTAAGAATGCTTCTACAACTGTACCGTTAGCGCTTTTATCTGGATTTGCCTTAAGATCTAGAATCTCTGCTTCCAGTAATACTTTTTCTAAAAGCTCTTCAACACCTAAACCTGTTTTTGCTGATATATCATGAGACTGAATTTTCCCACCCCAATCTTCTACTAGCAAATTCATTTGTGCTAGAGACTCTTTAATTTTATCAGGATTTGCAGCGTCTCTATCTATTTTATTAATCGCAAATACGATAGGTACTCCTGCCGCCTGTGCGTGACTAATTGCCTCTTTAGTTTGTGGCATCACATCATCATCTGCTGCAATTACAATAATAGCAAGGTCTGTTACTTGAGCTCCACGAGCACGCATCGCTGTAAATGCCTCGTGACCTGGTGTATCTAGAAATGCGATTTTTTGACCGTTTTTCAATTCCACACCATAAGCACCGATGTGCTGTGTAATTCCACCACTCTCCCCAGCAATTACATTTTCCTCACGGATGTAATCCAGTAAGGATGTTTTACCATGATCTACGTGACCCATTACAGTAACAATAGGAGCACGAGTTTGTAAATCTTCTGGTGCATCAACATCCTCTGCAATACTTTCTTCAATATCTGCATTTACAAAGTCTACTTCAAAACCAAATTCCTCTGCGACGATCGTAATTGTTTCTGCATCCAGACGCTGGTTCATGGTCACCATCATTCCTAACGACATACATGCACCGATGATTTGTGTCACAGACACATCCATCATTGTTGCAATATCATTTACCGTTACAAACTCTGTAAGCTGTAATTTTTTATCTTGTTGTTCTGCCTGTTCTTGTTCAACCTTTTCACGGTGTTGATCACGTTTATCACGACGATAACGGGCAGCTTTAGATTTAGAGGATTTCCCTTGAAGTTTTTCAAGAGTTTCTCTTACTTGTTTTTGTACTTCTTCTTCTGTAAGCTCTGCTTTTACAACTGGCTTACGACCTGGAGCACCACGACGGTTTCCTTGATTTCTATTCCCACCTGGTCCACCTGTGTTTTTAGTAATCCTTTTACGCTTGCGCTTATTAGGATCTTCTTTTTTCTTAGGCTTCTTAAATTGTGATAAATCTATTTTTTTACCAGTTACTTTAAGACCATCTAATTTTTTATATTCAGTTTTGATCCTTTCTGGCTCGCCATTCTCATCTGTTGTGGCTGTTGCCTCTTCTTTTTGAGATGCTTCTACTTTTTCTGTAGTTGTTGCAGGCTTTTCTGCTTTTACAGCAGCTGTTTCTTTCTTTTCAACAGGAGCTTCAACTTTTGCTTTAGGCTGTTCCTTTTTTGGAGCAGCTTTCTTAGGCTTATCAAGTTCGATTTTACCCTTTACTTTAGTTTCACCTTTTTTAGGTCTATTTGAAACTACCGCTGGCTCTTCCGTTTTTTCAACAACAGGTTCCTTAGGAGCAGTTTTCACTTCTTCCTTACGTGTTTCTTCTGTTTTAGCTGTTTCTTTTTCTTTAGGATTAAGATCAACTGTACCTACTTGCTTAGGGCCTTCTAGATTAGCTTTGGCTTTAATAACTTCTTGCCTTCTTTGCTTCTCTTCAAGTTCTTTTTCACGTTTTTCACGTAATTCCTCTTGCTCTTTACGGCGTTCTTCTCCTACTTCCTTTGAGGCAACTTTTTTACTCTTATCGGTTTGAAACTCGTCGGCTAAGGCTTTATACACAGTAGCATCGATCTTAGTGGTAGGTCTAGCTTCTATCTCAATTCCTTGAGATGAAAGATGTTCCACCGCTCGATCTAGAGAAATATTAAATTCTCTTAGCACTTTGTTGAGTCTCATGTTTTTTACTTCGGCCATAAAATGGTTATGGGTTGACTTTAATACTTAAATACTTCTATTAATCTTCAAATTCTGATTTCAGAATATTAACGATTTCTTCAATTGTTTCTACTTCTAGATCGGTACGTTTTGCTAGGTCGTCGATATCATGTTCTAGAACACTTTTTGCGGTGTCTAGACCGATTTTCTTAAACTCTGCAATTACCCAATCTTCAAATTCATCAGAGAATTCTGTTAATTCAACATCTTCCTCTGCTCCTTCTCTAATTACGTCAATATCATAGCCTGTTAATTTACCGGCTAATCTAATATTATGACCTCTACGTCCTATGGCTTTTGAAACCTCTTCTGGATTGAGTCGTACTTCTACTTTCTTATCCTCTTCATTAATCTCCATAGAGACAATTTTTGCAGGGCTTAATGCTCTAGCAATAAAAAGCTGCGTGTTAGTCGTGTAGTTGATGACATCAATGTTTTCATTTCCTAGTTCTCTAACGATTCCATGGATACGGGAACCTTTCACTCCTACACATGCTCCTACAGGATCGATACGATCATCATAACTATCTACAGCTACCTTTGCTTTTTCTCCTGGTTCACGAACCACTGCTTTAACAGTAATTAAACCATCAAAAACTTCAGGTATTTCTTGTTCAAACAACTTCTCTAAAAATTTAGGAGATGTTCTAGAAAGAATGATATTAGGCTTATTACCTCTTAACTCCACACTTTCAATCACACCTCTTACATTTTCTCCTTTACGGAAAAAATCAGAAGATATTTGACGATCCTTAGGCATTATGATTTCATTACCTTCATCATCTAGCAATATAATCGCTCTATGACGTATGTGATGTACCTCTGCACTATACAGTTCACCTTCTAGCTCTTTAAAATGTTTATAGATATTTGTGTTATCATGCTCATGAATCTTTGCAATTAAATTTTGTCTTAACGCTAAAATAGCTCTACGACCTAATTGCACTAGCTTCACTTCTTCTGCCACATCTTCTCCTACTTCGTAATCTGGTTCGATTTTTCTAGCTTCAGTTAAAGAAATCTCAGAATTATCTTCTTCCACTTCTCCATCTGCAACCACGACACGATTACGCCAGATTTCTAAATCACCTTTATCTGGGTTGATAATAATATCAAAATTATCATCATCACCATATTTTCTTTTAAGAGCACTTCTAAAAACGTCTTCTAAGATCGCCATCAACGTGACGCGATCTATCATTTTATCATCTTTAAACTCAGAAAAAGACTCGATCAATGCGAGATTTTCCATATTCACTAATTAATTAAATGTTATAACAACTTTTGCTTGTCTTATATTTTTATAAGCTACAGACCATTTCTTTTGTACTGTAACTTTTCCTTTTCCTACAGGTTTAGGCTCACGTGCTTTCCACTCTATACTCACCGCATCATCAGTAACTGTAACTAACTTTCCCGTTTCTTTTCTCTTATCAATGTCTACAATCTCTAGAGATCTGCCTACATTTTTCTTAAACTGTCTAGGAAATTCTAGAGGTGAACTTGCTCCTGCACTGGTAACTTCAATTGAAAAATCAACCTCGTCACGATCTAGGTTATGTTCCACGGCTCTAGATACAAAGATGCAATCTTCCACCTTAACACCTTCATCACCGTCTATGACCACCTTTATATCATTACTTCCACCCATAGTGAAACTAATTAAAAACAAATCTGGTCGCTCATCAAAGGCTGCCTGTAATAAATCTTCTACTTTCTCTTTCAACATATTTATAAAAAGAGGGGACAATCGTCCCCTCATATTTGTTTAAATACTTTGCAAATATAGTACTTTTTTAAGGTTATACAAACCTTAATCATCAGAGTAAAAATGATTTACATTTTCTTATATTTAAGGTTCTAAAACTAACCGCTATGAAAAAAATAATTGTACCTACAGACTTCTCAACTCAGGCAGATAACGCACTACGCGTTGCAGCAGACATGGCTCGTGAAAATAATGGCGAAATCTTTTTGTTACACCAAGTAGATTTACCGCTTCATCTAGCTAACAATGCAAGCTCTAATCTTCCAGAAGCCGTTTTCTTTATGAAGTTAGCTAAAGAAAAATTTGACCATCTTCTAAAAGCAGATTACTTAGATGGTGTCACCATTCATGGCGATGTTCAAACAGGAGCTGCATTTAGCGGTATTATGGATACGGTAAGAAGACATGAGGCAGACATAATTGTTATGGGAAGTCATGGAGCAGAAGGAGTTAAAAATCTATTCCTTGGATCCAATGCAGAGAAAGTAGTGCGTAATTCTGAAATACCAGTTTTAGTGGTAAAAGACCGTAAAAAACGTCTAGATGTTAATGATATGGTTTTTGCAACTGATTTAGATTCAAACTCTACAGGAGCGCTGAAAGAAGCCGCTCAGTTTGCAAATAATACAAATTGTAATCTTCATTTACTTTATGTGAATACTCCATCAAACTTTATGAGCACTAAAAAGGCTGAAGAGAAGGTAGAGGAATATTTAAAGAATGTTGATCTCAATAACTTTGATTACACTATATGGAATGATCACTCTATTGAAGAAGGCGTTTTCAACTATACTAAATCAATAAAAGGAGACATTATAGGTATGGCTACTCATGGTAGACGCGGTATCTCTCATTTCTTTAACGGCAGTGTAAGTGAGGACATTGTAAACCACTCTGCTTTACCGGTAGTCACTTTTAGAATAAAGTAAGATTGCTTTAAAGTCTTTGTTAAAGGTAATTTTTACAAGCATTTGAATTTTGAGATTGCTTGTTATTAGAATAACATCTTAACTCGTCAAAACACTTGTAAATAAAAAGTCCTGACTCTATTAAGAATCAGGACTTACAAGTTGTCCCACAAGGACTCGAACCTTGAATGACGGTACCAAAAACCGGAGTGTTACCATTACACCATGGGACAAAATGGATTGCAAATTTAAAACAAATAATATTTTGCACAAATAGAATTAAGTTTTTTTATTTCCACATATCATTTTTGTAATTATTGCGTTAGCCTTTATGGTTATTTTAATAAATCCTTTCTACCATCAGAGTTCCTTAAAATGTGTAATGTAGGTTAGTTATATTAATATTATTTTAGCCGTAGCTAATGATTATTATGAAATTGAATTACGATAAGCTTAATAAAATAGTAGGTTGGGCGGTATTTGCCATCGCTTTAATCACTTACTGGATGACCGTAGAACCTACGGTAAGTTTTTGGGATGCAGGAGAATACATCGCAACTTCATCAACACTACAAGTAGGACATCCACCAGGAGCACCACTGTACCAGATGTTAGGAGCCTTCTTTTCCATGTTTGCTCTAGAAGCGTCACAGGTCGCCTACATGGTGAATTTAATGTCTGTTTTTTCTAGTGCCTTTTGCATTTTATTCATGTTTTGGTCGCTTACCTTATTATTAAAGAGTCATATTTTAAAAAACAAAGCAGATGATGTAATGGTTTTAGGAGCTGCCGCAATAGGTAGTCTTGCGTTTGCTTTTTCTGATAGTTTCTGGTTTAATGCTGTTGAGGCAGAGGTTTATGCATCATCCACGTTATTAACCAGCGCTATGTTCTACTTAGGATTATTGTGGGATCGCGATATGCTTAAACCACGTGGTAATCGCTGGCTAGTGTTACTTTCACTTATAGTCGGATTATCTTTTGGAGTGCATTTCATGGCCATACTTACCATTCCTGCGATAGGGCTGTTATGGTATTTTAAACATTATAAAAAGATCACGGTTGCAAATTTTATCATTGCAAATGTTGCTGTAGTTGCTGTATTGCTTTTCGTTTTTAAATTATTATTACCCTACACGCTGGCGATTTTTGGTTATTTAGAGGTCTTTTTTGTGAATGAAATCGGTTTGCCGTTCAACTCTGGTACTATCATAGCGTTGTTGCTAGTAGTAGGTCTGTTTGTGTTTTTAATTACGCTTTCGCGAAAGCGTAATAAACCACTACTTAACCAGATTACCTTATGCATCATGTTTGTATTAGTCGGATTTTCTTCATGGACCATGTTACCTATACGAGCAAATGCAGGAACACCTATCAATGAGAATAATCCAGATGATGCACGCGCATTGTTAGCATACTACAACCGCGAGCAATATGGAGAAACCGCTTTGTTTTACGGTAGTGCGTTTACAGATATGTACGCTGGACTAGACCCAGATAATCCTTTTAAGGATGGCAAGCCTAAGTATGAGAAAAATTATGAAACGGGCACCTATGATATCGTAAATAACTTCAAAAACTCTGTTCAAAATTCACACGATGACCATAAAGGATGGTTCCCTAGAATGACAGATCCATCTAGAGCTAGTAACTATATGGAGTTTATGGGTGGTTTGAACTACAGCATAAAGGAACAGTATCAAAATAATGAAGAGTTACTACAAGTACTAGCTGATTATGAGCGTAATTTTCAGACTGGTCGTATGAGTCATGACGAATATTCAGATTTTTTACTCCAGTTGCGCGAAGCGGTTACGATAGAGAAACCTGACGGTTTAGATAACCTAAGATACTTCGGTCAGTATCAGGTAAGTTATATGTACATGCGTTACTTTATGTGGAATTTTGTAGGAAGACAAAATGATATACAAGGTGAAGGTGGTAGATTTAACGGGAACTGGTTGAGCGGCATCAAATTTATAGATGAATTGCATTTAGGAACCCAAGATGAACTATCTGAGGATATGTTGAATAATAAAGGAAGAAACACTTACTTCTTCTTACCTCTAATTCTAGGAATTATAGGCGCTTTATTTCATGCAAAAAAGGATTTAAAGTCATTCTATGTAACGCTGGTGCTATTCTTATTCACAGGACTGGCAATCATTGTTTACTTGAATCAAAGTATGTATCAGGTACGTGAGCGTGATTATGCTTATGTAGGATCATTTCTGGTATTCTCCATGTGGATAGGAATGGGCGTTTATAGCATCTATGAAGGATTACGCGCAAAATTCTCTGGAAACATCATTAAAATAGCAACACTCACCGTATGTTTTGCAGTTGCTCCATTACTTATGGCTTCTCAAAATTGGGATGACCATGATAGATCAGGAAAGTACACAGCATTATCCAGTGCAAAAAAATATCTGGACAGTTGTTTACCTAATGCCATCATTTTTACCATAGGTGATAATGATACGTTCCCTTTATGGTATTTACAGGAAGTTGAAGGTTACCGTACAGACGTGCGTGTGGTGTGTACATCCTTATTATCGCAAGCATGGTACATGGATGACATGAAAAAACAAGCATGGGATAGTGAACCAGTTCCATCTAGTTTAACTCATGATAAGTATGTTTACGGTACGAGAGACGCGTTAATGCCAGTCGAAAAAGAACGTATAAAACAACGTCTGGGCAAAACAGATGCAGAAGTAGCACGACTACTTCCAGATACGATGGATCTAGATAAATGGATGGAATGGGTTTCTAGTGACAACAAACTTACACAAGAACAAATGCGTAATGAACAATGGGAACAAACCTATCCATCAAGATATATACGCATTCCTGTGAACAAAGAAAATGTACTTAAAAATGGTGTTGTAGCTTCTAAAGATGCAAATCAAATTGTAGACGAAATCATTATTGATGTTAAGAACAAGTACCTGTATAAAAACCGTATGTTAATGTTAGACATTCTTAATACTAACAACTGGAAACGACCTATCTATTTCTCTGGTGGTGCATTTGCAGATGAAGAATACATCTGGATGAAAAACTACCTGCAATTAGACGGTTGTGCTTACTTATTAACTCCTATAAAAACAGAGCCAGAAAGTCTTAGAGATCCTTTTGACATGGGAAGAGTGGATCCACAACGTGGTTATGAGATTATCAAAAATTGGGATTGGGGAAATAGTGGCAGTCCAAACATCTATCACGATGTAGAAACCCGACGTAATAGTGTGGGTTATCGCAGTAATATTACTAGAGTTGCTGAAGCTCTTACCAAAATAGGAGAATTACAAAAGGCTGAAGAATTACTAGACCTAGGAATGGAAAAAATGCCTTTAGATATTTTTGGTCATTATTCATTAATCGAGCCTTTTGTAAATGGTTACTATGAAGTAAATGCTACAGATAAAGCCAGAGATTTATTAGATCGTGTGATACTAAAATATCAAGATGAATTAGATCATTACAAGGCTCTTCAATTAAATGAGCGTAATGAAATTGCGCAAGACTTAATAGCTGGTGTAGAACGATATAGAAGTCTTGTAGAGTCCGCTATATTTTATGAGGATGATATGATGGTTCAAAAACACAAAGATGTTTTTAATGAATATGTTTTAGGTTTTGCTCCTATCTATAACGCTACAGAAATCATAGGCGGTAGTGCAAACGATCCTTTAGAATCAGAACTAGACAACCTGTTTAACGATGCCTTAAATAATGCAACAGAAACAGTGAAGGATACCATTCAACCAGTTGTAGAATAGCAACTTTATGTGGTATCCAGATCGACTACCAGACGGGTTTACAAAATGGTTTGCTAGCTACCACTGGCACGGAGATCGTGATGAGAAAACGGTGTATCTTACCTTTGACGATGGTCCTACACCTGTAGTTACTGATTATGTACTGGAGTTACTAGAAAAGTACAGATTTAAAGCAACGTTCTTTTGCATAGGAGATTGTGTACTGCGTCATCCAGAAATTTATAATCAAATCATTACTGCTGGTCATGCGGTAGGTAATCATACAATGAACCATTTCAATAGATGGAAAACTAAAGAAGCAATTTATTTAGATAACGTAAAAAAAGCTAGCCAACTTATTGATTCAAAACTATTCCGTCCACCATATGGTAAGATCTTGCCTAACACAGCAAGGCAATTGCGTAAACAAGGCTACGACATCATTATGTGGGATGTAATTTCTGGGGACTTTGACCATCAAAGAACTGCAGCTTCTTGCCTACAGAATTTAAAAAAAAACACCACTAATGGAAGTATTATCGTCTTACACGATAGTGAAAAGGCTTTTGAAAAACTTAAAGTGATCCTGCCAGATTATTTTGAATATTTGAGGATGAAAGGATATTCCTGTAAACAGCTTAAGAATACTGTTGCAACAGCGTAATCAGTGTGTTAGATTCTTGAACGCCGCTTTGTCGCCATTTCATCTCACCACTTTTATAGATAATTAAAGTAGGTAGTCCTTTAATGCGTAAAGCATCGCATAACTCTGAATTCTTTTCTACGTCTATTTTAATCACCTTTGCACCATCACCTAATGCAGCCGCAACATTGCGCAGGATTTCATTCATGTTATTAGAATCCTCATCCCAATCTGTAAAAAAGTTGAGTAACACAGGTACATCTGTACTTATAAGCTCACCAAACTTTGACATATCAACAGTTATTATCTATTCAAAAATAGTGAAAATTGCTATACAGTAGCACGTTTAAGCGTAATCACCGTAATTTCAGGCCAGATTCCTGCTCTACCAGAATAGCCTAAAAAGCCAAAACCGCGATTTACATTTAAAAATTGATCTGTTTCTTTATAGATACCAGCCCACTTTTTATAAACAAAACTAGCTGGGCTCCACTTAATGAAACCAGGTATTTCTATACCAAACTGCATTCCGTGCGTGTGGCCACTTAATGTAAGGTGATATTTCTTAGGATCATCTTTCACCTGTAAATCCCAGTGTGTAGGATCATGACTTAATAAGATTTTAAAGGCTTCATTTGATAAACCATCACTAGCCTTTGCTAGATCTCCATATTTAGGAAAACGTCCACCACCCCAATTTTGAACACCTACCACATGTAGTTCATCATCACCTTTACGCAAGGTCACATGTTCATCTAGTAACAATCGCCATCCCATATCTTTTTGAATTTGGAACAGCTCTTCTAAATTAGCTTGTTTTTTTTCTGGAGAATCCCAGGTGTAGTAATCGCCATAATCGTGATTTCCTAGAATGGAATAGACGCCATCTTTTGCCTTTAGACTACTTAAAATTTCTTCCCAGCCGTATAATTCTCTAGTTACGTTATTAACTAGATCACCTGTGAAAAATAACGCATCACTTCCTTGCTTATTTGCCAGGTCAATCGCATATCGCACTTCTTCCTTACTATCAAAACTACCGATGTGAATATCACTTAATTGTGTGATTTTGTACCCGTCAAATGCTGGTGGTAAGTCCTTAAAAATCAACTCATATTCACGTACTTGATAATTGTATTTTCCTTTCCACGCACCATATAATATCGCACCGAATGGCAATGCGGCTAGTCCTAAACCTATTTTTGAAATAAAAACTCTTCTGCTGGGTAAGAATGACTGTTCTGGAGTTCGCTTTCGCGAAAGCGAGTTAAACACAGCCTCAAAGAATCTATAAATATCCTCGCCTAACATAAAAACGATGAAGACCACTTTTGCCACAAAAAACGCTAATAATATGGTAGATGCGATATCTCGTGGAGTAGAAACCACGGCACGATCTTGATGCAAGTAGAATTGTAAAGCCACATTTAAAATCACTAGTATAGAAATGGCTAGATAAATCCATTTCCACCAGTGGCCACGCGACAGTGTGCGTATTAATTGAAAAGAATAAATTTCAATGAAAATAAAGAATGCAATAGGGATGATCCATCTCATGGTACGAATCTACCGCGACAATTTAAGGATCAAAAAACTAATCATCATAAGTTTATCATAAAAACGTATTTTTATCAGGCAATTTGCTCGTATGCCTACCCACAAAATCTCTTTTTTACTAGCAACACTCCTATGTACTATTTCTTCAATAGGACAGATAGATATTAATAGTTATCTAAAACAAATAGATACTATTAAAGTAAACAAGGATAGGGTTAAAGCTTATTTAGACATTTCATGGGAATATTACTTAATAGAAAATGACTCTGCATTAATATATGCAGATAAAGCTTACGAAATAGCTGCATCAACTAATGATCATTTTGGAATGGTAATATCATTAGAAAGTAAAGGTCTTTATTATGATTCTGTAAATAATGATTATGAGAAAGCCACGAATATTTATATGAACGCAATTGACATTGCTGAAACTAACAATCTCAACTATTCTAATTCATTATACATCTCATTAGGTATTATCTTTCAGATGACAGAAGATCATGAAACTGCGGCTAGATACTTTGAAGAATCAATCTCTATTTCTAGACAAAATAATGATACTGAAGTACTTAAATACGGACTAGTTAACTACGGGACGGCACTAGGTCAATTGAATAGATTAGATCAGGCAGAGCAAGTTTATCTAGAATGTCTTAGTTTAAATGAAAATAATGTTGAGGCAGATTTATCTAGTTACTCTAATCTAGCAAACATCTATGATCGTAAAGGTGATTATGAAAAAGCTAGTATCTATCATGAAAAATCACTTCAATTCCCAAAGGATGAGAAAATAACCATAAGATATTTACCACTTTATGCCGCAACCCTAGATAACAATATTAAAAGAAAAGATCCAACGGGAATAGACAGCTTAATTACTAGGTTATACGATTTTGCAAATTCAGGTTCTTCATTACACCATAAAATAACAGCGTATGACGCTTTAACTAGAGCGCATATTTTTAAGGAAGAATATCAACCAGCGGCGATTACTGCACAAAAATCAAAACAATTATCAGATTCCTTGTACGAGTTAAATCTTAAAGAAACTACCTATGAATTAGAACGTAAATATGAGAATGAACGCAACAGACAGACCTTAGAAAAACAACGCAATACTCAAAAGATTTACACCGCAGGAGTTGCAATTCTAGCCTCCTTTTTATTATTACTAGGTTACTTTTTTTATAAACGTAGTAAAACTAATCAACTACTTTCAAGACAAAAATTACTACTAGAAAAAACAATTGATCAAAAAAACATCCTCTTAAAAGAGACACACCATAGAGTAAAAAACAGTTTCCAGATGGTGAGTAGTCTGTTGTACATTCAAGGAGAAACTACACAACAAGTAGATGCACAAATCGCTTTAAAAGAAGCTCAAAACAGAGTACGATCGATGGTATTAACCCATCAAAAACTATATAATACAGAAGATTTAATAGGTATTAATACTAAAGATTACATTACAGATTTAACTAACGATGTTATAAATAGTTACACTTCACAAAATAATATAAACACTCGATTAAACATAGAGTCCCATATTCTAGACATTGATACTATTACACCATTAGGGATTATCATAAATGAATTAGTAACTAACATTTTTAAGCATGCATTTAATGATCAAACGGCAAATCCTAAAATTGAAGTTGATTTTACTAAGAAAAAAGAATTATACAGCTTAAAGATAAAAGATAACGGTATAGGTATCTCAAAAAACAGACGTGACGGCGCTTTAGGCCTAGAACTATTAAAAAGTCTAGCTTCTAAAATAAATGGGGCTTTTTCCATTAATGCATTAAATAATCATGGCACTATAGCGATTATAGAATTTTCACTAAATAATAGCGCCATTCACTAAAAAACGATTTGAACTGTCACAAAAAAGAGTGAATTTTCAATAAAACTAGGTTAAACGTATGTCCCTAAAAATATATATTGTTGAAGATGAACCTTTAATAGTTACCACACTTAAAATTGCGCTGTTAAAAAACAACTACCATATTGTAGGAGTTGCAAGTGACTATAGCAAGGCGTTAAGAGAAATATTATTATTTACTCCAGATTTAGTCTTACTAGATATTCAATTAGATGGCAGGTTAGATGGAGTGGATATTGCCAAAGAATTAGACCTAAAAAACATTAACTATTTATTTCTCACCTCTCAAACTGACCCTAAAACAATTGCTAGAGTAAGTCAAACTAGCCCGTTAGGTTACATTGTAAAACCATTTACAGAACCTGGATTAATAAGCAATATCGAGCTCGCTAAAAATAAAATTAATAGCTTACAAAAAGAGTTTATCAAGATAAAATACAACGGTCGCACCATTGCTATAAATCAGGCTCATATTACATACTTAAAAGCTTACGACAATTATTGTTATATCCATACAATAAGTAATAAATATCTAGTACCACATACGTTAAAATATATGTCACTTCAACTATCACCAGATAGTTTTGCCCAGTCCCATCGTTCTTACTGGATAAATATTCATAAAATAAGAGGTAGTAGTCATAAGCATGTTCTTATCGATAATGAAGATGTCCCTTTAAGTAAAACCCATAGAGATACTATTTTGAAACTCTTAGAACAATAGCTGTTCAACCTAGTTTTAGGTATTTGAAATTCTTTACTAAAAAAAAACACCGCTCGCTCAATAAAAAAATGGTTACTTGTTCATAATTAAGAACTTAGGCTTCTATTATTAGAATTAACTAAGACATTCTTAATTATGAAACTCTCTATTAAATTTACCATTATTGTTCTTCTATGCACCGCTTTCGCGAAAGCGCAAGTAGGAATAGGCACAAATGATCCTAAAGCAGCACTCGACATAAGAGCTACTGCAAATCCGGAAGAATCTGGAATATTGATACCAAAATTATCAGATTTTCCTCCTGGAGTAACCGTAGATCAAGACGGAATGCTCATTTACATCGATGGATCTGGTGCTACTACTAAGGGTTTCTATTATTATGAACATAATACCACAACATGGATTCCTATAGCTGGTGCCGCTGCTGCAGATAATCAGCAAATTGACGTCCTTAACCTCAACGGTACCAACTTAGAAATATCACTGCAAGATGATGGTATTGCGACTCAAACTTTAGACCTGTCTCCTTTACAAGATGGCACAGGAACAGATAATCAAACCATAGATAATTTCAACTTTAACTCTGGTACTGGTATTCTTACTTTAGAACTTGAGGATGATGGAGTTGCACCACAAACGGTAAATCTATCTTCTCTTGCAGGTTCTGGTGGAACAGATGATCAACAAATCGATGTACTTAACCTAAATGGCACTAATCTAGAAATATCTTTAGAAGATGATGGCGTTGTTACACAAACATTAGACCTATCGCCAATGCAAGATGGAACAGGTACTGATAATCAAACCATAGACAATTTCAATCTCAACACTAGCACAGGGATACTTACTCTCGAAATCGAGGATGATGGCATTGCACCACAAAATGTTGATATTTCTACGATAACTGGTTTTGGTGGAACAGACAATCAACAAATAGACGTTCTTAATCTTAATGGTACAGATCTGGAAATCTCTTTACAAGATGATGGAATTGCCATACAAACTCTGGATCTTTCATCATTGCAAGATGGAACTGGAACGGATAATCAAACTATAGACAACTTTAATTTTAATACTGGTACTGGAATTCTTACCCTAGAATTAGAAGATGATGGACAAACTCCTCAAACAGTTAACTTAAATAGCTTAAGTGGTGATTCAGATTGGATTAGAATAGGAACTACTTCTACTCCAGCAACCACTGTTGTTCAAAATATGTTTCATTCTGGTAACGTCAGTATAGGGTCAACTAATACAACCATAAACGGCAATAATAGTAAGTTATTAGTGAGCTCAAATGATGTTATTACATCAGGAATTCACAACTATGGTGCAGAAACTGCGCTAGCGATCAATTTAAGTGGTACAAGTAATTCCTCAGCTATTTCAGCTGCAATAGATATTAATAATAGTGCCTCAGGAACTCGCAATAAAGTAAATATTAATAATGAATTTACAGGTAGTGATGGTTCCATGACGGCGATGATTAACGATTTCAGTACCGGATCTGATTATACTATTGAAAACGGAATCATAAATAACTTAAATGGTAATTTGTTTGGATCAGGAGCTTCTAGTACTGGAGAGAAAACAGGTGTTAGAAATAATATTATTGGTGTGCAAGATGGTGATAAAACTGGATTATATAATGTATTCGGATCATCAACTCCTGGAGCTGTATTAACTAATGGTATTCTTTATGGCGTTAAAAATATATTCACGTCAAGAACTGGATCTTTTAATAAATATGGTTCCTATACTCAAATTGATCAAACTGCAAATGGAACACATTACGGTACTTATAACGATGTGCAAAAAGCAAATAGTTATGCAGCTTATTTTATAGGTAGAACATCATTAGGTAATTCTACAACAAATAGATATTTAATGCCTGCTAATGATGGGACGGTAGGACAAGTCATGACTACAGACGGCTCAGGAAATGTTTTTTTTCAAACACCTACAACCTTTACCGACACTGATAATCAACAAATAGACATCCTTAACCTCAACGGCACCAACTTAGAAATATCCTTACAAGATGATGGCATTGCAACACAAACACTTGATTTAAGTCCATTGACTGGTGGTGGAACATTAGATCAAGCCTATGACTTTAGTGGTGCAGGAAATGGAAACACAATAATAGCCACAGATGGTGCGGTTACTATTGCTGGTGAAGATGGACTTCTAGTTTCAGGAACATTTGGTACAGGAGATGCTATTAATACTTCAGGAGCTGGAACACGCATGTTTTTTAATCCACGTAAAGCTGCATTCAGAGCAGGAAATGTAGGAGCAACACAATGGGATGATACAAATGTAGGCAGCTATTCTACCGCGTTTGGAAGTAGTTCGACGGCTAGCGGTAGTCAGTCATTTGCTTTATCTGGTGGAACAGCCTCAGGAACACAATCTTTTGCGACGGGATTATTTGCTCAAGCATCAGGAAATGCTTCAGTGGCTTTTAGAGGTGGAAACGCTAGTGGATTAGGATCATTTGCCATGGGAAGCTCCGCACAAGCAATTGGAAATTTTTCACATTCTTTTGGGATTAATACACGTGCTGAGCAAGATGTATCTATCGCTATGGGATATGACGTAGTTGCTCCTTCTATTGGTGAAATGGCTGTAGGATTATATAATACAGATTATACTCCTAGTGCTTCATCAGGAGGTTTTTCGACTTCAGATCGTGTGTTTTCAGTAGGTAATGGATGGAATGGAGTAAGAAGTAATGCATTGTCCATCTATAAAAACGGCCGCATGAACATAAATGATGAATATAATATGCCACTTACAGATGGAACAGCTGGTCAAGTAATGACTACTGATGGTGCCGGTAATGTGGTATTTCAAAATGTAGGTGGTAGTGCTGCAAATAATGGCCTCACCTTAACCGCAGGAGTAATCCGTCTAGGCGGCGCACTAACTCAAAACACAGTCATTACCCAAGCTACTAGAAGTCTAGACTTTAATCTCAATAGTACAGGAGATTTTGCCATACAGGATAATGGAACTGATGTATTTTTTGTAGAAGATAGTGGTGACATAGGAATAGGAACTTCAAACCCAGAACATCCATTTCATATTATAGAAACAAATATTGCAGAGCGAGAAGGTCTATTTATTGATAAAAATGACAACACTACGGCGGAAAGTAATGGAATCTACGTAGAAAAATCAGGATCTGGAACAGGAAGAAGCCATGCTATAAGAACACGCAATGATGGAACAGGAACTGGCCAAAAATATGGAGTATTTAACACCATAACCTCCACAAGTACAGGAAATCAATATGGTACTCGTAATTTTCTATCAGGTGCTACTGCCGCCTGGCAATTTGGAACCTTCAATAATATGGATAACGCTGGAACAGGAAATCGATATGGTGTTTATAACGGCATGCGTAACGCAAATGCAACTAACCTTTATGGAGTTTATAACGAATTTGAAAGAAATTATAACAGCGCAGATGATATAGTAGGAGTGCGCAATAGATTCACAGCAGGAACACCTGGGACTACCGGTATGAATGGAGTCTGGACAGATTTTACGACAGCTGCAAACGGTAATTACTATGGAACACGTACTGAATATTCAACAGGTACAACTGGAACCGGTAATAAATACGGTAATTATAATATCATAAGCGCTAGTGCAGGTGGTACACATTATGGAATCTATAATTCAGTAGGTGTAAATAATGGCTGGGCTAGTTATAACCTAGGAAAAAGTTACATTTCTGAACGATTAAGCATAGGAGAAACTGATAATGCAGATGGTAGAGTTGCTATTTTAAATAATAGTGGTGGGACATTACCAGCTCATATACAACTCACAGAAACTACTGTAAATGATGGGCCTAGAATCCAGTTTGCAAATGCTGTAGAAACTACAAATGAGTGGACACTCTTCGGTCGTGCAGATGATACATTTGCAGATAGTTCCTTCAACTTTTTCTACACCACTACTGGTAATATCATGGAGATTAAAGGAGATGGTGATGTAGAAATAAATGGACAATTAGGCGTTAATGTTAACAATCCTAATTATGCTATCCAATTACCTAATAATACCGCAAACGGCACTGGACGTGGTCAGGCAAACGCATGGGTAACTTATAGCGATCAACGTATTAAATCTAATTTAAGTGATCTTGATAATGGAACTGACTTGATTATGAAAATGAATCCACAGCGCTATTTCCAGCACGATTCTAGTTTTAAAAACAGTGAATTGAGCTTAGAGAAAAGTGGGACATTTACTTTAGGATTTTTGGCTCAAGAATTATATGAAATTTTACCTGAAGCGGTGCAAAAACCAGATAATCAAAATGAGGAGCTGTGGTCTGTAAATTATAATAAAGTCATTCCAGTAGCCGTAAAAGCCATTCAAGAACAGCAACAAACTATTGAGGTCTTGCAAGATAAGATTCGTGTTTTAGAAGCAGAAAACAATCGTCTCAAAGAGCTAGAAAAACGCATAGAAGTATTAGAGAAAAAATAATGTAATAAAAAACACGCTTTCGCGAAAGCGTAATCTCAACAACCATAATAATTTTTGAGAGAGTTATTATTATGGCACAACCGCTAGATACTTAATAGTTTTCTAGCGGTTATTTTTTTAACATGATAGTGAATAAATAATAGTCAATAGCGCTACCTTAAACCTAGAAATTGAACGGATACCGTTATATTTAACATCCATAAAATTTTAAGATGACTAACGACGGAACGGACGATAAAAGATTATTTCTACTCGATGCTTATGCCTTAATCTTTAGAGGTTATTATGCGCTTATAAAAAACCCTAGAATAAACAGTGCTGGAATGGACACCAGTGCGATTATGGGTTTTACAAATAGTCTTTTTGACGTGATACGTCGTGAAAAACCTGAATACCTAGCCGTAGCTTTTGATAAAGGTGGTAGCCATGAGCGTGTAGAGCTTTATGAAGATTATAAAGCAAACCGTGATGAAACTCCTGAGGCTATAAAAATTGCGGTTCCGTATATACAGCGCATCTTAAAAGCCATGCATATTCCTATCGTAGTAGAAGAAGGTATTGAAGCAGATGATTTAATAGGAACTCTTGCAAAGCAAGCCGAAAAAGAAGGTTTTACCACTTATATGGTAACGCCAGATAAAGATTATGCGCAACTCGTCTCTGAAAATATTTTTATGTACAAACCGGCGCGTATGGGAAATGGAATTGAGATCTGGGGAATTCCAGAGGTTCAAAAGCGATTTGAAGTAGAACGTCCAGAACAGGTGATCGATTATCTAGGAATGATGGGTGATGCCAGTGATAATATACCTGGATTACCTGGTGTAGGTGATAAAACGGCCAAAAAATTCATAGCAGCTTACGGCTCTATGGAAGGCCTTTTTGAGAACATCCACGAGCTTAAAGGTAAGATGAAAGAGAAAGTAGAAGCTAATCAGGAATTAGGCTTGCTTTCTAAACAACTGGCCACCATAAAGCTGGATTGCCGAGTAACTTTTAATGCAAAAAACTACACACTAGACGATCCTGATGTAGAAGCAGTTCACGAGATTTTTGACGAGCTAGAATTCCGTAGGGCAAAAGAAACACTAGCTAAAATCTTTGCACCAGACGGTGTTCCAGGAGTGAATTATAAAAATGATGTCAGTTCGAGCGCAGTCGAGAACTCTAACAAAAAAGCACCTAAAAACCCATCCGGACAATTCGATTTATTCAACGCACCAGGATCCGGAACCACAACAGAAACAACAAATTCTGGTCGTAAAAGCCTTGCAACTACAGATCATTTGTACCAGCTGGTGCAACCTGGAATGGGAACTAAACTGTTTTTACAGACTTTAATGAATCAGTCTAGCGTTTGTTTTGACACAGAAACTACCGGACTAGATCCGTTAACAGCGCAACTGGTAGGAATTGCTTTTTCATGGGAACAAGGAAAAGGATTTTATGTACCTATTCCAGAAGATCGCGATGAAGCGCAGGCTATCGTAGATCAATTAAAACCGTTTTTTGAAAGCACCACCATTGAAAAAATAGGCCAAAACTTAAAATACGATCTTAAGGTCCTTCACAAATATGGTGTCACCGCTCACGGACCGTTATTTGACACCATGCTGGCTCATTACCTCATCAATCCAGATATGCGCCACAACATGGACGTCCTGGCCGAAACCTATCTGAATTACACACCACAACCCATTGTGGATTTAATAGGTAAGAAAGGTAAGAACCAGAAATCTATGCGCGATGTACCACTAGAAGATCAAAAAGAATATGCGGTTGAAGATGCAGATATCACCTTGCAACTCAAAGAACATTTTGAAAAAGAACTCAAGCAAGCAGGAACAGACAAACTATTTTATGATATAGAAATGCCACTATTACAGGTGTTAGTCGCGATGGAAATAGAAGGTGTTAATCTAGATAGTGAGTTTTTAAGCACGCTTTCGCGGAAGCTTAATGAAGACATCCTACAGCTAGAAAAAAGCATTTATGAAACCGCAGGTGAAGAATTCAATATAGGATCGCCCAAACAATTAGGAGAAATCCTTTTTGGTAAAATGCAACTGGTTGACAAGCCTAAAAAGACTAAAACGGGACAATATTCTACCGCAGAAGATGTGTTAAGTTACCTCGCAAAAGATCATCAAATCATTGCTGATGTGCTGGAATATCGTGGTCTTACAAAATTGAAATCCACCTATGTAGATGCGTTACCTAATCAGGTGAATCCTGATACTGGTCGCATTCATACCAGTTATATGCAAGCAGTTGCTGCCACTGGCCGTTTAAGCTCTACAGATCCTAATTTACAGAATATCCCGATACGCACAGAGCGTGGACGACAAGTGCGTAAAGCATTTGTACCTAGAGATGAAAATTACACACTCGTCGCAGCAGATTATTCGCAAATAGAATTGCGTATCATCGCCGCATTAAGTGAAGAAGAAAACATGATTGCCGCATTCCAGAGCGGTGAAGACATTCACGCTTCTACTGCTGCAAAGGTTTTTAATGTCGCACTGGATGCAGTGACCAGAGAACAACGTAGTAATGCAAAAACGGTGAACTTTGGGATTATCTATGGAGTAAGTGCTTTTGGTTTAAGTAATCAGACCGATTTATCTCGTGGAGAAGCTAAAGAATTAATCGACACCTATTATGCTACCTATCCTAAATTGAGAGCTTATATGCAAGACCAAGTGGATTTTGCTCGTGAAAATGGATATGTAGCAACTGTTTTAGGTAGACGTCGTTACTTAAATAACATCAACAGCTCTAACGCTATTGTACGCGGCGCAGCAGAACGTAATGCCGTTAACGCACCGATTCAAGGTAGCGCGGCAGATATTATCAAACTAGCGATGATCAATATCCACAAGAAATTCCAAGAATTGAACTGCAAGTCTAAAATGTTGCTACAAGTACATGATGAACTCGTATTTGACATTCATAACGATGAATTAGACCAGATGAAAAAGCTTATTCAAGACGAAATGGAAAACGCTTATAAAATGACCGTGCCACTAGATGTGGAAGTAGGATTAGGGCAGAACTGGTTAGAGGCGCATTAGCGCTCCACAACAACTTGCTTAGTAACAACATTAGATCCTTGATACAATTTCAAAATATAAACACCACTAGATTGTTTAGCCACATTTAATTGATCTAGGTTGCTAGTAGACTCCATAACTTTCTGTCCTAGCATATTATACAGAACTACTCGATCTAATTTTTGAGGTGTATTTATATAGATGATCTCTTTTGCTGGATTAGGATAAATTTTAATGCTAGTTGCAAATTCATTTTGATCTAGGCTTAAGGTGTTTTGATACACACGTACATAATCGATTTGCATATCACTTTGTGTAAAGCTAGGATCAATAGCACCAGCAATTCCACCCATAGCAACGTTAAGTAACATATATTGATCTGCGTCAAATGGCCAAGTGTCAATATTTTTTACCGCAGGATTGTAGGTATAAAAAGGTACATCATCTATTAAAAAAGTGATTTGCTGTGGTGACCAGTTCATAGAATACACATGAAAAGTATTTGCTACATCTGTAAGCATGAACGGCTGGTAGTTAATCGTCGCTCCAGAACAGCCAGCACAATTAGTATGTAACGCCGCAGACACCTGATTTGTAGCGCCTAATCCATGTTCCATGACATCTATTTCACCACACAACGGCCAGTTAGTCGTACCATGTGTAGGTTGCCAGAAACCGCCAACTTCATTGATGTTTTTTCCCAGCGTCCATATCGCTGGCCACGTGCCATCACCTAGCGGTAATTTTGCCCTTACATCTACTCTACCATAGGTAAATGCAAATTTAGAATTCAATCTCGCGCTGGTAAATTGTTTGGTCTCGCCTTGATCTGTGAACGATTCCCGTTTTGCAACGATATGTAGCATCCCATTTTCTACATAAGAATTATCTGTTCTATTTGTATAATGCTGTACTTCACCGTTGAACCAACTTCCACCAGCAGGAATCTGAGTTTGATGATGCCATTTTGTAGGGTCGATTGCGTTTTGAGTTCCTGGAGTATCAAATTCATCAGACCATACCAGATCTGTGTAAATCACATCTACTGGAGGAACTAGAATTGCATTATTATCAATATCGTCTATGAGATAAGTACCTGCAGTAAAAGAACCACCGTCTATAAATATAGTAAGTCTACTATAAGTTCCTGATCCTACAACAGCACTACCAGATCCAGTTTGTATAGCATTAGAAAAGTCAAAAGTAAGATCAGTCCAGTTGTTTTGGGCACTAGGAATGGATCTAAAAACCTCTATATCTGGATTTGCACCATTCTCTAATTTAACAATCATGGTATGCACATTAGGGTCAAATGCATAAAAACGTAAACTTAAATTGGTATCGTTATCTAAATCTACTGGATTGTTTAAGTCTATAAAGAAGCCTTGGAAATCACTAGAACCATCATTAAAAAATTGGCCTACATTGTTACTACTTTGCGCTGGGTCTGCTCTAAATGAAAAGGAGGAATTTGAAAAACCCGTAAAAGGAAAACTATTACTTTCAAAATCTAATGGGAGTTGCTGTGCATGAATACATACACTGAAAATCAAACACCATAAACCGATAATATTTCTCAAAATCTTACTTTTTTCAAAAGTAGAAGCTACAATTTTGATAGCGCAACATTCTAACACTACAACAACTATACAGTAAGAATAATAGAACCTTAAATGTTAAGGTTATTAAGCTTTCGCGAAAGCGTAACTTAAACAACTCTATCGCTTTAACGCAAAATGACCTTTTACTAAAGGCTTTCCTGGTACTTGAAGTGTAAACCAGTAGGTACTGCTAGGTAAAGGATTCCTAAGATAAGTTCCATCCCATCCTACTCCATCTGGTGCCATTTGATGTAATAATTTTCCATGACGATCGTAAATAAAAATAATCGCATCTGGGAAAAATGGCAAACCGTCTAAAGTCCAGAAATCATGAATTCCATCACCATTAGGTGTGAAAAATCGCTGATAATCCAAAACCGCAAAATCTTCAACAAGCACTCCACAACCATTTTTATCACGCACTCTTACCACGTGAAATCCTCTATACAATCCATCAAAGAAATTTGAATCTTGATACGGCCCATTATCTACAGAAAACTCATAATCACCAGGACCAGAAACCTCAAATTGTGCGGTGTTATCACCATTTCTAAAATCTTGTGTAATGATATCATCTAAGGTCGCAATATCAGATGGTAATGCAACAATAATTAAATCACTATCACAACCAAAGTTATTTGTAACCGTAACGGTATAACTTCCTGGCTGGTTGATATCAATACTATTAAGTGTTGCTCCAGATTCACCAGTGCTCCAGTCGTAAAAATCAAATCCAGCCTCTACAGATATCGTGGTAGGATTCACAGCATCCACACATACTATAATATCATCCTGATCTGCAAGAACGGGTTTTGGGTTTATGGTAATATTAAAATCTACATCTTCAAAACAACTCGTTCTGGTTTCAGTTACGCGTACGTACATACGTTGTGGATTTGTAGTTGTGGTATAATTACTAGATAAGGCGTTTTGTTCTCCAGCACGATCTGCGATAGATCCATAAAAACGTATTTCATGGCTAGCTGGATCTAAACCATTTAAAATAGTCGCGTTTTGATCTGTAAGATTTACGTTTAAAAACCCATCAAAATCATCATCACATAAAAACAAATCTGCTGGCGTGGCGATTGCTGGTGGATTTGCAACAAATAATGGTGCGCTAATCACATACTCACAAGATAGACCTGTAGGATCAATTACTTTGATATAATAAACCTCTTCTATAGTTGAAGCAGTAAATACAGATCCTTGCAGATTTACATCATCTATGGCATCCTGTTCTGTTAGATGGTAAGTGATATTAAAATTAGCCGAATTGGGAACCAAAGTGTCTATAATACTATTGAAATCAAAAACCTCTATAGCATTATCAGAACATATAATGGTAGCATCTGCATCTGTGAGAACATCTGTATCATCTACTTCTAGTGTAAATTCTGTGAAATCTGTACAATCAGAATCATTGCGTATCACTCTTACAAAAATCTCTTGTGGATTAGAGGTATTTACATACGGGAACGTGATTTCATTGATACCTATGTTAGCATCGTTTAACGATTCATGGTAGGTAACTGTGGTATTAGTCTGACCTAGCAGTATATCATTATTTAATGGTGTAAAATCAAATTCTCTAAAACCATCCTGCACGCCAAAATCGTCACAAACGTCTAAGTCATCTATGGGATTTGCGATAGGTGCTGGTGGTAAAGTCGCTGTACCACCAGGATTTAATTGAAAACCACCAGTTCCTATTGCCAGTCCTACAAGTATATAATAAACATCTCCAGCAGTAGCATCAATAGCCTGTAAATAACCATTTCCTTGAGGACCTGGACCTTCTACAGTATCTGTTTCTGTATCATTTAAACCAGTGTCACCAGTCACACCAGCCGCTTGCGGATTAGTACTACTACATCGTATCGCTGCACCTAGATTATTACAACTAGCACCAGGACCAAAAACCGCAAAATCATAATCAGCATTTGCTTGATCTGGTATCAAATCAAATGTAAATGTTCCTGTCGTTTCAATTTCTATACGGAACCACGCCTGATCCACAGGGAAATTATAACAAGTAGGCGTAATATTATTGGGATTTAAAAACTCATTATTCCCAGCACCAGATGGTGTAATCCCTAATTCTGTATCACCACATACCAGAATAGCATCTTCGCAATCATTTGGGTTTTGAGCGATAGCTGTAGGACAAACACACAGCAAAAGGGTCCATAGAATTAGTTTATGCATAATACAAATCTAAACATTCCAACAGTCTATCGATGTCATTTGTGTTATTATAATGCGCACAACTTACTCGTATCCCACTACCTCTTAAAGAGGTAATAATTCCTTTAGACCTTAAATGATCATATAATTCTTGATCTCCAGAAATATTGAAAATGTTAGAGTGTTCTCGATCTTCTAGCCATTTTGGGATCCATTCGCGTTCTAGTAATTGGTTTTTTAAGTGAAAACTCAACTTTTTGATGTGATCGCCTATGGTTTGAATTCCTTGTGAGTCATGATTTTCAATCGCTCGTTGTAAAACTCCTGTGGTAACTAAATCGATGTGTCCAGGTTCAAATATTTGCTTTAAATCATCGGTCTTTTTAGTAATTTTATGTTGAAGTAACGTACTCATTTTTGGTTGTATTGCCATGACAGCACATCCATCGCCGGCATGCAACCATTTGTAACAACTTGCGATGATAATGTCTATGCCGCTTTCGCGAAAGCGGAATTCTTCAACACCTAGATATTGAGTAGCATCTACCACGATACATAGATCTGGAAATTGTGATTTCAGTGTTTTAATAAAATCTGGATTCATTTTTACACCTGTGATGTATTGAACCATACTAAAGCAAAAGTAATCTGGACGATTCTGAAGGCATTGTTCAATGATTTGTTGCTCAAAACCAGATTGAATAGATACTTTTTGATTTAAAAAACCGCGCTGTTCTATAGCGGTCGTAATGGACGGATAATCTTCATCCAGCACTAGAAAGGTACTTTCCTGAGGTAAAGCATCGAGAAAACTATTAAAACCAAAAGAGAAATTAGGTAAGAGAAAGGTATGTTGTGAATCTGCATGAAGAAACGAGGCTACTGTTTTTTTTACATCGGCTAGAAACTCATCTCGTTGCTCTATAAAAAAGCTGGTCTGATCATGTAATCGTAGTGATAATTCCTGCTGGTATGCGATTAATTCTTTTGAAAACATACCGTGATAGGCTGTGTTTAAATAGGTATAATTAGTTAAGACTGCGTACTGCTCACGTATTTTATGCATTTCTAAGGATTGATTCACAAAGGAACTGTTTAAATTTGACCTTAAATGTACAGTTTATGTTTGGTAGAAAGAAGAAAGAAACACCTGCAATAGATCCATTACAAAAAGAAATGATTGAAAATGCGCAACGCCGTATTAAAGAGAAGCGCGGTTTATTTACTCATTTTGTCGTATTTCTAGTAGGTGCGGTAGGCTTAATCATCATTAGTCAGGTATTAATGAGTGTAGATCCTATTGTGATTCTAGGAATAGAATGGTGGATCTGGGTTTTATTTGTATGGTTGTTATTTTTAATCTATCACGCTTTCAAAGTATTTATTACTAATAGACTGCTGGGACCAGAATGGGAAAAACGTCAATATGAGCGACTGGTAGAAAAGCAACAAGAACGCATTTCAAAACTAGAAGAAAAAGTAGCACAACAACATCCTTTACCTGATGTAAAAATCGCAATTCCAGAAAAACAAAATCGCACCATCACCATGATTGCTGCCGCAGGAGCAAATAATGAGTTAGGTAAAGATGGTGATCTAGTATGGCATTTACCAGATGATTTTAAGCGTTTCAAATCATTAACCACAGGTCATCATATTATTATGGGACGCAAGACTTTTGAAAGTTTCCCAAAACCATTACCTAATCGCACACACATAATTCTTACTCGTGATCCTAATTATAAGACTGATGGTGGAATTGTAGTTCATAATATGGAAGCAGCACTTGCGGTAGCTAGTGGCGATGAAGAACCGTTTATCATAGGTGGTGGCGAGATTTACAAACTAGGTCTAGAAGTAGCAGATCGTATTGAGCTTACTAGAGTTCACGGTAGTTTTGAAGTAGACACTTATTTCCCAGAATTTGACGAGAAGCAATGGAAATTAATCAGTTCTGAATCTCATCCTGCAGATGATCGTCATCAATATGCTTTTGATTTTGAGACTTGGGAACGAGTTGAGTGATTCTCAAATAATTATTTTAATGAAGTCTTTCTTTTCTAAGTCTTGAAAATTCTTTGCCTTTTTTTAAAGCAAAAGTTTTTAGATTATCAATATTGAAGCCATTAGGCCTAATAACATCTGCATTATATAAGTTAGATATCATATGTTGTTTAAATTTTAAGACCGCTCTCTCTTCGTAAAGAATAGTGCTTAAATCGTTAGCCATATAAACCTCAAAATAGTCTATATTTTCTTCCACTTCTACACCATCTATTTGCACGGTATATTCTACTAATACCCACTTAAAATATAACAGCTTGCTATCATTTAAATCATTCAAATAAAATGAATATCGCACAGATTTATCACCCTGTATTTTACAAGTAATCTCCTTATTAATATATACAACGTCTTTTTTTATCTTGATTTTTTGACCGTAGCTCATTACACCTATTAATAGGCAAATAATTATTGTGATTTTCTGCATTCTCATAATATTATTAATAAAATTAAAAAAAAGCGAGTTGAAAATTGCAACTCGCTTTTAATACTTTATAGTTTGACAAACTTTTTAACTGCAAACTCACCATCATTACTTATTACTCTAACAAAGTACATACCGCTCTTGAGATTACTGACATTAAATTGTAATTGATCTGTTTGAAATAGCTTTTCGCCTGTAATAGAAAATACCTCTATACTAGATATTCTGTTGTCACCTGATCTGAGAGTAATTAACGCTCTGGTGGTATTAGGATATAATTGTATTCCATTTTCAAATGACACATCATCATTACTAAGATTGCAATTTGTACTCCAATTAGCTGAAGCATCTTTTTGCCAGCCTGACACAGTTACTGGATTAAAGCCAGAATCGTGCTGGATACAAGCCTGATTAGCATTATTAGAAGCATCCATATTTGAAATCATGCCATTATTACCATTTGCTAAGTTGATACTTGTAATAACATTGTCATGTATCCAGACACCTTGCAACTGGTTATTTGTTGTTAAGTCTAGACTTGTCAATTGGTTATTATTTAAATATAAAAAATTTAAAGAGGTATTAGTACTAAGGTTTACCATATTGAGTTGATTAAATCTCAAAAACAAATCAGTTAATAAGGTATTGCTAACCACATCAATAGAAGTTAATGAATTATTAGCCAAATTTAAAAATGTCAACGCCGTTAAAGAAGATACGTCAATAGTAGTTAATTGATTGTTTTCGATATTCAAAGCAGTTAAGGCATTATTAGCAGTGAGATCAATTGAAGTTAACTGATTAAAACCACAATTTAGTTGTGTTATATTTGTGAAAGCTTCAATTCCAGATAAATCAGATATATTTTCGGAGTCAACATTAATTCTTCCTGTATAAGTCAAAGCTTCAGTAGTGCAAATTTCACCATCTCCATCTGTATCAATAACAGAAATACTTGAGCCCGTAATACCTATGCCGTGGTCTAACAATGCGCTCTTAAAGTTTGCATCTGGAATATTTACTATAGAAGTGCAAGAAACACTAGGACAGCTTATACTCCAACTAGCTGTTGCATCTTTAAACCAATTAGGATCCGTATTGGGATCAAAACCGGTGTCATGCTGAATACAGGACAAATTAGGACTTGCCGTGGTATCTAAGTAACTTTGTACCACGTTAGGAGGTACCATAAAGTCGACTCCGTTTCTACCATTGGCAACGTTTAAGTAACTTAATGTAGACATATTGTTACAAGTGATATTAGTCAAATTTGTGTTTGGAGAAAAATCTATGCTTGCTATAGGATTACGACTGCAGTTGATCGCTATTATACTAGTGAATTCTTCTATACCAGTTAAATTTGATATATTTTGATTTTCTAAGGTAAGAGATTTATCGTAGTCTTGCGCTTCAGACACACAAATTTCACCATCACCATTTGTGTCTATTGGTGTAGTTCCTGGAATTCCGTTTCCGTGAGCTAAAAGCCTAGCTTTTAAATTTGCATCTGGAATACTTACAATTTGAGTACATTGGAATACTGGCGGTTCACTCGCCAGGCTTTGAACATTTGCTGTTCCTAATGTCGCATGATATAATTTAATGTCATCAACTAGACCGGAAAAATTTGCTGTTTCATTTAGAATTAACTGCGCATTTTCACTAGGTAAAGTTCTAAAAAGATCTACGGTCGTTGCATTAGAAATCGTTACATCATTAGATAGAACTGTATTTCTAATGCCGTTAATAAATATATCTGCAATAAATACACTTCCATTTTTTCTAAACTGCATAAAAATATGATTCCAAGGTAGTGATGATAATGCAGGATTAGAGAATACTCTACGACGGGCTAGATTAACTGATACTTGAGTTGATACATAAAAATTTCCAGTAGCATCAATTCCAAAAGATATCCCGTTCCCATTAGTGCTTACATAGTCTAAAATACGTTCTTCTTGGGTGGCAGAGCTTTGTTCATTCTGCATGTTAACCCAAAAACTAATAGCTATATTATTCACTATTGCACCACCTGAGTTAGCCATTTCAAATCCCTCATGCTTTACATCATTGCAATCTAGTGCGCTATTTTGATAGTTTCCTCTATCTAAATCAAAAACCGGGATCGTAGAGGATGGTATGACAATATCTCCATTTCCAGCATTTGCATCATTTGTCAAAGATGAATTTGTAAAGTCATATTTAGCGACATAATTAGTAGGAACTTGCGCAAGCGACATTGTGGTTATAAATAAGATCAAATAGTGTAAATTTCTTTTCATCATTTATGGTATTAATTATTAGTGGACAAAAATCATTATCCTACATCTAAATAATCATTGACCTTTCTAAAACGTAATGGAATCTTTATGAATGGTATTTAAATAAAAACCATCTCAATAAAAAGATGGTTTTTAACTAGAGATTGAATTAAATGAGTTTAATAAAGTATGTTTTTGATTAAAGTTTTCCTGATGTAATCACACTTTAAATGATGGCTTGTGAATAACTATACAGTGTTCGTAATTATTTTTTCTGGCACTATAGAAAATTTAAAATGTTATTTGCGTAATTCTGGATTTTCTCCAAACTCATCGCGTTCACCTTTGATTTGCTTTTACTGTAAAAATTGATATACTCAAAATCCTTTTCTAGAGAAACGGCTACCATACAGATGATAAAACTTTCATCATCATATTGTAATACATGAATTCGCGAACTATTATAAAATATAGGCTTACCAAATTTTCTGGTTAATTCTGGTTTATAACTGTAAATAGCTGGATAGCACTCTGCACACGGCGCAATTGCTAACATTTGTTGAGTATTCCTTTCAATAAATTCTAGAATCATCTTGTAAGTTTTACCAGACGGACCTTTTTCGGGTGAATACAGATGATAAATACCATTCACTGATGGATCTATTTGTATTTGTGCATTTAGATTAAATGCACAAAATAAAATAAGGAATGCTAAGATTTTCATATTTATAGATTAATAGTAACAACACTACCACAGGCTCCTTTAGCGCTATAAAATTTTGTCCCGTTTGAATTTCTTGCATTACTATAGTAATAATACATATCATTAGTACAGGTAACATTATTTCTAGATTCTCCAGCGTTTAGCTTAGTAGTAATAAAAGCCTTATCATTAGAACCTATCCATATAGTTCTTCCCGTATTATTTGTAACGGTCATATTTACATTCTTATCCATCCATCTTCTGTGCGCTAGCATGCGTTGATGTTCTGGACTATTAAAAATCGCATCGTTATAATTTTTAATTGCTTTTTCAGTTGCTGTTTCTAAATCCTTTAAATATTGAATAGTTTTGACATTTTCTGGCTGTTTAGACCATGTAGAATAAAAGCTGTTTTGTTTTGCCGTTGCCTTATCTAAATAGTTTTGTAATTTCTCATGTGGCTTTTCAGATTTCATCTTTTTAGGTGATTTCATGACTTCTTTCATCATTTTTAAGCCTTTTAATTTTTTCTCTCTGTATTCTAAAACAGCTTTTAAATTGTAATGATCCTTATCTTTCCAATTCTCTAAAATGTAAATCTTACCATCTAAAAATACCGCACGAGTATCCTCATAAACATCTGTACGAGGACAATAGCCTACATTTTCTTGTATTTTCCTATTTCCTTCATAAACACGCATCATGTAGGTTACAGGAAAAGCGACATTGTCAGGTATAAACATAGAAGGCTTGTGTTTTGAGGCGTCTGTTTTATTTCCTTTTAAAACAATGTATACCTCTTTATGAGGTAGTCCTGGAAGGACTTTGTAAGTTTCAATGCTAGTGACTTCATAAGTGCGATCATCGATCCCACCACCGTAATTTCTTTTCCCATCCCATTTAGCTAAATAAGGTGTGTAATTGCCTATTTGAATGGAGTTGAGCAAATGGCTTTGGTCTTTGACATTTTGAGCATTTGTCGTAAAGTGAGATATTGAAATACCTAGAAATAGCAAAACGAATGTTTTCATAATTATAAAATTTAAATGAGTTACAAATATGATTTCTGTTCCACTAATTCATAGGGACTGTTTCTATAATGAGCCTAGTTCTTTATGAATGGTAATAGTTTAATCTACGATGGCTATTTTGATTTCTGTTAATTTCATTTTGATACATTTTAAGAATTATTTTCACGTAAAGGTGAAGGTAGAGAATTAAGTTCTGTTATTATTTCACTTTCACGAAAGCGAAATTGCAGACATATCATTAAAATACCTCATTAATAATATACAAGAAATCATCTTTTTTATCTCTTGCGAGTGGTATGGTCATACCATTTTCTAAGGTAAGCGTGTTGCCATCTTTTTTTGAAAAAGATTTCAGGAATTTTAAATTAACATAGTACGAGCGATGTGGTTTATAGAAAAATTTATAATGTGCAAGACGATCGATGAAATACTTAATAGGCTTAGCAATCAAGGTTTTACTTTTATCATTAAGATAAACCGTTGTATACATACCATCAGCAACAAGAGCAATAATATCGTCTGGTGCAACAAACATTAAACCGTGAGGTATATCTAGTGCGATTTTACTGGATTTTAACTCAAGAAAAGTTTGTTTTAATTCTTCAATTTTATACTCTAATCCATTTATAGACTTTGTTCTTGCCTTCTCAATGGCATTCTCTAATTCATTAAAATCAATAGGCTTTAGTAAGTAATCAATAGCATTCAATTTAAAGGCTTCTATCGCGTACTCGCTGTAAGCTGTAGTAAATATCAACTGAAAATCGATAGTCTTATCTTCAAAAAAATCAACAATTTCTAATCCAGAATGCTCAGGCATTTCAATATCTAATAGCACTATATCTGGTTGAAATTCATTTATTTGTGATACAGCTTTTTTTAAACTGTTTGCTTCAAATAGCACTAAACCTGTTTCAGACCTATCAGATAAGATTTCTGACAACATTCTTTTGAGAAGTTGTCTAGCACCTCTCTCATCATCTACAATTAAGATTTTCATATTATACCGTTTACTGAAATTATAATTTTAACTTTAGTTCCTCTAGCTCTATTATTTTTATCTTTTAGATCTATTATTTTTACAGAAAGCTTGTTGTCACTTTTAATATTTATCAGTTTCACCCTATCTAGACTAGCCTCTGTTGAGAAGGATTTATAGGGTCTATTTTCATTGTGTTTTCTTGATGCCTCTCTTCCTATTCCATTGTCCTGAATTGTCACTTCTAATTGATTTTTACTATTGTTAAATTTAAAATCAATAGTTAGTTCTTTTTTACCCATCTTGTGAAGTAACCCATGTTTAATAGCATTTTCAACATAGGGCTGTATAAAGAGTGAAGGCACTAGAATGGATAATAGATCTAGGTTGTTATCTACATTAATAACATAATTAAGCTGTTCATCGAACCTATTATTTTCTAGTTGTAAGTAAAGTTCTAGTGCTTGTATTTCTTTCTCTAGCGTAATTTCTGACTGCTGGCTTTGTTCTAAATAAATTCTAATCAATCGTGAAAATTTAACTAAATAGGAACTTGCGAGCTTTTTCTCATTAGTAAATATGTATTCTTGAATAGAGTTCATTGCATTGAATATAAAATGTGGATTCATCTGAGACCGTAAGGCTTTAAGCTCACTCATTTGTTTAGCATATTCTTGTTGCTCTTTTTCTAATTGTAATTTTAATCGTCGCCTGTTTGCGTACCATCCACCAGCAATCAATAAAGTAACAGGAATAATAGACGCTAGTAACAACATAAAACGCTGTCTTTGTAACTCTTGAATTTCTAGTTGTTCTAGACGCGTTTGTTGTTCCAGATTTTTAATCTCTCGTTCTTTTAAATCGGTTTCGTACTTGGTTTGTAATTCTGAAATACGCTCATTTGTTCTACCTTCAGCCAGTGCATTGTTTGCTATAACGGCTTGTTTAATAGCATAATCTGTACTATCGGGTTGATTATTGTAAGCATAAAGAACACTAAGAAAGTAGTTAGTCCCCAGCTTTTTATCATATTCAGTTGAATCTATTTGAGTAATTAAATCTCTAACGATATCCTTAGCCTTTGCGTATTCACCATTATCTTTTAAAATTACGGCATAGTAAAAAGGAGCTGTATAATTAAACCGAATTGGAATATTTTGCTTAGGAAGATAAATAACACTTTCGATTAACTGTAAGGCTTCTTCATGTTGTTTGTTCACATTTAAAAAATCTGCAAGCCTTACAGTGCTTTCATAAATACCATAATTATAATTAATGTCGCGAGCATGCTTTAAGGCTCTTTGTCCATGAAAAATTGCAGAATCTAGAGCTTTTTGAGTGCGTTGACGACTTAACCGTAGATGCGACTGCGCAATTTTAATATGAATATCTGCTAAGTATTTTTTTAAATTATGTTTACTAGCAATTTTTAGTGCCTTCTTTCTATATGAAAATACCTTGTCATGTTGTTTTGTTAAATAATAAACGTCACCCATATCTATATAGGCTATAACTTTAAGTTCAGAATTATCCAGTCGATTTGCTATTTGAATTTCCTTTGTAGCATAAAGAAAGAGACTATCATTATTAGCAACCATGTCATGATAATCATATCGCATATGAAGACTTTTAAATAACATTGTAGAGTCTTTCAACTCCTTATATAATGTGAGCGCTCTATTAGTATAAAAATTAGCTGAATCTTTTTGTTTTTCTATTTTTAAAAACTTTATTGCCTTAACTAATCTTGATATTGCTTTAGCTTCATCAGATGGAACTAGGCCAGCTCTATTTAAGATATTTGTTGTAGTTTTTAAAGCTAACTCATTAGAATATAATAACTCATTTTCTAATCGTTCTATTGAAATTTTTAAATCTTCAATTATTCCGCTTTGCGCATGTAGTGGTACACAATTTACCAAAGCCAATACTACAAATACAGCTTTAAAATGAGAATAAAGTTTTTTGACTTCCATATACGGAATAATAATTTGTAGTTAAGGTATGAATAATTATGACCATTCAAAATAATTGTAAAGCAAAGAAAAGTCATATTAATTCGTACGCTTTATTTATATAATGTAGTTAAAAGTGTATGAAATGAAATTAGTAGTCCTGAATTATACTATTTGATTTCGTACAGTCAAAATAATAGTAGTTACTTTTAGCTAAATTTGCCACACCAATTAGAACAACAACTATGAAATCATACGTTTTTCCAGGTCAAGGAGCTCAATTTACCGGAATGGGTAAAGATTTATACGATCAATTCCCAGAGGCTAAAGCACTTTTTGAACGCGCAGACGAAATTTTAGGTTTTGAAATTTCTAAAATCATGTTTGAAGGAACTCCAGAAGAACTGAAAGAGACTAAAGTCACACAACCAGCGATTTTCTTACATTCTGTAATCCTTGCAAAAATGATGGGTGATGATTTTGCACCAGATATGGTAGCTGGTCATTCTTTAGGAGAATTGAGTGCACTTACCGCTGTAGGAACTTTAAGTTTTGAAGATGGACTACGATTAGTTTCAAAGCGTGCGCTAGCAATGCAAGCCGCTTGTGAGTTACAATCTAGCACCATGGCGGCAATTTTGGGATTAGAAGATGCGATAGTAGAAGAAGTATGTAAAAATATTGATGGTGTGGTAGTAGCAGCAAATTATAATTGCCCAGGACAGCTGGTTATTTCTGGAGAAGTACCTGCTGTAGAAAAAGCTTGCGAAATCCTTAAGGAAAAAGGTGCAAAACGTGCTTTAATGCTTCCTGTAGGTGGTGCTTTTCACTCACCATTAATGGAGCCAGCTCGTGAAGAACTAGCCGCTGCAATAGAAGCAACAGAATTCAATGCACCAGATTGTCCGGTATATCAAAATGTAACCACTACGGCTATGAAAGATGTGGATGATATTAAAACAAATCTGATCTACCAACTTACCGCACCGGTAAAATGGACACAATCTGTTCAAAACATGATCGCAGACGGTGCCACAGAATTTATTGAAGTAGGACCAGGACGCGCGTTACAAGGAATGATTAAAAAAGTAGATCGTAGTCTTGCGACTAGTAGTGGTAGTGTGGTGTAGTTTTCTAAACGAAACCTCACAGGTTTTGGTGATGATCATCTAATACATTTATATAGACATTAGAAGTGTTGTAGTACAAAGGTTTTTAATTTAGCCAAACCTGTGAGGTTGGTTTCCTTAAGAGGATTGACTTTACCGTTCTACTAAAAAAATCAAACCCCAAAGATTTTAAAATCTTTGGGGCTTTTAGTTTCAATATATTTTCAACTTCATAACTCTGAAGTCATAAATCTTAACTAGAAATTTACATCTCCAGCGCTTTCTTAGGATTTCCATCCATCAAGATATTTATAGGATCTTCTAATGCTTCTTTAATAGCAACTAGGAAACCTACAGATTCTTTACCATCAATGATTCTGTGGTCGTAAGAAACGGCTAGATACATCATAGGTCTAGCAACGATTTCTCCGTCTACCACTACTGGACGCTCGATAATATTGTGCATTCCTAAAATCGCACTTTGTGGTGGATTAATAATAGGCGTACTCATCATACTGCCAAAAACACCACCATTAGTAATCGTAAACGTACCACCAGTCATTTCATCTACGGTGATATCTCCATCTCTTGCTCTTAAAGCCAGTCTTTTTACTTCAGACTCTACACCTCTAAAAGATAAGTTCTCTGCATTTCTAATTACAGGTACCATTAATCCTTTAGGACCAGATACGGCGATAGAAATATCTTTATAATCAAATGTGACCATTTCCTTACCTTCTATCATAGAGTTTACCGCTGGATATAATTCTAACGCTCTAGTAACTGCTTTAGTAAAGAAGGACATAAATCCTAATGATACTCCATGCTTTGCTTTAAAAGCTTCTTTATATTCTTTACGTAAGTCAAATATAGGCTTCATATCTACCTCATTAAAGGTAGTAAGCATCGCCGTGTCATTCTTCACACTTACTAAACGCTCTGCTACTTTACGACGTAACATCGATAATTTAGAACGCGATTCACCACGAGAACCACCTGGCGTTCCCATAGATGGTTTTGCCTTTACAGCATCTTCTTTTGTAATACGACCATCACGACCAGTACCAGAAACACTAGCTGCATCTACACCTTTCTCGTCTAATATTTTCTTTGCCGCTGGACTTGCCGTACCGCTAGCATAGGTTTCCTTGGCTTTTTCTGGCTGTGGTGCTTTTTTAGAATCAGCAGTTTTATGATCTGGAGTTCTTTCATCCATTTTTGTGGCAATATCTTTATCATTGCCACCTTCATCACCGCCATCCATGGTCGCTGGCGCATCGCCACCTTGTGGTTTTGCAGCGTCTGTATCAATCAGACATACTACAGCTCCTACAGCAACGGCATCACCTTCTTCGGCCATTAGGGTGATGATACCGCTAGCTTCTGCTGGTAATTCCAGCGTTGCTTTATCGCTATCCACCTCGGCAATTGCCTGGTCTTTTTCTACATAATCGCCAGTTTCTACTAGCCATTCTGCTATTTCTACTTCTGTAATCGACTCGCCTGGTGAAGGCACTTTCATTTCTAGAGCCATAATTTTATTTGTTGGTATTAAAAACGTCTTCTATTATTCTTGCCTGTCTTCTTTTAGATCTTGTGGAACTACCTGAAGCAGGTGCTGCATACATATTTCTAGAGCATACGCGCCAGTTTCTAGTTTCTGGCATGTGTAGTAATAAATGGGAATATGCTCCCATATTACGTGGTTCTTCTTGCGCCCACACGATATCTTTTGCATCGTAATTTTTAATCACGGCTTGTATCTGATCTATTGGTAATGGAAATAATTGCTCAATACGCACTATGGCAACATCATTCCTATTATTTTGCTCACGATGTTCTAGTAAATCATAGTAGAATTTACCAGACGTGAAGACTAATGTTTTTGCTTTCGCGAAAGCGGAATTCTCACCATCTACATCGATTACCTCTTGAAAATGTCCAGTTACCAGTTCATCAACGGTGCTTACCGCTTTAGGATAACGCAACAAAGATTTAGGTGTAAAAACAATCAGTGGTTTACGATAATTAACGAGCATCTGACGTCTCAATAGGTGAAACATATTTGCTGGCGTTGTACAGTTTGCCATAAACATATTATCACGTGCGCACAGTTGCAGGTAACGTTCTATTCTTGCGCTAGAATGCTCGGCTCCTTGACCTTCATAACCATGAGGTAACAATTGTACTAAACCATTTTGGTTTTTCCATTTATCCTCACCAGCACTGATGTATTGATCCATCATAATTTGTGCACCATTTGAAAAATCTCCAAACTGTGCTTCCCAAATCGTCAAGGTATCTGGTCGTGCCATCGCATAACCGTATTCAAAACCTACCACACCATATTCAGAAAGGTGTGAATTATAGATTTCCATTTTTCCTTTTACGTCATCAATATGATTGTGTAAAATAAATTCCTTCTCACTATTTTCTGACTTGATAACGGCATGACGGTGAGAGAATGTACCACGCTCTACGTCCTGACCACTCATGCGTACATTATAACCATCCATCATTAAACTACCGTAAGCTAGGTGTTCACCCATTGCCCAGTCTAGTTTATCGCTGTCAAACATTTTACGGCGATCATTCACTAACTTCTTAATCTTTCTAAAAAAATTACGATCTTCTGGCAGTTGTGATATAGTGGCTGTGATTTTTTCTAAGGTTGCTCTAGAAACACCTGTTTTTACAGGTTGCATCATTTCCTTTTCTGTTGCAGTTTCAAAACCATTCCACTCATCCTGCATGAATGGTGTAATCACGGTGTTTTCTTTTTCTCTAGAAGATGCTAATTGTTCTTCTAGCTCTTCTTTATAAGCTTTTTCTAGTTTGCTTACGGTATCCTTTTCTATAACACCTTGTTCCAGCAATTGCTGTGCGTAAATATCTCGAGGATTTTTATGCTTTCCTATCGCTTTATAAAGTTTAGGTTGTGTAAACTTAGGCTCATCACCTTCATTATGGCCGTATTTTCTGTAACCTAATAGATCTATAAATACATCACGACCAAATTTCATGCGGTAATCCAGCGCAAATTTCATGGCGTGAACCACAGCTTCTGCATCATCTGCATTTACATGAAGTACTGGTGAAAGTGTGACTTTTGCAATATCAGTACAATAAGTACTAGATCTTGCATCTAGATAATTAGTCGTAAATCCTACCTGATTATTCACAACCATGTGAATCGTACCTGCCGTTTTATAGGCATCTAATTGTGCCATTTGCACAACCTCATAAACAATTCCCTGACCAGCAATTGCAGCATCACCATGTAACACAATAGGCAATACTTTAGAGAAATCTTCTGGATTATGCATGTCTTGTTTTGCACGAGTAATTCCTTCTACAACTGCACCTACCGTTTCTAGATGTGATGGATTAGGAACAATATTAATATTGATCTCCTTGCCACTATCTGTTTTACGCTTACTAGTATATCCTAAATGGTATTTTACATCACCATCAAAAATGTCTTGCTCGTAATCCTTACCGTCAAATTCAGAAAAGATATCTGTTACTGGCTTTCCAAAGATATTTGTCAAAACATTCAAACGACCACGGTGTGCCATTCCTAGCACAAACTGATTCACTCCTTTATTTGCAGCACCTTCAATTAACGCGTCTAATGCTGGAATTAAAGATTCATTTCCTTCTAGTGAGAAACGTTTCTGTCCTACGTATTTAGTATGAAGAAATGATTCAAAGGAAACGGCTTCATTTAATTTTTTAAGAATTTGCTTTTTCTCATCGCCTGAAAAATCTGGCTGATTGTTATTATTATGCAACCAGTTTTGTATCCATCGCACCTCTTCAGGTTTGCGCACATACATATATTCTACACCTATACTGGTGCAGTATACTTGTTTTAAATGATCTACTATGGATCTAAGTGTTGCTTTACCTAGTCCTACTATAGAACCACTATCAAAGGCTGTATCTAAATCACTATCTGATAAACCAAAGTTCTCTAGCGTTAATTTAGGCTCATAATTACGGCGATCTCTTACCGGATTAGTCTGAGTGAATAAATGTCCTCTCGTACGGTAACCGTCAATTAATTGTACAACTTTGAATTCTTTCTGGACGTTTTCTGGAACTGATGTTGTAGTACCACTATGGTTTACAACTAGATCACCTTCATGGGCGCTTTCCATTCCAAAATCAAATCCTTGAAAAAAGGCACGCCATGATGGCTCTACCTTATCAGGATTGATTAAATAATCGTCATATAGTTGTGCAAAATATGCGGTATGAGCCGCGTTGAGAAATGAAAACTTGTCCATATATCTAAGGAATCTTCCTTTTTATCAAATAAAGTAACAAAAATAACCAAAAGCAAGATGATGACATTGCCTTTTGTATATTTATAACAGAGAAACGAAAAATATAAGGCTATGAAAACCAATTCTATTTTTAACATTGCGATATTGACAATTTGTTGCCTGTTTTTTTGCACATCTTATGGTCAGCAACAGAACAGCTCTTCTAGCAACACTGGAAAATCAGAATTCTGGAGTAAAGTGCGTTTTGGTGGAAACCTAGGTGGGAACTTTGGTAGGTTTACAAATTTGATTGTTGCACCACAAGCTATTTATCAGGTGAACCCTAATTTAGGAATAGGTGCTGGTCTTAATTACAGTTATGTAGAACGTGATTTTAATGATGGCGGAGATTTTAAATCTAATATCGCTGGTTTTAATGTGATAGGAATAGGTAATCCTATAGATTTCTTACAAGTAAGCGCAGATTTTGAATACCTCAACGTGAATCAGAATTTTGATAATCGCGCTTTTGATCGTGAATATTGGGTTCCTGCATTATTCCTAGGAGCTGGTTACAGGCAAGGCAACTTTGTAATAGGAGCTAGATATGATGTTCTATTCAACGATAGTCGCAGTGTATACCAGCAGGGAATTCAGCCGTTTGTTAGGGTGCTGTTTTAAAAAATAGTAATAATCTACAGACAGATTTGCGTTTATTTCGCTTTCGCGAAAGCGAAATAAACACGCTTCAAATCTTAACATTTATCTTAAAGCTATTCAAATTTCATTATAAATAATGTTAAGTCTTAACACAATTTAATTAAAATCACTGTAGGCTTATGATTTATTTATACCTCTGTTCCTTCTTCTCTTTTTATCATAGGGTGAACAAAAAAAATTATTACCATTATGAAGAAGATAACAATGACTTTAATAGCTACAGTTTTACTATTAGCCTCATGTAAAGATAGAGACACAAATGGTCAAGACTTAGCAGATTATAAGACAACTACCACAACCACCTATACTGGTGACGAAGACCTTACCGATAAAGATTATAATAATGTAATCCCTAAAAAAACATATACTCAAAATGAGGGACAGGAAATGGCCACTGTAATGAAAGAAAATGTTTCTATATCAGATAAAAATGAGGCAAACATTCAAAATTTTACAGCCTATGGAGAACTAATTAATGAAGTACACAATTTGTCCATTTCTCCAGATGTAAGAGATAAAATGAGTAATGAACGTGCGCAAAAAGCATTTAAGACTTTTCTGAATGACATGCCAGATTATTTAAAAACACGCTGGATTCGAAAAGAAGTTACAGACGTTCAAAATGCAATGAGAAGTCTTCAAAACGCAATCGATAATAATAAAACTGATAGGTATATTAAAAAACAAATCAACCGCGTAAGCGATGAAATAGAAGATTTAAATAATGAAATTGTAGATACAAGATTGCGTTTAGACAACAATAAAGAATATGATTATCAATTATATCGCAATTTTGTAAATAATGTTATGTTCAATGATGCTTATATAGTAAGTATTAAAGATTTTAAAGATTACGATGTTGTTAATGAAGATCGTGAAAATTTAGAAAAAGCTTCTAACAAAGGTAAAATGCCATATGCATCTACATTAATTTATGACTTCAATATGATGGTATCTAAGATGCCCGAATATTTAAAAATTGATGATGTTATGGACGCTGTTGAAGATGTTCAAAAAGAAATGAAAGAATATCAAAAGGAAATGAACAATCCTGAAATTGAAATGAATGAACATTTAGAAAACATAGAAGAAATCGACGAAGCGTTATACGACCTAAATAAGGAATTGTTGAAAGCAAGGAAAGATTTTGATGAGGATCGTCGAGATGCCATTGAAGAATATATTGAAGATTTAAATGGATAATATTTTAAAATCAATCAAAAGAAAAAGTCGCGTTATTGCGACTTTTTTTATTGCCCTAATCGATACCTGATCTTCATCCATTCCCTGTGAATAAATCCCAGGATAATACCATGTTCTAGATTCTTATCCTGAACGTCTGCTAGGTAAAATAACTGCTGTAATTTAGGATCGCTGTCTTCTATGGCTTCATTTAAAGCATCTGCTAGATCTTGTAGAAATTCTTTGGGCGAATTTGCATCGATTGCTTCAAATCCAGAACGTTCTAAATCTTTGTTGACCTGATTCACAAAAACGCGATAGATGTGTTGTTTAGCTTCTAGCTTATCTTGTATGACGTTGAGGATTTGGGACATGATTTCGATTTAACACGTGTCAGAAACCTCTCGACTGCGCTCGAGGTGACACTATTTCTAATGTGGACTCATTTTTTTTAATGATAACTAATTCACTGCTGATATAACTGCAACCGTAAACATCCCTTTGTATGCTGGACATTTTTATTCAAAGGGAAAACGTTCTAATCAATATTTTACCTTCAACTGCTAATCGATACACTGTTAACTTACTCGATTCATTAAATAATTAGAAAAATCGATCAATTGTTTTTTAGAAGCGTCGTCTACGTTTAAAGACTCAATGTCTGCTAAAGCTAGATTTGTGTATTCTTTAATCGCATTTAGCGTTTTTTGGGCGCCACCACTTTCTTCAAAAAACACTTTAACGGTTTCTTTTTTAATTTCAATTTGATCTTCATTCATGGTGGTATAGTCCATAGAAAACCATTCTTTTAATTCTGTCGCACAACCTTCATCCTCTAGACTTTTTAAGTATAAATAGGTCTTTTTATTCTCACGGATGTCGCCACCTACTTCTTTACCAAAAGTCGCTGGATCACCAAATGCATCCAGATAATCATCCATTAGCTGGAACGCGATACCTAGATGAATCCCGTAATCGTAGATCTTGCGTTGTTCTTCCTCGTTTTGACCAGCGATGATCGCACCCATTTGTAAGGCACAACCTAGTAACACAGATGTTTTTAATCTAATCATCTCTATATATTCATCTATCGTGACATCATCTCTAGTTTCAAAATCCACATCATACTGCTGTCCTTCACACACTTCTAATGCTGTGGTAGAAAACACCTTATTTAAGGCATAAAAAGTATCAGGATCATAACTATTAAATAAACGGTATGCCATAATTAGCATCGCATCACCAGATAGAATTCCCGTATTCACATCCCATTTAACGTGAACCGTTTCCTTACCACGACGTAAATCTGCGTCATCCATAATATCATCATGTAGTAGCGTGAAATTGTGAAAAACCTCAACGGCTAGCGACGCATCCAGTGCTTTTTCTATAGTGCTACCATACATCTGAGCGCTCATTAAGGTTAATAATGGACGTAATCGTTTACCACCTAACTGTAGGATATAATGAACCGGATCATATAAGGATGCTGGTTTTTTTTCTGTAACGCGTTGTTGCGCATAAGTTAAAAACTGGTCGCGCAGTTGCTGTAATTGTTCCATAGAGTAAAAGTAGTATAAGCGCAATGAACATTTATAATAAGAAACTCATAATGTTAAAGAATCGTAAAACTTTGGAAACTTATAACGTTTTTAAAGTTTCCTCGTGGTATATTTGCATCGTATTAAGCAGTTTATGAACGTCGCACAACAAGAAATACTTACTCATTCTAAGGAGTTATTCCTTACTCACGGTTTTAAAAGCGTGACTATGGATGATATTTCTAGTGAGCTAGGAATGAGTAAAAAGACCTTATATTCTCATTTTAAGAATAAGGAAACACTGGTGGATGCCGTTTCTATGAATATCTATGATAGCATATGTCACGGAATTGACCACATTTGTGAGCATAGCGAGAATCCTATTCAGGAATTATACGACGTTAAAAAATGGGTAATGAATGTGCTCAAAGGTGATAAAACATCGCCCATTTATCAACTGCAAAAATACTATCCTAAAACCCATCGCAAGATCCAGATGATGCAATTTGACTTCATGCAAAATTGCATTAACGCTAATATTGAAAGAGGCGTTTCACAAGGATTGTATCGCGATAATCTAGACGTAGGATTCATATCGCGCATATATTTTGTAGGTATTCAAGGGATTAAAGATTTACAATTATTTCCGTCAGATCAGTTTCCTGTGATGGACTTATACACTCAGTATTTAGAATATCACATCCGTGGGATTGTGACGCCATCGGGTCGTAAAATATTAAACGAAATCATCAACTCAAATCACGATTAAATGAACTATTCTGTTAGAATCTTTTTGGTTATTTGTAGTCTCGCTTTCGCGAAAGCGTACTCACAACAACCCAATCCCGATTCTTTTACTTTCTCACTAGAAGAAGCCATTACTTATGGTCTAGAGAACAATTATCAAGCATTAAATGCAAAACGCGACATCGCAAAAGCGCTGAAACAAAAATGGGAAACCACATCGCGTGGATTGCCACAGGTTAATGCGAGTGTTAATTATCAAAACCAGTTGAGACAGCCCGTAACGCCATTACCAGGAGAAATCGCTGGTGGTGATCCAGGCACCTTTGTTCCAGTCGTTTTTGGTCCGGCACAAAGCATGAATTTAACGGGAACTTTAAGCCAATTAATTTTTGACGGTTCTTATATTGTTGCTTTAGAAGCTTCAAAGACATTTCTAGATTTTTCAAAAAATGCAGATAACAAAACAAAACTAGAAGTACGCAAAGGAATTATTAACGCCTATGGTGGTGTTTTACTATCACAAGAAAATGTTGCTATTCTAACTCGTAATCGTGATGTGGTGGCAAAAAACCTAAATGAAGTGACAAAAATCTTTGAAAACGGCCTAGCCGAAGAAGAAGATGTAGAACAACTTCAAATCACACTAGCACAACTCAATAACCAACTTAATGGTGCGCAACGACAGCAAGAAATTGCGATGGATATGTTTCAGTTAGCGTTAGGATTAGAACTTAATACTAAAGTTACTTTAGTGGATGATCTAGAGTCACTAACACTTAAAAATATCGATCCGTCAATCACTCAGGATGCACTAGAATTAGAATCTAATGTAGATTACCAGATCGCCTATAATTTTACAGAACAACGCAGGCTAGAATACAAACTAGAAAAGTCAAAAGGACTTCCTACCGTTAGCGGTTTTGTGAATTATGGTACTCAAACATTTGATAATGATTTTGTGTTCTTTAATAACAACACACAATGGTTCCAGCAGTCTGTTGCTGGTATCAGTATCAATATGCCCATTTTTACATCCTACGGCGCAAAAGCACGAGAAGCACGCGCAAAAATTGCATGGGATCAAGCAGAAACAGATCTAGATCGTACCCAGCAAGAAATACGTCTGGCTTATGAAAGCGCACTTAATAATTATCAAACCGCTATCGATAACTACAGTACAAGTAAAGATAATCTAGCTCTTGCAGAACGTATAGAAAACAAAAATACCATCAAGTTTAAAGAAGGAATAGGAACCAGTTTTGACCTAAGACAGGCGCAAACTCAATTATACACAACTCAAGGTCAATACCTAAATAGTATGTATCAAGTGATTACAGAAAAAGCAAATCTGGAAACCATTCTCAACAAACCCAATTTTAAAAACTAACAACCACTACCTAATTATAAGATCATGAAAAAAATAAGTTTAATCCTAGGAATATCTGTTTTACTCATCTCGTGTGGTGGTAATGAACCTACTGTTGCAGATTTAATTGCATCTGGTGACATGAAAGCCATCGCTACAAAAAAGACAGAGCTACTTTCAGAAAAAAGTACTATTGAAGAATCACTTAAAACGATTCAAAAATATCAAGATGAGCATGGTGATGCACCCGTAAAAAAAGATGTGAGTGCGATGACCGTTACAGACACGACATTTGTACATTTTATTGAATTACAAGGTAGTGTAGACACAAAAGAAAATATTACCATCATGCCAGAAATGGCTGGAACGATGACACAAGTATTTGTAAAAGAAGGACAACGCGTTTCAAAAGGACAGCGACTTGCTCAAATCGATGATGGCGGTATGTCTCAAAACATTGAACAGATGCGTGTGCAAGCTCAACTAGCAAAAACTACCTATGAAAGACAAAAGCGCTTATGGGAACAAAACATAGGATCTGAAATTCAGTACCTGCAAACTAAGGCTAATTATGAAGCACAACAAAAAGCCATAAGTTCTATGGAACGTCAACTAGCAAAAACCGTAGTAACCGCTCCATTTTCTGGAACTATCGATGACGTTATTACAGAACAGGGAACGGTAGTAAGTCCTGGAATGCCATTATTTAGAATCGTAAGTTTAAAAGACATGTTCATTAAAGTAGATGTACCAGAAACATACATTACGACCATTAAAAAAGGAACTGATGTGATGGTAGACTTTCCAGTGTTACAAGAAAAAATGGAAAGTAACATACGCCAAACCAGTAGCGTGATCAATCCTGCAAACCGTTCATATTCTATTGAAATACCCGTAAATAACAAATCTGGGAATATCAAACCTAATCTTACCGCTAGACTAAGCATCAATGATTACACGGCAGAGAATGCGATTTTAGTTCCATTAAGCGTGATTAGTGAAAATCAAGAAGGTGAACAATATGTAATGGTGGTCGCTCAAGGCGAAAACGGAATCATAGCAAAACGCCGTGGTATTACCACCGGTAAAACTAGCGGAGACCTTATAGAAATTTTAGATGGTCTTAAAACAGGCGATCAAGTTATTACAGAAGGTGCACGTACCGTTAAAGAAGACCAAGAAATAGCAATTAAAAACAATTAAGAATGGCTACCCAAAAGAAAAGCGATAAAGAATTTAAATTATCCTCATGGGCAATCGATAATGGCACGGTAGTCTATGTGATGATGGCAATTATTTTCTTTTTAGGATTTAGTGCTTATAACAGCATGCCTAGAGAGGATTTCCCAGAGATTAAAGAAACTAAAATTTACATTTCTAGCGTCTGGCCAGGAAACACTGCCGAGGATGTGGAACGACTCATCACAGATCCACTAGAAGATAAATTAAAAAACATCTCTGGTGTTACAGAAACTGAATCAACCTCACAGGAAGATTATTCCATCATCATCGTAGAATTTGATGAATCCATAGAAGTAGAAACGGCAAAACAGCTGGTAAAAGATGAAGTAGATTCTGAAAGTGCAGGAGAAGACTGGCCTACTTTTAATAATAAACCAGTAACACCTAACGTGTTTAACCTTACGCTAAGTGAGGAAATGCCTATTCTTAACATCAATGTTAAAGGTGATTATCCTGTGCGCCAGCTTAAAGAATATGCAGAATATCTAGAAGACGAAATTGAAGACATAGAGCAAATCAAACAAGTAGACATACGTGGTGCAGAAGAACTAGAAGTAGAAGTAGCTGTGGATATTTATAAAATGACTGCCGCTCGTGTGAGTTTTGATAATATTTTAAATACCATACGTGGCGGTAATGCTACGGTAAGTGCCGGTAATTTAAAGTCTAGTGGCCAGCGACGTACCATTAGGATTATAGGAGAAATAGATAAACCTAAAGACCTAGAAAACTTTGTGGTTAAAAATGAAAACGGTCCTATTTACCTACGTGATGTTGCGACCGTAACGTTTAAAGAAGAAGATAAGAAAACATACGCCCGTGAATCTGGTGATCAGGTAGTGATGTTAGACGTTAAAAAACGATCTGGTCAAAACATGATCATCGCTGCAGATCAGGTAAGAGAAATTGTGACCAATGCCCAAGAATCTGGTGCTTTACCTAGTGATTTAGAATTATCGATCACTAACGATTTATCGTCGAAAACCTTAAACCAGGTAGATGATTTAGTAAACAATATCATTTTTGGTATTCTACTGGTAGTAGGAGTTTTAATGTTCTTTTTAGGATTTAGAAATGCCTTATTTGTAGGTTTTGCGATTCCTATGTCTATGTTTATGTCTTTTGCAATTATTAGTCTTTTAGGATATACGTTGAATACGATGATTCTTTTTGCGATGATTATGGGACTAGGAATGCTAGTAGATAATGGAATCGTAGTAGTAGAGAATGTTTACCGTTTAATGGATGAAGAAGGAATGTCTAGAATCGCTGCTGCAAAAAAAGGTGTAGGCGAGATTGCCATTCCTATTATCATTTCCACATTAACGACTGTTGCCGCATTTGTGCCGTTAGGTTTATGGCCAGGTTTAATGGGACAATTCATGATTTATTTCCCTATTACTTTATCTATCGTATTAGGTAGTTCCTTATTTGTAGCCATATTTTTTAACTCCATGCTTGTTTCAAAATTTATGGAAGTAGAAGATCGCAACCTGACCATCAAACAACTGTTATACTTAACAGCGATCATGACTCCTATAGGTTTATTGATCGCATTTGTAGGTGGACCAGTAAGCGGTTTTGGTACATTGATGTTAACCGTAGTCGTTTTATTCTGGATCTATAAGTATGCGATTAAACCATTAACTAGTGGTTTCCAGCGTACGGTATTAGTATGGTTAGAAAACACTTATGAACGTACCTTAAGATTTGCCTTAGGTGGTAAAAAACCGTACTTCTTTATTGCTGGAATGATTGTAATGTTTTTTGTGGTATTTAGTTTGTTTGGTAAATCACTAGCCTCTGGAGATACAAAAACAGAGTTCTTTCCAGATAATAAACCTAATCAGATTATTGTCTACATAGAATATCCGCAGGGAACGTCCATTGAAAAAACAAATCAAATTACAAAGGATATTGAAAACCGCGTATTTGAAATTATCAATGAAAGTGAATATCTAGATGAGAATGATGAAAATGTATTAGTAGAAAGTGCTGTTGCACAAGTAGGATTAGGAGCTGGAAATCCACAAACTGATGGTGGTAGCGCGGCAGAAATGCCACACAAGGGTAAAATCACTGCTAGTATGCGACAATACAAATACCGTAACGGTAAAGACAGTGAACTCTTAAGACAAAAAGTACAAGAAGCACTTTCTGGTGTATTTCCTGGTGTGGCTATTTCAGTAGAGAAAGATGCTGCTGGACCACCACAAGGTTATCCTGTAAACATAGAATTAGAAGGTCCCGATTATGGAGAACTAATCGCTACGGCAGAAGAAATGGTGAAATTCCTAAGCAGTAGAAATGTTGCTGGAGTAGACCAACTTAAAGTAGATGTTAACCGCAGTAAACCATCCATGCTAGTAGAAGTGGATCGTGAAAAAGCAGGTGAACTAGGTGTGAGCAATAGTCAAGTAGGAATGCAGCTGCGTCGTGCTGTTTTTGGCGAGAAAGCAGGAATATTTAAAGAAGATGGCGAGGATTATGATATCAACGTTCGATTTAATGAAGAGCAACGTTATGATCGCAGTGCCATCTTTAACCAGCGAATTGTTTTTAGGGATATGGCTAGTGGACAGGTAAAAGAAATTCCTGTAAGCGCAATTGCTCAACAAAAAAATACCTCTAGCTTTAGCGCTATAAAACACAAGGATGCAAAACGTGTTGTTACCGTTTACAGCGCTTTAAAACCAGGCTTTACAGATGCAAGTGCTGTTATTAGAGATATTAAATCTGAAATGGCAGACTTCAATGATAACATCCCAGCTACGGTGAAAATTGACTATACCGGACAAATAGAAGAACAAGCAAAAGAACAAGCGTTTCTTTCTACCGCATTATTAGGTGGATTGTTCCTGATCTTTTTAATTCTAGTGTTCCAGTTTGGTGGGATTTCTAAACCTACTATCATTATGATATCGATCTTCTTTAGCTTTATAGGAGTATTTTTAGGAATGTTAGGTTTTGGTGATTCCTTTGTAATTTTAATGACCATGATGGGAATTATTTCACTCGCAGGAATCGTAGTAAATAACAGTGTGGTATTAATCGATTATATCGACATTCTTAAACTACGACGTAAAGAAGATCTAGAAATGGATGAGAAAGAATTACTAAGCAAACCAGATGTTTTTGAAGCCATTGTAAAAGGAGGAAAAGCACGTTTACGTCCTGTAATCCTTACGGCCATTACCACAGTTTTAGGTTTAATACCACTTGCCAAAGGCTGGAACATTAACTTCTTCACCCTATTTAGTGATTTTGACCCTAATTTTGTAGCTGGTGGAGATAACGTAATATTCTGGGGACCACTGGCATGGACTGTAATCTACGGATTAATCTTTGCGACGTTCCTTACTTTAATCATCGTACCTATATTATTATATATGGTTCACCGTTTAAAATTAAGGCTGCGATCTAAGAAAAAAGAGGTTCAAGAAATCGTTGAAGAACAATTAGACGCCGCGTAGTTTTCCCTAAAACTATGAAGGTTGTTTTGAAGCCCTTTGCTTTATGTAAAGGGCTTTTTTATGACAACTAAATTAGTAAGAATTATTGTGGTTATTTGGCTTTCGCGAAAGCGAAATTGAACCTCATGGAAATTTCTAAGAAACCTTATTCATCACCGTCAAATCGTGAGGCATCATACTGCGTATAATACTGCTCTACAACGTTCATGGTGGCGTTAATTAGATCACGCGTTTCTAACATCAATCCAAAGTATAAGGTAGCGTTCTTTGGAGAATTTTCTGTATCCTTAGTGCGTTGTACTTGTTTATCAATCTTTTGATCTACATTTTGCAGTAGTTCGCGTTTTAGAATGATTACGGTATCTAACTTACCAAAATCTTGATCCTTAAAAATTTCTTGCGCCTTTTCAAAAATATTATAGCTCTCTAAAATCACTTCTTTTAAATCCTTAATCTGAGTGAATTTTAAACTCTTGTGATTATTGTCAATATGAGTGGTACTTGATTTTGAGATGTAATCCAGACTTTGAGAAATATCCTGTAGATGTCCTAAAACTTCAATATAAAAACGAGAAGCACCTAAATGCTGATCTTCCATTCCACGGATGAGATAGAAAATGTTATTGCGCAGCCCGTCGATTTCTGTACTTAGTTTTTTAGCTTCTTTTTTTGAAGTCTTAAGTCTAGCCAAATCTTGTGCAATTAAACCATCTAAAGTATTCTTATAAATACGCTTAGCACGTTTAAACACGGTCGCTACGTTTGCGCTACTTTCTTCAATAATACCTTGAATGGTGTTGCTTTCTGCCTTTTGTAGTTCTTCTGTAACTTTTACCTCTTTCTGGGTGCTTTTATGTTTTAAATAACTGCGTACTAGTAACCCTATGGCTACCATTACTAAAATGATAATCGCCACAAAACCACCATAATAAATAATCGCTGCAAATATTGCTGCCGCCGTAAACGCGCTAAAAGCAGTAAAAAACCATCCACCTATGACATTAATCACACCAGCAATACGATACACGGCACTTTCTGTTCCCCATGCACGATCTGCAAGTGAGGTTCCCATCGCTACCATAAACGTTACATAAGTAGTAGAAAGTGGTAAGGTTAGATAGGTAGTTGCAATAGAAATTAAAATACTCGCAATCATGAGATTCACCGCAGCACGCACGTAATCAAAGGCTGGTTTATCTGCATGTTTAGGCAACACTGCTATTTCTGATGGCTTTTCAAATCTAGAATTGATGTATTCTGTTGTTTTTTTAGGTAAAATACGTTCCACTCCTGCAGAAAGGGCAATTGAATACCGTACTACAATTCTTGAAAATGCATTAGGTTGAAAACGTTCCGTACCACTGTCTTGTCTTGCAAGATCTACAGAGGTTTTTACTACTGCTTGTGCTTTTGAAGAAAACCATAAGGTTAACACCATAATTAATCCAGCTCCTAACAGGAACCAAAACGGCGACTTTTGAGGCGCAGCAAGTACAGACATATTAAAATCTGTTGCAGCGACGCCTGATTCTACCCAAAGCATCCACGCTTGCTTTGCTCCTATAACGACACCTATAAAGTTAACCAGATCATTACCAGCAAATGCCATTGCTAGACCAAAGGTTCCTAGAATAATGATTAACTTATAAATATCAGCTTTAAGAACCTGTATGTAAAGAAAACTAACTGCAGATAAGATCAGGAATCCTATAAAAAAGGTAACACCCATGTGAGACTCTATATATCCTGCAGCTTGCTGTACTATAGAAATATCTGTTTTTCCTAGTCCTTTAATAAGAATGAAATATACTAGTGATATTAATGATAATCCACCAAACAAACTCGCAAAAATAGGTGGTCTATTATCATATTGAAAAGTCAATAATAGTCGCGATAAAAACTGGGCAATCGCACCTATGGTAAAAGCAATCACTACAGATCCTAATATACCAGCAATGATCATTAGCGCTTTTTCTGAATTAATATAGGTTCCTAAATCAGCTATCGTTTCTGATCCATCACCTTCCACATATATTTTTAATAAAGAAATACATACTGCAGCACCTAATAATTCAAATACAATAGATACGGTAGTAGAAGTAGGTAATCCTAGTGTATTAAAGAAATCCAGTAATAAAACATCTGTAATCATTACCGCCATAAAGATGATCATGACCTCATCAAAGTAGAAAAACTCTGGTTTAAAAATACCCTTGCGCGCGACTTCCATCATACCGCTAGAAGAAAGTGCACCAACCGCAATTCCTATACTCGCGATGATCATTATGGTTTTAAAACTGATTGCTTTAGAACCTATTGCACTATTTAAAAAGTTAACGGCATCATTACTCACGCCTACCACTAGATCTGTAATCGCCAGACCAGCAAGAATGATAAGCATGTAAACGTAGATATCTCCCATCAAATAAATTTAAGATGCAAAAATGCTATTTTCTTAGCTATAATACGTTACGGTAAGGTTATTTTAATTCCGCTTTCACGAAAGCGGAATACCTCAACTTTGTTACACAAAAAAACCACCTCAATTAAGAAGTGGTTTTTCAATCTTTATACAATTAGGTCAACTAGTTTCTAGTCCATCCAGCGCCCCAAGTTGCGTAATCAGTACCAGTTGCGTTTACTGCACTACCAGTAATTACAGTAGTTTGAGTAGGTGCTGGTGTAGCTGCTCCTACACTAGATTCAAAACCGTAATCAAATTCAGTAGTTACGTTAGAGAAAGACACGTCAGTAAATAATAAGTCTGTAGGTATATTATCACTAGTTCTAAAAGCCGCCTCATCATCTTCTACGATCACACCACGACCCGTATTAGAAATAGACACATTGTTAAAAAGTCCACCAGATCCAGCGCGTACTCTAAATGCTCTACTATTATCGGCATTACCTATAAAAGTAATATTGTTAACGGTAGGTCTAGACAGTAAGTTTGTATCTTCTAGAGAAAAGTCAGTGTTAAAACCATCCATTTCAAAACCGCTATCACCATCTGCCATTGCTAATTGTTCAATGTAAACATTTGTAATTGTTCCTCTATAACCTTCTGTCCAGTCTACAGAATCATCTTCTGCACCTACAACAGATAGGAAATCAATGTTAACAGTACCTCCAAAGAATTCAACACCATCGTCAGATCCTAAATACACTTGAACGTGGTCTATAGAAGTTCCGGTACCTACAGCATAAAGAGAAAGTGCATTTAACTCGGCATTTCCATCAATAGCTCCACCTGCATATTCAATTCTCATATAAGAAATTGTTCCAGAATCATCTGCTGGATCATTACCACCATAAGATAACTGCCCTACTTCAGAAGTCGCAGTATCTGTAGAACCAGGAGCAGTAGAATTGATAGGAGCATTTCCTAAAATCACTAGTCCACCCCAATCTCCAGAACCTGGATTTGTTGATGCTGATGTTAATACAATAGGGTTACTAGCAGTTCCTTGTGCATCAATTTTTGCACCTTGCTGGATCGCAATATATGCATTAACACCTACTGGTAAAGCTGTAAGTGTTGTACCTGCTGGAATAGTTAATGTAGTACCACTGCTCATTAAAAGTGGTCCATTAATGACATATTCTGTATTAGCATCTAGTGTTAAATTTTCTGTGTAGACACCGCTAATGTTTTGCGCTGTATTGTTGCCCGTACTGCCGTCACCATTAACGTTGATAATGATATCTGCTGTATCATCACTAGTACAATTTGTAAGTACTAAAATAGAGGCTATTGCGATTAATAGTTTATTAAAGTTCATTGTTTTAAGGTTTATTGATTAACTATTTTTATTAAAATTTATATTTAAGACTCATTCCTAGATTAACTCCTACTCTAAAGCTACTGATCGTGATATCACCACTACTAGTATCTTCTCTTACGTATTCAATATCTGGATTCAATAAGTTTTTTGCGCTTAGGTTTAAACTAAGGTTTTCTGACAATGGGCTACTCCATACAAAATCCAGTGTAGTTACTGATTTTTCTACAATATCACCTAACGATCCAGCACCTATCGCAGATATTCTATCAGAGAAATAAGATGCTACTAAAGTAGCTGTAGGTTTATATGACTTTATGGTAGGAGTAAATGTAAGATCTGCATTGAATATTACAGGAGACGCTCCTTGCAATGCTATTTCATCACGATCAAATGATGTTGTAAAAGTTACGTTGTCACCGGTAACGTTTTTAAGATCCTGCGTGGTATAGGTATAAGCCATATTTAATCCAGCCGCAAGAATATTTTTTTCATCTGCGTCTTTTAGTAATCCTGCTCTTGCTTCTAATTCTATCCCTACTACATCTGCTCTATCTCCTGTTCTAAAATAACGTTGCGTACCAGTCGCATCTGCAGCAACTACACGGTTAACAGGATCATTGATTTGTTTGTAAAAAGATCCTATAGATAATATTTCACCTTTATTAAAGAACCATTCAAACTTTAGGTCAAAGTTATTAATTGATGAATAGGTAGGTCCACTTCCATCTCTTCTACCTATCAGGTCTGGATTACCACCATAGCGTACTGTTACATCTTCATAAACAAAAGGAGCGGCTTCTTTAAATTCTGGTAAGGATGCAGTCTGACTAAAAGAACCTCTTAAATTAATATCTTCCGTTAACGCATATTTTAAATTTAAGCTAGGTAGTAATAGGTTTTCATAAACACTACGCTGTCCTGGATCATTAGGTGGTAAATTAATTACATCATATGCAATACGTTGATCCCACGATTCTACACGTAAACCAGGAATTACAAGTAACTTACCGTAATTAAGCTCTGCATTTAAGCTTACACCGTGATTATTCATCTCGCCATTATAAACATTCTCTGGAAGTCCTGGACGGTTGATATTACCTATTTGATTATTAATAGGGTTAATGACAACCGTATTAAAAACGCCATTACCGTTAATAGCATTTATATTGCTTACATTAAATATTGCATCTAGATTGTTAACATCTAGCACTGGTACGTCAGACCCATTTAATTCAACTTCATAACCATATCTAAAGGAGGCAAAACTTCTTTGCTTATTTCTACCACTATATCTAAGGTTTAATTTCACATTGTCGTTTACCTTTTTCTCAAGATTTAAGAATCCAGTATACTCATCATCTTCTACAGTTTGTGTAAATCGCTGATTATCAAATGCAATATTGAAGAATAAATTAGGATTAGTAGATGGATCGTCATCTAGTGCAAACTGATAATCCTCTAACGTATTTCTACGTCTATCTGGTTCATCAGAAAAGACCTTATTAAATGCTCCACCCCAATTTAAAGTTAATGTTTCACTTAAATAATGTTCTCCTAGAAGTTGTGTTACATGAACTCTATCTTGATTAAACTGTGTGTTTCTTACAAAATATCCTTCTTCACTATCATTTGCATCACGATTAAAACCTTGTCCATTTACTCCATAATTAGAAACCTCATTTGCAGATTTATTTACAAATAAATTAACCAGTTTAAACCTATTGCTATCATTGAGTGTGAAATCAATATTAGCTTGCGCTGTAGTTCTAGCTGCATAAATAAACTCATCTACCGTTGGGAAATCAACCTTAAGTACGTTTGTGAAATCCCTAGCTACTCCAGTTTGAAACGTAGAACCGTTATTAAAACTAGCCGATCCATAAAGACTTAGCTTCATTCCGTTTTCAAATTTGAATGAATGACCACCATCGATACTTGCATCGATATTTACAGGAGTAAATCCTTCTACTGGATCAATACTATGTGACAATAATACCGCAAAGGGATCATTATCATATTTATTATAGTAGCCGAAAAAACTTGCCCCATCCATTCTAATAAAATCTTGTCCTACTGCATTTGTATTAGCACCACTACCCATTGTTATATTAACAAAGCTTTTTCCGGTATGTTTTTTAGAACGTACATTCACGTTACCTGCAGAAAAATCTCCAAAGAAACGAACGTCATACGCCTTACTTACATCAATACTCTCAATAACATCAGATGAGAAAATATCTAAATCAATATTCTTTTTATTTACATCTGTAGATGGCAGCGATAAACCATTTAAAGAAGAATTCTGGTAACGATCACCTAATCCACGTACGTATACGTTGCTACTACTTTCTTGCTTAGAAACTCCTGAAATTTTTGCCACAGCACCAGCAGCATCACTAACACCTTTTTGAGACAACTCTTCCGCACCTATAGACTGTACAATGGTTACAGATTTTTTCTGTTCTTGCAATAAAGCTTCAGCGGTTTCTCTAGTTTTAGTAACTTTTATAACGACATCATCTAAGGCCGCAGCCTCTGCCATCATAGGAATGGTGACTTTAGTTTCATTTCCAGCGGTAACTGTCACCGGTAATTCCACAGTTTTCATTCCTATAAACGTAGCAATTAATGTGTAATTTCCAGGAGCAAGTGATATGGAGAATTTACCGTCAATATCAGTTTGAGAACCTTTAGTTGTCCCTTTTACTTGTACTGATGCAAAAGCAATAGGCTCATCATCATAATCCTTATCAATAATTAGTCCATTCACTGTCCCATTTTGCGCAACAGTGCAAATTGAAATCAAAAAAAACAATACGTAAATTAACTTATTCATGGTGGGTTATTTATCCACTGCAAAGAAACATACACATCTGTTTTAATAGAGTTATGTCATTATTAAGTAACCTAATCATCTAGGTTAAGAAACCGTAAACACGACTCTAATTTTTTATTGCACTATTGAAACGTATCTTGCACACCTAACAGCGTACTTTATGAACTGGCGGCAACTACTTTCTTTAAAACGATATGGAGATTCTACAGATAGAAAACGACTAGATCAGGATGAACTTAGACTAGGTTTTGATGTAGATTATGACCGCATTGTTTTCTCACAGCACTTCCGTAGTTTACAAGATAAAACACAAGTCATTCCATTAAGCCAGACAGGTTTTGTGCATACCAGACTTACTCATAGTCTTGAAGTTTCTGTAGTAGGAAGATCGCTAGGAAGAATGGCAGGAAAACTCATTCTAGAAAAACATCCAGAATTAGTAGCTCAAGGTTATAAACAACAAGATTTTGGAGCCATCGTTGCAGCCGCTGCTTTAGCACATGATATTGGAAATCCGCCTTTTGGCCACAGTGGCGAGAAAGCGATAGGTACTTATTTTAAAGATGGTGCAGGACAGTCGTTTATGAGTTCGCTTTCGCGAAAGCAACAAGAAGATCTTTATAAGTTTGAAGGAAATGCAAACGGTTATCGTTTACTTAATCGCACTACTCAAGGAATTGATGGTGGATTAAGATTATCATACGCTACTTTAGGTGCTTTTTTAAAATACCCTAAAGAGTCTTTACCTCATCGACCTACGGATCATATATCTCAAAAAAAATATGGCATTTTCCAGGCAGATGTTGAACATTTTAAAGATGTTGCGATGAGTTTAGGCTTAAAAAATGATAAAGGTCTTGAAGAATATCATCGTCATCCTTTAACCTATCTGGTTGAAGCGGCAGATGATATCTGTTATACGATCATTGATTTTGAGGATGGAATTAATCTAGGCTGGATTTCTGAAGATTATGCGCTAGAATACCTTATTAAATTAGTTGGGAAATCCATTAAAACAGATGTTTATTCAAAATTATCCAGTACTCAAGAACGATTAGGTTATTTGCGATCTCTAGCAATTAATACACTTATCACAGATACCATTGAAATATTTATGGATCATGAAGATGCCATATTAGATGGCTCTTTCAAAAGATCACTAACCGATTTATCAAGGTTTAGCGCTCAAATCGATGATATTTTAGAGATCACGATTAAAAAGGTTTATCAAAATCCAGAAGTAATCCAAAAAGAAATAGGTGGTTACAAAATTTTAAATGATATCCTAAACGCCGTAGTCACTGCTGCTGTAAATGATTTTAATAATGAATCATCTTCTTATGATCAGTTGATACTGAAAAGCTGTAGCAATATGAATAAAGAACAAGACAGTTTGTACTTAGTGATTTTAAGTGCTTGTGAATTTGTAGCTTCTCTTACTGATAGTAGAGCTTCACAACTTTTTAATATTTTGAATGGAGACATTAAATCAAAATAAAAAATAGGTATCTTGCTTTTATGAAAAATTACTACACAACTGCCTTGAAGTTTTTTGTTTTACTTACAGTAATTATTGCATTTACTGGTTGTAATAAAGACAAGACTGAAATTGAAAAAACGAGAGGACTACATGAAAGTTTTCTAGAAAATAGTCCTTTTGCAGAAACTAAGAACTTGTCTAAAGAGAAACGAAAAGAATTGCGATTACCTCCTAATGCTTATAATGAGCATTTATGGGAATTAACGATGAATCCGCGATTAGGAATTCCTACTCCATTTTTAGTAGAAGCAACAGCAATGCAAGAAGGAGCACCTGGAACAGCGGCTACTCCATGGGTTGAGCGCGGTCCTTTTGATACGGCAGGAAGAACTAGAGTTGCATTTTTTGACCTTAATGATGTAGGAGCAAACAACGGTGATGGTGTAGACTACAACCGTGTTTTTGCTGGTGGTGTAGGCGGTGGCTTATGGGTAAACGACAATATCCTAAGCGCAAACTCTTCATGGACAGTCGTTCCTGGAATTGCTGGAGATTTAAGCGTTAATTGTTATGCCATTGATCCTAATGACTCACAAACTATTTATATAGGTACTGGTGAACAATATACTTTAGGTGCTGCCGTAGGGAATGGAGTTTACAAAAGTACAGATGGTGGTACAACGTGGAATAATGTAAACATAACTCCTGCTGGACCAGGAAATCTATCTGGAGGATCAGCTAGTCTTTTTGATGCAGGAATCTTTTTTGTTAACGACATCATCGTGAGAGATAATAATGGAACTAGCGAAGTCTATGTAGGTGTAGGTTCAACCGTTTATGCCACTCCTAATGGTAATATAGGTAATCCTAGCAATTTCTTAGGTACTTTTAACGGAGGACTATATAGAAGCACAAATGGTGGAACCAACTGGAATAGAATAGAAAACCCATCTATGGCATTTACCTTTTCTGGAACTACTGGGTTTATAAGCCCTAACGATTTTGAATTAGGTGCAGATAACACTCTATATTTTGGAAGTATAGCGAGTCCAGGAATAGGTCAAGGTGGTGGAAGAATCTATTCTAGTCCAGATGGTCTTAACTGGACACTGGAACAAACTATATCACAAACAGACCGAATAGAATTAGCTACATCTTCCTCTAATGCTAATCTCATATATATTGCAGCAGAAGGTGCTGGAGGAGCAGATTTATATTCAACAACTGATAAATTCAATACGTTTAATGCTATTAATGAACCTGACGATGCAGATAATTCTATATCTCCTACTGATTTTGCACGTAATCAAGCATTTTATGATCTTGTAATAGAAGTAGATCCTAACAATGACCAAATTATCTACGCCGGTGGTATTGACACTTTTAGATCCATAAATGGTGGAACTAGTTGGTCACAAATTTCAAAATGGTCTGAAAACCCAAATTTAAACACTTTAAATGTACCTTTTGTACATGCAGATATACATGAACTTACTTTTAGACCTGGTAATTCTAATCAGGCGGTAATAGGTTCTGACGGCGGTGTTTCTTATGCATCTTCCTTAAGTACAGCTAATTTTAGCACTAATGCTATTCAAAATAGAAATAATGGATTTAACGTGACACAATTCTACTACGGTGATATCGCAGATACTGATATTGCAGATGGTGATGATCTAGCAGGTGGAACACAAGATAATGGTTCACGTATCGTTAACGATGCGAGTGCAACAGGCCTGAATACCTTTTTTGATCCCATAGGTGGAGATGGTGCTTTTACCGAGATTGATGCACAAGACAACTATGCAGTATTATCAGTTACAAGTTCTACACATTTTAGAGTAAACTGGCCTATCCCTTCAAATGCTAATATTAATAGCCTTTTTGGTTCTGGACAACTTTATATCATCAATCAAGGAAATGACGGTGACTTTATTAATGTTGCAGAACTTGATGAAAACCTAGATTACTTTTATGCAAATAGCAGATCCTTTTCTGGAGCTAACAGTATCTTGCAATGTCAGTTAACATCTAATAGTGCCTCTTGTACGGATTTAACTAATTTTCTATTAAACAATTCTAGACCTACAGCAATGAAGGTGTCACCATTCACCAGCGTAAGCAGTAAGTTATTTGTGGGAACGGTAAATTCAAAACTAATACGCATAGATAACGCTAACACTCCATTTAATACATGGACAGATATTTCTGGACCACAGTTCCTAGGTTCGGTATCAGATATTGAATTTGGTGACTCTGAACAAGAAATTTTTGTGACGATGCACAATTATGGTGTTCAAAGCATCTGGTATACCACTGATGGTGGGACAACGTGGACTGGAAAAGAAGGAAACCTTCCTGATGTTCCAGTAAAGGCAATTCTTAAAAACCCATTACTTACAGAAGAGGTTATTATAGGTACAGAGGAAGGAATTTTTGTTACTGGAGATTTCAACAGTGCTAGTCCTAACTGGATTCAAACTAACAATGGAATGACGTCTGTAAGAGTAGTAGACCTTGATCTAAGAGCTAGTGACAACACCATTCTAGCATCTACTCACGGTCGCGGTATGTTTACTGGTACATTTACAACGTTAGGTTTTAACGAGGTTGCATCAACTAACAATCGGGTTCGCTTATTTCCTAGTCGCAATAATGGAACTTTTAATCTAACATCAAATACTGTTTTACAAGATGCTACGATTTCCATTTATAACTTGAGTGGTCAGGAGGTTTTTAACGAGAAAATGACACTCTCAGATCAACAACAAAGCATCTCATTAAACAATCCTGCGAGTGGCATGTATATCCTAAAGGTGACAAATGGCACTTATAACCGATCGTTAAAAATGATTGTTAACTAGACAGTCTTTGGACTAATTTGAATAAAGAGTTTTGATCTATTCCAGCGATTTGATGCAACTCGCTGGTAGCACCGTGTTGTATAAATTGATCTGGTATTCCTAATTTGTGGATCGTATTTGTATACGCTTTCGCGAAAGCGTAATCCATCACCACACTACCAAATCCACCTACCACGGTTCCATCTTCAATAGTTATGATATGGTCATGATTCTCAAATACTTCATCTAAGACTGCAGTATCTAAAGGTTTCAAGAATCGCATATCCAGATGAGTAATTGATAATGATTCTTGCTGGATTAATTCATCCACCATCGCACCGATAGCGCCTATGCTTAAAATAGCAATGCGTTTACCGCGATGCATATACCTTGCTTTACCTAATTCCAGTTTTGTAAAAGGTTGTTTCCAGTCTGCAATACGACCACGACCACGCGGATAGCGTATCGCCATAGGTTGTTGCAGTCCTAATTGTGCCGTATACATCATATTGCGTAACTCGATGGCATCCATAGGAGCAGTGATAATGATGTCTGGAATGCAATTCAAATAAGCTAGATCAAAATTACCATGATGCGTGGCGCCATCTTTACCTACAATCCCAGCACGATCTAAACAGAAAATAACAGGTAGCTTTTGCAAGGCTACATCGTGAATCACCTGATCATAAGCACGCTGTAAAAAGGTGGAGTAAATATTACAAAATGGGATTAATCCTTGAGTCGCCATTCCAGCGGCTAGTGTTACGGCATGTTGCTCTGCAATTCCTACGTCATAAGCACGATCTGGCATCGCGTCCATCATAATCTTAAGAGAACTACCAGTAGGCATAGCTGGTGTGATACCTACAATATGTTCATTTTGTTGCGCTAATTCTAAAATAGTGTGTCCAAAAACATCCTGAAACTTAGGTGGTAATTGACTAGTATCTGCTGGTGTTAGTTCACCTGTTGTTTTATCAAATTTACCAGGTGCATGATATCGTACCTGATCAATTTCGGCTTGTTTTAAACCTTTTCCTTTGATGGTACGTACGTGCAATAATCGTGGCCCTTTTAAACTTTTCTGACGCTGTAATTCCTTAAGTAAACCATCTAAATCATGTCCATCAATAGGTCCAGAATAATCAAAATTTAAGGCCTCAAAAATATTATCCTGACCAGTTTCTTTACCAGATTTAGTGGTAGTAAGGTATTCTTTAAGAGCTCCTACTGCTGGATCTATACCTATCGCATTATCATTAAGGATCACTAATAGATCTGCGTCACTAACACCTGCATGATTCAAAGCTTCAAATGCCATACCGCTGGCAATACTAGCATCACCTACTACGGCGATGTGCTTGCGATTAACTCCTTTTAGTTCACTAGCCATCGCCATTCCTAATGCGGCGCTAATTGCTGTTGAGCTATGACCTACGCCAAAGGTATCATACTCACTTTCATCACGTTTAGGAAATCCTGAAATTCCATTTAATTCTCTATTGGTATGAAAAACATCACGTCGGCCAGTTAATATTTTGTGTCCATATGCCTGATGTCCTACATCCCATACCAGTAAATCATCTGGAGTGTTGAATACATAATGTAATGCAATGGTTAATTCAATCACTCCTAGACTTGCCCCTAAATGACCTTCTTTAGTAGCTACGATATCGATGATAAAATCTCTTAATTCTTGTGCGATTTGGGGTAGTTCGCTTTCGCGAAAGCGTTTTAAATCATCAAGTGAATTTATTTTAGATAACAAGGTCTGAGACATGCTTCAAAGATACCTCTAATGAAACTGAACTCGAAATCGAACTTGAAAATGAAAAAACTACTTTGGAATACTTTAGCAGTATTTAATCAATTTGAAAAATGATAGGCAGAGCGTACATGGTATTTACAGGTTTTCCACCATGCTTGGCTGGAATAATTACTGGTAACAGTTTTAGCACTCTTTTCGCCTCTTCCTCATAAATATCCTGTGGTGCTCGCACCTTAATATCTTTTATTGTACCCGTTTTAGTTATTGTGAAACCTATAACCACTCTGTATTTTCCATTTTCTAGTTGAGCTATATCAGTTTTGAAATGTTCTTTGAAATGAGAAGTCATACGCTCATTAAAGTATGAGTTAGCTTCACGTTCATTAAGATTTTTTGGTGTATCAGGAAATTTTGGTTTTTCATCTGGAAAGTAATAGCTAACCGTATTTGAATTATCGTTATCTACTATTCCTTTAATTGCTACAACTTCTCCTACCAAATGTGACGGCGGTGGTGGCGGTGGTTCTATCATTCCCATAGTCACATCATCACTTATGAATTTTTCATAACTAATAGATTTAGCATGTCGCACATTACAAGTTTTAGGGTCTTTTGGCGACGCACCAAATCCGCCAGTGATTCCAACGTCTTCTGTAATATTTAGGGAATCCACAACAGTCACCTCATCAATCTTTTGATGATTACCTAAATCATCTTTACAACTTAACATTGTTGTTCCCATCACTAGTAATAAGGCTAGTAAAAAAGCTCTATGACTTAACCATTGTCGTTGTAAAACTTGTACTGGTACTTTGGTACAAATACGATCAAGTTGTGATTTTCTCGCATGACCACATAATTTTGTGCCTTGGTTTGATTTTAAGAATTTCTGGATTTCATTTTCATCCATTACTGTAAAATCAACAACTGTTTTACTGCAAGAACTACAGAATCTTCCTTGATCTTTTGGTGTCATTTTATTCCAATCTTCACGACACGGTTCCGGAATACGTAACTTATAATAGGTACTCATAATGAATGGTTTTAGATTTTCTTAACATCAAGTTTCTTGCCAATTACCATTAAAAAACAGCGTGTATTAAAAACAACTTTTTAGATTTGAGCTTAAGTTTAGATTAAAATTTACTTTTACAGGATGCTAGAACCTTACGACCACGAATACTTCATGAAAAAAGCGCTTCAAGAAGCACAAACTGCTTTTGAGCGTGATGAAATACCAGTAGGTGCTGTGATAGTGACCAATAATCGCATTATCGCAAAAGGTCACAACCTCACAGAAACGCTAACGGATGTAACTGCCCATGCAGAGATGCAAGCCATTACCGCTGGTGCTAGCTTTTTAGGTGGGAAATATTTAAAAGACTGTACCCTTTACGTGACATTAGAACCATGCCAGATGTGTGCTGGTGCTTTGTACTGGTCACAAATTTCTACCATTGTGTATGGTGCTAGCGACGATCAACGTGGCTATCGGAATATGGGAACACATCTACATCCTAAAACTACTGTCGTGTCAGCAATATTAGAAGATGAGTGTAGCAGTATTTTAAAAGAATTTTTTGAACGTAAAAGGAAGATGTAAAAGACATCTATAAACCAAACCTCACAGGTTTTAAACTATAAAAACCGACTGTTATTCCTCTTCATCATCCTTCAACACATCAGGATTCCAGATGAATGATTTCAGCTTTTTATGGCGGTATCGTATGATTAAAAATGCTGGCATCAACACAAAAAATAGAAATAAGGTAGCGCCACCTACGATTTTTTGGCCTAGGTAGTAATTCTCTACGTCACCACTGTAAATAAAGTAAAACCCTACACATAAAGTGACGATAAAGCCTATTAATGATATGCTTAAGATTTTATTCTCCATTATTTTATAATTCTTGACACTTCTAGTTAAATCTACTCGAACAGTTAATAGTAATACTGTGCTTCGAGAGCCTCAGCGCTCGTTTATTCACAAAATTCAAAATCCTCACAAACTAACATCGTTCTCGACTTTCGCTCGAACTGGAATAAAGAAACTCACAGCTCACCGACTCACTTACTCAAAAACTAACATACTCATCAACTAAATCGCCTGAAGCGTACATCTCAACTATTCAAAATTTCGATATTCTGTATTCTTTGATCAATATTCGATATTCAAAAAACTAACATCGTTCTCGAATTTCGCTCGAATTGGAATATAGAAACTTATAACTCACTCACAACTCATAGCTCAGCGACTCAAAAACTCACAGCTCATACCTAACTTAATCTAACACAGTGTAAATCTTTATTTTAAAATTTCGATATTCAATATTCCTTGATCAATATTCGGTATTCAAAAAACTAACATCGTTCTCGAATTTCGCTCGAATTGGAATATAAAAACTCATAGCTCACTAACTAAACCGTCACCTTTAAATTCAATTCTTTCAACTGCTCGTCATCTATAGTAGCTGGTGCGTCTATCATCACATCACGACCACTGTTGTTTTTAGGGAATGCGATAAAATCACGTATGGTTTCCTGACCACCTAAAATAGAAACTAAACGATCAAAACCAAATGCTAATCCTGCATGAGGTGGCGCTCCATATTCAAAAGCATCCATTAAAAACCCGAACTGCGCTCGTGCTTCTTCTGGTGTGAATCCTAAATGGTCAAACATCAATGCCTGCAACTGCTTATCAAAAATTCGTACAGATCCACCACCTATTTCATTACCATTCATAACTAGATCGTATGCATTTGCACGTACATTTCCAGGATCTGTAGATAGCTTATCAATATCTTCTGGTTTAGGCGATGTAAACGGATGATGCATTGCATGATACCTTTCGGTATCTTCATCCCATTCTAGTAGTGGGAAATCAATAACCCATAGTGGTGCAAATACTTCTGGATCACGCAATCCTAGTCGCTCTGCTAGTTCCATGCGTAATGCGCTTAACTGCCCACGAGTTTTATCTGCTGGTCCTGAAAGCACGCAGATTAAATCGCCTGCTGTTGCACCAGTAGCTTCTGCCCATTGTGCAAGGTCTTCTTGCGAGTAGAATTTATCTACGCTGGATTTAAAACTGCCGTCTTCATTACACTTCACATACACCATTCCCATCGCACCTACCTGCGGGCGCTTTACCCAATCGATTAATTTATCAATCTCTTTACGCGTATAGCTTGCGCCACCAGGAACTGCGATTCCTACGACTAATTCTGCTTCATTAAATATTTTGAAGTCTCTCGCTTTCGCGAAAGCGGAAATATCTCCAAACTCCATCCCAAAACGAATATCTGGTTTATCATTACCATATTTCTCCATCGCCTCACGATAGGTCATGCGTGGGAAATCTGTAACGTCTACGTTCTTTACTTTCTTTAATAAGTGACGCGTCATTTCTTCAAAGATGTTCAACACATCTTCTTGCTCTACAAAGGACATCTCACAGTCTATCTGTGTGAATTCAGGCTGGCGATCTGCACGTAAATCCTCATCACGGAAGCATTTTACAATCTGAAAATACTTATCCAGTCCACCTACCATAAGCAATTGCTTAAAGGTTTGTGGTGACTGCGGTAAGGCATAAAATTGTCCTTCATTCATACGTGATGGCACTACAAAATCACGAGCACCTTCTGGAGTAGACTTTATAAGTACTGGTGTTTCTACCTCAACAAAATCACGACCTGCTAGAAAATTACGTACTTCCATCGCAACTTGTGAACGGAAGATCAAATTCTCACGCACTGGATTACGACGAATATCTAGGTAACGATATTTCATACGTAATTCCTCACCACCATCTGTTTTATCTTCTATGGTAAATGGCGGAGTTTTAGATTCACTAAGCACTTCTAGTGATTTTACTAGTATTTCTATGTCACCAGTAGGGATGTTTGCGTTTTTAGATTCACGCTCTATCACTGTTCCTTTTACTTGAATCACAAATTCACGTCCTAATTGTTGTGCTTTTTCTAGCAATGCTTTGTCGGTGCGCTCTTCATCAAAAATAAGCTGGGTGATACCATATCGATCCCTTAAATCTACCCAAACCATAAATCCTTTATCACGGGATTTTTGTACCCATCCGGCTAGTGTTACTTCTGCATTTATATCGCTAGCTCTTAAGCTACCACAATCGTGAGTTCTGTACATAATAGGTCACTTTATTAAGGTGCAAAAATAAGCCGAATTCACCACCTAAAACAGTAATAAAGTCAAAGAATCGATTGTTTTTATAGTACTGTTACAGTTTATAGATGAATAAATTTTAAATATATTCACTTGTTTTACAGTCTTTTATAGCTCTAATGTAAATTTAATGTTACCTAAATGTTGTGTAAATATATTTATATCGTTAACTTTGGTTATCTAAATTATGTAAGTGATGAAAAAAATATTGATGATCATAGCTCTTTTTGTAGGAGTAATCGCAACAGCACAAGAGGTAAAACCAACGGTAGAACAAATTTCTGATGATATGGTTAAGGTAACTTACTATTATCAAAATGGAACGGTAAATCAGGTAGGAACATTTAAAGACAATAAACGTCACGGTGAATGGATCTCTTATAACTTACAAGGTGAAAAAATCGCTCAAGCAGAATATAACAAAGGAGAAAAATCTGGAAAATGGTTTTTCTGGAATGGAAATCAACTGCGTGAAGTAGATTATAACAACAATGCCATTGTTGCCGTAAATACGTGGATTAATGAAAACCCAGTAGCTACTAATAGGCCATAGAAATCTTAATTTTTTTTGATTTCAAAACTCTCTTGCGTTGTAAGAGAGTTTTTTATATTTAAAATTCTACCAACTACAAGCAAAAACAATACTATGAACGACAGAAAGGTGAAATTTCAACTAGATAATTTAAAAAATCATGGTTGGACAAGTCTAGACTTTAGAAATTGTGGATTGACCGAAATTCCTAAAGAAATTTACAAAAATTCAGATATTGTTTTTATTGATTTAGGTAATGATGACGAAGTTGATGAGAAATTAAGGAATAAGATTACCACAATACCAGACGAAATAGGACAGGTAAAACGTCTTTCTAAATTGAATATCGAAAACAATGAAGTTATTAATATTAGTGACGAATTAGCGACTTTAGTAAGGTTAAAAAATCTTAATTTGCGTAATAACAAATTGAAACACTTACCAGAGAAAATAGCAAACATGACGCAATTATCTGTTTTAGATATTGCGGAAAATCCATTCGATATTTTACCACCAGAAATTGCTTCTCAAGGTATTGATTCAATAAGAAATTTTTTTAGAGAGTTAAAAGATCCTGATTATTTATATGAAGTCAAGTTAATTCTTGTAGGAGAAGGAAGAGTTGGAAAAACATCTTTATCGAATGCTTTAAGCGATGAAAAATTTTCTCTTGTCGACGAAAAATCAACTGAAGGAATAAACATTAATAAATGGAATATCCCCAATTCTGAGGTGAAAACATTTAACCCTGAAATCAAAAGGGATTTATTAATAAATATTTGGGACTTTGGAGGTCAAGAAATATACCATTCAACACATCAATTCTTTTTAACCAAAAGATCTCTCTATGTTTTAGTTACAGAATCTAGAAAAGAAGACAACCACGATGATTTCTTTTATTGGTTAAATATTATAAAAATGCTTGGTGACAAAAGTCCAGTATTTATGATTCTTAACAAATGTGATCAGCCAATCAAAGAATTACCTATTAAAGAGTATCAAAGTTCATTTGACAACATAATTGATTTTGATAAAATTTCACTAGTTTCAAAAGAGCCATACACCTCAAAACTTGCTAAATTCAAAGAAAAACTTATCGAAAAAGCCGCTAATTTACCTCACATAGGCAATCCCTTGCCAAAGGTATGGGTAGACATTAGACGAGAAATTGAGACACTAAAATCTGAAGGGAAAAATTTTATATCTCTTGAAGAGTTTGAAGCACTATGCACAAGTTATTACCTCTCTCAAGAAAGATCAGATTTTCTTTCTGATTTCTTTCATGATTTAGGAGTTTTTCTTCATTTCAGGAATGATATAATTCTAAGACAAGTGATTTTTTTAAACCATGAATGGGTTACCAAAGGTGTTTATAAGATCCTCGATGATTCCTTAGTAAAAGAAAACAAAGGTGTGTTCACAGATAATGATATTGAAAGGATATGGAAGGATTCGGAACACAAACCTAAAACAGCAGAGTTAATCTCCTTGATGAAAAACACCAAGTTTGACTTATGCTTTGAAGTAGGTGAATCAAAATATTTAGTCCCGAGACTTCTTCCTGTTGATCAAATTGAATTCTCGTGGAATAATGATAAAGTTACAACAAGATTTGAGTTTAGATATAAATTTATGCCGAAGGGAATTCTAGCTAGATTAATCGTCAAATTAAACAATGAAATATATAAAAACACCTATTGGAGATATGGAGTGTTATTGAATTTTGAAGACAATTATGCTTTAGTAAGAGAATACTACTTTGAGAATAAAATTACTATAAGTTTATATGGTAGTGCTGTTAAGGAATATCTATATACTATCAGAAAAGCATTCGCCGAAATACATTCCGATTACAATGATTTAGAAATTAAAGAAATGATACCGTGCATTTGCGATTATTGTTTGAAAAATACTAATCCACACTTTTATTCCTATACAGTATTACGTAAATACGAGATTAGTAATAAGTCCAGAATTACATGCGATGAATCAGTGGAAGATGTTCAAGTAGACTTACTTCTAAGTAACTACAATAAAAGAGTAAATAAAAGAAGAATGATCGTTTGTGAAAACTTAAATGCAGGTATTCTTAATTCTTTAGGATTTTTGAACATTGATTTTCTTCCAGAAAAAGATAGTTATACAGTTTTTGGTAGAGTTCAAAGTGACGATGATATAGTAGGCCTTCGGGATAAGGATTTTCTGCTAGAAGAAGAAAAACGATTAATCCAAACTGACTTTAAAAACTACTGTATTCTCGATCTATATTGCTTAGAAAACTATCTTTATCATCCAGATAATATTGATGAATTAAACTTAGAAGGTTTTGATAAAACAAAATACATTCAAAATATTATTGAAAATAAAAATAAAGATAAAATGTTGATTGCTAGTAAATTAACTAAATCCAGAAGTTCATATTTCGAATTAAAGATACATAATGATAAATACAAAGCAAAATTAGGTGAACATGTCATTTTACAAAAAATTGATAGTGATGAATTCTCCGATTTCTATGAATTTTATAGCATGAAGAATTTTGACAAATCTTATTTGTCAAAATATAATTTAGACCAACAAGATTTAGCAAACACAACATGGTTCAAAAAAGAAATGGAAACATTATTAACTAAGTTTATCAATATTGTATTGTAATATAAGAAATAAGTAAATTTTTCTTGGAGTACAAAAAGCCCTTTTGAAATTTCAAAAGGGCTTTTTTGTGCGTTATCCCTACCATAAATAAGTCAAAATCTTAACACAGTTTTGTTTAATCATGTACATGTATAAGTTAAACAGTTTGTATCTTTACAATAAAGTAACCTAAGATGGCAACAGCAAAGAAAAGCACAGCAAAAAAGACGACTAAAAAGAAAGAAATCACCGCTCACGATGTGATTACCGCTTATATGGATTATTGTCTAGAGCATGAAAAAACGCCTAAAAGCGTTTACAAATTTGCCAAAGACAATAAAATGACTGAGCAGGATTTTTATCATCACTTCGGTTCATTTGACGGTTTGCGCAAGGAAATCTGGAATACATTTTTTACCATGACCATGGATGTGGCACATAAAAATGAAGAGTATGCTCATTTCTCAAACCGCGAGAAAATGCTCACCTTTTTCTACACCTTTTTTGAATTATTGACGCTTAATCGTAGCTACGTATTATTTGCACTACAAGAAAATCAGCACATGATGAGTAAGATGGAGCAATTAAAAGGACTACGTAAACACGTGAAAGGATTTGCCAAAGAACTTATCATGGAACGCAACGAGACTAAAACAAATATCTTACTAGAACGTAGTGAAACGGTTTATAGTGAAGGTGCATGGATTCAAATGCTATTCCTAATGAAATTCTGGATGGATGACGACACGCCTGGATTTGAAAAAACCGACATGGCTATAGAAAAATCTGTAAACACCATTTTTGATGTGTTTGATAATACACCGCTAGACGCTGTTTTGGATTTTGGTAAGTTCTTATGGAAAGAACGTATGGCTTAGTGAAACTTAAATCTAAGTTTAAGTCTAAACTTAATTTTAATAGAACTAGAAAATTCAAATATTTACGCTTTCTCGAAAGCGTAATCACCACAATTATTATTCACAATTCAGTCATCTGAATTCTTAATTAATCCTCATGAAAACACTAGACAAAATACCGACTAGCAAGATAGGTCGAACCACAGAGCTAGTGAAAACTGGTGCTAAAATAGGTGCTAATTACCTAAAATATTACTCTAAAAAAGCAGTAAATCCTTCTATGGATCGCAGTTCGCTAGATGAAGATAATGCCAGTGATATTTATGATGGATTAAAGAGTTTAAAAGGTAGCGCGCTTAAAGTAGCGCAAATGTTATCTATGGATAAGAGTTTGTTACCTGGTGCGTATGTAGAGAAATTTAGCCTCGCACAGTTTAGTGTACCACCATTATCTGCACCATTAGTACGCAAGACGTTTAAGAAATATCAAGGTGCCTTTCCAGAAGAGATTTACGATACATTTTCAAAAGATAGTGTCAATGCGGCGAGTATAGGCCAAGTGCATAAAGCAACAAAAGACGGTAAAGAACTTGCCGTAAAAATCCAGTATCCTGGTGTTGCAGATTCTATAGGAAGTGATCTTGCGCTGGTAAAACCTATCGCGATTAAAATGTTCAATTTAAAAGGTGAGGATTCTAAACGCTATTTTGCCGAAGTAGAAGATAAACTACTAGAAGAAACGGATTATGAGTTAGAGGTGCAACAAAGCCTAGAAATTACCGAGGCCTGTTCACACATTCCTAATCTTAAATTTCCTAATTACTATCCAGAATTATCTAGCAAGCGCATCATCACGATGGACTGGATGAACGGTTCACACTTAAGTGAGTTTGCAAAAACAGATTTTTCTGAAGAGACTGGTCATAAGTTAGGACAAACGCTTTGGGATTTTTATATGTTCCAAATGCATGGTTTAAAAGCAGTTCATGCAGATCCACATCCTGGAAACTTTATGATTTCTGCAGATGAGGAATTAATAGCGATTGATTTTGGCTGTATTAAACAAGTACCAGAAGAATTTTACCAGCCATACTTTGAGCTGGCCGTTCCAGCGAGTATTAATAATCCTGAGATTTTTAAGGAAAAATTATTCCAATTAGAAATCTTGCGTCACGATGATAGCGAGAAAGAAATCACCTATTTCAGTGCCTTATTCCATGAAATGTTGAGTCTATTTACAAGACCTTTTCAAGAAAAGACTTTTGACTTTGCAGATGGTTCTTTTTGGGATGAAATCACTTCGCTAAGTGAAAAATACAGTAACGATAAAGAGTTACGCAAGATGAATGGTAATCGCGGTAGCAAGCATTTCTTGTACATCAACCGTACATTCTTCGGACTTTATAATCTCTTACACGATTTAAAAGCAACGGTTAATACTCATGAATATGTGAAATATTTAGAAGAAAAAGGTTTTAAGAATCATAGTGCGTTGTAGATAAAGAAATCAAGTTTAAAAAATGAGCTGTTTACATATGTAAACAGCTCATTTTTTGATTTTCACTTATTCTATTTCTTATTAATGAGCTGTTTTACCATGGATTTTAATTCCTCGAGTTGTTTTTGTTGAGCGTCCAATTGCGTATTTTGTTGTTCGATTTGTTGTTGTTGCTCTTTAACCGCTTGAGTTAAAATAGGAATAATTCTTGTGTAATCCATTACCATGAATTTAGCAATATCTGCCTTTTGTTTTTCGTTTGCCTTAACTTCTATTGTAGCATTCGTTGGCAGATTTTTTTCTCTAACAATTTCAGGTAATACAGTTTGAACCTCTTGAGCGATAAAACCATATTCCATCTCACTATTTAATCCCATATTCGGATATTTTTCAAGGTCAAAATTATAAGTAACAGGTCTTAGTTGATTAACGATATCTAGTGCTGAAGTAATAGGTTGAATATCCTTCTTTAAAGTCTCATCAGACGCAGCTCCAAAAAAACCAGTATAACCTAAATCCTCTATAAAAAGTCCTGCCCATCCACCACCACCACCATTCTGTCTTGTACCATACACACCTATACCTTCTCTACCATTAATTGTGCCTCGAACTCCAATTGCACTGTGAGTTAATGATAAATCAATTCCTAAACCAAATACTCCAGAGGGAATAAAAGCTGATCCATTATAACTAGTTATTCCCTCAATCGCATTATACGTATTTGATGTATTACTATTATTACCATCAATAGCGACGCCATTAGTACCTTCATTTAAAAATGAAGCCATAGAATTTGCACCTACATTAACTCCACCGTTAGTCATTTGTAACATAGAAGCTGGATTATTCGTACGTATCCCGATTTCATTAGTTCCTGCGTCCACAAAAAACATATTTGCTTGTGTATCTGATTCTATTCGAACATCTGCATTGTTATTTCCCTGCTCATTAAAAACAGTAACACCATTACCATGAATTCTATGGTTGATTGCGTTATTTTCATAAATGTCAATTATTCCATCATCTGCCGAATCATAAATACGTACTAAAATATCTCCCGCATTTACAGCACCATCTCTAAGCCTTATATCATCAGAAAAATATGAATTACCCGTCACGTTGAATTGACCAGCATTATTAACGCTACCAATAGTGGTTCTTCCATTATCCAAAACTCCAAATCTAGATGTTCCATTATCTTGAATTAAAAAATCACCAGTACCATCAAGATTATACGTTAAATTATTGACGCCTTGTGATATGGTCGTACTCTCAACTAATGCACCGCCTAAACGAATACGATCTGCTCCTGCATTTACATATAAACCGTTATCTGCAGCAGCACTTACAGTAACTGTCCCAGTCAATCCTCCACCAGTCAAACCATTACCAGCAATTACTCCTTCTATGTCGCCAGATCCTCCACCAGTAAAAGGAATCCAACTACTAGTGCCGTTGTCCCAATAATAAAACCCTTTGATAGGAGTACCAGCTCCTGTTACAAAAACCAGCATTCCATCCTGATTAACCGTAGGATTAGTTCCGGGAAAATCATCTATTTTAGGAATTAGAATCCCATCATTATTAGCAGGCGCTGCTTGATTTGATGATCTAATATCAAGAGAAGAATTAGGTGTGGCTGTACCTACACCTACTTGGCTTAAGCTAATGAAAGTTGTAAGTGTAAAGATCATTACTATTATATTTCTCATAACTCAAATTTTAAACTTAAGTTAAATATAGTAAATAAATATTTTGAAAGTCAATATGTTGCTCCTAGTTCTTATAAACCACTCCATCCTTCATCACAAAATCAACTTGTTCTAGGATAGCAACGTTTTCTTCTGGATTTTCAGAAACGGCGATGATATCTGCGTAGAATCCTTTTTTGATTTGGCCTAGCTGTTCTTCTAATTGTAGAATTATCGCAGGCGTGATGGTCGCGCTTTGTAAGGCTTCCATCACTGGCATTCCAGCTTCTACCAGATAACCAAATTCTTTACCGTTTTTACCATGTGCAAATACTCCAGCATCTGTGCCAAAAACAATAGGAACACCACGTTTATAAGCTCTAGCAAATGTGCCTTGAATTTGTGGTCCTACGGCTTTTGCTTTAGGAACTACAACTTCTGGATAGAATCCATCTTCTTCTGCCTTTAAGGCTACTTCTTTTCCTGCGGTAATGGTAGGAACCAGATAGCAATTCATCTTTTTCATGAGATCCATTGTTTCTTCACTCATATAGGTTCCATGCTCGATGGTTTTTACACCACCTAACACGGCACGACGCATTCCTTCATCACCATGTGCATGCGCTGCAACATGAAAACCGTAATCAGCCGCTGTGGTAGTAATTGCTTTTATTTCTTCAATAGTAAACTGTGGATTACTACCATTTTTAGCCACACTTAGTACGCCACCAGTAGCGGTAATTTTAATGCAATCAGCACCATTTTTATAGCGATGTCTTACCGCTTCACGACCTTCACTAGGTGAATTAATCACACCTTCACGTGGTCCTGGATCGCCCATGAGCTTCTGGTTACTACCATTAGTAGGATCTGCATGTCCGCCAGTACTAGCAATGGATTTTCCTGCGGTAAAAATACGTGGACCTGGTACTTTACCTTTATTAATGGCATCGCGCAAGGATATGTTAATACCACTACCACCTAAATCACGTACTGTTGTAAAACCATTCATCAAGGTAATTTCTGCGTAGGTCACGCTATCATAAGCAACATCTGCTGGATCATCCACGTATTTTTGTACATAAGCATGTGGATTATATTCAGTTTCCATGTGTACATGCATATCTGTAAAACCAGGCATTACCCATTGTGATTTAAGATCCACATAAATTCCATCTTCTGGAACATCTTGATAACCTTTACGCACATCCTTAATCAATCCATCTGTTACGTAAATGGTCATTTCATCTTGCCACGTACCATTTGCAGTATCTAGAACATGACCTGCGTGAATGTAAGTATTAGACTGCTGTGCCAGCATCATTAAACTAATGCAAAAACAGAGTAATGTGAATTTCAATTTCATAACTAGGAGATTTTATGCCAATTTACCATTATTAATTCTAATCACGTTTTTTAACTTATGTCCATTTTTGCTATATTTAGACATAAATACATCGTTATGAATATTTCTTTTACAGATAAACAGGAACAATACATCAGGGATTTAGTCGCTTCTGGCAATTATAAAAATGCTAGTGAAGTAGTACGTGAAGCGATAAGATTACACGGTGAAGAACAAGAACGCAAACTAGCGTGGTTACAATCTGAAATCCAAAAGGGAATTGATTCACCAAAGAGTGAATTCTCTATGGAAGCATTTATAGATGCTAAAACTAAACATAAAGAGACTGCTTAAATGGCTTTTAAAGTAAGTGAACTTGCTAAGTTAGATATCAACGACATTTATGAATATTCAGTTACAGAATTTGGTATTCAAAGAACAATAAGGTATTTGATGGAAATGGAAGAATGCTTTTTCACCATCTCTAAACACCACCATTTAGGTGCTACCAGAGAACACATTGCAGATGGATTATTTGCATTTCCATATCAATCACATGTAATATTCTATAAAATAATCAAAGAGCAACATATTACGATTGAAAGAATCCTTCACGGTAGCAGAGACATCCCTGCGACATTTAATGAATAGTCAACTTTAAATATTGCCAGTTAGGATCAACGGTTTCATCTAGATCAACTACCTGGATGGAATTATCTACTGGATAGGCTCGCAAGATCAATTCGTTATCACTTATCCAGAAGCTAGACTGTAAATCTGTATCCACACACCACGATTGAAAATTCACAAATAAGGTATTCTCAATTTTTGAATCGTCTGTGTAATAAGAAATATAAATCTGCGCACCATTTTCATAATACACTTGATCGTGTCCTACATTGTACCTGCCAGATGGAGAATAATTAGGTGAATCATGCGCTACTACAGACCCATCAATCGTGCTAAACATGGTATATTCTATTCCCTCAAAATCTGCTCCTACTACGTACATATTTTTTGATTTGATCTCGCCCACGTAAAAACTATTATGGGCAAACTCACCACGATGTGCCGTAATGGTTAAAGAATCTCCATTTTGCAATGGTAACTTAAAATCATACAAATAATCGTCTTGGTTTTGATAGATTTTCTGTGGCTCATAAGAAGTATCTAGCTCGTAACCAGTTCGCTTTCGCGAAAGCGTCACCTCATCATAATTTACAGGATCTATAGCAATTTTACTCGCTAGAAACTGTGCTGCATCTGTTACGTTTTCTTCAAATAGTTCACCGCGATGTTCTTGATATCTAGGGTAACAATCCAGATATGCCGAGTAATTATAAGTGTCTTCATCGATTTGATATCGCGCCTCTATACTAGGACTGCCAGTGTAATCACTGTAAATCATTTCATCAAAAAGCATCAACGATTGCGGCGGAATCACCTTTAAATGATAAGATAAGTAAGCACTAAAAACATAACCACTAGGATTCCCTTTTAAGTCTTCATAGGGAACACTGCGCCATACTTTTACCCAGTAACCTTCTACTTTTTTGCCATTATCCATGACGTGACTTTTCACATCATTAGATCCTGGTGGTGTCCAGTCTAATTTTGTGCCGTAAGGTAATTTTTCTATAATCGATCCATGTGGCCCAGCAGCATCACGCAGGTTTAAACCATTTAATGCAGCGACGTAGATGCATTCCTTGTCGTATAGTGTTCTAAGTTCCGCTTTTGCGAAAGCAGAACATAAAAAAACTACGATAAAAACTAATCGGGTAATTTTCATAACAGCAATATATCAAAAAGGATACCTCATTGCGTTGAATAAAATAATCAAAAGTCTACTCAAAAGGGTATTTTGAATACTTCATTTTACTCTTTCTTCCTAGTTTGTCTAATTCACAAAGAGTTTCTATTTCCAACGCCTCGACTCTAGAAGAACAATAATCTATCCAATAAAAAGATTTAAAAGACTCAATCCCACCATCGATAATATATTTACCATATTTATTTAAAAAAACAATATGAATCTTGTCCGTTTCTACATCCACACCGCATGCGTCTTGATTTTGGGGTGAAATGACTTTTACCAAATCATTTTTTAAATTGTTTTTATAACTTGAATAGACTTTGAAATAATACTCATTGTATTTAAATCCATCTACCTCAATGACATTGATACTATCTATTCTTCCTGTAAAAACATAATCGTAAAGTTTAAAGTCTTTTTTTACATCAAACTTTCTTTGATTTATGCAGGAGCAGAAGTCATTTTTTTCATCTTCTAAAAACGTGTTTATTATTACCTCACTCGAAAAAAAGCAAAATAAACAGAAAATAATAATTGACGATACTGAAAGATTCATTTCCATATGACTATTAAAAACTACTTCACAAACTCCAGCACCGCATCTGTAATAAACTTAATTTGTTCATCATCTAATTCTGTATGCATAGGAAGTGAAATACATTCTTTTACCAGTTGATTTGTAACCTTGAAATCATCTTCATTGTAGCGTTCACTGGTATAAGCTTTTTGTAAGTGCAGTGGAATCGGGTAATACACACCACAAGGAATATTTTTAGACTGTAAATGCTTTACGAGTTCGTCACGGTTTGCATCCTTAATCACTAACGTATATTGATGGAATACGTGACAATCGCAATTGTCACATACTAACGGAGTAATGATCTTTTCACTTCCTGCAAATGCCGCTGTGTATTTACGTGCAGCATCACGTCTAGCGTTATTATAACCATCTAGGTGAGGTAATTTTGCTCGTAGTACTGTAGCTTGCATGGAATCTAATCTGGAATTCACTCCTACTACATCGTGGTGATAACGCTCATACATTCCATGATTTACAATACCACGTATGGTATGTGCAAGATCATCATCATTAGTAAAAATCGCACCACCATCACCATAACATCCTAAGTTTTTTGAAGGGAAAAAAGAGGTAGTTCCTACATTTCCTATGGTTCCTGTTTTAGATTTAGATCCATTGCTATGCATGTAATTAGAACCTATTCCTTGTGCATTATCTTCAATAACATAAAGATCATGTTCTTTTGCAATCGCCATGATCTCGTCCATATTTGCGGTCTGACCAAAAAGATGAACTGGAACGATAGCTTTCGTTTTGGGCGTTATCGCTTTGCGTATCGCATCTGTATCAATATTAAAGTTGTACGGATTAACATCTACCAGTACTGGAGTTAGACGCAATAGGGCGATTACCTCTACCGTGGCCGCAAAAGTGAAATCTGCTGTAATGACTTCATCACCTGGCTCTAGACCTAATCCCATCATTGCAATTTGTAATGCATCTGTACCGTTAGCACATGGAATGACATGTTTTACATCCAGATAATCTTCTAATTCCTTTTGGAATGCATGTACTTCTGGACCATTGACAAATGCCGCAGATTCTATAACATTCATCACACCAGTATTTACCTGATCTTTTATTTTTTCATACTGACCTTGTAGGTCTACCATTTGTATTTTACGCATGTCTTATAGAATTAAATCTGCTATCATTAATGAATGTAAAAATACGCAATAAACGTAGGAATGCCTAAGCGTATCATTTGTTGTATTTTTGATTAAAACACAGTTAATTGAAAGCTATTTATAATGCTAGTACTGTAGTGGCAAAATGCTTACTTCCTGTTTTAGGTCTCACAAACCATAAAATAAAGCTAGGTGCAATAGGTCGTGAACGTACATGGGATATTCTAGATCAACATGTAAAACACAGTATTCCTAAAATATGGGTTCATGCAGCTAGTTTAGGAGAATATGAACAAATTGTTCCTGTACTGGAACATATTAATCGTGAAGAGTACCAAGTCATTCTTACCTTTTTCTCACCTAGTGGCTATGAAAATAAAAAGCACACAAAATTAGCAGATACCGTTTGTTATCTACCACTGGATACTAAAAGTAACGTAGATAAATTTTTACAACTAGTTGAGCCATCGCTAGCCATTATGGTGAAGTATGAATTCTGGCCTAATTACCTAGAACAATTAAAACAACGAGATATTCATACCATATTAGTGAGTGGTATTTTCAGAGAAAATTCTGTTTTTACAACATGGTACGGTAGCTGGATGAAAAGGTCTCTTAAGGCTATAGATCATTTCTTTTTACAAAATGATTCGTCTAAAATGCAACTAGAACAATTAGGTTTTACTAACGCGACAGTAAGCGGTGACACTCGATTTGATCGTGCGAGCAGTCTTATAGAACAAGATTATCATGTTACACAGCTGGATGAATTTACTAAAAATTCAAAGTGCCTAGTCGTAGGAAGCAGCTGGCCAGAAGATATTGCGATTATGAAAAACTGGTTGCAACACAATGAATCAAATAAAGCCTATAAAATCATTATAGCACCACATGAAGTAGGTGATTCTTCCATTAGTTCGCTAGTAAACCAGCTAGAGTATCAACCTTTATTGTGGAGTGAACTCCATAAAGAAAATAATCTTCCTAATAATTCACAAACGCTAGTGATTAATAACATAGGATTACTTACTAAAGCTTATGCCTATGCAGATCTAGCTTATGTAGGTGGTGCGATGGGAACTAAAGGACTACACAACATTCTAGAAGCGGCTACTTACGCTGTGCCTGTGATTATAGGTAAGAATTATGAAAAATTTCCAGAAGCGGGAAAATTAGAAGATCTAGGTGGACTCTTTTCTGTAGCTACCAGTAGCGAATTTGAATCTATTACAAATCAATTATTAGAAGATGATTATCTACGTGATAAAACTGGAATGATTTGTGGACACTGGATCAATAGTAATACAGGCGCCACTAGAATGGTGCTCAATCATTTAAAACAGATCAATGAGAATATGGTTATTTCTTAGCATGTTTATCTCTTCAGCGGTAAGTGTTGCTCAAGACATTAAAATAATAGATGCCAGCAATGGTGAGGCAGTTTCATTTGCCACGATTAGTTTTGGTAATGGAAAAGGCACCATTGCAGATGATGAAGGTGTGTTTCGCTTTTCGCGAAAGCTTTATAAAGATGTAGATTCTTTATTTATATCTTCCATAGGATACGATGACCTAGGAATAGCTACCGCAGAAATGCCATCAGAATTGAAAATTCAACCATCCACTAATGTGTTAGAAACCGTGATGCTGAGCGTTGAATTAAAAGGAAAATTCAAAAAAGAGAAAGTAAAACCTGTAGCGCATGATAATTATTTCAACTGCTGGTTACCTACGGTAGAATCAGAAATCGCCGTGCGTTTTGATCGCGTTGAAGGAAATCCTACCCAAATTAAAAGCCTGCAATTCCCTATTGTAAAAGAGGAAAGCCAAGTGAGCAAAAAAGGTAAGTTGCGCAAATTTTCTACCATGGTGCGCATCTTGTTTTATGATGTAGAGAACAACGCACCAGCACAACGATCCCTTTATCCTAGTAAAACTTATGTTATTACAGAACAGTCAGATGATGTTGTAGAAATTGATATTGAAGAATTAAATATCAACATACCTAATAATGGGATTTTTGTGGCGATTCAAGTTTTAGGCTATACCACACCAGAAGGAAAATTGATCAAGGCTAAAAAATATCGCGAGATAGAAACCGTACGTGGTTTACAAAAGGTTTCCACCACCTACAGACCATTATTACCATTTACAGATCAAATAGAAGGTAAAAAAACATGGGTGCGTCGCGTGTTTTTTAATGACAAACAATGGATGCTTTTTGATTTGGAATACAATAAGCTATCTGCCTTAGTACGTAGCGGTCATGATAATTATGGTATAGGTGCTGAGTTGAAGGTTTTTGAGGCTGAAGAGTAGTTGGATTTTTTTAATTATAGTATAACAAAATGGCACGCAGACTGGTTTATTTGATATTTATCTTTCTCACCTTCTATCGCTGTGTGGAAAAAGAAGTTACTATAAATAACTATGGTTCTGGAAAGAATGAACCTGCAGACAGGCATGCTATTGTTGAATTGAACAATATTAAAACCTACGATGAATTAATCAGTAGATTAGAAACAATCAGTTGTCAAGACAGCATTCCTAAAATCATTATTCACAATAGAAATTCCATTGAAAATATTTTCCCTGTATTTGATTGTCATCCGGCACCATTTGATCCAAAAGGTAAATTTGCCCTTAGCATTAATGATGGCAAAATTTATCTAGATGACACGGATATAGAAGTAAATAATAAATTGTTACCTCAACTTTTTAAAGATCACTTTCCTTACTTTAACAAATACAATAACAGTAACAAACCAGACTTTTACATTGTAATTATACAAGCTGTCGAAACAGAAGACATCAAACTGATACGTCCTTTGTTGCTTGACATTTTAGAAGAATATAATCGTTTGGAGTCTGAGGCAGTGCTTAATATTGCCTTTTGGTATCGATTCCCTTATGTTCCACCACCGACTAAATTGCTCTATCAAAAAACTCCTGATTGATTTTATAACTACTTTAAAACATGCCAAGACAAAAACTTGGCATGTTGAGAATTCCTGTGGTGCAACTCGACATGCCAACCATTCGTGTTGGCATTGTCTGTATTTTTTAAAAAATACATTTTAATTTCAAAGTCGTTTTTAACTATGATTTGAGAGAATGTAATAAGTTTTACTTTAAAAATAATAACGACCAAACCCCAAAGGTTTTAAAAACCTTTGGGGTTTATACAAACAGTTTAAACCGTCACAGCCCGATTCAAATAATCTCTAAAAGGTTTCATTTCTAAGTAAACTTGAATACAACGTTCTGCAAAATTTGAGTCTAAAACATCTTGCCTAGTAAGTTCATGTTGCACAGCAAAAGTTTTTTTACACAGTAAATCAATATGCTCATGGTCTTTTGAAAAACCTTTGGGAGCTGTTTTTAAGGAGTCACCATCATCTACGATTTGAAAGGTTTTTTGAAATGACTTTTTATGAATAATCGCTTTAAAATCGGCACCATTATAGTCGATAGCATCTCGTATGGAATCTAGTAGTTCTTTTTTAGGTTTCCAAAATCCGCCAGCTAGAAAACATTCTTCTACACCTATATGAATATAAAAATCACCTTGTTTTCCTATATTTTGATCCAGACCAGCGCCAAAATGATCTTTATAAATAGGCTTATTAGGATGAAACATCAGATTATTATTAATACGATTAAGTGATTTGCGAGCATCTACAGACACATATTCTGGATCTGTTTTTTGCAACAAGAGATCTAATTCATGTAACCACTGGATGTATTCATCACGCACGTTGTGATAGCGTTTGCGATGCTCATCCATCCATTCTTTGGAATTATTGCGCTGTAAATCTTCTAAAAAATCAAATAAACGTTGAAAATCCATAGAGTAAAAAGTTGGGATGTTTTAATGATGCTTTCGTATCGTTTAAGGATACTGTGAATTTCGCTTTCGCGAAAGCGAAATCCTACTACTTCTTATCTTTTAATTGAGCAATTTCATCACGCAAGCTGTCCAGCCCTTGTTTTAATGAAATCATCGCTTCTTCACCTTCATTAACCTCAAGATCAAAACTAAGTTTTGAGTTCACTTCCCACAGTTCCCTAATCGTATCAATAGATTGTTCAATCACGGGATAGTCTCTATTTAAAGAAATTAAATTGACTTGATTTTGAATTTCTGATTTGCGTAGTTTTTTTACCACTACCGTATCTGCGGTAACCACTACATGGATGCGATTATCATTTGCCTGTCTAATAGACTCTACGGCTTTACCCATAACCCATTCACCTGGTTGCAATACAGGAAGCATACTGTCACCGCGCACTTGGAATGCTCTAAAGCTTCCTTCCTTATATTGTGGTAACGGTATTTGAAATGCCGGAAGCTCTTGATACCAATCAGTATCTTGCATATTATGTGCATATCCAGCACTAGCTTTAATAGGAACCATGATCATATTTTCACGTTCTTGCGTGTCCATGGTAACGACTTTGGGCGCTGTACTAGATGACGTTTCTAGATACTTATTATAACTCGTACCATATAACCATAATGGATTTACATGAAACTGTCGCAACAACTCTGTAACGACCTTACCGGTTATTTTCTTTTTACCACGTTCAATATCTGCAGTGGTGCTACCAGCGTCTAGTAGTTTTGCAAACTCACTTTGGGTTTTACCTAGCTCTTCACGGATGGTTTTAAATCGTTTTGCTTCTATAGAGATCTCTTGTGCCATAGAACAAATATAAGGTATTTAGGAATATTTCCAATTTTAACATTGGATTATTTCCTATTTATTGGAATTATTCCATATATTTGAATCGTAAAACGGAATGATTCTTGGAATAATTCCATAAAAACAATAATTATGTGTGGAAGAGCAACTATAATAACACCAGCAACGGCATTAGAAAAAAGATTTAATGCACGCCTTGCCGCTGGAACCGTACTTAATGAAAACGTAAACATCGCAGCTGGAGAACGTATTCCTGTGATTACTCAGGATGATCCAGATACAATACAACAATTTACTTGGGGTTTTACACCGCACTGGGCACATAAACAAACCTACATGATTAACGCACGTAGTGAAGGAAGTCTAAATCCAGAAAATGAGCCTAATTATAAAGGTAACATGGGAATATTTACTAAGCCTATGTTTAAAAAAGCGATACGTTCACAGCGATGCCTAGTTTTAGTAGATGCCTTTATTGAAGGTCCTAAACAGGAAAAATTAAACAAGCCACATCTAGTATATCCTAATAGAGAACGCGGTCCATTTGCTCTAGCTGGTATATATGACACCTGGCAACATCCACTTACTGGTGAGGTACATCACACGGTAGCTATTGTTACCACAACCGCAAATAGACTAATGCACCGCATAGGTCATCACAGATCACCTGTGATCTTATCTAAGCAAGATGAAAGCAAGTGGCTAGACGCTAGCCTTTCTATAGACGCTATAAGCTCGTTAATGAAACCATTCAATTCTAAAGGTTTTAACGCTTATCCTATCTCACAACACATTAAAAAACCAGATGCAAAAAGTCTAGAATTACTAAAACCTACTGGTGAAAAATTATTTAAAGATTACGATCGATGCTTATATGAACGTCTTAAATATGCGGCAGATGATTCTTTCACCATAAGAGAAGAACGACTAGTAGAAGGTGATCAATTTGTTTTATTTTAAATCTACCATCATGATGAATATTGAAACAATCACCACAGAATTACAAGCGAGAGTAGCTTTATTACTAGTAGATAAAAATGACACTACGGTTAACTTAAAAATAGTCCATAGAGCAAAAACATGGCGCGATAAAGTAGCCGAAACAGAAGACTTTATTCATAAAGTGTATCACACACTGGATGAAGTACTGCTTTACAATCAGGTACAATTTAAATCTGATATAGAAAAAGAACATTTTGTTCATTATCTAGAACCTGTAGTTAACGATATCGTTATTAGAAACATAAGCGAATAAGCAACAACTACATAACAAGAATAATAACTGACCTCACAAGATGATCTTGTGAGGTTTTTTAACCCTAAAATTTAAAACCATAGCAATACCATGGATAAGCATATTATGCATCTAGATCTAGATACTTTTTACGTTTCTGTAGAACGTAAAATTGATGCTAGGTTAAAAACAAAACCTATTCTAGTAGGATCTACTAGTGATCGTGGTGTGGTAGCGGCATGTAGTTATGAAACACGTGGCTATGGTGTTCACAGCGGTATGTCCATGAAACTAGCGCGACAGTTATGTCCAGAAGCTGTCGTCATACGTGGTAATGCAGGTATGTATTCAAAACATTCTGATGAAGTGACAGAAATCATTAAAGAAACGGTACCGCTATTTGAAAAATCTAGTATTGACGAGTTTTATGCAGATCTCACTGGTATGGATCGTTTTTACGGATGCTACAAATTTGCAACAGAAATGCGTCGGCGTATTATTAAAGAAACTGGATTGCCCATATCCTTTGGTCTGTCCATGAATAAGATCGTTTCAAAAGTAGCAACTGGCGAGGCAAAACCTAATAACCAGCTCATGATAGACTATGGTCATGAAAAACCATTTTTAGCGCCATTATCCATCAAAAAAATACCACAAGTAGGTGATAAAACTTACCAAGTTTTACGCAACTTAGGTATTAAAAAAATCCATACTATTCAAAAGATGCCTAGCGAAGTCATGCAAAATGTACTAGGCAAAAACGGGCTTTTAATATGGCGTAGAGCACATGGCATAGACAATACACCAGTAATTGCATTTAATGAGCGTAAATCTATATCTACAGAACGCACCTTTGAACACGACACCATTGACATTAAAAAACTAAAATCCATCCTGATCGCTATGACAGAGAATCTGGCCTATCAATTACGTCGTGGCGATAAGCTCACAGCCTGCATCAGCGTACGCATACGTTATTCAGATTTTAACACCTATAGCAAGCAGTTGAAAATTCCTTACTGTAGTGCAGATCATATCTTAATTCCTAAAATACTAGAATTATTCCATAGGCTTTATAATCGCAGGATGCGCATTAGACTAATAGGCGTACGATTCTCACATCTAGTTTCAGGAAATTATCAAATCAATCTTTTTGACGATACAGAACAGGCGCTAGAACTATACAATGCTATGGATCATATAAGAGAAAAATATGGCGATCGCACCATCATGAGAGCCGCAGGAATGGACGCCAAAACTATAGGACGTATCACAAATCCGTTTAATGGATTACCACCAGTGGTACTAGCACATCGTAGGCAGTGAAAAGTTATTAGTTATTAGTTATTAGTTATTAGTTATTAGTTATTAGTTATTAGTTATTAGTTAT
>JAHDIQ010000001.1:234263-246193 GCA_020630715.1 Nonlabens sp.
TAGTTGAATTTCAAAAAAAATGATTTAACACCAACATAAAAATGACAATTTATAGATGCGGACTGAAGTCCGCATCTATAAATTGGAAAACTCACAAACTCAAAAACAAATTGTACCTCAACAACCACACCTATTACTCACTGCGATACGGCACTTATGATGAGCAGTCGCTTATAGATTTGTGCGTTTCCTGTGGTGTGGATCATCTCATTCTAACTGATATTAACAACACTAGCGCGTGTCTCAATTTCATACGATTATGCACACAACAAGGATTCAACTGTAGTGTAGGGATTGATTTTAGGAATAATCACCAGCCACTTTATGTAGGTATTGCACGCAATAACTTGGGCTTTCAGGAATTAAATGAGTTTCTATCGCAATATTTACATGATAAAAAACCGTTGCCTGATAGGCCACCAGCATTTCAAAATGCTTATGTAATCTATCCGCTAGAACGTGTGATGGAGCTGCAATTATCTCGCTTTCGCGAAAGCGAAAAAATAGGAGTCTCTATTGCTACACTACGTAAATTACCCTTTACGAGATACGCATCGTTTAAGGATCAACTGGTCATTTTACAACCGACAACTTTTAAAAATAAACGTGATTTCAACGCACATAGACTACTGCGTGCTATCGATTTAAACATTTTACTAAGCCAGTTACCTCATGACCAGCAAGGTGATCCTAATGATAAAATGATTCCTATTGAGGAGCTTAAAAAAGCCTTTCAAGAATTTCCTCACATCATTAAAAACACAGAACAACTACTCACCTCTTGTGTGATGAATTTCAATTTTGAAAAAGCACAGCTCAATGAAAATCAGCAATTATTTACTCAAAATGAAGAAGAAGATTATGAATTACTCAAACAACTGGCATACGATGGCATTCCTTATAGGTATCATAAAGTAACCGATAAAAAAGCGATTTATGAACGTATAGAAAAAGAGCTTACGACCGTAAAGCGCAAGGGATTTGTAGCTTACTTTTTAATCAATTGGGAGATTTGTAAATATGCACGTGAAAAGGACTATTTCTATGTAGGACGTGGTAGTGGCGCTAATAGTATTCTCGCTTATTTACTACAAATCACAGAGGTGGATCCTATAGATCTAGACCTGTATTTTGAACGTTTTATTAATGATTATAGAAGTAGCCCGCCAGATTTTGATTTAGACTTTTCATGGGATGATCGTGAAGATATTACCCAGTATATCTTTAAACGATTTAAAAACACTGCGCTATTAGGCACCTACAACACCTTTCAATTCAGAGCCGTAATTAGAGAGTTGGGGAAAGTTTTTGGCCTACCTAAAAATGACATCGATCTACTTACTAGTGGTAATGTCCAGATACAACAACTAGATGAGATGCATCAACTAGTTCTTAAATACAGTAAACTTATACAGGGAATGCCTAACTATGTAAGCATTCACGCTGGTGGCATTTTGATCACTCATCGCGATATTCATTATTACAGCGCTACAGAATTACCACCTAAAGGATTTCCTACCGTACAGTTTGACATGCACATTGCAGAAGATGCAGGCATCCACAAATTTGACATTCTTGCACAACGCGGTTTAGGTAAAATTAGAGATGCGATCACCATTATAAAACAGAATCAACCTGATGCTGTGTTAAAAGACCTACGTCGTGATGTTCATGATTTTAAAGAAGATCCTAACATCAACCATATGATATCACAAGCACGATGTATAGGATGTTTTTATGTGGAATCACCTGCGATGCGTATGCTGTTAAGCAAGCTTAAAACACATGATTATTTAGGACTGGTAGCAGCTAGTTCTGTCATACGACCAGGTGTTGCGCAAAGTGGTATGATGCGAGAATACATCTTACGCACTAGATATCCAGAGCGTCGCAAACAAGCGCATCCCATAATGGCCCAAATCATGCCAGAGACTTATGGAATTATGGTATATCAGGAAGATGTGATAAAAGTAGCTCACTATTATGCAAAACTAGATTTAGGTGCTGCAGATGTGCTACGACGTGGTATGAGTGGAAAATATCGATCACGAGAAGAGTTTCAACAGGTAGAACGGCAATACTTTTACAACTGTAAAAAACACGGTCGTGATGAGCAACAAACTAAAGAAATATGGGAGCAAATCAAGAGTTTTGCTGGGTACGCATTTGCAAAAGGTCATTCAGCTTCCTATGCAGTAGAAAGTTACCAGACCTTATATTTAAAATGCTATTTTCCACTGGAATATATGACTGCCACGCTTAACAACGGTGGCGGTTTTTACAAACCAGAACAATATATTCATGAAGCTCAAATGTGTGGCGCAACTATAGAACCACCATGCATCAATAATAGTGAACTACTAAACGTAATTAAAGGAACCAGTATTTATCTAGCCTTAGGATATTTAAAAGAGTTAGAACGACGTACCATTGCACGTATTATAGAAAGTAGAAACTACGATGGTGAATTCACTTCTTTTGATGATTTTATTAATCGCGTACCTGTAAGCGCAGATCAAGCGGCGATATTAATACGCATCAATGCTTTTAGATTCACAGGACTGGATCGTTACATTTTATTATGGCAGGCTTATGTAAAACTCAACAAAAAAGCTACATTAGATGGTCAGAATAAGCTTTTTGCTCCTCAAAACAAACAAGTAGAATTACCCGTTTTAAAAACAACAGAACTAGAACACGCCTTTGAACAAATGGAACTACTAGGATTCCCATTGTGTTCACATTTTGAACTTTTAGAAAACGATGTTGAAAACACCTTAGGTAAAAAAGATTTACCACAACATAAAGGAATGACTATAACCGTGTATGGTTATGTTATAAATATTAAAACTACCACTACGGCAAAGGGTAACCGTATGCAATTTGGCACCTTTATAGATCAAGATGGTGAATTTATAGATACGGTTATGTTTCCGCCAGTTGCTTCTAGAATACGCTTTCGCGGAAGCGGCATCTACAAGATCACAGGAAAAGTGACAGAAGAATTTGACTTTTACTCTATCGAAGTGCAACAAATGGAAAAGATGAATTACATACAAGATCCACGCTATGCTGAAGGTAATCCTCAAACCATACATAGACTAGACAAACAAGCTAGCCTAAGAGATAGACGTATGGGAAATGGAAACGGCAGACGTCATAACGAGATAAAAACAAGTACTTGAACTTAAAATTCACACCTACACATCAACGATAAATAACCAACAATAAACGATAAGAGACTAAATACCTGAAACAAAGCTAAATATTTAGTTAAAAAGTATACATTTGTGATTATTAAATAAATCTACCTCAAATGAAAAAATTATTTATTGGAGCTATGGCTCTTTCTCTTATGTTCGCAGTAGGATGTAGAGAAGTTGAAAAAGGAATGGAAGACGCCGCTAACGGTGTTGAAAATGCAGCAGATGCTGCTGGTGAAGCTGCAGGAAACGCAGTTGACGCAGCAGGTGACGCGGCAAACAATGCAGTTGATGCCGCTGGAGATGCAGCAAATGGCGCTATGGACGCGGCAGGCGATGCGGCTAACGGTGTTAAAGACGCTGCTGGAAATGCAGTTGACGGAGCAAAAGATGCTGCTAATAACGCAGTAGAAGGTGCAAAGGACGCAGCTGGAAACGCAATTGACGGAGCAAAAGATGCTGCTAACAATGCTGTAGATGGTGCTAAGGATGCAGCAAAAGGCGCAATGGATGGAGCTAAAGATGCTGCAAACAAAGCAACTGATAAAGCAGCAGAAGGTGCTAAGAAAATGATAGGTGGTAAATAAATCACTTCTTTCTTTACAGAATTTAAAACCGCCTAATAGGCGGTTTTTTTTATGTAATAAATTTCGAGATTATTTCCCTTTAACAGATTCCCACTTAATCGACAGTAACAAGGTAATCCGTACACTTAATAAATGTAGCGTAGCAATAAAGACTAAATCCCTTAACTATTCTACACATATTACTTAAATAAAAAAGAGGCTACCTATTTCTAGATAACCTCTTAGTACTCGAGACGGGACTTGAACCCGTACGGGCATTACTACCCATTGGATTTTAAGTCCAACGTGTCTACCAATTCCACCACTCGAGCTTGGTAGTAAAGAAACTGACTTAAAAGCTTCTTTGAGCGAAAGATGGGATTTGAACCCACGACCTCCACCTTGGCAAGGTGATGCTCTACCCCTGAGCTACTTTCGCGAATGCAATATTAAATTGCGGATTGCAAAAATAACAACTTTCATAGATCTGCAAAGCGAATCGCAGAAAATATTATCACTGTACTTAATTTTTTCCTTGTAATAAACGCTTAATCTCATTAAGCTTCATCAAAGCTTCTACCGGAGTGAGCGTATTGATGTCTACCTGTAAAATCTCTTCCTTAATCCCTTGTAATAAAGGATCGTCTAAATTAAAAAAACTTAGTTGCATCTCTTCGTTATGAATGGATTCTAGCGATTTCTTAGTTTGATCTTGTTGATGTGATTTTTCTAATTTCTCTAGAATTTTATGTGCTTTTTTCACGACTTGTGAAGGCATTCCAGCCATTTTTGCCACATGAATACCAAAACTATGATGACTGCCACCAGGAATTAATTTACGCATAAAGAGCACCTTGTCTTTTAATTCCTTTACCTCAACGTTGTAATTTTTTATACGGTCAAATTGCTCTGTCATATCATTAAGCTCATGATAATGAGTTGCAAATAAGGTTTTAGGCTTATAGGGATGCTCATGTAAATACTCTGTAATAGCCCATGCAATAGAAATTCCATCGTAGGTACTTGTTCCACGACCTATCTCGTCTAGCAGCACCAAACTACGCTCACTAATATTATTTAAAATACTCGCGCTTTCATTCATTTCTGTCATGAACGTAGACTCTCCTTGAGAAATATTGTCACTAGCTCCTACTCTAGTAAAAATTTTATCTACCACACCCATATTCACAGCATCTGCCGGAACAAAACTTCCCATTTGAGCTAGCAATACAATGAGTGCAGTTTGTCTTAATATCGCAGATTTACCACTCATGTTAGGACCAGTAATCATAATGATTTGTTGATCACTGCGGTTTAAAATAACATCATTAGGAATATAGGGTTTATCTGCCGGCAACATTTTTTCAATTACTGGATGTCTTCCACCTTTAATATCGAGAATATCATCATCTGTAAATACTGGCCTTGTGTAATTTTCACTTACGGCCTGTGTAGCAAATGAAATCAAACAATCTAGCTGACCTATGAGTTGTGAATTAGATTGAATGGTCTGAATAAACGGTGTTATTTCCTGAATTACTTTATCAAATAACTCTTGTTGCAAGGCGTTGATACGCTCCTCTGCTCCTAGGATTTTTGCTTCGTACTCTTTGAGCTCTTCTGTAATATAACGCTCTGCATTTACTAAGGTTTGTTTTCTAATCCAGGATTCTGGAACCTTATCTTTATGCGTATTTCTAACTTCTATATAATAACCGAATACATTATTGCTTGATATTTTAAGCGAACTAATACCCGTTTCTGACGCATGTCTGGCTAACATATTGTCTAGATATTCCTTTCCAGAATTAGCAAGACCTCTTAACTCATCTAATTCTGCGTGATAACCAGCAGCAATCGTAGTTCCTTTTAAAATATTTACAGGAGCTTCTTCATGAATCGACTCTTTAATCAACTGTCGTAAGTGATCACATGGATTTAAATTATCACCTATAGCTCGTAGTGATTCTTCTTTCGCCTTGAGCGAAACCTCTTTAATAGGAATGATGGCCTCTAAGCTATTTTTGAGTTGGACCACTTCACGAGGACAAATTTTACCTACTGCCACCTTAGATATTAATCGCTCTAAATCGCTCATTCCTTTCATCGCATTAATAACGATCTCTTTTTCCTCTACAGACTGAGTGAAAAAGCTAACGATATCATGCCGCTTTTGAATCAGGTCTGCATTTTTAAGTGGAAAAGCCATCCAGCGTTTTAACATACGACCACCCATAGGAGTTGTCGTTTTATCAATCACGTCAATTAGTGTTACAGCCCCTAAACTTAACGCCTGATATAATTCCAGATTACGTACCGTGAATCGATCCATCCACACATAATCTTCATCAACGATTCTAGCAATATTTGCTACGTGATCTAATTGATGGTGTTGTGTTTCTTCTAAATAGTGAAGAATCGCTCCAGCTGCAATGATGGATTGCTCCATATTTTCAATTCCAAAACCTTTTAAAGAGCTTACTTTAAACTGTTTCAATAATGATTCTGTACCGTAGTGTGATTGAAATACCCAATCATCTAAATAAAAGAAAGGTAAATCATGTGGAAAATCAGAGGCAATAGATTTTCTAGAATTCCGATTTACCAGTAGTTCACTAGGATTAAAGTTTTGAAGTAATTTATCTACTTCTTCCCTATTCCCTTGACCTACTAAGAATTCACCGGTAGAAATATCTAAAAATGCTACACCGTAAACATCCCGATCATTTGAAATGGCCGCTAAAAAATTATTGCTCTTAGACTGCAACACCTCATCATTAAGCGCTACTCCAGGCGTAATTAATTCAGTGACACCACGTTTTACAATTGTTTTTGTGTCTTTAGGGCTTTCTAATTGATCACAAATTGCAACACGCTCACCAGCTTTTACTAGTTTAGGTAGATAGGTGTTTAAAGAATGATGCGGAAATCCGGCAAGTTCAATCTTATCACCACCATTGTTACGGTTAGTTAGTACGATATTGAGAATACGCGCTGTTTTTATAGCATCTTCTCCAAAGGTTTCATAAAAATCACCCACACGAAAAAGCAACAACGCATCAGGATATTTTACTTTTATCCTATTGTATTGTTGCATTAAAGGAGTAACTTTTTTCTTTTTTGTTGCCAATGTGGATCACCTTGAATGAACCTCAAAAATACGATCTACAAAAGCGTTTTAAAGCCACTAATCCATTACTTTTTCCACAAGTTTACGATTCCTTTTTCCAAGTATAATTTTTTGTAGCCGCTTGCTTCTTAATCGCTTTTAAAAGTGCCGTTTCTAATCCGCCAGATTCATTTTGAGCATTTGATTTTACATAGTTATCACGCTGTTGATTTAAAAGCTGTATTTGAGATTGTATAGAATCGCGTTCTTTCTTTTTTGCTAGTGTAATTTCTTTTATTTCCTCTACGCTTTTCTTTTTAAGATCATCAGATAACGTTTCTTTATTTGCCACAATCATTTCTTCTAACTCTGTATCATCTTCTGCCGCATCAATTAAATCCCATGAAGAGTTAGAGTAGGCTTTAGTGGATTTTGCAACGGTTCGTTTCACATTAGACTGTACAGATACTCCAGCTACTTGTTGATCCATTCTAGATTGCAATGCTTTTGCTTCTTGGGCTCTATATCCATAAACCACGTAGGTATTATTCAATTTTGAATTCAATTGTATGATCTGATCGTCATAAGGCGTAGCGACATATTGAGCTTGTTGATTGTGATTTATAAACGTGTACTCACCTTTACCTAGTAAGGCGCTATCTTTCCATTTCAAATTAATTCCATTCACGCGATCACCACAAAAAATAGTATTCACTGTGATGTCATTTTGCACCGCCATTCCCAAGGCAAATTCAGAAGAAACGCTTCCTTGATAAAAGGATTCATTTCCTGCAATAAACATCATCTTTAAATCCTGATCACCGTCACGCCATTCTAAATGATCCACCGCATCTTTAATAACGGCACCACAATATTCATCGCCACCTTGTGTACGTAAAGCAAATAACTCTTTACTTATAATATCTAAATCTGTAGAAAAAGGTAATACCTGTCTTATATAATTTGATTGCGCATCAAGGTTACTGTTTCCATATTCATACAAGGCGATTTCTAATTGCGCTTGTTTCTCATTACAATGTGCATAAGACATTTGGGTGACAATGTCCCATAATTGGTCCTTTGCCTGAAGAATCAATCCATCCATACTATTAGAAGTGTCTAACAATAAAGCTATTTGAATCGTGGCAGGTTTTACGGGTTTAGTGATTACAGGTTGTATCACTGCAAGTTGTTCATTTGTGTGATCTATATTTCCTATACAAGAAAACAAGATCATTACGGTAGCAATAAGGGTAACTATTCTTAAATTTTTCATGGTATTGTTTTTTTTAATTAGTGAAACTATTGTGGTGAAACATCCCTCTAAATCTCTCTTCAAAGGGAGACTTTTTAGGTCTCCAAACGATTCCCTTTCATCGAACGAAAGAAGCGCCTTCATAAAGAATCGTTTTTTATGAATTAGGTAATTGTTTAATATCTACTGGACCTTGTGGTGAGATGACATATACTTTAGGTTTTGGCTCTTTTACGGGAACTGGAGCTACTGGTTTCTCAGGTTTTGGGATATATCTTAAAGATAAATCCATCCCTAATTGTATAACCGGTTTCTGTATATCTGCATTTACGACTAGATCATAACCAGCATAAGAAATAGGATCATAATAATAAGATATAGGCTTTTTAATACGGGTTACACCTTTCTTTTGTTTTAAGGCATCGATGCTCAAATTATTTGAAGCAACGTAACTTTTATAGAAGTCTTTTGGCACGTGATAGTACTTTTGATCTGCCATATGGATGTCATAGTCACTCATGTTAAAACCTAAAGCCTCATAATAGGCTTTTTTACTTTTTACTTCGGCCAGCAACTTAGTTTGAAGTTCTTTATAAATGGCTTCTAAGTTTTTTACGTAGTAATCCACTTTTACGAGGTTGTAAATTTCTGCACTGGCACAAGCCTCTAGAATCTTTTGAAAATCTGCATCATCGCGATAGGATATCATTAAATTTTGTTGCAGTTCAAAACCTACTGGAACCTCCGTATACGTTTTACTAAACAATTTTTTAGTCACCTCAATCTCATATTGTGGCACAAATGAAATCATATCAATCGCATACTGTCCATTAAAGCCTTGTGCTTTTAAATTAGACTTCACTGCATTAATGCGATCTTTCATTAATTGTTGCGTCTCTTCGGCGGTTTTACCTAGTTGATTGATGTTAAAAACAGCCGTGTAATCTGTCGCCTCGATATTGTAAAGACTGCGTAAATTGAGATTTAAAATATTACTAGGTTGAAGATTAGGTCTAAAAACGGCCTTATTATGTGGGTTGATATAACCAGCATTTCCCATATCTGCCGTCGCAATATTTGCTCTAGAAATTTCCATGGTAGAAACTTGATTGTTAAAATTCCCTAGATGTTGGGCATGGATTAAAGCGCTTGCAATCAGTGCGATACTTACGATTATTGTTCTCATTTTCATTTGATTTTGAACCAAATCTACTAGGAACTTCTACCTACAAATACATAGAATGAGGGAACGATACTGCTGGATGAGTGAAATAGGGTTGTGATTGAGTACGCTTTCGCGAAAGCGTAATTCCCACCACCGTAACTGCCCTAAAACGGCACTACTATTGAATTGAAGTCCATTTTAATGACTAAGTTTACCATCGAAATGAGAACACTTTTTCTATTTATCTTACTAATGACCAGTGCCACGGCAACAACGATGGCACAAGAAGCTAGGAAGTATCAAAAAAGTAGTGCAGACCGCACCGCTATGGTGCTAGAAGGTCGCGTGGTTACGGAAGATAGAAAACCGTTAAGCGGTGTGAACATTGAAGGTCCACAAGGTCGTTATGCGACTACAGATGCCCTAGGTTACTTTAAAATACCTGCAAATCTAGGTGACGAAATCATAATCAGAAGATCTGATTTTGAAACCGTTTACTATAGAATACGCTCTTATGATGATCTAGAAATTCAGGTGACAGATGCAGATGAGCAAAAGGAAAACCTCAAAGCATTATCCTATGAAACATTACTAGATAGCGCACAGGTTTATCTTAAAAAAGACCCACAAAAAACCGCAGATTTTCTCATCGCCAGTTTGTCTAATAATGCTGAAGTTTTAAGCGATGCAAAAAAGGCTAGAGTCTATGAAAAACTAGGCGATCTCTATGCTTTTAATAAACAACATGACCTAGCGATTTCTAATTTTAAAGAAGCCATAAAAGCTGTTTCTACAAATTCAAGGCAACTTAAACTTGCTAATAGCTATCTAGAAAATGGTAATTATCAAGAAGCCTTAACCGCCGTAAATGCTCTTATTACTAAAAGAAATTCACTTACTAGTGATGAAAATATTACAGCTTTCACCTTACTAGGTAAAGCTTATGATAAAACTAATGATCTAGAAAAAGCACTTTCTAATTATAATATAGCGCTAGAATTAGCTCAAAATAATAATAAAACAAGTCTTATACCTGATTTAAATACTTCCATTGCAGATGTATACAATAGATCAGGAAATGTTGTTCTGGCAGATACGTATTATAACACCGCTATCAAAGAATCTGCAAATGTAAGCGTCGCTTCTAATGTTGTAAATCAGTCTCGTACCGCAGATTTTTATCGCAGCAACCAGCAATATGATAAAGAAATTGCACTGCGTAAAAAGAATATAGAGCTACTGGAAAATGATGATGAAGTGCCTCTAGCGCCTGTGTCAGAAAGTAATGATGAGGATGAATTTGAATTAGCAGCAATTGTAGTTGAAGAAACCGTAGTGGCAATGGATGATACTTCAACTGCTGGTGCATCGCCTAAAGATTTTATAAATCCAGCGATGAATGATTTAGGTCTTTCTAAGCAAAAAGAACAACTTAAAATAGCCGAAGCTTATTCTGCAAAAAATGATTTTACAGCGGCAATCGCATCTTTTACAGATAGTTATAACGAAGCTACTAAAAAAGAAGATCTGGCTACTAAAAAAGAAGCTGCTCGCAATCTCGCCATACTTTATCGTAAAGAAGGCAATACTAGTAAAGCACTGGATTACAATACCATATATATTGAAACTGCAGAACAATTTTACAAGCAAAAAGATGAAGAAATTGCTTTTAATACTCGTAAAGCACAGGAATTACTCAATAAACAAACTAGAGTATTATCGCTAGAAAAAGACCGCGAACTCACAGCAAATAAGCTCGCCCTAGCACAAACAGAACAGCAACTCGCTACCCAAATCAATACTAGACAGCGGTGGATTATTTATGCGCTAGTTCTGCTGAGTTTACTACTGATTAGCCTTGCTTATTTTATGTGGCGCACTAATAAACAGCAACGCATTAACAACCATTTACTAGCATTAAAATCGTTGCGCAGTCAGATGAATCCGCATTTTATATTTAATGCATTGAATTCTGTAAACAGCTATATCGCTAGAAATGATGAGCGTGCGGCAAATAAATACCTTGCAGATTTCTCTAAACTAATGCGTAGTGTTTTAGAAAATTCAGAACTAGATTTTATTCCACTTGCAAAAGAAATAGAGTTACTTCAACTGTACGTAAAGCTAGAACACGAACGTTTTCAAGATAAATTTGATTACGATATTACCATAGATCCTAGCTTAGAAAATGCTTCTATTGAAGTACCACCTATGTTGTTGCAACCCATTATAGAAAATGCGGTATGGCATGGATTGAGGTACAAGGATGAGAAAGGTTTTTTAAATATCGCTTTTGCAAAAGCAAACAACACACTCACCGTAACGATCACAGATAATGGTATAGGTCGCGATAAATCAAAGGCGATTAAAACAACACACCAAAAGAAACGCAGCAGTAAAGGATTAGGTAATATTGATAATCGTGTAGCACTACTCAATGAACTACATGACGCTGAAATCACAGTAAATGTGAGTGACGCTGGAATGACGCCAGATGTAGGGACTAAGGTTGTGGTGACGATTAAGAATTAAGAATTAAGAATTAAGAATTAAGAATTAAGAGTTAAGAGTTAAGAATTAAGAATTAAGAATTAAGAATTAAGAATTAAGAATTAAGAATTAAGAATTAAGA
>JAHDIQ010000001.1:246293-306412 GCA_020630715.1 Nonlabens sp.
AAATGTTGATTCTGGCTTTATCTACAATTCAATTGCCTAAAATTTATACCTATTTTATTACATTAAAAGTATCATGAAACTAACCGCTATCATTGTAGAAGACGAGCAAATATCTAGAGATATTTTAAGAAACTATCTAGGCAAATACTGTCCAGATATAACGGTTGTGGACGAAGCTACTAATGTAGATGAAGCACTCCAATTATTGCGTAAAACTAGCGTAGACCTTTTATTTCTAGATGTAGAAATGCCTTATGGAACTGCCTTTGACTTATTAGATCAGGTAGGTGATCGTGATTTTGAAACGGTTTTTGTGACTGCTTATGATCAGTATGCAAAAGACGCGCTTAATCAACAAGCGGCTTATTATCTTACAAAACCTATTGAAATTGATGAGCTTATAAAAGCCGTAGATACTGTGAAATCAATCAAATCTCGTGAGAATGATATTCAGGTAGGTTTGAGTATTAAGGATAGCGATACTCTTACAGATAAAATTACGATTCCTACTCAAGAAGGTTTTGAGGTGATCCCTATTCAAGATATCATTTACTGTAAAGCAGATGATAATTATACGCATATCATTTTACCAGATGGAGAGAAGTTAGTCTCAAAAACACTGAAACATTTTGATGATTTATTGAATGAGAAAGGCTTTTGTCGCATCCATAAAAGCTATTTAATTAACACGACGCAGGTAACTGCCTATCGTAAAGGAAAAGGTGGAAGTGTTCTTTTAGGAGATATAGAGTTACCCGTAAGTCCTAGTAAGAAATTAGCGCTGTTTCAGTATTTCAATTAGAACTCTAGATGAGCTACATTACGATTAGCGATCTCACTAGTAAGTTGATCTAGAACAGTGATGCTGGCATTTGAATACAATTGATGTCTTCCGGGTAGAGATTGATCATTTAGTAGATCTAATTCTTCCAAAACATGTAAGGTTTGTCGTGCTACGGCAGCTCCTGAATCGATAATTTTTACGCGACTAGGTAAGAGATGTTCTAACTGTTTTTTTATGTAGGGATAATGACTACAACCTAAAACTAGATAATCTATTCCTGATATCATAAAAGGTTCTATAATGGGAACTAGTAATTCACGCATTTCATCGCTATCTTTTTTTCCAGCCTCTACTAGCTCCACAATTCCTGTACCTACTATTTCAATAGTATTAACGTCTTGCGTATGTTCTCTTTGAGTTTTATTAAATAACTTACTAGATAAGGTTCCTTGAGTGGCTAGAATTCCAATTTTACCAGTATTACTTTTTAAAGCTGCTGGTTTAATCGCTGGTTCTATGCCTATAAAGGGTACGTCGTAATGCGATCTTAAATAGTCTATACTGTTAGTAGTAGCGGTATTGCAAGGAATGGCAATAAGCTTACAACCTTTAGATAGAAGTAATTCTGTGTTCTTAACACATAACTGAGTAATCTCCTCTTGAGATTTACGTCCATAAGGAGCATGTTTACTATCTGCTAGGTATATCGTATTCTCACGTGTTAATAGATGAATCACTTCTTTCCATACAGAAGTTCCACCTACACCACTATCAAAAAACCCTAAAGGACTGGATTTACTCATGGTTAAATATAAAAAAACCGCTTAAGTGAATTACTTAAGCGGTTTACTATTTTTAAAAAGAGTGACTAGTTAGTTACTCCTAATGATTTTTTTACATCTGCTGTGATGTCATAACCATCTGCTAGGATAACTCCTGTTCCTGTTGTTGCATCTAGAACATACTCAAATCCTTTTGCACGAGCAGTCGCTTGAATCGCTTCACGTACTTCTTTAAGTAATGGTTTTAAAAGGTCTTCTCTTTTTTGTGCCATTGCTTGCTGTGAGTTCTGGTAATATTCTTGAATTTTTCTTTCTGCTTTTTGTATTTCTACATAAGCACGCTCATTTTCTTCTTGAGTTCTAGATTCTGCTAGACTTTGAGCTTGTTGCACCTGGCTTTGTAATTCTTTTTCTAATTCTGCTCCACGATCTCTATACGTTTTTTCTAGATCACGTAGCTGCTTATCTGCAGCTTGTGCTTTAGGTAAAGATTCTACTAGTTGTTGTGAAAATACGTGACATACTTTACTAGGTGTTGCTTGTGCTGTTACTTGTTGCATACCAGCGGTAAGAACTACTACGGCTACTGCTATTACTAATTTTAGATTTTTCATTGTTACTTTATTAATTGTTGTTTTTGCTTTCTACTTTTTTATTGGGCGCAAATATAATGCGATCCTTTATATTATTGATTTCTCTTTGCTTCTTGTTCTTTTCTTTTTGCTTCTCTCGCTTTTAGAATACTATCCTTGCGCTTTTGTCTTACTTCCATAATACTATCACGCCTTTTTTTCATCCATGCTGCACGTGCTTGCTTTATACTATCACGCTTTTGTAATTTTTCTAGTCGTGCTTTTTCACGATCATCCATTACAGCTTGTTTCTTTTCTTCTTTTTCTTCCTTTTCTTCTGCCTCTACTACATTGAGGTAACGTTCATCTTTTTTCTCTTCTGCCTCATCATTCTTCTTTGTGTCCTTCTTATTACGGGATTTTACCTTTGCAGTTCTTCCTATTGCTTTTAAAACATCATCACTTAAATCATGACGATCTGCGCTATAAAGCATTGCGGCATCTGCTGCATCTAGAACAAAATCATATTTTTTTTGAGCACTTATTTTTTGTACTTCATTAAAAACTTGATCCTGTATAGGTTGTATTAATTGTTGTTTTTGTAACACAAAATCTCCTTGTGCGCCAAATCGTTTTTCTGTGTACTTTAAAAGGTCTTCTTCTTTAATAGAAATGTCTTCTTCTTTTTCTTCAACTAACTCTTTTGTCAACAAGACGCGCTCATTATTTAGTGCCTCTTTCATTTGTTGTACTTCAAGCTTCATGCCATCTATTTCTTGCTTCCATTTTGCCATCTTACGATCTAGCTCTTTTACGGCATCTTGATATTCTGGTACATTATCCAGAATATACTCCATATCGATGTAAGCAACTCTGGCGCCTCGTTGCGCTTTCGCGAAAGCGAAACACATCAAACTTAATAGACTTAATACAATGATCTTATTTTTCATAAGCGATAGGTTTATAGAAATAATCGTGCCATTTTAAAATTGTTGCCCGATTATAAAGTGTACATTCCATCCACTAGGATCTCTATTTACAGCAGAAGGAATAGGGTCAAATCCGTAACCAAAATCAATTCCTAACAGACCAAATGCTGGCATAAATATACGCATTCCTGCTCCTGCAGAACGCTGAACCTCAAATGGGTTATAATCTCTAAACTGTGTGTAACTACCACCAGCCTCTGCAAAAGACAACACATAAATAGATGCTGCCTGCTCTAGTGAAATAGGATAACGTAATTCTAAAGAGAATTTGTTATAGACGGTATCTCCATCTGCATTTCTGGTTAATGAAGCGTTATCATATCCACGTAGTCTTACAATATCACGACCATCCAGGGCAAATGCTCCTAATCCATCACCACCTACAAAGAAACGCTCAAAAGGAACTAATCCACGTGCCTGATTGTAGGCTCCTAGGAATCCAAATTCTGTATTAGTCTCTAACACTAATTTATCATATAGCCTAGTGTACCATTTACCCTGAAACTTAATTTTATAATATTCTAAGAATTTCAATCGCTCACGGTCGATTTTCTCCTGGTCTGCAACTCCATTAGTCTGGAAAGCTTCTTGCTCACCTAGGTTATCATAATCCACACCATTCCATAGAGAATATGGTGGTGTCAATTTTGCAGTTAATGAAAAACTAGATCCATAGGTAGGATAAATAGGGTTTACACCTACATTATTTCGACTTATTCCTAAGGTATAGGATAGATTATTTGCTGCACCGTCCTGGAAACTAAATAATGGTGATTGAAAATTTTGTACCGTGTAACGCTGGAAAGCAAGCGCCTGCGAGAACTGGAAATAGAAATCTGGCCATTCTAGACGTTTTGCTAGTCCTACTGTTGCTCCTGTAATCAGGAATCTCTGGCTACGATCTACTTGAGTAAAATCACGTTGATTCACCCTAAACTGTTCACTATGTGATAGGGAAACGTTAAATGACACTGGTTTTTTACCGCCTAACCAAGGTTCTGTAAAGTTTAAACTATAGGTTCTAAATATTAAACTAGCTTGTGCTCTTAGAGCAATACTTTGTCCATCTCCCATAGGAACTGGACGCCATTCTTCTCGTTTAAACAAATTACGCAATGAGAAATTATTGAATCGCAGCCCTAGAGTTCCTACAAATCCACCACCACCATAACCACCTTGTAATTCTATCTGGCTAGATCCCGTTTCTACTAATTCATATTCTACATCTACCGTACCTTCCTGTTGATTTACATTTTGAAGTTTTGGATTGATTTGCTGTGGATCAAAGAATCCCAACTGTCCTACCTCACGTATAGAGCTAATAATTTTTTGACGAGAATACTTTTCTCCAGGTGTAGTTTGAAGTACTCTATAAATCACATGATCATTAGTTCTAGCATTACCCGAAACAGTAATGTTATTAAAATATGCCAGATCTCCTTCTACAATTCTAATTTCAAAATCTATGGTGTCGTTATACACTTTTGTTTCTACTGCATTTACATTAGAAAATAAATAACCACTATTTTGATATAAATTTGAAATATCATCAGAATCTGGATCCTCTGGGTTACTAATGCGGTCGTCAAAGGCTACTCCATTATAAACATCACCTTTCTCAATCTTAAGTTTGCGCTGTAACTGTTCATCAGTATAAACAGTATTTCCAATAAAATCAATGTTACCAAAATAATACTTACGACCTTCTTCTACTTCAATTTTTAAAGCAATACGATCGTCACTCTTTTGTATTAAAGTATCTGATAATACACGGGCATCTCTAAATCCTTTCTCTTTATATGCATCTACTAATGATGACAAGTCATCTTGATAATCGTCTTCTACATATTTTGATCTTTTCAAAACACGAATTGGATTAATCTTCTTAGTGTTTTTCATTGCCTTACGCAATTTCTTATCACTAATAAGCTCATTACCTTCAAAAGTGATGTCTGAGATTTTAACCTTTTTACCGCGGTTAACATCAATCTTCATATCTACGATGTTTGTATTAGGCAAGGTATCTTCTACTTCTCTGATACGTACTAAAGCATCTGCATACAAGAAACCTTTATCACGGTATTTATTTTCAATAAAACTACGTGTAGTTGTTATTAAATTCTCTGTGGCTTTACGGCCTTTTGTAAGTTTAAGTTCCTCCTGTAAATCTTTTACTTTATTTTTTTTAAGACCTGTAATTACAACATCTCTTAGGTTAGGTACTTCTACAATGTTTATTTCTAAATTTATAATATCAATGTCGCTATTAGGGTCATTTAAGATAGCTGTTTGATATAAGCGTACGTCACTAAACAATTTCAAATCCCACAGTTTCTTTATGGCCTGACTTATACGATCACCAGGAGAATAAATATATTCACCTTTTTTAATACCCATAAAAGTGATTACAGTATTTTCATTAAAAGACTGCACACCAGTAACGGTTATTTCACCTACTTTATAAAGTGAGGCATCACCTATAGGTGTATCTTTAGTTTGCTGCGCGACAACAGTCGTTCCTACGATCATTGCAAGTGCTATAAATAGCGATTGTGCTAGCTTTTGTGTCATTAGATTATAATTGTTCACTTGTTTTACCGAATCTACGTTCTCGGTTTTGATAATTTTCTATCGCCTCAATTAGATGCTCTTTTCTGAAATCAGGCCACAATACTTCTGTAAAATACAATTCTGCATAGGCAATTTGCCATAATAAGAAATTACTGATACGTTGCTCACCACTGGTGCGTATTAATAAATCTACATCAGGCATGTAGTTTGTATAAAGAAGGTTGTTAATGGTATCTTGATCGATGTCTTCTACATCAATCTCATTTGTTTTTACTTTTGATGCCACTTTTTTAATAACGGCAATAAGTTCCTCTCTAGAACCATAACTAAGCGCTAGTGTCAAATTCATCCTGGAATTATGACTGGTCGCTTCTATTACCTCATCAAGTTGCTTTTTAGCAGATATAGGAAGTAATTGTAAACTTCCTACCGCTTTAAGTGAGATATTGTTCTTTTGTAATGTAGGCAACTCCTTACGTAGGCTAGAAACTAAAAGTTTCATTAAGGTGTCTACTTCTAATTTAGGTCGTTTCCAGTTTTCTGTACTAAAGGCGTATAAGGTTAGGTTTTTAATCCCTAATTCTGCACATGTTTCCACGGTATCTCTAACAGCTTGAGCTCCTTTTTCATGACCTCTTACTCTCATCAGACCTTGCTTTTTTGCCCAGCGACCATTGCCATCCATGATGACAGCAACGTGTTGTGGTAAGTTATGTAGGTCTATTGTAGTGTTCATCATTTATTAAAAATCGCAATAACATGGTTTCCTACCAAAGGTGTAGGTTAATGAAATCCCTGAAAAAACATACCAGTCATTGTTACTAATATTTCCAAAGTTTCTTGTGGCAAATCCTGTATCACCATCACCTGGAAAACTTCCGTCCAGATTATCTGTAAAGGTATATCTTATTCCTACCTCTGCGGCCAGCACTAAATGCTGTCCTAAAACATTTGATTTAACTCCTAAAACCATAGGAACTGCTAAGCCTCTAAAAGTATCAAATTCTTCTAATTGATTTGTAGCGGTATTAAGCCCAAATTCCTCATATTGAAAACCTGTGATTCCAGTATACAAATAAGGTGTCAATTGTGGCTCACCGGTATGCAATCGCCAGTCCCAAAAAGTGTATTCAATTCCTACACTAGCTTCAATTAATCTATAATCGTAATTATAACCTCTTAAATCTCTAGAACGATCATCACTATCATTATCATCTCCTATCATATTCCCAACGAGTAATGAAGCTCTAAAACTGTGACGACTACTTCTATTCCACTTAAAAATCCCTCCAAAGGTCAAATCATTTGGTGCGATAAATTGTGTACTTCCTACATCTCCTATGATATTACTTCCACCTATCCATGGACCTACCTCGTAGGTTTGCGCTTTCGCGAAAGCGAAACTCAAAAAAACAAAAAGAAATAAAACTTTTAAACGCATGAAATTTTTAAAACGTGCAAATATAACAATTCTCGTTACCCAGCACGGGTTATTAACTAGCTTTGTGCGTTATGTTAAACAGCTATTTGTAGATTTTATTGTCTAATTGCGCTTATCTTCTCCCCAAAGCAATTTATGACGTATCGTTTTTATAAAACTAGCCGTTCCTAATTGTATTAAATCAATCGTAAAATCTGCCTTTTTTATAACGATTTCTGTCTCATCTGGATAAGAGGCAATACGATTATCTAGTGAGGCAAGAAATTCATTTTCTCTTCCTTTTACCTTGATTTTTATCGTAGTATGGTCTGGAATTACAAGAGGTCTTGCATTAAGATTATGTGGTGCAATAGGAGTAATGACCAGCGCATCTGTTTGCGGTGATATCACGGGTCCACCGCAACTTAAACTATATCCGGTAGATCCTGTAGGTGTAGAAATGATCAAACCATCTGCCCAGTAACTGGTGAGAAGCTCACCATTTAAATGAGTTTCAATTTGAATCATAGAGGTTGTATTCATACGACTTACCGTAATCTCGTTAAGCGCAAAATTATGAGGCGCTACATGATTTTCTGGATGGTTAGACACAGCGGTAATAAGTGTGCGCTTGCTTAAATGATAATCACCATCAAATAATGATTTAAAGGCACTTTTTAACTCTTCTGGTTGTAGGGTTGCTAGAAAACCTAATCTACCGGTATTGATTCCCATCACAGGAATATTTAATTTACCTACGTAAGAAACCGCTCTTAAAATAGTTCCATCACCACCTATACTTATCATTAAATCATAACTAGAATCTAAATGATTAAAGACATCGTAGCCATTAATATTGACCTGATTTTTTACAAGATCCATATAAGAACTAACAATGTGAACGTCACAATCGCGCTGTTTTAATTCACCTAAAACGCTAGAAAATGTTTCTAAACTATCTTCCTGTAAATACTGACCATAAATCGCAATCTTTTTCATTACATGTTCAGGTATTTGTTTAAATAATCGCTACGCTCTTTAAGTCCATCTAAATACGTATCGTCTTGTGCGCTAGTTACTACAACATAACTGTATCTTCTAAAAGTTTGTAGCACTTCATTCAGGCTTTCTGGACTTACTTTAAGAGTGATTTGAGTCATATGATCATTATAATTACTGATAAAAAGACCGTACAATTTAGAATCATTAGTTTCTACAATTTGAGTAATCTCACTAAAGGAGTAATCTGCGGTGCCTTTTTCTACAACAATCACAGCACCAGATTCATATAAAAACGGAGAATCATTGAATAGATGTAGTACATCCTTTAATTCATAATATCCTTTATAGTTTGCTTTATCATCTAGTACGGGCATAACATTAGAATCATGACGTGCAAATGCTTCTAAAACATCTAGCCAGTGTGTGTTTGTAGTAACATGAAATCCGTCTAATGTGTATTTTACATCAAGTAGCGTTTGATTAGATTCAAAACAATGTGCATCAGTTTCGGCCACACAACCTATATATTTACCGTCTTCAATAACGGGTAAATGAGAATAGGTAAGTTGTGAAAAAATGCGCTGTGCTATAGTAATAGCATCTTTCATGTCCAGCGGTTGCACATCATTTATTATATATTGTTCCATACTCATAACGACACTCTTTTTATGCAAATTAATCAATTCTATGCGTACTTATTGCTGGGATTAGGTTGTATTTTTGAATTAAAAGAAATTCTATGACTCATTTAAGTGTGAATGTGAATAAAATAGCAACCTTGCGCAATGCTCGTGGCGGTGATGTTCCTAACCTTGTTAATTGTGCTCTAGATATAGAACGATTTGGTGCTCAAGGTATTACTATTCATCCTAGACCAGATGAACGTCACATAAGATATCAAGACGCAAGAGACCTTAAAAAAGCAATCCATACAGAATTAAATATAGAAGGTAATCCTAATGAAAAATTTATAGCACTAGTAGATGAAGTGCAACCCACGCAGGTTACACTAGTTCCAGATGCGGTAGACGTGATTACATCAGATGCTGGATGGGACACCGTAAAACATCAAGATTACTTGACAAAAATTGTAGCTCACTTTAAAAATCAGGGCATACGCACGAGTATTTTTGTAGATCCCTTAAAGGAAATGATACATGGCGCTGCAAGTACAGGTGTAGATCGTATAGAATTATACACAGAAAGTTATGCGCATCTCTACAGCATAAATAAAGAAAAAGCTATCGCACCTTATGTTACTGCAGCAACGATTGCCACAGAATTAGGACTGGGAATAAATGCTGGACACGATCTATCGCTAGAAAACATTGAATATTTTAGTAAACAAATTCCTAACCTCCTAGAAGTATCTATAGGTCATGCTTTAATTAGTGAAAGCCTTTATCTAGGATTTGAAAACGTGGTGCAGATGTACCGTTCTAAATTAGTATAACATGCTACATTCTATTATTTTAGGAACTGGGAAACCACTAATCATCTTACATGGTTTTCTAGGAATGGCAGATAACTGGAAAACGCTAGGTAAACTGTGGAGTGAAAATGGTTATCAAGTTCATTTATTAGACCAGCGCAATCATGGCCGCAGTTTTCACAGTGACGACTTTAGTTATGAATTAATGGCTCAAGATGTTAAAGAATATTGCGATCATCACGATTTACAAAACATCAATCTAATAGGACATTCTATGGGTGGAAAAGTAGCTATGGAACTAGCAAATCTTTACCCTAAACTCATTGATAAACTAGTAGTAGCAGACATTGCTCCTAAAACCTATGCACCGCACCATAGTGATATCATTAAAGCGCTAGAATCTGTAGATTTTAATCTCGTAAAACGTCGTAATGATGCAGATGAAATGATGGCCACTTTAATTCCAGATACTGGAACTAGACAATTTTTATTAAAAAGTTTATACCGCAAAGAGAAAACTACTTTTGGGTGGAGATTCAATTTAGAAGTGCTAGGAAATAGTCAACACATGATAGGTCAACATAAAGAATTTGACACAACGATAAAGGTGGAAACCTTATTTGTACGAGGCGGTAATAGCGGTTATATACTTGATAACGATAAAGTTAGTATAGATTACGCTTTCGCGAAAGCGCAATTAAAAACCATCCCAAATGCAGGACACTGGCTACATGCACAACAACCACAATTATTCTATGAAACCGTGACAGAATTCCTTGATAATTAATACTATGCTTGCATAATAATTACGAAAACGCTTGCGTACGCGATTAAATAACGTATTTTTGATTCAATTAAACCCTATAAATATTATTTAAACAACTGACTATGAATAAATTAAAAGTTTTAGCGGTGTTTATCCTTATATCTGCATTTGCATATGCAGGTGGATACCGTGTAAGCACACAGAGTAACAGACAGTTAGCGATGGGACACACAGGTGTTGCCGTAGTTAATAGTGCTGATATTTTGTTTTTCAATCCAGCTGGATTAGTACATTTAGAAAGCACTTTTAGTGCTAGCGCCGGTGGATTTGGTGTGTTCTCAAATGTAGCTTTCCAGAATTCAGAATTTGGAACATCATCACAAACAGATAGTCCTATGGGAACACCTGTATATGCTTATGCTTCTTATAAAATAACAGACAAATTTGCTGTTGGATTAGGAATTTACACACCTTTTGGTAGTAACGTAACTTGGCCTACAGATTGGGCTGGTTCTCATTTAGTAAATGAAATAGAATTGAGTGCCATTTTTATTCAACCTACGTTATCATATCAATTGTTTGATAGTGTAAGTATAGGTGCTGGTCCTATCATCGCAATAGGCGGTGTTCAATTCAACAGAAATGCTGGTCGTTCACTTACTAATGAACAAGGTGATCGTTCTAACGTAGCCGTAGAAGATTCTGGAGTATTAGGATATGGATGGACTGCAGGATTAATGTTTACTCCTAATGATCGTTTTACCTTTGGTTTTAATTACCGTTCTCTTATCAATATTGAAAGTACAGAAGGAACAGCAACATTCTCAAATTTTCCTAATTCGCCGTTAACTCCTGCAAATGGGGAAACTAGCTTTACAGCAACACTTCCACTACCGGCAGAATTAACTGTAGGAGTTTCTTATAAATGGGACAAATTATTACTTGCTTTTGATTACAATCGTGCTTTATGGAGTGAATATGAAAGTTTAGATCTTACTTTTGGTAATGGTAGCACCTCTATCAATCCTAGAAATTACAAAGATGCATCTACATATCGCTTAGGAGCTCAATATGAAGCTAACGACAAATTAACCGTAAGAGCTGGATACTATTTTGATGAGTCACCTGTACAATCTGGATTCTTTGCTCCAGAAACACCACGTAATGATTCTAATGGTTACACATTCGGTTTCTCTTACAATATCAATGAAAAATTTGCAATCGATGCTTCTTTACTTTATTTACAGTTTAAAGAAATCAACGAGTCGTATGACTTCTTTACTGATCCAGGAGCTACACAGCCTTCATCTTTTGGAGGGACTTTTAAATCACAAGCGCTTATACCAGGTATAGGTATCACGTACAACATGTAAAAAAACAATGATGAAAAAATTTAATTTAAAATATATCGCATTATTTGTTGCAGCAATTGCTGTGGTAAGTTGTGACCCAGAATTAGAAAACCCTATTGATGAAGCCGGAGTTTACTCTAGTGGAACAGCAGACTTCTCTAAATATGTAGCTGTAGGTAACTCTTTAACCTCTGGATATGCAGATGGAGCATTATACCTAGACGCTCAAGAAAAATCATTCCCAGCTATTATGGCTGGTCAGATGGCTTTTGCTGGTGGTGGTGAATTCAATCAACCACTAGTAAACGATAACGCAGGTGGTTTACTTGCAGGTGGAGTTCAAATACTTCCTAATCGTTTTGTATTAGCTGTAGGTGCAGACGGTAATCCTGGCCCAGCAGTATATACTGGACAAATGCCCACTACAGACATTACCAATAATGTAGGAGAAAACTTAAATAACTTTGGTGTGCCTGGAGCAAAAAGCTTCCATTTAGGTGCGCCGGGATATGGAAATATTGCTAATTTACCTGCAGCAAATCCTTACTTCATTCGTTTTGCTAGCGATCCTAATGCAACGGTTATCGCTGATGCAGCAGCAGCAAATGGAACATTTTTTACACTATGGATAGGTAATAATGATATTCTATCATTTGCTACTTCTGGCGGTGTAGGTGTAGATCAAACAGGTAACTTAAATCCTGCAACGTACGGATCAAATGATATAACAGATCCTAACGTATTTGCTGGAGCGGTATCAGGTTATGTAACCGCATTAACTGCAAATGGTGCTAAAGGTGCTTTAGTAAACATTCCAGATGTAACTTCTATTCCTTTCTTTACGACCGTACCTTCAAATGCAATACCGTTAGACGCGGCAACTGCTGGATTAGTAATGTCTAATCCACAAATTGCTGGATATAATGCCGGTTTACAACAAGCTGCTGGTGCAGGGTTTATCACATCTACAGAAGCAGCTCAAAGAACGATTAACTTTACAGCCGGTCAAAACTTTATGCTTATGGAAGATGAAGATCTTACTGATTTAAGTGCTTTAGGTTTACCTAATTTAAGACAGACTAATTCTAGTGACTTAATCACATTCACTAGCGCTGCGGTAATAGGTACTCAAGCAGATCCTAGTAATCCATTGTCTATTATAGGTGTAGCAGTACCTTTAGGAGATGAAAATGTATTAACAGCAAATGAGCAGGCAGCAATTACTGCTGCACAAACTGCTTATAACACAACCTTAGAAAACCTAGCAGCAGCAAATGATCTTGCTTTTGTAGATGCTCGTACAGCGCTTGCGCAAGTTGCTTCAACTGGCGTAGGGTTTAATGGTGGTACATTAACTTCTACTTATGCATCTGGTGGTGGATTTTCTTTAGATGGTGTTCACCCTACACCACGAGGTTATGCATTTACAGCAAATGTAATTATAGACGCTATTAATGAACAATATGGCTCAACATTACCTAGAGTAGACATAGGCGCTTACCGTTCTATTCAAACTAGTAATGATGTAAATTAATCACTTATTATTTTATATTAAATCCGTTTCGGTTACCTCGAAACGGATTTTTTATTTTTAAAGACACTAATAATTATGAAATTTATTCTTAAACTTTTAATTACCGCAATACTCGTAGTAGTACTCTCTAAGATATTACCAGGTGTAGAAACAGATGGTTATGTGAGTGCTATCCTTGTCGCATTATCTATTTCTGTACTTAACTTTATAGTAAGACCTATTCTTGTAGTCCTTACTTTACCTGTTACGGTAGTCACCTTGGGATTATTTCTTTTAGTCATTAATGCAATTATCATCATGCTAGCAGACTGGCTGGTAGGTGGATTTGCCGTAGATGGCTTTTTGTATGCCTTATTGTTTTCTATTATTCTTGCTATAGCGAGATCCTTGTTGTTTAAAATTCTTGAAAAAGACAAAGATTAAGAGTTCACTGCTAATAAATTAAGAAAGTGAAATTGATCTTTTACCTATCAAATTAGCACCATTTTTATGGTCTAGTTTAAGGATTACCTAACAAGATCACAAAGTGTTTGTTTACAAGTAAATAAACAGTAATTTTGCACCCCAAATTTAACAGCACTTAAAAGTTATTCCATGAATATCAAGCGCACTGAAATAGACGCACTTAACGCGACGCTTACTCTAGACATAGAAAAAGCAGATTATCAAGAAAAGGTAGACCAGATTCTTAAGGACTACCGCAAGACAGCTAGCATACCAGGTTTTAGAAAAGGTCATGTTCCTGCAAGCTTGATCAATAAAAAATATCGTGTACCAGTACTAGTAGACGAGATCAACAAAATGCTTCAAGAGAAGCTTAACAGTTACATCGCCGAAGAAAAACTAGAGCTTCTAGGAAATCCGCTTCCTAAAGAGCAAGAAGAAATCGACTGGGAAGGCGATAATTTTAGCTTTGAATTTGAATTAGGACTAGCTCCAGAATTTGAAGTAGATGTAAAAGGTAAAAAAGCCATTACACATTACCAGATCAAAACTGATGATGATACCATCAATCGTCAAATAAATCGTATACGTGAGCAATACGGTAAATTAATCGCAAAAGATACCGTTGCAGATGGTGACCAGATTACTGGTGTGTTTAGAAACGATGATGAAGAGATCAACAGCGATGCAACATTCAATACAGATAAAATTAAGGGTAAAACAAACCTTAAGAAATTTGTAGATAGCAAAATAGGTGATACTCTAGAACTTAAAACTAAAGGTCTTTTTAATGATGATCATGATTTAATGACCTTCCTTAAAGTAGATCATGATAAAGCACACGGTCTAGATATTAAAGTGACTTTTGAGATTACAGAAGTTAATGAACGTGAAAAAGCCAAATTAAATCAGGAATTCTTTGATAAACTATTTGGTCCAGATGTAATTAAAAGTAAAGAAGAATTAATGGAACGTTTACGTGAAGATGCTGGACGCCAGTTCTCACAACAAACAGATCAAAAACTTCTTACAGACGTTACAGAAGGATTAATTGAAAATACAAAATTTGACCTACCAGCAGACTTCCTTAAAAGATGGCTCGCTAGTAATGGTGAGAAAGAATTAACTGCAGACGAAGCTGCTGCAGAGTATGACCGTTCTGAAAAAGGATTGCGCTACCAATTAATTGAGGCAAAAATTCTTAAGGATAATGAAGATCTTCAATTAAAATTTGAAGAACTACAAGACTATTCTCGCCAGCAAATAAAAGCTCAAATGGCTCAATACGGTCATATGGATGCCACAGACGAAGAGGTAGATCAAGTAGTAGCACGCATTATGCAAAACCAAGATGAAGTAAAACGCATGAGTGAGCAACTTCAAAATGAAAAAATATTACAATTCTTTAAAGACAATGCAAAATTGAAAACAAAAGAATTAACCTACGAGGAATTTATTAAAGAAGCATACGAGTCTTAAAAACTCAGCAGAATCATATATCTTTAAAGGCGTTAACTTTTATCAAATGGTTAACGCCTTTTTTATCACATAACCAGTAATATTACCACATGGATATAGCTAAAGAATTTGAAAAATTTGCAATAAAAGATCAAGGGATCAACTCAAACTACTACGGTAAAATCATGAGTAGTATGTACCCTACTAATCTTACGCCTAACATCATAGAAGAACGCCAGATGAACATCGCGATCTTTGACGTATTCTCTAGATTAATGATGGATCGCATCATTTTTATGGGAACTGGAATTAATGATCAGGTAGCAAATATTATACAGGCACAATTATTATTTCTAGAAAGTACAGACGCTAGTAAAGACATACAGATATACATTAACTCACCAGGTGGTAGTGTTTACGCTGGTTTAGGAATTTATGATACCATGCAATTCATAAAGCCTAACGTCGCAACTATTTGTACCGGTATGGCCGCTAGTATGGGCGCTGTTTTATTATGTGCAGGAGAAAAAGGAAAGCGCAGTGCCTTACCACATAGTCGTGTCATGATTCACCAGCCACTAGGCGGTGCACAAGGCCAGGCTAGTGATATAGAAATTACGGCGCGTGAAATCCTCACTTTAAAAAAGGAACTTTACGACATCATTGCAAAGCATTCTGGACAAACCTATGATCAAGTTTACAATGACAGTGATCGCGATTACTGGATGAAAGCAGATAAGGCAAAGGAGTATGGTATGATAGATGAAGTATTAACTCGTGACTAGTATTGTGGTTTGTGGTGTTAGGGTTTCTTGTATTACGCTTTCGCGAAAGCGTAATAATCGCACCACACTACCCTAAAAATATCCTATGAGTAAAGAACAATTAGAATGTAGTTTTTGTGGTCGCAATAAAGCAGATACCAATTTGCTTATTGCTGGACTAGACGCACACATTTGTGACCGTTGTATACAACAAGCACATGGTATCGTGCTAGAAGACGTAAAAACAGAAAGTGGCGATACAGGAGTCACACAAGCAGAATTGCAGTTACGTAAACCACAAGCTATAAAAAGCTTTCTAGATGAGTATATTATAGGACAGGAACACACTAAAAAAGTGATGTCTGTAGCGGTATATAATCACTACAAACGATTGTTACAACCACATGATGATGACGATATAGAAATCCAGAAATCTAATGTCATGATGGTAGGCCAGACAGGAACCGGTAAAACACTAATTGCAAAAACCATTGCAAAAATGTTAAACGTTCCTCTTGCTATTGTAGATGCCACCGTACTGACAGAAGCTGGTTATGTAGGTGAAGATGTAGAAAGCATCCTCACGCGTTTATTACAAGCAGCAGATTATAATCTAGAAAAGGCGCAAACGGGAATCGTTTTTATAGACGAGATTGATAAAATCGCTCGTAAAAGTGATAATCCATCCATCACTCGTGATGTAAGTGGTGAAGGCGTACAGCAAGGTTTACTTAAATTACTAGAAGGAACGGTTGTAAATGTGCCACCTAAAGGTGGACGTAAGCATCCAGACCAGAAATTCATAGAAGTAAATACAGAGAATATCTTATTTATCGCTGGTGGAGCATTTGATGGTATTGAAAAAGTAATTCGTAAGCGATTGAATATGCAAGCGGTAGGTTTTAGCGCTAGTATGTCTAATGATGAAGTAGCAGATCAAAATAACTTATTGAAATACATCATTCCTAAAGACGTAAAAGATTTTGGGATGATTCCAGAAATCATAGGCCGTCTACCGGTATTAACGCACATGAATCCACTAGATGCTGGTACCTTGAGAGCCATCCTTACAGAGCCTAAAAACGCGATCATAAAACAATATCGCAAGCTATTTAGCATGGATGATATTGAATTCACTATTACAGATGGTGCGTTACAATTTATCGTAGAAAAAGCGATAGAATACAAACTAGGAGCACGTGGTTTACGATCACTATGTGAAGCCATTTTTACAGATGCCATGTTTGAATTACCTGGTAGTGATGAACGTGAATTCAAAGTCACAAAAACCTATGCCGAATCTAAACTGAATAAAAGCGGTATCCAGAAACAGTTAAAGGCAGTGGTTTAAACCTGTTTTTAAATAATTGAAAACCCCATAGGTTACAGAAACTTTTGGGGTTTTGTTGTTTATTAAGTCTTTGTTATGAAGGCACAATCTTTTGTGATCTTTGAATTATATGTGTTAAAAGAATCAAACCACAAACTAGAATAGCTTGTTTCCCCATTTGAGAAATACAAAGTGTCTTTATCAACTATAATTAAGCTAAGGTTAGTAAACTGTTTGTGCGTTTGAAATTTTCTAGGCACTAAAGCAAAATTATAATCTACATCTTTTTTTAGCTTTATTTCATAGAGAGAATCTTGTTTCTGACTAAAACCAATGCTATCATAATAACCATTATTTAAGGATATCACGTTAACAGTGTCCTTTGTTTTAATAAATATAGAGATATCAAATCACAACTTTCAAATGAGTTAATAGATAAAACTTTTCCTTTAAAACAATTTATTTCAGAAGCTTGATGTGAAGAAGCGCAGGAAACCAGCATTAGAATCAAAATGATAATTATACACCTCAAACCTCAACCATATTCTTCAACACCAGCAACTCTTCCATATAATCTCTAGAATTGCTTAAACGTGGGATTTTATGCTGGCCACCTAGTTTGTTTTTAGATTTTAACCAGTTGTAGAATAAGTTTTTACTTGCTTTATGGATACGCGGTGGATTAAGCGTCATATTGTTGTAACGCTTTGCCTCATAGTCTGTATTTACTTGTTGTAATTCATGATCTAAAGCTATTTTAAATGCTTCAAAGTCTGCTGGATGCTGGTCAAATTCTATCATCCATTCATGAGCACCTTTTTCTTTTCCTTCCATAAACACTGGTGCGACTGTATAATCCTTAATACTGCACGGTATGGATTGTATAGTTTTTTTAAGTGCTTCTTCTGCATTTTCTATGATCAATTCCTCGCCAAAAACATTGATATGATGCTTTGTCCTACCTGTAACTTTAATACGATATGGAGATGTACTGGTAAATCGTACCGTGTCACCTATTTTATAACGCCACAAACCACCGTTAGTAGTAATTACAATAGCATAATTCTCACCAGCGACTACTTGATCTAATGGTATGACTTTCTCATCTGGCGTTCCATAGGTTTTCATAGGTATGAACTCATAGAAAATCCCATAATCCAGCATCAATAGTAATTCCTTGTGATCATTTGAATCCTGAATCCCAAAAAAGCCTTCACTAGCATTATAGGACTCATAATACTTCACATCATTACTAGGTAACAATGCTTTATATTGATCTACATAAGGATCAAAACTCACACCACCGTGAAAAAACACTTCTAGATCTGGCCATACTTCTAGAATATGATTTTTACCTGTTACTTCTAGTGTATTATTTAATAAAACCAGCATCCATGATGGTACTCCAGCTAGACTAGTTACCTTTTCTGGTAAGGACGCCTTTATGATCGCTGGCATTTTAGTTTCCCAGTCAGACAGTAAAGCGATGTCATTTCCTGGTGTAGAACTATAATCTGCCCAGAATGGCATATTATCAATTAAAATGGAGCTTAAATCACCAGCACTGGTTCCTGCTTTTTTATCTAGTTGTTTACTACCACCTAATCGTAATCCTTTACCTTTAAATAATTTAGAATTAGGATTATTATTTAAATACATACATAACAAATCCTTTGCCGCTGCGTAATGACAATCCTCTAATGATTCCTGACTTACAGGAATAAACTTACTACGACTACTAGTCGTACCACTACTCATGGCAAACCATTTAATAGGTGTAGGCCACAAGATATTTTGCCCACCAGATTTACAGCGTTCTATATCATCCTGCACTGCGGTATAATCACCTACAGGAACGCGATTTACAAAGTCCTGATAACTCTTTACAGATGCAAAATCATATTTCTTTCCTAGCTCTGTATCCTTTGCAAAACGCACTAATTCCATTAATAGATTATTCTGTAATTCTTGTGGATGCTTCATAAAAAGCTCCATATCGTGAATGCGTTTCTTAAGAAACCATGACACTACAGAATTCATTAATGGGATAGGCATAAAGCTGGGAAAACTTAGGTATTTTTACTACGTAAAGATACTAGAATTCTATAAACATTATTTTATGAAAGTTACCGGTACATTGCGCAAAATGCAAACAGAATTACAAGAAACCGTGCAGTATTATCTGGTATTTAAAGATCAATTTATCCATGTAAATCAATTACTAGATAAATCGATTAGTTTAAAACACGTGGCAAATGAATGCCTTAATTGCGGACTAGATAAAAAGATCTGGCGTCAGGGATTTTGCTATGATTGTTTTAGCGCGATTCCGCAAGCTGGTGAATGGATCATGAAACCAGAATTAAGTCGTGCCCATCTGGATGAAGAAGATCGTGATCTAGACTATGAAAAGCGCGTCCAGTTAAAACCTCATATCGTATATCTGGCAAATTCTAGCAACGTTAAAGTAGGTGTAACACGTAAAAGTCAAGTGCCTACTAGATGGATAGATCAAGGCGCTCACGAGGCTATTGCGATTCTAGAAACACCTAATCGGTATCTGGCTGGTATTGCAGAAGTTGCCTTAAAAGACCATGTAGCAGATAAGACGAACTGGAGAAAAATGCTCACTAATAGTATTGAAGATGTGGATTTATTACGCTTTCGCGAAAGCTTAATTCCTCACCTACCTTATGAAACTAAAGAGTACATTCTAGAACTACAGGAAGAGACTGAAATTCACTTTCCCGTGATCCAATATCCTGAAAAAGTAAAAAGTGTCAATCTATCCAAAACACCAGAACATCACGGTGTTTTAAAAGGGATCAAAGGACAATATTTTATTTTTGAAAATGGCCATGTGATGAATATACGCAGCCATGAAGGTTATGTGGTAGACCTACAAGTTAATTAGTCGCTGGCGTTAATGCTTTGGCGTTTATAACCTTATATTCCCAACCTTTATATCGTTTAAAACCACGCGCTGGATTAATACCATTGATCCCAGCATAGGTTAGACCAGCACCTATCAACGCTACAGCGCCACCTATAGCAACGGTAGTTCCAGCTTCTCCTATTGCCGCTACAATTACACCTGCCGCAAACAAGGGCACGCCAAAATAGACGGTTATTGCACCTAGTACATAGACCCAAACATTGCGCATTTTTTTAATCTTATCTATTTCATTTATGGGTATGAGTTTACCGTCTAATTCAATCGTATTCTCATCGACAATGGTTAATCGATCTTTGTAACGTTTACCTTCTGTGGTTACAATTCGCACCACTTTTCCAGCTTCTATAAGGTAAGTTTCACCGGTTTCCGGATGATATGCTTGAAAATAATCCAGTGTTTGAGAAATGCTAGCGCTACTAATTAAAAGAAACAAGATTGTGAAAATGATCTTCATTACGATAAGAAAGTTTAAGGGTTTACGGTAAAAGTAAAATTAGGAGCCGTACTTCCTGTTCTTAAAACACTATAAAGCGATAAGGAAGTTGAACTGCCATTGATGTTGTACTGCATTAAATATTCAGAATTATCAGTATAGGAATTTAATTTGTACGTACCTGGTTCTCTTAATATGATACCAAATCTATGTTTAAAAGAATCAGTTTCTTCTACGCTAGTTAATACAAAGGACTGATATTGTGATACTGTACTTCCTTCAAAAGATACAATATATTCTGGAGCAACACTAATTCTAACATCATCACCAAACTGAGATTCTTTAGTTAAAATCATCTGAAAAACAAAGGGATCATTTTCATATAACCCATCAATCTGTCTGATGTCGTTAAAATCTGGATTATCCATGAATTCAAATGGAATTTCTGTGGTTATAAAAAGCGTGTCATTTACCTGTAAACCAGCGCTATTATTCTCAACGATGGTGGCATTATCAATTGTTCCTTCAATTCTCACATAATTATAATCATCTTCTCCACATCCGCACATTGAAGCACATAGTAACAAACCTCCAACCATAAATCTAGTAATAACAATTTGAATATTCATACAGATATTTAAGTACTAGATGTTGATTTATTATAAAGGTTGCGTATCAATTTTTCTTCTTCTTAAATAATCCATTTAAAATGTTTCCGGCAGCTTCTTTTACCTTATCCTCTGCCTTTTCTTTTATTTGACCTACTGCGGTCGTGTCTTTGGGCTTTTTTACAAGGGTTGAGTCTACAGGTGTTTTTGTACTTGTAGAATCCTTCGGTTTTTTATTTCCTAGTATGCCACCTATTCCATCTTTAATAGTATTCAATGGATCATTCCCTTGAAGTAAATCATCAACGGCGTCGTTTAAAGTTTCTTTCCCTTGATCTTTAATACGTTGCTTTTGAATCTCTATAATTTGATTTGTTAGATTTTTTACAGCTAGATCTAGCTGTAGATCAACCTTAGGCTGTGTAATAGTACCTAATAAATTAACCGGAATAGGAACTTTAATATTCTCCACCTCAGATGCTTCTAATTTTGCTAATAATGACGCGCCTTCTTTACCTAGATATTTTGCAGGAACATTTAAATCTAAGGTATAATTCATATCATTAGTAAGACTATGAGATCCACTGGCAACTACTTCTATATCTTTTATATTAAAATTGAATGGTGCCACTTGAACTGCGCCGTCTTTAAAAGTAAGGTTAGTCGCTAGATCAGAAAGTTTTAAATCTTTTAAATTAATAAAGCTTAGTTCATTATCTAGTTTTGATATTAATGGTGTCTTTTCTGTGTCTATCTCACGAGTTAACAATTGGGCAAATGCGCCTCCTGCGATAGTGTTTAAATTAGGCGTTAAATCGTTGTTTAAATCGCCGTTCAATTCTAACTTGGTATTTAATTTTCCCTTAAAGATTTGAATAATAGGCACCAGTTTCTGGAACATCTCAAAACCGTCAAAAGATTGTGCGATATCTAAATCTGCCATATCTAATAGCATATTAAATACCGGAGTTTCATTTTTTGTAGAAACAGATCCATCTAATCCTATACGACCATTAAAAATATCTGTTTTAGTATTGTTAAGTGTAAGCGTCTCATCACGCACTATTGCAATACCACTTACGTTCTTAAGCGTTAGTCCATCATAGAGAACTTGGTTTGCATTAAAATCTAAATTTGCATCTAGGAATGATGGGATCTTAATAGCTTCTTCTGTAGTTGCCGTACTTCCAGATGTTTCATTAGAGGACGTGCCCGTAACATCATCTGTCATAAAATCAGAGGTGTCAAATTGATTAGAAGTTACCTTAAACGCACCTTTTAAATCCTGATCCTGAAACATAAATCCTATCAAGTTATCAATCGCACCATTTGCCTGAAAATCTGTATTTCCTGTAGTAGCTTTAAAGTCATCTAATTTTACACGATTGCGATTCATATCTACCGCAGCTTGCTGGATCTGAATCGGGTTTTTCAAGTCTTCGCTATCAAAAGTGAAATCTGTGAGAGTAGCCGTTCCTTTAGTTTTTATATTCTCATAACGTTCTTTCTCTACACTAGCCATATCAAATGATGTAGCAATATCTGCAACTAACTTCCCTTTTAAATCTTGTACAGATTCCATAGGAAAAGCCTCTGATAGGTTTGCTAGATCAATAGCGCCATCTACATTTAAATCTATCAGCATATTTCTAGTGAGATTACTCACTAGAACATCACCATGCAATCGATCCTTACCTATATTAAAAGAGGCATCACTTATTTTAAGAAATGTATCGTCTACTAATCCTGTCGTATTTTTCACAGCAGCATCGATAGATATGTTAGTTACTTTTTGAGCTAAATCTGCGTATTTAAAAGACGCATTATTTGAGGTCGCCGTAATGTCTAACAATGGGATGTGTACATCATCTACTGGACCTATTATACTTCCTTGTAATTTAAAATCACCAGTTGTAGTAATACCATCTAGGTTACTGCGATAAGTTTGTGGTATTAATGCAAAGAAATTTTTAAAGTCTGACGATGGCGTGTCAAAACTCAAATCTACCATTGTAGATTCTGGCTCTAAATCTACAAAGCCGTCTAGTTTTAATTCTAGATCATTGATAAAAGCTTTGTTTTCTTTGAATGAATATTTTTGTTTTTCTAAATCTAAACCTATCACGGCATCCAGCTTTATCAGGTTTTGTGATAAATAATTCACGTCACCTAATGAGTAAGTGACGATAGCATCTGTATCTGTATCCAGTTCACTAGTTGCTAGAGAGAAATCTCCAGTTCCTTGATGATTTAATGACTCTAACACTAGCATGTTTTTTGTAGTCACATCTTCATATAAAAACTTAGAATTTATGATTTCATAATGTTCTAGATCAAAGCTAAAATCTTCATTTGTAGAAGTGGAATCTGCTACTTGATTTACATCCTCAACGGTAGATTTTGCAATATCCCAATTTGCATCGCCAGCCTCATTTACTTTAAAGTTAGCAGTTGCTTGTTCCACGATCAATTCATTTACATGAATAGGATCGTTTGCATCATTAAACAAATCACGTACTGGCAGGTCTAGTTTAATAGAGTTACTATAGAATAAAGTATCTCCTAAAAATGGTTCTTTATTGATAATAGACAATTTATTTATAGAAAGTCGCGCATCTGGAAAAGCGCTAAAAAGGCTTAAATCAACCTCGGCAAAGTCGATTTGAGCATTCATAGAACCATTTAATTTGTTCTTAATAATGGTTTCAATTTTATCTTGAAATAACCATGGCGCTGATAGTAGTAAAACCACCACTGCTAGAATTAATACACCTAATACTTTTAAAAACTTTTTCATCAATCTATTTTAATTTCTTCACCTATTGCTAGGTCATACTTTTTTCTAAAAATATAAACTCCTAAATACAATAATGGAGTATCTACTAATGCCACAAGAACTTTAAACAAAAATCCAGAACCTAAAAGAATCCAGAACTTATCCCATGAAATAATCCCATTAGAACATAACAATAATAAAACACATAAGGTGTCAACAAATTGTGAAAACACGGTACTAAAATTATTACGCAACCAGAGCATTTTGCCTTTAGTCACACGTTTCCAAAAATGATAAATCTGTATGTCCACAAATTGTGCCAGTAGATACGCCATCATACTAGATAAAACCGCTAGCGCTGTCGCACCAAAAACGGTACTAAACAACGCATTATCAATAGGTGATTCAGGAATCGCAGGTACGATATTAGCAACATAAATAATACCTAAACTAAAAATGGATGCAAAAATCCCAGCCAGTACTAGATCGTTTGCCTTGCGTCTACCGTAAATCTCACTTACTAAATCTGTTATTAAAAACGTAATGGGATAAGGTAATAATCCTACCGATATCTCAAACCTAAACAGTCCAAATGGGTTCCAAAAAAAGAACTTTTGAAAAATCAAATTTGACACTACCAGAGAGCAAATAAATAACGCAGCTAGGACTAAATAAATCCTATGGGCACTGCGCAGTTGATTTCCAGAAAGGCTTTTCATATTCTTGTAAAAGTAGCAAATGGGCTCACTTATATTCCTTAATTTGCTACAAATTTTAAGTGCTTCGATTAAATGCATAATCATCAGGTTTACATAGCATTAGGTAGTAATACGGGCGATCGCAAATCGCATCTATTGACCGCTTGTAACCATATTGAATCACAAATAGGTCTTATCATTAAAGCAGCAAAAGTTTATGAAGTAGCTGCTTGTGGATTTAAAGGTGGCGATTTCTTAAATAGCTGCGTCCTAATTCATACTAGAATGGATGCTAAGTCTTGTCTTGAAAAATTGCAAAATATAGAGCAAGATATGGGACGCGTGCCTCGCAGTTCTGATACTTATGAAGATCGGGTTATTGATCTAGACATCGTGTATTTTGATAACGAAATTATAACAAGCACGACATTGCAAATACCACATCCACGCATGCAAGACCGCAATTTTGTAATGCAACCGTTATGTGATATTGCACCACATTTTGAACATCCTGTTTTACATAAAAGCAATACGGCGATTTGCAATTCTTTAGATGTTTTAAGAAGTAAGGTAGATGTAGAAATACCGCTTTCGCGAAAGCGTTATCCCATTCACCATATCAATTTTATCGCCATTGAAGGTAATATAGGCTCTGGTAAGACTAGTTTAACGCACCAAATAAGTGCTGATTTTAACGCTAAGAAAGTCTTAGAGCGATTTGCAGATAATCCTTTTTTGCCATTATTTTATGAAGATACTGATCGGTATGCGTTTCCATTAGAGATGTCATTTCTAGCAGATCGTTACCAGCAATTAAGTGATGATGTAGCACAACAAGATTTATTCAGCGATTTCACAGTAGCAGATTACTATGTAATTAAATCATTGATATTCAGTAAAATAACACTTTCAAAAGAAGAATACGCTTTATACAAACGTCTCTTTACCATGATGTATAAAGAATTAGTAAAGCCAGATTTATATGTTTACTTATACCAGACAGAAGAGCGCTTAATGGAAAACATTAAAACTCGCGGTCGTGAATATGAACAAAACATTGAGTCTAGCTACTTGTCACAAATCCAGCAAGGATATGCTAGTTTTATTCGATCGCAGCAAGATTTAAAAATCAAAGTTATCGATGTAAGCGAACTAGATTTTGTAAATCAACAAGAGGATTATCTCAAGGTCTTAGATCAAATAAGTGGCACTATCTCTTAAGGGCAAAATGCCCGCCAAAACTTCTAGCAGCACCATCTTCAATATACTCTACTTTAAACCAGTAATCTGACGATGGCATAGGCTCACCATTGTACAATCCATCCCAGCCAAAACCACTAGGATCTAACTGTTTTAATAGTTTACCAAAACGATCAAAAATGTAAATCTTAGTCGTAGGTTCATCATTGATTCCTATAATATTCCAGGTATCATTAAAGCCATCACCATTAGGCGTAAAATATAATGGATAACCTATTACATTTACTAGAATCTCTACACTGCCACAAGCATCTGTATCCTGAATGGTAACTAATCGTGGTCCTGGACGCACATCATTAAAGGTTCCATTAAATTGCCATGGACCATCATCTACTCTAAAAATGTACTGATCTGCTGGACCAGTGACAAAAGCTTCTATACGATGTGTTCCATCAAAAAAGTTAGTCACCACTTCTGCACCAAAGCTGTCAGGTTCACCTAATTCTCTAACTTCTGTAGATCGTACTGCATCGCATCCTGTAGCGGGATTTGTGATGGTTATCGTATACGTTCCTATTTGAGTAGCTGTAAGTGACGCACCGGTTTCCCCAGCTATAGTAACACCATCTAGCTCCCATGTAATATTTAAACCAGTAGTATCAATATTAGCATCTAAAAGTGGTGGTGAGTTATCTGTAACGATAACCGCACCTGTAGACTCTAGACATAGAAAGTATACGTCTTCTAGTTGCGGTACTTGAACTTCGTTTACGATCACCTGAAAATCTGTCGTGTTAAAACATCCATTGCTGTTTTCTAGTCTTACAAATACTTGTTCTGGGTTTGTTGTATTAGCATAATTTGTAGGATTAGCAATAGAATTCACACCGTCATTTGCATCTGCTTGAGAATTATGATAGGTGAACGTTATGCCTGTCTGTCCGTTTAATATAGCAGTTTCATTTACAGTGAGATCAAAAGATTCTATAAAGTCACCAGTATTGTCGTCATCACATAGTTCTAGATCTGGTGCAGGATTAACTACTGGTGCGTCTATAACACTTAAGTCTAATATGGTAGATGTTACACAACCTGTAGTGTTATCTTCTACTAATGCTACGATTGTTTGTGGATTTACTGTATTTGTGAATAAAGATGGTAATTGATTTACTCTATTATCTGCATCGTTTTGATTCTCGTAGTAAAAAACTGAGTAATTTGTGTTTCCACCTGTAATTTCACTATCACGACCAGACAGGTCAAATTCCACAAATCCATCAGGTGTATTATCATCACATAATTCATAAACCGCTGGTGAATTAATAACTGGTAATTCATTAACAGTAAGCTCAAAGGCGTTTGTGATACTAAAACATCCCGTTAAAGAGTTTTCTATTCTCACAAATATGGTTTCAGGATTTGATAGATTAGAATAGGCTGTAGAAACTGCTATGGCATTTACATCGTTTTCTGCATCTGTTTGAGAAGTGTAATATCTAAAAACAACATCTGCAAAATTTTGAGCACCTATAATTTCTGGTTCCACTAGTGTTAAATCAAAGACTTCTATCTCATCACCAGTATTGTCATCATCACATAGTTCTATATCTGATGGTTGCTGCGCTGGTAATGGGTTTAGATTTACAACGATATTAAATGATGTGGTGTCAAAACAACCCGTATCATTTGTAGAGGCTACTCTTACATAAATAGTTTCTGGAGAAGTCGTGTTTGTAAATGTGGCACCTAGTGGGTTTTGATTTGTATCTGCATCATTTTGACTAGCAAAGTAATCTACCGTTACCGTACCTGGCGTATAACCTGGCGCCACTATATCGTCAAAATCTGATAAGGTCACTGTGGTAATTCCATCATTATCATCATCACATCCTACCACATCTTGCACTGGCGCTGCCGCTACATCATCTAGTATCAACATGAATGGATAAATTGCGGTACAACCAAAACTGGTATCTGAAATTACAGAATACAAGGTTTGAGGATAATTCATCCCTACATAACTATTAGTAATAGGAATAGGATTAGTACCCGATTGCGCATCTGCCTGGGTTTCAAAAATCTGTACCGTATATGCTGCTGGATCTAGTCCGGTTAATAAAAAGTTTTCTACAACACCTAAATCAAAACTACCTATACCAGCGGGATCACAAGAGATTAAATCTGGAGCACCTGCATCTGGTAGTTCTAAGAACTCTAACGTAACTATACCTGTGAACTCACAAGTAGGATTAACTGTAACGGTAACTTCATAAATGCCACTTTCTGTTACATCTAAGGTTGAACCGGTTTGTCCAGCGATAATATTTCCATTTTGTGTCCACTCGTAAGAACCAAAAGGAGTTGATCCTGAGGCTGCGTCTAAGGTATAAACTTCTCCTTCACAAAGCGGATTCCCTCTGGAAATCAATCTGCTACCACCTAAGTCAGCTCCTATGTCAAAACTTCCTCCACCTATAAATACTGCGCTATCATAACTACTATCTGATGCATCACCTATTACAAGTTTAATATTATAACTCCTATTAGGAACAACTGGACTTGTCGCTGTAAGCACAACCGTTTGCCCATTAAATTCAATAGGACTTAATGCAGACGGCTGTCCTGTATTAGGAGATCCAAAAGGATTATTTCCTAAATTATACTGTCCAAAAAAACTAGGATTTTCTTGAGAACAAATACCATTAGGTGGATTTCTTACGGTGATTACTTGTACTGGTGTGGTAGTACCAGGGATAATAGCTAGATTAGCAACGTCACCGGTCACATTATCTGTAAGAATAAATGCAAATGCATCTGCAAATTGACATTCAAAATTTACATTATATTCCTCACTAGCAAATAAATAATCAAAAGATATCGCATTTGCAACTGGTACAAAATCAAAAGAAATCCAACTTACATCTTCTGATACAACTGGAGATCCTGCCGCCTGCATAGCCGTCTCTAAATCAGCATCACCTGGAGTGCCTATGGTATCACTAAAACCTTCTTGAACGTTAGGACCAACAGCGCTTAATGCGTTCCCTGTAGATAAAATTACACCATCATTTAAAGAGAAACCTGAATTATTTGCTTCAAAGTAGGCGATGCCATTGTTACCAGTACCTGTACCTGTACTAAACTGGATATTGGAAACATTAGTACATCCATTATCCTCAAACAATACCGTTTCTACCAGTTGATCAACCGTAAATGTTGTATTATCTACAGAGATTTGGGCACTTACAGAAGTTCCTAAAGCCAACACAAAGGATATCCAAATATATTTCAACATAGCTTTTTAAAATATGAAGGTGTAAGATACTACATAGGTACTATACCATTTTGTAATAGAAATCATAAAGTACGATCCCTGTACAAACGGCTATATTTAAAGAATGTTTTGTGCCGTACTGCTGTAATTCAATCACATGAGTACATAAGTCCACTACTTCTTGCTGCACACCTTTTACTTCATTACCCATTACAACAGCTAATTTTGTTGCGGAAGGTTTAAAGTCATGAAGCGTTACAGATCGCTCTGCCTGTTCAATGGCACAAGTATGTATACCAGATTCATTGAGTTCCTTGATTAGCTCAAAAGTGTTTTCTCTGTATTCCCATGTAACGGTTTCAGTAGCTCCTAGAGCTGTTTTACGTATATCTTTATGAGGTGGCTGTGCCGTAATTCCACACAGATAAATTTTCTCAATACGATAAGCATCTGCCGTACGGAAAACAGCACCTACATTATTTAAACTACGTATGTTATCTAGTACGACTATGATGGGAGTTTTTTCGCTTTCGCGAAAGCGAGATACCGATAACCTATCCAGTTCTTCATTGAGTAATTTTCTCATTTCAAATCGTCTTAAAACTAAAAAAGCCAGCTAATGCCGGCTTTTCTAATGGTATGATTGGGTTATAAATTTACTGCCGGACAGTTACAACTCCATCTATCTTTTGTACAAAGGAAATCAATTCCTAAAGTGATCTGATGGAATCCACCACTTGCAAATCGTATCTCACCGAACTGATAACTATACGTGTAAGCAAACGTGAAATTCTTGTGCTTAATTCCTACTAATGGAGAAAGTAGCGATAAGTTTTGTTCTTGTATTCCACCATTACCATCGATGAATTCTGCTCCATCAAAACTCTGACGGTATGAAGCTCCTAAGTAAAGAATACTTTCATCGCTCATGTCATAGTACGCTTTTGCATTGAAATCCATAAACTGCTCTGCGGTACGATCTGTGCGTTGATATAAAATAGATGGTTCCCATTGCCATTTACTATTACGTGGTGCAAATAAGTAACCTAAAGTTGCGATGTAACGACGCTGATTTGTACTCTCAAAACCTTCTGAGTAAATCTCACGGTTTTGGAAAATGACATTTTTGGCCGTAAAATGTGCGTAAAATTCCTTGTAGAAGTAAGAGGCTCCTATATCTACATTAAAATAAGAATCTGATCTAAGGACTCCTGTAATAATCGGGTCAAAATTTGTTAAATCAAATGAAGATTCATCTAATCTACTTTGCACTAAACCTGCATTAATACCGAAAGATAGACGATTTAAATCTTCATAACCACCACCTACTTGTAAGTGATATGCATAAGATACATATCCACCAGTTTGCGAGTGAAAACCATTACCATCATTAAAAAGGATTGCTCCTACACCACTATTTTGTCCTATAGCTGTATTAAAACTAAGCGTTTGTAAGTTAGGTGCATTTTCTTGATCAAACCATTGTTGTCTGATAGTTGTTCTTACCTTACCACAGTTTGCGGCACCAGCCATAGATGGGTGAAGTAAGTAATAGTTATCTGTTAAATAATCCAGATATACTGGCACACCTTCTTGAGCAAACGTAAACTGACTGCTTATCGCAAGTGCCAGAACTAATAAAATTTTTCTCATGTCTAATTTTGATCTATCACATTAACGCTAATTTGTGAGTAATGTTTTGTCATTAGTACCTTGAAACTACATAACTCGGCAACACTTTTAAAATCTAAAGGGTTGTTAATTTACGTTAAAGGTCAAATATATAAATTTTTGTTCTAGCATTGACATTAATATTACTCTTGTTGCGGTATTGGGAATAGGTCTAAAGAAAAGTGGACTAATATTATCTAGAATCAAAGGCTCTTATTCAAAGAATTAAAACCTAGATATCTTCCCTTTAATCATCTTGATCCTAGTCATAGCGTAGGATTAAAGCGTATTAATAAAAATCATGAGTTAAAGGAGTACCATTTTAAAAGCTATTTCTTAACTATATGTGCATTTCATCGAATAATTGTGTTATTTATCTTGCCTAGAGTGTTTTTAATCTATAAAACATCCTTGCCTCAAGCTATTCTAATATCATTTAGTTCATCCATTTATTAAAATGCATCACATATAGTTATGGCTATTAAATCATTACTAATATCTATGCTAAGCACTCATTTTGCTTTTAATGGATTGTATCTTTGTCGATTCTAAATGACAATCATGGAAAAGCACGTTGTACAGGTAGTTCCTACTACTAATGAAGCGATTATAAAATTTGAAAGCAATCAGTTTTTAGTAAAAAATGAGAGCTATGAATTTAAAAATATTGATGAGGCAAAACCATCACCACTAGCACAACAATTATTTTATCTTCCATTTGTAAAAACAGTTTATATCACTCAAAACTTTGTTGCAATAGAGCGCTATGACATCATAGCCTGGGAAGATGTACAGGATGAAGTTAGAGAACAAATAGAAAATTATTTGAATGGTGATACTCCTCTTCTTACCATAGAAACACAACAAAAGAAAGTTCCCGTAACCGTTTATGCAGAGGCAACACCTAATCCTGCTGTGATGAAATTTGTAGCAAATAAAAAACTAGTTGTCAATAGTACAGAGTTTAAAACTATTGCAGATACTGAGGAAAACACACTAGCTCGTAGTCTCTACAATTTCCCTTTTGTAAAAGAAATCTATGCAGACGAAAACTACCTCTCTATTCATAAGCATGACATTGCTACCTGGGAAGAAGTTACGATAGAGATACGTTCTTTTATACGTGAGGAATTAGAAAAAGGAGCTGTTATAGGAACTTCAAAACATGAATCAGGAACCGTAAAGAAAGATGGTGAAACCATTGAGCTTCCTAAATTTGATAACCTAGATGATGTTTCTAAAAAAATAGTAGAAATTCTAGACGAGTATGTAAAACCTGCTGTTGCAAGTGATGGTGGTAATATCGTATTTGAAAACTACAATGAGGAAAGCAAAGAGGTGAGCGTGATTCTACAAGGTGCATGCAGTGGTTGTCCTTCTAGCACGATGACCTTACGTAATGGAATTGAGACTATGTTGCGTGATATGTTACCTGGTAAGGTAGAACGCGTTATGGCAATTAATGGATAAAATTTACTATCTTACTTTTTCTAATCTAAAACAACCTAACCATGGCAATTTTAAAAGTAATAGAAGTATTAGCAAATAGTGATAGCAGCTGGGAAGATGCAACTAATAAAGCGGTAGAACAAGCTTCTAAAAGTGTGAAAAATATACGTTCAGTATATGTGAATGAACAAAGTGCACAAGTAAAAGACGGTAAAGTTTCTGAATACCGTGTGAATGTGAAAATCACATTTGAAGTAAAGTAATTATCCTGCCTTAAATTCTTTAAGGTAAAAAGGTTCAAAATAAGCGACATCTACGGTGTCGCTTTTTTTGTATTTATCCATCGCAATATCACACAATGTAATTGCAGTAGGATTTGCAGTTATATAGTGATGAGACTCTTCTTTAATTAAGTCTTTAAATTTATCTACACCAGTACCTATAAATGTGGTTATGCTGCTTTCGCGAAAGCGTAAAAACGATATCTCATCTAACACAATAGGTCTTGCCGTCTCAAGAAGTTCATCATTTTTATAAATTGCGGCATACACTTCCATACGCCTCGCATCTAACATAGGAATAATGTAGTCACTTTCAAAACCAGATGCTTGTACTTTTAAAGATGCTAAAGTACTAATAGCAATCATAGGAATATCTAGACTATAACACAACCCTTTTACTGTGGCTACACCTATGCGTAATCCTGTGTAAGAACCAGGACCAGCACTTACGGCAATGGCATCTAGATCTTGTGGTTTAACATTATTACGAGTTAGTATCTCTTCAATATATAGGTGTAATCGTTCTCCATGTGAATAGTTGTCACTGTTATCTTCTAATAGATCCCAACAACTTTTAACACCAAATTTTTGAACAAATGACACCTCATTATCCGTGGCAAGAGCTACAGAGCAATTAGTAGAAGAAGTTTCAACACATAGAATTAGCGCCATTTATTCTTCTTCTGTATCATCATCTGTTTTACGATCCTTTTTTACAGTAACCGTTTTATCTGTCTTGAGTATTTTAGTCACTGTATTATATGGTCCAGTAATAATGGTGTCTCCTACTTTTAAACCAGACGTTACTACAATATTTTTATCGTCTTGTATTCCTGTAGTAACTACTCGTAATTTTGCTTTTTTACCGTTTTTAATGTAGACACATTCAAACTTTTCTGCGTCTAATTCTATCTCACTGCGTTTTTTCTTTTCTGTAGTATCATTTTTAACTACAATAGAACTTATAGGTACTGCAACAGCATCTTTTTTCTCTCTAGTAATAATGTCTACCGTAGCAGTCATTCCAGGCTTAAACGGACTATAGTTATCTGGTTTACCATCTGTAAGATCTGTGTAAGATGAAGATAAAATACGCACCTTTACTTTAAAATTAGTTACCTGATCTGCACTTAATTGTCCTGTTGCGGTATTAGCAATTTCTGTAACAATACCATCAAATTTCTTTTTTAAATAAGCGTCAACTTCAACAATTGCTCTGTCTCCTACTGCAATTTTTACAATATCATTTTCATTTACATCTACCTCAACTTCCATTTGAGAAAGATCTGCGACGCGTAGTAATTCTGTTCCAGCCATTTGCTGTGTTCCTACTACTCGTTCTCCTAACTCAACAGCTAATAAAGAAATGGTTCCTGACATAGGAGCAAAAATACTGGTACGTCCTAAATTATCTGCCGCTTCATTAACGGTAGCTCCAGCGCTTTGTACGCTATAATAAGCTGCTCTTTCAGCCGCTTTTGCACGTTCAAATGCAGCTGTAGAAGTGTCAAAATCTGCTCTAGAAATTACCCCTTTTTCAAATAAAGTAACACTGCGCTGGTAGTTTGCTTTTGCTTCTATTAAAGAAGCTTTAGCCTGCTCATAAGCGGCCTTAGAACTAGATAATCCTGCTCGTGATCTATTTACACTAGATTCTAAAAGATCTGGATTAATCTTAACGAGTAAATCACCTTTATTAATGGACTGCCCTTCTTTTATAGGTAACTCTATAATTTCTCCTGGAACCTCTGGTGAAATGCTTACCTCTAATTCAGGCCTTATCTTACCTGTAGCACTCACGGTTTCTGTGATGTTCATGGCTTCTACTTCCATGACTTCTACTAGAATTCCTTTATCTTCAGATGGAATCACTCCTACTGCTTTAAGCGCAACAAAAGCAACAACTAAAAAGACAATAATTCCTAGAATTATAAGTAAGGCTTTTTTCATGGTATTATAATTTTAATTCAGTCACTGGTACTCCAAAATACAATTCTAACACCTTAAGGTTAAAGATATACTGGTATTTTGATTGAAGTAATTGATTCTCTGCCGCTACTAGTTGCTGTCTAGATTGTTCAAAGTCAAAAGCATTAAGTAACCCTACATTGTAACGTTCTTGAGAATATTCAAATGCGGTTTGTCTTGCTTCTAGTGTTTTTTGAGCCGCATTATATGCCACTCGTGAACCTTCTGCATCCGTGTATGCTCTGTAGATTAAGTTTTCAAGATCTATTTTTGCTTGGTCTTCGGCAATTTTTGCGCGGTCCAGATTGATCTTTGCTCTCTGTACATTGTTACGTGTCGTGAATCCATTAAAAACAGGAACGTTTAAACGTATTCCATAAGAAATACCATCTAGTAGATACAACTGATCTGTAATATCTAAAGCAGTATCTTCCTGTGCTGCGGTGTTGTAATTAAAAAAGCCACTTACCGTAGGTGAGTATCCAGAACGTGCAATTCGCACGTCTTGTTCTGATAGCTTGATGTTTTGTTCTGCAATTTTAAGCTCGCTACGATTATCAAATGCAGTATTTACAACGCTATTTACATTATTGTCTAAAATACCTGCATCTGGTACTAGGTAATCTAAATCTGCAACGTCAAAGTTTTCATAATCTGTAAGCATTAATAGCTGTGCTAGATTCAGTTTTGAAATACGCAGACTGTTTTCTGCATCTGCGATTTGTTGATTCTCTGTTTCATAAGTTGCCTGCACTTCTAATAAATCACCACGTGGTAAGGATCCAGCATCTACTAGATCTTGAGTTTGTTTTATTTGAGCGTTTGTTACTTCATGTTGCTTCAATAGCACATCTAGGTTTTCCCTGTTAAAAAGCACATTCAAATAAGAGTTTGCCACATTTAATGCAACATTATCCTTAAGATTTTGAATCTGGTATTTAATTGATTCAGACTCCATTTTTGTACGCTCGTACTGTCTAAAGTTTCTCAATCCATCAAATAGCGTGATCCCAATATTTGCGCTAGCAGAAAGGTTAGTTCTTTTATTGTTTTCAAAACCAGATACTGGGTTGAACTGGAAACCTTGTGACACGTTCCTACCAGCAGATAGGTTTAATGATGGTAAAAAGTCACCTAACGCACCGCGCTGGTTCACCTCATTAGTCTCAATATCGAGAGCACCATTCTGTATGCTTATATTATTGTCTATAGCGTGCTGTACACATTCTTGAAGTGTCCAGTTTTTTTGTGATTGCGCTTTCGCGAAAGCGAAACTCAAACAAACAATACTAGTTAATAGTAGCTTTTTCATAATCTAGTTGCCTATATGTATGTGATAATTGTGTTTTGTTACAAGAAAAAATTAACCGCCGAAACCACCGCGACCTGTAGGAGCTTTTAAGGCATTCCATACTTTAATCTCATCTTCTTCTGAAACTCCTGAAAGGATCTCGACATTAATACCGTTACTTAAACCTAGTTCTACATCACGACGCTCAAACTGTTGATCACCAGTTGCAATCTCTACAAATGGCTTTTTAGTCTCTTTATCATATTGAACTAATGCCTCTTTAATGCTTAAAACCTCATCTCTTTTATCTAGTATAATACTTGCATTTGCACTTAATCCTGCTCTAATAAATGTAGAATCTTGTTTTGCTTTAAGCGTTCCTTTAATAGCAAATTGAATGGCACCATTTTCTGCAATTCCTTTAGGTGCGACATAATCTAACACCGCATCAAACTTTTTGTTATCAAATGCTCCTACGGTAATTTCTAATGGTAATCCTTCTTTAATTTTTCCTACTTCGCTCTCATCTACTTTACCTTCAAATATCATTTTATTGATATCTGCAATTACTGCGATAGAAGTACCTTCATTAAAGTTATTTGCTTCAATAACTTGATTTCCTTCTTTTACAGGAACGTCTAGTACCATTCCAGAAACAGTAGATCTAATAGCCGTTTGTGCATACTTACCTAAAGCACCAGATGTAGTTCCTGTACGCAGGATATCGTAGTTTTGTTGTGCGCCGCGCAGGTTTACTTGCTCTTGTTTATAGCGTTGCAACGCATTATTATAAGCATTTTGTGCAAGATCAAATTCATTTGCCGCGATAACACCTTTTTCAAAAAGAGATTTTTGTCTATTATAAATCAATTGTTGATTATCTAGTGCAAGTTTTGCAGTTTGCACAGAATTACGTGATTGATCAATACTATTTTTTGCATTAGTAAGTGAACTTACGTTAGGTACTACTTTAATTTCTGCAATTAAATCGCCTGCTTCTACAAAATCACCTGCTTCTACGTGTACTTTATCAATCACACCAGATATATTAGGTTTGATATTTACCTCTTCTTTAGGGACGATGCTACCAGTGGCAACAGTTTCTTTAATAATGGTTTCCTTAGTAGGTTTTTCTGTAGTATAGGTTATGGGATCTTCCTGATCCTTTTGCCAGATGTAATAAATTCCTACGGCTGCTAATAATACTATTAGTAATAGGGTAATAATGGTTCCGGTACGTTTCATTATGGTTACTTAGTTGTTGTTGTTTATTTTATTCTGTTCTTAAAGCATCTACTGGCTTCATAGTAGTTGCCCGTGATGAAGGGATAAATCCTGCCAATAATCCTGAAATGGTTAGTATGATCAATGCTATAATCACTACGGTAATATTCACAGATGGATTTGCAAAATTTTCTACAGGACCACTCTGATCCAGTATATAATTCATTAACCAGATTAATCCAGACGCAAATGCTATTCCTGCTAGTCCAGAGATCATAGTTAATACAATGGATTCTTGTAAAATTTGAGATTTAATATTCCATGGCGTTGCTCCTAATGCACGACGTACTCCTATTTCATTAGTGCGTTCTTTAACCACAATAAGCATAATGTTGCTTATTCCTATACCACCAGAAAGTAATACTAGAGCACCTACAAAATAACCTACAAAAGAAAGGATATCAAATAGCCCAGTAAATTTTGCAAATTGCTCTGCAAGATCCCAATTCCCTATGGCTCTTAAATCATCAGGATGTACGTTGCGCTGTTCACGCATGATTGATAACACCTTAGGTTTTAGTTCAGTCATGCTTACATCATCACTAGCCGTAATTGCCATCCATCCTACATTATCTGCAGTATTAAATGCCTTACCAAATGTGGTAAATGGAATAAAAATGGTATTTGCCTCTTCCTCACTATCGCCTTGTGTACTAGGATTTTGAAAAACTCCTACTACTTTAAAATTGACACCTTGTAATTTTATATAAGTCCCTATAGGTTCTTCACCTATATCATATAATGACTTTACTACATCAGTGCCTATAACGGCACTTTTCATTTCTTTTTGAATGTCAGAATAATTAAGCCATCTACCCTTGACAATATCCATATACTGCTGATTGATAAATTCTGGATAATCACCATTCACTTGAAAAGCACCAGTTTTTTCATTTCTAGAAACGTTATTAGCACCACGATAACCACCTAGTTGTAGCCTAGGTGAGACATATTCTAATTCTGGCATTTTCTCTTTAAGCACATCAACATCAGCTAATTTAAACTGTACTCTACGGCCTTTATTCATGCCTTTATAAGGCATGGAAGTGCTTTGTCCCCACATAAACATCGTATTAGTTGCGCGGTTCCCAAAGTTTGCTGTAGCACCATTCTTTAGACCATTAGTTAATGCTAGCAGTGCAACAAGTATAAATATTCCCCAAAACACCCCAAAAGCGGTAAGCAAGGTTCTTAACTTATTTGCATTGAGTGCTTCTAATATTTCTGACCATCTATCTTTACTGAACATATTATTCGTCTCTTAAGGCATCAATAGGTTTAATATTTGCAGCACGTCTGGCTGGAATGAATCCGGCTAGCGCTCCAGAAAAAACTAGTATAATTACTGTTGTAATAGATGTGGTGAAATCTACCGTAGGGTTATTAATAAAATCTGTTTGCGCATAAGGTGCTATCAATTGCAATAATCCTACACCAGCAAATAAACCTATTAGACCTGCAATGCTAGTTATAAAAATAGATTCATGAAGGACCATCCATATGATCTCACTAGGTAAAGCACCTAAGGCTTTACGTATTCCTATCTCTTTAGTACGTTCTTTAACTACAATAAGCATAATGTTACCTACACCTACTACTCCAGCGATGATAGTCCCTATTCCTATAAACCAGAATACCCATCTAATGGTGTCTATTAAACTGTAGATTTGTTGTGCTTCTTCTAAGGTGTCATCTACTCTAACCGCAATACGGTCATCTGGTGCTACACTAAATCTAGTTCTTAAATCTTGATCAATTGCATCTCTTAAAGAAGCGCTTAAGGCAACAGCTTCATCAAAATCATCTGCCATTTTTACGGTAAGTGCAATTCGGTTAATGTTTTCACCTGCATTAAAAACTTTTTGCGCTGTAGTCATAGGAATAAATAAGCGTGATTCCTCACGTGTTCCACCAGGATCTGTATAAACGCCTATTACTGTAAAGTTGATGTTGTTATTTAATAGTATTGTTTTACCTATGGGATCTATATCTTTAAACAGATCTTCTTTCATCTGGTAACCTAAAACACCTACTTTACGCGACTCCTCGATATCTGATTGTGTTATAAATCGGCCTTGTGACAACGTAGCGTTTTCAATCCATTGCTGATCTGGAAAAGCACCTTCTATACGGTAACTACCTTGCTTATCTTTATAATTAATCTGTCCACCCCATGTGTTGTATAAACTGGTTTTATACTCAATATTATCTGCGTATTTATTTGTTAGATTATCATAATCCTTATTAGTCATTTGTAACCTACGACCTGGATTGAGTCCTTTAAAACCCTTTGTAGTTATTCTAGTACTTACCTGAATGCGATTAGTAGCATCTTGTTCAAATTGTGTGCGCACACCATTTTCTATACCAGACGAAAAACCTAGTAGAATCACCAAGATAAAAATTCCTGATGCGACAGATAAGCTCGTTAAAAAAGTACGTAGCTTATTCTTTTTAATCGTATCAAAAATCTCTTGCCAGCGTTCTATATTAAACATGTGCTGTGGCTTTAACTTGATTTACTATTCTATCATCTACGATTCTACCGTCTTTAAGATTAACGATACGCTTAGTCATTTCTGCAATATCTGGCTCGTGTGTTACAATGAGGATGGTTCTTCCCTCTTCATTGATTCCTTGAATCAGCTCCATCACCTCGTAGGAAGTTTTAGTATCTAGGGCTCCTGTAGGTTCATCTGCCAGAAGTACTTTAGGATCACTAGCTAGTGCACGTGCTATGGCAACTCGTTGTTTTTGTCCACCAGAAAGTTGATTAGGTAAATGGTCTGCCCAGTCTGCAAGGCCTACTTTTTCTAGGTAGTGCATAGAACGTTCTTCGCGCTCTTTACGTGCTAGTTTCTGATAATACAATGGTAACGCGACATTGTCCAGTGCGTTTTTGTAATTGATTAAATTAAATGACTGGAAAATAAAACCTAGGAATTTATTACGGTATTGTGCCGCTAGTTTTTCATTTAGATTTTTAATAGGCACGTTATCTAGGGTATAACTACCCAAATCTGCCTCGTCTAGCATTCCTAAAATATTAAGTAACGTAGACTTACCAGAACCAGAGGATCCCATGATAGAAACCAACTCTCCTTGCTTAACATTAAAATCTATGCCTTTTAAGACATGCAAGGTATTACTACCAGTAGTATACGACTTATGAAGGTCTTTAATCTCAATCATGGTTAGTGTTTAAGCATTACTTATTATATAAATAAAATAAGTAAACGTTTTACTAAGACCCTAAAGTTGAGGAGATGTTACAGCAATCGCTAATAATAAAATGTTAATTCAGTTTTTTTTAGCGGTAGAGCGGTACACCATATAGATAATCGCTCCTACTAGAATATATGGGAATGCCATTAAATAGGTGATACCGTTATTTAATCCTTGCGCTGCCTGTGTGTCACCACCTGATTCTATAACGGCACGGCACATGGCACATTGCGCTTTCGCGAAAGCGGAATAAAAAAGAACCACAATAACTAAAATCCACTTTTTCATAGTACTAGTAATAAGGATACATGAACACGTAAACTAAAACACCTGTAATGGCTACATATAGCCAAATAGGAAAGGTCCAGCGTGCTATTTTCTTATGTCGTGAAAACTTTTGAGTCCATGCAAAATACATGGTATAAAGTACCAGTGGTAGTATAATTCCAGATAAAACAATATGTGTTAAAAGAATAAATAGATACAACCATTTAAGCGGTGCGTCATCTGGATAGGGAACTGGTTCATTACTGATTTTTGAAATCACATAACTCACTAAAAACACGGCAGAAAGTACAAACGCAGTGGTCATCACCGCTCTATGAGCTGTTTTATTTTGTGCTTTTATTAAAGAAAAGCCTGTTATTAATAGTAATGCGGTCATCGCATTGATACAGGCATGAAATAATGGGAACAATCCAGCCTCTACGCCTAGGAAATTAAAACGTTCTGGCATGAACATTAATAACACTACTACTAGTGGCACTGCTATGGATATCGCAATGATAATTGCTGGACCTTTCTTTTCTAATACACTCATTACTTATTCAATAAAATTTCTGCGTCTTCTATTAAAATATCTATTTGATCTGGTATGCCTTTTTGAATCACACCATCATAACTAAAGATATATTGCTTATTATTCTCATCTGTTTGAACCTCTCTGGATCTGATAAAACCATCTCTATCTACTAGGACAAATTTACCGCTGTGTTCAAAGCCTATTGCTGGATCGTCACTTTTTTCAACAAAGCTGTAAAAGCCTTTTCTACTCAATTCGTAAATCTTTTCTTTCTCACCGTGGAGGAAATACCACGACGAGTCATTATCTACAAATTTTGTTGCATATTCCTTCATTACTTCTGGAGTATCATGTTCTGGATCAATAGTGATAGAAACGGTTCTAAAGTCATCGTTATTTTTAAATTTTTGATTGACTTTTGCCATATTCACACTCATAGGTGGACATATAGTAGGACATGATGTGAAGAAAAAATCAAGCACATAAACCTTACCTAGTAAGCTTTCATTAGTAATCGTGTCTCCATACTGATTCACAAACTTGAAATCCGGTACCTTATGGTGTTTCATTAGGAACTTATCTGCTACCGGATCGCGATCCTGACTGCGGTTGCTATCTACGATCTTATCCTTATTCACATAATGGATCACATTTGTCACTGCAAAATACCCAAAGATCGCTATGATAATCGCTAGACCTATGTAATAAGGAGTGTTTTTAGATTTACTCATCTTCTTGAATCTTTTGATCGCGGTTTTTCTTAAATGCAAATCGATATTCTGCTAGGAATACTCTCATATCATCTACCATACGCTGGTTTAAACCTGCAGCAGTTTCTGTATCATAACCATAGACTATTCCATCTGCAGTTTTTTCATCTTCTAGTCTACCTCTTAAATTTCTATCTTTATCAATGATGAACACTAGGTTAGATGATCCATCTTTATTCAATGTAAAGTTAGTTTTAAAACTGCTAAAGAAATCTTTAATCTGCTGGTCTGATGCTGTTAAAAAATGCCAATCTTTTAGGTCTGTTGTTTCTTGCATTTGATCTATGATTGTCTGTACATCACCAGCACCATTTTCATTCACGATACTAATCATTTGAAAGTTGTCAAATTGATGAAACTTCTTATAGATCTTTTCATTCAGGTTAGACACATAACCTAATCGATCATAAGGCTGATCACCTAAAAAAGTAACTAGAGTGACACTGTCCTTTAATTGTGTGGGTGTACCAGAAATAACGGTAAAGTCATTAATTTCCTTAACTTCTTGAGTAACTATAGGTAATGTTTTAAAATGGTGTTCACCGTTTAAGAAAAACAAATACGCGATGATAGGTAGTGCAAACAATGTCAATAGTACTGTTACAATTGCAACACGACTGGTCTTTTTAATGCCTTCTGCTTGTGGTAATTCGTTCATAATATGGTATAAAAAAGGACGGCATAACCGTCCTTAATATGTTTACTAATAGTAGCTTTTAAAAATCAAAACTTACAGCGGCGTTCTTATATACCTCATAGATATAATCACCTTCTACCAGTAGAATTGCGATTAAATAAATGATTAAGAAAACTCCTGTCCATACTACAGCTCTACGTAGTCCTTTTACCTCATCACGCATGTGCATGAAATCCCAAGTAATGTAGTATGCCTTTACTAAAGTAAGGATGATAAATATCCAGTTTAAATATTTTAAACCTAGAATAGAATTATTTAGAATATCTGGTTTAATGTATCCTAAAGCTACCTCTACTATGGTAACAATAGAAAGGAATATTAAAACTCCCCAAATTTTTTGAGTATTAGACTTAAACTTTACAAGTCCTCTAAATATCTCTAGCTTATGTCCGTCGTGTGCTGCGTGATCTGCCATTTCTTAAATGTCTTAATTTATTATACTAGGTAGAAGAATGTAAATACAAATACCCAAACTAAATCTACAAAGTGCCAGTAAAGACCTACCTTCTCTACCATTTCATAACTCTTTCTCTTTTCATAAGTTCCTAGTAGGACATTGAAGAAAATGATTAAGTTAAAAATAACACCAGAGAAAACGTGGAATCCGTGGAATCCAGTGATAAAGAAAAAGAAGTCTGCAAATAATGGCGCTCCATATTCATTTTCTGTAAGATTTGCTCCTTCTACAACTCCTACTGCCTGATTATTTAGTTTGAAAAGAGATTCTTCTCTAGACAGTACTAATTTTTCTGAGGCACCTGTTTCTTCGTTTACAATTAGTTGCTGCGTTCTAATACGTAGATCAGGATTTGCTTGAAAACCTTTTCTTACTTCATCAATCGTGTAGGTAGCATTGTAAGGTTCATCTGATTGATACCAGACTCCTTCACTATTACTTAAAGCTTCTACAGATCGTTCACCTACTACTACAAATTCATCTAGTGCAACTCGCTCACCTTCAGCATCTGTAAATTGAAGAATTTTTCCTCCTTTAGTTTTAACAGCACCGTATTCTCCACTAATAAAATTAGCCCATTCCCATGCTTGTGATCCTACGAAAATCAAACCACCTATAACCGTAAGTAATAAATAAAAAGATACTTTCTTTTTATTCATGTGGTGACCAGCATCTACAGCAAGTACCATTGTTACAGAAGAACCAATTAATATAAACGTCATCAATGCTACATAGAACATAGGTGCATCTGTACCGTGTAAAAACGGAAAGTGATTAAAAACCTCATCTGCGATAGGCCATTCCTCAATAAACTTAAATCTAGAGAAACCGTAAGCGGCAAGAAAACCAGAGAATGTCAATGCATCTGATAAAATGAAAAACCACATCATCAATTTACCATAGCTGGCTTTTAACGGTTGATTACCGCCACCCCAAACTTGATCTTCCGTACCAGTAGTAGCTACTGTTGAATCCATAATATTGTATTATATTAATGTGTTGCAAAAATAGGTTAAAAAATGTCTTTTGCAAACAGTAAAAACAAGAGTAAGTAAACCCATAAAATATCCACAAAATGCCAAAAAACAGAACCTAGCTCAAATCCTAAAATATTCTGTGCCGTATACTTACCTCTAATAGTTTTTATAGTCATTACTAATAATGCTATTAAACCAGCTGCAATATGGGCTAAATGCGCGAGTACTATTAAATAGATAAATGAAGCGTTTACACTACTTCCTGCTCCTGTAAGGAATACTCCATTATTTACTAAAGCTTCAAAACCAGCAAACTGTAAATAAACAAATACAGCTCCTAAGATAAAAGTGAGCACCGTTAATAAAGTACCCATAGATTGCTTACCAGAAATAATACTCTTTTTTGCCAGCCATAAGGTTAAACTACTCAACACAATCAATCCAGTACTAAAGATGAATTCTTCTGGTAATTCTATTTCTACCCAATCCTTACGACCACGACTTACTACGTAAGCACTGGTTAATCCAGCAAACATCATTACAAGACTGGCGATAGCAAACCACAACATTTGCTTTTTAGACCTTGCGATACGTACTTCTTGAGGTAAATCTGTGTAATCCATAAACTATCTTAAAAATTTATCTAAAACGTAGATGATTTGTATCAACGTGATATAACTCACACTTACTAACATTAATTTTCTTGCGATCGCCTTGCTGCGTTCTTTATATAGTTTAATTGCATAATACAAAAACCATAGTCCTAAAAGACCTACCACGATAGCGCTAATCCATGTCATGTACAATTCTCCCGAAACGCCAAATGCTGGAATCAATGATATCGCAACTGTAAGAATGGTGTACCATATAATTTGAACAGCAGTTCCTTTATCTGCACTACCAGTAGGCATCATTTTAAAACCACCTGCTTTATAGTCGTCTTCTAGCATCCATCCTATCGCCCAGAAATGAGGAAATTGCCAGAAAAACTGCAACATAAATAAGGTTCCTGGCTCAATACCAAAATTACCACTTGCTGCAACCCATCCTAACATATAAGGAATCGCACCTGGAAAAGCTCCTACAAAAACACACAGTGGCGTTCTTGTTTTTAGCGGTGTATAAACTGCAGCATATAATACGATACTTAAAGCGCCAAAAAACGCCGTAGCAAAATTGATTAAGTACAGTAAATATATACCAGATAGTGCCATGGCTAGACCATAAATCCATGCCGTTTGCACAGATATACGACCAGTAGGCATAGGTCTGTTTCTAGTACGCTTCATCAAAGCGTCTAGATCTTTTTCAATAATTTGATTGAATACATTTGAGGATCCTACTAGAAAGTAGCCACCTACACATAGCATTAGTAAAACTTTCCAGTCTACCACATCTGCACCCAGAAAATACCCAGCAATAGAAGAAAAAACCACGACAATACTAAGCCTAGGTTTTGTAATCTCTATAAAATTCTTGATCGCTCCAGGCGATTTTTCTATGGCATTTACTTCAGTCAATAGACGTTGTAATTAATTGGTTTTTAAGGTTTGCAAAGATACCTTAATACCACCTTTGTAGCAAAGTAAACCTAGTGCTTTCAGAACACTTTATGATTTAGGAAAGCTTTATGAATCTTACAAGAATAGGAGTAGTGATGATTCCGCTTTCGCGAAAGCGTAATTCCAATTCACTTCAAACGCAAAAAGAGAACCACGACGGTTCCCTTCAAAATATGTTGAATATTGTAAACTATATTCCTACTTGTTACGACGTAACTTAACAACACCTATTCCTACCGCAGCAGCAATTGCCAAAGCGATACCTGGTATAGGAGCTACATCATCTACGTCATCTGCAAATCCTGGACCTTGAGCAGCAACTGTAATCGTTGCACCTATAATAAATGTAGCGGTAAGTATAAACTTTTTCATAATTGGGTTAATTAGTGAAACAAAAATAGCGGTATAATTGAATATTCCAAATTTTTATAGGTTAAGTATGTGTTATTCACCTAAGAAATTACAAAATTCACAATTTTTCCAGGCACTACAATCGTCTTACGAACTGTTTTTTTCTCAAGTTGTTGCTGTACTTTGTCATTTGATAAAACGAGTTTCTCTAGCTCATCTTTTGTAGCATCTACTGGTAAATCCAGTGTGAATTTCATCTTACCGTTAAACGATATAGGATATTTTTTACTGCTTTCTACAAGGTGTTTTTCATCAAAAACTGGAAATGGCGCTTCACTGATCGACTCTTTGTGACCTAGTAAGGACCATAATTCTTCTGCAATATGAGGTGCATACGGTGAAACTAGGATCGCAAGTGGTTCTAATACTTCACGGCCATTGCACTTTTGAGCAGTTAATTCATTTACCGCAATCATAAAACTACTTACGCTGGTATTAAAAGAGAAATTCTCAATATCATCCTGTACTTTTTTAATCGTCTTATGCAAAGTTTTCATGCTGTCTGGTGACGCTTTATCCTCGCTTACTGAGAAACCATTATCATTATGATAGAGTTTCCATAGCTTCTTCATAAAACCATACACACCAGTAATTCCTGCGGTATTCCATGGTTTTGCCTGCTCTAGCGGACCTAAAAACATCTCATACAATCGTAAGGTATCTGCTCCATACTGCTCACAGATGTCGTCTGGATTTACGACGTTGAATTTAGATTTGGACATTTTTTCAACCTCGCGTGAGACCTTGAAATCGCCGTTTTCATTACGAATTATTTCAAACTTCTCCGAGTCTAAATGAGATCTTTTAAAACCTTCTTCGTCCAAAATGTTTTTGTGCCCTATAAATTCAATGGAAACAGGAATAATTCTGTCTTTAAAGGTGATATTACCTTTAAAATCATTAATAAAATCTTCTACACTGTATTTTAGATTATTTATTACTCTCGTAGGTAATGAATGCGAACCCATATTATCTGATAAGTGTTGGTGATTATTAACAGGTTTCCAATTATTAATAACTGATGCGATGTATCTATTTTCTAATTCAAGGTCTTTATAGTCTTCGTTCTTAATTTCTAAATCTTCAGAAATAAAAGAGCGCAATCCTTGACTATATCTTGAAAATCCAGCTGAATTACTTTCTGTAAGATATGGAGTAGTTATTTTGACATAACCACTTTCCCCTAAAATCATCCCTTGATTGATCATCTTCTGGAATGGTTCTTTTACGGTGACTTTTCCTAGATCATGTAATAACTTTACCCAAAACCTACTATACAACAAGTGACCGGTCGCATGCTCGCTTCCTCCTATATATAGGTCAACATTTTGCCAGTATTCTTGTGCTTCCTTAGAAAACATCTCGTTTTCATTGTTAGCATCCATATATCTAAACATGTACCAAGAGCTTCCTGCCCATCCTGGCATAGTGTTTAATTCTAGTGGATACACACAATCGCGGTCATCATCATTTGACACGACTTTGTTTTCCATCGTACACCAGCTCCATGTAGTTGCACGACCTAGTGGTGGCGCGCCATCTTCTGTAGGTAGATATTCATCTACTTCTGGTAACTCAATAGGTAAGTGCTTGCGGTCTATCATTTGTGGTAAACCGTCTTTATAATATACTGGGAATGGTTCACCCCAATAACGCTGTCGCGAAAACACCGCATCGCGCAATCTATAATTCGTCTTTCCTTTTCCAGCGCCTATTTCTTCTAGCTTTTCTATGGCAACTTTCATCGCCTCTTTATAGCTCAATCCATTTAGAAAATCACTGTTACAAATAGGCGTGTTATCTTTTGCTGTATAAGCTTCTTCACTAATGTCTACACCATCAAAAATATTTTTAATCGCTGGCATTCCATCCTGACCTGCAAAATAGTTTGCAAAAGCATGATCACGCTCATCACCACATGGTACGGCCATTACAGCACCAGTTCCATATCCAGCAAGTACATAATCACCTATCCACACAGGCACAGGCTCACCACTTAATGGATGCGTAGCATAAGCTCCTGTGAACACACCAGAAATGGTCTTCACATCTGCCATGCGCTCACGTTCTGATCGTGCAGCGGTAGCTTTTTTGTAAGCTTCAACAGCATCGCGTTGTGCATCAGTTGTTATTTGATCTACTAATTCATGTTCTGGAGCCAGCGTCATAAAAGTGACACCGTAAATAGTATCAGGTCGTGTAGTAAACACGTCAATTTTAAGCCTCTCCTCAATCCTCTCCAGCGGAGAGGAAGCTTTTTCTAGTTTAAAACTAACCATTGCTCCTACAGATTTCCCTATCCAGTTGCGTTGAATTTCCTTGATACTATCACTCCAGTCTAGGTCTTCTAGGTCGTTTAACAAACGCTCTGCAAAAGCGCTAATGCGCATCATCCATTGGCGCATTTTCTTGCGCACCACTGGATGTCCACCACGTTCAGAAACGCCATTTACGATTTCATCATTTGCAAGTACCGTTCCTAGTGCTGGACACCAGTTCACTTCAGTATCTGCTAGGAATGTTAAGCGATAATCTAGTAGTATTTCTTGTTGTTCTTTTTCAGTAAAAGCATTCCATTCTACAGCTGTAAACTCACGTAAATCTTCATCTGTAGCAGCATTAATGGTGGTAGTTCCGCTTTCGCGAAAGCGTACTACCAATTCCTCAATAGGTCTAGCACGATCTTCATCTTTATCATACCAACTTTCAAATAGCATGATAAAAATCTCCTGAGTGTACTTATAATAATCTGGTGACGAAGTTCTTACCTCACGATCCCAGTCAAAGCTAAAACCGATGCGATCCATCTGCTCGCGGTAACGGGCGATGTTCTCCTTTGTAGTAATCGCAGGATGCTGTCCGGTTTGAATCGCATACTGCTCTGCAGGTAACCCAAAGCTGTCATATCCCATAGGATGCAAGACATTAAATCCCTTATGACGTTTGTAACGTGACACAATATCACTCGCAATATATCCCAGCGGATGACCTACGTGAAGCCCAGCACCACTAGGATACGGAAACATATCCAGCGCATAAAATTTAGGTTTATCACTGTGATTAACCGCTTTAAAGGTCTTGTTTTTTGCCCAGTAATCTTGCCATTTTTTCTCTACGGCAACGTGGTCGTAATGCTTCATGATCATCGCGTTATAAGGCGCAAAAATAGTGTGTTTACAACAATGATTAAACTTAAAGCGTTGTAAACCACAAGAGCTCATAATCTTTGTTATTTTTGTGAGGTTTTTAAAACGCAATTTTAAGAAATGGCATCACACGAGAGTTATCAAAAACGCAGACTGTTCAGCTCCTATTTTTGGGTAGTGGTTAGTGTTTTTATTGTCTTATTTCTATTGGGTTTACAGGGGTTTTTCTTATTAAACAGTCAGCGCCTAGCAGATTATTTTAGGGAGCAAGTTCCTATGTCTGTTTACTTTAAAGACAGCGCAAATGATGTGGAAATGCGCCAGCTAGAAAAGACCTTGCAAATGGCAGATTATACAAAAAGTGCCGTTTTTGTAAGCGCAGCAGAAGCCGCCGAGAAAACTAAAGAAGATCTAGGCGAAGATTTTATAGCAACGCTGGACGGATTTAATCCACTGCCTAATTCTATAGACGTGCGCCTTAATGCACAATTTGTAACAGATATTGAAATAGCAGCCATCGCCGAGGATTTAAACGCCAAGGATTTTGTACAAGAAGTTCAATATGACAAACCACTAGTTTCTTTATTAAACGACAATGTTAAACGTATTTCATTCTGGATGTTGATCGTTTCTGGTATCTTTATATTAATCGCATTCCTATTAATTAATAGTTCTATTAGACTAAGTGTTTATGCCAAACGTTTTACCATAAAAACCATGCAAATGGTAGGTGCTACAAAAGGTTTTATACGCAAACCATTTATCATGACGAGTATCAAACTAGGATTAATAGGTGCTTTACTGGCGCTAGCAGCGCTAGCTGGCGTGGTGTACTGGACTAATGATATGGTTCCAGAATTAAAGATTCTAGAAAATTATGAGATGCTAGGATTGTTATTTGTAGGTGTTTTAGTTTTTGGGATATTGATCAGTTTAATCAGCACCTTTTTTGCAACGACTAGATATTTGAATTTAAGAACAGATCAGTTGTATTACTGATGAAGTTGAAAAATGAATTCGAACTCGAACTCGAAAATGAAGTTGAAAAAATACTCCTTCTTTTAATGGAAGGTTGAAATGGGCATTTACCCATATTAAAAAATGATAATTAAAAATCATGGGAGAAAGTAAAAAGAAACAAGTACAGCAAGAAGTTGCAGAGCAAGAGCAAAATATAGAACCACGTTTTGAATTTATTTTTAAGCGTAAGAATTACATCTGGATGATTATAGGTCTAGTCGTGATCGCTGCTGGATTTGCTTTAATGTCTGGCGGTGGATCTGATGACCCAACGGTTTTTAATGAAGCGATATTCTCATGGAGACGCATACGTCTAGCACCTACGTTAGTGTTAATAGGTTTTGGGATTGAAATGTATGCTATTTTACTTAATCCAGATAAATAGTATGGAAACATTAGACGCACTTATTTTAGGTGTTATTCAAGGATTAACCGAGTTTCTTCCTGTTTCTTCCAGTGGTCATTTAGAACTAGGAAAAGCAGTTCTAGGCGATCAATCCGTACCAGAAGAAAGCTTGCTATTTACAGTTGTACTTCATTTTGCTACCGCACTAAGTACGATTATCGTTTTTAGAAAAGACATTTTAAGTATTTTAAAAGGACTAGTTTCAAAAGATCAAGAAGATTTAAATTTTGCTGGTAGAATTATTCTATCCATGATTCCAGCTGTGATCGTCGGATTATTTTTTGAGGATCAACTAGAAGCTTTGTTTAATGGTAACATCATTCTAGTAGGTTTTATGCTTATCGTCACTGGTTTGTTGTTATTTCTAGCTGGAAAGGCAAAAAGTACTGGAAAAGGAATCAGCTGGAAAGATGCTTTAATCATAGGAGTTTCTCAAGCCATCGCTATGTTGCCTGGTATTTCACGTAGTGGCGCGACGATATCTACTAGCGTATTATTAGGTAATGATCGCACTAAAGCCGCACGATTTTCTTTTTTGATGGTTGTTCCGTTAATTTTCGGGAAAATCGCTAAGGACCTTTTGAGTGGTGACATCTCGCTAGACAGCAGTGCAAGCATTCCATTATTAGTAGGTTTTATAGCTGCTTTTATTACTGGATTAGTAGCATGTACCTGGATGATTTCATTAGTTAAAAAAGCAAAATTGTATTACTTCTCTTACTACTGTTTTGCAGTAGGATTGATCGCTATTGCTGCTGGATTTATTAATTTGTAAATTCATGGATCCTAACCAGAAACCAGAAACAAATCCGTATTTACTGGGTAAAGTATTACTCATCGATAAGCCACTAGACTGGACATCGTTTCAAGTGGTGAATAAAATACGATGGTTGATTAAGCAGGAATTCGGCTTAAAAAAAATCAAAGTAGGTCATGCTGGCACCTTAGATCCATTAGCATCTGGATTACTGATTATTTGTACTGGAAAGGAAACTAAAAATATCCATACCTATCAGGCTCAAGAAAAAGAATACACAGGAACGATCACACTAGGTGCAACTACACCTAGTTATGATCTAGAAACAGAAATAGATCAACGTTTCCCGATTACAGATCTTACCACAGATCAATTGATCGCAACAACTCAACAATTTACCGGCGAGATTCTTCAAAAACCGCCTATCTATAGCGCGATTAAAAAAGATGGAAAACGTCTTTATGAACTAGCGCGCGCTGGTGAAACGACAGAAATCAAATCTAGAACGGTTTCGGTAAACACCTTTGAACTGAGTAATATTAGGTTGCCTAAAGTTGATTTTAGAATTACCTGTAGTAAAGGGACCTACATCAGATCTATGGCACATGATTATGGAGTAGCATTGGATAATGGTGCTCATTTGAGCGCGTTACGTCGTACTAAAATAGGAGACTATAATGTTAAAGACGCCTTAAGTTTAGAAGAGTTTGAACAACAATTAAAGGCCTAAAAGATCTTTACAGGAACCTCTAAACTGTCTACAATAGGCACTTCAAAATTTACCATTCCTTTACCAGCGTTGATCGTTCCGTTATATTTAATATCCACTTTTTGTTTTGCAAGAATCTGTAATGTTGCGCCTAGTAATCCTTTGCCTTTTTCACCATAAAAATCTTTAGGTGACATTTTTGCGCGTAATGGCAGGATAAACTCAGCATCTGCTGGCATCTCGATATCTAGATCTTGATTAATTTCTACCGTTTTACGTCCATTTACAAAAACATCAAATTTTGCTTTGGTAAGATCTAGTCCTACACCATTAGGATTATAAAGCACGCAGTCACCTGTCAATTCAAGGTTTTCACTAGCAGCGTTTTTAATTTTTACATTTTTAATTTCCATAAAAACCACCTCTTCATAGACATTTTCACAACTTATGATCAGTACTAATGCAATTACTCCTAAAATGAATCTCATGATAAAAATTTTGTGCAAATATAATGGGTCGTGGTATTACGCTTTCGCGAAAGCGAAATTCATCAACATTTATTTTACTAACTTGCTAGTGCAAAACTAATTAACCATACTATGAAAAAAATTCTATCTTTTATATGTTTCATAACCGTAAGTGTTTTAGGAACTGCCCAAACACAAAATGCGCTAAGTTTTGACGGAACTGATGATTATGTAACTACTTCATTTGCACCTGCGTCAGGAAATGTAGCTCGTACGATAGAAGCCTGGATTAAAACCAGTGCAAATTCAATTCCTAATGCTGGTGGAAGACAGCAAATTATTACTGATTTTGGTAGTTTTACTACAGGTGGTCGCTTTACGTTTAACGTTTTATGGGGCGGCGCGATTAGGCTAGAAGTAGGTGGTAATGGCGTGAGCGGTTCTATTGTTGTAAATGATGGGATGTGGCATCATGTGGCAGTAGTGTATGATCCGGCTAATAGTGCAGGAACCGTGTCACTTTATGTAGATGGAAATTTAGACACTCAAGGCACGCCTACAGTGAATGTAAATATAGGATCATCTACAAATTTTACAATAGGAAGAAGAGTAGATGGTGTGAATAATTTTACAGGTGAAATTGATGAAGTACGTTACTGGAATACTGCGCTCTCTCAAAATGATCTAAACACCGCTGGTGGGACAGAAATATGCCCTTCTAGTGCCGGCCTTTTAGCATACTATCAATTTAATGAAGGAACTGCTGGTATTTCAAACACAGGTGAAACCTCTTTACCAGAATTAGTAAATGGTAATGATGGGACATTACAAAGTTTCTCTCTTAACGGCGCTACTTCTAATTGGGTAGCAGGCGCGCCTGTTACCAGATTAATTGACACAGATATTACTTTAAGTTCTGGTGTTTTAACGGCTTCACAAACTGGCGCTATGTTTCAATGGATAGATTGTAATACAGGAACCGCTATCGCTGGAGCAACTAACGCCAGCTATTCACCTACTGTAAATGGTCACTATGCAGTAGAGATTACGGTTTTAGGATGCACCCAACAGTCTGAATGTATTACAGTAAATTCATTAAGTGTAGAAGGTGAAACCATAGAAAGCATTGAACTTTTTGCAAACCCATCTAGTGTTTTACACTTTAAAGGATCCATTACTAGTGATATGGATGTGAATATCTATTCACTATCTGGTAAAAGCATATTCAGTACCATCACAAGTAACCATATAGTAAAGACTCCAGAACTAGCTTCTGGTCTATATGTGGTTACGGTATCTATGGATGGGAATTTGAAATCCTTTAAATGGATCAAGGAGTAAAAATGAAATTGAGTTAAATAGGTTAAGGAGTTGATCTTGGCATATTTGATTTCATCATACTTACCTCATATTCTTCAATTCCAGCATTTGCTGTTGTAAAAATGCCAGTTTATCTTCTACATTATCAGAAAATTCTGGAATCCTACGGAAGAAAACGTAACGCACGCGCCATAATTCATGAACTTCTTTTAGTTCTACGGTAATATCATCTACACTTTTATGATCTGCTCGCAAGACGATACCGTCGCTAGTTAGGTATAACCTGCGCAAGACAATTTTAGAAGCTGTAACTGCAAATACCACCGTACCGTTATTTAATTTTTCAATCACATTCTGCGGTACGCGCTCACCTATCACCACATCTTTAGGATACAATCCTTTATCGTGACTGGTCATTTCAAGATTATTCACCGTATATGCTCTAAAATCTTTACTCGCATTAATAGGTAAAGTCATTACCGGTAAGTCTGTAATAAAAGATTCATTGTCATAATATTCTAGATAATCCTCTATCTGATGTTCTGTAATACTAGGTACGGTTGCAAATTGAGTACGTTCTAATTCTTCTGGTGTTAAAGTAAGCTCATCATTAAAACGCAATAATTGATTTACAGTAAGCTCGGCAGTGAGGATATCATCTATCGCAATGCTAAAATGGTTAGCAATTTTAATGATGGTTTCTATTTTAGGTTCGCTTCTTCCTTCTTCATAAGCACCTAAAGTACCTCTTTTTAAGTCAAATAGGTCTGCAAAAGCTTGCTGACTCAATCCTTTTACACCACGTATCTTTTTTATGTTTTTACCGAAAAATGACATTTTTTGCTAATTTTATTTGCAATTAAATATTTTTGTGTATATTTACACTAACAATATTAGCAAATCATATTGATTATAGCTAATATTTTGAGCGTTTTGTATAAACTTAACTCATGGTTAAGAATCTATCCGGCTAGTAGATCACGTATAAAAACGAATGTTCAACAACCTTAAAAACTATATATTATGATTAGCATTATTATTTATTTAGTTGAATCTCTGATTCATATTTTAGTAGCATAACCTAAGACTTTTTTGTAATATTAAACCACCAAAAAAAATCTATGAACGATCACTTTAAAAAAATCAAGGAATATTTACTGCAACTGGATTTTGACATCACTAGAGAAAAACCAGAAGATGGCATCCTAGTTATAGAAAAAGAAAGCGCTGGAGTAAAAAACTTGATCTTAGGAATCGCACCGCCCATACTTATTATGGAGCAGTATATTTTTAAGATAAAGAATAAAAATGAAGACGTTTTTAAAAGTCTTCTACAAAAAAATAGAGATATCATTCACGGTGCATTTACACTAGATGAAACTGGAACTAAGGTCATCTTTAGAGATACTTTACAAATAGAAAATCTAGATCTTAATGAACTAGAAGGTAGTCTCAATTCACTAAGCTTATTATTAAGTGAGTATAGTGATTCTATTATTAAATTTTCAAAATACTAGGCAACGGTGGATCGCATCCGCCCAGCAAAGGCAGAATGCCTACAAAAGATAAAAAACCGCGAGTATACTCGCTACAAAAAACAATAACTATGAACATATTTAAAAGATTATTCAAAATAGGTCAAGCCGAAGCTAATAAAGCTGTCGATAATATGGAAGATCCTATTAAAATGACAGAACAAGGAATACGCGACATGAAAGAAGACCTTAATAAAAGCGTAGAAGCCATGGCACAAGTAAAAGCACTAGCCATACGTTCTAAAAACGAGACAGAAGAGCACACCGCAAAAGCTAAGGATTACGAACAAAAAGCCATTCTTATCCTTAAAAAAGCACATGCTGGTGATCTGGATGTGACCGAAGCTGATCGCCTAGCAAAAGAAGCCTTGCTTAAAAAAGAGGAAGCGCAACAAAATGCTGATCGTGCCGCTACAGACCACGAGAAATTTGAAAATAACGTCACTCAATTAAAGACCACTATTGAAACGGTAAAAAGCAACATCTCTAAATGGGAAAACGAACTTAAAACGCTTAAAGCACGCGTTAAAGTAAGTGATGCTACTAAAAATGTGAATAAACAAATGGCCGAGTTAGATGGTGCAGATACCGTAAGTATGCTAGAACGTATGAAGGAAAAAGTAGCACAAGATGAAGCACTAGCCGAAGCTTATGGAGATATCGCAAAGGCAGATAAAGACATCGATAAAGAAATAGACGCTGCCGCAGATGGTAGTACCGCAAAAGTTGAAGACGACCTAGCAAAACTTAAAGAGCAGTTAGGAATGAACGATAAAAACGCCTAATTGTGAGCAACCTAAATTTCAAGTGCGTAAAATGTGGACATCAGGACTATGAAACTGGAGAAATGCGTGCCACTGGTGGGACCTTATCAAAGATATTTGATATCCAGAATAAAAAGTTCAGTTATGTCGCATGCAAGCGCTGCAAATACACAGAATTTTATAAAGCTAGTACTGGAGCGTTGAGTAACATCTTTGACTTTTTTACCAGCTAGAATCAACATAAACACTAACCAACTTTGGAAAACTACTTTGACATCATATTCTCGCAAGTAAACCTCACCTTAAGTGTGTTGTTGATCATTTTGATCGTTTACTGGATCCTAACTATGGTTAGCGGTATTGATTTTGACCTAGATATCGATGTAGACATAGATGCAGATCTTGAGGTAGATACCGGAATTGAAGGTGGCAACATGGACTTTTCTGATGTTGCAAATGCAGAGGTGGATCGCGAGCACGTCGTGAATAAACGCACTCGTAAACTTAAATGGTGGCAAGTCCTATTGATCTATTTCAATTTTGTAGGATTACCATTTATGTTCACCTTCACGTTTTGGATTTTCAACTGGTGGATCATCACCGTTCTAGCAACCTTAATTACTGGTAGTTATGACAATAACTTTGGATTTGTAATCGTGTTACTAGCCATTATTCCGTCATTAATCATGACTAAAATCCTGACCACGCCATTTAAATCGTTTTTCAAAAACTTAAATAAAGATGGAGATAAAGCGATTGATTTTTTAGGAAGACCAGCAACATTACTCAGTACCATTTCTGGCGATAAACTTGGAAATGCAGAGGTCATGGCAGATGGCAACGCCATGAGTATTTATGTAAAATCCTTAGATGGATCAGAATTACGCTTTCGCGAAAGCGTACTCATCATCAAACAATCAGATGATAAGAACTATTTTTATGTGAGTAAAGCATAACGGCGTAGTACGCTGCGCATCAAAAAGAAACCGCGGAGTGCGCTCCGCAGAAATACAGTAACCGCGGAGTGCGCTCCGCCGCAAAAAAACAACTAAAACTAAATAAAAACTATGGAAGGAATCTTACCCATTATTGTAACAGGAATAGGAATTATACTATTTCTAGTGATCGTTTACTTCGCAATCATTGCGTTGTTTTACAAAAAAGTACATCAAGGACAGGCGCTGGTGCGTACCGGTTTTGGCGGTACAAAAGTAGCTACAGATAAAGGTCTGTATGTAGTACCTGTATTTCACCGTGTAGAAGTCATGGACATATCTGTAAAGAAAATCCAGATAGAACGTATGGGCGTGGAAGGATTGATCTGTAAAGACAACATGCGCGCAGATATTAAAGTAGCCTTTTTTGTACGTGTGAATAATGAGGTAGATTTCATTAAGAAAGTAGCACAGACCATAGGCGTGGCACGTGCCTCTCGTAAAGAGACGCTTGAAGATCTTTTTGAAGCAAAATTCTCTGAGGCCTTAAAAACCGTAGGTAAAAAGTTTGAATTCACACAATTGTATGAGGCTCGTCGTGAATTCCGTGATGAGATCGTAGACATCATAGGTACAGATTTAAATGGATATACGCTAGAAGACTGTGCGATTGACTTTTTAGAGCAAACTGCAGTAAGCCACTTAAAGCCAGATAATATCTTAGATGCAGAAGGTATCAAGAAGATTACTGACTTAACGGCTGCGCAAAACATTAAGGCAAATCTGATCAAGCGTGATGAAGAAAAAACCATACGTAAACAGGATGTTGAAGCGCGTGAAGCCATTCTAGAACTAGATAAGCAACTGGCAGAAAAAGAAGAGCAACAAAAACGTGAAATTTCTAATATCAAATCTCGTGAAGAAGCAGAAATTCTAAAAGTTGCAGAGGAAGAACGCCTTAAGTCTGAAACCGCTCGCATCGCTACAGAAGAGAAAGTAAAAGTAGCCGAAGAAAACATGCAACGCCAGATCATCGTTGCTGAAAAGAATAAGCAACGTACAGATAAAGTAGAGACAGAACGTGTGGAAAAAGACCGCATGCTAGAATTAACAGAGCGTGAAAGAGTCGTAACACTAGCTCAAATCGAGAAAGAGAAAGTAGTAGAAGTTGAGAAAAAGAACATTCAAGATGTCATACGTGATCGTGTGATTCTAGAAAAAGGTGTAGTAGAAGAGCAGGAAAACATGAAAGATATTGAAGCTTTTAAAACTGCAGATCGTATCAAACAAGTAACCATCACAAATGCCGAGGCAAAAGCACAAGATGAATTAATACGTATTACAAAAGCTGCCGAAGCATCTAAACAAGCTGCCATCCAGCAGGCTGAAGAAATCAATATCGAAGCACTTGCTAAGAAAGAAGCAAGTGAAAAAGAGGCAGATGCTCGTAAAATTCTTGCAGAAGCAACTGCAAAAGAAGAAGCAACGGTAGGACTTTCTGAAGCACAAGTAATGCATGCAAAAGCTGAAGCTAGCGAACGACAAGGAATCGTAGATGCATTAATCATCCAGAAAAAAGCAGAGGCTGAAGCTAGCGGAATCACTGCAAAAGCTGAGGCTAAACGCAAAGATGGACTTGCAGAGGCTGAAGTAATTAAGGAAAAAGCCCTTGCAGATGCTGCTGGAATTGAAGAGAAAGCAGAAGCTATGAAGAAACTAGATGGTGTAGGAAAAGAACACGAAGAGTTCAAACTACGTCTAGATAAGGAACTTCAAGTAGATCTAGCACAAATTAACATCCAGAAAGATATCGCAGATGCGCAAGCACAAGTGATAGGCGACGCATTGAAAGCCGCTAAGATTGATATTGTAGGTGGTGAGACTATGTTCTTTGAACAAATTATAGGTCAGATTACTAAGGCAAAAGGTTACGATAGATTAGTAAACCATTCTGAAACAGTGACTGAAGTTAAAGATGCCATCCTAGGTAACGATGATGTAAAAGGTAATTTACTAGATAAAGTAAAGGAGTTTGCAGATAAGTATAACATCAGTTCAGAGGATATCAAGAACCTTACTATCGCAAATCTGTTGAGCAATCTACAGAACAAGTCTAACGATGGTGCTGAGCAGAACATGCTAAGCAACTTGATGAACCTGGCAAAAGGAATGGGATTATCTAACAAGAAGTTAGGGAATATCTAAAACCATTTTCTGGGCGCTACCTGATTCTTTCAAGAGAAAGAATCAGGTCGGGCTATCCGCTATATCTTTTTAGGCTACCGCCATAAAAAGGATGCCGCTGCTATCCCTAGCGCTAGACACAACGGCGGAACACATTCCGCCCACGCTAGCACCAAACACCAACTCACTAATGAATCTCCACAACCGAAAATCTCTTAGACTCAAAGGCTACGACTACACATCAGTCGGTAGATATTTTGTGACTATAGTAACTAGAAATAGGCTGCATTTGTTCGGTAAGGTCGTAAATGGAGAAATGTTATTAAATGAGTTTGGTAAAATAGCAGAGCGTGAATGGATCAACACTTTGAGGCTAAGGAATAATGTTTCATTAGGAGCATTTATGATTATGCCAGATCATATTCATTTGGTCATAAACATTGAGGTGGCGACTCCTCAAACAAAATATTCTAACGAAGAGTTAGAACGTCGTGCTGGAGCAGTTGCAGGTAAAGATATATGTAAAGAAGGATCATTAGGAAGTCTAGTCAGAGGTTATAAAGCTACGATAACAAATCAGGTCAAACAACTGATTTACGCATATCAGGAAGGGAAATCTACTATGACAGAAACAGCTTTGAATGAAATAAAGCCTTTGATAAGAAGAGTCGATATAAAGAAAACCATCTGGGTACGCAACTACCACGAAATAATCATAAGAGATCAACGAGCCTACCTAAACATAAGCAGGTACATCAATAACAATCCCAAAAAGTGGGATGAGGATCTCAAGAAAAAACTAGGACTACATGAGTGACACCACAAAAGGACGCGATGCGTCGCGTCCAAACAGCGATGCGTCGCGTCCAAACAGCGATGCGTCGCG
>JAHDIQ010000001.1:306512-619059 GCA_020630715.1 Nonlabens sp.
GCGATGCGTCGCGTCCAAACAGCGATGCGTCGCGTCCAAACAGCGATGCGTCGCGCCCCATCGGCGAGAGCGCTACACATCTTGACTCAGGAACCTACGAGATCATCCAGAACAGGTTGCGCAAGCAAAAAACAGACCTGCAACAACGACTAGCGACACTCAATGAGGAACGCAAAAAAGTCTTCGGTTCTCTAGAAACCCAATTGATCGCAAATGATCGTATCAATACAGAAAATAACTGTATCGCACGCGATATCATCGCTTTGGGTAATACCTGCATCTTTGGATATAATGTACATTTTGGACTGCGCACAGAAATACAGCTTAGTGATGTTTTTAGTGTTTATGAATTTACTCGTGATGGTGAGGAATTAAGCTTTCGCGAAAGCGAAACAGGACTCAACATCATCGCAGATCCAGTGTTTCAAACAGATTTTGAAAACTTATATAAGTACTACCGCAATACTATATTTTCAAAGTTTGCGGTCATGGGGAATTACCTACACATGGTGTTTCAGCTAAGTGACTCTATTACAGATATCAAGACTTTTAAATGGCTTATTAAAGAAAATAGCCTGGAATATATTGATAATAGAAGTGATCATGAATATCGTTTTCCAGATCAGTATGGTTTTAAATGGATAGAGGCTGGACGTGATGACCAGCGTTATGGAGTGCATGCTCATGTTTCAATAAAAGATAAAGTCTTTGTAGAAGCTATAGGCGGTGATATCACCATTAAAGTAGAAGATAATACTGATGATGGTCTAGGGATTTATAATGAACCGGTAGAACATCGCGACCAGACGCTAGATGACGGCCAGTACCGTTATGCAGATTTGGGTAATTTAATCGCCATAGAAATCAAGCCTTTTCAAGAAGAGTCTCGCTTTTTTATCTATAATCATAAGATCAAACAGGTAGAAAAAATAGATAGTATCGCACAGGCAGCGATATTACTACCAGATGATCAGGGAATTATTTTCCCTAGTGGTTATTATTTACAAACTGGTGAATACAATGTTTTTCCGTCTGAAACTGGTGCGCTTAAATTTCAAGATAAAATAGCATCACCTAATGGTGAAGATCATTTGTATGTGTTTTACAATCCAAAAAAAGGATTGTATGTACTGATGTCTTATAACGTGATAGAGCAAGAGGTGAAAACACCTATTATTTGTAACGGTTTTACGATTATGGATGGTGGTGAGCTGGCTTACTTCCGTACAGAACAAGAACAGACTAAACATCACATGATGCAAATATGGCAAACGCCATACATTAAAGGTGCTGTACTACCATCAGAACATCAGGATACGTTACTTTTTAAAATAGGAAATAAAGACATCGTAAGAGCGATGGCGTCATCTTATGAACTCATCACACTTTTAAATAAGGAAGATAGCTATGAAGGGTTATACGATGACATCGCTAGATCTTCTAAAGACATTACAGATGCTTTTTACTGGCTAGATGAGAAAGAAACGCAACAGCTTTCTATACCTATAAGCGAAATTAATAAAGCTGCAAATGCTGCTATTGACGAGTTTGAAAAAGTAAAACAACTGCGTCGCAATGCAACTGCGCAAACTAAGGCGATAAGTAAAAGCTCTGAAGAGCTGTTTAACAAAGTAAAAAGCACATCCTTTAAATCGATTAATGATTTTGTACAGTTACTTACACAGTTGCGCACTTTGCGCGGTGAGGCGATAGGACTTTATGAAATACGTTATATAGATACTGATTTTATTAAAGGTATTGAAGAACAAATCATTGAGCAAAATGAATTGATCTCTAGACGTGCTGTTACGTTTTTACTAGATGATAAAGCACTGGCACCATACCATGATGCGGTACAGGAAAAACAAGAAGCGCTAGACGATACTAAAAAAGTCATCGAGATTAAAGCGCTGGAGAAAGATGTCAACCAGATTGCACAAGATCTAGAATTACTGATAGAAATAGTTTCTAATTTAGAAATCGAAGACACTTCTCATTCTACTAAAATCATTGAGAACATTTCGCTCATTTTTGCGACGATCAACCAGCTAAAAGCGGCGATAAAAAATAAAGTTACCACAGTAGGTAAAAAAGAAGCTCAAGCAGATTTTGCCGCACAATTAAAACTGGTGGATCAAAGCATTATCAACTATCTAGACATTGCAGATACGCCAGAGAAATGCGATGAGTTTTTGACAAAAATTTCTATTGCTCTAGAAGAGTTAGAAGGAAAGTTTGCAGATTTTGATGAGTATCTCACAGCAATAATAGAAAAACGGGAAGAAGTTTATGCGGCTTTTGATAACCGTAAAAACAACATCGTTGCCGCACGCAATAAAAAAGCACTTGCTTTACAAAATGCAGCACAACGCATCATAAAAGGTGTACAAAATCGAGCAAAATCACTAGATAGTGCTACAGAAATTAATGGCTACTTTGCCAGTGATTTAATGATTAATAAAGTGCGCGATATCGTTGTGCAACTCAATGATCTGGACGATGCAGGAAAGGCCGAAGCTATTGAAACTGCCCTTAAAGTAGCTCGAGAAGATGCCCTGCGTAAGTTAAAAGACAAGCAGGAACTCTATGAAGATGGTGATAACATCATTAAGTTAGGGAAACATAAATTTGGTGTCAATAAACAGGAGTTAGATTTAACCATTGTCTTTAAAGATGATCAGTTATTTTATCACTTAACTGGTACTGATTTTTACCAGCCACTTCATCACGACGTTTTAGAACAATCTCGCGATATCTGGAATCAGGAATTAGTTTCAGAAGACGCTACGGTGTATCGATCTAGCTATTTAGCATATACTATTTTTAGCTCTCATGATATACAGAAATTACGCGAGTTAACTAATACAGAATTACTAGAAACCGTTCAAGAAGCCGCTAGTCAGAATTATGCCGCTGGCTATGTAAAAGGTGTTCATGATCAGGATGCTGCTCAAATATTACACGTGCTATTGTCAAAACATCACGATCTAGGACTACTCACCTATCCGGCTGCAGTAAGAGCGCAAGCTCAATTTTTTTGGAATTCATTGTCTACAGAAAAAAGAGCTCATTTTAATAAATTATTGAAGAATGCAGGATCAGTTTTGGCAGTTTTTCCTAGCAGTAAAGACTATGATTTTGTTATAGATGAACTGGCAGATGAGATTTTTAAATCAAAGGAGCAGTTAGACACCTCAGCAGGCGCAGCGCAACATAATCTCAATGCTCGCCATGTCGCTCAGTACCTCTTTTATGAATTAAAAGATAACGACCAGTTTGCGTTAAGTGCCAGCACGCACCAGTTGAAACAGGCTTTTGAAAAGAAACTTAAAGGCACTAATGCAGATTTAAAATTCAAAAACAGCTTAGAGGCTTGTGAAAATGATTTAGAACGTATAGAACTGGTGAGACATTGGGTTTCTGCTTTCGCGAAAGCGGAATCACCACAATCATTATTACCTTATATAGATGAGTGTGTTGCCTACATCCTTTATGGAATTGAAGGATTACAACAACCTAATGCGGTAAGTGCCATATATGAAATAAAAGGTTTAAAAGGATCACACGCGACTATTGAAGAAGGTGTTTTCCAGTTTAATTATCATGAATTTGTAGGTGATCTAAGCTTATTTGTAAGCACAAAAGTACCAGCTTATGAACATTTTAAAACGGCAAAACATGAAGTGACAGAACGTCTAAAACAAGAATTACGTCTCGAGGAATTTAAGCCTAGAGTCTTAAGCTCTTTTGTGCGTAATAAATTAATAGACCAAGTGTATTTCCCAATAATAGGCGATAATCTATCTAAACAACTAGGAACTGTAGGTGATACAAAACGTACAGACCGTATGGGAATGTTGCTATTAATATCGCCACCAGGATATGGAAAAACAACATTGATGGAATATATGGCAAATAGATTAGGCCTTATATTTATGAAAATCAATGGACCAGCGATAGGTCACGAGGTCACTAACGTTGATCCAGAAGCTGCGTCAAATGTTGCTACTCGTGAAGAACTTAAAAAGCTAAACATGGCTTTTGAAATGGGTGATAACGTAATGCTATATCTAGATGATATCCAGCATTGTAATCCAGAATTTCTACAAAAATTCATTAGCCTAGCAGATGGTACACGACGTATTGAAGGTGTCTATAATGGTCAACCTAAAACTTACGACTTGCGCAGTAAGAAGTTTTGCGTTGTGATGGCTGGTAATCCTTATACAGAAAGTGGTGATAAATTCCAGATTCCAGATATGCTGGCAAACCGTGCAGACATTTATAATCTAGGTGATATCATAGGTGACACGGCTCATTTATTTAAGTTGAGTTTAATTGAAAATGCGCTTACTAGTAATCCTGTATTACAACAATTAAGTAATAAGTATTTTGATGATGTTTATGCGTTATTAGATCGTGTAGAAAATGGAGCTACAGAAAATGATCTGAAAGGAAATCACAGTACTCAAGAAATTGCAGATTATGAAGCGGTACTAGATAAAGTGGTACGTATACGTGATACAGTTCTTAAAGTAAACGAGACCTATATTTCTAGCGCTGCAATGGACGATGCTTATCGTACAGAACCTAGCTTTAAACTACAAGGTTCTTATCGTGATATGAATAAATTAGTGGCAAAAGTGGTGCCTATCATGGATGATAAAGAGTTAGACACCTTACTGATGACGCATTATGAAAGTGAATCACAAACACTTACCACAGCTGCCGAAGCTAATGTGTTAAAATACAAAGAGCTAATCCATCAATTGACCGACGAAGAGCTGGAACGATGGAATAGCATTAAAGAAACCTTTGTAAAAAATAATAAACTAAAAGGTCTAGGCGATAGTCAATCCATGGCGCAAATCCTATCTCAAATGATGGAATTTACAGATAATCTAGAAGGTATTAAAGAGGTGTTGAGGAAAGGGTTGTCTAAGTGATAAAAATGGTTAGTTTATAGTGTGTAATACAAAGAAAACGTGACAATAAAATTGTTTACCATATGAAAAACTATTCCTGTTGTAAGACCTTGAGATCTTTTAACGAAATAACCAGTCACCAAGCCAAAAATGAAATAATAGATGAAAAGGCTAAGATTAAAATGAATTAAAGCAAACAAACAAGCTTGTATAGTATTTGCCATCTTAAATCCTAAATGCTTGTGAGTAGCTGTTAGTATAATACCTCTAAATATTATTTCTTCATAAAAAGGTACAATTACAGCAACGACTAATACTGTTATATAAAATCCATATTCTCGTAAAAGCGCTTGTATTTCTTCTTTTGCACTTAAAGTGGTAATGAACTCTGCGCCTTCTGTAAGGTCAATAAATGTACCTAGTATTCTAATGAGAATAGCATTGAAAACTATAAACAGAATGCTCAAACCTATAGTCTGTCTTATAGTATTAGTGTTTGTGAAGACAAATCGTAGTCTCTTTTTATTAAGTAATACTAAAGTGGAAAGAAGTAATAATCCTGAAAATAATAATTGGGCATTTGCTGATACCAGATCTGTCACTTCAGTGAAATCATCCAGATATTCTAGAATATCAAAGTAATAATTGAGTTCTTCTTGATAATTAAAAACTAAGATGATTATGAATAAGGTAAGAAGATAAAGAAAGCTTATTAGCCAAAAATGTCTCAAGGTCCAATCGCCACCTAGTTGAATATCTGATTTTATCTTTTTAAAATCAAAGTAGTTACTCAAACTATATACTGGTAATACCCATAAATACGGAATAACAAGGAGCAAAAGTACAAATAGTACTAAAATGAGTACATGCATAATTTCCCCAAAAGACCAAAAGTAACTGGGTGATTTTAACGCTAATCTGATTCTTTTTATAGCAAGAAAATCATCATAATAACTCTCTTGATACATACGTCTTAAAGAGAGTAACGCCACATTAGCTTCTGAATATTTTAAATCATGATTTGCGAGCTTTTGAAGTGCTGCAACTTTATTCCAAGTTTGAATTGTGTCGTTTACTAAATAGGTTCTCGCTTGTTGATAGTTTTCTTTTTGTAGAAAAATCTGATATAAATTCTCATTTGCAGAAAATGTAGAATCTTTTGCTTTAATACGATCATAAAGTTTTAAAGCTACTTCATCTTGATTTAATTCAATTAGTAATTCTCCTTTTGTGTTTAAAACCCAATTTACCTGATCTTTATCCAGATGTTCAAGGATACTTTCTTTTGCTTTTTCTTCGTTTTCTAATCGTAAATATGCTCTGGTTTTCAGAATGGATAAATCCAATGTGTCATTATATTTTTCGGCTAGATTTGCGTGTTTTACCGCTTTATAATCATCTTCCTCTTGATAATAATAAGCTCCTATTTCAAACAACAATGACACATCTTCTAGATCCCAAGTAATCGTTTTACTTTCATATAATGCGATTGCCTCTTGTAGTAATGTTTCTCTTTCTTCCCCATAGGTGTTGTTCAACTTATAGATTAAAACTTTTGAATTTCTAGGGAAATTAGCAACTAAGCTGTTGATACATTGCTCTGTTTCATCGTATTTTAAATTATAATCTTCATATTCATCGTAATAAGCCGAACCTATAAATTTACATCTATAGATTTGTACATCAACATCATTAGGATGAGCTTCTAGATACTTATCATAATCTTGAAGAATGGCGTTATAACGGTCATCTTTAGAGTTACTAAGGGTTTTTACGAATGCTTCATGACTATTTTCTGAATTTACCTTAATGTTTTGCGCTGTGGAAGATAAGATCGAGAATAAACAAAGAAATAAAACACTTCTAATCATATGTATAATTTATAGCAATAATATGAAGATAAGGCAGTTTCTTAACACAAAAATATAGTCGAAATCTATACACATTAAGCTTTCATAAATATAGATGAATTACACAAAATATTGGGCTTTAAGTTAAAGAGTAAAACTTAACTCATGGAAACTTTTTTAAACCGCTTTCAACATTTCCACGAGATCATTCTCGGTATCTTTTCCTTTGTCCTTGTTATACCAGTTTTGTAGTTCTTGTTTGAATTCTGGCCCTAAAGATCCTTTAGCAGTTTTCTCTGCTGCAACTAGTTCAGTTGCTTTTGTAGGTCGTGGTCCCCATGTGGTCACTGGCAATCCAGTAGATTGATCTACTAGAATTAATTTTGCAATAGAACGACCACCATTTGTTAAGAATTGATCCATTAACTCTGGATTCTCATCACGCAATACGATTTTAAAATCCACACCTGCCGCTTGCGCTACTTTATACATCATAGGCATGGTTTGGGCTGCATCGCCACACCAGCTTTCTGTAATGATCAGGAAGTAAACCTCTTTATCAAAAGCTTCTAGAAATTCCTGATTTTCTGGTAGGATTTTCATGGTTTTATCCAGTCGCTTCATGCGCTGGTTATTTAGCATGGTATAGTTAGCTAGATCTGGAGTAACCGCGGCACCAGTGTTGCTTTCACTACTTACATGTTGTGCCATTAATTCTCTATATTCAGGATATGAGATGGCATTTTCAGAAGCGATGGAAATAATTTGTTGTAAATTCATGATACAAATGTACGTTTGAATACCGTTTAAGATTAATGATATAGGTCATGAAATATTAAACATTATTCCTACTCAAAATTAAATGTAATGAGATCTAATAACACGCTAAAACTAGACAGATATATTTTAGGTGCTTCAGTAATTACATTACTGTTTTTTACATGGATATATGTTACTTATATCTTTCAAATAGAATGGACAATTGCTGGTGTAATCCATGAGTTATTGATGATCCCAATGATACTAGTAGCTCCCATATTGTTGTTTTTATCAATTAGACAAGTCAAAAAATCAGGTTTTAACGCAAGTAATACAGCATCTCTAATTATTTCATGTCTTATAACTATTGTTATTACTAGTTTATTTGTAGCTGAATTTTTATTGCATTAGTATTTAAACCTTCTATTTTCCTTTTTCTCGCTTTGCTTGCGTTTATCGTTCATTCGTTTGCGTTTTACTGCTTTAGGAATGCTTCTTTTACGCCTGCGTTTTGGTACAATTGCGGCATTATGTAATACGGTAATGAGTTTCTTAAAAGCTAGTTCTTTGTTCTTTGCCTGACTTCTGGATTCCTGACAGCTTATTTTTAAAAGGCCATTTTGAGTAAGTCTGCTTTTTAAGGAGTTTAATATTTGTAGATATTCCGCTTTCGCGAAAGCGAGACTATTCACAACATCTAGCTCTAGTTGAACTTTTGTCGCTACTTTATTAGCATGCTGACCACCAGGACCACTGCTGGCCACTGCGGTATATTTTACCTCTTTATGTAGTTGATCGACGTCCATTTAATTCTGGTGCGCTGGTTTTAATAAGTCATTCACGGTTTTTACAGGATTGAAGGTAAGCAACGGTACCTCAACAAAAACGGTGTTCCAGTAAGCCATACCACCATTCCATAATCCTGGACGTTCTTGCGCTTTAATCTCTTTTCCTAATCGAGATTTATAGGTAATAAAACCAGTATCTGGATCACAAAACTGATGCAAATCAAATTTTTTACCTTGATAATCTTTGATCCCACAAACCAGATCTACTGGATTAAAATGAGTCCCATTTTTAAATATTTGCTGTTGTCTTTTATCCGTTTGATCTACTTGAGCTCCTTCTACAATTTCTAGCGAAATTTCTCCTTTTTGGTTTTTTACCCAGAATGGTCCGCCACCAGGTTCTCCTTCATTCTTTACCATACCACAAACTCGTAATGGTCTATTCAAACGATCATGTAGATAGGCTAATTGATGATCTGGCGCATATTTTACATAGTCCTTAGGAAAAACTGCTCCTAGATCACGTTGTAAGAATTGCTCAATTTCTACCTTTAAAACCTCATCGACATCACCATCATCAATCTGTTTTAAATAATCAAATGACTGTTGTTGTAATTCTAGCAACAATCCAGCGATCATTTTTTTATAAGAAGCCACTTCTTGTTCTAGACTGCTTACAGTAACATTGTCAATATTTTTTATAAAAAGAACGTCTGCAGTTAAGTCATTAAGGTTAGACAGCAAGGCTCCATGACCAGATGGACGAAAGAATAGTAAACCATCTTCTGTTACCACTGGTTGATTATTTTTATCTACGGCAATCGTGTCTGTATGCTCATGCTGGTATGAAAAATCAATATCGATACTGGTATTTGTTTTCTTTTCTACAATATGTTCTATCCGCTCAAATTCTGATTTAAAATGACCTTTAAACGCTGGTGCAATGGTAAAATGTAGTTTTGCCTGATTACCACTAGACGCATAAATAGATGCTTCAAAGAGGTGTTCTTCAAAAGCAGTTGCGCTGTGATCTTTATATTGATGGAATGGTACGAGACCTTTAGGCATATTACCATAATTCATTCCAGCATCTGTAAGCACATATTTTGCAAAGAGTAATTTCTTCATGCGATCTGGTTTTGCCAGCCAGTCCGGATGTTCTTCTTTAAGTTTTGTAATCACATCGCTGTAAAAAGGAAATTTTTCTATTGCGATAAAAAAGGTAAATAATTCCCTAGCCTTATTTTTATTAATGTAAGCATTTATCGATTCCTGATCTGGATCGTAAGAATTTACAAACTGATGTAAAAACTTAAACATGCGCGTTGCCGCGCCACTGGCAGGAACAAACTTTAATATCTCTAGTTGTGGTGACATACGGTCATAAAAATCGATAAGCTCATTTTTATGATCATCGTCTATTTCTAAGATTCCGTCATTGATGATGGCGGCACGTTCTAAGCTAACACCAGGAAATCCATTTTTAAATCTAGCTAACTGTTGCTTAATCGTTGCTGGATCTATCCCTTTACGATCTAGCTGCGCTAGTTGTTGTGAGGTAAACTTCATATAATTAGAGCGTTTGTAACGCTTTTAATGCATTATTCAATCTATCGTCGCCTAGACCTGAAATTAACTGATAAGGTTTATTGAACTCCTCTAGCGCATTTTTAAATAGGTTGAAAAATGCTTCTCGCTGTTCTGGTCTATCTCTTAAATCGTCATTAGTCCACGGCGTGTCTATATCCATTAATAAATATAAGTCATAATATGCATTATGCACTGCTTCTAGTAATGGATCTGGTACTTTGTCAAAATATGCCTTACAATACACATAGGTTTCTAGCACATCTGTATCACAAAACAAATAATCTGTTGCGCGATCTAAGGCTTCATTTTCTGCAACTCTTTGTCCTATGGCTATAGGCATAATATCGTCATAGGTAGCGGCGAGTTGCGTACGGTTAAATTTTTCCTGTAGGTAATCGCGAGCAAATTCTTCAATATAGGTAGTATTGTGGTGTTGAGCTAGCTTTCGCGAAAGCGTGCTTTTTCCAGTACTTTCTGGACCATACAGCACTATTTTTTTACCAGAGAAATGTCGTTGTTCAGGTATTTTTTCCATTCTACATAACCTATTACGGCAATGATAGCAAGAAATAGGTAAAGTAGCGCGCTAAAGCTATATCCTTTATAAAAATATAGCGGTACTGATATCACATTACCGACGAATAGCACGAGCCAGTGCTCAATCTTGCGCAATGCCATCAACCACATTCCGGCAAAAAAGATTCCTGTAGTGATCATATCTACATAACTCACTACATTTTCTAATCGATGCGTAACATAATACAAGAGATAAATCCCAAATGCGGTGGCTATAAAAAGACCAGCGCTTTTCATCCATTCTAACGATGTGGTTTTAGTCACTGGTGTCACCTGACTAGCATCAACTTTACGCGTCCAGATGTACCAGCCGTAAATGCTCATGATTAAATAATATCCATTGATGACCATATCACCCAGCAGATTCCATTTGTGTAATAAATAAATGAAAATGATAGTGCAAATAATCCCAAAAGGAAATACCAACACTTTATTCTTAAATGAAAAAATCACGCTAATTACAGAAGCCGTAATTGCTGTTAATTCTAAGACAACATCAATAGTCTCATATTCTGAATACTGACCAAATATGTAATCTATAAATTCCATTAAAAGAATGGCTCGTAATCGCTACGATCTGTTTTTACTAACTTGATATAAAACAATACAACGCCAGTTTGTTCCATGCTTTCTCCTATGACATTAGTAAGAAATTTCATTAATGGATAGTAGTCACCATAAATTTGAGTGCTTAATGGATTTTCTAAAACGGTAAATTCAGAATCTCTTAGCTTTTTTATAAAAGTAATAATGTGTTCTTCATAATCTGCCTGTAACGGCGACATGGTTAATTCTATAGATGCTTTCATAAGATATTGTGTTCTATTGCTGTTCCTATCACGACCATATTTGCTCCAGCTTCAAAAACTGCTTGTATTTGTTCCTGACTGCGCAATCCACCGCCTACAATGATAGGAATGTTTAAAATTTCATTTACTGCGGTTATTATTTCTGTTGAAATAGATCTAGTTGCGCCACTACCTGCTTCTAGATAAACCAATTGATTTCCCATCAACTGTGCGGCATAAGCCGTATCAAGAATGGTAGGAATATCTTTCTGAGACAGTGGTTGTGTTTTTGATTGCTCTTGTACTGCACTTATGGTTTCTCCATCAATTAATACATAACCTGTTGGGATTACTTCTAATTGAGTGTTTTTTAATTGTCTAGCAGCACGTACTTGCTGTTCTATTAAATACTCTAGATTACGACCACTTACTAGGTTTAAGAATAGTAATCCATGAGCGTTTTCAGATAATTGTTCATGTGATCCTGGAAAGATAACGATCGGTATATTAGTGATTGTTTTAAACGTAGCTAACCATTGATCCATATCTATATTCATGGTACTACCACCTATAAAATAAAAGCAGCATTCAACACTTAAAGTTGCTTTCCAATCATTGAATTGTTTTTCGCAATGTCTAGCATATTCAGATTGCTGGTCTACGGTAATCTTTTCTGGATCTAATAGAATAGCAATGCTGCGTGTTGCCCTTTTGATATGGTTTAGAATGTTATGCATTTAGGGCTGGTAAGGTATATGCCATCATAAAATTTTCTAGCTCAGTAAAGTACACGTCAAATTTTAAATTATCCTGTTGATACACTAACCGTGCAGTGGTATGATTCAATTCCATATCAAATGGTTCAACATAACAGTGTGCCTTAAAACCTAAACCACGAGTTCCATACAGCTTATACATGGATTCTTTAGCACACCAGATTACTGATAATTCTTTTACAGGAGCTTTAAAACTCTCTATAAACGACTGCTCGTATCCTATAAATTTTGTCGCAATGCGCATGATTTTCTCGCGTTGCTTTTCAATATCGATTCCTATTACGTCATCGCTTATTACAATTCCCGTAAATTCAAAACTATGTGTTATAGAAATATGTCGTCCGTCTTTTAAAAATGGTTTTCCTTCATCACTATAATATAAATCCTGATCTGTTAATCCAGCTTCACGTAGTAAATGACGTATGCTCAAAAAACCACGTCTATGTAATTCAGAACTCATAGTAAACAGTCTGTTTACAGAATTCTCGTTGAGATCTAAACCACTGCGCAGCCATGCCTCTGATTCTATGATGTACCAGATATAGACTGTGGTATTATTGCGATTTGTTAGTGTTTTGTAAAGAGGCACAGTAATCCTTTGTTTTTACGTAGATTTGCAGCCGCAATTTAAGAATTATATAACGCATATAAATTGTTGATTTCTAAGAATATCTGCGACTATATGCACAAATGAATAACAATTATATGAGTACTTCAACAATACCTTACGTTCCTTACAAAGTAAAAGACATGTCTCTTGCAGCATACGGACGTTTAGAAATAGAACTTGCCGAAGCTGAAATGCCAGGATTAATGGCATTACGTGAAGAATATAAAGATGAGCAACCATTAAAAGGTGCTCGCATCGCTGGATGTTTACATATGACGATCCAGACTGCGGTTCTTATAGAAACATTAGTAGCACTAGGAGCAGATGTAACTTGGTCCTCTTGTAACATTTTCTCTACTCAAGATCACGCAGCTGCAGCGATTGCAGCCGCTGGAATTCCTGTTTATGCATGGAAAGGAATGAGTGAAGAAGAATTTAACTGGTGTATAGAGCAAACCTTATTCTTTGGTGAAGATCGTCAACCACTAAATATGATTTTAGATGATGGTGGTGATTTAACAAATATGGTTTTTGACGAGTATCCAGAACTTGCTGCAGGAATCAATGGTTTATCAGAAGAAACGACAACAGGTGTTCACCGTTTATACGAGCGTATGAAAAACGGAACATTAGTAATGCCTGCGATTAATGTAAACGATTCTGTTACAAAATCTAAGTTTGATAACAAGTATGGTTGTCGTGAAAGTGCAGTAGATGCAGTACGTCGTGCGACAGATACGATGCTAGCTGGTAAACGTGTAGTAGTTTGTGGTTACGGTGATGTAGGTAAAGGTACTGCAGCGTCTTTCCGTGGTGCTGGTTCTATTGTTACTGTTACAGAAATTGATCCTATTTGTGCATTACAAGCTGTAATGGACGGATTTGAAGTGAAGAAATTAGAAAATGTAGTGTCAACTGCAGATATCGTAATTACTACCACTGGTAATAAAGACATTATACGTGGTGAGCACTTTAAGAGTATGCGTGATAAAGTAATCGTATGTAATATAGGACACTTTGATAACGAGATAGACGTAGCTTTCTTAAATGAAAATTACGGTACTACTAAAGTTGAGATCAAACCACAAGTAGATAAATATACCATCGATGGTAAAGATATCATCTTACTTGCCGAAGGTCGTCTTGTAAATTTAGGTTGTGCTACCGGTCACCCTAGTTTTGTGATGAGTAACTCTTTTACAAACCAGACACTAGCACAAATCGAATTGTGGAACAATGCAGACAACTACAAAAACGAAGTTTATATGCTGCCTAAACACTTAGACGAGAAAGTAGCTGCCTTACACCTTTCACGTATGGGCGCAGAATTAACTGAGCTTAAACAAGATCAAGCAGAGTATATAGGCGTAGAAGTAAAAGGCCCATTTAAACCAGAATATTACAGATACTAGGAATTTTCTTAAAATTCTGTTGAGTATTTAATAAATATTTTTAACTTGGGCGATCGCGTGGCGTGGTAATTGCTATTACGCTTTCGCGAAAGCGAATTAAAAACAATTTATGAAGATTATAGAAGAAGCTCTAGCTTGGGAAAGTGAAAGTATGAGCAACATGTCTACAAGTGATCGCGTGCATGCCTCTAGAAAGGCAAAAGCATTGATCTTAGGTATTAATGACATTTACAAAGAAACCAAAGACGAGGAATTAATGGATTTAATGAAACGTCTCACTGCAAAAAAGCAGAAAATTGAAAAACGATTAAAAGGTCGTCCATAACGACTTAAATCATAAACAATAAAAGCCGAAAAGAAATTAGATTCTTTTCGGCTTTTTTAATGTTGTAATTTTAAGGCTTTAGAACCGTTTACCTATAAATCGCTTATCATGAAATTACGACGCATCGCCTCTATCTTTTTAATAACACTACTTATCACTGCTTGTAGCACTGATTTTCCACAAAAAGATATTGATACAAAACACCTTTCTGGTTTTATTGTAGGTGGAAATGCTGGCGGTATTTATGGTGATGCTGGTCTTAAAATCACTACAGATAGTATTCAAATGACAGACTGGCCAGTATCTAGACTTACAGATAATCTGAATTCATTACTAGATACCACACTTACTAATCAGACTAGTTTTACAGATGTTTATACCATTCAAATTGCAAATAAAGGTGAATTAGAACAACGTGAATTTGTGGATTCATTAGTAGTTATCTTGAGTGAGAATGGATTGTTGAAGTAGATGAAAAATCGAATATTATTTTATTGGCTATTGACCTTTAATACCATTTGTCTTATCAAATGTGATAATAATGTGCCCAGTGAAATACATAATAACATTAGACATCAGACAGATGATATCTATACCAGCATTATTCAAATCAAAAGAGATCTTCATAAAAATCCTGAGTTAGCAGGCAACGAAATAAGAACCTCAAAGCTGGTAGCGAAATATTTACTAGAATTAGGTCTGGAGGTAACCACTAATGTTGGTGGCCATGGAGTTGTAGGTGTTTTAAAAGGTACAAAAAGTGGTAACGGAAAAGCCATTGCATGGAGAGCAGATATGGATGCACTACCTCATCCATTAAATGAGTCAGATGTCTTTAAATCTGTCATAAAGAATGTAAGTCATGGATGTGGACATGATGCACATGTCGCTATAGGGTTAGGTATTGCAACTGTATTGTCAAAAAATAGAGAGTCTTTTTCTGGTAAGGTGTATTTTATTTTTCAAGCAGAGGAAGAAACCTTTTTAGGTGCTAATAAAATGATGAAAAGTGAATTCTTTTTAAATCATCACATTGATGAAATATATACCAGTCATATCACGGCGTTACCTGTAAATACGATAGCAGTAAAACCTAAGGAAGTATTTGCCTACCAAACAAGAATTAAGTTATCTCTGTCAAAGGAAATTCCTTTAAACACTATTGATTCAGTGTATTCTTTAATTCAAATTAAACTGAATGACGTTAAAGAAAATACTAATCCTTACAGTATTGAAAATGCATTTAAACAACCTGTAGGAATCCTAAATGAAAAATCTCATTTTCATCAATACTCTTTTCTGCAGGACGGTTATGTTAGAGAAATAAATCAGGATGATATCGTTATAAAAGCCTTCTACTACAGTACGAAAAACTCAAAAAATATCACATCCAGAGTTGAAAACATCCTCTCAAAGAGCAGGTTTAATAGTTATTTCAATTCAATATCTATAATACAAAATAATCCTACTGTATTAAATGATGATAATCTAGTTAATAGTGCGATTGAGACACTTAACGATATTTATGAAAACAATCCTATTGAAGTTTCAAATGGACAGATTCCTTATTTTAATGATGACTTTATCTACTTCCAACAACAAATTCCAGGAGTTTACTTTTTGCTAGGCGCATCAAATGAAGAGTCTAAAATCATAGCTCTAAACCACTCACCTGATTTCAAAGTAGATGAAAGCTCTATCAAAACAGGTGTTCAAGAATTCTCTTCCTTAATATTTGAAAGAGCAAAATAAAAACAGTTCATAGTAGACCACAAAAATCCCAAGTCGCTTAAAGCAACTTGGGATTTTTTATGATTGAACAACAGTGTTTCTTAAGCCTGTGCAGGCACTATAGAAACATAAGATCTGTTATTTCTTTTCTTTGTGAACTTCACGGTACCGTCTATTTGTGCGTGTAATGTAAAATCTTTACCTGCATAAACGTTTTCTCCTGGGTGATGCTCCATACCGCGCTGGCGTATGATAATATTACCAGCTATAGCATCCTGACCACCAAAAATCTTAACACCTAATCGTTTTGATGCTGATTCTCTACCGTTTTTAGAACTACCTACTCCTTTTTTGTGAGCCATGGTTATAAATTTTAATGATATTAAATATCGGTTCTACTTTAATTAACTTGGCATAACGCCGCCATTAGCTTCGTCTTGCCATTTTTTAAGCTCGTCCCATTTACCATCTGCAGCTAGGCCAGCTTGCATAGGCCATGAATCTGGCACGTGATTACCTCTTACTCCTGCAATGATTTCAGCGATTTTTGCTGGATCCGCTTTAGCTAGATCTGCAAATGTTGCGATTCCAGCCTCAGTAAGTGTTGATGCGATTTTAGGGCCTATTCCTTCAATTTTCTTTAAATCATCACCTTTTGCAGCTTTTTTAGGTGCAGCTTTCTTTGCTGCTTTTGGAGCAGCGACTTTTACCTCTTTTGCTGGTGCAGCTGGCTCTGCTTTCACAGGTGCAGCCTTTTTAGCTGGTGCTTTCTTTTCTGCCTTTGGAGCAGCTTTCTTGCCACCAGTTGCAGCGATGCTAGAGATTTGAATCTCTGTAAATAATTGACGGTGACCGTTTTTCTTACGGTATCCTTTTCTACGTTTTTTCTTAAAAACGATTACTTTGTCACCTTTTAGGTGGCTCAGGACCTTTGCCTCGGCAAATGCTCCATCTATAGCTGGGGCGCCGAGAGTGATGTTGTCGCCATCTCCTAAAAGAAGAACTTTATCGATAGAAACCGTAGCTCCTTCGTCTTCTTTTAATCGATGTACAAACAACTTCTGATCTTTCTCGATCTTGAATTGTTGCCCTGCTATCTCTACGATTGCGTACATAATTGTAATTTAACTTTGTTAAAAAATGGATGCAAATATACTTCTATTCCTATAATCTACAAAGTATTTTAAAAAACATAAAAATCACAACCATAGCTGTTTACCTATTCTATGGTCGTGAGAAGGATGAGGTGATCGTTATTACGCTTTCGCGAAAGCGAAATTCTCAACCACCTATGAGGTATAATTTTCAATAATCTCTTGTTTTCTAGATGATTGCTTGATATTCCAACTAGGTTTAAAAATAGGAATTACAATTAAAGAAGAAACTATGGCTGTAGAAATACCGGATAATAATATGAAAAACAATAATGGGCCTCTAGTGGTACCTGACGCTAAATTCAATGATTCATTTAGCATGACCGCGATTTCAGGATTGAGTTCAAACATATAGAATCCCATAAAAATGGTAAATAATACAGATGAAAGAATCCCTACGGCCAGACTGGTAACAAATCCTTTCATATAGGTAAAGTCTTTGCCAGCATCTTTATGCGTTTGACGTATCACAAAATACAAACCTACCATCATTATGGCTGCGTTTAAAAAACTGAGATAAAAATGATCTACTGCGCCCAAAAAATTTATGAATAAGAAGAATAGGATTAACGCTGTGGTTATAAAGAGTGATATTAGGAGTGATTTTCTTGTAAAAAGCATAATTTAATTTTTGATTCTCCTTAATATGGATGAATATCGCGTCAGCGCCTAGTTTTTGATAGTATTTTAACGTGAAGCACTAGGGTTTTAGCCTAATTTTGATAATTCATAAAGATATCTGTAACGTTTACAGGTATTTTTAAACCAATAGATCAATAATTAAAAATTGTAACAATGAAAAGAATCGTATTGAGTCTTGCCGCAGCTTTAATTGCTGTTTCAGGATTTTCTCAAAAGGTAGAATTCATCGAATATGACCTACCTAATGGACTGCACGTTATCCTACATCAAGAAAACAGTGCTCCAGTAGTTACTGCTGGTGTGATGTATCAAGTAGGTGCAAAAGATGAAATCGCTGGAAGAACCGGATTTGCCCACTTTTTTGAGCACTTACTATTTGAAGGTACAGAGAATATTGAACGTGGTAAATGGTTTGATATCGTAAGTGCAAATGGTGGTCGTAACAACGCTAACACGTCACAGGATAGAACGTACTACTATGAAACTTTTCCTTCAAACAACCTAGAACTAGCTTTATGGATGGAAAGTGAGCGTATGCTACATCCTAAAATTGAGCAAATAGGTGTAGATACTCAGAATGAGGTTGTAAAAGAAGAAAAACGCCAACGTATAGATAACGCACCTTACGGTAAAATTCTTTATAGAACTGGTATTGATAAGCACTTATTTAAAACACATCCTTATGGAAGATCTGTTATAGGATCTATGGATGATCTTAATGCTGCAAAACTAGAAGAGTTCATCGATTTTAAGGAGCAGTACTACAATCCTAACAATGCAACATTAGTAGTTGCTGGTGATATCAATATTGAGGAAACTAAGAAAATGATCGCAGATTACTTTGGCCCAATAGAAAACAAGGCGCCACGTAATGTACGTGAAACAATTGTTGAACAACCTATTACAGAAACAAGATATGCGACAGAGTATGACGCAAACATCCAGATTCCTGCGATGATCTATTCTTATATCACGCCTAAATCTGTAGATCGTGATGCTTACGTATTAGACTACATCTCTACCTTATTAACTGGTGGTGCTAGTTCACGTATGTACAAGCGTATGGTTGAAGATGAAAAAGTGGCATTACAAGTTCTTGCTTTTAATCAAGCTAACCAAGATTACGGTACCTACACAATGGGTGCTCTTATTAAAGGTGAACCGGACTTTGACATGATTAAAGGAATCATGGATGAAGAAATTAAAAAGCTTCAAACAGAATTAATCTCTGAACGTGAATATGAAAAATTGAGAAATCAATTTGAAACTCGTTACGTGAGTGCTAATTCTAGTGTAGAAGGAATTGCATCATCTCTAGCAACTTATAATATGCTTAAAGGTGGAACTAATCGTATTAATGAAGAGTTAGGAATCTATAAAGATATTACTAGAGAAGACATTAAAAGAGTTGCAAACAAATACTTAAATGCTAACCAAAGATTAGAGCTTACTTACCTAGCAGGTGAAGCTCCAGCAGCAGAATAAGAAATCATATAATCACGATCATGAAAAAACAAATTATAGTTATGATGGCTTTATTCCTAACAGGAATTACAGCTATTGCACAAATAGATAGATCACAAATCCCTACTTCTGGTCCAGAACCCGAAATCCCACTAGTAGAACCAGAACGTTTTAGTTTTAAAAATGGAATGGAAGTACTAGTAGTAGAGGATGATAAATTTCCTACCGTAAGTTTTAGCTTACGATTAGATAATCCACCAGTATATGAAGGTGAAAAAGCAGGTGTTGCTTCACTAGCTAGTGCGTTACTAGGTAAAGGAACTCAAAAGACTTCTAAAGAAGCATTTGCAGAAGAAATCGACTTCCTAGGGGCAAGTGTGAGCATGTCACCTAATGGCGGATTTGCCTATGGATTAAAACGATACAAAGAACGTATCGTTGAATTAATGGCAGAGGCTGCTTTCATGCCTAAATTCACTCAAGAAGAATTAGACTTTGAAAAAGAGCAACTTATTGAAGGGATTAAATCTGGCGCAAATAGTGCCGCTGCAATTGCTGGAACCGTACGCAACGCACTAGCTTATGGAACAAATCATCCTAACGGTGAATTTGCTACAGAAGAAAGTATCAACGCTGTTACTTTAGAAGATGTTCAAAAATATTATGAAGATCAATTCAAACCAGAGAATGCATACATGGTAGTAAGTGGAGATATAACTGCAAAAGAAGCAAAAAAACTACTGAAAAAGTATTTCAAAAAATGGGAAAAAGGTAGTGCACCAACTTATAATTATCCTGAAATTAGTGACGTACCTGCAACAGAGATCAACTTTGTAAACGTTCCTAATGCAGTTCAAACAGAGCTGGCAATCATGAATCTTTCTGATCTTAAAATGGGTGATGAGGATTATTTCCCAGCTTTAGTAGCAAACTATATTTATGGTGGTGCTTTCGGTTCTTATTTAAACATGAACCTAAGAGAAGCAAATGGATATACATATGGTGCAAGATCTAGTCTAGGTGCAGGAAATAAATTGAAATCTACTTTTAGAGCTACTACTAAGGTACGTAACGAAGTTACCGATAGTGCTATTGTAGAAACACTTAAAGAATTAGAGCGTATCAGAACTACCTATGTAGATGATGAAATGTTATCTAATGCAAAAGCAAAATTCCTAGGAAACTTCATCATGTCTTCTGAGAATACGCAAACAATGGCAAATAGAATGATCACCATCGCTACACGTAATCTACCACAAGATTTTTATAGCAATTACATCGCAAATATCAATGCAGTTACTAAAGAAGATGTGAAGCGCATTGCAAATAAATACATGAAGCTAGATAACTTAAGAATCGTAGTGGTAGGAAAAGCTAGTGATATTCTTGAGCCTATTGAAAACATGGAATTTAACGGACAAAAATTTCCTATTAAATTCTATGATAAATATGCTAAACCTACAGAGCGTCCATCTACTATTGCCATTCCTGCAGGAACTACGGTAGCAACTGTACTTAATAAGTATGTTGAAGCTATAGGTGGTAAAAGTGCCGTGGAAAGTATCAATACCATAAGCTATGACGCTGTCTTATCTACTCCTATGGGAGATGTTATTCTTACAGAAAAAAGAGCTAAGGATAACAAATGGCGCATGACGATTAGCATGGCTGGTAACGCAATGAGCGATCAGATTTATGCTGATGGAAAAGGTAAAATCGTTGCTCAAGGTCGTACCATCGTTCCAGAAGGTGAAATGGCAGATGCACTAGCAAATGAAGCGAGGTTCATCCCAGAATTAAATGCCGTTTCTAATGCAGAGTTAGTAGGTGCAGAAGAAATGGGTGATACAACTGTTTATGTCGTAAAATGGTCTGACAATTTAAAAACCTATTATGATATGGAGACTGGATTGATGGTTGCAAAAGCAACTACCATGAAACAAGGTGAACAAGAAGTAGAGCAAGTATTGCGCTATTCAAATTACCAAGCTTCTAACGGTGTGAAATTCCCTATGACTCTTACTCAAACTATGATGGGAAGAGAAATGGATTTCAATGTAAAAGAAGTAAAAGTTAACAGTGAAGTAACAGACGCAGATTTCCAGTAAGATCTATTAAGAATCCTTCATTTCGCTTTCGCGCGATGCACTGAGCTTGCCGAAGTGAAAGCGTAAACGATTCATTATTATTATCAAAACCAGTATCTATTCAGATGCTGGTTTTTTCTTTTCACGAGTTACTAAAATCACTGCTAGTATAATTACTCCAGTAGCTATAGCTTGCCATATATTAAAAGACTCACCATCTAAAATTCCCCATGTCAATCCTATGACTGGCATTAAATAAGTTACAGAACTTGCAAATACCGGCGAAGTCATTTGAACTAATTTATTGAACATAATCTTTGCCGCTACAGTACCAAAAACACACAGCACCATAATATATCCTAAGCTTTCTAATACTGGCTCACTAGTAAACTCTAGTGAAGAACCATCTGCAGAGAAGAAAACAATCACAGCCAGCGGAATTATGAAAACAAAATTTCCCGTAGCAATTGCAAGAGGTCTTACATTTTGTAAATAGCGCTTAATAATATTGACATTACTAGCATAACAGGTACATGCGATTAATACTAAGCCAGCAAATAAATAATTTTGATCAGGATTGTTATCCATTCCCGCAAGAACTAGTCCTATCGCACCAGCAAGACCTATGATCACTCCTATTAGTTGATTACGTGTAAAAGCAATACCAAAGACAATCGCGCCTAGAATTAAGGTTATTAATGGAACCGTAGAATTTAGAATCGCACTTACTGCACTATCGATTTCTGTCTGAGCATAAGCAAATAAAAATGCAGGAAAAAAGGTTCCTAAAAGTCCAGAAATAAACAGCCATTTCCAGTCACTACGTTTTGTAGCTTTAAAACTTTTCCAGCCTATGGCAACTAAAATAATTCCAGATAAGATCGTTCTTATGGCTCCTAATTGTAATGGCTGTAATATTAGCACGCCATCTTCCTGTCCTAGTGCTTTTTTTATCAATATAAAACTAGAACCCCATATCAAACTTAGAATAATGAGGTAAACGTATTTAAGCTGGTTGTCTTGCATGCTGCAAATGTCAGCTATTTATAAGGTTGTAGTAAGTTATAGAAAGGTTAATCAATGAAAGTGATTACTTCCAATTCATGGATTCCATCATCTGTCTCATATCTAACTTAATGTAATTAACTGCTGGATATAAGCTATCATAATTAGGTTTGCGGTCAAAATAAAGCGAAGCCGTCACAAAATTCTTCACACTATCTGTTGCATAAAATTGAACATTTGACGCGGCGTCACCTTCTATGCTGTAAAACATCCCGTAAACACCTTTATCAGGATTAAGATAGATTTTATCGTCTATCACATCTGCCATACGGTTATGAGCTATGGACAGCTTCTGACCATCTATGAGTAATTCATTAATGTTATTACGTACCGGTGCATAATCTACGTAAACGGTTGCATCCATTTGAGGATATTCAATCTTCATACTGCAATCACTCTTTGATAATACTCTAGCATAAGAATTCACTTCAAAATCAAAAGGGCAATTATTAGATTCGATTACCTTATATGTAGATTCTGGATATTGTAATGCCATCATTGCCGCCGGCTTAGGACGCAATTCATCATCACCACAAGAGGCTGTAATTAGTATAATTACAATAAATAAATAAGATCTTAGGGTAGTGTACATTTAACTTGTTTAATACGTTTTTTATCCATGGACTCTACCAGAAACGTAAAACCATAGAAAGTTATTTTATCTAATTTTCTAGGGAAAGCACCTGTTTGCTCTAATAAAAAACCAGCAATAGTTTCTGATTCACCTTTGTGACTGTCATAAAGTTCTAGTTGTTCATCGTCTAAATTAATAATACGGTAAAAATCTTTAAGAGGCGTTTTTCCTTCAAATACATAATTCTGATTATCTAGTTTTGAATAGACCAAGTTTTCATCGTCAAATTCATCACTAATATCACCTACTATTTCTTCAATAATATCTTCTAAAGTAATTAGACCACTGGTACCACCATATTCATCTACCACAATAGCGAGGTGTTTTTTCTGCTCTTGAAATTCTGCAAGTAAATCATCTAACTTCTTATTCTCTGGAACAAAGTACGCCTCGCGCAGTAGTTTAGTCCATTCATAGTTCTTGCGATCTAGATACGGTAATAGATCCTTGACATATAAAACACCGGTAATTTGATCTATACTTTCTTTAAAAACGGGTATTCTAGAGTAACCATGATCTATAACTAGCGGTATGATCTCTTTAAATTCTAGCGATTCATCCAGTGCAAAAACATCTGTACGATTGCGCATCACATTTTTAGTATCTGTTTTTCCAAAGCTTACAATTCCTTGTAATAACTGCTGTTCTTCATCTGTGGTGTCTTCATGATCTGTAAGCTCTAGTGCTTGTGATAAGTGTGAAACGGTAAGACCTGTTTTTTTACTACCTAAAGTATCTTGTATTTTAATCGTTACATACCGCATAGGTAAACTTAAAAAGCTGAAAACTTTATCTAGAATATTTAATGGTACCGCCATAAAATTTGCAAACGCAACTGCATTACGATTTGCATAAACTTTTGGGAATATCTCACCAAACAATAAAATCAAAAACGTAACAACGACTACTTCTAGAAAAAACTTCAGCTCTACGGTTTCAATATGACTAAACCATGAGTCTGCAAGGACAGTAAATATTAATACCGTAGAAATATTAATCGCATTATTAGCAATTAATATTGTGGCTAGTAATTTTTTAGGTCGGTCTAGTAATTTTGCAACGATATGTTGTCTAGGAAACGCCTCATTTTCTTCTTCCAGATCTAGAGAATCCAGAGAGAAAAAAGCAACTTCTGCACCGCTTACTAATGCACTACCCATAAGTAATGCTATGAAAATACCTAGATATAACAACTGGTTTGAACCAGATAAGAGTATTAAATGTGATAAAAGCGCGGGATCAGGATCCATTTAGTATAAATTAAAATGGTAAATCGTCATCATCTGTGGCAGTAGGTTGTGCCTGTGGAGAAGATGGCGCTGGCTGGCTAGATGGTGGTGCTGATTGCGACTGTTGCGGTTGTGCTGGACGTTGTGCCGGCGCACTAGCTTCACCTTTAGGCGTTAAAAAGGTAAATTCCTGCACCTGAATCTCTGTCGTATAGCGTTGTTGTCCATCATCACCAGTCCATTGACGGTTTTTAATGCGTCCTTCTATATATACTTTGTCACCTTTTTTTAGGTATTTCTCGCAAACCTCTGCCGCTTTATTACGCACCACACAGTTGTGCCATTCTGTATTGGAAACGCGTTCTCCAGTAGATCTATTCACATATTCCTCATTAGTCGCTAGTGGGAAACGCCCTATGCAATTTCCACCTTCAAAATACTTCATCTTCACCTCATCACCGGTGTGTCCTATTAGAATAACTTTATTTACTGTTCCTGCCATGGTTAAAAATTTAAGCTGTCAAAGATAATTATTCCTAAAGATATGAATTCCAGTAAGAACTCATAAATCGGTGAATTAAAATAGGTAATGGTTTTTGAAAAGCATCCTGAATAGAAATAGCTTCTTCTACGTGGTAATCTAACTGTAATACCCAGAAATACGCATGAATTTTGCGGTGTGAAAGTTTATGAATAATCGGTTCAGGATTATAGATGGTGATGGGTAATGATGTGGTGGTGATTCCGCTTTCGCGAAAGCGTAATTCCATCAATTCTCTCATTCCATCCAGCTGTAGTAACTCATCTAACAATATAGGACCGTTACTTTCTAGATAGGGAAATTCAAATAATCCAGCCCATATTCCTGATTGTGGTCTTTGTTGCATCACGGTTTTATGATCTGGAGTATCTAATACAATGTAATGGTGAAACAGGTTTTTAACTTTCGTCTTTTTACTCTTTACTGGCAATTCATCTATTCTAGAATCGTTAAAAGCAACGCAATCTGTCTGAAATGGACATATATTACAATTAGGATTTTTAGGCACACATTGTAAAGCGCCTAATTCCATGATGGCCTGATTATGTGTTGCTGCATTTTTAGGATCCAGCAATTGATTTGCTAGTTTCTTAAATTCTTTTATTCCAGCAGACTCGTTAATAGGAGTTGCAATTCCATAAATACGTGATAGCACTCTGTAGACATTTCCATCTACCACGGCTACAGCTTCATTAAAAGCAAAACTAGCAATCGCCGCTGCGGTGTATTCGCCTACTCCTTTTAACTCTAGTAAATCTTTAAAATTATCTGGGAATTCACCTGATGCTACTACTTGCTGTGCGGCTTTATGAAGATTACGTGCTCTGGAATAATAGCCTAATCCTTGCCATAATTTAAGAACGTCCTCTTGTGGTGCTAGTGCAAGATCCTTCACGGTAGGAAACGCTTCTACAAACCGTTCATAGTAAGGTAAACCTTGCTGTACTCTAGTTTGTTGTAGGATCACTTCACTTAACCATATATAATAAGGATCTGTAGTTTCTCGCCATGGCAATTCTCTTTTGTGAATATGATACCAATTTAATAGCTTATTAGAAAAACTCATAGACGCAATTTAAAGCAGGACGCAAGATATATCTTCTTAAAATTTAATCAATTAGAGATTCCATATTACTTTTATTACTGTATATTTGCGCCCTGTTTAATAAAATGCTAAGAATTAAATAATTATAAGAAATGACTAAAGCGGATATCGTATCTAAAATTTCAGATAAATTAGGAATGGAAAAGACTGATGTACAGGCAGCTGTAGAGTCTTTTATGAATGAAGTGAAAGGATCTTTAGAAACTGGTGAGAATGTTTATTTACGTGGTTTCGGTAGTTTTATCGTTAAAACTAGAGCCGAAAAAACGGGACGTAACATTTCAAAGAACACCACAATTAAAATACCTGCGCACAACATACCTGCATTTAAACCTGCAAAAGTATTTGTTGAAAGCGTAAAAGAAAACGTAAAAGTAAAGTAAAATATAAGAGATATGCCAAGCGGTAAAAAAAGAAAAAGACATAAGGTAGCAACGCACAAACGTAAAAAACGTCGTCGTGCTAATCGTCACAAGAAGAAGTAGTAAATAGCTGCTTTTTCTGTTTATAAATAGAAAAAATAGCATAGCACTAAGTGTCTATGCTATTTGCTATTTATAACAATCCCTAAGTTCTTTGACATCGAGCGATTCTTACTGGAATCACTCTACGAGTTAATGGATATGCGTATCCTTAACTATATAATGTACAACCTATCTATAGCGATAAACAGACTATAGATAATAACTAATTGGAATCATGGATAAAGAAATTATTATCCGTTCCGGTGCTACTAAAGTAGACTATGCCTTAACTAAAAATGGTAGGCTAGTTGAATTACATCAAGATGAAGATGAAAATAAGTTTGCAGTAAGCGATATATTTATTGCCAAAACTAGAAAAGTCCTTTCTGGACTCAATGCCACATTTGTAGATGTAGGCTATGAAAAAGATGGTTTTTTACACTACCACGATCTAGGACCACAATATCGCACACAACTTAAATTCACTAAGCAAATTTTAAGCGGTAGACGCAAAAATTATGCTCTTAAAGATATTAAACTAGAAAAGGAATTAGAAAAATCAGGCAGCATTACAGATGTTGTCACTCCTAATCAACCCGTTCTAGTTCAAGTAGTTAAAGAACCTATATCTACAAAAGGACCTAGATTAAGCGCAGAGCTTTCTTTACCTGGTAGATATGTAGTTCTCGTGCCGTTTTCTGATCGTATTTCTATTTCTCAAAAAATAGAAGATCGTGAAGAAAAAAGCCGACTTAAGAGACTTGTAAAAAGTATAAAGCCAGCAGGTTTTGGTGTGATTGTACGCACCGTAGCCTCAGGCAAACTAGTAGCAGAACTGGATCAGGACTTACAAAACCTCATCACGAGATGGGAAAACATGTGTAGTAAATTACACAAAACTAATTATCCCGTTAAAGTAATGACAGAGGTAAGCAGGACTAACTCCATCATGAGAGATGTCTTTAATGACACCTACACAGGAATTGTGGTAGATGATGAAGAAGTGGCCGAAGAGATTAAGGATTACCTTAAAACCATAGCGCCTGGTAAACAATCCATTGTTAAATATCACAATCCGCGTACGCCAGTATTTGAAAAATACGGAATTGAAAGGCAGATTAAAACGTCTTTTGGCCGTACCGTTTCTATGAGTAAAGGTGCTTACCTAGTCATAGAACATACTGAGGCAATGCACGTGATAGATGTCAACTCTGGAAATAGATCTAATAAAGCAGACAGTCAGGAAGATACTGCCCTAGAAACTAATATCATTAGTGCTACAGAAATAGCACGGCAACTAAGATTGCGTGATATGGGTGGAATTATAGTAGTAGACTTTATAGACATGCGCAAGGCAGAAAATAGAAAGAAACTCTATGAACACATGCGCGACGAAATGTCTGATGATCGTGCTAAACATAAAATTCTTCCTCCTAGTAAATTTGGTTTAATTCAAATTACTAGACAACGTGTTAGAAAAGAGATGGAAATCAAAACACGTGAAGAAAACCCAGATGGTAATGGTGAGGAAATTCAAGCTCCTATTCTTATTATCAATAAGATACAGGAAGAGTTTGAAAAACACCTAAAAAGCGGTGCAAAAAAGATAACGCTTAATGCGCATCCTTTTGTAGCAGCCTTTATAACAAAAGGCTATCCTTCGATACGATCTAAATGGTTTATGAAACACAAAAAATGGATCAAGGTCTTACCTAGAGATGCGTATACTTATCTAGAATATAAATTCACAGATAAAGACGGTAACGTACTCTAAATTAAATTTAAAACGCCTGCAGGCTAGACTTGCAGGCGTTTTTTTGTACGCTATATTTGCTTAATGCCACAAGAATCTTATACCGTAGAACAAGCGATGCGTTCCATAGAGCGATACTGTGCTTATCAAGAGCGCTGTCATAAAGAGGTAGAAGATAAACTGCGCAAGATGGGAATGATCCCACTAGCGATAGATGAAATAATAGGCCATCTCATCCAGCACAATTTTCTAAATGAAACTCGATTTGCACAAAGTTATGCGCGTGGAAAATTTCGTCATAAACATTGGGGACGCAATAGAATCATTAGAGAACTTAAAATGCGTAAGATTAACCAGCGCACTATCGATCTCGCTCTTAAAGAAATAGATAGTGATGAATACTGGGATTCTTTTATTTCGCTTTCGCGAAAGCGAAATGACCAACTTCAAAGTGAAAAAGATAAGTATCGTAAACGTAAAAAACTAGCAGACTACTTATTGTATAGAGGCTGGGAAGGAGATCTAGTCTACGACCGTGTAAAAGAACTGATCCCGTAATTGAATGGAACTTGGGTATTAAATCCCTAACTTACTATGAGTGCGTTCTATGGCTTGCTCATTTTTATGATCTATCCATTGCTGTCCTTTCCTGCGACGCATTAAATTATCATAGTATCGCATGAATAATAAATTATATAGTGCTTTACCTAAATGTTTGATATTACGAGGATAGCTACGCAAACTTATAGAGAAACCTGGCGTTACATAATGCATATAATGCCAGTAACCTTCTGGCATATAGAGCATTTCACCATGGTTCAATTCACAAACATAACCTTTTGCCATTTTTAGAGCCGGCCATTTATCTAGGTCTGGATTACTAAAGTCTATATCTTCTCTTGCAATTAATGAATATGGAACTTTATACAGGTACTTACTTTGATCTGGTGGGAAAATCACGCAACGCTTTTTACCGTTAAAATGAAAGTGCAAAATATTAGTGAAATCAATATCAAAATGCATAAAAACCTTTGCATCAGTACCGCCAAAAAACATCATAGGAAGACCTTTGATAAGACGCATTCCTAGTTTTGGAAACTTGTAATCTGCTTGTAAGGCCGGAACTTCCTTAATGATGTTGTAAAGAAATATTCTAAAATTAGTAGGTTTAGTTTTAAGCAACTGGATATAGTCACTCATTTTCATTGTTGCGTGTGCCTGGTTAAAACCTTCGTCGTGTTTTACAGGCCTATCATCATAAAGAGGAACTGTTTTATCACCAGCCAGTTGATTGATATAATCTAGATTCCATTTTTCATAGGCTGGCCAGTCTGCCGTGAGCTGTTCAATAACTACAGGACGCTGTGGCTTGAGATAATTTTTTATAAAATCATCTTTGGATATCTTTTTAACACGTGGTATTTGTTTAAGATCAAGCGACATAATAATCGTTTTACCTTAACTAAAGATATAAAAAACTCTAATTTCTACCTTAAGCTTTCACAGACTTTGCAGCTGCTTTTGCCTCTTCATTACGTTCTATGGTATGACCAGGACGCGTCCATTTAGGCTTTTCACCTAGTGCTTTATATTCAGAATATTGAGCTTCTACGGTTTCTGGTTGTGCCTTTTTTACAAATGGCTTCATAGGTTCTAATCCTAGTAATTTAAACATTTCCATGTCTTCATTCACATCTGGATTAGGTGTGGTTAATAGTTTATCACCTGCAAAAATAGAATTTGCTCCTGCAAAGAAACACATTGCCTGTCCTTCTCTTGTCATTTGAGTTCTTCCTGCGCTTAATCGCACTTGGGTTTGTGGCATTACAATACGCGTGGTTGCTACCATACGTACCATATCCCATATAGAAACAGGTTGTTGCTCTTCTAGCGGTGTTCCTTCTACAGCAACTAACGCATTTATAGGTGTACTCTCAGGTTGAGGACTTAAACTAGCTAGAGCCACTAACATTCCTGCTCTATCCTCGGCGCTTTCTCCCATTCCTATAATTCCACCACTACAAACCGTCACATTAGTTTTACGTACGTTATCTATCGTATCTAATCGATCCTGATAACCACGTGTAGAAATCACTTCTTTATAATATTCTTCACTACTATCTAGGTTGTGGTTGTAGGCATATAATCCAGCTTCGGCCAGGCGTTTTGCCTGGTTTTCTGTAATCATTCCTAGAGTACAACATACTTCCATGTCCAGCTTATTAATCGTGCGTACCATTTCTAGAACTTGGTCAAATTCTGGTCCGTCCTTTACATTACGCCAGGCTGCGCCCATACATACGCGAGAACTACCACTAGATTTAGCACGCAACGCCTGCGCTTTCACTTGTTGCACGGACATCAAATCATTTCCTTCAATATCTGTATGATATCGTGCGGCTTGTGGACAGTATCCACAATCCTCTGGACAACCACCTGTTTTTATAGACAGTAAAGTAGAGACTTGAACCTGATTAGGATTATGAGAAGCTCTATGAATCGTTGCTGCTTCATAAAGTAAATCCATTAATGGTTTATTATAAATGTCTAATACTTCTTCTTTTGTCCAGTTATGTCTCATAGGTAATAGTTGAAAGGGTAAAAATAGTGAACTATACTAAATAGACCACTTATAAATAATTATTGCTTTTCTAATAATAAACTTACGGCATTACCACCAAAACCTGTTGCGTTTATTAAAATTAGTTTAGGGTTTGTAATTCCTTTAGGGTTAGAAAAGGATTTTTTTAAATAAGGTATTTTAAAAATCTGATCTTCTTTAAACATTTGTAAAGCCATAGCTATACTCATCGCACTGCTAGCACCTAGCGTATGACCTATTTGCCATTTATTATTACATAACGCTGGATGCTGTTTTCCAAATACCTTACAAATAGCATTATATTCTGCCTGATCTCCTTTTATAGTTCCAGGTGAATGAGTAATAATGACATCCACAGCATCTCTATCAATTTGCGCCATAGCATTCTTCATAGCTTGTTGTAATCCTATTCCATCATCTGTAACGCTGGTGGCACTTTTTAAAGACTCTATAGAACTTCCATATCCTATGATACGGGCATTACAACTTGGTTGCTTCTCTTTTGATAGTAAAAAGCAAGCTGCAGCTTCTCCTAATATCATAGAGTTTGATTTTTTATTGAGATCTAGCGCTCTACATGGAAATTCCTTTAAATCATTTGCATAAATGCGTAAGGATCGCATTTGTTCTATGGTAAAAGATGTCAACGGCGCTTCTGATCCACCAGCTATAAATTGATCTACCATATCACTTTGCAACCATGCCATCCCATTTAAAATTGAATGTGATGCTGTTGCACAAGTGATAGAATGTGAAAATGCTACTGCATCTATCCCTAAATCCTGAGCGATCCACGTTGATATATTCCCTAGAGTTGTTAATGGTGATGTTTGAGTTGGAGTGATGCCGCTTTCGCGAAAGCAAGAATAACCATCTTCCCAGACCTGAGTAGCACCACGACTAGAACCTATATTAATAGCTGTTTTACCAGTAGTTAAATGCAATTCGCGCGCTGTAAGAATCGCTAATAAGACAGATCGATCTAATTGTGAATAGTTACGAGATTCCTTCTTTAGAGCATTTACTAACGCTTCACTATTATCACTGAGTTGTGAAACTATAGCATTTGAAGATTCAGAAAAATAAGCCTGATCGCTTTGAAACCCTTCAGATGTTAAAGGGGAAATCGTTGCCGACTGATTGATATAAATAGGTTGTTGTAGCACACCGCAAAAATCGCATTCTTGATGTTGTTATGCTAATAAGAAGGCATAAAAAAACCCAGCAAAAGCTGGGTTTTAAAGTTATTTAAAAAGGAAGTATTACTTCTTTACAAACTGCTTTGTAGTAGTTCCATTATCGTTTGATAATTGTAATAAGTAAGTACCTGTGCTTAATGAAGTTGTATCGATAGTAGAAGTCTCATTAAGATTTGCTGTCTTAATTACGCGACCAGAAAAATCTAAAATACTGTACGAAGTTAATTCCACATCAGATGAAATATTTAGACGATCTGTTGTAGGATTTGGAAAGATTGTAATATCTGCTACTTCTATTGTCGCATCTTCTTCACTTAGTAAAGAATCTGCTGCGCTAGCTCTAACTTCCATATCGTCAATTATGATAGTATGTGCCGCTGCATTATCTACAACTGGTGGTCCTGCTGCAGATCCATCAAATGATATCATAATAAAGTCATCTGGCGTCTGTCCAGAAATCACATTTGCTGCATTAGTAAATGCCGCATCGAGATTATTAAAATCTGATTTCCATCTTAATTCTCCTGTAGTAGTGTCATAAGACATTCCAACATTAATCCAAGTATTATCTGGAAGAATCAAGTCTGTATTCATTGCACCTAAGTTGATACCAAAAAAACCTTCAGTACCACCGTTATTAAGGTTAGCTAATCCAAGAAGTTCGTTAGTATCAGTGTTAAATTCTAAAGCCACAGCAGTACGTGTAGTTGTACCGTCATCACTTCTTAATATCCATCTAAATCTATTAACACTAGTAGTAGGAGCTCCAGTATTAAATGCAAACTCGACTTCAATAAAATCATTCCCTGCTGTACGAGTGGTCCAATCAAATGCTGGTTGTTGAATTTGAGCAAACCCATCAGACCCATCCGCACCTATGAATTGTAGGCCGTTTGAAGACATTTGCCCACCAGCAACAATCTGAAATGTGCTGTTTCCAGCATTAGTTGAGGTAGAACCAGCCGCTCCATTATTGGCAAGTGTAAAGAATCCACCTTGTCCAGCAGCCGTAAAGTCTACGTCAGTACCAACGTTTCCTATGGTAAGAGCATTAAAGTCCTCCGAATGAAAGACCTGTGCAGATAAAGCGCTAGTAGCACCAACTGCCATAATTGTAAGTAGTAATTTTTTCATAATAGTAGTAATTTGGGTTAAAAATAAACAATTAATATGAACTGAATACTTTTTAACAAAACTTAAATGATTGTCATATAGTTACTTATATTTCATTAAGTATTAAATTTATTTTTTGGTAGGTGTCATTTAGTTCTGATACATGGCTTGTAAAAGGTGGCACTAAGTAAACCGTATTTCCTAAAGGCCTTAAGAAAATACCATGATCCATAAACCATTTTAATATTTCATCACGTTCATTTCCATAGCGTTGCATCTTTATATTCAAATCTATAGCTAGGATCACGCCACAAGATCTAGTGTGCATAACCTTAGGATGATCTTTAATGGTATCTATAAAATAAAGATGTGATTCACTAATAATTTTTATATTATCCTGAATTTCCTGAGAAATTAATAGGTCTATTGCTGCACTGGCTACCGCACATCCTAGCGGATTCCCACTGTAAGTATGACCATGGAAAAAACCTTTGGCAAGTTCATCATCATAAAAAGCCTCATAAACCTCCTGCGTACAGCTAGTTATTGCCATAGGCATAATGCCACCTGTAAGCGCTTTAGAAAAACACATGATATCTGGCTTATTCATCACCTGATCACTCGCAAATAAAGTTCCTGTTTTGCCAAAACCTGTCATCACCTCATCTGCGATGGTGAGAATTCCGCTTTCGCGAAAGCGTAATAACAACCTACATAAATCCTCTGGCTTATGCATTTGCATTGCCGCAGCACCTTGCACTAATGGTTCATAAATAAAGGACGCTACCTTATGATTTGCGACTAAATCATCAATTTGAGCTAGAACAGATTCTATATTATGAGCATTAGGGACGGGAATGCGTTTTACGTCAATGAAAAAGTCTTCAAATGGCCCATTATAAACAGACAAACTGCTGGCACTCATCGCTCCAAACGTGTCGCCATGAAATCCATTATCAAATGCGATCACCACGTTGCGTTTCTCACCGCGATTAAAATGATACTGAAATGCCATTTTTAAAGCGATCTCTACACTGGTAGATCCATTTTCTGAAAAGAAAAGCTTTTGTTGATTATACGGTAAGATACCTATCAGTTTCTTTGATAACACTACTGCTGGTTCATGCGTCATTCCTGCAAAAACAACATGATGTAATTGATCTACCTGATCTTTTATCGCCTTAGTAAGTACTGGGTTTGCATGACCATAACTACAAGTATACCAGCTGGAAATAGCGTCAAAATATTCATTTCCATCTACGTCGTATAAGTAATTTCCAGAGGCATGAGAAATTGCTAATGGTTCACTGGCTGTTTTATACTGTGTTAGTGGATGCCAGATATGTTGCTGGTCCAGATGCTGGATTTCTTCCTTATTTAATGGCATCTAATTGTGGTTTTAAATCATGAGCTAATTGAGCAATGATTTCTGGTGTTACCATTTCTAATTTTTCTAAATGACCTATAGTAGGAACTCCTGTCATGGTTTCTATGATTTCAATGGTTCCTTGCAGTTCTACTTGATTATATAAAATCCCAGCACATTTTAAACCACGTGACTTTAATAATTCAACACTAAGTAAGGTATGATTAATACTTCCTAAATAACCAGAACTTACTAGAATGACCTTATCATCTGGCTGTATTAAATCTGCGATGGTATGGTGATCATTAAGCGGTACTAATAATCCACCAGCACCTTCTATGACTAGATGGTTTACCGTTTCTGGTCTAGTCAATTGATCTAATTCTATAGTAACATCATCTATTGTAGCAGCCGCATGCGGACTCATAGGCGTTTTTAGAAAATAGCGTTCTGGATGAAACTTTGATTTAGCATTACGTACTAGTCGGGTGACTTCATCACGATCGCTGTGATCCATGCCACCACTTTGTAGTGGTTTCCAGTAATCTGCCTCTAGGGCTTGTGTGATGATGGCAGCAGCTAGTGTTTTCCCTACATCTGTACTTATTCCTGTTATAAATAGATGACTCATTAAGATCTTGTTATTTACTAACAAAGATAAAATCTAGGAATCCATCAACCGTATGATCTAGACTATATCTTTTGCTTCTTTCTCAAATTCATGACTGCAATTACCGCAACGATAATAGGTAGATGTAGATGGGAATAAACTAAGTCTTATAGCTCTAAGTCGTTGTGAAAACGTAGTCGCAGTATGGATGTCTTGTTGATCTTGTAATTTATGTAGTCCACAGCTAGGGCATTTTATAGTGGCGACATTAGCTGGTAATAATTCTGGTGCGTATTGCTCAATCAGTCCCATTGCCTTTATATAATCCTCTTTATAGACTTGTAATTTCACGCCACCTATGGCATTTGTAGCAAATGGATCTGTAGCCACGGTGAATTCATCTTTAAGAATCACCGTTACATTTTCACTTTCTAATTTTGACTTGATTACACCAGCTTCTGCAGGATACGATACAACGGCGATGGTTCTAAATTTACTCATGATTATTTTAAGATTCTGGCTAGGATGTGAAGCATTCCTTCTATTTGAGTTTCAGTATTATAACTGTGCAAACATAGTCGTAATCGTTCTTGCCCGTGCGGTACAGTAGGAGAAAGAATTGCTCTTACATCGTATCCATTTTTCTGCAAGGCTTTTGCTGCTGCTTTTGCTACCTCATTGCCTGTGATAAGGCATATTTGTATGGCTGTTTCGCTTTCGCGAAAGCGTAATCGCAATCCATTCTGAATCACTAAACGATTAAACCGCTGGATCAACTGCTGTAGTTTTGGCACATTTTCATGACCTGACTCTAGTAGTTCATAACCAGCCTGAATGCAACCCAAAGCGTGCGGTGGGATCGCCGTGGTATAAATAAAACTGCGCGCAAAATTGATCAAATATTGTTGTAAGTCAAAACTGCCCAAAACGGCAGCACCATGACTACCCAGCGCTTTACCAAAGGTCACTACTCTTGCAAAAACCGAATCCTGCAATCCTAAATCCTGAGCCAGTCCAGCACCGTGCTTACCTAGGACACCTAGCGAATGCGCCTCATCCAGAATGAGCCGTGCATGATCATGTTTTTCAACTAGTTTCACAATGGTTTTTAAGGGTGCCATGTCACCATCCATGGAAAAAACAGATTCTGTAATCACATAGACGTTTTGATCTTCACCTTTACCAAATTTATCTAGTAAGATCGCTAGATGATCCATATCATTATGGCGGTATTTAAGCGATCGCGCCATACTTAACTGGATGCCATCACGTATGCTAGCATGAACTAACTCGTCATAAAGAATTAAGTCACCACGCAATGCAACACTACTTATTAAACCTATGTTAGCATCATATCCAGAGTTAAACAACAAGGCGTTTTCAACCTGATGGAAATGGGCAATTTGCTGTTCTATCTGATCGTGCAAGGCACTATGACCTGATAGTAGTCTAGAACCTGTCGCGCCACTAGCATAATCGCCATGAGGTTGAATGATTTTGGCAAATCCTAGATAATCATTTGATGAAAAATCGATGAGTTCCTGATCAGGTACCACGAGTTCGCGCATGCTTTTGCCTAGATGGCGCATTCCTAGTTTACGTAGTAATTTATCAGGTAACATGTGGTAAAAATAAGTATAAGTTTGTGAGTTTCGACTCCTAGTTCCCGTTCCCCAACCCTAAAGGGCGCAGAAACTTAACGGGATTTATCAAAGAGTCGAAAATTGATTTTGATTTTTACACTACTTTCATTCAGGTTCCTATTGCAGAAACCTCATTCTTTAGGGCTGTGGAAAAGGTTTCGGTTATTAGTTATCAGTGTACAGTTAACAGTTAATGGTTAGTAACGACCATAGATTTGAGTTGAACTTCATGAAAAAAATCTCAACAATTCTGTTCCTAACGTTTTTATTTAAAAATACTAAACCGTATTTCCAGAGCCTCAATGCTCGCCGTGTGGAAATGCAGAAATTGATTATAGTTTTGATCCTTAAATTCCAGTTCGAGCGATAGTTGAGAACGGTCTGTGTTGTTCTTGAGTCATTGCGCCGTATGGCGGAATCGCTTAATCGTAAAGTTGATACTGATTAAGATGCGTTTTTAAACAACTGTTAATCAGTATAAAAGTATTTTTAATTATCATTTAACAATAACTAATTATTGTTTTTCAATAATTTTAATTTAGTTTTGTTGTTGTTAAACGATAATAATAGTTGAAATGAAATGGATTAGTGTATTTAGAGCAATCATTGATTTTGTATATTTTTTCTCCTTGCTCGCTGCGGTTGCATCACCTTTAATATTATACACTGCGTTTTTTGAAAACGATGTAGCATTTGAATTAGGTGGACAGACAATTATAAATAAGCACTGGTCATTCTACATTGTTGCAGTTTTAGGAATGTTAGGCTACTTGTGTTTTGTAAGAATGTTATATCTCATGAAAAAGTCTGCATGGAAAATCAACAAAAAACAACTCTTCAATTTAGAAGTTGCCTCATGGATACATGAAGCAGGTCAATACTGTATCGCGGCAGCCTTATTAACTAAAATCCCAGTAATTATCTACACTATTGCGATAAGAAGTGTTATTGCAAGAGATGTTATGGATACTTCATTTAAAATGAGTTTTGGATTTGGGTTTGATACTTTATTTGTCACTATCTCCTTTGGGTTCTTTTTAATGCTTACCGGTATTATTATAAAGAACGGTTTACAATTGAAACAAGAAAACGATTTAACGATATAGGAATGGAAACTATAAAATGGCTTAAAAAATTACTGAATCTAATTTTTATCCTTGGAATTGCAGCATTATTAATTATGCCACTAGTAATAGCATCTAGTAGTGATATTAAAATTGATGGAGAATACATTAAAGAATGGACTTTCTATAGTATTAGTAAAGTTATCATTTCTTCTATCATATACATTCTGTGTTTAATAGGTATATCTAAATTAAGAGAAGCAATCACAGATTTTTATTTACATCAAATGTTTAGTGATTTGATTAGTAAATGTTTTAAGCAGATAGGATACCTTATTATTATAGGAACTTCAATTCACATTTTATTAAATTGGATTATTGAAAGTGTTCAAAATGAAGGAATAGAATTTCATTTAAATTTAGGCTATTTAATACATCTTGCTATCGCTTTATTCTTTTTTACGCTATCTATAATGATAGATAAAGCAAAAGGTATTCAAAAAGAAAACGATTTAACGATATAGCTATGAAAAAATACTTTAATCCTAGCATGTTCTGGTTAAGTTATGCATTTATCATATACTTTGTTTATCACTTGTATTCACATGTATCTCAAATAATTTTTAGCAGTGATTATTCTTTTATCTGGACAGATCTAATGATGATGATAAAGCCGGTTATTGCAATTATCATACTAGTGCAGTTAATAATTCTTTTAAAAGCAATTAATATAAAGGGATTCTTTCAATCAAAAGTTAGTTCTTGTTTAGAACGTATTTCGATTTTTTTACTAGCATACGGCTTGTTTTGTTTCCTACAAATTCAATTCTCAAATGCACCAAGTTTTGAATTTGCCATGGTTATATTCTTATCTACATTAAGTTACTCTTTTAGTCAAGGATTCAAAAAAGCATCAATTCTCAAACAAGAAAACGATTTAACAATTTAATCATGCCCATAAAAATCAATCTAGATATTGTACTAGCTCAACGTGGCATGAAGAGCAATGAACTTGCAGAAAAAATAGGAATCACTACTGCTAATCTTTCTATACTGAAAACGGGTAAGGCAAAAGCCGTACGCTTTTCCACTCTAGAAGCTATTTGTGAAGTGCTGGATTGCCAGCCTGGTGATATCATTGTTCATGAAAAATCTTAAAGATTATTACTATATTAGCATTTCATTAATAATTCACAGATGAAAAAAGCAATTTTTTTAGTAGCACTATGTTTAGGAACGCTAACAAGTGCTCAACAACTAACTAAAGAAATGACGGTAGCATTAAAAAACGATGATACGCAGACACTTTCTACATTAATCAGCGATGCAAATAAAGATGCTTGTCTACAGGTAGGAAGAACTGAATCTTCTATAACAGGACTTGCTGTGGATATGCGCAGTTCTGATGTATTACAAATGCTAATCGCAAAAGGTGTGGATTTAAACAATACTTGTGGTGGTGCAACACCTTTAATGAGAGCAGTGAATTCAGGGCAGCCTGATCTAGTAGAAATACTTATGGATGCTGGTGCTGATCCATCTGTAAACATTGACGGTAAAAAAGCAATGGATCTAGTTAATGGAAACAACGCTACAGCAATTAAAAAATTACTTTCTAAGTAAATAATAGAAAAAAGTTTATACTATTAAAAAAGCCTCGCAATGCGAGGCTTTTTTGATAATGCTAACCTGATTTTTTTAGAAGAACTCTTCTTTTTAATGAATTCATATAATACCTATTGAATTTACCAAAATCTTCATCAACTAAATGTCTACTAGCGTTTTGATAGATTTCTGATACATCTCTTTTTAAAAGATAATGAAATTCTATTTGATGTATATAGTAAAAAGGATTAAAAATTAATGCATCCAAATTATTCTTCTCAAAATTTAAATAACCTTGTAAATCACTTTTGATTAAATGGCATTTTAATACCTTGTTTGAATACAATGAAATTTCATTAGGTTCTAAATTAAGTTCTAAAACCTCAATATATTTATTGAAAGCGAAATCTATATTAGAAGTATCAAGTCTAAAAATTAAATCTGCTTTAATTATCTCTTCATGATCACTAGGGTTATTGATTAGATTTAATTTATCTAATAGCCAAAATTGATGTTCATGAGAAAATTTTTCATGACCATATTTCATTCGTGATAAATACGTGATTGTTTTATGATAATCCTCCATATTTACTTCAAATGGTAATTCATCTGGAGATTCCACCTTATAATAAAGGTGTAGTAATGAATATATCTTTTTTTTCTTTCTTGAATTAAGATTTAATGTAATTAATTCATCATTTAAAGTCTTATAACTCATAAAATGTGCCGATGCATAATATTTAATATTATATAAAAAACCAGTTTTGTCACATTCAGTAAGAACCTTATAAACTCTTTTATAATGACCATAATTTAACAATAGAGTCGCATAGTTCAATAAACAATCCAATTGATTATTCCTTTTACGTTTAGAAGGTTCTATAGAAAGCATGCGTTCTAAATTTTCAAAAATATCCGTTAAATTGATATTTTGGTATATTGAATAATTGCTGTTAATATGATAAACTATCTTGGAAATAAATCGATATCTAAATACTGGAGACTGCATATATTTAGAATATACAAGAGCTTGTTTGAAATATTCTATGTTGTTTATTTCTTGTTTATCAGCTGATAATAAAAAACTAATTAAACTAATTACTAGTGCTAAATCATCCTTTTTTGTTTCAGGTTTTAATCCACAATTTTCAAGTAAGTCTATTGCTTCAATTAAAAGATTGAAATCTGGTTGATCGTGATGATCAAAATAATAGGTGTAAGATTTGATGAGGACAGCAAATAGGTGTCTATTTTTAAATCTATTTAAATATTTTCTGTCTCTTAAAATTTTAATTGACTCTAAATAATAATCTGGGTTGTCGTGATAGTCTCCTAACTCATTATAACATTGCGCTAAAACAGTAACATATGCTGGATTTCTATTTTTAGCATATGATTTAAGGTGTTTAATGGCTTCATTTTGCAAATTATCTTCCCATGTGTTAAACAACGTTCTACATAATTGTATTCTGATATGGTTATTTTTCTTAAAGTCATTTTCTAAAGCATCTTTTAATGTTTTTATATTCTTATTATTTAACTCATCATAATCTTGGATATCTAAATTAGCTAAAGCTTCTAGTGCCTTGGAATAATTAGAAATTGTATAATGGTTATAGTCATCATTTTCTAAGTGACCTTCTATTAAACTAATAGTTTCTGTAAGGTTTTCAAACTTAGGATGTGAAGGATAGACAATGGCAATCTGTGCCATCTCATGAAGAAAATATAAACTACCTTGATGGTCGACTTTATAATATTTCTTACATTTAATGAAAGCTGATTGATAATTCTTTAATCTTTTTAAAGCACGAACCTCTTGTAATTTATATATTGGATTTTCTGGGTAAAGCTTAATTCCCGCAATACTTTTGCTTAAAATTAGTTCATCCTCATCATTTAGGAATTCCCTGATGGCAAATTTGTTGGGTACTATTTTTTCTAATTCTCCACGAACCTTATATAGATACTCCTCATGAAGACCGTCTGTGTCAATGTTTCTAATTTTATCTGAATAATCTAAAACCTCATAAACTTGTTCGAAATTATTATCAGTATTGAATGGTTTAAGCAAATAATTGATTGCGGTCCTGTAAACATTAATTCTAACTTTAACGCTTATGAAATTTTCTGATGAAGCCGCCGCTCTAATCAAAGCATGACATTTATAGCTGTTTTCATTTTCTGAGGAAAGTTGAATTAGGTTGCGAAAATTTACCAGTTTAGAGAAGGTTATATTAAACTTTTTATATGCAAGTTGAGACACTTTACTAATTAACTTGAGATCTACAGGTTCATTTAGTAAAGAGAATTTAGACAGTAATTCTAATTCGGCCTTTTTTTCATAGGCTAATTCATCTTGCTGATGTTTAAAAATGTCTTGTAAAACTCTCTTGGTAAAACTTAATCCTTTGATCCCAATTTCTTCTTTTGAATTGATTAACAACTCATAATATTCAGAAAAACCAGAAGGCACCACATACTGCGCCCTCAATTCAAATAGCTGTTTAGCAGCAAACATCCATCCACCAATTTTATCATGGATCTCTTTACAAAAGCCCTCATCATATTTAATATGATATCTATTGTTACAATAGTTTTTAATAGCCTCTTTAAATGAATCATAGTCAATCCCTTTTAATTCTATTGTATGATCTAAGGTGGGGAAATCAAATCCTTTTAAAGGACCCCTTGTAACTATAATTGATTTAATTGATGTAACACCGTTTATCAAAGCTCGTGTAAGAGCTTTAACATCTTCGTCATATATGTTTAATTCATAATAATCATCTATAATCAAGATAATTTCTTGCCCGTCTAGAGACTCAATAATACTTTGAACAGGATTTTCTACTCTTTGAAGGTTTCTTACATTTAGAATTTTTTCTTTTAAAAAATTAATTCCCTGATTAGGTTCTCCATTGACATATAATACCTTGTCTTGTAACTTGTTTTTTTCAATCCAATAAAATAACAAATGACTTTTACCTATACCTCCATGTCCCATTAAATTAAAAAATCTAGTATTATTTTCAGGATCAAGAATTCTATCCATTTTGGCTAGATCATTAGTTCGCCCATAGAGACGACCATATTTATTAGATACTTTAGTTTTATTTAATGGATAAATTTTTGCACTGGTTTTTCTATCAGTGTTTTTTTTAATATGATTTAATAGCTCTTTATCTTTATTTAAATACAAGTAAAGCTTCAACACCTCTTTATACCAGGCTTCAAAACTAACTTTTTGAGACGCAAGCTGTTTACTGAAACCTAAAAGTTTTGCATTAATTTTATTTGAGGTAAGAATACTATTTAACTGTTCTTCAGGATCAATTAATTCATCAATAGTACTTTTAAATTCGTTTATTAAGGAATAGGGATATTCAAAATTTTCTGTTATATCATGCCCTGTGTCATATAGCATTACCAAAATTTTTACCCAAACTTGAGGAGATAGATTTACATCTTTTTCGCCTTCTTTTGGATAATTAAAAACTTTGTTAATCCTATTCCTAGATGAAATACCCTTATATGTAATTTCCCTTTGAAATTCCGTAGAGAAATTATTCAATTGCCTTTTACAAGATAAATTCTCATCCAACAATTCCCATTTATCCATCAAAACAAAAGCACTGATCCATAAGTAGGTCGCACCATTAAGTGAGTCAGTAGCAATATTCTCTATTTTTCTTTGGTTCATACAAAATGGTTCATGTGTATGTTCGTGTGTATGTTCGTGTGTAACACAGTGATTTATAGAGATTTAAATTTGAAATGTAATTCTTAAAACACTCGCTATGAAATCAAAGTTACTCAAAATCACTGACATTTGTATTGGTATAAAGACTATTACCGATGTAATTTGTCACCTATCGCACATTCATTTTTTACCAGGACTATTAGCCTCTTTAGTTGTGTATTTTTTAGCTGGAACGTTAAAGCCTAAAACAAGTCATCTTACTCATTGTACTTTTTTCATAATACATATTGTACAAGCATTAATTTATGGGTTGAGTATTCCTTCTTTACTGCTTCTATTTGGTGAATGTTACTTTTTAAGTAGACACCATGGTCATCTTTTTCCAAATTATAAGCAAATATTATTGAGAATTAAAAAGTATAGAAAAGTCTTTGAATGGCTATCAATTGTTCTAATAATTAACTGTATTTATTGAAAGCAAAAAGCCTCGCAATGCGAGGCTTTTTTGATATCTGATAATTTGATGAACTAGTCTGCTAGTACAATCGCTTTATTATCTTTCATTTCTATCACTCCACCAGTAATAGCAAAATCAGTCGTACCGTTTCCTTTTGTAAAAAGGTTTGCAACGTCTTCTTTTAACTCTACATTACCGTAAATCTTAATAGATCCTGTAGTTAATAACGACACTACTGGTGCGTGATTATCTAACATCTGGAATTCTCCATTTATTCCTGGTACAGATACACTTTCTACCTCACCACTATATAAAGTTACTTCTGGAGTTACTATTTCTAAGATCATAATTCTTTAATTTAGAATGATAGTGTGATTAAACTTCTGCTAGCATTTTCTCACCAGCTTCTATCGCCTCTTCTATCGTTCCTTTCAGATTGAATGCACTTTCAGGTAAGTGATCTAACTCACCATCCATAATCATGTTAAATCCTTTAATAGTGTCCTTAATATCAACTAACACACCTTTAAGACCTGTAAACTGCTCTGCTACGTGGAAAGGTTGTGATAAGAAACGCTGTACACGACGAGCACGAGATACGGCTAGTTTATCTTCTTCAGATAATTCTTCCATACCTAGAATTGCGATGATATCTTGTAATTCTTTATAACGCTGTAACAACTCTTTTACACGCTGTGCACAATCATAATGAGCATCACCTAAAATATCTGCTGTAAGAATACGAGAAGTAGAATCTAGTGGATCTACCGCAGGATAAATACCTAGCTCGGCAATTTTACGTGAAAGTACTGTTGTTGCATCCAGGTGAGCAAATGTTGTTGCTGGTGCTGGATCTGTAAGGTCATCTGCAGGTACGTAAACCGCTTGTACAGATGTAATAGATCCTTTTTTAGTAGATGTAATACGTTCCTGCATCGCACCCATTTCTGTTGCTAGTGTAGGCTGATATCCTACCGCAGATGGCATACGTCCTAGTAAGGCACTTACCTCTGATCCTGCTTGTGTAAAACGGAAGATGTTATCGACAAAGAAAAGAACGTCTTTCCCTTGACCATCACCAGCTCCATCACGGAAATACTCGGCAATTGTTAGACCAGATAAAGCTACACGAGCACGTGCTCCTGGTGGCTCATTCATCTGACCGAATACGAAGGTAGCCTTAGACTCCTTCATGATTTCTTTATCTACTTTTTGAAGATCCCATCCACCTTCTTCCATAGAATGCATGAAGTCATCTCCATATTTTATAATTCCTGATTCTAACATCTCACGTAGTAAATCGTTCCCTTCACGAGTACGTTCTCCTACACCTGCAAAAACAGATAAACCACCGTGACCTTTTGCAATGTTGTTAATCAATTCCTGAATCAATACTGTTTTACCTACACCAGCACCACCGAATAGTCCGATCTTACCACCTTTTGCATAAGGCTCAATAAGATCAATTACTTTAATTCCTGTGAAAAGTACTTCTGTAGAAGTAGATAAATCCTCAAATGCTGGTGCAGATCTGTGAATAGACAGACCATCATCACCAGTTTTAGGTAAATCTCCTAAACCATCAATGGCATCACCTATCACGTTAAATAAACGTCCATAAACGTCATCACCTATAGGCATTTTAATAGGGTTACCAGTAGCTTTTACCGCTGTACCACGGCTTAAACCATCTGTAGAGTCCATAGAGATAGTTCTAACTGTATTCTCACCTATGTGTGATTGTACTTCTAGAACTAGTGTAGAACCTTTAAGCTCTACTTCTAGGGAATCATAAATTTTAGGAAGTGCGCCTTGCGCGCTGTCAAATGTTACGTCTACCACCGGACCGATGATTTGTGAAACGCTACCTGTAATTTGAGACATTATCTAATGTTTTTAAACTTAAAAAGATACGGCTCTAATGAGCCTTTTTTCAGTGGTGCAAAGATACTGCATTCCTTTTTATAAAAACATGGCTTTTTTTGATTTTTTTAGTGTCCTAAAATGCTTCTGTTAAGTAGTGATGATTGAGGTGATTCTGCTTTCGCGAAAGCGGAATACAAACAACCCTAAAACACAAAATCTACCTAGTTGCCTAGATGGATCTTTATAAGATAATAACCGTGCTATTCTACCGTCACAGATTTTGCTAGATTTCTAGGTTGATCTACGTTTTTATCTAATAAAACTGCAATATGATACGACAGTAATTGCAATGGTATAGTAGTCAATAATGGAGTCAAAAACTCTATGGTATCTGGTACTTCAATCACGTGATCTGCAAGATTTTTTACGTCCACGTCACCTTCTGTAACGATACCGATTATTTTACCGCTACGTGATTTTATTTCCTGAATGTTGCTCACCACTTTTTCATAATGTCCTTTAAGAGTAGCTATAACCACTACTGGCATTTCTTCATCAATTAAAGCGATAGGACCGTGCTTCATTTCGGCAGCTGGATAACCTTCTGCATGGATATAACTTATTTCTTTAAGTTTTAGCGCACCTTCTAGAGCTACTGGAAAATTGAATCCGCGACCTAGATAGAGACAGTTTTTAGCGTTTTTATAAACATCTGCTATTTGCTCTATAATGTCGTTAGATTCTAATGCTTTTTCAACCTTTTGTGGAATTGCCTCTAGTTCACGCAAGTAATTATGGAAATCACTGGTTGAGATTTTGCCTTTCTTTTTAGCTAGTTGTAGTGCGATTAAAGTAAGCACCGTAATTTGAGTCGTAAATGCTTTTGTAGAAGCAACACCTATTTCTGGACCAGCATGTGTATATGCACCAGCATGAGTTTCACGAGAAATAGAACTACCTACCACATTACAAACACCGAACACGAATGCGCCTTTTTCTTTAGCAAGTTTAATAGCGGCCATGGTATCTGCCGTTTCACCACTTTGAGAAATTGCAATTAATACATCGTCTTTATCAATTACCGGATTACGATATCTAAATTCTGACGCATATTCTACCTCAACAGGAACGCGAGCCAGCTCTTCAAAAATATATTCTGCCACTAAGCCTGCGTGCCATGAAGTACCACAAGCAACGATAAGAATACGACGTGCATTGATAAATTTATCGATATGATCATCTATTCCTGCCATTTTGATCAATCCTTGATCTACCAGCATGCGTCCTCTAAAAGTATCTTTAATCGCTTCCGGCTGTTCATAGATTTCCTTAAGCATAAAGTGGTCGTAACCACCTTTTTCTATTTGCTCTAGATTCATTTGTAGTTCCTGTACATAAGGATCTACTAAAGAGTCATCATGAATTTTACGGATTTTTATTTTCTTATGTGTACGCACCACAGCCATTTCTCCGTCTTCCAGATAAATAGCGTCTTTTGTAAACTCTAAAAATGGTGAGGCATCACTTGCAATAAAAAACTCATTTTCTCCTACTCCTATAGCAAGTGGAGAACCTAGTCTTGCTACTACGATCTCATTAGGCTTATTTTTATCAAAAACAGCAATTGCATAAGCCCCTATGGTTTGATTAAGTGCAATTTGCACTGCTTTACCTAACTTGACTTTTTCTTTTTTCTTTACATCTTCAATTAGGTTTACAAGTACCTCTGTATCTGTATCTGATTGAAATGTGTAACCACGATTGATTAATTCCTGTCGTAACGGCTCATAGTTTTCTATGATTCCATTATGTATAATTACTAAATCGCCACTGTTTGAAAAATGTGGATGTGAATTCACATCGTTAGGAACACCATGAGTTGCCCATCTGGTATGACCTATTCCTATGGTTCCATTAGTAGAAATTTGGGATTCTAATTTCTTTTCAAGATCTGCAACCTTTCCTTTAGTCTTAGAAAACTTAAGTTCGTTACCATCATATAATGCTATTCCAGCACTATCGTAACCTCTATACTCTAGACGTTTCAGTCCGTTAAGGACGATAGGATATGCATCTCTATGACCTATATAACCTACAATTCCGCACATAATTTAATCTTCAATAGGTGTATAATATATTTCTAGCTTTAATCGCTTATCTGGATCTGGTGATAAATTACCATGAAGAACGGTCCCTTCATGACTATAGGCAGCACTAGTAGGTATACTTTCTATGTCTACAGGTGATATTTGACTTTCAATCTGACTATTAGTTATAAACGTAACGTTTTGAGATACCGCAAGACCTAATCTAACATTGGACTGATTTTGTTCTAGAATCCTTCTAACATGTTCTGTAATTCTAATCTTATAGCTTATTCCGGCAGAGAATTCATTTTCATTATCTTCCCTTACAATTCTTCCTAGGTGATTTGTTGCAGCATTTAGGGCAGCAGTAGTATTACCCAAAGGAAAGTCTGCCAATAATGTGTTGTCATCTATGTTATAGATAATAATACGTTCTGGCTCTGTAGCACCTGGAGTAACTTTTGACTGGTCTACGTAAAAGGTTAAAAATGCATCATTTAATAACCAATTATTTTGCTTGAGATTAGTTAGTTCATCAGCCTCACCATTCATATCGATATCAGGTCCAAAAAGTTCAATAATTGCCATAGATCCCTGACCACCTTTAAGGTAGAGATTCTCTTCACCATTTATGATATCATTAGAGGCTTGAATATCTGCGATTATTGCAGGATTAAAATCATTTCTTATAAAATTAACTCTGTTGTTTGAAGCTCCGCCTAGCTCTAATCTTGTGATTGTTTCAACTGGAAGTAGTTCTGTAGTGTCGTTATTATTATTAGTATCTCCAACATCCACGATGTCAAAGGTAATGTGCACGTTGATAGATCCTTGTTGAATGTTGAGTGCTGTTAAATTCCCATCTGTTCCAGGTACTGGACCATTCATCTTGAAATACAAGCCTCTAAAATAATTTTGAAAGTCACTATTGCTCTGAAGATTTACCGTTCCTTCTTGATCTAGAATTCTTTCTTCCCAGAAATCTGAATCTAGCTTTACTCTAAAAGCAGGTGCGCTTCTATCAGTACTGATAATTTCTCCTTCATCATCTCGTTCTATTTCTACAATTTCTTTTTCAGAAGGTAAAAAATGTTCTGTTGTAGCGGTCTCTGCAGTTTCGTACAATAATTCCTGCTTGTTTGCGTCCACAACGGCTCTTAAATCATTAAAGTAAACCGCAGTTTCAGCTGGATTTATAGGATCAAAATCGTTTAAGAAATAACCATTCTCATAAATTTGTAACTGAATTTTTTCATCACCATAAACAGAATCTAATTCATATAAGACTGATTCATTTTCTATTCCAACAGTTCTTGCAAAATAAGGTATAGAAAGTATAACACTATCAACTCGTGCATTCAACCCAAAAGACGGATTGACATTACCTAAACTAACTTGTGTTACAAAATCATAAGAAGAAACACCATAAACTGGATCATTATACGTTCCGATTAAAAAGGACGAGAAATTATTAGTTTGTACCGGATTTAATAAAGCATTATAAGATGTAACTTCAAAATCTTGTTGTTGAATCCTATCTGATAATTCATCTGCACCTAGGATATTACCTCCTAACGTATTAAAATCATCATTACAAGACATTAATCCAGCTATTACAATTGCAATAACCGAAGTATAAATAATTAATTTTTTCATCCTAAGCTTCTTCTATTTCTTCTTTTAAAACATCAGATAGATAGAAATTCTCATAAGCATCAGCAAAGTTCTCTGGAGATTGATACTCTAGTTTAGGTTTATCTTGCGATTCAATAAAAGCAGTCAATTCCTCATTTAGATCTTCACTACCAGTAATAATAGCATCACTATAGGTAATAGCACTTTTCATTAAGCTAATATAATCTGGCGTCGCTAGATCACTTACTGCATCATCATCTAAAGCATCAAACTTCAATTTATCTATCATGTCCTCATCTAACGTTCCTTCAAATGAATCATTGTAAACAGAAGTAACAATTTTTGAATCTTCAAATAAAGGATCATTACCGTAATAGTTTTTTAAATACAAAGGCAGTAAACTAGCCATCCAGCCATGTACATGGATAATATCTGGATTCCAATTTAATTTCTTAACCGTTTCAATAACTCCTTTTGCAAAAAATATCGCACGTTCATCATTGTCTTCAAACAGCTCACCATTCTCATCAGTAAGCGTTGCTTTACGTTTAAAGTAATCTTCATTATCAATAAAATAAACCTGCATGCGTTCCTTAGGAATAGAAGCAACTTTTATAATTAACGGCATATCTAAGTCGTTAATTATAAGGTTCATACCGCTTAATCTAATTACTTCATGTAATTGATGTCTACGCTCATTGATATTACCAAAACGAGGCATAAATATTCTAATTTGTCCGCCACGGTCGTTAACCATTTTAGGAGCAAAATAGGACATTGATGATGTTTCTGTTTCTGGTAAATATGGAATTACTTCTGAAGATACGTATAAGACTCTTTTTTCCTTCATAAACTGTTTTATTGTTGCCTAACTTTTAGCAAGTTGCAAAAATACACATTTTCTTGCACTTTATAGGATTAACCTTATGTTTGTAAGGTATAACAGCACTTACAACTATGGTTTTTAAAACCCATAAATCACTGACACAGCACTTATTAAAGTATAAAAATCAACAAGTAGGTTTTGTACCTACCATGGGTGCATTGCACAGTGGTCATTTATCTCTTATGGAACGAGCCATGAAAGATTGTGATTTTCTAGTGGTTTCTATTTTTGTAAATCCTACCCAATTTGATAATGCTAGTGATTTAGATAAATATCCACGTACGGTAGATGATGATGTAGCTTTAATTTATAAATCCTTCGGTACTAAAAATTGTGCTATCTACACACCTAGCGTTGATGATGTTTATAAAAATCAAACGGTAGCAAAAAACTATTCTTATGATGGACTAGAGCACGTCATGGAAGGTGCGAATAGGCCTGGACATTTTAATGGAGTAGGAACGATTCTTGAGTTTTTATTTACAGTAGTTCAACCTCAACGTGCTTATTTTGGTGAGAAAGATTTCCAGCAATTACAAATCGTTAAGAAGCTGGTTGAAAAACTAAAACTCAACATTAAAATCATAGGTTGTGCTATTAAAAGAGAACCTCATGGACTAGCCATGAGTTCTAGAAATGAGCGATTATCAAAAGAAGCTAGAGCATGCGCCTCATTTATTTACAACAGCTTACAAAAGGCAAAAATTCATTTTAAAAATAATAGCATCAATAATACCATTAAAATGGTTGAAACATTATATGATCAACAATCACTCCTAAAATTAGAATACTTTACGATCACTAGTGAAGAAACACTCATTCCTGTACAGCGTAAATACCATAAACATACATACAGGGCTTTTATCGTTGCCCACATAGATGGCGTGCGATTAATAGACAATATGCGATTGTCATAATTTTAATATTGAATTAGATAGTAATTGTATCTTTGCCACATGTTAATTACTGTAGTAAAATCAAAAATTCACCGCGTTAAGGTCACAGGAGCAGATCTTAATTATATAGGTAGCATCACCATAGATGAAGATTTAATGGATGGTGCTAACATTGTAGAAGGTGAAAAAGTTCAAATCGTTAATAATAATAACGGTAATCGATTAGAAACTTATGCGATCCCAGGACCTCGTGGTAGTGGTGAAATCACTCTTAACGGTGCCGCAGCTCGCAAAGTTGCAAAAGGTGATGTGCTTATTCTAATCACTTATGCTCAAATGACCATGGATGAAGCACGCGCATTTAAACCTACGCTACTTTTTCCTAATGAAGCAGACAACACACTTTCTTAGAAAAGCTTGAAAAAAGCACTACTTAAAATCATAAAAATAGTTCTACCATTATTGTTAGGACTATTCCTGATATACATTTCTTACAGCCAGTTTTCTAGCGAACAGATAAACGCGATTAAAAAAGACATCATAGATGCAAATTACTGGTGGATCGCACTAGGAATGTTCCTTGCTTTATTAAGTCATTTATCACGTGCATGGCGCTGGAATTATATGCTACACGCCATAGGATATCGCCCTAAATATTTACATAATGTTATCGCCATAGGTGCTGGTTATGCTATGAATTTACTCATCCCACGTAGCGGTGAAGTTTCTAGAGCTGTTATTGTAAATCGTACAGATGGTGTTCCTGTAGATAAAGCCATAGGAACCATTATTGCAGAGCGTGTTCTGGACTTTATCATTCTTTTGCTCATCACCGCAACGGCATTATTAGTAGCGGGCGATCGTGTGTTTCAATTCTTTAATGATCGTTTAGGTGCCGCTTTCGCGAAAGCGGAATTATCACAATTCATCTACCTAGCAATAGGCCTCGTTGTACTTACGACCTTAGTAGTTTTGGCACTGAAACATTTCAACATTCTTCACAAACTACGTAATTTCATTTCTGGTTTAAAGGAAGGTTTTATGACCATCTGGACCATGAAAAAAAAGTGGTTATACCTAGCCCATACCGTTTTCATTTGGGTGATGTACTTGCTTATGTTTTACGTGAGTGTTTTTGCAATTCCGGCATTATCTACTATTCCTATCGCTGGGATTTTAAGCGCGTTTGTAGCAGGAAGTTTTGCCGTAGCATTTACAAATGGTGGTCTAGGTGCGTATCCACTTTTTATAGCACAAGTATTAGTATTGTTTCAAGTTCCAGAAACCTTAGGAACGGCACTAGGCTGGATTTTATGGCTTAGCCAGACCGCTTTAGTACTGGTTTATGGGTTACTATCTTTTTTACTGCTGTCTTTAAAAAGCAGTGTTTCCACAAAATAAATTGTAAATTCCGATCCCTAAAAATTAGACCCATGAAATCATTTTTTATTGGCATCGTATTCTTACTACTATCTCAAACCGCGTTTTCACAAGCGATGTATAGAGCATATCCTAGTGATGTACTAGGTGTAGAACGTAACATAAAGGTATTGAAACCTAGAAACTATGCAGAAAATCCCGAGAAAACCTATCCGCTGGTAATTGTTTTAGATGGAGATTATTTATTTGAACCTGTTGCAGGAAATGTAGATTATCTATCCTACTGGGATCAAATGCCAGAAAGTTTTGTCGTAGGAATTAATCAGCGTGAAAGCCGTTTTGATGAAACTGCCGTAGATAGTGAATCTGGATTTCCAGCACCACAAAGTGCAGAGTTTATGGACTTCATCATGGAGGTTCATCAGACGATGCAAGAGGAATTCCGTATTGCGCCATTTAGCATTATTGTAGGTAAAGATATCACCGCAAATCTGGCGACCTATTTCTTAATGCGTAAAAAAGTACCGTTTAAAGCCTTTATTAATATAGATCCAGATTATACAGAGCTTATAGAGCAAAATCTGGTCACTAAAATTTCTCAAATGCAAGAACAGCAATACTACTATGTTGCTGTAGCTGGAAACTCTACTACAGGTGATCAGGTGTTTAACAAATCTGTAGATTCTTTATTAAGTAGTAAAGACAATATTCATTTGAAATATGACAAAATTGAAGATGTAGATAAATACGGTCTAGGCGCACATGCTATTCCTAGAGCATTATCCTATATTTTTCAAGAATATAAAATCGTAGACACTAAACAACTAGCCGCAAACCTCGCATCAAAAAAAGGAACTGCAGATGCTAAAGATCCTGCTACCGCTTTAAAAGAACTGGAAGAAAAATATACTTTTATCAAAGATGTTTATGGAATTGATATGCGCATGCGACTGGTAGATATAGTCACTATTGCCGAGTTTTATATAGACAATAAGGATTATGAAGGATTGCTAGATGTTGCAGCAGTCGCTATTAGAGAATATCCAGATTTACTTTACGGTAGATTCATAGAAGGATTAGGCTATGAAGGAATAGGTCGTATTCCTAGAGCCATTAAATCCTACAATGCCGCTTATGCGTTAGAACCAGCCATAGGAATTACAAAAGACGATGTGCTAGATAAAGTAGAAAGACTTCAAGAAAAAGAATAAATGGCAAAAGTAAAAACCACTTTTTTCTGCCAGAATTGTGGTGCACAACACGCACGATGGCAAGGACAGTGCAATACCTGTAAGGAATGGAACACACTGGTAGAAGAGGTTGTTGAGAAAACTAAAAAACCTAAATGGGATAGTAATGTGGATGATTCTAGCACGCTTGTGCAAAAGCGTACTCCACAACCACAATTAATTTCTCAAATAGACGCCACAGAAGCACCACGCCTAGACACTACAAATCTAGAATTTAATCGTGTTCTGGGTGGTGGATTAGTTCCGGGATCTGTAACCTTATTAGGTGGTGAACCAGGAATAGGGAAATCTACCTTACTGTTACAAGTGTGTTTAAACTTACCATTTAAAACACTATATGTAAGTGGTGAAGAAAGCGCTCAACAAATTAAAATGCGCGCAGACCGTATTAAAAAAGATACACCTAACTGTTATATTCTTACAGAAACTAAAACACAAAACATCTTTAAACAACTAGCAGATGTACTGCCAGATGTACTGATCATAGATTCTATACAAACGTTACAAACTAATGTGATAGAAAGCACGGCTGGTAGCGTTTCACAGATAAGAGAATGTACTGGCGAACTGATCAAATTTGCCAAAGAAACCAACACACCAGTATTATTAATAGGTCATATTACTAAAGATGGAAATATCGCCGGTCCTAAGATTCTTGAGCATATGGTAGATACGGTACTTCAATTTGAAGGTGATCGCAATCATACCTATAGAATTTTACGAGCTTTGAAAAATCGTTTTGGTAGTACGCATGAGATTGGGATTTATGAAATGTTAGGTCATGGACTACGTGAAGTGAAAAACCCAAGTGAATTATTAATTTCACAGCGCGGTAATAGTTTAAGCGGTACCGCAATCGCCGCAACTATGGAAGGAATGCGACCGTTAATGATAGAAGTGCAGGCGCTAGTAAGCACAGCCGTTTATGGAACACCGCAACGCAGTGCCACTGGATATAATTTAAAACGCTTGAACATGATTCTAGCTGTTTTAGAAAAACGTGCTGGTTTTAAACTAGGTCAAAAAGATGTTTTCTTAAACATCACTGGTGGCATCACTGTAGATGATCCTGCAATAGATCTTGCAGTTGTTGCTGCTATACTATCATCTAATTTTGATATAGAACTAAGCTCTCAACACTGTTATAGTGCAGAGGTAGGTTTAGGTGGTGAAATTAGACCAGTTTCTAGACTAGAACAACGCGTCCATGAAGCGGCAAAATTAGGTTTTGAAAACATTATTGTTGCGCCGTCAAAACAACAATTCAAAGATGCTGGAATTAATGTTCAAGCGTTCTCAAAAATTGAAGATTTAGTGAAATATTTGTTCTCTTAAATAAGTAGATTATGAAAACGAAATTTTTAGTAATAGCCATTCTTTTCTTAAGTATTTCTTGTAAAGAAAAAGAACAGGAAAAACATATCTATCTCACAGATAATAGCGTGATACACTTAGAAGATTTAGAAGGGAATTCTTTCATTTATGAACAGATCATAGAACAACACAAAGGAAAAGTGATTTACGTAGATTTCTGGGCTAGCTGGTGCGCTCCATGTAGAGCAGAAATGCCTGCTTCTCAACAACTAAAAGAAAAATACAAAGATGAAGATGTTGTATTCCTCTACATTTCTGTAGATCAAAATAACAGTATGTGGGAAGGCGCAAATAACTCTTTTCAATTAAATGAAAACTCTTTTATTGCACTTAATTATCCTAAAGCAAAGCTTTTTCAACTACGAGAAGTAAGTAACATTCCACGTTATATGTTATATGATAAAAATGGTCGCATGCTAGATGATAATGCGTTAAGACCATCTAATCCAGCGCTAAATACGGTAATTGATGGGTTGCTAAAAATATAAATTGGCTTTAAACAGAACTCATAAATGGTGGATTCTAGCAGGTAGTCTAATCCTACTTTTAGGTATCATATATGTGGTGAAGCCTGAATGGTTAGACTTCATTCTAAGACCATCACAACGTACTATTTATGAGCGCAGTTTTAAAGAACGTCCAGAGGATTTAAAAACTTGGGAAGCACTAACGTCCATCGCATTTAGTGATAACATCGCTATAAATAAGCCGTATTCATCCTATGTAGTAAATGAATCAAATGCTCACGCATCAGGTTATACTATTCCTATTCAATACGGTGAGCAACTTGTAGTCACTATAGCATCAGATGATAAAAAACACTGGATTCTAGAGTTGCGTGATGGGAACCATAAACTACTAGAAGACGCCAGATTAAAAGAAGGCGTTTTGTACGCTACTTACACGCCAGAATCCTCTCAAAACCTGCGCGTTATTTTACAAGGTAAAATCAATCAATCAGCTGCTGGGTTCTTGAAAATCTATACACAACCTACTTATCGTTTTCCTGTTGCCGGAAAAGGGAATCATGATATTCAGAGTTTTTGGGGTGCACCTCGAGGTGGTGGCAGTAGATCTCATGAAGGTAATGATATTTTTGCGCCAAAAAAACATCCAGTAGTGGCTATAAGCTACGGTAGTATTTACAGCATACGCAATCGCGGACTAGGTGGAAAACAAGTTTGGGTAGAAGATTACGATACTGGATTACTTCATTACTATGCACATCTAGATAGCTGGAGTGTTTATGAAGACCAGATGGTGTGGCCTGGTGATACCATAGGATTTATAGGAAATACTGGAAATGCAGCCACAACACCACCTCATTTACATTTTGGGATTTATAAAAATGGTAAAGCCGTAGACCCTAAACCGTTTATCTGGAAGATCACAGTTCCAGAAAACAGTGTCCAGTTGAAGTACAGCACTAAAGCTAGAGCGATGGGAATTGCCGCTAACTTAAGGGAAACGCCAGACTCAAATGCAGGAATTCTACAAGATTTAAAAAGACAAGAAGTTATAGTTTTAGGAAACAGTGGTAACTGGTATCAGGTAAGAACCTCGTCAGGTATGACTGGCTATGCTCATAAATCTGTGCTAGAATTAATAGCAGATTGAACCAAATCTAACGTAACAGCATACGTATCTCTTTGCTCCATTTTAGCTTTTAACCATGCGTAAAAACTCATCACAAATAAATCTTCACGTTCTACACCTATCCAGGTAAATGATCGCTCTACCCGATCTTTAAATTTTGTAGTCGTCATTATTTTAGGATCGTTATCATAAGCCTGTAAGAAACTAATGTAAGTAAGAACGCGATCTTCTCCACGAGCAATCAATTCTTTACGGTATTTTTTTACAAAACTGCGCAATCTAGAATGAACCAGATCTAATTGATCACGTTCTATATGAATTAACAACTGGGTGATTTTTAATTTGATTAGATAGTTAAAACCTATGTTTTTCTCTATCCATGCATCTGTGTGGTGAATGTCCCTTAAAGTAATCGACGCTTCTTTAAATTGCAGGTTATGAAAAAGATAGGTTGCCTGTGCCAGTGCTAATTGAGGTGTTCCTTTTTTAATACTAGCTACCACAGTGATCGCTTTATCATTATTTCCTGTAAAGTTGTAGACCAGCGATAGAATTAACGCATAACGTTGATGATCTGTATTGCTAAATTTATAATGCTTGATCTCATCTAGTACTTGCTGCGCTTGGTTAAATTGCTTGTTACGCAAGTAAACATTTGCAATGATGAACAAGGTTTCTAAATGATAATAAGTATGTCTAATCGCGAGATGCTTCTTTTCTGTGAGAATGTGATGTGCTCTTTGTATAAAAGGATAGATCGCATAGTAATTCAATTCTAAATGCGCTGCTTGTGCAGTAATATTCATCAATTGATAGATGGACTTATAACTTAACTGCTGGTCCAGTTGTATATCATGTACGGCCAGTTCTTGTTCTATAAGCTCCAGAACATTTTTAGATTGCCCTATTTGCTGTTTGATACGTGCATAAACTATTGCTAGTTTCATTTCTTGAGCATACCATTTTTGATTACGTCCTACTAGTTTAATAAGCGGTTCTAGTGGTTTTTCTAAGACATGAATATATTGTAATTGTGTATGATAGATTTCATTCAATAAGGCATATAATTCTAATTCTCTTGCTTGCTTTTCAGCTTTTTCTAATTGTTTCCAGCCTAGTTTATAGAGTTTTCGTTCTAATAAAATACGGGAAGCTAGTAGGCGTTTTAACAATTCCATTTCTTGTTGTTGCTCGCCTTTAAAATGGTGTATCGCTAGATAATCGATGATGCTATCCTGTAATCTTTTGGTTAGTGCGTGCAGTGCATTTTTGTTTGATGCACCATATAATTTCATGTCCAGATCTTTATAAATTCCAGATGTTATGTATTGAAACAACTGTATGTTTTTAACGTCAGGTCTTTTGTTTTTTGCTTTCGCGAAAGCGTAATAACCCAACCTTTCTTCTTCACTTAAACTGTTTACTAGCTTAAAAATCGTACTCATATATCGTAAGTAATACAAATACTAATATACTTGTTTTAAATTATTTATAATATATAGTTTGTGTTATTTATGTAAGAAAAGGTTAAAAATTGAATTTTGAGAACTTCATAACCGTCGCAAATTTGTCCCGTCTAACACATCAAAACAAACAGACATGGAAAATCAAACATTCAACCCAATAACGGTTAAAACAGAAAAGAAAGAAAAAGAAGCCTTTAACGGCAAACCTACACCAGCATTTATCAGCGCCTCATGGGTTGCATTATTGATAGGAATGGTTTCCTATTGTGTAGGATTATGGAATGCAGATATGGCGCTTAATGAGAAAGGATACTACTTTGTGATCTTACTCTTTGGACTATTTGCTGTCATCTCAGTTCAAAAATCTGTACGTGATAAACAAGAAGGCATCGCGGTGACAGATATTTATTACGGTATCAGCTGGTTTGTAACTATTGCATCGCTGGTGCTTCTAGTTATCGGACTATGGAATGCAGATTTACTCTTGAGCGAAAAAGGATTCTACGGCATGTCATTCTCCCTAAGTCTATTTGCTGCTATCGCTGTGCAAAAAAACACTCGTGACGTAAAATTTATAGATGATCAGAAGAATTCATAACACAAAACAGGCTAGCGCTAATGCGCGCTAGCCTGTTTTGATGTAAAGCGATCACTAGAGATAGTGGTCGCTTTAGTAGTTATAGGAAATTTGGTTTAAACTAGTTCCTGAATTTGTGAAATTTAAGCTTACTTGATTACCAGTAGTTTGTAGCGATGCTAGATCAAATACAAATTCTCTTGTAAATACTGCTAGACAAGCTTCATTATTAATGAATTCTAACGCCACATTACGCTGCGACGGATTAGTTCCAATAGGATTATCTTCATCAATGATATTTAATTCCCAGGTTGACGCGTCACAACCGCTTCCACCTATCACTATGGTTAAACAATCACCTACAATTTGCAAATCTTCAATAAACACATCTGTGGTTATGGATTGAAATTGGCCGGCACTTATAATTGTGTTTCCTGTGGTTGTACAATTTGAGACAGCCACAAAATCATCATCACAATCAGTGCAAGATGATGTGATCATAATCAATAAAAGTAATATTACTTGTTTCATATCTACTGTTTTCTCAACCAGCCCATTATTCTGTCATTATCAATCTTCCACTGTTTGTCTTTTACAATTAAAGAATAGGTTTCTCTCGAATCGCCAAGAGGACCAGGATTTTGCTGAATGATCTCAACAGAATCATCAGTAACATCGCTAACTATCGCTACATGACCATATCGGTTAGTAATTATGGGCGCGTATACAACTAAGTCATTAACTTCAGGTCTAGAATTACCAGAGTTAGTGAATTGTATTAAATCACGCTGTTTATTCTTTTCGCCGTCTTTTAAGCTAGTATCAAAGAAATCCTTAGCATGGCCATAACTATCTGGCATTTTATGATTTAAATACTCATAATAATAACGTTTTACAAATTCTACACATTGATATTCAAGCCCTAGATTGTATCCATCGTGAGTTAGATTTCTATCTTCTACATTGCCTACTCCATTGAGTTCGTCTATTTTTTCACCTACTTCATAATTCGGATTAAGATTGATTTTTTTAGCAACATAAAACCCTACTACTAATACGAGGATCAATCCTAAAAAGTATATCAGTCGTTTTTTCATTTCGCTAATCTATTTCAACGACCACCGGACAATGATCACTATGCACCGCACTTTGTAAAATTACGGCGCGTTTTACACGATCACGTAGTGGTTCACTAGCCATGTGGTAGTCTAATCGCCATCCTTTATTTCTAGCTCTGGAACCACCACGGTAACTCCACCAGCTGTACTGGTCTGGTTGATCATTAAACATTCTAAACGTATCTATAAATCCACTAGCGACAAATCGGTCCATCCACTCGCGTTCTTCTGGTAAAAATCCTGAAGTATTTTTAAGTCCTTTAGGGTTGTGAATATCAATCGCTTTGTGACAAATATTATAATCACCACATACTATCAGGTTAGGTCGTTTTTTACGCAATTCTTTGGAATATTCTAGAAACTCTTCCATATACTTGAACTTAAAGCTCAAACGATCATCATTTGTACCACTAGGTAAGTACATGCTCATAATCGATACATCACCAAAATCAACTCGCAAGTTTCGTCCCTCAAAATCCATGGCTTCTATTCCAGTACCATATTCCACGTGATCTGGTTTTGCCTTACACAGTATCGCAACACCGCTGTAACCTTTCTTTTGAGCGCTGAAATAATATTGATATTCATATCCTGCTTCTTTAAAAGCATCAGTATCTACTTGGTCTTCTGTGGCCTTAATTTCTTGTAAGCATAACACATCTGGATTTGCTGCATTTAACCAGCTAATAAAGTCTTTTTTCATCGCTGCACGTATTCCGTTTACATTGTAGGATATGATTTTCATAAATGGATTTTATTATTTTACGAAGGTAATCATTGAACGGCATTTTGGTAGTAAAAACAGTTTCCGCATCAAGTGCGGAAATTCAGCCTCTAAAGCAAATTGATTGTTGCATTTGCAGATTCCGTTCCAAAGTGGAATGACAGACTGAGAACTGCAGACTAAAAGACTGAGGACTTACTCCTTATACATCCCAACGATTAACTCATCCTTATCATTCATAGTCGCGCGATACATTCCTGCGGTGTTGAATTCCATAGAAACATTTCCTAAATGGTCTAGTGCAACGATGCCACCAGTACCGCCTAAATTGACTAGTTTTTTCTGGATGACTTCTTCAGTAGCTTGTTCTAGCGACAAGTTTTTATATTCCATCAATGCGCTGATGTCGTAGGCAACTTGGGCACGTATAAAATACTCGCCATGACCAGTACTACTGACACCACAGGTTGCATTGTTTGCATACGTACCACTACCAATAATAGGCGAATCGCCTATACGACCGTATTTTTTATTGGTCATACCGCCAGTGCTGGTTCCGGCAGCGATATTGCCATTTTTATCCAGCGCTACACAACCTACGGTTCCATACTTAGAATCCTTGATAAATGGATCTTCCAATTCTAATTGGGCTACTTTTTTATCGTTTTGCGCTGTTTTTTCGGCTTCTCTTTTTAAGACTCGTTGTAACGACTGGTAGCGATTTTCTGTATAGAAATAAGAGTTAGGTACGATCTCTATGTTCGGATCTTGTAACACTTTCGCGAAAGCGTCACCACCAGCACCACTCAACAACACATGATCTGAGTCTGTCATCACCTTACGGGCTAGTGATATCGGGTTTTTCACGGTCGTCACGCCAGCTACCGCACCAGCGTTGAGTGTTTTCCCATCCATAAAACTAGCATCTAACGAGTTGATTCCATCGTGCGTAAATACCGCTCCTTTACCTGAATTGAACAGTGGTGAATCTTCCATGATTCTAATGCTCGCCTCAACAGCGTCCATCGCGTCACCGCCATTTTTAAGAATAATATGGCCAGCTTTAACAGCTTCAGTAAGTTTTTCGTTATACTGTTGTTCCAGCTCTGGAGTCATGTTTTCCTTTTTTATCGTTCCAGCGCCGCCGTGAATGACAATGGCATATTCACTGGTACGTTGCTCAATACCATCTTCACTAATTACAATGGAACCATCACCACTTTCTAATGTCATATTACAACTTATGACTACAACGGCTAAGAATAAATAGAAGAGATTTTTCATGCTGATTTTTTTAGAAGTAACAAGTTACTAAAAGATCACCGATTCTAGAAGAAGCTGTATCCTATCAAAGTCAATGTTATTGCGTAATTTTAAATTCTAAATACAATGCATTATGGCTATTGCAAAACCATTCAACCTCAACAAATGGATAGAAGAAAACAGAGATTCTTTAAAACCACCAGTAGGTAATAAAAATTTATATAAAGATGCTGGCGACTATATTGTCATGATAGTGGCTGGACCTAATGCTCGTAAAGACTACCATTATAATGAGACCGAAGAGTTGTTTTACCAGCTAGAAGGAAACATTGAGGTTCATATTCAAGAAGATGGCGAGAAAAAAACCATGAAGTTAGGTCCTGGTGATATGTACTTACATCCTGGTAAAGTACCACATTCTCCAGTACGTCATGAGAATTCTATAGGACTAGTGATTGAACGCAAACGCACCAGTAAAGATGCGGTAGATGGACTGCTTTGGTTTTGTGATAACTGCAACCATAAATTACACGAGACCTATTTTAAACTGGACAACATAGAAAAGGACTTTTTACCACGTTTTAAAGAATATTATACGAGTGAAGAACTGCGTACTTGTGATAATTGTGGTGAAACCATGGAAATGGATGAGCGGTTTGTGGGGTGATAAAAATTGAAGATTGGGAAATTTATTCGAAATTCTAAGTGGATTACCACCATATGGTAAAATGTATATTCCTATACCTAAAGATAATTATTCCGAAGGATTACCCGTTAAATTTACAAAGGACGATGGCAGCCATTGGATTGCTAATTTTGAATATGACCTAGCAAATATTTCATTAAATCATATTTCTGTATTATCCAGTACTAATGAAATTTTAGTTTTAGCAAAGAATATAGCTTATATCATAAACCGGAATGACGAATCTCCAGTTATTGCATTTAAAGGTTATTTTGAGAATATATTTCTACATAATGAGTTTAGTGTTTTGATAACCATAGATTGCATAATTATAATTAAAAATTCCAACCAAATAGAATTTATTGACTATTTGCATTATGCTTTTGTAAGCGATGTCTCTCTAAGAAATGGTTTAATTGAGGTGTATTTAGATGAGTTCTCAGCTTTGAGCAACACAAAAGAAAAGAACTATTTGATTAATTTAGGCGAAATTGATTTTAGTGATTTCAATTCAAACGATTATTATAAAAGGAATAAAATATAGTTTCACAAAAAATAAATTCAAAACCATTAGTTCTTATTTCGCTTAATTATAAATGAACACCATCACAAAAATCAATCTCTCTAAACTACGTTCCTGCAATCAGGTTTGGGATGATATGCCAGAAAATGAAAAAGGCAGGTTGTGTTTAAAATGTCAAAATACCATTATTGATTTTAGAGAAATGAGTGATGCACAGGTAGCACAAACTCACGTGTTTTCAAAAGGTAAGGTTTGCGGACTTTATAAACCATCACAAGTAGATAGTCCCAAACAGAAAACGACATCTACGAGGCCTAAAAGTAAACTAGTTAATTGGTACGTTGCTGCTTGTAGTTTATTAAGCCTGTCTGCAATTGCACAAGAAGAAAAACCTACCGTTCCTACAGAACAAACCGATCAAAAAACAGATTCTCTGGCACCATTAAAAGAGAATTTCAATAGAACAGTCGATAGCGTAAAAACGGATTCTGTTCTAGTTAAAGGAAAGGTCACAGACCTAGAAGGTGTTCCTATCATAGGTGCTAACGTTATTATCAAAGGAATTGAAATAGGTGCTTCCACAGATTTTGATGGGAATTACACCTTGTATAGCACAAAATCATTAGATAGCTTAAACCAAATAAAACTGCGTTTTTCCTCCATAGGATATGAAGATCAAGAACTAATATTAGAGAATCAAAGCGTTTTGAACGTAAGCTTGAGAGATGGAGAAATAACTGAGTTTATAGTCGTTGCAAGAAGACGCAATTTCTTCGGTAGAACCTGGCAAGGCATCAAAGGTGTTTTTAGGAAGAAGGATTGAATAAACAATAAACCCCAATCTTGCGTTTGGGGTTTTGTTGTTTACTATCTTGATTAGTAATTACATCTTAGGAAGTAATACTTTGTCAATTACGTGGATAACACCATTTGTTTGATTTAAATCTGCTACTGTTACCGTTGCCATTCCACCAGCTCCATCAGTAATGATAACCTTACCATCTTTTAATGATAATGTTAATGATGCTCCAGCTACAGTTTTTACAACCGCTTTACCATCATTTTTCTGGATTAAAGCGATTACATCGTTTGCTGTGAAATCACCTGCAATTACGTGGTAGGTTAATACTTTTTGAAGTGTCGCTTTATTTTCTGGCTTTAATAAATTAGCAACTGTTCCTTCTGGTAATGCATCAAAAGCTGCATTTGTAGGTGCAAAAACCGTAAATGGTCCTTTACTAGCTAATGTTTCTACAAGATCTGCTGCTTTTACTGCTGCTACTAGCGTCGTGTGATCTTCAGATGCTACTGCTCCTTCTACAATGTTAGTTTGCGCCTGAGAAAATAAACCTGCAAATAGAATTGCTACACTCAAAGCTACTGTTTTGAAATTTTTCATAATAATTAAATGTTGATTAATGTTTTTGTTTAACTATTAAGTAGTTCTATTAAACATAAATAACTAACTGGTTTTAATAGAGACTTAACTAAATACAACGAAAATTGGCAGAAATTGGGAATAAACTCTTGTAAATCAACCTCTAAAAGCTGTTAATTCTATTAAATTAAAGCGTTGAAAAATACTTTTCAAAAAGGATTAGAAATGGGAAAAGCAAAACCTCACTGGTTTCGCTATCGAGTCTACAAAATATTACTTCAACAACACACCTTCCTGATTCATCACTGGCAAATCACTAAAATTGTTTTCATTAATGGTATTAGGTGCTGCCATGAAAGTTTTATCATAGAGCGTCTGTTCAATGAAATAGGTTAAGATAAACTCATTCATAAATGGGAACACCTGTTCCATAATCAGTTCTACTTTTACCGCTGTTTTTGCTGCGACTACCGGAAATGCATGTCTAAAAGTCGTCGTTTTACGACCATCACGATGCTTACCACGACTCATCACCATTACAGATTCTAGTGGTTCCCGACGGTTATTAATCAAGTAAATATTCCAGTCGTTTGATGAGAAATCCTCGTTCCATTCTTTAACTACAGCAATGTGAACATCTTTTACTTCTGGGATGATGATGTCTTTTTTCATTTAAAATTACTTTTAATAAAGTGTGATCAACAAACTATTATAACTCTTTACAAGAGTCTATTAATACTGGTATAAAATCATCAATATTTTTATAAATATTTCTATGGTTTTCGTAAAATTCCAATTGTTTTATAAAATGGTCTAAATAATGCCAGTTGTTATGCTTTTCTAATATTAATTGCTTTCTATCGTCTCCTAAAATTTCTGCAGCTCTTATTTCAAAAGCGACTGCAACATGCTCATTAAACATAGAAAACCAGTTTCCTATCTGAGGATTATTCTCAGTTGTCTTGTATAGATACTCATATTGATTTAGTTTATCTAAATTCTCCTTATGCTTTAGGGATTTCAAAAAATATGAATGAGAATATTCATGAATCACCCATTCTGAAAGAGCTTCTTTATTATCATATCCTGTGTAGGTCAAGTTATTTCCATTTATGACAGCTGGCTCAAAAGGAGATATAAATGTTAGATTTACCCTATTATCTTCTGTCAATAATTCATGCGCGATTCCAAATTCTGATTTAAAGAAAGGCACACAGTAAAAATGATATTCTGTAAAAGATGTTCCAAAGTAGCTTTCCAAAAAACCTATAAAATCTCCTTCAGGAAGGTTTTTTTCAATTTCGCTTTTAGCTAATTGATAAACGTACTTATTGCTTTTATAGAATTGTTCAAACTTTGATTTTTTATAAAAATCAGCTGTAAAATGCATGATACGGTCTATTTCCTGCAATGCTAGTTCCTTATCAGGATTAATATCTTTTGTTAAGAGCAGCGGTAACTCGTATTTTCTTTTCGGATTAGGAAAATCAGTATAATAAAAGGCATATAAGAAGAAATCTGTTCCACTTTTATTTAAAAATTTCTTTGAGGCTGAGAAAACTTCATGATCGGAATATTCCTTAAAATATTCATGATTCATCTTCATAAGTTTTGTGTTTTCTAGCATAAATTCTGAAGCTTCCTCGTCTAGAAATGGAGTCCAAATCTGATTGTAAACAGAAAACAATACTTCTAAATTCTTATTTTCCCTTACCTGTATTTTCTTAGTTATATCAACTTTATTTTTTGAACTACAAGAAAATAGTACAAGTGATAAAAAAAAGGCTGCAACAGATAAATTCTTCATTTAATAAATGTATGATTTATTTTTTCTTTAAGTAAGAAACAGGTGCTATTGATTTACTAAAGCATTATGAACATGTCTTTTTATTTCAATCGCTTCTTAATCGCGTCTATTAATTCACTAGTCGTCGTTAATTCCTTAAAATCTGTAGCACTCATAAAAATATCCAGTCCACCATTACTACCAAACCCATCATTATACATATCGCTTTCATTTGCACTTAGGATAATCGGGAAATCATATTTAGGCAACCACTTGGACCAGTATTTTTTATTGAACTCGTCTTTATGTAAAAATTCTAAGATTATGTTGTTATTTGCATCTCGACTGTCGCTCGCATCTCGACTGTCGCTCGATGCTGGAGTGTTGTTTTTGTTTATGCTTTCGCGAAAGCGTAACCATTCATCATTCTCCTTAAATACACCATAAGTAAGGTCGCACAACTTACAGTCATAGGTTTGCGGACTGATGATTTTATGAGCGCTATCTAGTAAGGAATTGATCGTTCCAGAATTAGCGTTATAGACAAAAATGAGTTTATAAATCACCGTTATAGCGTACTAGAAAACTGCTTTAAAAAACGCACATCATTCTCAAAAAACATACGTATATCACCTATGCCGTATAGCAACATCGCGATACGTTCCACGCCCATACCAAAGGCAAAACCACTGTATTCCTCAGGATCGATACCGCAATTAGTAAGCACCGCTGGATCTACCATACCACATCCACCTATTTCTAGCCAGCCGGTACCTTTTGTAATCCTGTAATCGGTTTCATTTTCCAGTCCCCAATAGATATCAATCTCTGCACTAGGTTCTGTAAACGGGAAATATGACGGACGCAATCTTATCTTAGATTTACCGAACATCTCTTGTGTAAAATGGAGTAAGGTCTGTTTTAAATCTGCAAAGCTTACGTTTTTATCAATGTATAAACCTTCTACCTGATGAAAGATACAATGCGCACGTGCACTTATCGCCTCATTACGAAAAACGCGACCTGGCGATATGGTGCGTATAGGTGGCTTGTTATCTTCCATATACCGCACCTGTACACTAGAAGTGTGTGTGCGTAACAGCACATCTGGATTAGTCTGAATGAAAAAGGTATCCTGCATATCACGTGCTGGATGATGCGCTGGTAGATTAAGCGCGGTAAAATTGTGCCAGTCATCTTCTATTTCTGGTCCTTCACTAACATTAAAACCTATGCGTGAAAACACGTCAATAATCTGGTTCTTTACAATAGAAATAGGATGACGCGAACCTATGGTCGCTGGCATTCCAGGTCTAGTAAGGTCACCGTAAATTCCGGCTTCTTCTTGCTGTGATTCTAGTGCTTGCTTAAGATCGTTTACTTTATCAGTAGCTTTTTGCTTCAGCTCATTGATCGCTTTTCCAAAATCTTTTTTCTGCTCATTAGGAACTTCCTTAAATGCCGCAAAAAACCCATTTAGAATACCTTTTTTACCTAGATATTCTATACGGAATGCTTCTATAGCATCTGTAGATTCTGCTGTAAAAGCAGTTACTTTTTCAATATGTTCTTTAACCTGTTCCAGCATAGTCCTAATATTGGGCGACAAATTTAAGGTTTTTTACGCTGTAGATGGTAATTTAAAAGAAGAGGCTATATTTACGGTTATGAACTGGCTAGACATAATTATTTGTATTGTACTATTAATAGGGCTGTGGAAAGGTTATTCAAATGGCTTTTTTGTGGAACTCACATCGTTACTAGCACTAGTCGGTGCGATTTACGGTGCGATTTACTTTTCAAATTATGCTGGTGACTGGTTGCGTAAGCAGTTTGAATGGGATGAGACCTACATTACGATTGCTAGTTTTATTCTCACATTTGTAGTGATCATATTTGTCATAAGCTATGTAGGAAAGCTGTTTACTAAATTGCTAAAAAGTGCAAAACTAGGCACCTTAAATAAAATCGCTGGTGCGGCTTTTGGCCTTGCAAAAATGGCATTTCTAGCTAGTGTTGTGCTTATGTTTATAAAAACTGCTAGTGGTGAATTTAACTTGTTAGGTGATGCTACTACTGATGACAGTCTAGTTTATGAACATATTGAACCACTAGCGCCTACTTTTTTACCTAAAATTCTAGAAGAAGCAAATCGTGTTGATGAGCGCATTCGTGGTGATCAGGATCAAGATACAGAAGAAGAAGAAACTACCTCAGATACTACTGGTAGTTATTAATTTTTGTTTTTCAGGATCATTCTTTACTATTAACACGATCATAAGTGTCTCCTCGAGCGCAGTCTAGAGGTCTTAGACACGAGCATCATAGCAACTTCTTAGATTTAGGTCTCGACTGCGCTCGACCTGACAATACTAAAATTTAGTAGAAAATTAGTTTAACTCTATAACCACTTCACGGTACTATTAGGAACCCAAGCTTTAGTGCCATTTGCTAGCGCAATTCGTACCCAATCATTAAATTCTTCTAGAATCTCAACCTTAGTTCCTTCATGGATCACAAAACTAGGTGTCGCATTATTTTTAGGTTCTTCTCGAGTGGTATATTCTGCCTCATAAAAAATCGCGTACTGTTTACTGTTTAAATTGTTTTGAGCATAAAATCCGGCTGCAATCGATAATGTGCTTAATAGAATTCCTATGATCATCAAGATAAAAAACAAGCGTTTCTTTCCGGTAGTATTTGAATAATTATAGAAAATATAAAGTAGTATGGTAATAATAATAAGCATGATACTTAACCATGCCCATTCATCCACATCTAAAGAGGCAACCGTAGTATCAAATGCGCTACCTAATTCATTTTCTGGTAAGGCTTCAATGGCGTCAATACGCATTTGTTGCGCATAGGATAAATTAGTAAGAACATCACTGTTGTCTGGATCTAACTGTAAAGCTTTTTCATAATTATAAATCGCAGGACCTACCTGATTTAATTTATAGTGCGCATTTGCAAGGTTAAAATAGGTTTCTACACTGTGTAAGCCAGACTTTAAAATCTGGTTGTAATTATCGATTGCGATCTCATAATTCTCTGCAGTGTATGCTTGATTCGCTTTCGCGAAAGCGTCATTAACCTCATCCTGTTGCCCTAAACAAATAACCGCAGTGAGAAGAAACACTAAAGAAATGACTGTTCTCATAATTAGCGTTTTAGTTGTTTATCAATAGCATTTATCACAGTACTAGCCTTATCGTAATCTTGCTTCATCGTCGCATCTGTGCTAGGCGTATATCTCGCAAATTCACAACTGGAAAGCAACTGTATGAATTGATCTTTTGTACTCTCATCTGCACCACGTTCTTGAAGTAGTTGCGCTACTTTGTCCTTCGACATTTCGGCAGTTTGAATGTTTAATTTAGACTTTAAGTAATTGTGCAATGACTTTTCTAGGGCGATGTAGAACTGCTCGTGATTACCTAAGTTTTTACGTGCGGTACTCAGGTACTTTTTACTCAATTTATTAGCTGTTTTTAATCGCATTCCTACTACATCTGCACCTAAGGTTTCTTGACGTTTTCTAATCAATAAAAATAATGGAATCATCAACAAAGAACCACCTATAATTCCCCAATATCCTGTAGTATTAAAAAAGTAAGATCGCTCTTGCGGTGTAAAAGTGGTTGTAGGTTTTATAAAGGCAAACGGATCATTTGCTTGGATCACATTCTTATTAGCAGTTGCTACTGGATCTGTTGTATCACCTGTAGGTGCAGGACCGTCTACTTCAATTAAAGTTTCTCCAGTATCTATAGTAACAAATTCTTCCTTTTTAGGATCAAAATATGAAAACTCTACCGGTGGAATGATATACTTCCCACCGTACTGCGGCACAATCACATAGTTATCACTAATGTTTCCGCGCATACCGCTAATGGTTGTATTCACATTATTCTTACGTTCTGGCTCGTACATTTCTAGGCTAGATGGTACTTTTAATTTAGGAAGTTCCATCAGTTTTAAGTTCCCTTTACCACCTACTTTAACGCTAGCGGTAAAGCTTTCACCAGCCGCTAGTTGCGCTTTATCTGTTTCTAATTTAAACTCAAACTGTCCTACCGCACCAGTATAACTAGCTGGTCTACCATCTGTAGGAATGGCTTTTACATCTATAGTCCTGCGACCAGAAGTTACCTTTTTAGAAGTAGTAGAATAAATCGTTCTTCCAAAGAAATCACGACGTCTCGTAGGAACTTCTACATTGATATCTAATGTAAGTGGTTCAATAATAAGTTTACCCGTTTTTTGTGGATATAAAACGGCTTCTCTTAATACCAGATAACGGTACGGCTTGCCATTATATGTTCCGTTTTGTGCTTGTCTATTTCGGTTATCTATGTTCTGCGACCAGAAATCAGCATATTTAGGACTACTTACTTCTGTCCAGCCGCTTACACCTGTATTATTTGCTACGTATAATTTATAGACCACGGTAATAGGTTCATTAAGGTATGGTTTCCCTTTAGAAACCTCAGCCACTAGTACGATTTCATCTTCTACTTCTAGGACCATATCACCGCTAGTTGTTGTGGTTGTATTAGAAACTTTAATCTGGATAGGTGTGGTTTTATAGACCTGTCCGTCATATTCCATCGTGGCTTGCTTAATGGTAAGCGTTCCTTTATTATTAGGCTTTAGTACATAGGTATAGGACTTATTCATACTGCCTTTACCATTCACCCATTTTTGTGAAAATGATTGAAACGGTCCACTCACTACCTGAAAGCCATTAAAATTAGGTGGTGTAAAATTATCACCTGATACATTCATTTTAAATTCAATACTCACTTTTTCATTCACACCTATTTTATCACGACTAGCAGTCGCAATAAACTCTACCTCTTGTGCTGGCAATAGGTGGCTTAAAAACAGTACGATTAAAATAATTGCAGATCTCATCGTTACCAGTCTTTTTCTGTTTTGACAGTTTTTCCTTTAATTTTCTTTCCTTTAATTTTTTTCTGAATTTTCTGTTCTTCATTTTCCATCGCTTCCAGAATTTGCTTGATTTGTTGCGGTGTCATTTTACCTTCTACTCGTTGCTCCTTTTTCTCATTTCCATCCTGTTGTGGATCATCCTTGCCGTTTTCACCATCGCTGTTTTTTCCCTTGTCATCATCCTGATCACCGTTCTGATCGCCTTTTTTATCGTCGCCTTCTTTCTCATTTTCATCGCCTTCATTCTTACCATCACTATTCTGATCTTTATCACCTTCCTTGCTATCCTCATTTTTATCCTGATCATTGTCGCCACCGCCACCGCCACCACCGTTTTCATCTTGCTCTTTTTTGGCTAGTGCTAGGTTGTATCGTGTTTCATCATCTGTAGGATCATTACGCAAGGCGTTTTTATAAGCTTCTACAGCTTCTTCATACTGTTTATTTTCTAGCAGTGAATTCCCTATGTTGTGCCAGATTTTATGCTTTTCTTCTTTTGTAGTTGCGGCTTCTGCCGCTTTTTTATAGACTGTATTTGCGTTGAACTTTTTATCCTCATTGTAATAAAGGTTCCCTAAGTTATACTGAGGTGCAGCCTTATCAGGATGCAAGGATGCTGCTTTACGATAAGCGGCTTCGGCCTGATTAAAATCGCCTTCTTGAGCATATTCTTGTGCTTGTGCTACGGCTTCTTCATAAGTAGCATTAACTGGTGGTTGTTGCGCTTTGGCGAAAGCGAAACCCATCAACAGCACTGCTATTAAACATCGATATGTGTGCATTTTATTCATTGAATAGGTTTAATTTTTTTAACCAACTGGTTTGTTTTTCAAGGTAAAACAGATCTAAAAATAAAAAGAACAGCGCGCAGGCAAGAAACCACTGAAATTGTGATTCAAAATCTGCAAATTGTTGTGATTCTATCAATGCTTTATCTGCTCCTGCTAGTTCTTCTTTTAATTCTTCAATTACACTAGCAGTAATCGTTCCATCGATGTAAGCACCGTTTCCTGCAACGGCAATTTCTTGTAGGGTTTGTGAATTGAGTTTTGTAATTACTGTTTTACCGTCGCGATCTTTTTTAAACTCTTTTACAATACCGTTTTTCTTAATAGGAATGGTGCCACCTTTAGGCGTTCCTACACCTACGGTAATGATGCGTATACCGTTTTCTGCAGCTTCCTCTGCAACGTCTATGGCTTCACCTTCATGATCTTCACCATCTGAAATAATGACTAGAATTTTAGCGGCTTCTGTATCATCTGCGTAATAACTTTGAGCGAGTTGAATCGCCTCTGAAATTGCGGTTCCTTGTGAAGAGACCAAATCTGTATTCATGGATTGCAAGAACATCTTTGCACTACCATAATCTGTAGTAATAGGTAATTGTGGTACAGCGCTACCGGCATAAGCGATCAATCCTATGCGGTCACTGGCTAGGTTATTGATGATCTGTGTAACTAGTTGCTGTGATTTTTCTAGACGATTAGGCGCAATATCTTCGGCAAGCATGGATTTTGAAATATCTACTGCAAAAACAATATCTACTCCTTCACGATTAATGGTTTCTAGCTTAGTTCCTGCTTTTAAATTTACTAATGCCAGTACTAAAAATACGATTCCAAAACACACGGTAACCAGCTTCAAAATAGGCTTGAACCACGAGCGATCTGGTATCAAATGGGATAACATATTCTTATCTGCATACTTGCGCTGTGCACGATAACGCCAGTACGATAAGTATACAAACAGTAGTACCAGCACCGGAATGATGCATAGTAACCAAAAATATATTTTCTCTTCTAGTAGGTACATGTTAGTTTGTTAGTTCTTTAGATTTTTAGGAATCATCAAAAAAGCCTTACCTGTAGCACATTGCGAGGAGCTTTGCGACGTGGCAATCTGTTGATTGTTATTTCCTAAATTCTAATTGTTTTCAAAGTTTTTTTAGTTCTTTTTGATTTAATTTATTTCTTTTTTATCTCTTTTACGAGCGGAATAAATTCCGCACTTACTTATCGTTTATTTTCTCTAGAAACCTCACTCTTTAGGGCTGGGGAAAAGGTTTCGGTTTTCATTATTAATTTGTAGTTTATTATTCTATAAACACCCATCCTAGCCTTCCCTCGAGGGAAGGAACTTAGTTTCGTTCTTCATTTTCAAGTTCGAGTTCAAGTTCGTTTTCATCTTCTCTATGCCACCGTTTTAAACAAGGTATATCGCAACAGCATTTCAAAACCTATAAATCCTAATGCGATAAATACTAGTATTCTAAATTTCTCTTCCTTATTGATAAACTTAAACTCTTCTACTTCTGTTTTTTCTAGCTTATCGATTTCTTCATAGATTTCTTTAAGCTTCTTATTATTTGTAGCACGATAGTATTTTCCACCAGTATCAGAAGCTATTTGCTTCATTAATTTTTCATCAATCTCTACAGGCATAGGCGCAAAACGGAATCTGTTTTTACCTATAATCTGTACTGGTGATGGAGCAGTACCATTAGTCCCTATTCCTATGGTGTACACCTTAATTCCATATTCTAATGCTAATTCACTAGCGATTTTAGGATCTATAAAGCCACTATTATTCACACCATCTGTCATTAAAATAATAACTCTACTTAATGCTTTACTGTCTTTTAATCGATTTACCGCTGTAGCAAGTCCCATTCCTATCGCGGTACCATTTTCTAAAATCCCATCAAATTTGATGTCTTCAATAGCGCGTAAAGAAATCGTTTCATCTGTAGTGATAGGTGTTTTAGTGTAACTTTCACCAGCATAAACTACCACACCTATACGATCATTAGGTCGCCCTAAAATAAAATCTGTTGCTACTTCTTTAGTAGCTTCTAGTCGATCTGGTTTTAAATCACGCGCTAGCATACTAGCACTTACATCTATCGCTAGCACAATGTCTATTCCTTCTGTAGTCTTCGTTTTTGTAGTTACATCTGTGGTTTGTGGTCTAGCTAATGCAGTAATAATTAACGCAATCGCTAACAATCGCAGAATAAACAACAGCGGTCGCAATCGCGCCCAGATACTGGTGCCTACCTGAAATCCTTTTAAACTAGAAATTTGAACTTGTGCCTGCTCACGCTTACGCGTCCATACATACCATGCGATTGCTACTGGTAGTAGTAGGAATAGCCAGAATAATTCTGGATTCACAAATTCTATACTGTTCCACCACTTCATCATTGCTGTTTCTGTTTAGATGGATCGTTTGCCAATTTATTAATTTTAATAGATTGAAGAACTCGTTCTTTAATCAGTCTACCAAATTCACGTGCTGGATCTTCCTCATTTTCTTTAATATGAGTGACTAAAATCTGTTGCATACCACCAGACTCTGTGAAAATCCACATATCGTAATCAAAAGAATCTCCTTCAAAATCAAATGAACCACTAAATTCTAATCCTTCCATTCCATCATGCTCTAGCGGACTATCAAATAAAATGATGTTTGTAGCGCCTTCTTCCTCTAGCCCGTTTGTGATAGGTCCTAGTAATTTATCTGGAGAGATATCAGCATTTTCTGCATTTTTATTAAACAATAAGGTCGCTAGTGTAATCGTCACATCATCACCATTCTCACCGTACTGGAAATGATTATAATCTGCCAAGTACTGTTCTAGTTCTTTAGGCATTTTATCCTCATCCTGACGTACTAAAATTTCTGGTGTGGATATCGTGATTTCTGGCAATCCATAATTTGAAGTGTACCAGTCTTGCTCTTGCAACTCGCGCAATTCATTTCCTAAAACCTGATCTTTTACTTCATTAACTCCAGAAAAATAAACCCAAGTTCCTAGTGCTAGCGCAATCGCAATGATTCCTGCTCCTATACCTAAGGCTATTTTCTGTGTTTTTGCCTTTATTTCCTGCTGGCGACGGTAACGCGCGTCCTGCATTAATTCCTCCTGCGTAGGTGGTGGCAATACTTGATGAATATTATAGATGATATCTGTAGTGTGCAGTCTATCTTCTTTTGCAGTGATGGCATCTGGTGCAATTCCTGCAAATTTTACTAAGTCCGCTCGTTCTAAGATTTCTTGTAAGCGATTTTCTGTCGTGGTGGTGATGTTCATTCCGCGTTCTTGCATCACGACTTTAAGTTCTGACAATAGTTGTCCCGTTGTGCTTTCTAGCGTCTGACCATAGACTTTTGAATCGATATATTTTCTAATGATATAGGTTAATTCTGTATAATATTCTTTGGCACGGCGTTGCTCCATTAATTGTAAATCATCCAGTTTTCCTAAACGGTATCTAGTCCACTCATAAGGTTGAAGAGTTTCTTCATAGGTTTTCTTTTCACGCTTTCGCGAAAGCATAAACACCACAAACCCTATAGGTATCAACAGCAATAACCACCATAACCAGCTCCAGTCTGTAGGGCGATTATCTGGAATTTCCATCGCTTCCTTAATAGGAAACATTTTTTGTTTTGTAGTGTCTACCTGAACCTCGCGTACTTTAATCAATAAAGAATCTGTGAGGTACGGTTTATCATTTTTAATAACGGTAAGTTGTGGCACTTTATAATCACCACTATCCCATTGCGTGATCCCATATTCTTTAAAAAGACGCATTTTATCATTCTCTCGTATGGTATCGATAGGATAGGATTCTATGACTTCCATCGCGCCCATTTTTACCTGTTCTGGGAAAATCACAAGATCTGTAGGCGTAGCGTCTATACTTAGACCTAGTTTCACCTCTTCACCCATTAAAATGCTATCGCGATCTACTTGCGTAGTCACTGCTTGCTGTGCATTTACTAGTACTGCCGTACTTAAAAGCCATATGTAGAGTAGCTGTTTCATCGTGCTTTAAAGTATCCTAGTAGTTTTTTTGTGTAGCTTTCTTTTGTTTCTAAATCAATGGCACCACTATCTGATTTAGTAAACGCGTTTTTAAAGTATGAGGCACATTCTAAATGGTAAGCGGCGTACTTGCGACGCACGGTGCTAGAACTGGTGTTAATCATATTACTTTTTCCAGATTCCTGATCTTTAAATTGGACTAATCCTATATTAGGCATCGTCGCCTCACGCTCATCATAAATACGTACGCCAGTGACATCATGCTTACGACCTATGATTTTTAAGGTCTTTTCATAATCCTGTGACATGAAATCTGATAGAACAAAAACGATGGCTTTTTTCTTCAATACACCAGCCATGAATTCTAGTGCGCCACCTATGTTAGTAGTTTTATGTTGTGGTTTAAATTCTAATAATTCACGGATGATACGTAGAATGTGAGATTTTCCCTTTTTAGGTGGTACAAATAATTCTACCTGATCACTGAATAACAATAGTCCTACTTTATCATTATTCTGCAAGGCGCTAAAAGCGAGTGTTGCACACAATTCTGTGATAATCTCTTTTTTTAACTGCTCTTGTGTACCGAAAAGTGTGGAACCACTAACATCTGCCACCAGCATTAAAGTTAATTCACGTTCTTCTTCAAATACCTTAATAAATGGCTCATTATATTTTGCGGTGACATTCCAGTCAATGTTACGCACGTCATCACCATATTGATAACCACGCACTTCACTAAAGGTCATTCCACGTCCTTTAAAAGCACTGTGGTACTCGCCACCAAAAACCGCATCGCTTAAGCGACGAGTCTTGATCTCGATCTTTCGTACTTTTTTAAGGAGTTCTTTAGTATCCATTTTCTTAAGTCAACAGTTTTTTAGTCTTTAGTTCTTAGTCCTTGCGCATAGCAGAATGAATTCTGCCTTTAATTGTTTTATTTTAAAAACCACAAACCGCATATTGCGAGGAGCCATGCGACGTGGCAATCTGTTTTTTATTTATCATCAGTGACATCGATTCATTTCGTCTCTCAGCCGAAACACTCATTCACACCTTCATTTTCAATTTCGAGTTCGAGTTCATTTTCTACCATCGATATCCTAGACCTAATTTTATAATATTCACATTCTTATTATATGGCGTATCAATCACATCTCTAGCGCTTAGTCTTACATAATCATATTGTACTTGTAAGAATAAATGATTAGAAACATCATAAGCAATTGCAAGATTCAGATTTACTCCATCATCAGAGCTGTTTTCTTGAAAATTTGCACCAGCAAAGTTTTGCCCATCTAGACTAAAAGCAAAAATGGAATATCCTAATCCTACCATAGGATGAATCTGCGGATAACTAGCTAGTTTAAAAGACGCAAACATTCTAGGCTGGAACAATACTGCGCTACCGCTAGCGTCTATGTTGTTATCAAAACGGCTGTCATCTCTAATAAAAGCTCCTACATTAAAGGATGCTCCTAAATCGAGTGCTTCATAGCTTACAAAGTTGTATTTCAATCCTAAATCTGCGACGCCATTATATCCTTCATCCACAAAATTATCTCCAAAAGTATACGGGAAGCTAGCCTCAATACTCCACTTACTTTCTTGAGCATGGGAATGTAACGCTGTCGCAATAATTAAGAATGAAACTAAGTGCTTCAACATATATGACAAGATTTATTGATTTTTTTCTGTAAACTGATCACTGAATATTGTCCTACGGTACTTCAATCGTGTTTACAATCTTGTTAACGATATCTTCTGTAGTAAAGTTTTCTGCCTCTGCCTCGTAGGTAATACCGATACGGTGACGCAATACATCTAGTACTACCGCACGCACATCTTCTGGAACTACGTATCCACGACGCTTAATAAATGCATAGCATTTAGAAGCTTTGGCTAGGTTGATAGATCCACGTGGCGATGCACCAAAACTGATCAACGGCTTCAAATCGTGAAGTCCATAATTTTCTGGATAACGCGTTGCAAAAATGATGTCTAGTATGTATTTCTCGATTTTCTCATCCATGTAAACCATTTCTACAGCGTCTTGTGCTCTAATGATTTGCTCTGGAGAAATCACAGCGTTAGGAACTGGAAACTCCTTTTTTAAATTAGCTCGCATGATATACTGCTCATCTGCAATACTCGGATAATCAATCACTGTTTTAAGCATAAAACGGTCCATCTGTGCTTCTGGTAATGGATAGGTTCCTTCTTGATCTACTGGGTTTTGAGTTGCCATTACTAGGAATGGATGTTGCAATTTAAAAGTTTCATCACCTATGGTTACTTGCTTTTCTTGCATGGCTTCTAGCAGTGCACTTTGAACCTTGGCAGGTGCACGGTTGATCTCATCTGCCAGTACAAAGTTTGCAAAAATAGGTCCTTTCTTGATCGAGAAATCGTTCTCTTTCATGTTGTAGATCAGTGTTCCTACCACATCTGCTGGTAATAAATCTGGAGTAAATTGAACACGTGAGAACGATCCTTGGACGGCTTTTGAAAGCGTTGTGATCGCAAGTGTTTTTGCTAGTCCAGGAACTCCTTCTAGAAGAATATGTCCTTTTCCTAATAATCCTATTAATAATCGTTCTACCATATACTGCTGGCCTACAATTACTTTATTCATCTCATTCACGAGTAGATCGACAAATTGACTTTCCTGTGCAATTTTCTCATTGATACTCGCAATATCAACGGGCGTATTAGTTTGTTCCATATAAATTAGTAGTTTCTCTTAATAACAACTTGCAAAATGTCGCTTTCTTATGATGTATGCTGTTAATCCACCGTTAAAAATGCATAAAATTCCTTAAAAATTTGAAGATGTTTTGATAATGTATAGTTGTTATTGGGATTTCGCTTTCGCGAAAGCGAAATAATACAACCTGATTGCTTTAAATTTGTGGAAAATAGGGATATGAAAACAGCATTAATCACGGGCGCAACAAGCGGAATAGGACTGGCTACAGCAATGACACTAGCAGAAAATGGTTTTGCACTAATATTATGTGGTCGAAATCAGGAAAAACTAGCCGAGCTAGAACAGGAATTAGATGCATTAGTACCTACTACGACCTTGTGTTTTGATGTGCGCAATCGAGAGCTCGTTTTTGAAAAAATAAATAGTTTAGAAGAGCCATTTGATGAAATTGATATCCTTATCAATAATGCAGGAAATGCTCATGGACTAGATCCTATTGACACTGGAAGTCTAGATGACTGGGATGCGATGATGGATATTAATGTAAAAGGATTGCTATATGTAAGTAAAGCAATTATTCCACAAATGCGTGATCGTAAATGTGGCCAAATCATCAACATAGGTAGTACCGCTGGTAAAGAAGTCTATCCTAACGGTAATGTTTATTGCGGTTCAAAACACGCGGTAGACGCAATCACCACTGGAATGCGTTTAGATTTAAATCCTTACGGTATACGTGTAGGAGCGGTAAATCCAGGACTGGTAGAAACTAATTTTAGCGAGGTACGTTTTAAAGGCGACACGGATCGCGCTAGCAAAGTGTATCAAGGTTACCAAGCACTACAACCACAAGATATAGCAGATGTCATTCTGTTTGCACTTACCAGACCAGCACACGTAAACATCGCAGATCTAACCGTAATGTGTACTGCACAGGCTAGTAGTACTGTTGTGAAGAAAAATAATTAACTGTTGTTGCGAGACTTTTGTATTACTAAGAACAACCTAGAAATCTGTTCAATTTAAATCTCTATAAATGAAAAAAATATTCACAATACTAATACTAGTGATTATGATTTCCTGCCAGCAGGAAAAGGAAGCCACAATTGAAAACATCAATCAAATCTATGCTACTAAGGATTTCTCTATTGAGTTTAAAATGAGTGAAGATGATGAAATTCGCATGAGTTTTAGAGAGGATTATATGACCTACATCATTAATGGAGAAACAAATCGGAAAACAGTAGCCTATGATGAGTTATTGCTCATCAACGATTTTGTGGCAAATCAATTTAAAGAGCACGATCCTAACCGTGAAGATCTACCTAAAATTGTGATTTATAATGATACTAGAAAAGTAACGCTTAAGGTGCCACAATATGCGAGTAAGCTTAGAACCTTAATCAATAAACTAGGAATTTAAATAATTCATAACGACAGGTTATTTGACCACTCATATTAAATAACCGAAATTTGCACAAAGTTATATAGCGTATGTTTCCTTTAAGACGTAATCGTAGATTAAGAGCCAGCCACGCGGTGCGCTCCTTAGTTCAAGAAACGAGTATTTCACCAAATGATTTTATCGTACCTCTTTTTGTAGTAGAAGGTTCTGGAGTGAAAGAAGAAATTCCGTCCATGCCAGATTATTACAGGTTTAGTTTAGACTTACTTAAAGATGAAGTACAACTATTGTGGATCATGGGATTAAAATCTGTATTGCTTTTTGTAAAAGTTCATGATCATCTAAAAGATAATGCTGGTACAGAAGCTCTAAATCCTAATGGTTTAATGCAACGTGCTATTAAAACCGTAAAAGACGTCGCTCCAGATATGTATGTCATGACAGATGTTGCGCTAGATCCATTCTCTAGCTATGGTCATGATGGTATTGTAAAAGATCATCAAATTATCAATGACGAGACTTGTGATGTGCTTGCTAAAATGGCTATTTCTCATGCACAAGCTGGCGCAGATATGGTTGCGCCTAGTGATATGATGGATGGCCGTATTTTATACATACGTGAAGCGCTAGAAGAAGAAGGTTATAAGAATACTGGAATTATGAGTTATAGCGCCAAATATGCCAGTGCTTTTTATGGGCCATTTAGAGATGCGCTGGATAGCGCACCAGGATTTGGTGATAAGAAAACCTACCAGATGGATCCTGCAAATCGTAGTGAAGCCATACGTGAAACACTCATGGATATTGACGAAGGAGCTGATATCGTGATGGTAAAACCAGGTCTTTGTTACCTAGACATAGTACGTGATTTAAAAAACGAAGTAGAAGTACCTATAAGCGTGTATCAAGTAAGTGGAGAATACGCAATGCTCAAAGCAGCTGCAGAAAAAGGATGGTTAGATCATGATGCCGTGATGATGGAACAAATCACGGCTATTAAAAGAGCTGGCGCAGATTTAATCGCTAGTTACTTTGCTAAGGATGTGGTACGATTACTAGATTAACATTATTCAATTAAATTTACCAAAAAAATAATCCATGGGATTACTACTCATATACGCAACCGTATCTATCTTCTTTTCGTTCTTATGTTCGATTTTAGAAGCGGTGCTACTTAGTATTACAGACACCTTTATGCAAGTAAAGGAAAAAGAAGAAGCGCCATACATCGCATCATTAAGAGAATTGAAACAAGATGTAGATAAACCATTAATAGCTATTCTTACCTTAAATACTCTTGCACATACCGTAGGCGCTATTCTAGTAGGTGTGCAGGCAGAAAATATGGTGAGCTCTAGTGAGTATAATGCAAATTATTTTGGAATTCCTTTTGTTGGTATTATTTCTGGTATCATGACGGTTTTAATTCTGGTAGTTTCAGAGATTATCCCTAAAACCATAGGTGCTACTTACTGGCAAGGTCTTGCTAGTTTTTCTACAAGAACTTTAAAAATTATGGTGCTTATTTTAAAGTACACTGGTATTTTATGGGTGCTTCAATTGACGACAAAAGCAATCGGGAAAAGTGCACATATCAATACCATGACTCGCGAAGATTTTATCGCCATAACAGATACGGCAGAGAAAGAAGGTGTTTTTGATCCTAGTGAAGGTCAATACATTAAAAGCCTTATGAATTTCAATCAAATTCAAGTGAAAGACATCATGACGCCACGATCTGTAATGTTTATGGCCGCGCAATCCACAAAAATCAAATCATTTTTTGAAGAAAATCAAGAATTGCGTTTTTCACGTATTCCTGTTTTTGGTGAGAATAGAGACGATATCAAAGGTTACGTACTTAAAGATCATATTCTAGAAGATATTATTCACGATAAACCTGCAGAGACTTTGGCAGATTTACGTAGAGAGATAAATATGGTGTCTGCATCCATGCCTATCCCACAATTATTTGAAAAAATGATCGCTACAAAAGAGCATATTGCACTAGTAGTAGATGATTATGGTAGCGCACAAGGGCTAGCCACTATGGAAGATGTAATTGAAACCATGTTAGGACTAGAAATCATGGATGAAAGCGACAATGTGGAAGACATGCAACAGCTCGCTCGTAAGAATTGGCAAAAACGATCAAAGTCATTAGGGCTAGAAACACCGGATAAGGAGTTTTAATGATTCTTTACTATTTAGGGATCGCCCTACAAATATTCTGCTTTTATCATGCGTATACCAATAGAAAGGAATACTATTGGTACGCAGTTATTTTTTTCTTACCAGCCTTAGGATCAATTGTTTATCTTTTAATTCATTTCTATAATAAAAATGATGCCGAAAAGGTAGGTGAAGAAATTACAGCGGTTTTTAATCCATCAAAGAAAATCAATGATTTAATTAAGCAATTGGAATTTGCAGATACATTTGCAAATCGTGTGGCTCTAGCAGACGCCTATTTTGAGAGGTCAGCTTATGATCTTGCTATTGAACTTTATATAGAAAGTTTAGATGGCGCACATAAAAATGATCAACACGTGCAAGAACAACTTATAGCTTCATATTATTTAAAAAATGATTTTGAAAAGACGATTGAATTAGGTGAAACAGTTAGTAAGCAATTAGGATTTGAAAAAGATAGCTCATTACTTTATTTGGGACTGGCATATCAACAATTAGGAAAACTAAAAACGGCAGAACGTTATTTGGCCATATTAGACAAAAGATATTCAAATTACGACGAGCGATTAGTCCTTGTAAATTTCTATTTTGAAATAGGTAAAGAACAAGAGGCTAAGGAATTAATTGAAGAACTCTTAATTGAATTTGACCATATGAACAAACCTAATAGGCGTAAATATTCTAAAACAATTCAACAGGTTAAAAAGCTTGCATCTACATATTAATGTATTTATTATGAAACCACTTCTTACCTTTATATTTTTATTGATCACTATGGTATCAAATGCACAACAATCTGATGTAAAGGAAGCATTTTTAGAAAAATGGCAAAATTCTAAAGAGTACCTGATCAATATGGCGCAAGCCATGCCAGAAGAACATTACGATTTCACGCCAGTAGAAGATAAAATGAGCTTTAAAACACAATTGCTTCATATTAAAGATAATATGGACTGGCTAGCTTCTACCTATTTCAACCTTGCAACTCAAGGAGAACCAGAAGACTATACAAATGCTAGTAAAGAGGATATCATAAACGCTCTAAAAAATAGTTTTGACAACGTCTACAATACAGTAAAAAATACTGAGGTTGAGGATTTTAAAACCACTGTAAAATTCTTTGCTGGTCCTAAATCAAAACTTCAAATTCTTAACCTGCTACACGATCACGTCACCCATCATCGAGGACAGTTAATCGTATATATGAACCTAAAGAACATAGAACTGCCTCGCTATTCTGGCTGGTGATTCTGCTGAATGAAATTGATAAATCTCTAATTGATCATAAGTTTCCGCGCCGTTTAGGCGATGTACTGAGTTTATAGAAGTAGTTAGGGAAAGGAAATTGAGCTAAAAATGAATCACAATTTAGACAATGCCAACACTAATATTTGGCATGTCAAATCTCAAGGACTGTTTCTTCAAAATCAACATACTAAGTTTTGGTCTTGGCATGTTTGGCATTTGAACTGATAACCCAAAACTCATTCCCTAACAGCAAAGGACAGAGTTCCTATTCGTAGGTTTTTTGTTTAAATAAACATCCCTTTAAATCTCCGTTCCAAGGGAGACTTTTTTATATACACTTAAACTTTATTTTTCTTCAACTCCTTCCTTTGAAGGAAGGCTGGGATGGATGTTTACGATTATACTCTAGCATTTCTTTAAGAATCGTTAATCCATATTCAACCTCAAACGCCTTATCTTTAAGGCTCAAAATCACGAGCCCATGAAGAGAGTTCTTATTGTTTTTGTTTTCGCTTTAAGCAAAATCATAATCGCACAACAACCTACCGCAACGCCAGCATCCCAGGTTCTAGAAGGTTTACAGCAACTAGAAGAAATGCGCAATTCTTCACAGTTGAAAAACCTCGCATTTAAAAACATAGGTCCTACCATCATGTCTGGTCGCGTGGTAGATATCGATGTAAATCCATCTGATCCTACAGAGTTTCTAGTCGCTTATGCTAGTGGTGGATTATGGCACACCGCAAATAGTGGAACCAGCTTTGAACCTATTATGGACAATGCGGCTACCATTAATTTAGGAGATATCGCAGTAGACTGGAACAGTAAAACCATCTGGGCAGGAACCGGTGAAAACAATTCTAGCCGTAGTAGTTATGCAGGAATAGGTGTTTTAAAATCTACAGATTTTGGAAAAACATGGAGTGATCCTATGCTTACAGACTCGCATCATATAGGCCGTATTTTAATTAATCCTAATAACACGGATCATGTGATCGTAGCAGTAACTGGACCGCTATATTCTACCAGCGATTCTCGAGGTATTTATGTAACAAAAAATGGTGGCGATAGCTGGAATAAAACACTTTTTGCCACAAATATGGCTGGATTTATAGACCTAGCTACCACACCAGACAACTTTAATATTATGTACGCCTCTAGCTGGGAAAAAGATCGTAAAGCATGGAATTTTGATGGTGATGGAACTGCCAGCGCTATTTATAAAAGTATAGATGCTGGTGAAAATTGGGTAAAAATCACAACTGCTAGCAGTGGTTTCCCTACTGGATCTGGCACAGGTCGCATCGGTCTTGCGGTGTATGATGAGAATACCGTTTATGCAATTCATGACTCACAATTCCGTAGAGAGAAAAAGGATAATGGTGGTAACGCTTTCGCGAAAGCGGAATCCAATCAACTCTCAAAAAACGATTTTAAATCCATGTCTAAAGAAGCCTTTCTAGCACTAGACAACAAAAAACTGAATACCTTTTTAAAACAAAACGGATTCCAAGAGAAGTACAGCGCCCAAAACGTAAAAAATATGGTACGCGCTGGTGATGCAACACCTATGGATGTAGCAAAATATTTAGAAAATGCAAACACACAATTATTTGACACACCAGTAAAAGGTGCCGAATTGTACCGCAGTAATGACGGTGGAAAAACTTGGGCAAAAACACACAAAGGACAAATAGACGATGTGTTTTATAGCTATGGCTATTATTTTGCACAGGTGCGTGTAGATCCTAGTGATGTAAATGATGTTTATGTCATGGGTGTTCCTATCGTAAAATCAGATGATGGCGGGAAAAATTTTGAAAATATTTCGCGAGAAAATGTCCATGCAGATCATCATGCATTATGGATCAACCCAAATAAACGTGGTCATATTATCAATGGTAATGATGGTGGAGTGAACATTTCTTATGACGATGGTGAGACATGGATTAAAAACAATACACCTAGTGTAGGACAGTTTTATGCTATTAATTATGACCTACAAGAACCCTATAATGTTTACGGTGGATTACAAGATAATGGCGTGTGGAAAGGCTCGCATACCGCTAGAGAAAATCGTGCGTGGCATCAACAAGGTCAATATCCGTGGGAAACCATTATGGGTGGTGATGGAATGCAAATACAAATAGACGATCGTGATCCTAATGTGGTGTATACTGGATTTCAATTTGGTAATTACTATCGATTGAACTTAGCAACTGGTGACCGTAAATACATTCAACCAAAACACAAACTAGGTGAGTCGCCATACCGTTTTAACTGGCAAACACCTGTTCTATTGAGTTCACATAATCAGGACATTCTATATCTAGGTGGTAACAAATTAATGCGCAGTCTAAACCAAGGCGATGACTGGACGGCGATATCGCCAGATTTAACTCAAGGTGGAAAAGCTGGAAATGTAGCGTATGGAACGCTAACTAGTATTAGTGAATCACCGTTTGAATTTGGTTTAATTTATACAGGATCAGATGATGGACTGGTTCAAGTGACAAAAAATGGTGGCGCTAGCTGGGAAAACCTCAACGGTCCATGGCCTGCAAATTTATGGGTAAGTCGTATTGTAGCATCTGCACATGATAAAGCAACCGTTTATGTCTCTTTAAATGGATACCGCTGGGATGATTTTACACCTTACGTATATAAAAGTGATGACTATGGAACAACGTGGAAGAATATAGGAAGCAGTATTCCTGCATCATCCGTAAACGTCATTATAGAACATCCAGAACATGCTAATATGATATTCTTAGGAACTGATAATGCTACCTATGCCAGCACAAATCGCGGTACCAGCTGGGAAGTTCTTGATGGCGATATGCCACCTGTAGCCGTACACGATTTAAAAATCCAACCGGTAGAAAATCATTTATTAGTAGGAACACATGGTCGTTCTATTTACCTAGCAGATTTAAGCGCGATGGATTTACTACATCAAAATACACAAGAAGAGTTTATGGCTGGAACTTCAGGTAAGATGCTCAAACTATCACCTTTTACTAACTTTAAAGCTTCCTCTAGATATGGAAATAAAGTGCGTACCTGGTCTGAGATTAGAGAACCAGAAGTGATGCTTTCCTATTATAGTTCTAAGTCTGGAGAAATCACCATTACGGTAATGAACACAGATGGTAAAAAGCTACAAGAGCTTAAAACTACCGCAGATCGTGGATTGAATTTCTATAGTTATAATACTAGTGTTTCAAAATCTGGTGCTAAACGTTTTGACAAAAAACCTAAAGTTAGAGATAACGGTAAAATGTATCTTCCTCAAGGAACGTATATGATTGAAATCAATAACGGTAGCCAGAAAGCGACACAGGAATTTGTGGTGGAGTGATGTACTTTAAATTGTAATTAATAACCAGAAACCAGCAATTTACTTGCTGTTTTTAAACTACATTTTTGATATTTTGAATAGGCAATTGCTGCTTGATTAGCAACAGATTCATCTGTTCCATTGTTAATCCAGTCATCTAACGCATATTTTAAAACATAGGCTTCTGGAGCCATCAAATGAGTAGACCAGACCAACGGATTTGCACCCGTTTTTCTTAAGTAATCTTTAAAATAAGATTTACTGTAACAAGCAAGAATGATAGCATCCTTAGTATTATTATCAATACTATCAAAAGCACCATTCACATTAAATTCCATTAAACCATCGTGACCTATATAAGCAACAAGATTTGCATCACCACCAAAACACAAATGCAGATCATCCTCATTAATCTCAAATCCATTTCTTCCTGCACTTGCCTCTAAAAAATCTACAGTAGTTTGCTTGATAAGCTTACCGTCATAAGCTTCAGCTAATAAATAGGTGTTTGAAAACTGATGTTTAAATAAAAGTTGTTCCAAAACTAAAGTGTCTGTCGTGGTATTTTTCTTAATTAATTTCCAGTCCTTACTGTTTTTTAAATAAGTTTTCACACCATACATTGCGCCCCAATATAGATTAGAATTTGGGTCTTGACCATTGCCTAATTGTTCTGAAACAGGAACTATTCCTTGGTGAACGTTATCGCATAAAGCAACGTAAACATGAACCGTCTTGGTTTTCTGTGCTGTGAGTACTGCAATGTTACAAGAAACAATTACAAGCCATAAAATAATCTTCATGTTATTGTAACGATAATGATTTACAAATCTTGTGTTTATTACAATCTCGGATTTATACTTTGAAATTGCTTAATAGAAACTGCTCAATAACCACTAACAAAATACTCACACAACCTTAACACGCATCACGTAAGGAAAATGCTCATCTCTCAACTAATCGTAGGCAAAAAGCAAGGCTAATTATTAAGACTGAATCAAAATAAGAGCTTCATCATCGTGAAATAACGATAACGATTGAAATTCAAACCTCTGAAAGTTATCTTTGCAGGAATCTAAAAAATTATACATGAGCGCATTAGTAAAATCATCACTTGCCAGAAAATGGGTGATGGCATTATCAGGGCTTTTCCTAGTCATTTTCTTGACACAGCACTTTGTAATTAACATTACGTCTGTTATTTCACCAGATACCTTTAATGAATGGTCTCATTTTATGGGATACAATCCACTGGTGCAATTTGTGGCACAACCTATATTAATTGCAGGTTTAATTGTACACTTTGCAATGGGAATTATTCTAGACTTTCAAAATCGTAAAGCACGCCCCATAAAGTATGCTAACTATGCTGGTGGAACAAATGCTTCATGGGTTTCTCGTAACATGATCATCACTGGATTAGTGGTTCTTGCCTTTTTAGGTTTGCACATGTACGATTTTTGGGTTCATGAAATGACTGTAAAGTATATAGATGTGCAACCGGAAGATCCTACTCGATATTTTCATGAGTTACAAGCAAAATTTGTAAGTCCTATACGTGTAGGTATCTATGTAGTATCATTCATTCTACTAGCAATGCACTTATGGCATGGGTTTAACAGCTCATTCCAGTCTATGGGTGCAAAAGCTATTAATAAAGGTGATGGCTTGAGAAAGTTCACCTATGCTTGGGCAGTATTGATCCCAGCAGGTTTCATATTCATCGCATTGTTTCACCACTTTACTCATACACACTAATTATGGCTGTATTAGAATCTAAAGTACCTAAAGGACCACTGGCAGATAAGTGGACCACGCATAAAAACACGATTAACCTAGTTAATCCTGCAAATAAACGTAACATAGATGTTATCGTTGTTGGGACAGGACTAGCTGGTGGTAGTGCAGCTGCAACACTTGCAGAATTAGGTTACAACGTAAAAACATTTTGTTACAATGACTCACCGCGTCGTGCGCACAGTATTGCTGCACAAGGTGGGATCAATGCTGCAAAAAACTATCAAGGTGATGGAGACTCGAACTTCCGTTTGTTTTATGACACGATTAAAGGTGGAGATTATAGATCACGTGAAGCAAACGTGCACCGTCTTGCAGAGGTTTCTTCAAACATTATCGACCAGTGTGTGGCGCAAGGAGTTCCTTTTGCACGTGAATATGGTGGATTACTAGATAATCGCTCTTTTGGTGGTGTACTCGTTTCTAGAACCTTTTATGCGGCAGGACAGACAGGACAGCAATTATTGTTAGGAGCATATTCTGCCTTAAATAGACAGATTAACCGCGGTAAAGTGCAACCGTTTAACCGTCATGAGATGTTAGATCTTGTGGTAGTAAATGGAAAGGCTCGTGGTATTATAGCTCGTAACCTTGTTACTGGTGAGATAGAACGACATGGAGCACATGCCGTAGTAATTGCTTCTGGTGGTTATGGAAATGTATTCTTTCTTTCTACAAATGCAATGGGAAGTAACGTAATGGCTGCGTGGAGAACGCACCGTCGTGGAGCATATTTTGCAAATCCATGTTACACACAAATTCATCCTACTTGTATTCCAGTAAGTGGTGAGCACCAGTCTAAACTAACCTTAATGTCAGAATCATTACGTAATGATGGGCGTATATGGGTTCCTAAGGATTTAGAAGATGCAAAAGCAATACGTGAAGGCCGCCTTAAAGGTGTAGATCTTCCAGAAGATAAAAGAGATTATTATCTAGAACGCAGATATCCTGCCTTTGGTAACCTAGTACCTCGTGATGTAGCCTCTCGTGCTGCAAAAGAACGTTGTGATGCTGGTTATGGAGTAAATAAAACCGGAAATGCGGTATACTTAGACTTTGCAGCGTCTTTCTTAAGATATGGTAAGATAGAAGCCTTAACTAGTGGGAAAAAAGATGCTACCGAAGCAGAAATGATTGCGCTAGGTAAAAAAGTAATCGAGAAAAAGTACGGTAACTTATTTGACATGTATTATAACATTACAGATGAGAATCCATATGAAATGCCTATGAAAATTTTCCCTGCAGTACACTACACGATGGGTGGATTATGGGTAGATTATAATTTACAAACTACCGTTCCAGGATGTTTTGCCGCTGGAGAAGCTAACTTCTCTGATCACGGTGCAAACCGTCTAGGAGCTAGTGCTTTAATGCAAGGTCTTGCAGATGGATATTTTGTATTGCCATACACTATAGGTGATTATCTAGCAGATGAGATTAGAACTGGTCCTATTGCAACTGATACACCTGAATTTGATCAAGCAGAAAAAGATACTCGTGCTCGCATTGAAAAATTAATGAACGGCGCGGGAACACACTCTGTAGACTACTACCACAAGAAGTTAGGACTAATCATGTGGAACAAATGTGGTATGTCTCGTAACGAGAAAGAACTTAAAGAAGCGATGGATGAAATCGCTGCGTTAAGAGCAGACTTCTGGGAAAACGTACGTGTTCCAGGTAGCGCAGATACTAAGAATCAGGAGTTAGAAAAAGCAGGTCGCGTAGCAGATTTCCTAGAATTAGGAGAATTGTTTGCAAAAGATGCTTTAACTAGAAATGAAAGTTGTGGTGGTCACTTCCGTGAGGAATACCAGACAGAAGAAGGCGAGGCACTGCGTGATGATAAAAACTTTGCTTTTGTGAGCGCATGGGAATACAATGAGAACCCGCGAGATGCAAAATTACACAAGGAGGAACTAGTGTTTGAGAATGTAGAATTAAAGACTCGTTCGTATAAATAATTGAATTTTAAATGTTCCGCTTTCGCGAAAGCGTGACAACCAAAATATAAGTAGTATGAAACTTACACTTAAAATATGGCGACAAGCTAACGCAAACGCCAAAGGAAAAATGGTCACTTATCCACTAGATGGAATTGATGGTGATATGTCTTTCCTTGAAATGATGGATATTCTTAATGAAGAACTAATTACAAAAGGTGAAGAGCCTGTGGAATTTGACCATGACTGCCGTGAAGGAATCTGTGGATCATGTAATATGATGATTAATGGTAAACCTCATGGACCTCAAAAATTGACCACTACCTGTCAATTACACATGAGAAAATTCAACGATGGTGATACGATAACTATTGAGCCATGGAGAGCTGCTGCGTTCCCTGTAATTAAAGATTTAATTGTAGATCGTACCGCTTTTGATAGGATCCAGCAGGCTGGTGGATATGTATCTGTAAACACCTCTGGTAATACTCAAGATGCTAATTCTATTCCTATTGAAAAAGCAAAAGCTGATGAGGCTTTCCACAGCGCAACCTGTATAGGTTGTGGTGCTTGCGTTGCAGCATGTAAGAATGCTAGTGCGATGCTATTTACTAGTGCAAAGGTTTCACAATATTCATTACTACCACAAGGTGAAGTAGAAGCTACTACTCGTGTTCAAAATATGGTACGCCAAATGGATTTAGAAGGGTTCGGTAACTGTACAAATACAGGTGCTTGTATGATTGAATGCCCTAAAGGAATCAAATTAGAGAATATTACACGTATGAATCGTGAGTATTTAAAGGCAGAGACCATAGGGTAACACTTAATTTTGATCAAAACGAAACCCCAATTAATGTTATTAATTGGGGTTTTTACTTTTATTATAGGATCGTTAATCTAAATACTTCTGGATATCTTGAACCTTATACTTGTGACTACGCTTCATAAAATCATGGAAAAAAGCGACATGACTTGCTCCATAAAGCACTAGAACTCTATGATCTGCCGATAATTGTTGCCTATTAAAGTTTGCAAAAATTCTTAGGTTTCTTTTGTAATAGTCTGAGGCCACATCTGCACCTTCAAATTTATCTTTAGTATTAACATAAGTCATCAAGTCTGCATTTATGTTAAATAGAAAGTCTAAGTATTGAGGTGTATTTGTAAAACGATATAACTGCTTTGTTGTAGCCTGACTTTCTAGAGATTGCACCTGTTGCATAAATGGGCCTACCTGCTGTAAATAACCGTAATAACTCATGTTTTGAGTTTCTTGAGCCAGCATAGCAATACTATTATAGTCGTATCCTAATTTATGGTCTGTTGCTACTAACTCTGCTCCTGTTAATCGTGCTATTTGAAAAGCAAGTAATCCTACTTCACCGTTATATTGACTCAGTGAGTCTGGATTATTAAGATATACTTTGTAAATCTCATCCATTTGTTTCTGATTTTCTGGAGTTATTTCTACAAAGATTTTAGTAGGCTTAAATTCTGATAATTGTTTTGCTAGTTCATTAATCTCTGCAATACGTTGTGGTTTACTAGCGTCGTAAGAAGATTTTTGAGCGTCGTTAGTTTCACCCATGTGCCATGTGCCTAATAATAAGGTAGGTGTACCATTAAATGTAAATACTTGTTCTAATTGTGAATTGATTTTTTGTTCATCTATTTGAGCGTTCGTGGCTACAGATAAGGAAATAATAATTACAAAGATTGAGTTTAGAATCGTTTTCATGATTGAGTTATTTTAAATTGATGTTCAAATCTACCTTCATACTATAATTCTTAAAGAACCTACTCGATGCATACTAAGATTTAATCGACAATGCCAGTATCACATTATATTACGATTTCATAGATAAAATCATCTATTTGATAGATTCAATTGTTGTTGTTGTACAATGAAAACCTATTTTTAAATCATGAAATTACGCTTAGTAAAATTCCTCTTATCGTTTTATCTCTTCTTCTTTGTACTAGAAGTTCTAAGAGAAATCCTATTGTCAAAAGCAACATTAGATAAATTTCTTAATGATTTTACTAATTCTTTAGCAGTAGCATTACTTTCTTCAATATTGTTTTTACTATACGCGCTATGTGCTTATTTCATACTGTTTAAATGTTATAAACGTTTTAATAAAGTAGTAAGCGCTTTGCTAATAATAATAGGTATGCTAGGCGTTATAGGAACCAGATATCTAATAGAAGAAGTAATTATAAAATCTATAACTGGTTACGGTAATTACTTTGAAGGAACCACAGCGTTTTATTACATACTTGATAATTTGTATTATGCTATTCTTTATACGGCTTTTGGGGTATGTTGGTTCTTTATCTATTATTCTTCATTCAAAGAAAAGCAACAACAAGAACTGTTGTTAGTCAATAAAAAAGCAGAGGTTGCTTTATTAAAAGCACAACTCAATCCACATTTTTTATTCAATATGCTCAATAATATTTACTCATTGGTAAATATGCAGTCTACAAAATCATTAGAAGCAATTGAACGGTTAAGTTCACTACTTAGGTATAGCTTATATGAAAGTGACCAAATGGTAAGCATATCTCAAGAATTTGAATCAGTCCAAAATTATATAGCGCTACAAAAATTAAGACATGCAGGAAATCTCCAGATTGATTTAAAATATGATCCTGCCATTGGGAATAAGAAGGTCTTACCATTCTTATTATTACCGCTGGTGGAAAATTCATTTAAACATGGAATTATCGATGATCCATTAAATCCGATTCAAATATCTTTAAAAGCAATTGATGATGATTTAAACATTCGAGTTACTAATATGGTAGCAATAAAAGAAAAGGACGAGGTAGGAGGAATAGGAGTTGAAAATTTAAAAAAACGGTTGCAATTAACCTATCCAGAAGCACATAAATTTGAAATAAAAGAATATGACAACCTCTTTAATATTGAAATAACGTTGGCTCTATGATAAGATGTATACTAATAGATGATGAGCCTCTTGCGCTAGAATTGTTAAAATCACATGTTGAAAAAACTGAAGGTATCTGTGTTGTTGCTTCTTATTCAGATCCTATAAAAGCATTACAAGAAGTTGATGTATTAAAACCAGATTTGATATTCTGTGATATTCAAATGCCAGAGCTAACTGGTATACAATTTTCAAAAATTATAGGTGATAAATTTCCGATAGTATTTACAACTGCTTATGATCAATATGCTATAGAAGGTTATGAGCTTAATGTAATAGATTACCTTTTAAAGCCTATTAGCCTAGAGCGATTTCAAAAAGCAGTTGACAAAACAGTCTTGAAAAACAACTCTATTGAAACTAATATTGATCAAGATTATATTTTTGTAAAAAGTGAATACAAAACCATAAAGGTGGACCTACAAGATATCCACTACATTAAAGGAATGGCAGATTATGTCACTCTGATTCTAAAGGATAAGAAAATTCACACCTTAGAGAATTTAAAACATTACGAAAAAACATTGCCTTCAAAACGCTTTATGAGGATACATAAAAGCTATATTATTTCAATAGATAAAATTGAATTCATTGAACGTGCTCGAGTTGTTTTATTAGGAGATTATATCCCAGTTAGTGACACTTACAAGAAAGCCTTTTTAAAAAGAATTGAATAGTTAATACTAGCTTACTGACATTTCTATTTCACCAGCATCATTTTCTGTAATTTCTTTACCTAGGTAAACGAGCAAGCTCTTATCTGATACTTTAAGCTCTGTTGCTTTACTAGGAATAATATCGATGCTCTCACCTTTTCTAATAAACAGCGGTATGATATTTTTATCTGTTTTAGTGATTTCAATAATTCCTTCATAATGCTCCTGAGAATCGATAGGAATCTCGTGAATCTCACCATAATTACGTGCTACTTCCATCATGCCCACATAATCATCTGTAGAACTAAACAATCCTTTTATCGGATTTTCACTTGGGTTATTCACTTCAGTAGAATGAACTAAACGATAAGCACCTTTTTCACCAAATCGTTCACCAAATCGTTCTAAAGCGTAATCATTAATCTGTGAGTTACCCGTTAAGGCAAGTAAAAACCCTATGTTACTAAACTCCACATCATCTGTAATGGCGTCTCCATAAATATCTGCAGCTACGGCTTCTAGTCCTTGATCTCTAGCAATACGGATGTTGTTTTCATTAGTATCTACTAGAACCACACTGCGACCTTGCTCTTTCAAATACGATGCAATAAGTCTAGAGAATTTAGAAGCTCCTACAATCATAATTCCTTCAGAGCTTTTAAGGAACACACCTACTACCTTAGCAAATAATCGTGCGGTAGTGGCATTAAATAGTACCGTTCCTAATACAATCATGAATACCAGTGGTGTTATGTATTCTGCACCTTCTACTCCTTGTGAAACGAGTTTAGAACCAAATAATGAAGCAATACCAGCTGCTACAATACCTCGTGGTCCTACCCATGAAATAAAGGCTTTTTCCTTGAGTTTTAAACCGCTATTAATAGAGCTTAAGAAAACGGCTAATGGTCTTATTAGGAAAACAACAATAGCAAAAAGAATGGCTGTTTCCCAATTGAGTAATAAGTACAAATCTTCTATATCAATATTAGCAGATAATAGGATGAAGAGAATAGATATTAAAAGAACACTTAGTGATTCCTTAAAGTAAAGTAATTCCTGGATGTTGTCCAGCTTGCTATTTCCTATAACCATTCCCATCACTACTACTGCTAATAATCCAGATTCATGAGCAAAAATCTCTGATTCTATAAATACGAGAAGGACAACAGATAATGAAACTACGTTTAATAAATAATGCGGTATAAACTTCTTATTAATAGCAAATACTAAAGCATGCGCAAAAGTAAATCCAAAGGTCGTCCCGAATAACACGATTTTACCAAATTCAATTAAAGCAGTTTGTGTAAAACCGCCTTGTCCACCTACCGTAATAAACTCAAAAACTAATACGGCAACTAACGCTCCTATGGGATCAATTAATATTCCTTCCCATTTCAACACTGTAGAAATATCGCGTTTTAATGGAATGTTTCTTAAAATAGGCGTGATTACCGTAGGTCCTGTTACTATAATTAATCCTGAAAATAGGAAGCTCAAATCCCATGCTAAATTGAATAAATAATGCGCTGCAACCGCTGCGCCAAAAAACGTCACCGCAGATCCTACGGTAATCAGCTTTGTTATTACTGGTCCTACCGTTGTGATCTCACTACGTTTTAAAGTTAGTCCACCTTCAAATAAAATAATGCTAATCGCTAGTGAAACAAAGTAGTACAAACTATCACCAGGAAATAATCCTTTTTGAGTACTTTCATTCCAGATAGGTTCTATCCATTTTAAACCATCTTCCGTAAAAAACTCGGCAGCGATAGGACCTACTAAAAGCCCAATTAGAATTAAAGGTAGAATCGCAGGGATTTTAAATCGCCACGCTACCCATTGAGCAAGTATTCCTAATATGATAATTCCAGCTAGTTCTAGCATTGAGTTGATTTTGGTTGAAAATTACGATATTTCCTTTAGGTTGTTGTAGTTTACGCTTTCGCGAAAGCGTAATTAAGCAAGAATTAACTAATTAAAGGATCCTTCCAGACCTAATTGAACTCACAGCCATTTAAAAATATCGCCATAGGCGTTGCCTTTTCTCCTAATTTAAAAGCAAATTTATACGAAGCCGCTCGCTTATCATTGCTCTTAAAGGCAAAACTACATTTGATCCACATAGGTGATAAAACGGTCGAAAAAGTAACCCAAGTAAATAATTGTTTAGCCTCTTTTGTAGAGCATCAATTAGAGTTTTCCTTAGATTTTCAGACGGGAAAGCCTGAAGAATCAATCATCAAATATGTAGAAAATAAAAAAATTGAGCTCATCATACTAGGTGCTGTTCAAAAAGAAGATTTGCTCACTTATTATCTAGGAAGTATCGCTCGTAAAATCGCAAGAGCGGCTGCATGTTCTGTTTTATTACTTATAAAACCGTCTATTCATAGACGTGGTTGTGCGCATATCGTTGTAGATGGAATGGAGTCTAATAACTGTAAACGATGCATCTACACAGCTTTTATTCTAGGGAACGTTTTAGACTCAGATCGCATTACTATTGTAGAGGAGATTAAGAAAAGTGAGCTTTCTATTAAAGTGAAGGATGATAAAACCTTGCGTAAAGCTAATTTACAGCGTGAGAAATTAATGCGTAAAGAAAATGCTCGAGTAGATCGCATTCTAGAAAGTGTCGATACTGCTTTTACAGAAAACATTACCATTGAAAAACGCGCGATTTTTGGGAAACGTGGATACTCCATAGGTCATTTTGCGCAGATTTGTAGAGCAGATTTATTAATCATTAATGCCCCTAAAAAATTGAGTCTTCTAGACCGCATTTTTACAAATGATATTGAGCATATTCTCACTGAGTTACCTACAGATGTATTGATTTTAAAATGAGCAAGTCAGCTAATTCCATACAGGCTTTCACAGCTACTTTACCTCGCAATATCTTTTCTGGTTTTGTGGTAAGCTTGATTGCATTACCATTAGGATTAGGACTAGCCATGGCAAGTGACGCACCACCTATCGCTGGTATCATCACAGCAGTTATAGGAGGAATTATGGTTTCTATTTTAGGTGGTAGTCATGTGACGATTACAGGTCCTGGAAATGGACTGGTAGGAGTTTTATTAGTGGCGTTTACCACATTAGGTATTCAAGGTGCTTATGCAGCCATTATTTGTTCTGGTTTACTACTCATTATTCTAGGTTTTTTAAGAATGGGAAAACTAGCAGAGTTTTTTCCTTCCAGCGCTATTCAAGGAATGCTTGCCGCCATAGGGTTAATTATTCTAGGAAAGCAGTTCCATATCATGCTAGGAAATAAATTAGCATTAGAAAGTAGTATCGATTATTTAATTGCGATTCCTAGCACTATCATTGGAGCGTTCCAGTATAACGATATTCAGTTGACGCATGCAGCACTTGCAGGTGTGATTGCATTGCTTATTATGATAGGTTATAGTAAAATCAGGAATAAGTATTTACAACTATTCCCAGCGCCTATGTGGATTGTCGTTTTTTCTATAGGTATGAGTTACTTCTATGAACTAGTTCTAAAAGAAGATCATCCCATTGCAGATGCTTATATGATTCCTAAAATTCCTAGTGCATCAGAAATTATCGCGACTGTTCCCGTTCCAGATTTTAGTATGGTTAATAATTGGGCATTTTGGGGCAGTGTACTTTCTTTAACACTTATCGCTAGTATAGAATCTTTATTAAGTATTAAGGCTGTAGATCAACTAGATCCACAAAAAAGAAGGTCTAACGTAAATAGAGATCTAAAAGCATTAGGTCTAGCAACAATAGGAAGTGGTCTAGCTGGTGGCTTAAATGTGGTAACCGTCATAGCTCGTAGTTCTGTTAACGTTAATAATGGTGGTTCTAATCGATCATCTAATTTTGCACATGCTATATTTCTTGTCTTATTTGTGTGGTTATTTAGTTCACAATTAACTAGAATTCCATTACCAGCATTAATGGCGATACTGGTTTATACAGGTTATAAACTCGCCTCACCTAAACTACTTAAGAAAATAGGAACTGTAGGAAAAGAGCAATTAATCATTTTCTTTATCACACTACTTACAACCTTACTCATTGACCTAATTACTGGAATCGTGGCTGGTGTTTTAATTACACTTATTATTCATGTGATTATCAGTAAAAACGCACTGTTGTTTATTCAAAATTTATTGAAACCTAATGTGCTCATGTTTAAAGAGCCTAACGGAAACTATTATGTAAGTGTAAAGCATTTTTGTAGTTTTTTAAACTTCTACAAATTAAAAGCACAACTAGATTTAATCCCAGAAACTGAAGATGTAGTACTGGATTTGTCACTGGCACAATTCATAGACCACACGGTATTTGAAAACTTAAGTAACTACCAGTCTATATTTAAAAAACGTGGTGGTCACTTTGAAATCATAGGGTTAGATATGCACGGTTCAAAAAGCGCTCATCCTTATGCATTGCGCAGGTTAGTTCCTGGTGTACCCTTTATAAAATCAAATCTTACTAAACGACAAAAAACACTTCAAGAAGTCGCTACAGTATTTAAAATGACCTACTTGCCAGAAAAAACAGAAGATGGTAATTTTTTAACCTCATTCCGTTTTTTTAGATTTAAGAAAATAGAACGCGTTTACAATCGAATATATAATGAAAACAAACAATTCAAATTGTTTGACATTCATTATTGTGAAGGTGAATTAGTCACAAAAGCAGATGTAAAAACCACTATGCTTCATATTAAATTCAATGTAGAATTACCAGAATTTACCTTAGATCGTGAAGGATTCTTAGAACGTATTTATGCAATAGCCGGATTTAAGGATGTACCCATTAAAAACCATTCAGACTTTTCTAAAAGGTTTTATTTATTAGGAGAAGATACAGAAGCCATACAGAAATTATTTAATGATCATCTAGTACAGTTCTTTGAGAGTAATCCTTACTATCATATTGAGTCAGATGGTAAAAGTTTGTTGGTTTTTAGGCCTAATCGTACTGCTGGAATAAAGGAAATTAAAAAACTCATCGATTTTGGTAAAAGGTTACAACAAGTTGTTGAACAAACCATTTAACTCAATTTCAAGAATTTTCATGTAACAATATTATAAATTGCGAGTCTGATCAGTCAGGAATAAATTATGAAGATTCATCCCATAGAAGCTGGAAACTTTAAATTAGATGGTGGTGCCATGTTTGGTGTCGTACCTAAATCGCTGTGGCGGCGCACTAATCCAGCAGATTCTAATAACATGATTGATATGGCCGCTCGTTGCCTACTAGTAGAAAACGGCGATCGCTTAACGTTAATTGATACTGGAATGGGAACTAAACAGTCAGAAAAGTTTTTTGGCTATTACTATATGGATCACGTTCATAATCTTGACAGTTCTTTAAAAAAAGCTGGTTTTTCTAGAGATGATATTACAGACGTTTTCTTGACTCATTTACACTTTGATCATTGTGGTGGCGTGATAGAGAAAAAGAACCATGATTTTTTTGAGCCTGCTTTTGCAAAAGCGAAATTCTGGACCAACTCTAATCACTGGAAATGGGCAACCGTTCCTAACGCAAGAGAAAAAGCGTCGTTTTTAAGTGAAAATATTTTACCTATAGAACAAAGTGGTCAGTTGAATTTTATTAATCAAAACAGCTCTTTTCAAACCGCTGATGAAATGGATTTTGACATCCTTTTTGTAGATGGTCACACAGAAAAGATGATGATTCCACACATTACCTTAGGTGATAAAACTTTTGTTTTCATGGCAGATTTGTTACCTACCGCTGGACACATACCTATTCCTTATGTCATGGGATATGACACTAGACCTTTATTAACACTAGATGAGAAAGCCGCTTTTCTTGATAAAGCAGCTACAAATGGATATTATTTGATTCTAGAACATGATCCACATCACGAGATAATCACCGTAAAACACACTGAAAAAGGTGTGCGTCACGATAAAACCTTTACATTTAACGACTTATTTAATTAAAAACCATGAAATACTCAATTCTTAAAAAATCATTATTAACAGTTGCAGCAGCAGGAATGCTAGCAAGCTGTGGAAGTGGATTTACCATCGTTTCTCCACCTATTGAAAACATAGATAGTACGCCTATCAAAACTACTGAGCTTACAGAAGATCAGGCACACAATTGGAAAGACTATGATCTGGTAACAGACACGATTCCTGGTATGAGTGTGAATAAAGCCTATAACGAGATTCTACAAGGTCGTATGGGAGAAACCGTAGTAGTAGCAGTTATTGATTCTGGTATAGACATAGAGCATGAAGATCTAGATGGAGTGATCTGGACTAATGAAGATGAAATTCCTGGAAACGGAATCGATGATGATAAAAACGGTTACATTGATGATGTTCATGGATGGAACTTTCTAGGAAACATCGTAGATGAGAATCTAGAATATGAACGTATTGTGCGCGATCAGGCTATGTTACCAGCAGATATTGTTGCAAAAGCACAAAAAGAATACGATGAAAAGGTAGAACAAGCATCTCAAAGCAAGGCTAGATATGAGCAGATTTTACAACAAATCAATCAATCAGATGCAACTATCCAAAAGCACTTAGGCAAAGAGAAATATACAAAAGAAGAAGTAGCAGCTATTAAATCAGAGGATGAAGCTGTTGTAAATGCACAACGTACTTTAAACTTCTTTTTTGGTCAAGGATTAGACTCTGTTGAAGAAGCTCAAGAAACACTTAATGGTCTTATTACTGATGCTGCAGACTTAATGAACGGCGCAAAACTAAAAACAAACTATCGTGAAGATGCGATGCCTGGTAATAGTCCATACTCTTATACCGTAGGTGAAATCTGGGGTGATAATCAATATAGTGGTCCAGACCCTAAAAAAGCAGATGCTTTTCACGGTACACACGTTGCTGGAATCATCGCTTCTGAACGTAATAATGGTTTAGGTGTAAATGGAGTAGCAAACAATGCTAAAATCATGGTGCTACGTGCTGTATCTACTGGAGATGAGTACGATAAAGACGTTGCAGCGGCAATACGTTATGCAGCAGATAATGGTGCAAAAATCATCAACGGTAGCTTCGGTAAATACCATTCATCAAATCCAGAATGGGTATGGGATGCTATCAAATACGCAGAAAAGAAAGATGTGTTATTTGTAAACGCTGCTGGAAACGACGCGACAAATACTGATACTAAACAAGTTTATCCACAAGATCAAAAACTAGCAGGTGAAGAAATCTCTGGAAACTTCTTAACGGTAGGTGCATTAGCTCCTAAATACGGATCTGATATGGTTGCGAGTTTCTCTAACTATGGTAAAGTATCAGTAGATGTATTTGCTCCTGGTGTACAAGTTTATTCTACAGCACCTTTAAATGAGTATCGTAATGCAAGTGGAACATCTATGGCTTCTCCTGCAGTAGCTGGCGTAGCAGCTGTAATACGTTCACAGTTTCCTAAATTATCTGCTCAAGAAGTTAAAGAAGTAATTATGGAAAGTGGATTAATGACTGCAGCAAATGTAAATGTGGCTGGTAATACGACTCCTTTTTCTGACATTAGTGCTTCTGGAAAAATGGCAAACCTTTACAATGCTTTAATTCTAGCATCAAAGAAATAATTACCCATTACGTAATATTAGAAAAGCTCATCTTACACGGTGAGCTTTTTTTGATATATACTATTTGTTAGTATTACGCTTTCGCGAAAGCATAATACTTCAACATCCTTACTATAAAGAACTACAGGAATCCTTTATCTTTAACCCCAAATTGACATGTAATTATGAATAAAATAGCCATTTTACTAATCACCGCGATCATACTAACCGCTTGTGGTGGTGCTAAAGAAGTAGTTTCAAATACGCAAACTGGACCTACCAGTACCTACTGGCAACAAGCCGTAAATTATAGCATGAATGTAGATATGGATGTAAATCGATATCAATATACTGGTGATCAAACTTTGGTATATACTAACAATTCACCAGAAACATTAGACCGCGTATACTATCATTTATTTTTTAATGCCTTTCAACCAGGTAGTAAAATGGATGTGCGTTCTCGTACTATTTCAGATCCAGATCCACGCGTGGGGTCACGTATCGCCGCTCTAGAACCTAATGAAATAGGCTATTTACATGTGAGTGACATGACGCAAGATGGTGCGACATTAAACCCTATGGAAGAAGGTACTATCCTAGTCGTACCATTAGCAAAACCTCTTGCACCAGGTGCATCTACTACCTTAAAAATGAATTTTAAAGGTCAGGTTCCTCAACAAATACGCCGTAGTGGTCGCAATAATAAAGAAGGTGTTGCTTTATCAATGACACAGTGGTTTCCTAAAATGGCCGAATTTGACAAAACCGGATGGAATACCAGTCCATACATAGGTCGTGAGTTTCATGGGGTTTGGGGAGATTATGACGTAAAATTAACCTTAGATAAAGAATACACCGTAGGTGGAACTGGATATCTACAAAACCCTAAAGATATAGGCCATGGTTATGATAAAGCTGGATCTGGTCCTGCAAAAGGAAAAAAAGGAAAACTAACATGGCATTTTAAAGCTCCTATGGTACATGATTTTGCATGGGGCGCAGATCCTGATTTTATTCACGATACTTATGATGGTGCAAATGGCGTAAAACTTCATTTCTTTTATAAAGACAATCCTGCCATTAGAGAGAACTGGAAAAAACTACAACCACTTACTAACGATATGTTAGTGTTTTTTAATGAGCGCATAGGTGACTATCCATACAAACAGTATTCTGTAATACAAGGTGGTGATGGTGGAATGGAATATGCGATGTGTACGCTTATTACAGGTGAACGCCAGTTCGGTAGTTTAGTAGGCGTTACCGCTCACGAGTTTGCACATTCATGGTTCAACCATGTACTAGCAACAGATGAATCTAAACATGAATGGATGGATGAAGGTTTTACCACCTACATCTCTAATCTATTTATGGATGACGCTTTTAAGCAAAATTCTGATAATCCTAATGCAGGATCATATCGTGGTTATATTAATCTAGCGACATCAGGTAAAGAAGAACCACAGACTACTCATGCAGATCATTATGAATACAATAGAGCTTATGGAACCAGTGCCTACAGTAAAGGATCTGTTTTTATGGCACAACTAGGTTATATCGTAGGTGAAGATGTGCGTGACCAGATCATTAAAGAATATTATAATACCTGGAAATTTAAGCATCCAGATCCTAATGATTTCAAGCGTGTTGCAGAGCGTGTAAGTGGTATGGATCTAGAATGGTACCTACGCGACTGGACCATGACCACTAAAACGATAGACTATGCCATAGAAAACTTAAGTAGTTTAGATGGTGCTGTGATGGTTTCGCTTTCGCGAAAAGGAACTATGGCAATGCCTCTAGATATAGAAGTAACCATGAATGATGGTAGTACGCGTATGTATTATATTCCACTAGAAGAAATGCGTGGAAATAAAGACGTACCTAGAAACTGGACTACCGTAAATGACTGGACATGGGCAATTCCTAATTATGAATTAGAACTAGAAGGCGTGAACATGCGTAATATACGCAATGTCACTATAGATCCTAGAGGTTACATGGCAGATGTTGATCCTAAAAATAACAACTGGCAACTGCAAGAGTAGTTGATAATGAGATTAAAATAAAAAAGCTGTCTTTGCGAGAAGACAGCTTTTTTGTATCCAATACTCAACTAGAGCTAGTTCGCACAATCGTAGTACCTTTGAAAAATGAACTTTTCTTTAGGAAAAAATAAAAAGCTAAAAAGCCATAAAAGTATTGAAATACTATTTACCCAACGTAAATGGGTGCGTAAAGGTGCTTTAAAAGCTTTTTATCAACCTAGCTCAAATGGTTCAAATCATAAAGTAGGTTTTAGTGTTTCAAAACGATTCTTTAAAAAAGCGCCAGACCGCAATAGAATCAAGCGTTTACTGCGAGAAGCCTATCGCTTACAACAACATGAATTGATGGATAAGAATGGAACTTATCTTGAAATCATGTTCATTTACCAGACTCCTAAAATGCAAGATATAACAACCATCAATAGATGGATGAAAGGCGTGATCCAGGAATTAAACCAGGTCCAGATAGACCCTTAAAACAGTCATGGTATTGTTTTTGAATAAAGCTATAAGCAATAGCTTAAAAAATGATTCTAGGCACGATAAGGTGTGTTTTATCGTTTTACTCTATATTTATGCTTAAGACTTCATAAAGCAATGAAACAAAAATTCAACGTAAATATCAAACGTCACATCTTACTACCAGTAGTAGCATCTGGCTTATTTCTAACTACAGCAAGCTTTCAAAACGACTTTTTTGAAATCGCAAAACAGATTGAAATCTTTACAGAAATGTATAAGCAGATCAATATGAATTATGTGGATGAAACTAATCCAGCAGATCTTATGGATAATGCTATAGAAGGAATGGTAGGAGAATTAGATCCCTATACTGTTTTCTGGACAGAGCAAGAAGTAGAAAAATCTAAGATTAATCAGCGTGGTTCTTATACAGGAATAGGTGCAGTTGTAAGCACTAGAGAAGATAAAGTCATCGTCGTAGAACCATGGAAAGATCAACCAGCAGATAAAGCTGGCCTTAAAGCAGGTGATGAAATCATCTCTATAGATGGTGTCAACCTAGCAGACTATAAAGAAAACGCAGGTGATTTATTAAAAGGTTCACCAGACACAAAACTAGAAGTCGTTTATAAGCGTAATGGTAAAAAAAGTAATGCTACCATCACTCGAAAAGGTGTAAAAGTAAAAGCAGTACCATTTTACGATATGGTTACTCCAGATATAGGATACATTGTTTTATCTAAATTCAACAAAAAAGCATCTTCTGAAACTAAGACTGCACTATCAGAATTAAAAGACCGTGGAGCAAAGAAAGTGATTCTAGATTTACGCGGTAATCCTGGTGGATTACTTAGTGAAGCCGTTAATGTCTCTAATATTTTTATAGGTAAAGAGAAATTAATTACCAGTACAAAATCTGCTATTGAGCAATACAATCGTACCTATCTCACAAAACGTAATGCTTATGATGCAGATATTCCTGTAGCCGTTTTAATTAATGGCCGTAGTGCTAGTGCTAGTGAAATAGTGAGTGGTAGTATTCAGGATTATGATCGTGGTGTAGTGATAGGCGCGCGTAGTTTTGGAAAAGGGCTAGTACAACGTCCTAAGCCTTTAAGTTATGGAACACAAGTAAAAATTACCATCTCTAGATATTATACACCTAGTGGTCGCTGTATACAGGCATTAGATTACTGGAATAGAGATGAAGATGGAAATGCAGTACGTACTAAAGAAAAAGACTATAAAGCCTTTAAAACGGTAAATAGTGGTCGTACGGTTTATGATGGTGGTGGTGTTCAACCAGATATTGAACTTTCATCTGCTGCATACTCACCTATCACGACTGCATTACTAAAGCAAAATGCCATTTTTGATTATGGAACGTATTACTACTATAACAAACCTGCAGTAACTAATAAAGATGCTTTTAAATTCACAGATGCTGATTTTATGGATTTTGTGAATTGGGTAGAAAAACAAGGCTTTGATTTTGAAACAGAAACAGAAAAAGCATTCTCTAAAGCTTATAAAACCGCCGTTACTGAAGAATTAAATGACGACATCAGCACAAGTTATAACGCCATGAAAAGCGCTATTAACCAAGCTAAAAAACAAGAAATCCTAGATAAAAAAGCTGAGGTCATGTCACTACTAAGTGATGAGATCGTAAAAAGATATTTCTATAGAGATGGATTGTATGAATATCAATTGCAAAATAACGAGATCATTAGAGAAGCAGTAGATGTGCTCAATGATCAAAAACGATATGATAAAATTTTAAAATAATTCATGAAAAACTGGTGGTACGTAATGTTATTAGTCGCTACAACTAGTCTTGCACAGACTAGAGTAACGCATACGGTGTACTTTGATCTAGATAAAGATGAATTTAGTTTTAGTGAAGGAAAACAGTTGAATGCGTTTTTTGATGATCTACTGTATAAACCTATTCTTACCGTTAATATTTTAGGCTATTGTGATGATCGCGGTAGTTATGAATATAATCTGGATCTTTCTAATAGACGTGTAGAAACCGTATCAGTATGGTTAGAAAACCATGATATACAATTAGAAAACATTTCAAAAAAGGTTCAAGGTCTAGGCGAGATCGCTCTAGAAAGTAACCTTACTGCGGCAGAAATCGAAGAAAACAGAGCTCAAAATAGACGTGTAGACATAGAGTTTTACTTGAAAGAAACTATATCAAACCGGATCGCGATAAAAAAAATACGTAAAACAGATCTAACCACTCAAGAGGCAAAAGAAATTAAAACCTACGAGAAAAAAGTAATCGCAACAGTTCAAAAAGACATCACTAGCACAACTCCCATAGTTACTAGTAAGCAACTAGAACAACCTAAAACACCAGCAAAGGAAAAACCTATAGATGATGATGAATATCTTGACATTCCCACAAACATTGATCCACCTATAGATAATACTAAGGAGCCTTTTAAAACCTTATTAAGCAAAAAGCTTAAAAAAGGCCAAGTGATCAGATTAGAAAATATTCTGTTTTACAAAGGTCGTTCTACCATTCTGGAAGAGTCCCAACCATTACTAGATCGTGTGGCAGAAATTTTAATCGCTCGTAAAGATATTCACTTTGAAATCCATGGTCATGTATGCTGTATTAACCCAGCTTATCCAGATGCTTATAATAGAGATACTAAAAAATCTAACCTTTCTCATGACCGCGCAAAAGCCATCTATAAAATCTTAAGAAATCGCGGTGTAGTAGCAAACCGTATGCGTTTTAAGGGTTATGGTCGTTCTAAACCATTAGGTGGATCTGATAAATTAGATCGTCGTGTGGAGCTTTATATTACTAAAATTGATCCACCTAAGATGGACTAAAGATTTAACATTGGAAGCTTAAAAAAACAAGTAACTTCGCTAGGTAATTATATACCTCATGTTTGTTGCGGCTCGCAAATTTGTAAAAAATCTAGATGTTGAAACTATTCCGCTTTCGCGAAAGCATAATCTAAACAACCTAACAGATTACATCAACTATAGTCTAGAACATTACCAAAAAGTCCAACTCACTTTCATCTGTACACATAATTCTAGACGCAGTCATTTGTGCCAAATCTGGGCACTAGCCGTTGCGAGATTCTATGAAATAAATGATGTTTTTTGCTATTCTGGTGGAACAGAAGTAACTGCATTATATCCTAAAATCGCTGAAACTTTAAAACATCAAGGATTAGAAATCACTCAACGCAAGAAAAAAGAGAATCCTAAATATTTTATAGAATACAGTGAGATCATGCCACCTATTAAAGTGTTTTCAAAAAGATACGACCATAGATCTAATCCCAAAACGAACTATGCGGCCATCATGACTTGTGATCACGCATCAACAAATTGTCCCATAGTAAGTGGTGCAGATCAACGGATTGCTATTACTTATGAGGATCCTAAAGTAAGCGATCATACTCCAGAAGAAACTCAAGTTTATCTAGAACGTAGCATCCAGATAGCGACAGAAATGAAGTATGTATTCTCAAAAGTGAATATTTAATTACTTATAAACTATTTTTTTAAATCTATTCATCGTAATATTGCAATAAAGCGATTAATATGGGCATTGCAAAAACTGAAATCTTTACACCAGCTCAAAATAGATTAGCATCTTATGCAAAAGTGCTAGGGCATCCTGCTAGAATAAGCATTTTAGAATACCTGTTTAAACTAGACGGATGTGTTTGTGGTGAATTAGTGAATGAAATAGGACTAGCGCAAGCTACGATATCACAACACTTAAAAGAATTAAAATCTATAGGTTTTATTAAAGGAACGGTAGAAGGAACTAGTGTATGCTACTGTATTAATGCAGAAAAGTGGCTAGAGATGAAACAAGAAGTTTCTAGCTTTTTAAATCAAACATCAGCATCATTTAATTGTTGTTAATCTAAAAATCAAGTTATGAAATTATCTCAGTTACTCGAATTACTACATACCACTCAAGATATTCAGATTTACCTACCTAATGGTGCTATGGTGCCACAACATTTTCATGTAACGGAAGTAGGTCACGTTACAAAATCATTCATAGACTGTGGTGGTACCGTAAGAAAAGAAGACAGTATTAGCTTACAATTATGGAGTGCTACAGACTATGATCATAGACTAGACCCTAAAAAACTAACCTCTATTCTTACGGCTACGATGTCAAAACTACAATTACCAGACGCAGATATATTTGTAGAATTTCAAGGCAATACCATAGAAAAATATGGTCTAGATCACGATGGGAACCGTTTTCTACTTACAAAAACCCTTACAGAATGTCTAGCGCTAGATCAATGCGGTTTACCATCATTAAAACCTAAGGTAATCATGAAAGCCATAGGTTCTTGCGCACCTGGAAGTGGTTGTTGTTAAAAAGCCCTTAGAATTATGAAAAAACTAAGCTTTTTAAATCAATACTTAACGCTATGGATTTTTCTTGCCATGCTATTAGGTATAGCTTTGGGATATTTTTTTCCTACCATTGCTGGTAGCATTGAACAAATGAGCTCTGGAACGACTAATATTCCTATCGCAATAGGGTTAATTGTTATGATGTATCCACCTCTAGCTAAAGCTGATTACAAACTCTTACCAGTAGTTTTTAAAAACACTAAAATCCTAAGCATATCGCTATTGCTCAATTGGGTTATAGGTCCAGTATTGATGTTTGCACTAGCACTAATCTTCCTGCAAGATCATCCAGAATATATGGTTGGTTTAATACTGATAGGACTAGCACGATGTATAGCAATGGTACTGGTATGGAATGACCTAGCAGATGGATCGCCAGAATACGGCGCCGGATTAGTAGCGCTTAACAGTGTTTTTCAGGTGTTTGCTTATTCCTTTTACGCTTGGTTATTCATAACAGTGCTTCCACCCTATTTTGGTTTTGATGGTGCGATCATCGATATTTCTATTGCTACCATTGCTCAGAGTGTTGCTATTTATTTAGGTATTCCGTTTCTGCTAGGGATTTTAAGTCGTTACTTCCTTGTAAAACTAAAAGGTAAAGAATGGTATGAACAGGTTTTTATTCCTACCATTTCGCCACTAACACTGGTAGCATTACTACTCACGATTATTTTAATGTTTTCCTTAAAAGGAGAATTGATAGTTGAGATTCCATTTGATGTTTTGTTGATCGCGATACCATTGTTGATCTATTTTATCGTAATGTTTTTAATAGGGTTTTTTATCAGTAAATATCGCGGTGCGACCTATAGTGAAAATGCCGCTATTGCTTTTACGGCTGCTGGTAATAATTTTGAACTTGCCATTGCAGTAGCTATAGCGGTTTTTGGGCTTAATTCAGGACAGGCATTTACAGGCGTGATTGGTCCACTGGTTGAAGTTCCTGCTTTGATATTATTAGTAAAGGTTGCGTTTTGGTTGAAGAAGAGGTATTATTAACTAAATTAATTTTGTACTATCTTTAGATTATAATACTCTTCAGAAGAATATGATTGATTATAGAAAATATATTGTAATAGATAAAGAGAGAAGATTTGGCGCACCTATTATCTCTGGTACACGCATAAGTGTCTCTGACGTGCTCAACTGGTTGGCAAATGGAATGAGTGTAAATGACATCATCGAAGATTTTCCAGAACTGAGTAAAGAGGAAATAAATGCTTGTCTATCTTTTGCTGCCCAAAGGGAAAGTAGAACTAGAGTAGCTTCATGAAACTCCTTTTAGACCAAAATATTTCTTATCGAATTATTCCTAAAATTATTGAATACTTTCCAGAAAGTCAACAAGTGTCAAATTTAAACCTCGTAAATGCTCGAGATTCTCAAATTTGGGAATACGCTAAAAGCAATTATTTTACAATAGTAACCTTTGACGCCGATTTTTATAATATCAGCCAAATCAAAGGTTTTCCACCTAAAATTATATGGTTTCGGACTGGTAATCTAACTTCAAAATCAATATCTAATCTATTGATTAAACACAAAGCAATTATAAATGATTTTATCAATCATGAAGATTATGAAGATATTGCTTGTTTAGAAATAAGCGAATAAAAAAGTTTACAACTCAAGATCTAAACATAATTTTGGATGAATAACGTTTTTATTCCCATTAAATATGTCGTGAATAATATGTACTGATTCTTATAGACTTCATTCTAAATAAGAATTTTGAAAACTTTTTGTAATTATAAATAAAAGTCTGAAAATCTCTCTTTAACAACGATATTTGCACCGCCTAAAATTCTATTTAGGATCATCATGACACTCGTTTCAAAAGACATCTTAAAAGCTGCCGAAATTCTACATAAAGAAGAGCTCGTTGCAATTCCTACAGAGACTGTTTATGGTCTAGCAGGAAATATTTATAGCGAGAAAGCAATCCGTGGGATTTTTATAATGAAACAACGGCCGTTAATGAATCCGCTGATTGTGCATATTCATGATCTCAAACAAGTAGAAGAACTCACCTCATCATTTCCAGAAAAAGCACAAGAATTAGCTAGAGTGTTTTGGCCAGGATCTTTGACATTAATTTTACCTAAAAGTAATAAAGTGCCAGATTTGATTACCGCAGGAAAAGATACCGTAGGAATACGCATGCCTCATCATCCTGTAACACTAGAATTGTTGAAACAACTGGAATTTCCTATCGCAGCACCTAGTGCAAATCCATTTACTAAAATCAGTCCTACTAAAGCACATCACGTTAAAGATTACTTTGATGGAACTTTAAAAATGGTGCTAGATGGTGGTGATTGTAAAAATGGGATTGAATCTACGATTGTAGGTTTTGAAAATGACCAGCCTGTAGTTTATAGGCTAGGCGCAATTGCCCTAGAAGACATTGAAAAAGTAATAGGAAAAGTTGTAGTTAAAAACAAAAAGGAGAATGCACCACAAGCGCCTGGAATGATGGCGCGACACTATGCACCGCAAACTAAAATCATTCTAGTAAACGATGTTGCTAGTGCTATTCAACAATATCCTAATCATAAAATAGGACTGTTACTGCATCATGAAATCGATAATTTTAATGAAGTACAGCACATCAAATACCTTTCTAAAACGGGAGATTTCAAAGAAGCTGCTAGCAATTTATATGGTGCAATGCACTCGTTAGATCAATTAGATCTAGACATCATCATCGCTCATCGCTTTCCAGAAAAGGATTTAGGCGCCTCTATTAACGACAGATTAAAAAGAGCTACTCAATAAAGAATCCTATATTTGAATCGTGAAATGGTTTGTTTTTATATTCTCGATTTACTTTATAGGGCTTAATATCATGCCCTGTAATGACGGTGATATTGTAACACACGATACCATAGAACAACATGTAGATGTAGATCATGAATATGATCACGATCATGAAGATAACTGCTCACCATTCTGCCAGTGTAGTTGTTGTTCCATTCATGTGATCAATAACATAGCTGTATTCTCTGAATTACCAGTAAACTCTATTTTTTCTCAAATTAACTCTACTGCACTAGATTCTCTTTCAAAAGGTTTTGCTGGTGCTATTCTTCAGCCACCGCAAATGATTGCTTAATATTTCATAGGTCTTACCTATCACGATTTTATTAACACAATTATTTTATTACAAATGAAACATATCATTTTATGCAGTTTGTTGTTGCTGGGTTACGCTTCCGCGAAAGCGCAATCACAAACAACTCAACAAGTCACCATTAACATTACAGATAGCTCAAAAGAACCATTACTAGGGGCAAGCGTATATATCAAATCCCTAGAAATAGGTGCCATGACAGATGTGGATGGAAACGCTATTTTAAGTGCCTTACCTAAAGGAACTCATGAATTAAGCATAAGTTACGTAGGGTATAAATCCCAAAAATTAACCATTACCGTTCCTAGACCATCAAGGTATAACATCATACTAGAAGAAGATACTGGCGTGCTTAAAGAGGTGGTCATCCAGTCCACACGATCCTCACGTACTTTTAAACGCACGCCTACGCGCATTGAGTTTATAGGTGGCGAGGAACTGGTCGAAAAGAACGCGATGAACAGTACAAATATCTCTATGGTATTGCGTGAAAGTACTGGTATTCAAATGCAACAAACCTCACAAGGTAGTGCTAACCAGCGCATCCGTATTCAAGGTCTAGATGGACGATACACCCAATTATTAAAGGATGGTTTCCCGCTTTATAGTGGTTTTGCCGGTGGATTGAGTATCATGCAAATTCCGCCACTGGACATCAAACAATTTGAAATTATTAAAGGAAGTTCATCCACGCTTTATGGTGGTGGTGCTATCGCTGGTCTAGTAAATATGCAGTCTAAAACGCCAGAAGATGAAAAGGAACTAGACCTCATGCTGGTAGGAACGCAGGCGCTAGGAACTACTTTTAATACCTTTTATAGCGGGCGTAATGAAAAATGGGGAACTACACTTTTTGCAAATGCAAATTACCAGCAAGCATACGATCCAGATGGTGATGAGTTTTCTAATTTACCAGAAACTAAATCAGTCACTATAAATCCGCGATTGTTTTATTATCCTAGTGAACGTGCTACCATGTGGTTAGGTTTAAATGCTACTTATGATGAACGTGTAGGTGGTTTTCTAAATGTGATTAATGGTGATCAAGATGGATATACAGAGAATAATACCTCGCGTCGCATCAGTACACAGTTTAATTATGACCAGCAATTAAATAGTACCTCTAGCTTACAGGTAAAAAATAGTATCTCTAACTTTAATAGAGATTTAATCGTGCCTAATAGTGCATTATCTGGAACACAAATCAACTCTTTTACTGAGGTAAATTTTAAGTCAGAACGTGAGAAGACAGACTGGATTCTAGGTGGTAATTTATATACATCCAGTTTTGATGAAACTAGCGCTCCAGATCGTGATCAGGATGATGCTACGGTAGGACTGTTTGCAAATAATATTTATGATATTTCAGATCGCTGGATTCTAGAAACTGGTTTACGTACTGATTTTACTGCAGACTGGGGAACATTTGTTCTTCCTAGATTTTCATTACTTTATAATGGCTCTAGTGGATTCACCAGCCGTTTAGGTGGTGGATTAGGTTATAAAGTCCCAGATTTATTTACAGAAGAAGCTGAATTTGTACGCTTTCAAGGTGTAAATGGGATTAATAAAGACCTATTAAATGCAGAGACTTCTTATGGAATCAACCTAGACTTTAACTATGTGACGCGATTGAGTGATGAGCTTAAGTTTTCTATCAACCAGTTGTTTTATTTAACAGCCATTGAAGATGGTTTATTGCTACAGCAAAGTCCATTAGGGAATGGTTCACTAGAATATTTTAACGCACCTGATATTACGTTATCTCGTGGTGCAGAAACAAATATCAAATTCTCTTACAAAGATTTTAAATGGTTTGTGAATTATGCGCTGATAGATACACGATTAAATTTTCTAGAAGGCAATCCGCAAAAACCACTTACAGCTAGACATAACGCTGGTAGTGTTTTTATGTATGAAACAGAAGAATGGCGTATAGGTTATGAAACCTACTATACTGGTGAGCAATTACTATTTGACGGTACGGAGACTACAGATTTTATTACCATGGGATTACTAGTGATGAAAAACTATGAATGGGGACATTTATATACCAACTTTGAAAACTTTACAGACCGCAGACAAAGTCGCTTTTCTCCTACTCTAGCTACTAATAATGGCGTTCCTACATTTAATGAAATCTATGCACCTACAGATGGTTTTATTCTAAGTCTAGGTGTGATTTGGAAACCTTTTGGCAATCATGAAGAACATCATGATGATGATTAGCATGATATAAATTTAATTTTAAAGACGCAGTAAATAATAGATAAACCTCACAGGTTTGTTTTTATCAATCAAATTTAGACAATGCCAACACTAATAGTTGGCATGTCAAATCTTAACATCTTTTTTATTCTAAATTAAACTCATTACCAACATGCCAAGTTTAAGTCTTGGCATGTTTGGTTATTAGTAATGAAAAAGTAGAGCTATTTGTAGATATAAACCTCACAGGTTTGTTAAAGAATTAACTACAATTCCATCACCATGGCTTGATGCGGTATGCCATCTTCCAGATATTCCTCGCCAGTTGCTATAAAGCCTAGGTCAGTATAAAATTTATCTAGGTAACACTGCGCTGATATTTTAATAGAAGGATATCCTTGAGATTTACAATAATCTATACTCGCGGTCATGATTTCCTGACCGTAAGATTTACCACGATGTTGTGGACTCACTACTACTCTACCTATACTAGCTTGTTCAAAATAATCACCTTGCTTAAAGAATCGCGTATAGGCAACTAATTGATTATTTACATAACCCATGATATGAATCGCTTTTTGATCTTTACCATCTAAATCCTGATACACACAATCTTGTTCTACTACAAAAACTTCAGAGCGTAATTGAAGAATTTGATACAGCTGTTTTGTAATTAATGCATCAAATGAAAGCTTTGTAATGTTTAAATTATCTGCTATGTGACTATAATTAAATGGTTAAGGAAAAGGAGATTCCAGATATAATCTTGCTAAAAGTACTTCAAAAAGCATCGGGAACACTAATACTTTATAATTAAATGATTTGTAATTAGTAATAATTAAGGTTATGATCGTAAAAACAGGTAGTAGAACGTTTTTATTTTTTAAATCTAAGGGTTTAATTGAAAAGATCAATTAAAATTTTGAATTTTGAATACATTTTATGTTAAACCACTTCATGGTGCACAGTGCACATGTTTTGATATTAGTAACCAGAAATAATTAACCTTTGATTAAAACGAAGATCATAAATTTTACGGAGATCAAAAAAAATCTTGTTTTTATATTGTTTCTATTAAGTTTACTTAATGGTTATAGTCAAGATTCTTTTTTAATAACGTTTCCATCTGCACCTGATGATATAACCTCATGCAGTTCATCTGGATTGTTAACAGTAAGGATGACCGTGATTACCGCGTCAACGACTGGTGCATCTGCTAGAATCAATTTCCCAAACAATGTTAACTACGTTACTGGTTCAATTAATACCACCTCAGGAAATTTTTCTTTGCAAGATGATAATGTTAGTAATTTAAACTCGCCAACATTTATCACCATAGCATCTAATAATGTTTTAAATATAGGTGATTTTACAGAGTTTACGGTTGAAAGAATTTCAATTTGTGGCGCACCTAATAATGATAACGATGAGGTAATAGGCTCTATTTCAGGCGCTAATGATGTTTCAAACTCTTCTGGAGTTTACAACATATTAAAACCTTTTATTACCATCAATGCTCCTAGCAATATAGTTAATGCTACTATTGGAGCTAGTTACGATCGTGATTTTACCATTGTAAATTCTGGCTTAGGATGTACTGATGATGTTTATTTTGACATAGATTATGGATCCTCAGGTTATCAACATAACAGCATTACTTTAGATCCTAGTGGTTTAAATATTATTTTAACACCTCTTAGTAATACGGGTAATATTTATCATTATTTAGTAAATAATACTAACTTAAATCCAGCTGGGTTTTGTAATGGTGATATTCTAGAATTGAGAGAAAATATTATTTTGACCTCTTGCCCTACTGATGATACTTCTTATTACACAGGATGGGGTTGTGCTGCACCACGAGCAGACTGGTGTGCGGTAAGCACCACTACAGGTACGGTAACCATGGCGTCAGGAGTGCCTAATATAGGTGTTTCAGCTTTAAATGTTATACAGCATTCTAATTTTGATGATCCTGCGATCTATGAATTGACCTATACAAATACTGGTACAGAAGCACTGCCTGGTGCTGGTACAGCTTTTAATTTTATACAGACTATGGCGCTTACCTTTGGGCAGGCAAATGTCATACGTAGAAATTTAGCATATCAAAATTTTCAATTATCAGACGGTGCTGGTGGGTTTACAGCACTTACTTTTACAGGAGGAACTGGGGCTATTTCTGTAAATAAAACACCAGCAGTCATAGATATGAGTCAGTTAACGGCTAGTAGCGGTTCTGGCTTTATAGATGCAGATGGTGATGGTCAATTTGATGACCTACCAGTGGGAGCTTCTTTTACCTTACGTTTTGAAATATTAGTAGATTGTGATGAAGCTTGTGGGACACAAAACCTCTCAGGAACAACTCGTTTTTTCAGTACGTTTACAGATCAGTGTGATACTTTAATCAATTCTCAGACCACCCAGCCTACTGGTGGTACCGCACCTAATTTTGAAAATAGACATCCCTTTACATCTTCATCAGTAAACGTTCCAGCAAATGTTTTAGATGGTGTTCAGTTTACGGTGAGAGTAGAGGCAAATAGAAATTTCGCTCTAGAGTTTTATGATTGTCCTACAAATCAAACTACGATTAATTTTCAAATCCCTAAAGGTTATACAGCTTCTGCGGGTAGGTTTTTTAATAATTTTACATCATCAACTAACTCTCCTTCTTTGACTGTGATCCCAGGCACTGGTGATTATGATACCGTCTTGGTTTCTGGCGCAGCTGGCAGTGCGGCTAATTTAGAGTTTATTGCGGCAGAGATTGATTTAACATTAGATTGTGCATCATTTCCTAATGAGCTGCCTATCACCTATACTTATGAGTATGAATGTGATGCAGGAGCGACTAATTCTTGCGTCCAGATTCTGGATTGTGGTAGTTATGAGCCTAATACACAATGTCCTGCTCCTTGTCCAGAAGGTGGTTTAACCATGTTACGTAGTGATTTTGAACGACAAACTACTGGTTATGTGAGCCCATACGACTCTTCTATGCGAGCAGATATTACTACACTATCAGATGCACAACTGAATATAGTTGCTGCTTTTGATGAGGTTAAAGGTGTTTTTGATGGTGAGTTAAAAGTACGTACAGATCCTGGAGTGTTAACTGAGCATTTTTATCGATTAACTTACCCGCAAATAGGTGCGGCTAATGTTTTAGTGCCTGGCGCAGCCGTTCTTACTCTTACACCATCTGGTGGTGGTGCGCCTACCAGCTGTAATCTAGCTTCGCCTGCTAGTGACAGTGTTGTAGCAGGAAATCACGTGATTTTATATAACTTATCTGCTTGTGGTATAGCTACTGCTGGAGATTTAGTTACTCTTGAAGTGGACTTCACGGTTGTAGATAATCCTAATTTAGAGGTGTTACCTACTCAGGTTCCCGAACTCATATCAGAATTTTTCTCGCGTACAACACCTACCAGTGCAGAGTTTAGTTGCTCTACTTTTTCTGGGGACTTACGTGCCCATAGGATAGGGATTAATAATTTATTCGTATCAACTGGTGATGTAGAAAATACAGGATGTACTAATTATCAGGTAACTAATTCTATAAGTAATGAAGAAGGTGTCTCTGTTCGGGATGTTTATCCTGGCGAGGTACGTTCACAGGGAATTGTAGAATCTATTGTGATAGAGATTTTAAATGAAGACGCTTTTAATGGATTGTTTCAAATGGTCTGGACAGGTAGTGTTGAAGATGGGCTTGTCGGGTCAACAGCATTTGATTTAAGTCCTTTTGTGGTGCTTTCAAATAATGATAAAACGGCAACAATTACAAACGATGGTACCTGGCCGTTATCTGAGTATTCTTCTGGTGGTACAACTAGAGTTCATGTATTTAGATACAACTTTACTACGAGTTGCGCTACCGTCAGTGATGGAAATATCAGGTTTAGATATAATTATAAAGAAGATGGTTATGCCTTGCAGGTAAATCAATCTGATATCGCTAAAGTGGGTGAAGAGCGAGTACTTACTACCTTAGGTGAGCTAAGTGTAATCAATTTATCTAGTACTATTGATGCAACACAACTTCTAGAATCCGTTGATTTTAGATTAGAATCCTTAAACTCAAATGCAGTACCATACACTTGGGTAGCGATTCCTAATGCGCCTGGCGTAAGTGTACAATCGGTAACAGAAATATCGTCTGGAACAGTGTTAACACCTACTGCTTACGCAAATGGAGTATGGTTTCCACTAGATGCTGCTGGTCTTTTTGGTGGTGCGACAGAGGATTATCGAATTGAATTTACCTATACTAATTGTAACCCTTTTACTTTCAACATACTTGCTGGATGGGATTGTAACTCCTTTCCCAGTGATCCACTAAGTGCTTGCGATCCTATAGAAGGAGTAATATCGGTGATACCACAAAATGGAAATATTGAAATCATACCCATTACGCAACCTACAAATATTGATTTGTGTACACCTAATTCTTATGAATATCAATATTTATCTAATGGTAATGGAACGGTGAATTCAACCTTATTTCAAGTGATTACTCCTACAGGTTTAAATCTTGACAATTCAACGGTAAGAGTGGAATACCCGATAGGGTCTGGAAACATTGAACAACTAGCTGTAACGACAAACTTAAATGAAAATTCGATTGATTTAAGTACTCATTCTAATTTTCCTAATAGTGGAAACATACCTGGATTATTAACAGATTCTGGAAATTCTAATGTAAGGGCTTTTAATATTAGTTTTGATTTAACAGCAACTTGTGAATTCACGGCTGGTGATAATTTTCAGCTATCATTAAGTGCAAATAATTTGTGTGGATCTACTTCAAATGGTTCTAACATGATCACTACAACACCTAATATTAATATTAATGGTGTAGATTCTTTATATTCTGTTTCACATGACTTACAAATAGATTCAGGAAACTTTACAACTTGTGCTGGTACTTTAGAATTATTAGGAAAGGGCACTATTATTTCCTCTGGAAGCCTTACGGGGAGCAATGGTTTTATGGATATCGAAATTATTCCAGGTTACGAGTATGTGAGTTTCACGCCTACAACTGGAACTTTTCAGCCTACTTTATTATCTATAAATACTAATATCGCTGGTCAAGATGTGGTTAGATTATCGATACCATCAGGCATGTCATCAGGAAATAGTTTTGGTTATACCTTAGAAATTAAAGAAGACTTAACCAGTCCAGCAGCGTGTGGTAATAATATGATAAAAGTTACTTCAAATGATCAGATAGGGAATACACCTTGTGTTTTAGAACCATCTAACTTTTGTGATACTTCTCCTGTAATAACTGGTGAAAAAGAATTTGACTTTACTGTAGAAAGAGCAAATTTAGAAATAAGCTTATCTGATATCACAGCCACAGTAAATGGATCTAATGAAGATGTGACTTTAAATTATGATGTAGATAACACATCTGTTACAGTCGATAGTTCTTTAAATACGATTGTACAGGTGTATAGAGATGTAAATGAAAATGGTGTTTTTGATTCTGGAACAGACATATTAATTACCACTGATACTTTACCTAATAGTATTAATGCAGGAACCTCCATTAGTGCATCTATCACCTACACTGTAAATCCAAGTGATAGTTGTAAGCCTTTACTGCTAATGATTAACCGCTCTGCTAATCCGTGTATATGTAATACATCTACTCTGGCTATTAATCCACCTACTATCTTAAATGGTATTGCAGGATCAGACTTGACTATTTGTGAGTCAGAAGCTTTAATATTAGGTCATACTAATAATACCTCCTACAATTATCGATGGATAGGACTATCAAATGATCTTGATTTTTTAAGTAACACTAGCACAGCACAGCCTGAATTTAAATATACCGGTTCAAGATTAACAGCTTCTAGAACTATTAATTACACCTTAGAGGTAACAAAACCTGATGGATGTACCTCAACGGACGATGTGATAATAACAATTAATCCTCAAGATGGTTCTGTATCTAGTTGCAATTGCAATGCAGGAGCAGCAGATGCGCCCATGCTAGGAAACTAAAAATAACATTATGAAAAACATAATTCTTTATATTAATATTCTATTAAGTAGTATTTGCTTTAGTCAGGTAGGTATTAATACTAATAATCCACAGGAAACGCTACATGTCGCAGGTGCAAATAGTAATATTAGGGTAGAAGGGCTTAATAGTACTAACAATAGTAATAATTTAGGTGGTACTGATAATTACAATTTAATGGTAGATGAAGATGGTAATTTAAGTGTAGGAAAACAATCTGGTTTATTGATTTCAAATAATAAATTAAACACTCCCGTAAACTTAATTACTGGTTCAAATTCAGAACTAAATGCCGCTCAATTATATCAAGAAAACTTTACATTATCCCAAAGAGCAATTGTCGTTATCACCTACCATATAAGCATAGAATTTAAACAAACTAATGGAACTGGTGAAGTTAAAGACGGTAGGGCAAAAATAGCTCACAATTATTTTTACTTAGGAAATGGTACTGTACCAAATACAACCAAAGCCTACGGAATGTCTAGTATTGTTTACTCTAACTATTTAGATGACGCTGCTGCTGGATCATTAATTAACGCACACACAGAAATTATACCCTTAAATGCAGGAACCTATAGCATTCACATGCAGGGTGCAGTTTTTGGTGGAGGATTAAGCAGCGATGCTGCATTTTCAGCAAATTTTGGTAATGGTGACAGAATTGATGTTTCAGTAATATATCTATAAGATGAAAAGCGTAATAATCATTCTTTTAATGTTCATACACGCAACTGTGCTGTCACAGTTAGGTGTTAACACAAATAATCCACTAGCTGATGTGCACGTTGCTGGTCAAAACAGTATGTTACGTGTAGATGGTTTAAATAATATAAATAATCCTAATAACCTCGGTAATTCAGAATTTTACAACTTAAGCGTTGATGGTGATGGATCATTTAAAGTAAGTCCACAATCAGGTTTATTAAGCTCTGATATTAACTTAACGTCTGGTAATAGTATTATTCAATCTGCAACAAACTCAGATTTTAATAATGCTTCCCTATATCAAAAAAATTTCACCCTTAGCAATCGTGCGCTAGTTGTAATAAGTTATACCATCTCAATCGAGTTTAAAAGTTTTAATGGCTTAAGTAATATTAATGATGGTCGTACAAAAGTCGCACAAAATTATTTCTATTTAGGAGATGGCGTCAATGAAGATACCAGTAAAACCTACGGAATTTCAAGTTGTAGCTATTCAAATTACACCTGTGACACGGCAACAGGTTATGTTTATAATTCAAGATCTATAATGGTACCTTTAGAAGCAGGAACACATAGTATTCATATGAAAGGTGCTGTTTTTGGTGGTGGAATAACTTCAAATGCATCCTTTAGTGGAATCTTTGGAGCAAATGATAGACTAGATATTCAGGTTATTTACTTGTAAAAATCTAAAACCGTTTAGGAACCACTCTAGGCTGTGGTGGCTTCACTCCTATTCTTATATCTGTGATGATTTTTTCTAGCATGTTACCAAATTCCTCGTCACCAGAAGCCATTAATTCCTGACGTCGCGCATCTAGATCATCCAGCGTTTCTTCTTTATCTGCTTCATCAAATTCCTCTAGATCACGCCATATTTCCATCAGCTTTTTATGTGGATGTACTGCCGTGCGCAATTGATGTATGATAATAGAAGCTTCTTTTCTCATAGTATTCTCCGCTCAGGCGGAGATCTGTTTATAGTTAATCCTAAAATTTATTCCGCGTAGTCGGAAATCGTTTTATTGTGTATCCAAATATTTATTCAATCAGGCAGGAATTTCTATGTATCCATCACCTGCATTTAATTAGTTTAAACTATTAGTCAAAAATACCACTAAATCTTACCACGATATCTTAAAGAAATACTGTTGTGATCTAATAATAATTGCTGATTTGTTTTGTAACTCTTCAATAAATGAATCACGTAATCCAGCTGTTCATCAGTAAGATGTTTGTAAGCTGGTGATGGTACTTTATCCTTCCACTTACCACCTAAAGTATTATCCAGTGCAATACGCCAGTAACAATGATTATTAAATTGCAACAGCGGATAACGGTTCACCAGCTCGTTCCCTAAATCAAAATATTGCTGTCGTTTATTGAGATTCATTAAATGAAAATATAGAATTTAAATTATGGATTATAGATGGTATGAAATTAGCTTTCGCGAAAGCGAAATAATAAAATTCATAGCTCACCATTCAAAAACTCACCTAGGAACAAGCTATCTTATCCACACGACGCTCATGACGTCCACCAGCAAAATCGGTATCTAAAAATGTTTCTACCATCGCAACTGCTTGCGGAATAGAAGTGAATCGTGCTGGAATACAAATCACATTTGCATTGTTATGTTCACGAGCTAGACCAGCAATTTCTTTAGACCAGCATACGGCACCGCGTACGTTTTGGTACTTATTCACCGTCATAGAAACACCTTGTGCACTACCACAAATAACTATTCCTAAGTCTACAGTTTTATTTTGTACATCATTACCTACCTTATGGGCAAAATCTGGATAATCCACACTATCTAAGCTATCTGTCCCATGATTAGTAACCTCATGACCTCGCTGTTGTAGCATGGCAACAATAGCACTTTTATAATCTGGTCCTGCGTGATCGTTTCCTATAGATAATTTCATAATATAGATTTGAACCACAAAAGTAAAAGGAAATCTAACTCAATAAGGTTATAAACATGCTAGGTTTTAAACTAGTAATAAACAGCATACAACATGTGAATAAGTGATAACAGATTTTTCTTGGATAATCCAGATAAAAAAGTCATTGATTATTTAATCGGTTATACCATAAAATAAGTTGAGTATTTTCTAGAGAGTTTTAAGTATAAATCTATAGGTAATTAACAATAATGTAGATAAGCTTCATTCAACATTTTATAGTGAATTGTAGTTATGAACAACTGTTAACTTTTTTAGAATAATTATTAATTCATAAATAGTTAGACCGTTCATTACCGTTGAATAACTAGTGATAAGTAACTATTTCTTAAGATAACTACTAATAGTGATTATAGTTTTACCGCTATTCACACTACATCATTATCATCATATTTTATTTAAAATTTTAAAAAAGTAAAAGGATGATATATGGAATGTGAATAACTCTAAAAATTATTTAAAAAAAGAAAAAAATGGATCTAAAAATCTAGCTGATGTTTTCTACAGGAGAAGAAGTAATGACTGGAGTATGAGCCTGCTCGTCATTTAATGCTTTACTTGCAAAAAGAACCACAAACAAAAGACCTATAAGAAAGATACTTATAAATAATATAGTTGAAATAAGTGGTCTTTTTTTCTCCATTGTATAACCTTGACTACTTAGATGACGTCAAAAGTTTTACAAAGTTACAGTATTATCTAAATAAAATGTTAAGAACATATGATTATATTGTAAATAATCAGCTATTTAGCTTTATTAAGTTACCACTACCTTTAAAAGATTAAATTTGTTTCTAGTAAACTCAAACACCTATTTCTAGCAGATAGATACTATATGAAAAAGAAGAAAAAAAGAAGTTCAAAAACTAAAATTCAAAACCTAAGCCAGACGGTTCTCAATATTCTTAAATCAGAACCTAATAAAAACTTTAATTACAAACAGATTTGCAGTAAACTAGGAATCACAGATTCTAGTGGTCGTAATCAGGTGATTAAAAAATTACACCAGTTTAAAGCCAAAGGTAAAATTGAAGAAATAGATCGCGGTAAGTTCAAGATCATTAAAGCAATAGATTATTACACGGGTACTATCGACATCAATACGCGTGGAACTGGTTATGTGATTACAGAAGAATTACAGGAAGACATCATGATACCACGTCGTTCTATAGGACAGGCCTTACATGGTGATCTAGTAGAAGTGTATGTTTATCATCGCCGTCGTGGACAGCAACCAGAAGGTGAAATCACAAAAGTGATAGAACGTAAGAAAACAGAATTTGTAGGTACGATAGAAGTACATGAAAAGTTTGCTTTTGTTAACGTAAGTGATCCTAGAATTCATACAGATTTCTTTATCCCTAAACGCGGAATTAAAGATGCAAAAGATGGTCAAATCGTTCTAGTAGAATTTGTAGAATGGAATGATAAACAAGACTCACCTAATGGTGTTGTTAAGTCCATTTTAGGTGATCCAGGAGAACACGATACAGAGATTCACGCTATACTTGCACAGTATGGTTTACCTTATGAATTTCCACAAGCTGTAGAAAATTATGCAGATAACATCGATAAAACTATTTCTGAAAAAGAAATTAGTAAGCGTCGTGATATGCGTGATACTTTAACTTATACCATTGATCCAGCAGATGCAAAGGATTTTGACGATGCTTTATCCTTTAAAGAATTAGAAAACGGTCATTATGAAATAGGCGTCCACATTGCAGATGTAAGCCATTACGTTCCAGAAAATTCCATTCTTGAAGAAGAAGCTTATGAACGCGCCACATCTGTTTATCTAGTAGATCGCGTGGTTCCTATGTTGCCAGAAGTGCTATCTAATGGTGTTTGTTCGTTAAATCCTCATGAGGATAAATTGACATTTTCTGCGGTATTTGAAATGGATGATACTGGTAAGATTTATAAAGAATGGTTTGGTCGCACGATTATTCACAGTGACCAGCGATTTGCTTATGAAGAGGCTCAACATATTATTGAGACTGGTAAAGGTGATATTCCTGATGATATTTCGCTTTCGCGAAAGCGAACTCAAATCAATCCAGAAATTGTAAAAGCAACTTTAAAATTAGATGAAATTGCAAAAGTAATGCGCGGAAAACGCATGCAGTCTGGAGCATTATCATTTGATAAAACAGAAGTGAAATTCAATCTGAATGATAAGGATGAACCAGTAGGAGTTTATTTTAAAACTTCTCGAGATGCTAATAAATTGATTGAAGAATTTATGTTATTGGCAAACCGTAAAGTAGCCGCTTTCATAGGAAAACGACAGCCAGAACCTACTTTTATTTATCGTATTCATGATGAACCTAATGATGAAAAGTTAGGCGCGCTAGCAAAAATTGTAACGCGTTTTGGTCACCGTTTAGATTTACGTGATCGCAAGCATGTGACACAATCTTTAAATAAGTTATTAGAAGATGTAAAAGGCCAGAAAGAACAAAACATGGTAGATACGCTAGCTATTAGAACTATGTCTAAAGCGGTTTATTCTACAGATAATATAGGTCATTATGGTCTAGCATTTGACTATTATTCGCATTTTACTAGTCCTATACGTCGTTATCCAGATGTAATGGTGCATCGCTTATTACAGCATTATCTAGATGGTGGAAAAAGTGCAAATGCCGAGTATTTTGAAGAGAAATGTCAGCACAGTTCAAACATGGAAGTCCTAGCCACAAAAGCTGAGCGTGATTCTATTAAATACATGCAAGTGAAATACATGAAAGATCATCAGGATGAGGAATTCCTAGGTGTGATTTCTGGAGTAACAGATTGGGGAATTTATGTAGAAATCATAGAAAATAAATGTGAAGGAATGATACGTCTAGGTGATCTAGATGATGACAGTTATGAGTACGTAGAAGAAGAATTTGCTGCTATAGGTCGCAAGACTAAAAATGCGTACACCTTAGGAGATGAAGTATATGTAAAAGTAAAAAATGCAGATCTAGTAAAAAAACAACTGGATTTTTGGATGGTAGGAAGTAAAGAAAACGTTGAAAACTGATCAAATAATTGTAAGTTCGAGCACAGCTTGCCTACCGGCAAAGGCAGGCCGAGAATTAAATCTTAAGAGATTATTAGAAATTGTTTTGAAAACTAAAACCTGCCATACCTGTAATCATAACTTTGATGTCATGTTTAGAATTCAAATTAACAATGATAAACAATGGTTTTTTTGTTGTAAGAATTGCACTCAGAACCATCAGTCATTACCTCATTATAAATATGGTGGTACATGGAAAGGAAAACGTCATTAATTTTATTTTCTATAATTCAACGTAAAAATTAACCGTTTAACGATTTATTAAACTTAACACTAACTAAATTACTCCTGAGATGTGCTTTTGGGATATTTGGAGATGAATAACTAGGTAATTATTCTAAGTTACTACTTTAGGGAGTAACTAGAGTAGTGACAGTTTGTTAAAGGTGGAGATCGTAAGGTCTCCATTTTTTTTTATAACTGTAACAATTTCAAAAACCTCTCATCTTTACTAAAAATAAGAACACATGAAATTTCTAAATACCTTAATCATTTTACTTGTAAGCATTGGGTCAATCGCTCAAATAGAAGAACCAGTCGGAAATTTTGATACGATAAAAGTATATGATTTAATTAAGGTGAATCTGGTGAAATCAGATGAGAATAAAATCATCATTACAGGTGAAGATGCATCTGATGTAGAGTTTGTACAAAAAAATGGCATTTTAAAAATTCGCATGCGATTTGAAAAGAGTTTTGATGGTGATCAGACTTTTGTTCATGTTCACTATAAAGAATTACTTACTATAGATGGGAATGAAGGATCTGTAATCACTTCAAATGAGTTGATAGAACAAGAGCAAATAGAATTACGCACGCAAGAAGGTGCGACCATACGTGCTGGTGTTAAAGTAGACGTATTAAAAATACGTGCGGTTACTGGTGGTATTATGGAAATTTCCGGAACTACACATCATCAACAAATAACCGTAAATACTGGAGGAATTGTAGAAAACGAAAATTTACGATCTAATCATACTACAGTTACCGTAAAAGCTGGTGGTGAAGTAGAAGTACAAGCTACAGAAAGTGTAGATGTGGATATCAAAGCTGGTGGCGATGTAATCGTTTACGGTAATCCTAAAAAGGTGCGTAAGAAAACCTTTGCTGGTGGTTCTATACAAATCAATTAAGGTTAATTGTGTTGCTATTTCGCTTTCGCGAAAGCGAAATAGGTAATCACATTGTGTCTACACACATAATTTAAAGAATCGTATACAGATAAGGTGTGGACTTATAATCTGCACCTTTTCTATATCTCATTAAGAAGTTATAGTGGTATTAATTACCTTTGAACATAACCTCTTAACTAAATGCTAGAAGACGTTTACAGCGCAATTCCGATAGGATTTATCATGGCCTTTATGATAGGTCCTGTATTCTTTGCATTATTAGAAACCAGTGCCATTAAGGGATTTAGAGCAGCACTTGCTTTAGATATAGGTGTTTTTATTGCAGATATTCTATTTCTGCTTGCGGCCTATTTCATGACTTCATCGATTTTAGAAAAATTAAAAGACGATCCTGGATTGTACATTTTTGGTGGTTCTATTCTAGCAGTTTATGGTATTGTGTCCTTTGTAAAAACTAGAAAAACCTATTTAAAAGAAGTGGATCCTAAGGTATTTGCGGTGCGCAAGAATAACTACTTTGCTTTATTGATTAAAGGATTTTTTCTCAACTTTATTAATATAGGAGTCTTAGGGTTTTGGTTAGGATTGATCGTGTTATTCAGTCCACAACTAGATAATGATGCTAGTAGAATCACTACTTTTTTTGCATCAGTATTAGGAACTTATTTTGTGGTTGATTTATGTAAAATTATACTTGCAAAAAACCTTAATCGTTACCTTACACCACACCGTATATTTCTTTTAAAGCGTTTAATAGCCATAATCATGATAATCTGTGGTGCGGTATTGATTTTTAAAGGCGCATTTCCAGAATCTACACATATTATTGAGGATCAACTGCCTAGTATTACGGAATAAAAAATCCTCAACCGTAACGATTGAGGATTTAAGAGGTACCAAGCGGATTCGAACCGCTGTACTAGGTTTTGCAGACCCATGCCTAGCCACTCGGCCATGGTACCATAGACGGCAAAAATAACAAAAAAGTTAGCTTAAACTATTTTAAATACAAAATGAATTTAGAAACCTTATCTAGCCTGAGACATTTCTATCACCACACTAGCTACATCACCACCTATAGGTGGATTGATTTTTGCCACTTTAACCGTTGCTTCTGTGACTAAAAGCTCTTCTTTAAAAATACGATCTAAAATACGTTGTGCTACCTGTTCTAATAATTTAGAACGCACAGCCATTTCTTCTACAATAATGCGATTAAGAGAAACATAATCTACGGTATCTTTAAGATCATCTGTTTGAGCGCTTTTAGATAAATCTGCTTTTACCTCTAGATCCACACGGTAATCACTACCTATTGCTTTTTCTTCATCTAGGCATCCGTGGTTTGTAAAAACCCTAACGTTTTCTAATAAAATTTTATGCATCTGGTAAAGATACACAGCTGTTATTGATAGCCATAAAATAACCGTAAATTTGTATCATATTAAATGAAAAGAGCGATGAGCGATTCTACTAAGGCAACTAATTTTATTGAGGATATCATAGAAGATGATTTAAAAAATGGTCTTTCTACTGATGTATTACGTTTTAGATTTCCGCCAGAACCTAATGGTTATTTACACATAGGTCATGCAAGTGCGATATGTCTCAACTTTGGGCTAGGAGAAAAGTATAATAGACCAGTAAACTTGCGTTTTGATGATACTAATCCGGCAAAAGAAGAAGCTAAATACGTTGCTGCGATTCAAAAAGATGTAGAATGGTTAGGTTATCAATGGGATCACCTATGCTATGCATCAGATTATTTCCAGCAGTTATATGATTGGGCAGTGCAAATGATTAAAGATGGTAAGGCTTATGTAGATTCTCAGTCCAGTGAAGAAATTGCTTCTCAAAAAGGAACACCTACTGAACCTGGTGTAGACAGTCCATATAGAAACCGCAGTGTTGAAGAAAATCTAGCACTATTTGAAGGAATGAAAAATGGTGAGTACGGAGAAAGTGAACACATCCTACGTGCTAAAATCGATATGAAGTCTAATAATATGCTCATGCGTGATCCTATCATGTATAGAGTCGTAAATAAAGCACATCATAGAACTGGTACAGACTGGAAAATTTATCCTATGTATGACTGGACTCATGGAGAAAGCGATTACATAGAACAAATCACACATTCATTTTGTACGCTAGAATTCCTACCACATAGGGAACTTTATAACTGGTTCTTAGACCAAGTAGTAGAAAGCGATAAAATACGCCCTAAGCAACGTGAATTTGCTCGCAGGAACGTATCTCATACCGTAACGAGTAAACGTAAATTACAAAAACTAGTACAGGCCGGAATCGTTACTGGATGGGATGATCCACGCATGACTACCATATCAGGTTTAAGACGTCGTGGATACACACCGGATAGTATAAAGAATTTTGCAGCATCTATAGGAATTGCAAGACGTGAGAATATTGTAGATATGAATCACCTTGAGTTTCATTTACGCGATGATCTGAATAAAAAAGCAGATCGTGTAATGTGCGTACTAGATCCTGTGAAACTGGTGATCACAAATTATCCAGATGATCAAGTAGAATTGCTTCAAGCAGAAAATAGCCAGGAAGATGAAACACGTGGTTATAGAGAAGTACCTTTTTCAAAAGAACTTTACATAGAGCGCGAAGATTATAGAGAAGAAGCAAATAAGAAGTTTTTCCGTTTAAAGAATGGAAAAGAGGTTCGTTTAAAGAATGGATATATCATAAAAGGTGAAGGTTGTTTAAAAGATGAAGCTGGTAATATTACAGAGATTCACGCCACCTATGATCCAGATTCAAAAAGTGGTAGTGGTACTGAGGCGAGTATGCGTAGGGTAAAAGGAACCTTACACTGGGTAAGTGCAGCACATGCAGTTCCAGTAGAAGTGCGATTGTATGATCGTTTATTTACAGTGCCTTCACCAGATACAGATAAGGAAAAGGATTTTATGGAATTTGTAAACCCTAATTCTCTAGAAGTCATCACCGCAATGGCAGAACCTGCTATGAAAAATTTAAAAATAGGTGAGACCGTGCAATTCCAGCGCATGGGATATTTCTGCGTAGATCCAGATAGTACAGATGATAAATTGGTATTTAACCGTACCGTTACGTTACGCGATACATGGGCAAAGCTAGATAGTTAGGCTTTTCTTTACTTATAACTTAATGGGTTGATGCATTTAGATTAGTATTAGCCCATTTTTTTTGATGAAGCTTGGTATTGTTTCGCTTTCGCGAAAGCGAAATCCCCACAACTACACAATACAAAAAGGGAATAATGATCACTTCAACTACTTTGAATATTCAGATATTACTAATATAATCTTAATTGAATCATATTATTAACATGAGATTAACGGGAAATATGTATCAGTTGTGTTATACTATAGATGAACAAGTAAAAATTAAACATTTATAATTATGGCAAAGACAGGAAATACACTCGTAGCACTAGTAGCAGGAGCAGCAATAGGAGTAGCAGCAGGAATGTTGTACGCTCCAGACAGCGGAGAAAAAACTCGTAAGAAATTAAAGAAAAAAGCAAAGAAAGCACAAGCAGATTTAGATGCTCAAGCGCGTAAAGCTTATGATCAACTAGCAACAGAGGCTTCTAAATTAACAGGAACTGTAAATACAAAAGCTTCTGAATTAAAAGGAAGTGTTAGTGATAGATTAGAAACAGCTCTATCTAGCGCAAGTTATAAGGCAGATGATGCTATTGTAGCATTAGAGAATAAATTAGAGCAATTGAGAGCACAAAATGCAAAGTTGCAAAAACCATCCAGCGTGAATGGCGCAATTCAAAAAGCAGATGCTAAGGTAAACGCATAATCACGGATTTTGGGAAAAGGAATCACTGATAACATAAATGAATTCACAACTGCCACTCAAAGCTATATAGAATCTTCTATAAGCTACCACAAACTAGATATTTATAAAAAGGTAATGCGTGGTGCTGTATCCAGTACACACAAATTATTGATGGCGTTCTTTCTACTTATTGCGGTGCTGTTTTTAAGTATCGCGCTAAGCATCTATCTAGGTGAACAATTGGAGAGTATTGCTTTGGGTTATTTGATCGTAGGATCATTTTACTTAGTACTGGTGTTTATTATAGGTTTATTTATGAAACCTGTAATAGAGAAAAAGTTGCTACGTAAAACGAGTGAGCAATTTTTTAATTCAAATGAAGATATAAAATAGATTTATATGAGAGTTTACAATAGTTTTGAAGAGATAGATAAAGATTTACGCTATCTACATTTACAAAAACAAATCGATCAAGAAACCATGAAGCTTCAAGTGAATGAAGTGAAAGAAAGTTTCTCTGCGGTATCTATTTTAACATCCATTATAGGTCAAATTGCAAAGAAAGCGGTCGTTCTTAAGACAGTACACAAACTTATAGGAAGACCTTAAATTCAAGTAAAAAAGCTATGAAAAAGAAAGAGCGGCAATTTAAATTGCCGCTCTTTTTTATGAAATAATGATATATCTCTCAATTAGTCAGCATCATTAGCTCTATTTCTATCGCCAGTTTCCTTCTTAGGATTATTCTTTTTCATTTGTTCACCTATTTGTGCACTTGCGGTAAAACTTGCGATCATGTTGTTTAACATATCGCTACCAGCTTGTGGTGAGTTAGGTAATAAAATCAGGTTAGAATTAGTCTCTTCACCTAGCGATTGCAGCGTATCATAATGTTGAGTCACTACGATAAGCGCACTTGCTTCTTGAGAATTAATACCTACATTATTTAGAACATCTACACTTTCTTCTAGACCACGAGCAATTTCACGACGTTGATCTGCGATACCTTGACCTTGAAGACGTTTAGATTCTGCCTCTGCGCGTGCCTTTGCAACGATTTTAATACGGTCTGCTTCTGCTTCATACTCTGCAGCTGTTTTTTCACGCTCAGATGCGTTGATACGGTTCATCGCCGCTTTTACTTGCACATCTGGATCAATATCTGTTACTAGGGTTTTAATAATATCATAACCGTAATCCATCATCGCTTCATTTAATTCGCTTTTTACAGCGATGGCAATGTTGTCTTTTTTCTCAAATACATAATCTAGTTTCATCTTTGGAACTTCTGCACGTACTACGTCAAATACGTATGCCGTAATCTGATCATGAGGATTTTCTAGTCTATAAAATGCATCGTATACTTTTTCCCTGCGCACTTGAAATTGTACAGAGATTTTAAGACGTACAAATACATCATCCTTTGTTTTAGTTTCAACGATTACATCCAGCTGTTGGATTTTTAAGTTGATACGTCCAGCAATACGATCGATTAAAGGTACTTTTAACTGCAGCCCAGAATGACGCATGCTAGTAAATTTTCCAAAACGCTCAATAATTGCGGCAGTTTGTTGTTTTACAGTAAAGAATGCACCGAATAACAATAGCAGTGCAAAAAAGCCTAAAATAGGCAGAAGAAATTGTCCCATAGTGTTGTTTTTATGATTGGATTAAAGATACATCACTATTAGTGTTATTTTAGCCTTAAATGTTACAATGATGAAAAGAATCCTGTTCCTCTTATTGATATTTAGTTTTTCTATAAATCTATACGCACAACGTCGTAATACGTATAATAATACCATAGGAGTAGGAGCAGATCTAACATTATTCAATTTACAGACTGATGATGTTGCGGTAAACAGTAGAATAGGATGGACTGCAGGACTAGAAACACGAGGAAAATTTAGACCTTATGCAGATTTGATTTTTGGCGTGCAATTGTTCAACAATAAATTTAGTGTTGAAGAAGCTATTTCTGGCGACGACATCAATATGAACGTCATAGGTGCAGAGGTGAAGTTTCTCTACGCAGCAAAACCATGGAGATCAGATAATTTTTCCTTTGAAATAGGTCCAACACTATCTTTTAACGGTGAGTATAAAGTAGAAGATTCTAGGTATGAAGACAGTATTATTGCTGGTGATAACGCTGTGTTAGTATCTTCATTTCAAAAAACGACACCTATCAATTTTAGTGGTATTGTAGGTTTTAGCGCAGGAACTAGAAAGATTAGATTTAGCGCACATTATCATTATGCATTTTTAGATGCGCTGAACGGTAAAAATGCGTTAAGTGAAGAGCTCAACGGTAAGATGAGTTTTATGAGCTTTGGTGTAAGAATATATCTTTAACCTAGATGTTTTATTGCGTTATGAATGCGTTGAACACTTTCTTTCTTTCCTATCACAGAGGCGATTTCAAAAACATCTGGACCCATTAAACTTCCTACTAATGAAAGCCTTAAAGGCATCATTACTTTACCAAAACCCATTTCTTGACTCGTAATCCATCCTTTTACAGCAGTGCTTAATCCTGTAGCACTATCGTCATCACAGTTTTCAATTACGGTAATCACATCATTCATAATATCTGATGTTCCTTCTTTCCATGCTTTTTTGCTCGCTTTTTCATCATAAGATGTAGGCGCGGTAAAGAAAAATCTTGCTAACTCAAATAAATCTTCAGTAAATACGGCGCGTTCTTTTACCAGTCCAGCCACTAGATTTACGTAATCTTGTGATCCGTAGTCTATATGTTGTTCTTGTAACGCTTTCGCGAAAGCGGCACCTATAACAGCATCATCTTGTTGCACGTACCATTGCTGTTGAAACCATTTTGTTTTCTCTAGATCAAACTTTGCACCAGCACTATTTACTTTTTCCAGACTAAAGGTTGCTACAAGATCTTCTAAGGAGAATAATTCCTGCTCTGTTCCAGGATTCCAACCTAAAAAGGCTAGCATATTAATAACAGCTTCTGGTAAATATCCATCTTCACGATATCCAGCATAGGTAGTGTCTTCTTTCTTATCAAACCATTCTAATGGAAACACTGGAAAACCAAATTTTGCTCCATCACGCTTGCTTAATTTTCCTTTTCCGGTAGGTTTAAGAATCAATGGTAAATGGGCAAATTGAGGTGCTTCCCACCCAAAACTTTCATATAATAAAACATGTAACGCCATACTAGGTAACCATTCTTCACCACGTATCACATGGGTGATGCGCATATCATGATCATCTACCACATTTGCCAGGTGATAGGTAGGCATTCCGTCGCTTTTAAATAATACTTTATCGTCTAGTAAACTAGTATCAATAGTAACGCCTTTACGCACGATGTCGTGCATGTGTAATGTTTTAAGTTCTGGCTTAAAACGGATTACATAATCATCACCACGATTAATACGTTCCTGCACTTCATCGTTTGATAAGGTAAATGAGTTTTCAAACTCGTGTCTTACGGTATGGTTGTAAATAAAGGTTTGTTTTTGAGCTTCGGCAGTTTTGCGGGCTTCTGTTAATGCGTCTGCAGTGTCAAAAGCATAGTAAGCAGCACCTTTTGAAATTAGCTCTAGTGCATAATCTTTATACATCGCTTTACGTTCACTCTGGCGATACGGTCCACAGTCACCTTCTTTATTAATTCCTTCATCATAAGGAATACCGCACCAGTTTAGCGCATCGATGATGTATTGTTCTGCTCCTTCTACATATCTGTTTTGATCTGTATCTTCTATACGTAGTATGAAGTCACCAGCATGCTTTTTTGCAAATAGGTAATTAAACAATGCGGTTCTTACTCCACCTATATGAAGTGGTCCTGTAGGACTAGGCGCAAAACGTACACGTACTTTACTCATCTTATTGCAGTTTTATTGGGGCGCAAAGGTACTTGTTAAATCTAAATTTAAGCTTAAACTTAAGTTTAGGTTTAAGTTTTACTCAACTCCACCATTTCCTGTGGCACATGCTTATTCACTAGTGAAAACCATAATGGTGGTATGGTCGCAATAACCATCATTGTAGGATATCCATAAGGCAATTGCGGACTCGTTTCATGATAATCTAAAACTTGGTATTTTTTACTAGCACGATAATGATGATCGCTATGTCTAGTTAATTCATACAACAAGATTCTGCCCAGTGCGTGATTAGAATTCCAGCTGTGGATTTCACGTACAACTTCGTACCGACCAGATTTCTTTTGCTGGCGTCGTAAACCATAATGTTCTAAATAATTAATGATTTCTAGTAACGTGAATCCTACTATTGCAACACCTATGGAAATAACTGCGGTCATCCATGAAAATACGATTCCTATACTTACTAGATAAGTGATTTGGATAATGGTATACCACAACATATCGTTTTTTAATCCGAAGAACTTCGTCTCATTCACCTTGTTTAATCGATGCTGAATTTTCCAAGCACTTTTGTACTGTGTAGGAACAGATCGCAACCAGAACGCATAAAGATTCTCATTATATCTAGCACTAGCAGGATCATCTGGCGTGGCCGCTTTGATATGGTGACCATAATTATGCTCTACATAAAAATGCATGTAAAGACTAGGAAGTAGCAATGCTTTACCTAAAAATCGTTCCCAGGTTTCCTGACGATGACCTAGTTCATGAGCTACATTAATTCCATTACTACCAGCTACAATTCCTAGTGAAAATATCAAACCTACAACTTCATAAGCTTCATAAGAATTAATAGAATAGGAGTAAAGTCCATAAAATAGCACACTGAATATGATAGGAACATTTAACCACAGCAACACATCAAAAAATTTGTTTTTGAGCTTACTTTCCTTTGTTTCTTCATCCAGGTTAGAAGTTAAAGATGGCATCAATAACTCAATGAATGGTACCAGTACAAATACCATTATGGGCGTTAAAAAAAGCCACCAACTTCCATAGGTAATTCCCACAATGCAAATCACAGGAACAATATATGCGGTAAGGTATTTAAGATCTTTCATTAGGTAAAAAATGAAGTTAAATATAGGTTAGAAATCGATTACATCATAAACCATAACCACATTACGTTATATTTACACAACGATCACGACTACCAGTAAGCAATGAACAATTATAAAATCATAGAGCAAAAGTTACAGCGCTTCATAAAAAAGTACTACACAAATGAAATTTTGCGTGGTATTATTTTATTCCTAGCTATAGGATTACTGTACTTTTTAATCACGGTTTTTATTGAACATTTCTTATGGTTAAACACCACAGGTAGAACGATCCTGTTTTGGTTATTTATAGCAGTTCAGGTGGCTTTGCTATTTAAGTTTATAGGAATTCCGGTAGCGCGATTGATGAAATTATTCTCTGGAATTAATTTTAGAGACGCCAGTGCGATCATAGGAACTCATTTTCCAGAGGTTTCTGATAAGTTGATTAACGTATTGCAATTACATAAAAATGGTGGCGATGATGAATTGACTTGGGCTAGTATCAATCAGAAAAGTGAGGACTTAAAACCTATTCCCTTTTCACTGGCGATTGATTTTAAACAAAATTCAAAATACCTTAAATACCTAGCCATTCCGGTGATCATACTGGCAACCTTATTTTTTACAGGTAATAATGAAGTGATTACGGAAAGCGCTTCTCGTGTGGCAGATTTTCAAAACGAATACATTCCGCCAGCGCCATTTGATTTTAAGATCATTAATTCTGATTTAAATACCTTACAAAAACGAGATTTTAAATTGAATGTAGAGGTCACTGGTCGTACCATTCCAGAAAGTGCTAGCATTCATTTTAATAACCAGACCTACTATTTAACTCAGGAATCACCTGGTAAATTTAGCTTTGTCTTTAATCAACCTAATGAGAATATTGATTTTTATTTACAAGCAGTTGATGTAAAATCTACCTCTTATGAGTTGCTGGTAGATGAGGTTCCCGTGATTGATAATCTAGAGCTAGTCATGGATTATCCTGGCTACACTGGTAAAAAAGATGAGGTATTGAAAAGTACTGGAAATGCCTTGGTACCTCAAGGTACTCGTGTTCAGTGGCGTTTAAAAACTACGGCTACAGATCAGGTGCGATTTAAGAGTGAGGATAAGGATGAACTATTTAGTAAGGATGGTGGGAATTTCGCTTTCGCGAAAGCGATATCAAAACCAATAAGTTACTCTATATCAACATCTAATGCTATTGTGAAAGAGTACGAGCAATTAAACTTTAAGATTCAAGTAACTAAGGATGAATATCCAGAATTGTCGCTAGAAACCAAAGCCGATAGCATAGATGATACTGTGAACTATTATAGAGGTCAGGTAGCAGATGATTATGGGATCAAACAGATTCAAATCGTTTATTATCAAGAAGCTACACCAGATGATCTTAAAAAAGAAGTGATCGCCACAAATCGTGGAACCTTTGACCAGTTTTATTTTGTATTTCCTGGGAACTTACCATTACAAGGTGGATCTACCTATCAGTATTACTTTGAAGTGATAGATAATGACGCGGTTAATAATTTTAAGTCTACAAAAAGTCAAGTTTTTGGCTTCACAAAACTTACTGAAGAACAAGAAGAGCAACAGCAATTAAAAAATCAAAAAGAGTCGCTTTCTAATCTTGAAAAATCTATTGAAGAACAGAATAAGCAACAAGAAGAACTCAAAGAATTATCACAAGAACAGCTAGAGAAAAAAGAGCGCGGTTTTAACGATAAAAAGAAGCTGGAACAAGCTCTAGAGAATCAGCAAGAGCAGGAACAAAAAATGCGCCAGCAGTTAAAACGCCTAAAAGATAACCTAGAAAAAAATCCTGATGAAGATCCTATGAAAGAACAACTCATAGATCGCATGGAGAAGAGTGAAGAACAATTAAAACAAAACGAGGAATTACTCAAGGAACTTAAGGAGTATCAGGATAAGCTCACGCCAGAAGAATTAAAAGAACGTCTAGAGGAGACAGAGAAAAACAGCAAAGAACAGAAACGTAATCTAAAGCAATTGCTAGAGATGACAAAGCGCTTTTACGTCGCCCAGAAATATGATTTGCTTGCAAAACGCCTTAAAGAAATGGCAAAAAAGCAAGACAAACAAGCAGAAAAGGATGGTCTTGAAAATAAGAAAGAAGATCAAGACGCGCTCAACAAAGAGTTTGAACAATGGGAGAAAGAATACAAGGAATTAGATAAAGAAAATGAGGATTTAAAACGTCCTATGAAACTGAGTTTTGATCCTCAAGATTCTGAAGAAATTGAAAAAGATCAAAAAGATGCTAGTAAAAATCTAGAAGAGCAAAAAACCAGCGACGCACAGCAAAAACAAAAGGACGCCGCAGAGAAGATGCGCATAAAAGCCAGACAGATGCAACGACAGATGCAACAAGGTGGCGAGGAAACGATCAAGGAAGATGCAGAGATGTTGCGTCAGGTTCTAGATAATCTGGTTACGTATTCTGTAGAACAAGAAGACCTTTCTCAGGACATTAGAACGATGTCAAAGAACAGTCCTAAGTTCGGAAAAACATTAAAGATGCAAAAAGATCTAGAACGCGCTTTTAAACACGTTGATGACAGTTTGTTTTCTATAGCAACACGACAACCAGAAGTAGGAGAAGTCGTAAATAAAGAAGTGAGCGATATCTTATTTCAAATCGAAAGAGCACTGGAAAGTTTAGGTGATTTTGATATGGCTCAAGGCCAAATTTCACAACAATTTGCAGTTCGGTCAGCAAACAACCTTGCGGTGATACTGGCTAACTCATTAGATCAATTATTAGATGCTATACCGATGCCTGGTCAAAGTGGTGAATCTAAGGAAGGCGGTTTTCAATTACCTACCATCATTAAACAACAAGAAAGTTTAAGTAAAGGTGATCAAGGGGAAAAAGGAAAAGAAGGAAAAGAAGGAAAAGAGGGAAAAGAAGGAAAGGAAGGAAAGGAAGGCGAGTCCGGTGAATCAGGTCAAGAAGGACAATCAGGTGAGCAAGGTCAATCTGGAAAAGAAGGTGAATCTGGAGAATCAGGTGAAGCTGGCGAGCAAGGACAATCAGGAGAATCTGGTAAGTCGGGTCAAAGTGGACAAAACGGACAAAGCGGTGAATCTGGTGAACAAGGTCAATCTGGAAAAAATGGTCAAGGTAAAAGTGGCGAAGGAGAAAACGGTGAAGGAGAAAATGGAAAAAGTGGTAATGGAGAATCAGGTAATGGCAGTGTAGAGAATGGTAAAGGAGGAAATGGTTCTGGAAATGGAGAAGAAGATGAAGATTCAGAAAGGCAGAGCTATAGAGAATCAGAAGAAGAAAGTGAACGCATCTATGAAATCTATAAAAAGCAACAGCAGTTACGTGGCCAATTAGAAGACATGATTCGCAAGGAAGGATTAGAAGGCGTTATGAATGACATTACAGATAAAATGAAAGCTGTAGAGAAAAAACTATTAGATCAAGGTTTTAATCGTGAAGTACAAGAACAAATGAAAGAGATTCAGTATGATCTATTAAAATTAAAAGATGCTGATTTAAAACAAGGAAAAGAAGATCAACGCGAGGCCGATGCGAATCGTAAATCGTACAGAAACAACACGAATACTGAATTACCAGATGTTTCTAAATTCTTCAATAACAAGGAAATATTAAATAGGCAGGTATTACCTTTGCAACAGCAGTATAAGCAGTTAGTTAAGGAATACTTTAAAGCTAATGATTAGTTTCCATTCTCAGAATGATTTTATTTTAACGTCAGAAAAAGATTACAAGTCTTGGCTTAATGCCATCGCTCTTATTCATAATATGACTGTCGCAGATTTAAGCTATGTGTTTTGTAGTGATGATTATTTGCATCAAATAAATGTAGAGTATTTGGATCATGATACTTATACTGACATTATCACCTTTGATTATGCGGAAGAAAGTATAATTAAAGGAGAAATATATATATCAACAGATCGTGTGACAGAAAATGCTAGAGAATTTGATGTGTCATTCAATCATGAATTAAAGAGAGTAATGGCGCATGGTTTATTGCACTTATGCGGTTATGGAGATAAAGAGGAAGATGAAAAATCGTTGATGCGTCAATTTGAAAATGAATCAATTGATATGTTTCACGTGAAACAATAGGTATGTTTGATAAGGAATATGATGTTATAGTAGTTGGTGCCGGTCACGCTGGAAGTGAGGCTGCTGCGGTCGCTGCTAATATGGGCGCTAGTACATTGCTTGTGACTATGAATCTACAAACGATAGGTCAGATGAGCTGTAATCCAGCGATGGGTGGAATTGCTAAAGGTCAAATTGTTCGTGAAATAGATGCTTTGGGTGGATTAAGTGGTATCGTTAGTGATAAAAGTGCTATTCAGTTTAAAATGCTGAACCAATCTAAAGGACCAGCTATGTGGTCGCCACGTACTCAGAACGATCGCATGAGATTTGCCGAGGAATGGAGATTACAGTTAGAAAATATAGAAAAGCTTGATTTTTACCAGGAAATGGTTTCTGGTTTAATTGTAGAGCAAGATAAGATTGCAGGAGTACGTACAAGCTTAGGGTTAGAGATTAGATCTAAAGCCGTTGTGTTAACTAATGGAACGTTCCTGAATGGTCTAATTCACATTGGTGAAAAACAATTTGGTGGTGGACGTGCTGGGGAAAGAGCTGCCACAGGAATTACGGCTCAGCTGTTAGAGTATGGCTTCGATGCTGGTAGAATGAAAACCGGAACACCACCTAGAGTAGACGGTAGATCTTTGGACTATTCAAAAATGGTTGCTCAACCAGGCGATGATGTGGTAAGTAAATTTAGTTATTCAAGTCAAACTTCAACCTTAAAAAATCAACGTGATTGTCACATGACATATACTAGTCCGCTGGTACATGATTTATTGCGTGAAGGGTTTGATCGTAGCCCTATGTTTAATGGTAGGATACAATCTATTGGACCTAGATATTGTCCTAGCATAGAAGACAAAATAGATCGCTTTGCAGATAAAGATCGTCATCAGTTGTTTGTAGAACCAGAAGGTTGGGATACCGTGGAGGTTTACGTGAATGGTTTCTCTACAAGTTTACCAGAGGATGTTCAGTATAAAGCTTTAAAATCTGTAGTAGGTTTTGAGAATGTAAAGTTCTTTAGACCTGGTTATGCCATCGAGTATGATTATTTTCCTCCTACACAACTGAAGCACACCCTAGAAACTAAGCTCGTTGAGAATCTTTATTTTGCTGGTCAGATTAATGGAACTACTGGATATGAAGAAGCGGCATCACAAGGTTTGATGGCTGGTATAAATGCTGTGCAAAAAATACGAGAGAATGAGGCTTTTATTCTTAGACGTGACGAAGCCTACATAGGTGTTTTGATAGACGATTTGATCACTAAAGGAACAGAAGAACCTTATCGCATGTTCACATCAAGGGCAGAATATAGAACCTTATTAAGACAAGATAATGCAGATTTACGCTTAACGCCTAGAGCATTTGATTTAGGCATTGTGAGTGATGAAGCTATGAAACGTGTAGATCGTAAAGAGCAGGAAGCAGAGAAGATGGTGCAGTTTCTCAAAAACACAAGCTATGATTTTAAGGAAATGAATGAATTATTAGAACGTAAAGATTCAGCGCTAGTAAAACAGAATGACAAATTCTTTAGGGTATTTGCCAGACCACAAATTGACTTATCAGACATTCGTGAAATTTCACAAGTCAAGAAGTACATTGAGGATAACGATTTGAATGAAGATATTCTAGAACAGGTTGAAGTGCAAGTGAAGTATAGCGGCTATATAGAAAAAGAGAAAAATAACGCTGACAAATTACATCGTTTAGAGAATGTAAAGATTCCTGCTAATTATGATTACTCAAATATCAAGTCCCTATCTTATGAAGCGCGTGAAAAATTAGCGGCGATACAGCCTACTACGGTATCACAGGCTTCTCGTATTTCTGGAGTTTCTCCTAGTGATATTTCGGTATTATTAGTTCACATGGGTAGATAGTTTCACGTGAAACATTATGAAGCAAGTTCCATACAAAACCCATATTAAAACACGCGACCATTTTCTAACGAGCGAAGAATTTGAGATTATTGAAGATCCCGCAACAGGTGTTTTAAAGACTGTTCCACAACCGGATCAATTAGATAAGTATTACGAAACAGAAGATTACCTATCTCATTCAGATCGGTCTAAAACCGTTTTTGAGAAATGTTATCAGTTTGCTAAACGTAACAACCTTAAATCAAAGATAGACTTGATGAAAAGCATTAAGACTTCTGTTAAAGTTTTAGATATAGGAGCTGGTGCTGGAGATTTTGCGTTAGCATTAAAAGCACATGGCTATGAAGTTGATGGAGTGGAACCTAATGAGACGGCTCGCGATGTAGCTTTACAAAAAGGAATTGATCTAAAAGCTACTACCACAGATTTACCAGATGACAGTTTTGATGTCATTACGATGTATCATGTTTTAGAACATGTTCCGGATATTAATATTCAAAAGGAAGAATTAAATCGCTTATTAAAAAAGGATGGTACATTGATCATTGCCTTACCTAATTACAAAAGTTACGATGCATCTTATTTTAAATCCTTTTGGGCAGGTTATGATGTGCCAAGGCATTTATATCATTTCAATCGAGATAATGTAAGAAAATTCTTTAGTGATGAATATACTCTTGAAAAAACAATTCCTATGAAATGGGACGCATTGTACGTTTCCATTTTATCTGCTCGATATCAAAAACGATGGATACCTTTTTTACAAGGATTATGGATAGGATGGCTTTCTAATTTAAAAGCAAGTAAATCTGGCGAGTATTCTTCACTCACCTACGTGTTAAAACGCGAATAAGGCGTTTTAAGCAGTTTTTTAATTAATAACGGTCAATTGGCTTCAAAACAGAATAAAAGCCGTGAAATAACGTATAACAAACTGGTTTTTAATAAGTAAAACCTATGTTTTATAAAATGACAATAGCTTATATTGATTGTAACCAAAACAGGCAAAAAACACTCAATAAAAAGTAACCTATAATTCTTGCCGCACCTTCATAATCTTTTAGAATTCGCATTCCTACCATCAAGAAAATAAAAAGAACCGCACTTAAAATAGATGCTAATTCGGCGACGTAAGAATCCTCACTAACCATCAGGTCATAAATACCTACACTAATACAAGAAGTAACTACGATTTCAATTAGTAAAATAATCACAATGGATCCAGTGACTAGAAAAGGATTAAGATTATTTTTATACAAATCAATGTAATACGATAAAGAGTCTGTCCATTTGAATATTTTTTCAAATGCAGAGTAGATACAGGTAATACCAAGAAAGATCAATATTAAAACAGGACCTAAACAGCTTTCCATTGCGAGAGTTTAATTTAGAGAAGCAGGCTTCTTATGTAGCAATCTAGTCAATTGTATGGACAAATCGGTAAGAATTACCTTTCCATTTCCATTGCGTTCTATATGATAAATAGCATCTTCTATAGCACTCATGATATCTGTAATGCGATGACCATCAATAAATGGCGCAAATTTTTCTAGTTCAAAACCTTCTACTTGCGACTTTAAGTAAACTACTGGAGTCGCTTTATAATTAAGTAACATCGCCTGTCTAAAATATTCTAAGCAATAGTTTAAAAACCGCTTTTGAGTTTCACGATTAGTGGCTGCAATAGTATTAGACCATTCTATTAAATCGTTAATAGATGATTTTCTACCACGTGCTCTAAAAGCCGCACGTACCCAAGTTATAAACCATCGTTCAAATTCTAAATCCTCAGAACTTAGATTTGATAACTGTAACGCCTTATTAAAATCACCGTTAGATTGTCGCGCCAGCATCGCAGCTTTAGCAGGTTCTATAGATGCTTTTGAAACTAATCCTTGCGCTATGGCATCTGCACTTAACTTAGGAATATCCAGAATCTGACAGCGTGACTTTATAGTATTAATGATTTGGTCAGCATCTTCTGTAATGAGAATAAATAAGGTTTTTGCAGGTGGTTCTTCTATCAGTTTTAGCAGTTTGTTTGAAGCTTCTGTATTTAGTTTATCAGCACCCCAAATGATTAAAATCTTATATCCACCTTCATACGATTTTAAGCTTAGCTTACTTACAATTTTCTTTGCTTCATGAACGCTTATGTTACTTTGCTTTTTTTCAATATCGATATAAGGATACCAGTCTGCTAACGATCCATAAGGTTGTTCTTTTAAAAACTGACGCCATTCTGATAAAAAATCATCACTAGTCGCCTTATCTTTAATACGTGTGTTATTTGCAACAGGATAAGAAAAATGTAGATCAGGATGTGCTAATTGATCCATCTGAATATGACAACGATCTGGTGCTTTACTGCATAAAACATCACGTGCGTATGCAATGGCTAGAGGTAATACACCGCTACCAGTAGGACCCACAAAAAGCTGTGCGTGTGCCACGCGACCATTAGACACGGTAGTGTGTAAATGGTTTTTAATATGTTCTAGACCTAAAATCTCATCATATCGCATAGTGCAAATATAAAAGTAAACACCTAGGGTTATCTCATAACCGCTATATTTGTCAAAATGCAATAATTACAACTAATGAAAACCATAAACGACATCAACTTTAAAGATAAAAAAGCACTAGTACGCGTAGATTTTAATGTACCGCTAGATGATGATCATCAGGTGACAGACACCACACGCATTGTCGCGGCAAAGGATACCATTATTAAAATCCTAGAAGATGAAGGTGCTGTAATTTTAATGTCGCATTTAGGACGTCCTAAAGGAAAACAAGAAGAATTTTCATTACAACATGTTGTTGCTGCAGCTACAGATATTCTAGGCGTTCAAGTGAAATTTGTCAATGATTGCATCGGTGAAACTGCGGTAGAGGCTGCCGCAAATCTCAAACCATGCGAGGTGCTTCTTTTAGAAAACTTACGCTTTTATGAGCAGGAGAAATCTGGTGATGCCGCTTTCGCGAAAGCGTTATCTCAACTAGCAGACGTATACGTAAATGACGCATTTGGTACCGCACATAGAGCACACGCTAGTACTGCAGTGATCGCACAGTATTTTGAAGAGAAATGTTTTGGTCATCTTATGACGCGAGAAATAGAAAGTTTGAATCGTGTTTTAGACACACCAGAACAACCAGTAGTTGCCATTTTAGGTGGTGCAAAAGTATCTTCTAAAATTACTGTAATCGAGAACATTCTTACTAAAGTAGATGACCTAATTATCGCTGGTGGAATGGCATATACTTTTATAAAAGCACAAGGTGGCGAGATAGGCGACTCTTTATGTGAAGACGACAAGCAGGAATTAGCATTAGAAATTCTTAAAAAAGCAAAAACCTTAGGAACAAATATTCATTTACCCGTCGATGCCGTAACCGCAGATGCGTTTTCTGAACACGCAACACGTGATTATGCAGCGATAGATAGCATACCACAAGGATGGATGGGACTGGATATAGGTGAAAAATCTAGAGCACAGTTTCATGAAGTGTTACAAAATGCCAAAACCATTCTATGGAATGGTCCAGCTGGTGTTTTTGAAATGGAACCATTTTCACATGGAACTATCGCACTAGGAAATGCTGTGGCACAATCTACTGCTTCTGGCGCTTTTTCATTAGTAGGTGGTGGTGATAGTGTTGCGGCGGTAAAGCAATTTGGCTTTGCAGATAAGGTGAGTTATGTCTCTACCGGTGGTGGCGCGATGCTAGAAATGCTAGAAGGAAAAACATTGCCAGGAATCGCGGCTATTAAATAAGCAATAATGATAAAATCTTTTTTAGCTGTTTTAATATTGTTAGTAACCACAGTTTCTGTTGCTCAAGTAACACCAGATTCTACCGTACAAAAAGAAAAAAAGCGCGTCCTTACTTACGAAGAATTTAAAGCACAACAAGCAGGAAATGTAGTTGTAAAAAAAGCAACAGATTCTATTAAACCAGTTACCGAAACAGCTACGGACACGATTACGACTACTATTCCTGTAATGGAAGGAGTAACCACTACTGCTCTTAATGAATATCCAGAAGTAGATGCGCTGGATGATGCGTTGCTACAAGAATTGTATAATAATGACATGTATGATTACATGTATAAAAGTGTGGCAAGTATGGATTTAAGCGCTACCGTAGGTCAAGTAGTTCCTACAGATACGCTTAAAGCAAGACTTCAAAAGATTAATGAATCCACACCATTTCAGATCGATTATAATCCTGTTCTAGAAAAGCTCATCAATAAAAAGCTGAGTTATCAGCGCGTTTATTTAGAACGATTGATGACCTTGAGTGATTACTACTTTCCGCTGTTTGAAGAGACGCTAGATAAATATGACATACCACTAGAAATGAAATATCTAGCCGTAGTAGAAAGTGCACTAGATCCACGTGCAAAAAGTCCTGTAGGAGCAACAGGTTTGTGGCAATTCATGTTTGCTACCGGACGTAATTATAATCTTGAGGTAAACAGCTATGTGGATGAACGCATGGATCCTATTAAATCTACAGAAGCGGCTTGTAAATTCTTAAAAAGTCTCTACAATATCTATGGTGATTGGGATCTTGCGCTTGCCGCTTATAATTCTGGTCCAGGAAATGTGAATAAAGCCATACGACGTAGTGGTGGTTATAGAAACTACTGGAATTTAAGACCTTATTTACCGCGTGAAACCGCTGGATATGTTCCTGCGTTTCAGGCGATGGTTTATCTATATACTTATGCAAGTGAGCACGGTTTTCAACCTAGACAGACGCCACATAAAACAATCGCTACAGACACCATTCATGTTAAACAGATGATTGCACTAGATCATGTGGCACAATTTGTAGATGAAGATATCGAGGTTGTAGAATTTCATAACCCTAGTTATAAATTAGATATTATTCCTGTTTTAAAAGGTCGTGATTATTACTTGAGATTGCCCTTGCGAGCAGTAAGTAAATTTGTGAGTAATGAGGATGCGGTGTACGCTTTCGCGAAAGCGGAATTCGACAAACGTGAAAAACCTTTACCAGAATTATTAAAAGCAGAATCTCGTGTGGTCTATCGTGTAAAAAGTGGTGATTATTTAGGGAAAATAGCTAATAAATATGGCGTGCGCGTTAGTCAAATTAAACGATGGAATAGCCTGCGTAGTAACAATTTAAAAATAGGACAACGTCTATACATTCATCCACGACGGCCAGTAGCAAATACTGCTGTAAGAAGTACGCCTAGTAGTTATACGGTTAAGAGTGGTGATAGTTTATGGAAGATAGCAAACACCTATGGCACAAGTATTGCTGCAATACGTAAATTAAATCCTGGCAAAACAGAAGATCTACAACCAGGAACTACCTTAAAACTAAAATAAGTCACAACTATGAAAAGAGTGATTCTAATAGTATTTGCGGCAATTACATTAATTTCTTGTAATGATAAGCCAGTCTTGATATCAGATAGTGCTGGTAAAATGAATGATATTCTAGTAGTCATAGAAGATGATTTATGGGATGGCGCAGTAGGCGACAGCATTAGAAAAGTACTAGCCGCATCAGTAGATGGCTTAGTTAGAGTAGAACCACAGTTCACTCTTAATCAGGTAAAACCTACTTCATTTAACGGGATGCTTAGAAAATCTCGCAACTATTTACGGGTTGAAATACGTGATAATGTGATTGCAGATGTAAGCGTAACAAATAACCTGCATGCAAACCCTCAGAAAGGAGTGGTACTACGAGGATCTTCAGAGGAAGAAATAAGCAATCAGGTAATTGAAAAAGCGGCTTTAATTAAAAAAGTATTTAAAGACCATGAGATTCAAGAAAAACAGCGATTAATAGATCGTGTTGCTCTGGATGTATTGCGTATTGAGGAAAAGCTAGGCATCACCATTAAAGTTCCTCAGGCATACCGTTATGCAGCAGTAGAGGATCCTGATTTTTTCTGGTTGCGTCGTAACATTAGAGAAGGAACTATGGATGTAATGATGTATGAAATCCCTAGAAATGCGCTAGACGTAGAAAATATTTCTGCTAGTGTTACTAGAGTCCGCGATTCTATTGGGGTACTTAAAATTCCTGTAGATGAAGGTGGTGTTTTTCAAACAGAACCAGCCTATTCTCCTTTTGTTAACGAGAGTAATGTAAATGGTGTTTTTGCCTATGAGACGAAAGGTCTGTGGGAAGTAAAAAACAAATACATGTCAGGTCCATTTTTAAACTATGCTATTTATAATGAGAAAAGAGATTCCTGGATCATTGCCGAAGGTTATATCTATGCACCTAGCGCGGCACAACGCAATTACCTTTTTGAACTAGAAGCCATTTTAAGAAGCATCAAGTTTGTAGAGTAGCTTTAAAACTAGTGAGGTTGTATTGATATTGTAACTTCCTTTCCTTGGCAAGTATTGGTGGATCTGGGCTTTACCTAGAAATGTATAGCTCTTAAAAATGTTATTCAAAGCATTACATAGATATTTATTGATAACGCTATGCAAGGTTATGAAAATAGAGCCAACAAAAAACCCGTCTAGGTTCAACCTAGACGGGTTTTAATATGTTTAAAAGATAAATTAAGAATCTAATTCATCTTTTTTCTTGTCATCTTCTTTGGTAGCATCCTTAAACTCTTTAATTCCACCGCCTAGACCGCGCATTAATTCTGGTATCTTTTTACCACCAAAAAGTAATAAAACCACCACTACAATAAGCACGATGCTCCATACACCTGGTATCGCTAAAAAAAAGTTTGCTGTCATAATATCTTACTTTGAATTTACAAAGATACAATAAGCACGTTTAACTCAGTTTAAAATGGTGTTTGTTTAACAATAAAGGTGTGTTGATAGGTAAAGATAAGCACTCTTAAAAAGCATTTAAAAGCAATACTATCGTAAAACATTCCTCACATTTCTCGTTATCTTTGAAATGGTCTTATTACTATGGGCAAAAAGAAAATTAAAAAGCAACAATCAAAATGGCGCAGTCATTACCGTATGGTAGTGATTAATGACGATACTTTTGAAGAACGTTTTAGTCTTAAACTCAATAGGCTTAACGTTTTTGTGGTGACTACAGTAGCAGCTATTTTACTAGTAGGACTTACTACTGTAATTATTGCATTCTCACCGCTGCGTGAATTGATTCCTGGATATTCTAGTACAAAGGTAAAACGTGCTACTGCAACCTTATTACAACGCACAGATTCTTTAGAAACTGCTATTGCTTTAAATAAGCAACAATTTGACCGTATACAGCAAGTGCTTTCCGGTAATATCACCGCACAAGAATATGAGCGTATTGATAGCATCGCAAAGGTAGAAACAGCTAATCAAGATGAGATCATAGATCCTATACCTCAGGACTCCATACTAAGAGAGGAAGTTGCTCGTGAGGACCAGTTTAACCTTATGGAAGGTGCTGTCGCACGCACAAACTTTGTGTTTTTCACACCAGTTACGGGTAACATTTCTAGTGTTTACGATCCAGACAAAGAACATTTTGCAGTAGACGTGACTGCGCCTGTAGGAACGCCTGTAAAAGCTGCTGCTGCTGGCACGGTTATTTTTGCGGGTTTTACAACAGACACTGGATACACCATTATTGTAGAACATCCTTATGGACTAATCACAGCTTACAAACATCTAGGCGATATACTTACCACACAAAATGATCAGGTTCTAGCAGGTGAGGTCTTAGGTTCTGTAGGGAATACAGGCGAGCTTACTAATGGTCCACACTTACATTTTGAATTATGGAGTGATGGTTATCCATTAGATCCTACTAATTTTATAAATTTTGAGTAATGTCCATAAAGTCATTTGCCGCACGCATATTTGCTAAAATTGTCGCTAGACAGACTCAAAAATGGGCGAGTAATCCTATTACTTCTCAACAACGAGTGTTTGAACATTTGATTAAAGCTGCTGGTGATACTGCTTTCGCAAAAGCGCACTCCTTCAACACCATTACTACTCATCAAGATTTTGTAAAGAACGTTCCTGTAAGAGATTATGAAGCCTTGAGGCCTTTTGTAGATCGCGTGGTAGCCGGAGAGTCTGATATTCTATGGCCAGGAAGACCATTGTATTATGCTAAAACCTCTGGAACTACCAGTGGCGCAAAGCATATCCCTATTACTAAAGATTCTATGCCAGAGCATGTAAAAGCAGCGCGTAATGCGATCTTAAGCTATATCCATGAGACCGGAAAAAGTGCTTTTGTAGATGGTAAAATGATTTTCCTACAAGGCAGTCCTGTAATGACAGATAAAAATGGGGTTCAACTAGGTAGATTAAGTGGTATCGTAGCACATTACGTTCCTGGTTACTTGCAAAAAAACCGCATGCCTAGTTGGAAAACAAACTGTATAGAAGACTGGGAAACAAAAGTAGAAGCAGTTATTGATGAAACGCTTCCTGAGAAAATGAGTGTGATTTCAGGTATTCCTAGTTGGGTACAAATGTATTTTGAACGCATTGTCCAGAGAACTGGTAAACCAGTAGGCGAAGTCTTCCCAGATTTTAATCTCTTCATTTACGGTGGTGTGAATTTTGAACCTTACCGTCCTAAATTTAGGCAACTGATAGGTCGTGATGTAGATAGCATTGAACTGTTTCCAGCTAGTGAAGGCTTTTTTGCTTATCAAGATAAACAGGACGAGAAAGGAATGTTACTGCTACTAGACGCAGGAATATTCTATGAATTCATCCCAGCAGATCAGTTTTATGAAGAAAATCCACCGCGATTAACCATAGGTGAGGTAGAAATAGGTGTCAATTATGTGCTTATTATTTCTACTACTGCAGGATTGTGGGTTTATAATATAGGTGATACCATAGCATTTACCAGTACCAGTCCATATCGTGTCATTGTCACAGGACGTATTAAACATTATATAAGCGCGAGCGGTGAACACGTTATAGGTAAAGAAGTAGAACAGGCCATGAAAGAAGCTGCTCAAGAACACAATGTGGTCATTAATGAGTTTACCGTTGCACCACAATTAGCCCCACAAAGCGGACTACCTTATCATGAATGGTTCATAGAATATGGTGAAATCCCTAAGGATGTAGAAGCCTTTGCAGCAACGCTAGATCTTAAAATGCGTGGTCAAAACGTTTATTATGATGACCTTATAACGGGTAAGATTTTACAACCTTTAGTAATCACGGCAGTTCCAGAAAATGGATTTAAAGCCTACATGAAAACCATAGGTAAATTAGGTGGTCAGAATAAATTACCACGATTATCAAATGATCGTAAGATTGCTAGTGTGCTAGAGCAGATTGTTAAAGATGCTCTTTAATTCATTCCGCTTCATGGCGGAATCGGCTAATATAATCGAGACGCTATTAAGATTTATGAACTAATTATAGTGGTTGTAGCCAAGTAAAAAACCAAAACAGTTGAAGATTAATACAAACATCAAACGACTTTCTTTACACGACTCACATTTTGAAAATGTGGAGCGGATAGGAAATGATATTGAACTGATTTTTGATTGGGCGAAACTGGATGATTTCAATGAAGGTGGAATTGAAGACGGCCTGATATTAGGTAAAACTAAATTGACCATTAAGGGAATTTCAAATGAAAAATTTAAAGGCTATTTTGATGGAGCAAAATGGAAACCTATGACTGGACCGATTGATTTTGTGAATTCATGGCAAGAGGTAGCTAACACAAAAATCGATGAAAAATTAAAACAATTTCAATTGGATGGAATGTATCATGCCGAAAAAGAAAATTACTGGATTGAATGGTCTTTTAATTATAAAAACTTTGAAATTGAGTGGAATAGTCATGTGACTTCAGCAGAATGGAAAGAAGGAAAGTTACCAAATGATTAAAATATACTTATTACAATTGCGTATATATCTCATAATTTATCATTTGATTAGCAGAAGTTAATGCATATTTGAAAAGTTGCTAAATTTTTAGATTTGATGATTTCAAAATAAAAAAGATTAATAGCAAAATTTAAAAATCAGGCTCGTGCTTAAACCGAAAATAATCGATAATTTATGTGTTAAGAGCCATATTTACAACGGTTACTTTCAACAGCAAAAGTGAGATCAAAAACTTTATCTTTGTAAAGAAATACCATATATGCCTATACTTAATGTAGAACCACGTACCAGAGCTCAAGAAAGCACTAATGCTATAGAACGCATGTATATAACGATGCGTCATTTATTCAATCGTGGCTTTTATAAACCTATGGGCGTGAGTGGTGAATCATTGAGAGAATCCCTGTTAACCTTACGACCAGAAATTTACGGTTCTATTGCAGATGATAAGATAGAACTAAGCGGTTTGCTTTATGTAATGGATCGCCTGCCATCTGGTATTGAGGAATGTAGTTATATCAACCTTACAAGTGATGAAGGTTATGATGGATCTCATTTTATTCCTATCATTCCTAAAAAACGCCGTCGTAATTGCTACCGCATCGATAGCGAGCAAATGAATATAGAAGTTACTCGTGGACGTTCAGAGATTTATGATATCCTCACACACCTTACCTTTTTAATGATTGAGTCACATAAAATCATGAAACAGGTTCTAGTAGGCGATAGCGGTAACACGACTCGCGACTGGAAATGTCTAGAAAGTGCAGTCAAAAAGAAAAAACTTACCCAGCCAGAAAAAGAAATTGCAGTTACGCACACAGCAACCATTTTAGGTCGCACTTTTGATGAGGTGATGACCGTTTATGATGATTTTGCTACAGATCAGAATCCGCATCAGTTTTTGAGTATTATTTATCATTTAGGTGAATTAGCACGACGTGAGATCATGGATGAACAGAAACGTCTAGTTACCTTTTCACCAGTACTTAGAGAACGATTAGGACATCACATTCATGGTGATAAATGGGCTTATCGTATCAAACAACATTTAATTGACAACAATTTGTTTGATAGACCATTACATATTATTAGTGCAAACTTACATAGTGTGATGAACTCCTTATATGGTCCTAAAGCGCTAGCATCTAAACTTAAGAATAAGGATCGTATGGAGCTTTTTGCACAGTTAAGTGATGATGGTTCTAAGAAAGATCGCGATGCTATTAAAAAGCACGCTTTGGCAAATGGGATGACCTATCTTAAGGATGAAAGCGGCACAAATATCAATGTGCAAGTTTTTGATATGTCTCAATGCCAGTATATGGATGTGGATTTTTGTTCATTACGCTTTCGCGAAAGCGAAAACAACACAAAACCAGTACTTATTGTGATGGACTACGCTTTTGGAGAACAGGCCTATGAAACTATGGATGAATTACTGAAGCCTTACAAAGATCAAGAAGGTAACGAGCATCAAATGAATGTGCAGTCCATTAGCATTATGGGAAAAGCTGGAATTCTAGAAGGTGATAAAGGTGATATCATGGTGCCAGATGCGCACGTTTTTGAAGGAACTGCAGATAACTATCCTTTTAAAAATGCACTTTCTAAAAAAGATTTAAAAACAGATGGAATTAATGTGGTTTCAGGATCTATGGTCACCGTTTTAGGAACTTCATTGCAAAATAAAGATTTACTGGAATTTTTCTACAGCTCTAGCTGGCGCGTGATAGGTCTAGAAATGGAAGGTGCACATTACCAGAAAGCGATTCAAGCGGCTTCACGTGTACGACGTAGTATCAATAAAAAAGTAAAAGTACGATATGCCTATTATGCTAGTGATAATCCTTTAAAAACAGGACATACGCTAGCTAGTGGTGGATTAGGTTTATTAGGAGTAAAACCAGTCTATGTCATTACAGAAAAGATCCTAGAACAAATTATGGAAGAAAGCATTCCTCCAGATCTAACGATAGACTAAAACCTACAAAGAACCGTTAGCGATGTAGTGATGTGTAATCTTCGCTATATTTGACCTTTATTAAAGCAAACATTGATGGACCAACCCAACAATCAAAATCAAGAGCAGGAAGTAGATTTAGTACCTGTATTTGTATGGATAAGTAATGGATTTAAAAACCTATTTAATGGTATAGGGAACATCTTTAAATCAATAGGACATTTCTTAATCTTATTCCTAATTTTTATAAAGAAGAACTTAATTATAGTAGGGATTACTTCTATTTTAGGAATCGCTGGAGGATGGTATTTAAAAGATCAAATAAGCAATGTATACTCTGCAAAAGTACTTGTAAAGCCTAATTTTAAAAGTGTTGCACAGTTAATTTCTAATATTAATCATTACAATTCTTTGACAGAACAGGAAGATTATACTAGCCTTTCTAAGGCGTTAGCTATTTCACAAGAAAAAGCTGCTACGCTTCAAGGTATGGAAATCACAGCAGAATTTAATGAAACAGAGTTGCTTCAAGAATACGACGCTTTAGCACGAGAATCTGATACTATGGCATTAGAAAATTTCACTTTTGAAGGGTTTATGGCTGCAAAACGTGATATTGATTATGAGTTTCATAGCATAGAAATTACGGGTAATGATCGTGACGTTTTAGAAAGTGTTATCCCACAGATTATAAATGTGGAAGAGAATACAATGATTAAAGCACAACGTATGGCTTTAAGAGAAACAACTACCTTTGATTTAAAGACAAAAGAAAATCAATTAGTAGAGATAGATTCTTTAATTGCTGCTTATGAAAGCGCCATAAAAACCAGCGATATTTCTAGTGGTTCAGGAACTAATATTCATTTAGGTGATCAACGACCATCAGAGGCGTTAAATCAACTGTTTAATCAGAAAAGATATTTATTAGAAGAAATGTCTGAAATTAGAGAAGATAAATACACCTATGGTGAAACGATACATACGGTATCTCAATTCATTACTAAAGGAACCCTAGAAAAGAAACATTATAGACTTAAAGGTGCTCTTATCGGATTTGGATTAGGTTTATTAATTGCTTTAATTCCAGTTGTTTTTAGATTCTTAAATGAATATGAAAAAAACAACGCATAAGGTTTTAGTCACTGGTGGCGCTGGTTTTATAGGAAGCAATCTTATAGAATACCTGTTAGAACATACTAGCGATCATATCATAAACCTAGACAAATTAACATACGCTGCAGATCGTGATTTTGCATTGAATTTCTCGCACGATCGATTGACCTTTATAAAAGGCGATATTTGTGATGCATCATTTGTAAATCAACTGTTTCAAGAACATCAGTTTAGTAGAGTCTACCATCTCGCTGCAGAATCTCACGTAGATAACAGTATTGAGAATCCGCAGGTGTTTGTGGAGACTAATGTAAACGGAACCTTTAATTTATTGCATGGAGCATATCGCTTATGGATGAAGCAACCAGGTGAATTTAATGCCGCTTTTGCAAAAGCAGCAACACCACCTAAATTCCTGCATATTTCTACAGATGAGGTGTATGGAAGTTTAAAAGACGATGGGTTTTTTACAGAAACAACGCCGTATGCACCCAGCAGTCCGTACAGCGCAAGTAAAGCAGCAAGTGATCATTTAGTGATGAGTTATGTTCATACCTATGGATTTCCAGCGGTGATTACAAATTGTAGTAATAATTATGGTCCACGCCAGCACGATGAGAAACTGATTCCTGTTGTGATTAGAAAAGCACTACAAAAAGAGTCTATTCCTATTTACGGTGATGGGAAAAATGTGCGTGACTGGTTATATGTTACAGATCATTGTAGAGCATTACATGAAGTTCTTGAAAACGCGACTATTGGTGAAAATTATAACGTAGGCGGACACAATGAAATCCGTAATATTGATATTGCACATCATATTTGTGAAATACTAGATAGAATTCAACCTAGAGACGACAGCCAGTCTTATGCATCACAGATTACCTATGTAAAAGATAGACCAGGTCATGACTATCGTTATGCGATTGATCCATCTAAAATTAAAGAAGATTTAAACTGGTCACCAGATGAAACCTTTGCAACAGGAATTGAAAAAACCGTAGCATGGTATCTTAAAAAATATACATCATGAAAGGAATTGTACTTGCCGGTGGTAGCGGTACCAGATTACATCCACTAACTTTATCAGTAAGTAAGCAGCTCATGCCTATTTATGATAAACCCATGATTTATTATCCTATCGCTACCTTAATGAGCGCAGGAATACGGGAAATTCTAATTATTTCAACACCACAAGACCAGCATTTGTTTAAAAACTTACTAGGCGATGGGTCACAATTAGGATGCAACTTTGAATATGCCGTACAAGACCAACCTAACGGACTAGCAGAGGCTTTTATCATAGGCGCAGATTTTATAGGAAAGGATCCTGTCGCATTGATATTAGGAGATAATATCTTTTATGGAACGGGTTTAAAAAACACCTTACAAGAAAGTATTAATCCTACAGGTGGAATCATTTTTGCCTATCACGTAAATGATCCACAACGTTATGGAGTCGTTGATTTTAACGATCACATGATTGCTTCTAGTATCGAGGAGAAACCAGCACAACCTAAATCTAATTATGCGGTTCCTGGTATTTATTTTTATGATAATGAAGTGGTAGAAATTGCAAAATACATACAACCATCCCATCGTGGCGAGCTAGAAATTACAGATATTAATAACGTCTATTTAGAACGCAATAAATTGCATGTAAACGTTCTAGATGCTGGAACGGCTTGGCTAGATACAGGAACTTTTGAATCCTTAATGCAGGCCAGCCAGTTTGTTCAGGTAATAGAGCAACGTCAAGGTCTTAAAATAGGTTCTATTGAGGAAGTGGCGCATAGCATGGGTTATATAAATGATGACCAACTCAAAGCCCTAGCAAAGCCACTAGTTAAAAGTGGTTATGGTGATTATCTCATGCAATTATTAGAACGATGAAAATAATTGACACACCGCTACAGGATTGTAAAATCATAGAGCCATCTGTTTTTAAAGATGCTCGTGGTAAATTTATAGTGGCTTTTGATAGTTTCGCTTTCGCGAAAGCGTTACCACAGCAACCACCATTCATCACCATCAATGAAAGCACCTCTACTTACGGCGTGATCCGTGGATTACACCTTCAAAAAGCCGAAGCGTCACAAGCAAAATTAGTACGTTGTATCAGTGGTCGTATTCTAGATGTTGCTGTGGATTTCAGACCAGAATCACCTACCTATTTGCAACATATTGCCGTAGAATTGAGTAGTGATAACAACAAACAAATATTAGTTCCTAGAGATTTTTTACACGGCTTTTCTGTCTTATCAGAAACAGCAATAGTAAACTACCAAGTGGATAATACATATCAACCAGAAGAGGAATTAACAATCAGGTATGACGATCCGTCGCTACTTATAGATTGGAAAATTCCTAAAGATCATATTGTAGTTTCTGACAAGGATCGTAACGCTGGTTTTATAAATGGGTAAATGAGTTTTAAAAAAATCATTATCACAGGTGCAAATGGTATGCTAGGAATAGCGATAAGCAATGCATTAGTAAACCATCAACTTTTTAGGTTTACCAGTAAAGAATTAGATATCACCTGCACACATCAATTCCATAAAAAAGTAGCACAGATTAAACCAGACTATATCATTAATTGTGCAGCTTACACAGCCGTAGATCTAGCTGAAACAGAACAGGAAAAAGCGTTTAAAATAAATGCTATTGCGGTTGAGAAAATAGCCCAAATTGCAAAGCAATATAATGCTACACTCATTCATTTCTCTACAGATTATGTGTTTCAAGGTGATGCTAACCAGCCTTATACAGTAGATCACGATACTGATCCTATTAATGTCTATGGAGCTAGTAAATTAGCTGGAGAAAAAGCGATCACACAAATAGCAGGGAACCATTATATTTTTAGGATATCGTGGTTATACGCGCCATATGGTAAAAACTTTTTTAAATGGGTAGCGACTACAGATCAATCGCAATTAAACGTGGTTAATACTCAAATAGGTTCTCCTACTAGTGCAATAGATGTCGCGAGCTTTATGAAGCATGTGATTTTAAATGAACCTAAACAATATGGATTGTATCATTTCACAAACTATGGCGCAATAAGCTGGTATGATTTTGCAGTCATGATTAATAAGAAACTAGAATTAGGTAAAGAAATAAATCCAATAGACATTTTTAAAACAGCGGCAAAACGTCCTGCTTATAGTGTGATGGATTGTAGTGTTACTCAAAATATTTTTGACTACAAAATTCCTAGTGTTGAAAAGGGATTTGATAAAGTAGTTGCGTTACATCAATAGTGATTGTATATTTCTCAACTTATGAGTAAGCAAAAAACAAAAATTGATTGGGTATCATGCCACCGCAAGCCAGAACGCTCCTTTTTCTGGCGAGGTAAGCAATTCCCGGTATGTGCAAGATGTACAGGTATTCATTTAGGATATTTAGCCTTTCCAGTGTTCACTTTTGGATTAGCATACTTAAATCTTTGGTGGACGTTACTGCTAATGATTCCTACCATAGTTGATGGATTAACACAAGCTTATTTTAAAAGAGAAAGTAATAATTTTATGCGAGTGACTACTGGATTAGCAGCAGGAATAGGCGCTATGTCATTTGTTTCACTAATAGGTAAGTCAATAGGAAATTTTTTATTACATTTATTTTCTTAAAAATCAATCAACATGAGTCAAGACGAATTCGGCAATGTAGCGCCACAAGATGAAGATTTAGGTATCGGTTTAAAAATCGTATCCTTTTGTATACCTATTGTAGGTGCAATTTTATACTTCGTGTATAAAAAAGATGAACCTAAAAAATCTAAACAAGCTTGTTATGCGGCTTTAATAGGAGCTGGAGTAGGTATTGTAATTAATATTTTACTTACGGTATTAGGCTTTGGTGCAGCAGCAATGGGTGGATAATCTTTTGCTAACGTAGTAATTTCAAACCGCTTCTCTACAAGGAAGCGGTTTTTTTATGTGGTCTTTTGATGGTTATGCATTCGCGAAAGCGTAATTCTATAAATCTATTGCAATACCTTATTTTTACAGCTTTACAACTAATATATGTCTCAAGTTAAACATAAAGTAGCTTTAATTACCGGTGTCACTGGTCAGGATGGAGCTTATTTAAGTGAGTTTTTATTAAAAAAAGGATATGAGGTTCATGGTATTAAACGTCGTGCCTCTTTGTTTAATACAGACCGTATTGATCACTTGTATCAAGATCCACATGAGAAGGATGTAAAGTTTCACTTGCACTATGGTGATCTAACGGATACCACAAATCTTACTAGAATTATTAAGGAAACACAGCCTGACGAGATTTACAATCTAGCAGCAATGTCTCATGTTCAGGTTTCTTTTGAAATGCCAGAATACACCGCAAATGCAGACGGAATAGGTGCGCTACGCATCCTAGAATCTGTACGTTTACTAGGAATGGAGAAGAAAACTAAGGTTTATCAAGCTTCTACATCAGAGTTATACGGGAAAGTTCAAGAAATTCCACAATCAGAAACGACTCCATTTTATCCGCGTAGCCCTTATGCTGTTGCAAAAATGTATGCTTACTGGGCAACGGTAAATTATCGTGAGGCTTATGGAATGTTTGCTTGTAACGGGATTCTTTTTAACCATGAATCTCCAGTACGTGGAGAAACCTTTGTGACTCGTAAAATTACTCGTGCCACCTCAAAAATTGTCAAAGGACTTCAAGACAAAGTATATTTAGGAAATCTAGATGCTAAACGTGACTGGGGACATGCTAAAGATTATGTGCGCATGATGTGGATGATCTTACAGCACGATGAGCCAGAAGACTGGGTGATCGCTACAGGAACAACAACTAGTGTGAGAGACTTTGTACGTATGGCCTTTCAATATGTAGGTATTGAGCTAGAATTTACTGGTGAGGGCGTGGATGAAAAAGGAACTGTAAAGTCCTGTTCAAATCCAGATTACCAATTAGAAATAGGAAAAGAAGTAGTAGCGGTAGATCCACGATACTTTCGTCCTACAGAGGTGGATTTATTGATAGGAGATCCTACTAAAGCCAAAGAAAAACTAGGTTGGGTTCCAGAAATCGCACTTCAAGAACTGGTTAATGACATGATGAAAAGTGATTTACACCTCATGTCTAGAGAAGAGTATTTAAAAAGTGGTGGTTATCGTATTAATAACTATTTTGAATAAAGATTATCGATTAAAGAATATGGAATATAGAAGTAGAGATAGAATTCTGATTTCATTTTTAAAACCATATTATAGTAGACAATAAGGTTATTAATAACCGAGAAAAGGTCCTTTCCTTTGGAAAGGATTTAGGATAGGCCTATGAATAAAAATTCTAAAATATACGTTGCTGGACATCGTGGTCTGGTGGGAAGCGCCATTGTGAGTGAATTACAAGAGTTAGGTTATACTAATTTTGTATTACGCGCTCACAAACAACTAGACCTCACTAATCAAAAAGCAACTGCAGATTTTTTTGCTATTGAACAACCAGAATATGTTTTTCTTGCAGCAGCAACGGTAGGTGGAATCGTCGCAAATAACACCTATCGTGCAGATTTTATCTATAAAAACCTCATGATACAAAATAACGTTATTCACCATAGTTATGTGAATGGCGTGAAGAAACTACTATTTCTAGGTAGCACTTGTATTTATCCTAAAATGGCACCACAACCTATGCCAGAGGATAGTTTACTTACAGGCCCATTAGAATATACAAATGAACCTTATGCGATTGCAAAAATTGCAGGAATAAAAATGTGTGAGAGTTACAATCTACAGTATGGCACCAACTTTATATCAGTAATGCCTACAAATTTGTATGGTCCTAATGACAATTTTGATTTAGAAAAATCCCATGTATTGCCAGCCTTAATTCGTAAAATGCATTTAGGAAAATTGTTGATGGATGGAAACGAGCAAGCATTAATGAAGGATTTAGGTGTTGATGATTACGCTTTCGCGAAAGCGGAATTACAAAAACATGGAATCACAGAAACTAGTATATCTTTATGGGGAACTGGCTCACCAAAACGGGAGTTTCTATGGTCACACGATATGGCAAAAGCTTGTGTTTATCTTATGCAACATAAAGATTTTGATGACATCAAAGGAAATAATCCACAAGTACGCAACACGCATCTTAACATAGGAACAGGTGAAGATATTGCTATTAAAGACCTTGCAGAACTGATTAAAATCACTGTAGGTTATAAGGGAAATCTAGATTGGGACAGCTCAAAACCAGACGGCACACCACGCAAACTGACTGATGTTTCAAAGCTCCATAATTTAGGCTGGAAGCATGAGGTAGACCTTAAAAAAGGTGTGGAGATGATGTATGAGGCTTATAAAAATCAAAATCAATGATAAACTTATTGAAGTTTATATGGTCTCATCCATTAAATAGCAACGGTAAATTAAAGGCTTTAGGCAGGTTTGTTAAGTGGCAAATAGGAAGTAGAGTCCTTAAAAAACCAGTACTGCATCAGTTTACTGAAAAGTCTGTTTTGGTAATTGAAAAAGGAATGACCGGAGCGACACAAAATATTTATTGTGGACTTCATGATTATTGGGAAATGTTATTTGTTCTACATTTTCTAAAACCAGAAGATACCCTTATTGATATAGGTTCAAATGTGGGCGCTTATTCTGTGCTTGCTGGAGCTCATTGTGAGAGTAAGGTAATCGCTGTAGAAGCTTTACCTCAAACATTTGAAAAATTAAAAAGGAATGTTGCTATCAATAAAATCACAAATATTGATTTAAATAATCTTGCAATAGGCAGTAAGGAAGGCTCAATTAACTTCACAACAGAGCATGATACTACTAATCACATAACAACAACATCTGGAGTAGGAACTACAGTTGTAAAGATGACTACACTAGATAAATTAATTCCTGATAATAATGATTTAAAAATCTTAAAGATAGATGTTGAAGGTTATGAAATAGAAGTTTTACTAGGCGCTAAAGAGTTGCTAAAGAACGTTAACCTAGTTGGTATTTTAATAGAGATAAATGGTTCAGGAAAACGATTTGGTTATTCTGACGACCATATTCACAATCAGTTACTAGAGCAAGGTTATTTACCTTATATATATAATCCTAAATTAAGAGTACTTAATAAACTAGATTCATATGGAACTCACAATACATTGTACATTAAAAATCTAGAAGTCGTAGAAAAAAGACTTTCTACTGCTGATACTATAAAGATCTTTAACGAGTTCTATTAAAAGTTTAATCTTAATTTAATGAAATTATTTTTTAAAAATCTTTCTTCTGATAAGATTAAGGTATTTGAAAATTACTTTTATCTAACTATAATTCAAGGGCTTAATTACCTTCTTCCTTTTCTTGTCGTACCTTTTTTAGTTAGACATTTAGGGATTTCAAATTTTGGTCTAGTATCTTTTGCTCAGGCCTTAATGGTCTTTTTTATCATTTTTACTGATTTTGGTTTTAATACAACAGCTACTCGGGAGATAGCTAGATTGCATAGTGAAGGCAAAGATTTATCACCTTTATTTTTCAATGTATTATGGTCAAGAATAGCATTAGTTATTATAGGTTTTCTAATTCTACTGATCATTACTTTTTCATTTGATAAATTTTATAAAAACCAGTCACTTTACTTAATAAGCTATGGAGTGGTTGTAGGGCAAGCTATTTTTCCAGTATGGTTTTTTCAGGGTATTGAAAAAATGAAATTCATTACAGTAATAAATGTGGTTGCTAAGGTCATCTTCACGGTATTAATTTTTATTTATGTTGATAATTCAAACGATTTCATTCTAGTTCCAGTATTTAATTCAACAGGTTTTATAATCGCAGGTTTGCTTAGTCTTTTGATTAGTTTTAAGACTGTAAGCTGGAAGAGACCAGACTTCAAGGGTAGTAAAATATTTTATATAGAAAGCTTCCAAATGTTCGTAAGTAGTCTGTCAACTAGCTTAGTTACATCTTTAAATGTTTTCTTATTAGGTATTTTTGGAGGTGATTTTTTAGTAGGGATTTATTCTAGTTTTGAAAAACTTATACTAGCTGCAAAGAATATGTTTATCCCTATATATCAGGCTCTATATCCATTTATGTCTAGGCAATCTATAACGGGAATACACCGCTATATGAAGAAAATTTTACCAGGCGTGGTACTTTTAGGCTTCAGTATTGTAGCTGTATTCTATTTTCTATCTGAATCTATATTGTATTTCCTATATAAAGAGAAGGTAATCCTAGAATATACTTACTTATTTAAAATTATGAGTATTATTGCTTTAATTAGTGGATTACATATGATGTTTAATGTCTTGTATGCTCCTGCAACTAGGCAGTTTAAATTACTTATGTGGATTATGATAAGTGCAGGAGTTTTTAATTTAATACTGAGCCTTTCCATTGTTCCAATTTATAAAATTCAAGGTACAGTATTATCAGTGGTAATCACTGAATTGTTTTTACTAGTGCTGTGCACAATTTTTTATGTGCGTGATGTTAAAAAGGCGACTTTAAACACCTAATAAACTAATGACTATTCTATATCTATATGCAGAGTTGATGGGCTACAATATTCCTGTGCTACAGGAATTATCTACTTCTCATAATGCTCAAGTATATGTAGTGCATTGGGATAAAAAGAAATTAACGCCTTATAAAGCACCTCAAATAGATGGTGTCACCTACTACAATCGTTCTGAATTTGAGAGGAACGATTTTATAGAACTTGCTCAAAAGATTAATCCAGATATCGTGTATGTTCCTAATTGGTATGATAAAGGCTATTTACCAGTTTGTAAATTTTTAAGAGATAAGAATGTTCCTGTTGTTGCTGGATTAGATAATCAGTGGTCAGGTAGTTTAAAACAATGGTTAGGATGTGCTTATATGCGGTTGTATTTGAGAAATTTTTTTTCTCATTTATGGGTAGCTGGTCCATCCCAATATGAATTTGCAAGAAGACTAGGTTTTTCTAAAAACAAAATCATTTTTGACTTTTATAGTGCAGACGTGGATAAGTTTAAACCTATTTATCAGGAAAAAGTATTAGCTCACAATCCTAAAAAATTCCTGTTTGTAGGAAGACTTGAGCCCGTGAAAGGGATTGACTTGCTTTTAGAGGCATGGCGTCATATTTCAGATAAAAAAGACTGGGATATCACATTAATAGGTAGTGGTAGTCTAAAGAGCCAATTTAAGGATGAGCTAGGTGTTACTGTAAAAGACTTTATGCAACCTGAAAAATTAGTTGAAGAAATAAGAAATTATGACTGTTTTATACTTCCTAGTATTTATGAGCCTTATGGTGTGGTACTACATGAGTTTGCAACTGCAGGAATGCCCATTATCGCTAGTGATACTTGTGGTGCTTCTTCTATATTTGTTATAAGCGGTCATAGCGGTTATCAATTTAAATCTGGTAATGCATTAGATTTAAAGGATAAAATGGAGCGAATAATGCAACTGAATGAAGACGAGTTTAATGACATGCGACGCAATGCACATTTTAAAGGGATGAAGATTACTGCACAAACAAGTGCTGCCCAATTTATGTCAGTGATATATTAATCTATGGAAATAGGAATTTACATTATATGCATCTTATTTCAGGTTGCGATTCTATCTAGAATTGTAAAGTTTAATTTTGTAAGTCCTGTTTATACTTATATTATTTTTTATGCTGTATGTATCTCATTATCTGTGTTATACTATTATTTTTACGATGATAAAATATCGCTGTATAATTTTGATTTTATAAATAATAAATTGTTTACTGATGCAATAACCTTTCACTTACTAGCGGTTTGCACCTTTTGTTTAGGAGTAATTTTATATTATGATTTTTCTTCTTCTAAAGTTCGTAAACTATTCAACTCACCTATAGGTATTGCCTTTAAATTTGATTACACTTTACCTAAAAGCTTAAACCTGTTAATACACATATTTATGGCTATTATAGTCTTGTTATGTGCATTCTCATATGGTGATTTACTCTTTTTCAGAGCTGAGTATTTAATTGATAAAAACACATCATTTATTACTTTAATGAAATTATTAAGTTTTGTTACTGTTTTAATGCTTGGTATAACCTACAAGAATCAAAAAGCAATTACTATTATCTACTTTTTATTAATAATCATAATTGCAACAGGAACAGGTTCAAGATTAGCAGTGATTTATGCTATCGTATTTGGATTACTCATATTTATTTCGGGAAATAAAAGTACGTTATCTAAGTTTTATTTAGCCTTAAATCTGTTAACAGCGTTTGTATATTTAGCTTTTTTAATGAGTGTAAGACCTTTACCTAATCATGGTCTAATCCCGTATATTGGAAGTATTTTTAATAATTCTTCTGACATTACTTCTAATCTAGTATTTAACATCTATTACACTTTTATTTTTGGTGTTTTCGTAACATCAAAAACGATAGTAGGCGATGCAACTACCGTTAATACCATTCTTATTAGTATTAATCCATTGCCTGGTAAATGGGTAGGCTGGTATGATGTAGCAAATAGCTTAAGAGCAAATAGATTTGCTCCTTATAGTGCAAATGGAGAAGTTTTTTCCATGGGTAAAATATTTACTTCAGTGTTTTTTACTTTCATTGGGTTAATATTTGCTTTTATGGAGCATAAAATGAGATCACTCTTCAAAAATGGTAGTAAGGTTTTCGGGTTTATAATCTCAATTCTATGCATCTTATTTGTTATTTACTCTTTTGAATACAATTTAAGATCAACCATGAGATACTTATACTATGCATTCTTCTTCTTGTTAGTCTATAGTTTAGTCGGTAAATATGATTACAAAATAGGAGCTGTAAAAATCAAACGGAAGTCAAAAAAAAACTTGTTCTAAATGACACAGGTCGTCTTATCAAAATTTAATTCGGTTGAGGAAAGGTTACTAGCTTTTGTTATGATCTCAATGGGTCTTTTCCCAATTTTACCTAATAAGTTAAAGCCGTTGCCTGTAGTGTTTTTAATGATACTCACTTTATGGATGTTAATAAGAAAACCAAAAACCAAATCAAAATCAATCCCATTATGGCAACCTGTCTTATTATCCTCGCTCTTACTTTTATATACGATAAGTCTCATCTATACTTCTGATTTAAAAGTAGGTTTCAAACGATTAGAAACAGGCGCTTCATTATTATTAGTTCCGTGGTTTTTTTATATAATTAGCGCTAGGACGAGTTACACGTTAATGCAATTAAAAATTTTATTGTACACCTATTTTTGGGCATCTGTCTGTTATGCTTTTATTATTATTATATTTTTTATTTCCATAGGGTTTTATAGTGGTGATCAAACTTTAGAATATTGTTTATCCTGGTTAGATGGAATGCTATGGGGTTTGAGTCAGCATGCAATTTACGCTTCTATGATTCTAGCCATTGCTATCATTATGGCACCATATCTTTATAAAGATTATGCAGGCTGGAAGAGGATAGTGTTTATTATAGGTGCTATAGTGCTCATTTATTTACTTTTTCTAATGTTTAGAAAAGGTGTTATTATCGCCATAGCATTATCTATGTTAGTTTTTTTATATAATAAACGTAAAGAAATAGGTTTACTTAAAATAGGTCTTGTAGGTGCTGTACTTATTATTGCGGGACTTTTTATGAGGGATAAAATATCTGAACGTGTAATGGAGATGTTTTCAGTAAATACTTATGCTCAGGTGGATGTAGATAAGTCCACGAGCATGAGATTTACCGTTTATAATTGTGTTATTGATGATATAAATAAAAGTCCATGGATAGGTCATGGAGTAGGTGATGGATATCATTTAATTGAAACTTGCCTTAAAGAAAAGTACGGTATTGTTTTTCATGATAGCAAGCTTAGAAAAAATTCTCACAATCAGTATTTGGGAATATGGTTATACACTGGAATTGTAGGTTTAGGACTGTTCTTGTTCCAGTTATTTCTATATTTTAAGAAAGCTAAGGCTACTAAAAACTTATTTTTTACACAGCTCATTATATTTTTTACAATTGTACTTTTTACAGAAAACATTTTAGATCGTCAAACAGGAGTTTTACTCTTTGCTTTGTTTCTCAATCTGTTCTTTTTTATGCAACTTGCACCAGATTCAAAAAAGCAATTGCAATGAATACAACCATAAGACCTTCTATAAGATTTGAGCGTTTATTCATAATAGCCTTATTGCTATTGCTGGCGACACCTATATTTCCACAATTGCTTAAAATCGCTTCAATTGCTTTTTTTATTGTGATTTGCTTAAGTGATTTCATTAAGAATAAACCTTCTTTTAAATGGTCTTTCTTTTTATTTAATGCAGGCTTGTATTTAGTATACTTGTTTAGTGTTTTATATTCTGAGAATATGGACTATAGCTTTAAAAAGCTAGAAGTAAGTGCATCACTCATATTGTTTCCACTATGTTTTGCAATGGCTTCTCAATCGTTAATTGAAAAAGGGATTAATAAAATCAAACTTTTGTTTATTACCTACATAGCATCTGTTTTACTGGTAAACATCTTACTAGTTATAGGTTTTTTAAATAGTGGGTTTTCCTGGACAGAGTTTATAGAATATTCACCTTACGTAAACAGACTGGAAAACTATCCAGGAATTCATTCACTTTATTTAAGTATGCATAATGCTGTTTCGATAATAATGGTGTTTTATTTGTTACGTACAGAACGTTTTTTAAAAACAGGAATTCTATTGTTTATTTTCGGTTTTTTGCTGGGAATCGGGCTGATTTTATTACTTAAAAAAGGTCCTATTTTTGCTTTACTAGTAGTAGCAACATTACTTAGTATAAGGTATAAATTAATACGTATTTGGGCGTTTTATGGAGTCTTTATTGCCAGCCTTTGTTCCTTATTTATAGCGTTTCCCAGTTCTGTGGACCGCTTTAATCAGCTTCTTAAAATGGAAAAAGTAAATACTGATAAGGATTCTGCTCAGATTCAAGAAGTTGTTCTCTCTTGTGCAAAAATAGAAATGGAGCAAGCTGGGATTTTTGGCTATGGAATAGGCGATGGAAAGGCACATCTCATTGACTGCTATGGAGACGTGGATCAAGACTTAGTTAGTAGTTCTTATAACTCACATAATCAATATATAAGTTTGATTTTAATGGTTGGTTTTTTTGGACTCTTTGTATTTCTAGCATCATTGTTTTATAATGTCATGAACGCAGTAAGAAATGGTGTTTTTATAACTATCGCATTGATCTTATTTTATGCTATTGCCATGTTTTCAGAGAATTTACTAGAACGTCAAGAAGGAGTAATTTACTTTGCATTATTTCTAAACTTGCTCTATTTTCTTAATAAAAATAATCAGCAAAAAGTACGTCGCAATCCTAATCAAGAGGAACTCCTTAAACATATTATCGATGAGTAAGAAACGCATACTCATAGTTGGTCCATTACCACTACCTACCACAGGTGTTTCTCTAGCAAATCAAGTGGTTTATGAAGAGCTTCAAAAATCACCCTTTTTTGGTGTTAAAACAGTAAATACAAGTTATTCCAGTTTTGATGAACAATTAGGCGCAGTAAGCCTCAAAAAACTTTGGTTTTACCTTAAACTTCAAGTTTATTTCTTCAAAGTATTTAGTCACGATATTATCTATATCACTCCAGGACAAACGTTTTTTGGGGTTGTTAAATATGCACTATATATTTTAGGGGCTACGCTTTCGCGAAAGCAAATTATACAACACATTCACGGTAATTTTCTAGGAAAGCAATATCATTTACTCTCAGGTTGTAAAAAGAAGATATTCCACTTTTTAATGTCTAAAACAGACAAAGGTATAGTACTTTCTGACTCTTTGAGACCTAATTTTGAGCCTTTTATTGAACCTAACAACATCTATTCCTTAAAGAACTTTGTAATAGACGAACTTTTTTTTGAAGATGAGGTCATAAAACAAAAAAATTATACTGATTTAAGAATAGTATTCCTAAGCAACTTAATGACTGAAAAAGGAATTTTTGATTTGTTAGAAGCTCTACTAAAACTAGAACAACAAAAGATTCCTTATAAAGCTAAAATTGCTGGAAATATTGCACCAGAAAATCAAGCAATAGCCCAAGAGTACTTTAGTAAATTAAAATGGACAAAATACATAGGTGTGGTAGATAAACCTCAAAAAACAAAACTTTTAAAGTGGTCTAATATTTTTGTTTTACCTACTTATTATACTATGGAAGGACAACCTATTTCTATACTAGAGGCAATGGCAAGCGGTAATGTAGTTCTTACCACGCCACATGCAGGTATACCAGATGTGTTTGAACATGGCGTTAACGGTTTCTTTGTAAAACCACAAGACCCTAAAACAATTGTTAAACAATTTTATAAACTCGTAGATCATAAAAGCCTGTTTACAACTATAGTTCAAAATAATATTCATCAGGCCAGAGCAACCTATCGTGTCGCTCATTTTGTGGATAATCTTGAGCAGATAATTTTTAAAACGTAAGTTTAGAAATAATTACCTTGCAACCATAACTTAACCACTTTGAAAACCTACCAGCGTCTTGATCAGTTTGAACTACCACCTAACTTCCGTGGTCGTGGTGCATTTACCGTACAATTATGGTGGTTAGTACAAAGCACACTATTTTCATGGTCACCGCAATTTATGTACGGTTGGCGTAGGTTTTTATTAAGATCTTTTGGAGCACAAATAGGAAAAAAAGTAATCTTAAGACCTACAGTAAGAACACAATTCCCGTGGAAAGTAACTATAGGTGATTACAGCTGGATAGGTGACGATGTAGTGTTATATAGTCTAGGAGAAATAGAAATAGGAGCACACGTTGTTATCTCACAAAAATCTTATATCTGTACAGGAACTCATGATCCACAGGCGATCAACTTTGATATTTACGGTCATAAAATCACCATAGAAGATCAGTGCTGGATTGCTACAGACGTTTATGTAGCGCCAGGAATAACCATAGGTCGTGGCACTTTAGTAGGCGCGCGCAGTAGCGTTTTTAAAAGCCTGCCAGCAGGAAAAGTATGTTTAGGAAGTCCAGCAAAAGTGATAAAGTACCGCTAGTTGAATTCTACCAATAGCCTAATTCAATTCCTTTTTCATATCTAAGTCTGCCTAATAATTCATAACCTATAGCATTAAAATGAACGCCACTAGAAATTAAGGATTCAGGAGTATACCCATTATTCATTCCATTTAAATCTTCGGCGGTAGGATAAGTTCCATTATCAGGTAATAAACCATAATCTATAGCATCATATATAGCTTGAGTTGACATATATTCTTTTAAATCTATGTGTTTTTCACCATATTTTTCTCTTATTGGTTCTACAACATCAGGTGTTCCATTAATGTGCGAAGTGATTATAATTACATTTTCATCTCCTTTGTGATCTACAAATAAATCTATCTGATTTAGAAAATCGATAGGAGAGCTGTAGTCGCCATTTTGCCCCATGAATATGGTAGTTATACCACGGGTTTGTTTTGATAAAGAAGTATTAATATGCGTATTAGGTTGGGTAACATGTTCAGAATCAACAAAATCAGTTCTACCTATATAATAATCACCATTAAGCCTGATAAGTTCACACTTAATATTATCTACATAACAAGGATTAATTCCACCACTACCTTGAATTAATGGAAAAACACTTGAGTCATCATAAGTACTGAATAGTCCTGTAGGGATTTGAACATAAAAACCACTTGCAGGAATAATAATAGATTCTTTAATATACATAGGTATACCGCCTTGACGTGCACCTATAGTTAAGGTATTCTCACCGCCTACACCCATGTTTTTAACTAACCATTGATTCCCTAAAAGATCAGATGTAACGCTGGACATAGTAGTGCCATTTCCTCCAGCACCAGCCGTTAGTGAATCTCCTAAATCTATTAAAACATTTCCTTCTGGCCTATCTACCTCTATAGCCTCATCAGAACAGCTTACCGTAAGAAATATGATACACAGATATGCTGAAAGTTTAACGTTTTTAAAAACCATCTTTTATAAAAAATCAGAAATGGGAAATAATAACCAAATATAATCATGTTACTCTTAGAAAAGCTCTACAGAATTATGAAGTAAATTTGCGTGCGATATAATAATCTGTTTAGAACTGTAAATTAAAAATTATCTTGAAAGGGAAACACATCACGTTCATAGGACTAAACTATGCTCCAGAAGATACTGCTATAGGATTGTATTCTACTCAAATGGTAGAAGCATTGCTGGATGCAGGAGCAATCGTGAATGTTGTTACAGCCTTTCCCTATTATCCACAATGGAAAATAGCACAAGATTATCAGGATCAACCTAATTATCTTCAAGAAGAACTAAATGGCGCACAACTTTATAGGTACAAACAATACGTTCCAGAAACGCCTACCTTTTTAAAACGTATCCTACATATTTTAAGCTTTACAAAAGGAAGTTTTTTCAACTTAAGAAAGATTAAAAAAACAGACCTAGTAATCTCCATCATTCCATTTACATCTAGTGCATGGTTAGCTGGATACCACGCTAGAACCCGTCAGGCTAAAAGCTGGATACATATTCAGGATTTTGAATTTGACGCAGCCTTACAGTCTGGACTTTCCAGTGGTGGAAAAAAAGCGATTTTTAAGTTTCTTTTTAGTTTAGAAAAGGGCATTCTCCATAAAGCAGATGTGATAAGCACCATCAGTCACAACATGATTGCAAAACTGGAGACTAAGACCACAACGCCTAATTATTACTTACCTAACTGGATAGACGAGAGCCAAGTGAATCCAGCAACTGCTGTGCAACATGCATATTTAAAGTCAGATAAATTTAAGTTGCTTTACAGCGGTAATGTAGGAGATAAGCAAGACTGGGAATTTTTTTCCGCTTTTGCGAAAGCGTTACCACCACAACATTATGACATCATCATCGTAGGTGCTGGGGCAAAATACCAGCAATTAAAGGATGCTACCAACCAAGAAAACATCCACTTTTACGATCCAGTACCTTTTGAAGAACTCTCTGATTTACTGTGTAGTGCTGATGCTCATTTTCTATTCCAAAAAACAGAAGTGCTAGATACCGTAATGCCGTCAAAATTACTAGGAATGATGGCAAGTCAGAAGCCTTCACTTGTTTTAGGAAATCAAAATTCAGAGGTGAAACAGGTAATGGAACTAGCAAACGCTGGACATTATCTTATCACACCAGAGGTTGAACAAGCGGTTCATATACTTGAAAAATGGCGCACAGATCCAGCATTTTGTTCTCACATAGGGAAACAATCACGAGATTATGTCATCGATAAATTTGCGCGTAAACCTATCCTAGAGAATTGGATCGAGCAGTTACAACTATTGATAGAAGAATAAGCTGACTGCTTACTTTTCATTTTCGCTATATTTACCATTCTAACTATCATTTTTTATTTAATGAGTAAAAGAATATTAATCACTGGCGCCGCTGGGTTTTTAGGCTCACATCTTTGTGACCGTTTTATAAAAGACGGTTATGCCGTAGTTGCCATGGATAATCTGATTACTGGTGATTTGAAGAATATTGAACACCTTTTTGCGCTAGAGCAATTTGAATTTCACCACCACGATGTAAGTAATTTTGTTCATGTAGCAGGCGATTTAGATTACATATTGCATTTTGCTAGTCCAGCTAGTCCCATCGATTATTTAAAAATCCCGATTCAAACTTTAAAAGTAGGATCATTAGGAACACATAATTTATTAGGACTTGCCAAAGCTAAAAACGCTCGCATTCTTATCGCATCTACTAGCGAGATTTATGGTGATCCATTAGTGCATCCACAAAGTGAGGATTACTATGGTAATGTAAACACCATAGGTCCTCGAGGTGTTTATGACGAGGCAAAACGTTTCCAAGAGTCCATGACCATGGCATATCATCGTTTTCATGGTCTAGAAACACGTATCGTACGTATTTTTAACACCTATGGACCTAGAATGCGTCTCAATGATGGCCGCGTAATTCCAGCTTTTATGGGACAGGCGTTAAGAGGAGAAGATATTACGGTTTTTGGTGATGGTAGTCAGACCAGATCATTTTGTTATGTAGATGATCAGGTAGAAGGTATTTATAGATTGTTGTTAAGTGATTATAGCGATCCGGTAAATATTGGAAATCCACATGAGATTACCATAGGTGATTTTGCACAAGAAATTATAGAATTAACAGGAACAGATCAAAAGGTAGTTTATAAAGAATTACCTCAAGATGATCCTTTAAAACGCAAACCAGACATATCACTTGCAAAAAAGATACTAGATTGGGAACCACAGGTTTCTCGAGAAGAAGGAATGCGTATCACCTTTGAATATTTTGAAACACTTTCTAAAGAAGACCTAGAAAAACGTGAGCACAAAGACTTTGCAAAACATATCAGACGATAGTATTTCCTATCGCGATGGTCGCTATTCTGGACTATTGAGGCCATTTCTGTATCTTACAGATTTGTCGCTCATTATCGTAGGCGCTTCTTACTTTTTTGATAAAAGTTTTGATTTACTCACCTACGGGATTTTCATAGGAATATGCTGGATCATCGTTTCTATGCAATTTGGTTTTTATCAGATTCATCGCAATACTAATCTAATAACCTTAATAGCTCGTCTAGCAAAACAAACGGTATTTTTCGGCTTTATCGTTTTTGCGTTTTTTGGTTATTACTACCAGCTTAATAGGGACTCACTTTTTATTTTTCAATACATAGGTGCAACAATGGCGCTTATCGCCTGCATAAAAGTGACCATATTTTTTACCCTTAGAAATTATAGAAAAGTATTAGGTGGTAATTTGAGACGTATTGCCATATTAGGTGCAAATAAAGAGACTGAAAACCTGAAGAACTTCTTTGAAAAGCGACCAGATTATGGATACAGGACAAAAAACCTTTTTGACGTAAAAAACTCCTTTCATATCAAAGAATTTACAGACTGGGTAATTGAGAATAATATAGATGAGATTTTTTGCTCTGTAAAAGAATTATCAAATGAACAATTACTAGAGCTCACAGATTTTGCAGATAATAATCTACGCACGCTAAAATTTCTACCAGATCCAGATCAGGTACTGTCTAAACAATTGCACTATGAGTATTACGGGACAACACCTATCATTTCATTACGTGAAATCCCATTAGATGATCCTATCAATAAAGTAGCAAAACGTGCTTTTGACGTCCTATTTTCCTTAATCGTTATCATAGGTGTATTATCATGGTTGATACCTATTATCGCGATTATTATAAAGTTAGAATCTAAAGGTCCTGTATTTTTTAAACAAGCGCGTAATGGATTAGATTATCAGGAATTTATTTGTTACAAATTTCGCTCTATGGTGCCTAATAAAACGGCACATTTACATCAGGTCACTCGTGGCGATCATCGCATTACTAAAATTGGTAAATTCTTGCGTAAAACCAGCATCGATGAATTACCTCAATTTTTCAACGTGTTATTAGGAGATATGAGCGTAGTAGGACCACGACCACACATGGTAAGTCACACACATATGTATGCAGAACGTATCGATAAATTTATGGTGCGTCATTTTGTAAAACCAGGGATTACTGGACTTGCTCAGGTAAGCGGTTTCCGTGGTGAGGTAGAGACAGAAGAAGATATCATAGGTCGTGTGCGCAATGACATTTATTACATAGAAAACTGGAGCACGCAAATGGATTTAAATATCATATTTAAGACCGTGGCAAACGTGTTTATGGGCGAGGAAAAAGCATACTAGATGAACCTGGTTTCTGTCATCATGCCTACTTACAATAGCCGTGCTACCTTACAGCAGGCGCTAGACAGCATTGTTAAGCAAACCCATCGACCTATAGAAATCATTGTTATTGATGACGCTAGTGATGATGATAGTTACGCTTTCGCGAAAGCATATTCACAACAACATTCCACCTCACAATTAAGCTTTAAAATTCTAAGCAACTCACAGAATTCTGGCGCAGGAATCAGCCGAAACAAAGGAGTTACCATAGCAACTGGAGATTACATCGCATTCCTAGATGCAGATGATTTATGGAAAACACATAAACTACAAGCCCAATTAGAAGCCATGAAAGCGGTAAATGCTAGCGTTTGTTATGGAGCTTATGAGTTATTTAAAGACGATCCAGACCAGCCAGTTGCCATCCACAAAGTGTTTCAAAAACTAACCTATAAGAAACTACACAAAGCAAATTACCTAGGTAATCTTACAGGTATTTATGATGTTCATGCACTAGGTAAAATCGCAATTCCTAGCTTGCGTAAACGACAAGACTGGGCGATGTGGCTGGATGCACTTAAAATATCAGGTCACGCCATAGGAATTCAAGAACCGCTGGCCAGTTATCGTTTAGGCAACGGTATTTCATCAAACAAATGGAAGTTGATTAAATACAATCATGCGGTGTATAGGCAACACTTAGGTTATAGCGCTGTGAAAAGCTTATGGATGATGATAATATTTTTCTATGAGCAATTTGTGGTGAAAAGGAGTATGGTTGAAAAGATTTAATTCAATACTGCCATGAGTCTATGGTTAAGGTATAATACCTCTTTACCTACTTTTTTAGAAATTAAAAACCCTTTGTTTTCTAACTCTTTTAGATAATTCCCTACGGTTTTTGCAGTTCCTAGATCTGCATCTACTAGCGCCTGCCGTTTAGTATAAGGTAAATAAAATAGTACCTCTACTAGTTCTTTAGAATAGATTTTAGGCAGCTCATTTTTAATATCTTTTGCGGTGTCTTCCATTATTTGTGTAATGCTGTCTAATCTATTGATTCCTTTAATTGCAGCATGATCCACCATTTCTAGTACATATATAATCCATGCTTCCCAGTCATTACCAGCAGTTACAGCATTAAGTTTTCTATAATATTCGTTTTTATGGCTTATGATATATTCACTTAAGTATAGCGCTGGTAGCTCCAGCAAACCACTCATCTTTAAGTAAAGTAACATGATAATTCTACCGGTTCTTCCATTACCATCAGTAAATGGGTGAATGGCTTCAAATTGATAGTGAATCATCGCTAGCTTTATAAGTGGATCGTGCTCCTCATTAGTATTTATAAACTCATCCAGTTGGGCTAGCTTTTCTCTAATGACTTGCTCTCCAGTAGGTGGTGTATAAACAGGTTTTCCATCACTACCTGCCAGTATTGTTCCTGGTGTATTTCTTATGCCAGAAGTATTTTCTTTAATAATTTGCATAATTTCTACATACAAATTAGTATGAAGGAATGGTCGCTTTTCTAAAGCCGCTAAACCATGAAAAAGAGCTTTTTTATAATTAATGACTTCCTTTTCACTATTGTTTTGGTACTTTTTATCTGCCACGATTTGCTCATATAATCGCTCATTTGTGGTCACAATATTTTCGATTTCAGAACTTCCTTTAGCCTCTTGTAAATGAATGGTATCTATAAATAAATGTGGATTAGGTAGATTTTTGATAGCACCATTAAATTGTGCTAATGATCTACTACTTGCGATCAGTGGTTTATAGATATTAGATAGGTCTATACCTCGTGGTGGTAAATCTGGCAAATCATTATAAGGCACATTTTTATCATACATACGAGTAAAAATACAACAAAACTACCTTTATAACAAAAACAAGAGTAAAATAAATAAAAATATACTCATGTACATATTACGCAGGTAATAATTACTCATGTTTTATAAACAAAGGTAAAAAATAATAAAAATTACTCGTGTTGATGTTTTTCTATAAAATGATAAGCACTAATACGGATAATAAAACTTCAAAATTTAGCTTAAACAACTAACAAACTGCTTTAACTTTCCACGATTACTGCGGTCTAGGGTTTCCATTCTAGTGAAAATCACTACCAGTCCAGGTTCTAGATATTCATCCATGGCCTTTTGCACTTTAGATTTTTGAGAATCATCCATTTCTTGCGAACTCACATATTGTATTTCAAACAACGCAGGTTCTTTTTGAATAACTATAAACTCTAGAATATTGAGATCTTCACTTATAATTGATTTTGTAACATAGTAAAACGTTAATCCTGGTACTACTTTACCGCTAGGTAGCCTTGCAATATCACTAGTACGACCTTGTAGATTACTTAATATTCTTGTACCGTTTTCTAGTGTTTTTAAACTTCCTAGATCACCTATTTCATAACGTATCATAGGATGCGCTAGATTATATAAATCTGTTACGAGTATGCGACCTATGGTTCCATCAGGAACTGATATGTTATGATCATCTACTACTTCTACAAATAGGTTTTCTTGATTAATCACAAATTCTCCTTGTGGATTTTCCATAGCGATGAGTCCTACTTCACTTGCGCCATATTCATTTGCTACTGGAATTCCTAACCATTTTTCCAGTAAAGCACGATCATCTGGAAAAAGCATTTCACTAGTTACGATACATAGTTTTAAGCTAGGGCAAATTTGCTTTAGGACTTGATTTGTTTTTCTGCAATATGTTGCTAATAGTACAATGCTACTGGTGTACCCATTGATGTAATGGTATTCGCTTTCGCGAAAGCGAGATACATAACGCTCCAGCACTTCATCATTTAAATTGAAAATAGGAAAGCGTTTACGATTACTCAAAAAATCTTTTAACAGCTCTGCATATTTCCCTTTACCACTTAATGGGATACCATAAAACCGCGCTTGTAAAGAGTCGTTAAGACTTATCCCATGCTGATGATATGCATTGTGAAAAGACGCCCAAGCCAGTGCATGTGCATATTTATCTTTTGCATAAGTAAATGGATGACCACTGGAACCGCTTGTTTTTCCTTTAAAAATGGATTTTATAGCAAAACCATCACTTAGTCGTGACGGCAGCGGTTGCTGTAAATCACGTTTAGTAAGCACTGGTATTTCTTCCCAAATCGCACTAGGCTCACTCACTATGGATTTATAAAACTGATTATGGTTAAGATGATGGTTTAAAATAGCAGTCTTTTGCTTTTCTAATGAGGAAGCATCACTATTTAGCAAATTTGCGTATTGCTTTTTTGCGTCCTCTATAGGAAAACCTTTGAATTTTAATATGTTGTCAAAAAGTTGTAGTGGCATTTTAAATATGCAAGCAATATTGAGCAAGGTAAAACTTATTTTTGCATCAAATACATTCTAACTATGAACGTTTTAATTCTAGGATCTGGTGGACGCGAGCATGCATTTGCTCATTCCATTGTAAAAAGCTCTTTATTATCAAAGCTATATGTGGCACCAGGTAATGCTGGTACAGCTCTAATGGCAACTAATGTTGATTTAAGCGTGACAGATTTTGACGCGATTAAGGCTTTTGTTTTAGAACATGAGATCACTATGGTAGTCGTAGGTCCAGAAGCACCATTAGTAGCTGGAATCTATGATTATTTTCAGGCAGATGATAGCTTGAAACATGTTAATGTGATAGGTCCATCTAAAAACGCTGCGATGTTAGAAGGTTCTAAGGAATTTGCCAAAGAATTTATGCAACGCAATAAGGTTCCTACTGCGGCTTATGAAAGCTTCACGGCTGCATCGGTAGATCAGGGAAAAGCCTTTATCGATACCTTAAAAGCACCATTTGTTCTTAAAGCAGATGGTCTAGCTGGTGGAAAAGGCGTGCTAATCATTAACGATGCAACTGAGGCAAAGAACGCATTAGAAGAAATGTTAGTCGGTGGAAAATTTGGTGAGGCTTCTAATAAAGTAGTGATAGAAGAATTTCTAGATGGTATTGAAATGAGTGTTTTTGTGATGACAGATGGCGATTCTTATAAAATCATGCCTACTGCCAAGGATTATAAACGAATAGGTGAAGGTGATACAGGTCTCAACACTGGTGGAATGGGTGCCGTTTCTCCGGTACCATTTGCAGATGATACACTGATGCAAAAAATTGAACAACAAGTAGTGATCCCAACGATAAATGGCTTACAATCAGAACAACTAGATTATAAAGGCTTTGTTTTTATAGGCCTTATGATTGTGAATAACGAACCTTTTGTCATTGAGTATAACGTGCGCATGGGCGATCCAGAGACTGAGGTAGTACTACCGCGTATTTCTAGCGATTTATTGTCTCATTTAAACGCTTTTGCAAAAGCAGCATTACATAAAGAGCAATTTCAAATCGACCCTAGAAGTGCGACTACCGTAATGTGTGTTGCTGGTGGATATCCAGAAGCTTATGATAAAGGAATGAGAATAAACGGATTAGATCAAGTGGAAAATAGTATCGTTTTTCACGCGGGAACTAAGAAACATAATGGTGAGGTAGTAACTAATGGTGGACGCGTTATGGCGATTACTAGTTACGGTGATGATTTCAAACATGCACTAAAAAAATCCTATGAAAACATCAGTAAACTGAGTTTTGATAGGATGTATTATAGAAGTGATATAGGTTTTGACCTATAGCACGTAATTGCTATTCTTGATTTTTACCTAAAAAAGAATGAGCGGTTTGAGATTTATCTTCTTCACCGTTTGCATCAAAAATGCGTAATTTATTCATCCAGTAACCTAAAGCCACACATAAAATTAAAATTGCAAGCCAGCTGATACTATTAGCTAACCACCAGTTTTCTAGTTCTAACTCGCTTAACATTTTAAATGGCGATAATAATGCTCCAAATAAATCTGCGATACCTTCAAATACTTCTTTCATTACTGTAAATTGCTAGTTAAAGTGCAAAAATAGTCAAAAATCGTTTATGCTATCTACTTTTTTTAGTACTTCTAAGCCTATCCATTATTTAGTAATTGCCTTAATCGTAATACTAAGTTTAACGGCTTTGATTTTTTTGAATCCAGCTACAGATTGGACTTTTTACTTTTTGATAATTCCAGTGATTTTTGCCTTAGGATTAGGTCAGTTTATTGTTTTTAAGAATGAGCTTACTAATTCTAACACCTATGCAGTGTTTTTATTTGCATTATTTTTACTAATCGCATTAAGCTTTGAAATTCACTGGAAATCTCTAGCCACACTAGTGCTGGTACTTCTAGCTTTAAGACGTTTACTAAGTTTAAGAACTGGTAAAGACTACATTAAAAAGATATTTGACGCATCATTCTGGATTACTATTTCTTGCTTAATAGAAAGCTGTTCTTCTTTATTCTTCATTACGATTTATGTCTCTATTTTCCTGTTTGCGAGACATCAGTTTAGGTACTGGTTTGTTCCTATCATTGCATCGCTTAGTGTCATTATCATCGCGTTTACACTAGATCAGTTTGTAAGCTGGAATTTATTTCAATACATTAAGGATGGCTGGCAATTAGACTTTTTATGGAATTATGACGCGATTGAATTATCAATGTTTCCTGTTATTTGTATTGCGGTGATGACCGCTATTGCAATCGTAATCTACTTTGTTCAATTTACGAGATTACAAAAAAGTGAACGACCTAGACAAATTGTCTTGATCATAACAGCAGTAACTATAGGTACTTTGTTCTTTATTTCATTTGAAACTTTTCTTAAACATGGCGTCTTATGGATAGCATTGATTCCTGCTATTTTTATGGCGCGACTAGTTCAAAAAATATCATCGCAACTCTGGAAAGAATTGATGTTGTGGTTTCCTGTAATTCTATTAGTCATAACCTTCATGATTAGTTAAAACAGCCCAAATATCTTCTGGCTAGCGTATATTTGTAACGTTAAAATATGCACCTATGTTTTCAGAAAAAGCAAACGCCATTTTTCAAGACGTTATTGAAACGTATAAGAAATTAAATACTGTAGATCAGCCATTTACTAATAAATATGATAGAAATACGCACTTAATTGAGCATCTACTATATCGTAAGAGCTGGATTGATACCGTACAATGGGCTTATGAAGACATTATTAGAGATCCGCAGATTGATCCGGTTGCAGCACTTACCTTGAAACGTAAAATTGATGCTTCTAATCAGGATCGTACAGATACCGTAGAATATGTAGATGGTTATTTTCTTGATAAATATAAGGATGTAACCATTAAAGATGATGCTACGATAAATACAGAAAGTCCAGCATGGGCAGTAGATCGTTTATCGATTCTAGCATTAAAAATCTATCACATGAATGTAGAGGCAACGCGCACAGATGCTAGCCCAGAACATATCAGCGCTTGTAAAAAGAAGCTAGATGTATTGTTAGAACAACGTGTAGATTTATCTACTGCGTTAGACCAATTATTAGATGATATCGCACATGGTCGTAAGTATATGAAGGTGTACAAACAAATGAAAATGTACAATGACGACGAGCTTAATCCAGTATTGAGAGCACGTAAATAATACCATGAATTTACCACAACGCATACTCGTCATAAGGCTTAGCGCTATGGGTGACGTAGCGATGTGTGTTCCAGTTTTTCTAGCATTACATAAAAAATATCTTAGTGTTGAGGTGATTATGCTTTCGCGAAAGCGGTTCAAATCCATCCTACAGCCACTACCTAACGTCCACTTTATAGAAGCTCAGGTAGATGATGTGCACAAAGGCGTATTAGGATTGTGGAAATTATCTAAAGCGCTCAAATCTCAACACATTGATGCCGTAGCAGATTTACATGACGTATTGCGCAGTAGGATCTTGCGTACGTTTTTAAGTAAATCACTCACTGCGGTAATTAATAAAGGCAGATCAGATAAAAAAAAGTTAGTGCGTGACGCCACTTTTTTCAAACCCTTAAAACACACTACTCAACGCTATGCAGATGTATTCCGTGAACTGGGATTTGAAATTGACTTAGCTAATGATTTTCTTCAAAAAAGAACTGTTTCTAATCAAATTCATGAAAAAATAGGTAAAAACACCTCAAAATGGATCGGTTTTGCACCATTTGCTGCACATCGTACCAAGGCTTTGGGAATTGAAAAAGCAACAGAGATCGCACAAGAAATCATGAGGTTAGAAAATGTACAGGTATTGCTTTTTGGAGGTGGAAAAAAAGAAATCCAACTACTAGATCAAATCGCCCAAAAAACAGGCGCGATCAATCTAGCAGGTCAATTTAATTTTGATGAAGAATTAGATTTGATATCAAATTTAGATGCGATGATTGCTATGGATAGTGGTAATGGACATCTAGCAGCCATGTATGGAATACCTGTAGTCACACTATGGGGAAATACACATCCTTATGCCGGTTTTGCACCGTATGCTCAACCTATAGAAAACCAAATCACCGTAGATAGAACCGCTTATCCTTTAGTGCCTACATCGATTTTTGGAAAAACTATCTTAGATGGTTATGAGGACATCACTGATTATATTGAAACAAGAACGGTTATTAATAGATTAAAGGGTTTGATATCAGTGGTTTAATGGTATAAGAATTAACTCTTATACTCATACTCACGCTCTACTTTACAAATTCTAACCTTATACCATTCATACCATTGTTCTTTACCTAATTGTTGTGCTAATTGATGATCTATTTGTTCTTTCCACATGGAGATGGCTTCAAGTGATTCCCAATAAGAAACTGTAATTCCTATTTTTTCTCTAGCACTTTCATGACCCATATATCCTGATTGTAGTTGTGCTAAATTTGTCATACTTCTTGCCATATGATCATAAGCAGGATCGTCGACTTTTTTCACAGAAGTGAATATAACTGCATAGTAAGGTTTCATTAATTATTCACTCCAGTAACATTTAATCCTTTAACTGCAAATGTAATGTCTGATTTTCTAGTGTTAGAATATAAATCTAATCCAACAATTACTGCATCATCTATGGAAAAATTGTTTGGAGGATTGTTAAGGTGTAACAATAATAAAGATTTTAGATCAAAATTAATATTTATGAAATCTGGATTTGATTTTACTCCATTAGAATCAATTTGAAGATTATCATCTAGATTATCTAGATTTAATTCAGAAGCAACAATTTCTACTTTTTCTCGCGTATAACCTGAAGGCGCAATTGAGGAAGTTTTAGCATAATAACCATCTCCAATTACACCAAAATAATCTGTATTAGATAAATTACTGATCAAAATTCCTAGTAGATCTGATTTTGCGATGCTGCGATCATTATTCAAGTATACTACTCTAAAATCAACTCTAATTAGATTATTTACTTCATTATTTGAATTAACCCTATAGGTATTAAGTTTAATGTCTGCGTCAAATTTAATCTCATCAAAATCATGAATTTGATATTCCTCTTTAAAACTCCATTGACCTATTTCTCCTTCTGTTGTATAGTGGTTTAGAACTAACCCAACTTCTCTATTAATAGCTGAAAGCCCTAATGAGTTGTTTTTGAAAGTCCAAACTGGGTGATTGTAAGTTAATCCATCAAACCACATATCAAAACCTGGATATTGTCCATATAATGTTGGGCAATAACGGAAAGAAGTCCATAACATGGAATGAGCGCTGTTATCTAGTGAAGTAAATGAGTAGTTGGTCGAATAATCAAAGTAAGTATGATTTCGACTTTTAACTTTATTAAGTAAGTGATTTTCGGACAAATTACTAATAGAGTTAAAATAATTATCATCATAAGTATAATTCTTCAAGCATCGATAGTTTGAAATCAGATCCATATTGTTGTAGTAAACAAAAGCTTTTTTTTCCAAATGAGGATTCCATAACATATTTGTAATAATTGGGGCGTTTTTAAAATACAAATTGTTATCTATGATGTTTTCTTCTATTGATTCAGAGCAGCTGAAAAGGAATTTTAAGGTAATAACTAAAAATATAATTTTCTTATTTTTCATAATATCATTTTTTATGTTCTTTACTGTTTCACTTCAATCCATTGTCCTTTATTACGTACTACATACTCATTATCATACATCGCTTCACATTGCACGCCAGGCAGGTAGTAATTACCTAAATAACTAGCATTCATAACGGTTTTAAAAGTGATACTTTTTCTAGCACCTAAACTGAAATAGTAATTCACACGATCATCGCGTATATCAGTGTACTCTGCTTTATTACCAGTTCCTGTATTATCACCATAATCTGTAAATCGCGTGTTTACGATTTCCCATCCAGATGGTAAGATTTGGGTGAGCGCCACATCATTAACATAACTACCAGTATCATTTGTAATGGTGACACTTGCGATGATCTCTGTTCCTTGAGTGACACTTTTCACATCGATGTTCTTACCGCTACGGTCTGTATAACTTACGCTCGCTTTGAGCTTGCTTTGTATCGCTTTTTCTTTACCTACTGGTAATTTACCAGTTGTTGCAGTGGTAATATAAATCGCATTATCACCATTGTTTGAAACATTTAAGTTTATGGCATTAGTATCTATAGTAAGATCCCTTGTTGCGATTCCTTTTTCTGTTTTAAGCGATGTGCTCTTTCCATTTATGGTATAAGAAATGTTGATTCCTTTTCCACCTATATAGTTGATATATTTTGCAATGGCGAGTAGACTATATGCTGTAGATTGTGTGCTATAGTAACGCTTAGAATCTAAATTTCTAGCAATATCTTCTATTATGGCACGAGCTTTATCATCTTCTTGTAATAACACCATGGTTTCTAGTGCCATTGCACGATTACGATCTACAGATCCATAACTTCTATAATCGTACTTACTAGGTTTGAAATCTATATTAGAATTTCCTAACAGTTCATTTGCGGCCTTTTTCTGTCCTACTAATGCATAGGCAGCGGCAAGGCGCAATTTGCTATTATTAGAAAGATTTTTAGTCTCGCGCAATCTGTTCATAGACGATAAATCAGGCGCACCAGCTAGTGCTAATGTGTATAATCTATAAGCCTGATGTAAGTCATTCCATTGATCTGATCGCCATTCTTTGGCAGCGCGTTTTTGATAAGCGATCCAGTTAGATTTGAATGAAATAGGCACTTTATAACCCATTTTTTCTGCTTCAATGAGAAAATGACCAGCATAGGTGGTTCCCCAATCGTTTACACTTCCATATCCTGGCCAGTAAGAGAATCCACCGTTAGAACGCTGATAACCGCCTAATTTTGAAACTGCGGCCTTTATGTTTCGGCTTATTTCAGTTTCTTTTGTGGTGGTTATATCCATTACTTTACTCAAATGTAATTGAGGAAAAGCAGCACTAGTAGTTTGCTCCACACATCCATGCGGATAGCGTATTAAATACTCCATTCTACGACCTAAATCCATAGGTGGTAAACTAGAAAATGTCACACTAGCACTATTAGTTCCTGCATCACCAAAAGGTGTTATTCTTACTACATCTGTGACTCCAGCGGCCAGTTGTACTTTATCAGAACTCGTGCTGTATGGATTAGGATTAATGACATCAATCTCTGTACTGTAACTAGCTGTTTCTCCATTACCACTAGCACTTAAGTTAATGGTTGCAATTCCAGCCTGTGGTTTTACTTTTACATTGAAATAGGCAATTTGATCTCCAGTTTCACTAAAAGAAAGGCTTTGGCTATTCCCATTTAGTAATTCAAAATAGGGTGATTCTTTTAGTTTCACAGTGACATCACGCACTTTCTTATCCATAGCAAAAATGGTCACTGGTAGTTTTACAGTTTCTCCAGGAGACAGCTTTCGCGGAAGCGAGGCCAGCATCATCAATGGTTTTTTAACAGGCACTGTTTTTTCTGCATTGCCGTAAGCCTCATTGTTATGATTTCCTGCAACTACCATCACGCGTACAGATCCTACATATTGAGGTATATCAATCTTGTGTTTTTTACTTTGTCCAGCCTCTAATTTGAATGGTCCTAGATGGATCACCATAGGTTTAAAGCGGTTTGCTTTTTTGGCTTTGGCACCTTTTGCATCTTCATCACCACCTATGGCAAATGCGGCGTCTATACGACCACCATAAGCGCCGATTACGTCGTCATAAATATCCCACGTTTTTACACCTAACGCTTCACGAGCGTAGAACGTATCCCATGGATTAGGTGTTTTAAAGTTAGTTAAGTCCAGCAATCCATCATCTACAACCGCTAGTGTATAGGTCATTGCCTGATTGTTCTTTTCATTTACGGTGATGGTCGCACTACTTTGTGGCGCAAGCTCAGTAGGCATTTTAATTTCTGGTTCCAGATGAGTTGCTTTGTTTTCTACTAGTAAAGGAATGACTCCATACATACGTAGCGGTAGGTCGTTTGCAGTTTGTGCGTGCGGTTGTACATAACTTATGTGTACAAATACATTAGGCACGTACAGATTATTTAGCGGTAGGGAAACTTTGGTTTGATCCTTTGTTGTATCTACCCATTGTGCATCTAGTGTTTCTGTTCCGTTTTCAACGGTTACAAGAGCGCGTCCACCAGCGGCGCTAGGGAACGTGATTTGAGCGGTCTCGCCTACTGTATAGTTATCCTTATCTGCATTAAAAATAAGCATGGATGCGTTTTCAGGATTTGCTTTGCGGTTGCCACGTCGCCAGTATGGATAATCCATATAGATGATTTTACCAGTGGCGTGACCAGATTTAGGATCGCGCACTCTTACAAGATAGCGTCCCCAGTCGTTTTCATTATTAGTGTAAGAGAATGATCCCATACCATTTGAAGATGTTGAAATCGTGGTGCTATAGACTTCTTCTTTATAACGTTCTGACTCGTATCTAGATAAACTACCTGAACTAGATTGCCACCACCAGCGCCATCTTACTTTATATACTTTTACTTCTAGGTTTTCAACTTTTTTAGGCGAACCGGATTGATCTAGCGATACCACGTTAAAATTGTGTTTTTTACCAGATTCTAACCAGCCGTAACCTTGATCACCTTCTGGTGCGTCCAGTCCTATATAGGTTTCATAAGGCGAATAGTTCTTTGTGGTGACATTAGTACTAAAATCACCACCGTTTTCAAATACTTTAGTGAGGAAACTAGCTCGCAACATTCCTGGAGCTTGTTTTGCCATTCCTGGATCAAATTTGAAACTAGCTTCTCCTAGGTTATTTACGGTTCCTTTAAAAGCTTGAATTTCTTCTGTTTCATAACGACGTGATGGATCGTCAAAGATGTAATTCGTAAAGGATTCAAAACTCGTTTTAGTAGGATATAGCTTTGCAGTAACCTCTGCTTTTAGTCCTTTTGCAATAGCGCCATGTAGCCACATACTTTTTAAATCCACAGTACTGGTCTGACCAGACTTAAGCACGTCATCCTCAAAACTTAAGGTTACTTTTAAACGATTAGGTTTTATGGTTTCTATTTTTAATCGTTTGTTAAAAGTAACGCCACCTACTTCTACACGCGCATTCCAGTTTCCAGTAGGTGCATCTTCATCTGTTTTAAGGTCAAATTGATAGAAGTTGTTTAATCCTTTTTTAAGGACTTCGCGATGTGTGATTTTACCATTAGGATTGCGCAATTCTAGTTTAATGGGATGATCACTAGGTAAGTCATTATCAGTGTCATTTAACACAAAGGTTAAAAAGATATGATCTCCAGGACGCCACACACCACGCTCGCCATAGATGTAGCCTTTAATTCCTTTTTGTAATTTTTTACCTGAGGTATCAAATTTACTAATTGGCAATGCGTTTCCGTCTTCCAGCCGAACATAGCCAAATTGATTATTAAAGGTCACCTGTGCAAAAAATGCTTGTTGATCGTGTAAGTCGATATTGAGCAGTCCATTACTACCAGTACGGCCATCATAAATTTTCTGTTGCTGGAAGTTGAATAATTCTACTTTGGCGCCACCTAGTGGTTTTGTAGTAACGATGTTACTTACAGCTATTAAATAAGTATTGTTTTCTCCTTTTTTAACGGTAATTCCTAAATCACTGGCCAGCACATTTGTACTTACGGTGTTATTACGGTAGTAGCTTGTATTACATGGATTATCACGTTCACTCCAGTCATAATCATAGTAGTAATCATCATAATAGTAATTTTGATAGCCGTCCCAATTTGCGGTTTCTAGTGGTTCATCAAAATTGATAGGTTCTTTCTCGCTCGTTCCTTCATCTGCGCTATCACAGGTATAAGCGCTGTAGGTGTATTTATATTTTAACTCTACGCGGTAGATCGCACCAGGATCTGGAATGATAATTTCGCTTAAATTAATAGCATAGGTATTCCATCTGGTGACGTCTTTTACCTCAGATTTAAGATCAATGACTTTACGTGCCACTGGTCTACCTACATTACGGATATTACTCGTAGTGTTGAGGTTATTATTCTGTAAAAACTGAAACACATTATTAGTATAAATCTTATAAACCCAAACATCAACAGCGTTTAAATTCACCGCTCTAAAGTTGATTTTTAAGTTTTGAGAAGATGGTAAAATAGCTCCATTACTTATCAATTCTACAGATGGAGCGACCTGTTCGAAAGCGATAAAACTGCTAAAACCTTGTTTTAACTTATAATCATTGTCACTTTTGATTCCTGTAAATACATCAACTTTTTTACTTCCTGTAACCGCTTTACTAGGGTAGATTTTTAATTCATTGCCGTTAACATTATAGCGGTATTTTTCTACACCTTCTATTTGAACTAAACCGTCTAAATTCTGTCCTTTTTTTAAGGGATCAGAAAAGTTGATTAGAATGTATTGTCCATCATCATTGTACAAGGCGACATCAGTAACCGTAAAACTATTTTTACCAGGTAATGTGATGGTGTTTTCACCTTTTTCATCAGTTCCTATGGCTTGTCCATTCCATGAAATAGTGACGTCCTGATCTTCAATAGGTCGTTGAATGCTATCAATTTTAAAGTCAAAATAGCTACCTAGGTTGTTTTCGCCAGAAAATTTAATGTTTAAGTTGCTTCCTTTAAGACTTGCCTTTACTAGCTGTTCTGCTTTTTCTTTTTCTAGAACATCACTGGTAATAATGCTACCAGAAATGTATTGATAATCACTACCATAATTCCCTACTGGTTGTGTACGCACCGTAAAATCTTGTTCTATGGTTTTTAGTTCAAAATTCAGTTCTTTTAAGTCAGCTGGCACTTCTTTTACGGCTCCTAGATTAAATTGAACTTTGTATACGGTATTTTGTTTGAGAGGTTTTTCTGGTAAGAATGAAACAGCAAATTCGTCCACGGCGATTACTTTTCCTGCGGTTCTTGGGCTTAGTGTGATCAGATCATTATCTAATTCTGTATCTACACGCCATCCATCTACAGGTTCATTTAATCTAATTACAATAGGATCTCTAGTAGAAATGACACCATCTGTCACTTGATTCACATGCTCGCGGAATTTAAAAAACTCGTTGTTGTTTTTCTCAGCATCAACAGTAGCGGTCGTATTGTCTTTACAGCTGATGACAGCTGTGGCAACAATCAGAAATAACAGAAATTTTTTCATAGGTAGGTTGGTGAATGATATTATTACTTCAGAACTCTCTAAAGTTAGGAAAATTGAACTAGCTATTAGGTTAAAACGGGAATGAATTGAGGATTATTTTAAGTAACATTGTTTTTGTTATTCCGCTTTCGCGAAAGCGAAATCCAAAATATCCCACAGATCCTAAGGTATCTCGTGATTATTAAAATATTTTTGATAATCTACTGTTGTATCTAGGATGAGGTGTACCATTGTTTTACTACTACTATTGTTTAGCGCATTAAGCGTCGCACAAGAATACGAGAATGTGGTTACAAAACGCATCGCAGTAAGAGACAGCGTGCAACTGGATAGCGTGAGTTTAATACCTAGTTACTTTAAGGTGAAAGACTTTAAAGGAACGGTTATCGATAGTACGACGTACATCGTCGATTTTCCCAAAGCAGTTATTTATTTCAATCAAAACAAAGCTTTTTTACCAAATAGTCTTGCGATTTCTTATTTACCAGTTCCAAAGTTTTTAACGCGTTCCTACCAGACCTATGATGAGAGCGTGATTGTTCCTAACGAAAGTACTACAGAGCGATTAGTAAAATTGCAAAAGCCAACTATACAGCGCAGTTACGTTCCATTTGATGGATTGAATACTACTGGCTCAATTACTCGTGGATTACGCGTTGGAAATAACCAAAACAGCGTCGTAGACAGTGAACTAGACTTGCGTATTACGGGACAATTGTCTGATAAGGTGGCCTTGCGCGCCTCTATTCAGGATGCAAATGTGCCACAAACCCAAAACGGTTACTCACAACGACTGGATGAATTTGACCAGATTTTTATTGAACTATACAGCGATGAATGGTCTATACGCGCTGGTGATGTAGACCTACAGCAATCAGGTTCTCATTTCAATAATTTCACAAAACGCGTTCAGGGAATTAGCGGTGCGATTCAATTTAAAGGCGACGATTCTCAAGGATATGCGCAAGCCGCTGGAGCTTTAGTACGTGGGATTTTTAATATTTCGCGATTTACAGGTCAGGAAGGAAATCAAGGACCGTATAAATTAACGGGTCGCAATGGTGAATTATTTATTCTAGTAGTTTCTGGAAGTGAGCGTGTGTTTGTAAATGGTGTTCCCTTAACGCGTGGTGAAAATGCAGATTATATTATTGATTACAACGCTGGTGAACTGCGATTTAATCCCACATTTCCTATCACTAGTGAAATGCGTATTTCTATAGAATACCAGTACAGCGAGCGTAATTTTACCAGATTTGTAGGCTATGGCGCTGGTGGTTATAGCACCGAGAAATTTTCTGTGGAAAGCTATGTGTACACAGAATCTGATGCAAAAAACCAGCCACTACAACAAAACCTGAGTGAAGATCAAGTTGCCGTTCTTGCAAACGCTGGTGATGATGAAAATCTATTCCTAGCACCTAGCGCGGTAGAAGATACTTTTTCTGAAAATAAAATCCTGTACCGTCGCGAGATCATAGGTGGTGTGGAACGATTTGTGTTTTCGCAGGATGCAAATGAGCAGTTGTTCAATGTGCGTTTTTCTAATGTAGGTCCTAATCAAGGAAACTACAGGCTGGTTAATGATCAGGCGATTTCAAATATCTATGAATTTGTAGCACCTATTGCTGGTGTAGCACAAGGAGATTTTGAACCTGTGGTGCGACTTTTTGCACCGGAGATTCTGAGTATTGCAGGAGTAAAGGCCAGTTATCAACCTACTGCAACTACTAACATCGCGACAGAACTAGCCGCTAGTAGCAACGATCTCAACAGATTTTCAAATATAGATGATGGGAATAATCAGGACGTCGCCGCAAAACTTACCGTAGCACAGCGATTGTGGAAAAAGGATTCCTTAACCTATGTAAACGCCACCGTAAATGCAGATTATATAGGCGAAAATTTTAGAAACGTAGAGCGTGTTTATAATATTGAGTTTAATCGCGACTGGAACCTAGAAGAAACACTAGGCAATCAGTTCTTTACCAGTGCTGGTCTAGAGTACGTTCAGGACAGCACCTTACGTGCTAATTATCAACTGCAACACTTGGAATTTGCAAACACCTACAATGGTAATCGTCATACGGTAGATGGATGGTATCGTAATCGTGGATGGGAATCTCGCTTTCGCGGAAGCGTATTATCCACAAACGGTACTGCCCAGAATTCACAATTTAGTCGGGCAACAGCAGATGTGGTGAAGCGACTGAAAAACAAATGGATAGGCGCGCGACTGGATCAAGAAGATAATCAGCAACGCATTACAGCAACAGATGAGTTAACGCAATTATCACAGCGATTTCTGGGTTATGAAGTCTATGCTGGAATAGGTGATAGCACCGCAACTTTTGTAGAAATAGGTTACAGAGATCGTGTGAATGATAGTTTGCGCGATAATCAATTACAGCGCGTGAATCGTTCTAATGATTATTATATGAACGCACAACCTATTAAAAATGAATTGAGTAGCCTACGTGTTTTTGCAAATTATAGGATTTTAAAGTCTCAAATAGATGGCGTAGCAGATGAAGTGAGTTTTAATAGCAGGTTGCAATATCAGCGTAAGTTTTTTGACAAAAAAGTGCTTTTAAATACAGCTTATGAAACCAATAGCGCGACCATACCACGACAGGATTTTACTTATGTTGAGGTGAATCCTGGTCAGGGAACGTTTACATGGATTGATTATAACAATGATGGTATTCAGGATTTAAACGAATTTGAAGTAGCCCAATTTCAGGATCAAGGTCGTTACGTACGCGTGCTATTACCTAATCAGGTCTTTTTACCAACGCACCAAAACAAATTTAGCACCACACTTACCATGAATCCTGCTTCATGGAGTGGCAATTCTGGTGTAAAAAAACTACTGAGTCATTTTTACAATCAGTCCAGTTATTTAATAGATCGTATGGTGCAACGCGATGGAAATACCTTTGAGCTAAATCCATTTACGGCTAGCGATGATCAATTAGGATTGAATTTAAATTTTAGAAATAGTTTGTTTTTTAATCGTGGGAAACAACACTTTACGACTAATTATACCTATTTAAGTACTGCTACAGAAAACTTGCAAAGCATAGGTAGTTTAAGTAGTGATTTACGCAGTCACCAGCTAGGATTTAATCATAAGATAAAGGAAAGCTGGTTATTTACACTAGATGTACAAACCGGTTTTAATGCTAGCGATAGCGAGAATTTCCCTAATCGTAATTTTAAAATAGAAGAGCAATTATTCCGTCCACAAGTGTCGTATTTATTTAGCACCAGTAATCGGGTAGATTTCTTTTATGAATGGCAAAGCAAGGAAAACGAAGTCAATGATCTAGCCGTTTTAACACAGCAAAATTTAGGCGTGAGCTGGTCACTCAATAAAGCACAGAAATACGCTATTAATGGTGAGATAAGGTATATCAATAATGATTTTGAAGGACTTGCTTTTTCACCAGTAGGTTTTCAAATGCTAGAAGGATTACAACCTGGCACCAATTTTACCTGGAACTTATTATTCCAGAAAAACATCACTACATTCCTAGATTTAAACATAAGCTATAACGGTCGTAATTCACCAGATGCTCCTACCATTCATACTGGTAGTGTGCAGTTGAAGGCTTATTTTTAAATTCTCTTCAGCCACTCACTCATTTGAACCTTAGGTTCTATATAGGCTTTTAAATCTTTTATAGCGATACGTTCTTGCGTCATGGTATCACGATCGCGCACGGTTACTGCGTGGTCATCCTTTGTATCGTGATCTATCGTGATACAGTATGGAGTTCCATTAGCATCTGCACGGCGGTAACGACGTCCTATCGCGTCTTTTTCATCATATAAAACATTCATGGACCATTTTAATTCGTTAATGATCTCGTGAGCAATTTCTGGTAATCCATCTTTTTTCAATAATGGTAGAATCGCTGCTTTAACAGGTGCTAGCGCTGCTGGTAATTTAAGAACCGTACGAGAGCTTCCATCTTCTAGTGTCTCATCTTGTAATGAATTAGAGAAAATCGCTAAAAACATACGATCTAGTCCTATAGAAGTTTCGATTACATAAGGAACGTAGTTCTTGTTTTCTTCATGGTCAAAAAACTGTAATTTTTTACCACTGTGTTCTTCGTGTGCTTTAAGATCAAAATCTGTACGAGAATGAATTCCTTCTAGCTCTTTAAAACCAAATGGGAATTTAAATTCTATATCTGTTGCAGCATTTGCATAATGTGCTAGTTTCTCATGATCGTGAAAACGATAGTTTTCTGATCCTAAACCTAAGGAATTGTGCCATGCCATGCGACGCTCTTTCCATACTTCAAACCATTCTAATTCTGTTCCTGGTTTTACAAAGTATTGCATTTCCATTTGTTCAAATTCACGCTGGCGGAATATAAACTGTCGTGCTACAATCTCATTTCTAAATGCCTTACCAGTCTGCGCAATACCGAATGGTATCTTCATTCTTCCAGTCTTTTGAACGTTTAGAAAGTTGACAAAAATACCTTGTGCCGTTTCTGGTCGTAGGTATAAGTCTGTTGCAGTATCTGCGCTGGCACCTAGCTTTGTACCAAACATGAGATTAAACTGTCTCACATCTGTCCAGTTCATAGAACCAGATACAGGACATTTAATTTCTAATTCTTCAATCAGTGCTTTAACACCAGCTAGATCTTCTGCCTCTAGTAATCTGGCAAGACGCTCTACTGGTTCTTTTGCTTTTTGCAAATAACCCATCACTCGCGGATTAGTCTCGCGATACATCACCGCATCAAAATCATCGCCAAAACGTTTTGCCGCCTTTGCTACTTCTTTTTCGGCTTTTTGTACGTATTTCTCGCAGTAATCTTCTATGAGTACATCTGCACGATAGCGCTTTTTAGAGTCTTTATTATCAATTAATGGATCATTAAAGGCATCTACGTGACCACTTGCTTTCCACGTAGTAGGATGCATAAAAATCGCTGCATCTATTCCTACAATTTCTTGGTTTAATTGTGTCATCGCTTGCCACCAGTACTCACGTATGTTTTTCTTAAGCTCTACACCATTTTGTCCGTAATCATAAACCGCTTGTAAGCCGTCATAGATTTCACTGGATTGAAACACATATCCGTACTCTTTTGCATGTGAGAGTACTTTTTTAAACTGATCCGTATCGTTGTTATTTGCCATAGTTGCAAATGTAAAAAAAGGCTTTTATAGTAGGACTATGTTGTTAGAATTATGCTTTCGCGAAAGCATAATTATCAAATCTAAAAAACTTAAACCATCTTTGAATCATGAAGCGATACATTACTATAGATGATTTTATAGATACTTACGGTAAATTAAGACAACGTGGTTTAGGTTTTATCACCTCTAAGTTTTCTACAAATGGGCTTCAAAGAACTCGCAGCGCTTTTAATGATACGGCACATCAAGCGTCTAACTGGTGGCATGTGCCAGCGATCCAGCAACGCTGGAATCTCATGATATCAGGCGATACTACTGTGAATTTTAAACAGCATCTAGTAAAAAATCATTTAAAAAATCAGCAAAACTTACATCTTATTTCTTTTGGATCTGGTGATTGTAGTCATGAGCTAGAATTAGCGCAATATGAATGTTTTAGTGATGTGACTTGCGTGGATATCGCTCCTAATAGATTACAAACTGCACGTGATAACGTAAATGAATCGCACAAAGCTCAATTACATTTTATCAATGAAAGTATTTATGATTTTAGACCAGAAACGACTTATGATATTGTGTTTTTTAATGCTTCATTGCACCATTTCAAAGAGATTCATGAATTAATAGCTTCGTTTATTATTCCTATTCTTAATAAAAATGGCTTACTGGTGATTAATGAATACGTAGGTGCAGATCGTCTACAGTTTGCACAACATCAGATGAAAGCGATTAATCAGGCTTTACAATTCATACCCAAAAAATATAGGAAACGTTATAAACGTAACGCTTTTAAAAATAAATTTTATGGGTCTGGATTACTACGTATGATCATTGCAGATCCATCAGAGTGTGTGGACTCTAGCAGTATATTACCAGCGATACACAAACATTTTACCACGATAGAAGAGAAATCTTATGGTGGTAACATTCTAATGAACGCACTTAAGGATATCTCCTATCATTTTGAGGAATTAAATCCAGAAAAACAGCAAATTCTTAATGAATTATTTAATCTAGAGGATGCTTATTTAAAAGATCATCAAAGCGATTTTGTGTACGGTGTGTATCAAAAGACCTCTTAACGCAAGGTCATCTCACCGCTACTTACTCTAATGCCGTTATTGTATAAATTAATACGGTAGGTTCCTTTTATAATATCATCTTCATTTGCATCTACTAACTCACAAATGTCTAGTTCCTGTCCTTTATAATTAAAGCTTACCACTTTAGAATAAGTTAATTCCTGATCGCCAAATTGTTCTTTCTTTTTTAATCCCAGTACATTATTATCTGGATTAATGACTTGTAAATAAAAAGATTGAACACCGGTAGTTGCCAGTGCATTTTGCGGTAAAGTGAAACACACTTTTACATCATCTACACGACGTGCGCGGTCGTTTTCTATTTGCTTACCAGAACTGCGCAGGATCACACCACTAGGTTTAAAATTAGTAGGTATTAATCCAGCCGCGCGTTCCATATTCTCATTAAGCTGGTCTATCGTAGCAGATTTCTCGCTACTGGCTAGCATTTCTTCATTTAAGGCTTGTAAGGTGCTGTCCTTAACGCGCTCTAATTCTGTGTTTTCACGTTCTAGAATATAAACTCTGGAAGCAAGTACTTCACGTTCATCTTTAATTTTTACAAGCTCTTTGCGCAGTCGTGCTAGAATAGCGACGTTAGGTTCTAATCGTTTTACAGAATCTTTAAGTCTAGTGATGCGTTCACGTGCCGCTTCTAGATCTATGGTAATGGCAGTTCCTTTTTCAATTTCCTGAACATATTCTGCCTCCAGGCGTTCTAGTTGAAGTTCAATTTCATTTTTCTCGCTAGAAAGTGCGGTTTTTATAGATTCATTTTCATGATGTGTTCTATAAGTATAGGTTCCTAATGCGATTAAAAGCAAAACTGCTAGAGCAAATAGTATTTTATATAAACGGTTGTCTGTAGTTGCCATAATGGATGGTTTGTTAGTTCTAACTTGTCAAAAGTAGAAATATTATATTTAGTAACTTTTAGGATGATACGATGAAAATGCAGTTATGGATGAAAGATTTTTTTGGGCTGTGGTATCCGCCAGTTTGTGTGGGATGCGACAGCACACTTTCTACCGGTGAAAAAGTATTATGTACCAGTTGTTTATCTAGCTTACCGCTTACTGATTTTCACAAAGGAAATGACCAATTATTACGAGATTTATTTTTTGCGCGTATTGAAATTGAGTATGCGACTAGTTTGTTTTACTATGAGAAAATAGGCACTGTACAGCAAATGATGCACCAGTTAAAATATGGTGGTCAGGAATATATTAGCGATTATTTAGGTACGTGGTTAAGTAGTGAGCTCAATGAATCTTTGAGTTTTCAGGATATTGATCTTGTTATTCCAGTTCCTGTGCATGAGAAAAGGTTAAAAACTAGAGGCTATAATCAGGTGAGTGGTTTTGGTAAAGCACTGGCTGTAGGTTTAGGTGCACGCTTTCGCGAAAGCGTCATCACTAAAACCCGTAATACTATAAAACAGGCACAATTGAATCAATCGCAACGTATAGATGAACGTAAATCGCCTTATAAATTAACGGAAGCCGTAGCTGAAGGAAGTCACATCTTGCTGGTGGATGATGTCGTAACTACTGGAACCACACTGGTATTGTGCGCCAGAGAATTACTCAAAATACCCGATGTAAAGATTTCTATTGCGACTATGGCGATTGCGGTATAATGATAGTAAATTGCGTGCGTTATTATATTATGACTCAGAAATTCACTTCATATTTATTTGTTGTAGCGATTCTACTAGCAGTTTTAGTAAGCTGTGCAAAACGTGGTTCACCTACTGGTGGTCCTGTGGATGAAGATCCGCCTGAGATTTTACGGGTTTATCCAGATAATTTTAGCATTAATTTTAAAGCGACAGAGATAGAAATCACCTTTGACGAATATGTAAAATTACAAGATCTTCAAAAACAACTAGTGATCTCGCCACCACTTAAAACGCTACCCATCATTACACCACAAGGTAGTGCGTCTAAAACGGTTACGATCCAAATCACAGATACGTTGAAAGAGAATACGACCTATACGTTCAACTTTGGTCAAAGTATCGTAGACAACAATGAAGGAAATCCATATCCTTTTTATAGGTACGTTTTTAGCACGGGAACCTACATTGATAGTTTGCAATTAAAAGGTAAAATTACAGATGCGCTGGATTACAAATCAGAGGAATTTGTAAATGTATTGCTCTATAAAATGGATTCCACGTATACAGATTCTGTTATTTTTAATGAACCACCATTGTATGTTTTTAATACGCTAGATAGTCTGGAAACCTTTACGATGGAAAACCTAGCGGCTGGAACCTATCGCATGATAGGATTAAAGGAAGAAAGTAGCAATTTACGTTTTGATCCAGCACGTGATAAAATAGGTTTTATATCAGATCCTGTTACATTACCTACAGATGAAGAATATGAGTTAAAGCTTTTTAAACCAGAACTAGATGCAGAAGCTGTAAAAGCAACTCATGAAGCAAAAACTAGATTTCATATAGGTTATAATGGAAGGCTGGATTCTATGAAGATTCAGTCTTTAAAAGACAATGTTTTTACAAAAACTAGAATTACAAAATTAAAAGATAAGGACACGTTGCAGTTTTGGTTCCTACCAGAACTAGCATTAGAACCAGATAGTGTGATTCTAAAAACAACTTTTAAGAGCTATGAAAATGAGCTCACTGTAAAGCTCAAAGATTTGTATCAGGATAGTCTTACCGTATCTAAATATGGTGGCCATAAACTAGGAAAACCCATACAGTATGAAGCCAGTACGCCTATTGTAAGTTTTAATCAAAGTAAGGTAGAATTGTTAAATAGAGATTCTATACCAGTGCCAGTAGAACTGTCTTTAGATGAATTTAAAAACGTTCTATCCATCAATTTTGAACAAGAAGAGAAAGAGCTGTATAAGTTGAAACTATTTCCTGGCGCGATCACAGATTTTTATGATGAAACCAATGATACCATTTCTGGTAATTTTACGACTAGAGAAACCACAAGTTATGGTAATATAATGGTTACCCTAGAACGTGGTACGCAATGGCCAGCGATTGTTCAGATTGTAAAAGAAGATCTAACGGTTGTTGCCCAGCAAATTGCTTTAGAAAACACTACCTATACTTTTGACTATTTAGATCCAGATGATTATCTAGTACGTGTGATTTATGATACCAATTCAAATGGTAGGTACGATCCTGGAAATTTCTTAAAAAATAAGCAACCAGAAAAGGTAGTTTATCTACCAGCAGTAAAGCAATTACTTGCTAATTGGGATCTTAGAGAAACGGTGATTTTAGAATAGACTGTTTTAAGTCTTTAGTGATTCAGTCTTAAGTCGTGATTTATGATTAATCTTAATTTATAAAGCACATTAAATTAATTCAAATGCATCACGATCTTCTAAAAACCTGAGTTTACTACGGTATTTTGAAATGTGTGATTTGGATAATTCAACCGTTTTAATACCACTGGTTTCCCATGGATGTTCTACTAGTTCTTTACCTAAAACATCATATACTTGAGAATGACCGCAATAGTCCATTCCAGTGCCATCTGTTCCTGAACGATTCACGCCTATGGCATAAGACATATTTTCTATTGCACGTGCTTTGAGTAAGGCATCCCATGCGTTTACTCTAGGTACTGGCCAGTTTGCAACGTACATTACTACATCATAATTTTGTGTATTTCTCGCAAAAACAGGAAAGCGCAAGTCATAGCATATCTGTAAATTAAATTTCCAGCCTTTGTAGGATGCAATTACTGGTGCGTTACCAGCATTATAAACTTGATGCTCACCAGCAAGTGTAAAGGTGTGACGTTTATCATAGATCGTATAATTTCCATCAGGTCGCATAAAGATGCCACGATTAACGTAGCGATCACCATTTTTAAACATCACGCTACCATAAATTGCAAAATCCCCTTGTGAAGCGTGTTGTTTTAAGTACTCATAAATGGTTATATCACTAGCGTATTTTTCTGGATTCATAGAAAACCCAGTGGTAAACATTTCTGGTAAAATGACCAGATCAGTTTGCTGGTATAAGGACGCTAATTGTTTAGAAAATGCCGTTTTATTTGCTTCTGGAGTTTCCCAGATTAAATCTGTCTGAATGAGACTTACTTTGAGTGATTCTTTGTGTTCCATAGCTTATAATCGGTTTAAAGTCTGAGCCGCTTTGATGAGTTCTTCATCTTCTTTGGCAAAACAAAATCGCAACATATGTGGATCATGTCCGTCCATAAAAACAGAAATAGGAATAGAAGCAATTTTGTGATTGATGGTTAACGCTTTCGCGAAAGCGAGATCACCTTCATCACGTAATCTAGAATAATCAATTAACTGAAAATAAGAACCTTGTGATGGCGTGATCCTCAATTTTTCATTATCTATCATACCGATGAATAAATCACGTTTGCGCTGGTAAAAGGTTCCTAATTCTAGATAGTGCTTAGGTTCTTGCAAGTATTGAGATAATGCCACCTGACTAGGATGATTGATGCAAAAAACCACCTGCTGGTGAATTTTCATAAATTCCTTCATCAGGTGATCAGGCGCAAGACAATAACCTGTTTTCCATCCTGTGATATGAAAGGTTTTACCAAAACTTCCAGTAATAAAACTGCGTTCTCTTAATCCTGCATATCGTGCAGCGCTGTGGTGTTCACGCTGGTCAAAAATCATGTGCTCATAAACCTCATCACTAATCACGATAAGATCATTTTTAACAGCAAGTCGTTCTAGTGACAACATATCGTCATGAGTAAATACATAACCACTAGGATTGTGTGGTGAGTTCACGATGATCATTTTAGTACGTGTGGTAATCGCATCTTTTACTTGGTTCCAGTCGACTTTAAAATCAGGTAAATGGAGTGGCACTTTTATGGTCGTTCCGCCAGCGATGGCGATAGCAGGTTCATAGCAGTCATAGGCTGGCGTGAGAATAATGACTTCATCACCTTTATGGATACACGCTTGTATAGCTGTAAAAATCGCTTGAGTTGCACCAGCGGTAATGCATATTTCCTGATCTGAATGATATAAATGGCCATGTTGTTCTTGCGTCATCGTTGCAATAGCATGTCGCAATTCAGGTACACCAGTCATAGGTGCATACTGATTATGATCGTTATCTATAGCCTTTTTAAACAGTTCTTTAAGCGCAAGATCTACTTTAAAACTAGGAAATCCTTGTGATAAGTTCAGCGCATTATGTTCACGAGCTAGCGCACTCATAGTAGCAAATATGGATGGCGGATTATTAGGAAGTTTTGACTGGATCATGAATGGAATATAAGGAAAAGAGGTTAAATATTGAGCACAAAAAAAACCTCATCCATGGATGAGGTTTTTTGTTTGGTATATTTTGAGATACATTTTAAATCAATTAATCATTCAATTTCAATACCGCCATAAACGCCTGTTGAGGTATTTCTACGTTTCCTACCTGGCGCATACGTTTTTTACCTTTCTTTTGCTTTTCTAGCAGTTTGCGTTTACGGGAAATATCACCACCATAACACTTTGCAGTAACATCTTTACGTAGTGCTTTTATGGTCTCACGGGCAATAATTTTTGCACCTATCGCCGCTTGTACTGGTATATCAAATTGCTGTCTAGGGATTAATTGGCGTAATTTTTCCACCATTTTTTTACCTATGGTATACGCATTATCTGCATGAATTAAGGCACTTAATGCATCTACGGTTTGAGCGTTTAATAAAACGTCTAATCGTACTAATTTAGACTGACGCATTCCTATAGGAGCATAGTCAAATGATGCATAACCTTTACTCACCGTTTTTAAGCGATCGTAGAAGTCAAAAACAATCTCGGCCAGTGGCATATCAAAGGTTAGTTCTACACGTTCTGTAGTGAGGTAGGTTTGATTAGTTACCACACCACGTTTTTCTATACATAACGACATCACATTACCTACAAACTCTGATTTTGTAATGATGGTTGCTTTTATAAATGGTTCTTCCACACGGTTTAAAGTAGAAGGTTCTGGTAAATCACTAGGATTATTTACAATAATCGCATCTTCTGGATTTTTATTTGTGTAGGCAAAGTAAGATACGTTAGGAACAGTGGTAATTACCGTCATGTCAAATTCACGCTCTAGACGTTCTTGAATAATCTCTAAATGTAACATTCCTAAGAATCCACAACGGAATCCAAAACCTAATGCTGCACTACTTTCTGCCTGAAAAACTAGCGACGCGTCATTTAATTGCAGTTTTTCCATACTCGCACGCAGGTCTTCATAATCCTCTGTATCTACAGGATAAATACCTGCAAAAACCATAGGTTTTACATCTTCAAAACCACTAATGGCATTTGTGGTAGGATTTGCATGATCTGTAATGGTATCACCTACTTTTACTTCTTTGGCCTCTTTAATTCCAGTAATTAAATATCCTACATCTCCAGCTTTAATTTCTTTTTTAGGAACTTGGTTTAACTTTAAAGTTCCTACTTCGTCAGCATAGTAGCTTTCACCAGTAGCGACAAATTTGATATGCTGTCCTTTTTTAATAGAACCATTAATAACTCTAAAAATCGTCTCTACACCACGGAACTGATTATACTGTGAGTCAAAAACGAGTGCTTGTAGCGGTTCATCTTCATTACCTTTTGGTGCTGGAACGCGTTCTACAATAGCATCTAGAATATCTTGAATTCCCAGACCGGTTTTTGCACTGGCAGGAATGACTTCCTCTGGATCACAGCCTAAAAGATCTACAATATCATCAGTAACTTCTTCTGGATTTGCACTAGGCAGATCTACTTTATTGAGTACAGGAATGATCTCAAGATCATTCTCTAGTGCTAGATATAAATTAGAAATGGTTTGTGCTTGTATACTTTGTGCAGCATCTACAATTAATAAAGCGCCTTCACAGGCAGCGATAGATCTAGAAACTTCATAAGAGAAATCTACGTGACCAGGTGTATCTATTAAATTTAGGACATACTGCTCACCATCTGGTGCGGTATAATCCATCTGGATCGCATGCGATTTTATCGTGATGCCGCGCTCACGCTCTAGATCCATATTGTCTAAAAGTTGTGCTTGCGATTCACGTTTTGTCACCGTTTGTGTAGCATCTAACAGTCTGTCTGCCAGTGTGCTTTTACCGTGATCAATGTGTGCGATGATACAAAAGTTACGTATATTCTTCATAGTCCTGCTTATGCATTGCAAATATAATCTAAAACATATGCCTATGATTTAGACAAGTTTGCTATTTTTATCAGGTAATTTCTTACTATGAAATACTTAAAAATAGCTATGTTATTATTGCTACCATTATGTTCGGTAGCGCAGCATAATCTTACAGCACGTCTGGTGGATAAGGATACACAGCCTGTTGCGTTTGCAAATGCATTGCTATTTCAAATGCCTGATTCTACTTTTTACAAGGCGACCACTTCAGATGAATTAGGAAAGTTGTCATTTACAGATGTAGTGGACGGCGACTATGCTCTTATGATTTCTTCAGTGGGATATGTTACGCTTTCGCGAAAGCTAACCATCAACAGCTCTACAGATTTAAATGATCTTGTGATGTCCATAGATCAAGAACAGTTAGATGCGGTAACTGTAACTGCCAAAAGACCAACCGTACAACGCAAGCCAGATCGTATTATTTTTAATGTAGAAAACACGAGTGTAAGTACTGGTAATGCAGCACAAATTTTAAGATCTACACCAGGTATTTTTGAAATGAATGGTTCTTATACTGTAAAAGGAAGCACTGCTCAAGTATATATTAATAATAAAAGAGTTTTTCTCACTGATGATGAGTTGCAGCAATTACTTAATGGCTATAATGGCGATAATGTAAAAAGTGTTGAAGTTATTTTTAATCCACCAGCTATGTATGATGCAGATGGTGGCGCAGTTATTAATATCATAACTAGTAAAAATGTTTCTTTGGGGTACAAAGGTTCTGTAACAGGTAACTGGCAAATAGATGAATTTGCTAAGTATCAGATAGGAACCAGTCAATTTTATAAAAAAGATTGGTTAAGTGTCTATGCAAACTATAATTATAATCCACGTAAAGATTTAACCCTTCAAGAGTCTGAAGTAGGTTTTTTTAATAGCGATGGAACGAGAAACTCTCGTTGGTTTACAGATGTGGAAGCTATTTCTAGATCAGATGCCCATGCTCTTAACAGCATTATAGACATTACACTAGATGAAAAGAATACTTTGTCATTTATGGGATACCTAGGTCTTAATAATGATAGAGAATTAGATAGGGATGTAAGTACTACAATAGTACCTCAAGGTGCTACCATGTTTAGTGGCTTTGATACAGCATCTAGAATAGGACAGGATTATTCTAGTGGTCATGCAAATTTATCGTGGTTGAGTGTGCTAAATGATAATGGTGGTAACCTAAAAGTAGAAGGAACCTATATTTTTACGAATAACGAGAATACTCAGAATTTTGCCAGCCGTTTCTTTGATAATACTCAAACCACAACTAGAATAAATAATTTTAGAACTATAGGATTTCAAAAAGCAAATATTTTTTCTGGAAAAGTAGATTATATAGATTTATTGGGGTCCTACGTTTTTTCAACAGGATTAAAGTTTACAAACATATCTAACCAAAGTAATCAAGACTTTTTTGATACTGATATGGGAGCAGTACGAGATCCATCACTATCTGATAATTTTCTTTATGATGAACAGATTTATGCAGCATACTCTCAGTTGTCACGAGACTGGGATAAATGGGCTTTTAGCGCCGGATTGAGATTAGAACAAACGAACGTAGAAGGTAATAGTGTTTCACTAGGATTGGTTAATAAGCAAAACTATTTAGGTGTTTTCCCTAATCTATCTATTAGCAATAATTTAAATGATAAAAACTATCTAAACTTAAGTTATAAACGCTCTATAGAACGTCCTGGTGCTGGAGATTTAAATCCGTTCAACAACTTTATTAATGATAATAACTTAAGTACTGGAACTCCAGACTTAATTCCTGCTTTTACTAACAAAATAACGCTGGGCTGGGTTTATAATAATGAGCTTTTTATAGATGCCTATTATATACATACAGAGAATATGATAAATACTGTTGCTTTTCAAAATAACGATACTAATGTACTTGAACAGCGGTCTATTAATTTGAATTATGAATTCCAATACAGTATAGATGCAATGCTTTATAAAGACTTAAGCGATAGCTGGAGTAATACTACTTCAGTAAGTATGTTTTATATGGAAAACGAAGTTAACGCCTTGCAATCTCCCATCAGACCGCAACAATCAAATACAATAGGATTTTATATTGATATGTATAATAATTTTGAATTATCTAAAGATAAAAGTCTAAAAATGAATATTAATACTTCATACGTGTCAAGTATTCTATTTGGTACATATCTGTATAAAAATCTTTTTACGAGTGAAATAGGTTTTTCTAAAAGTATATGGAATAAGCGTGCTTTACTAACTGCCAGTTATAGGGATATTTTTAATACAGCAAACCAACCTTTCACTACTAGATATCAAAATCAAGATAACAGTGAGTTTATTATAGCAGAGACGCAATTATTTAGTTTAGGATTCACTTATAAATTTGGAAACTTTAGATTAGAAAGTCGTGAACCCGAACCTTTAGAGGAGCAAGAACGTACTGGTAAAAAAACCAAAGGATTTTAAAACATTGCTGTTCTACATTTTGATTTTAATTTATATCCTATTTTTGCAACATGCCTAAAATAGGAGACATACAACTACCAGATTTCCCACTACTACTTGCACCTATGGAAGATGTGAGTGATCCACCATTCCGTGCATTATGTAAAGAAAATGGAGCAGATGTGGTGTATACAGAATTCATTTCTAGTGAAGGACTGATACGTGATGCTGCAAAAAGCACCATGAAACTAGATATTTATGAGGCAGAACGTCCTGTGGGAATCCAGATTTTTGGTGCAAATTTGAATTCGATGTTACAGTCTGTAGAGATTGTAGAGCGTACAAAGCCAGATATTATTGATATTAACTTTGGTTGTCCTGTAAAAAAAGTCGTTTCAAAAGGTGCTGGTGCTGGAATTCTTAAGGATATCGATTTGATGGTGTCACTTACGGCTGCTATGGTAAAACATACCAATTTGCCCATTACCGTAAAAACGCGTTTAGGATGGGATCATGATTCTATTAAAATCGTTGAAGTTGCAGAGCGTTTACAGGATGTAGGAATTAAGGCTATATCTATTCATGGTCGTACTCGCGCACAAATGTATAAAGGTGATGCAGACTGGGCACCTATCGCTGCGGTAAAGAATAATCCTAGGATGCATATACCAGTTTTTGGCAATGGTGATGTAAATACACCAGAACGTGCTATGGAAATGAGAGATCAATATGGTCTGGATGGTGCCATGATAGGTCGTGCTAGTATAGGTTACCCATGGTTTTTTAGAGAAGTAAAACACTTTTTTGAACATGGAACCCATCGTGAAAAACCTACGATGCAAGAACGCGTAGAGGTCGCAAGACGTCATCTAGAAATGTCTATCGCCTGGAAAGGTGAAAAGCTAGGTGTTTTTGAAACTAGAAGGCATTACACAAATTACTTTAAAGGCATTCCTAACTTTAAAGAACACCGCATGAAAATGGTGACTAGTGATGACTCACAAGGCGTTTTTGATGCTTTTGATGAGGCGCTGGAAAGGTTTAGTAAACATGAATTTTAAAAAAATCACATTATATTTAAAAATATTAATTAGCGATGGATGTGCATCAATAACTAAAAACCATGCCCTCTTCTTATTTGACCAGATCTGGTATTGTGAGCTGCATCAATACAACTCTGTGAATTACATGACATTAGATGAGCTCTGTTAGCTATATCTTTCTTTCTGATATTTTTTGTTTCTGGGGTATTCTTAAATTCATATTCCTTCTGTTCGTAATGATTAGCAAAAGCCATGGTTGATATCAAGCATACACCAATGAATGAAGCGAATAATATTTGTTTAACTGATTTCATAAAAAAAGATTTATTTATAAATGTAGTACTTTTTTTTAAAACGGAAACTTCAGACGGTAATTATAATTTTGCCTGAGCAATTAAGGTCTCATTAATTCTTTTTGAGGCTACATAGCTAGCTAAGATTCCTAGAACAGATATCGTACCTAACGCAATCACAATATTGCTAAACTGCATTGCAAACGGATATGGTAACTCTGGAGCGATGTGCACAATTTTGAAGTGTATTTGTGCACTAACAATAGCAATACCTATTAATAGACCTATAATTCCACCTATAATAGTCATTAAACTGCCTTGAATAAAAAATACACGCCTTAAATCTGTAATGCTAGCGCCTAGATCTAGTAATGTTTTAAGGTTCTTTTTCTTATCTAGAATCATCATTATGATAGATCCTATGACGTTAAATAGTGCAATGATTAAAACTAAAGTGAATATCAAATAAACCGCTAGATTCTCTGAATTAAGCATTTTATAAAGCGCGTCATTAAGTTGTAATTTATTTTTAATGACTATGTCATCACCCATAATTGCGGTGATCGCGGCTCTTACCTCATCTTCATTTGCACTAGGTGCTAGTTTAAAAGCGACACCACTTGCAGTAGTTTCTGAGTAATTAAGTAAGGTTTGCGCAGCAGTAATGGTAGAAAATATATAATTGCTATCTAAATTTTCATTCACACTGAACAGATCTGATACAAGCACATCGATTTGTGAGAATGAATTTTTATAATTCATTAAATTGATGGCGTTTTTACCAGGCTTAGGCACCATAATTTGTAAATAATCACTGTAATTATTTACCGTTAGTGATAATTCATCTGCAATCGCAGCGCCTACGACTACCTGCACATCTGTAGATCCTAGCCAGTTACCATAAAAGGTTATAGAATCGGTGCGTATGATTTTTTGGTAATCTGCGTCTACACCTTTAATGTAGGCGATGTCATTTTTACCGTTATAATTTAAAAACACCTTCTCTTCTACATAAACACTTACTTCTTCTATACCAGTAATATCTTGTAGTTTACGCTTTCGCGAAAGCGGCATCTCTACAACCTTTCCCGTTAAAGGAGTCACCTGTAGATCTGGATCAAAATAACTGCTAAAAGCGGTACTAAAATCTTTAAGTCCAGAAAAACCGGAAAGGACGATAAACAACGCTGCTGTACCTACGATGGTAATAATGAAACTGAGGATATTAATGATATTAATGGCGTTCTTGCCATTTTTAGACACGAGATACCTGCGCGCTATGTAGAACGAAAAGCTCACTAGGATTTTTTTCTACGTGGTAAAATATCTGGATTTTCAATCGGGTTATTCTCACCTTTAAGCTCGCGGTCTATTTGATCCATATGCTCTAGAGAATCGTCATTATGGAATTGAAGCTCTGGCATGCGACGCAGTTGGTTTCTAACTTTTGCTGCTACCTCATGACGTATAGTACTGGTCATTTCTTGAATTTCCTTAATAACAGGAGATGCCTTATCTGCTGGAAAAATAGATAGATAAGCTTTTGCATATCCTAAATCTGCGGTTACGTGAACTTTTGTAACAGATACTAGCAAATTATTCACAGCATTCTTTCTCAAATGATTCTGAATAACCGTAGAAATATCCTCTTGTAAGATACCTGCAATTTTTTTCTGTCTATTAGTTTCTTCCATAGTACAAAGGTACGCAAATGGAATTGTGATATTTTTGTAGTTAGATAATAAAACCATGTTTGGAAAAATTGAACACTTAGGAATTGCGGTAAAAAATTTACAAGAAGCAAATAGTACTTATGAAAAATTACTAGGCAGGCCACCTTATAAAGAAGAATTAGTCCCTAGCGAGCATGTTGCTACAAGTTTTTTTATGAGTGGTGAGAACAAAATTGAATTACTAGCTGCTACAGATCCACAAAGTGCTATTGCAAAATATATAGACAAAAGAGGTGAAGGAATTCATCATGTCGCTTTTGCTGTAGATGATATTAGGGCAGAGCTAGCACGACTAGAAAAAGAAGGTTTTACAATTCTAAATAAAGAACCTAAACGTGGTGCAGATCAAAAATTAGTGGCTTTTGTGCATCCTAAGGGCGCGCATGGTGTGCTAGTAGAGTTATGTCAGGAAATCACAGAATAGTTTGCAGAATGTTTAATATAGTTTAAATTTGCACACTTTTTAAGACATTATATAATGTCGGGCCTATAACTCAGTTGGTTAGAGTATCTGACTCATAATCAGAAAGTCCCTGGTTCGAGCCCAGGTGGGCCCACAAAATCCTCAGTTTGCGCTGGGGATTTTTTATTATGGTTATTTTAGAGCTTCTATTTTTCAGCGTGTTTCTCTTTCATCTCATTGTGATTCGTTTAAATAACTAAAAGCAAAAAGCACCGATTTATCTCAAATCAGCAGATTTTGTGTTCTTTAACTGTTGATTTTCGTTTAAAAATAAATCGTTAAAAAACCATTCAGATACGCTATAAATTCAAAAATCATCGATGAAATGCATAAATATTAATTTTTTTGTACAGTTAATCTTAGTTTTTTGTTGTGGTGACTTTAAATATATACATTCGCATCTGACTTAAAAAGAATGTTTAACCTATGCTTTCACTTTCCCTAATGGTGATCATGCAAAATGTGCCATTTCCACCGGCACCTAACAATATTCCACCACCACCCGTGGGAGATGTTCCTATTGACAGCAATATAGGGATACTTATAGCGGTAGGTCTGAGTATAGCATTCTGGGTTTTAAGAAAGAAAGTACTTTCTTTAAAATCATAAATTCATTAATCGTTTAACGTATTTACCTATTACATCAAATTCAAGATTAATGGTGTCTCCTACTTTCATATTTTTAAATCCTGTATGCTCATAGGTGTAAGGTATAATAGCAACAGAAAAACTATTCTTCTTTGAGTTTACCACAGTTAGGCTTACACCATTAATACAGATACTTCCTTTTTCTATGGTTACGTTGTTTGCGTTTGAATCATACTCAAATGTGAAAGTCCATGAGCCATCTTGATTAATGACTTCCGTACAGGTTCCAGTTTGATCCACATGACCTTGAACGATATGACCATCTAGTCTCGCATTCATTAGCATAGCGCGCTCTAAGTTTACAGTATCACCTACTTTTAGTTTTCCAATGTTTGTTTTTTCTAAAGTTTCATCAATCGCAGTCACCGTATAGCTAGAATCTTTTATAGCAACTACAGTTAAACATACACCGTTGTGGGCAACGCTTTGATCTATTTTAAGCTCTGAAGTAATATTAGAAGATAGAGTGAGATGTAAATTAGTTTGTTCTTGATTTAGCGCTTCTACTGTCGCGGTAGTTTCTATGATTCCTGTAAACATAAGTGTGAAAAAAACAGTTACTTTTATACTTTCAAAAATACATTATATTAAGTCTAGCACATGGGTAAATCAGATCAAATAAAAGTTGGAATAAGTATAGGTGACCCTAATGGAATAGGTGGTGAGATTATACTCAAAGCTTTTGAAGATACTAGAATGCTAGAGTTATATACACCAGTGATTTATGGTAGCACCAAGTTACTTTCTCATTACATTAAAGTATTTAAATTAAAAACTAAAATTCATGGTATTACTTCAATAGACCAAGTGATTCCAGGAAAACTTAATGTAATGCGCCTTTTCAAGGAGCCATTCATAGTTAAATGGGGAGAAGTTTCTAAGGAAGCTGGTGAAATTGCTGTGAAAAGTTTTCAAACAGTGACGGCAGCATTAAAAAATAGTGAAATTGACGTTTTAGTAACAGCGCCTATTCATAAAGAATCTATACAATCTGAGGATTTTAATTTTCCTGGTCATACAGATTATCTCAATCAAGAGTTAGAAGGAGAGAGTTTAATGTTTATGGTGGCAGATAATTTACGAGTAGGATTATTGACAGATCACCTTCCTATTAGTGAAGTACCAAAAAATATTACGGCAAAGCTGATTAAAACTAAAATAGGAACGATTAAGGACTCGCTTAAAAAGGATTTTGGAATTGTAAAGCCTAAAATAGCAGTTTTAGGAATCAATCCTCATGTAGGTGATAATGGAGTTATAGGGACAGATGATCAAGAAACGCTGATACCAGCACTAGAAGATTTAAGAAATGATGGTACATTGATTTTTGGACCTTATGCGGCAGACACCTTTTTCGGAAATAAGAATCATGAAAATTTTGATGCAGTTTTAGCATCGTATCATGATCAGGGATTAGTGCCATTTAAGACCATCACCTTTGGTAATGGAGTAAATTATACTGCTGGATTAAGTCACGTGCGTACCAGTCCTGATCATGGTACTGGCTTTGATATAGCTGGAAAGGGTGAAGCAGATCCGTCATCTTTTATTGAGGCAATTCATAAAGCAGCAACTATTTTTAAAAACAGATCCTCTTACGAGGAGTTGGCAACAAATCCTCTCAAAAATCTATCTCGCAAACGCAGATGATATTAACAATGGATTTTTAATAACTTTTATTATCTTTGCGCGCTCGTTGAACGAGATAATTATGACACTCAAAGCTTTTAAAATATCCTTTTCAGGATTAAAAGAAGGTAAACATCAGTTTGATTTTGAGGTAGATCATACGTTTTTTGAAAATTTTGGTTTTGAAGATTTTAATAGTGCTACGTTAAATGTGGTTGCTCACTTAGATAAAAAATCTACAATTATGGGACTGTTGCTAGAAGTTAGTGGTACCGTTAATGTGAATTGTGATGTAACTAATGAGCCTTTTAATATGCCTATTGAATCACAGATGGAACTTGTTGTTAAATTTGGAGAAGAATTTAATGATGATAATGAGGAGTTACTCATATTACCACATGGTGCTTATGAGTTTAACATAGCTCAATATATTTATGAGTTTGTTGTTCTTGCGGTTCCATTTAAAAGAGTACATCCTGGTGTAGAAGACGGTTCATTAGAATCTGAAATACTAGATAAACTAGAAGAATTAAAACCAACAGTTCAACCAGAAGAAAAAGAAGATTTAGATAGTATAGATCCCAGATGGGACGCATTAAAAAAGTTAAAAACGGATAATAATTTATAGCCATGGCGCATCCTAAGAGAAAAATCTCGAAAACAAGAAGAGATAAAAGAAGAACTCACTACAAAGCTAGTGTACCACAAATTGCAACAGATAGCACAACCGGTGAGGCACACCTTTACCATAGAGCTCACTGGCATGAAGGAAAATTATATTACCGCGGTAATGTGCTAATTGACAGAACTGAAGAAGTAGAAGCGTAATCGCTTTGTTTTAATTCTTTAGAAAACGTCAGTTTTCATTAAATAATCACAAAAAATGACACGTTTTAATTAAAAACGTGTCATTTTTAGTTATTTCTAAGAGTTTTTCTGTAGCTTTCCCGTCTCTAAAAAATTCAACAATCACCCGATATGAGTAACATCAATGCGGCGATTACTGCTGTAGGTGGCTACGTGCCAGACTACAAATTAACAAACGCCATTCTTGAAACAATGGTAGATACTAATGACGAGTGGATCACCACTCGCACAGGTATTAAGGAACGCAGAATTTTAAAGGATCCTGAAAAAGGAACCTCCTATCTTGCAATTCAAGCGGCTCAAGATTTGATCAACAAGAAAAATCTTGATGCATCTACTATAGATTTAGTAATAGTAGCTACCACTACACCAGACATGCCAGTCGCATCTACGGCTGCTTACGTTGCTAGTGAAATAGGAGCTGTGAACGCTTTCTCTTATGATTTACAGGCTGCTTGCTCCTCTTTTTTATATGGGATGAGTACTGCCAGTAGTTACATAGAATCTGGCCGATATCAAAAAATACTATTAATAGGTGCTGATAAAATGTCAAGCATCATAGATTATACAGACCGTGCCACGTGCATCATTTTTGGAGATGGCGCTGGCGCGGTTCTTTTTGAACCTACTCAAGAAAAAGTAGGTCTAGAAGATGAACTATTACGTAGTGATGGTATAGGAAGAGATTTTCTTAAAATTAAAGCTGGTGGATCATTGATGCCAGCATCTCAAGACACCATCGATCAGAAATTACACTATGTAGTTCAAGACGGAAAAAACGTTTTCAAATACGCAGTTTCTAATATGGCAGATGTGTCAGAACAAATCGTAAAACGCAATAGCCTTACTAATGAAGATATAGACTGGTTAGTACCACATCAGGCTAATAAGCGTATTATAGATGCTACTGCAAAAAGAGTCAACTTACCTAGTGAAAAAGTAATGATGAATATAGATCGCTATGGGAATACTACTAGCGCGACATTACCATTATTATTAAATGAATACGAAACTCAATTAAAAAAAGGCGACAAGTTGGTCTTCGCAGCATTTGGCGGTGGATTTACTTGGGGCTCAATTTTATTAACATGGGCTTATAACAGCTAATTTAACCACCCTAAATTATGGATATTAAAGAAATTCAAAACTTAATCAAGTTTGTAGCAAAATCTGGAGCTAGCGAGGTAAAGCTAGAAATGGATGATGTAAAAATTACCATTAGAACAGGATCAGATCAAGAGATCACTTATGTGCAACAAGCTGCTCCTATGCAAGCAGCACCTGCACAACAAGCGGCAGCACCTGCCACGGCTCAAGCACCAGCAGCACCTGCTACTCCAGCAGCGCCAGCAGTTACTGAGAATGATAAATACATTACTGTAAAATCACCTATCATAGGTACTTTCTATAGAAAACCATCTCCAGACAAACCTACATTTGTAGAGGTAGGAGATTCTATTAAAGAAGGTGATACTTTATGTATCATTGAAGCTATGAAACTCTTTAATGAGATAGAAAGTGAGGTATCCGGTACGATTGTAAAAGTACTGATTGATGATTCTTCACCAGTAGAATTTGACCAGCCACTATTCTTAGTGGACCCATCTTAATATAAAGATCGGTAAAATTTGTGCGTTTACGTTTTTAATAATTTCGCTTTCGCGAAAGCGTAATCTTCACAACAATTCTAACTAAAAAAACATATCATGTTTAAAAAAATATTGATAGCAAATCGTGGTGAAATCGCTCTACGAGTAATTAGAACCTGTAAAGAAATGGGCATCAAAACAGTAGCCGTTTATTCTACTGCAGATGCTGATAGCTTACACGTGAAATTTGCAGATGAAGCTGTATGTATAGGTCCACCATCCAGTGCCGAATCTTACCTTAAAGTTTCAAACATCATTAGTGCTGCAGAAATTACTAATGCAGATGCCATTCATCCTGGTTATGGATTCCTATCAGAGAATGCAGATTTCTCACGCATTTGTGGCGAGCACGATATTAAATTCATCGGTGCTAGTCCAGAGATGATCGCAAAAATGGGTGATAAGGCAACTGCAAAAGAAACCATGAAAGCAGCTGGCGTTCCTTGTGTTCCTGGATCTGAAGGAATCATTGAAGACTTTGAAGATTGTAAAAAAGTTGCAAAAGCTACCGGATATCCAGTAATGCTTAAGGCAACTGCCGGTGGTGGTGGTAAAGGAATGCGTGCTGTATGGAGTGAAGATGACCTTCTTGACGCATGGGAAAGTGCTAGACAGGAAAGTAAAGCAGCTTTTGGCAATGACGATATGTATATGGAAAAGCTTATTGAAGAGCCACGCCATATAGAAATTCAAATAGTAGGTGATAGTTATGGAAAAGCATGTCATTTAAGTGAACGTGACTGTTCCATACAACGTCGTCACCAGAAACTTACAGAAGAGGTACCATCACCTTTTATGACTAAAAAGTTACGTAAGGATATGGGTGAAGCGGCTGTAAAAGCTGCAGAATACATTAAGTATGAAGGTGCTGGAACGGTTGAATTCTTAGTAGATAAGCATCGCAATTTCTACTTTATGGAGATGAATACACGTATCCAGGTAGAACATCCAATTACAGAACAAGTAATTGATTTTGATTTGATCCGTGAGCAAATTCTTGTTGCAGCTGGAGTAAAAATATCGGGTAAGAATTATGAGCCTACACTGCATTCTATAGAATGTCGTATCAATGCAGAGGATCCATTCCATGATTTTAGACCATCGCCAGGAAAAATCACCGTGCTTCATGCACCAGGTGGACACGGAGTTCGTTTAGACACTCATGTTTATGCTGATTATACAATACCACCTAATTATGATTCTATGATCGCAAAGTTGATTACTACCGCGCGTACACGTCAGGAAGCCATAGATAAAATGAAACGTGCATTAGATGAGTTTCATATTGAAGGAATAAAAACTACTATTCCGTTTCACAGACAATTAATGGATCATCCTGATTATGTTGCTGGTAACTATACAACAGCGTTTATGAATGATTTTGAAATGAAGAAACCTAAATAGGAACGTAATCAATATTAAAAATCCCTGAGAACTTCTGTTTTCAGGGATTTTTTTTGGCTAATTAAAGTTCTTTATTGATTACAAGTTTCTTGAACTTCTAACGCGCGATTTTTTCCCCATGATGGTACAAAACCAGTGGTTTTTTCTTTTTCAAAAAGAGTTACGGCACGATCAATCTCACCACAATATGGAGTGATATCTTTCCCAAAATACTTAGCACTTCCCATTAACCATTCTGCATTTGATAAAACCACACGTGGATTTTCTGGTGCGATTTGTAATGCTTTTTTATATAAAGCAGTAGTAGGTCCAGATAGCTTCATTCCGTATACTTGCCCATCATAATTGATCCAGCAGGTATTCAGCATTCCCTGTAGTACCATTATCTCAGGATTTTCTGGCGAGATCGTAGCAGCATCATTGATATAATCTTGTGCTTTTTTCATATAAAGCTGGGTTTTTTCTTTAGAAAATTGTCCCCATGAGCTATGAATGTTACACAGTGCAACGTAATAAGCAGGTTCCCATTTTTCAGGTTCGGCGGTAGCTACACGTTCTAGTTGTTGTGATGCAGCTTGTAGATCTGTTTTCATCAGTTCTAGACCTTGAAGCATGGCTTTTTCATAAGAACTTTGTGCTGTTATCGTCAGGCTTAAAAATGCGATACATAAGGTGGCGATAGTTTTCATAAGAATAGATTTAGTTTGTTATATATGGTAAAGATGCTAGTGATTACGCTTTCGCGAAAGCGTAACCTACCCAACTGTTATTTTCTTGTACCCAATTGTGATTTTAAAGATTATCTAGCTGATTATCGTTACCACCTATGGTCCAGAAGAAGCCTACAAACACAAAACGATCTGCAGCCTGAGTGATCGCTCTACGATCAAAATTCCCCATTGCGTTAGCTGTATTGCTATACTGATAACCAAAAATGTTTTCACGTCCCAGTACATTTGAAACAGAAAAAAACAAGATTTTTTGCTGGTCGATCAGGTATGCCCAGTTGAAATCTAGACTTTGAAAAGAGCCAGTCTGATCATTTAGAAAACCTGACTGATTAGGATTTGTAAAACTTCTACCACTGGTGTAATTATAGGTCATGCCTACCTGTGATCTTAAGTCATCTATCCAGTATTTTGTCACAACACTTAGGTTATGCTTTGCAGCAAAATTAGGCCTCGCTCTTTCTGGGAAATTACCATCCAGTCGCTGTGTATCTAAGAAGCTATAACTTACCCAATAATCTAGGTTTTTAACACTAGTTTCATCTCTCCAAAACAAGTCTAATCCAGTTGCATAACCGTTACCATCATTAGTAAATTCACTATTAAATTCTGGTCGTTGCGTATTAAAAGTGATGAGATCATCATAGGATTTATAAAAAGCCTCTGCACGCAACATGCGCTTATTTTTACGGTATAGGAAATTAAGAATGTAATGATCTGCGTTTTGTGGTGCCAGTTGAGCACTATACTGCAATATGTTATTTTGACCTTGCTGAAAGAATTGTCCGTAGGCTACAGATGTTTGCAAATGTTCACTTATAGTTACTGCTGCACTTAGCCTAGGTGATACTTTAAATTGATCGCTTAAACCATAGTAATCACCTCTTAATCCAGCTTTAAATGCTACTTTTTTAGAAAGGAACAGTTCAGCTTCTGTAAATAAACCTGAGTTTGTTGGTTGTACTTCAGTGTCAAATATTCCTGATGCAGTTGTTGCATTCTCGCTATAGTTTACCAGAAACTGCTCTGCACCATAATTGATTTTAAAGTAGTTGTTATAGCGTTTACGCAGTTTTAATTTAGCGTGTAATCCAGTTTCACGTGCTTTTATTTGAGTATCTGCAATAGTAAATTCATTACGATCATGCGCTAGACTAATTCCCGTATCGATTTTCCAGCCGTTTCCTAAAGTTCCTTTATAATCTAGATTGCTGTAATAGTTATCATTTTGAATACCTATAAAAAAGCCATCTGACAGATTGATATCTTCTTGAATAATGCTAAAATTAGAGTGAGAATATGCTCCATAGGCTTTAAATATTCCATCGTCTGTTTTATGACGGTACACTAATTCACCGCTTAAACTTTGAAACGGATCTTCAAACTGATTGTTTTGCGGAATGATCTCATTATATGGCGCAAGGTTTACGTAGGTGGCGTTTGCACTGATGCTGTTATCGCCCCAAATTTCTGTACGGCCAGCTCCAGCACCTACGGTCATGAATTGGAATTCTGTTTTTTCTTCTTGTGGGAAATCAGTAGTGTTTAATAATAAAACGCTGGATAATGCATCTCCATATTCTGCACTATAACCACCAGTAGAAAAGGTAATACCATCAAATAAAAATGGCGAAAACCGACCACGTGTAGGAATGTTACCAGTTACTGGTTGAAATGGACTAAAAACACGGTTTCCATCTATAAATGTTTGCATTTCTTCACCACGACCACCGCGCACAAATAGTCTTCCATCATCAGGATTTGCCGTTGTGCCAGGTAGTGTTTGTAGTGCACCTATTAAATCACCAGCGGCACCAGCAGTAGTTACAATATCCAGTGGTTTAAGCGTGCTCGCCTTAGAGCTATCGCCAGCTTCTAGACTACCAGCTGTTAGGATTACAGAGTTGAGACTGTTTACGCTTTCGCGAAAGCGTATTTCCACATCTTTAAAAGTACTTACAGCACCAGTCTGAATATAATCTTCATAACCTACAAAACTAACAATGAGCGTTACCGTACCAGACTCGCCGGTGGTAAAATTAAAGGCCCCATCAATAGCTGTGGTGGCGCCATCATAAGTTCCTTCTACATATACATTTGCGCCCATTACGGGCTTGTTTTTTTGATCTTTTACAGTTCCTGAGATTTGTTGCTGCGAGTGGCATAAAAGGCTAACAAAACATGCGATGGATAGAAATATACTTTTCATAAGTCCTGGTTTGATGATACAAAAATGAACTTATGTGACTGATGAAAAAATTAGGAATTACTGAACTGTAGTTAAAATGAACTGGATTGTCATTTTAAATCAATATGGTAATTACTTCCAGATTCTAATTCTGTACGGTGGTTAAAATAAAAGATATGATTTTCATAAGTCGCTTCAATCAAATAATAGCTTCCTTTAAAATAGCAATTAGTAACTGCGATGGGTAGTCCATTTTTTGAAATCACTAATTGTTCTGGATAGCATAAAAGCTCATTCTGGTTATGAATCCATCCTTTCTTTATGATGTTGACATCATTAAATAATGAAGCACCGTAATGGTTTAACGGTTGATGATAAACGGCTCTGGTAGATCTATGGTCTATGATTTTACCATGGCGCATGATGATGGTTTCATCTGTAAAAGAAAGCACATCATTGCGGTCATGAGTGGCGATAAGGCACGAGATGTTTTCTTGTTTTAAATACTTAAAAATACTACGGCGCAAGTCGTTTTTTCTAAAATTATCGATATTAGAAAAAGGCTCGTCTAGTAGGAAAATTTTAGGTTGTTGTGCTAGAGCTTTTGCAATCGCGACACGTTGTTTTTGTCCGCCGCTTAAGGTTTTTACTTTACGATCTTTAAAATCCATCATGTCTACTACTTCTAGTAGTTTTAGGATTTGGCTTGCTCTTGAGTCGTCTTGAATAGAAAGATACTCTCCTACATTTTCATAAACAGTCGTAAATGGCATAAGGTTATATTCTTGTGGTACATATTTCATCATCTCGTGTCCTGGTACTAGATGATGATCTGATCCTAATAGTTGTTTGCCGTCATAAGCAACGCTACCAGAATCCTCTTGTACTAAACCGTAAATCAAGTTGAGCAACGTACTTTTTCCACATCCACTTTCTCCTATAATGGCGATGGTAGTTCCTGAATTTAGGGTGAGATCAATTTCTTTTAAGATCTGATGATCGCCGTAGGAAAAATATACGTTTTTTAATTGCAACATGATGCAAAGGTATTTGCTAGGTATTAAAAAACCCATGTTGTTCACATGGGTTTAGTAATCTGTTTAGGATTTAGATCTACATCTTTACTCGTTCATCCACTTTAGGTAATTCTTCAAAACCCATATTGTAAAGCGTAAAACTGTACACATCTGTGAGTTCGTCAATTTGTTGAGCAGTAGATTTTCCAGCGCCATGACCAGCATCTACTGCGATACGTATTAAAGTAGGATTATCGCCTGCTTGATTCTCTTGTAAGGTTGCGGCAAACTTAAAAGAGTGCGCTGGCACCACACGATCATCATGATCACCAGTGGTTACCATGGTTGCTGGATATTCTACACCTTTTTTAATGTTGTGTAATGGTGAGTATCCTTTTAAATATTCAAACATTTCTGGACTGTCTTGTGCTGTTCCATAATCATAAGCCCAACCTGCACCAGCTGTAAACTCGTGGTAACGTAACATGTCTAAAACACCTACTGCTGGTAAAGCAACACCGGCAAGATCTGGTCGCTGGGTCATCGTAGCTCCTACTAATAATCCACCATTTGATCCACCTTGAATGGCTAGATAATCTGTGCTGGTATAGTTATTTTCTTTAAGCCATTCTCCTGCAGCGATAAAATCGTCAAAAACGTTTTGCTTTTGCATTTTAGTTCCTGCATCATGCCATTTTTTACCGTATTCTCCACCACCGCGTAGGTTTGCAACGGCATAAATACCACCCATTTCCATCCACGCAGCACGTGAAACACTAAATCCAGGATTTAATGAAATATTGAAACCACCATAACCGTATAGGATCGTTGGGTTTTTCCCATCTAGTGGTAAGCCTTTCTTATGTGAGATGATCATCGGGATTTTAGTACCATCTTTTGAAGTGTAAAACACTTGAGTACTGGTATAATCGTCACTATTAAATTTCACTTCTGGCTTGCGGTATAATTCAGAAGTTCCTTTTTCTATATCATATAAATAAGTACTTCCAGGTGTTACATAGTTAGTAAAACTGTAATACAGCGTTTGATCTTTTTCTTTTGCACTAAAACCGCCAGCATTTCCTATTCCAGGTAAATTCACCTCACGTACTAAACTTCCATCGTAGTTAAACTGCTTAATTTGAGAAACGGCATCTACCATATATTCTGCAAAAATGTAGCCACCACCAGTAGATGGAGAAAGTACATTTTCCTGTTCTGGTATCACATCTACCCAAGTATCTGGTGTAGGGTTTGAGAAGTCTGTGGTTACGATACGTTTATTAGGTGCGTTATAATCTGTTACCAGCCATAGTTTGCTACCTTCATTATGTAATAAATAGGTGTTAGTATCAAAATTATCTAGTACTGTTACTAGTGGTGCTTGTGGATTATTAAGATCCTTCATAAACATTTTACCACCATTAGTAGACGTGCTAGCAGATATGGCTAGAAATCGCATATCGTCTGTAACGCCACCACCTACATAACGGTATTTTTGATCTTCTGTATCGCCAAAAATCACCTTATCTTCGCTTTGAGGCGTTCCTAATTTATGGTAGTACAATTTATGTTGGTCTGTTTTTGCACTCAACTCACTTCCATCTGGTTTATCATAACTAGAATAGTAAAAACCGTCATTACCGTACCATGACATTCCAGAGAACTTAACGTCTACAATCGTATCTCCTATTTGCTTCATGGATTTTGAATCTAGCACAATCACCTTGCGCCAGTCGCTTCCACCTTCTGATATTGCATAGGCAAATAATGATCCATCTTTAGTAAAGGATGCTCCACCTAGAGATGTTGTTCCATCTTCAGAAAAACTGTTAGGATCTAGAAATACTTCGGCATCATCTATAGAACCATCGTTAGGAAATCTATAGATCACATATTGATTTTGTAAACCATCATTTTTATAGAAATAGGTGTAATCACCTTCTATAAATGGCGAACTCACCTTTTCATAATTCCATAACTCAGTGAGTCTGTTTTTTACGCTTTCGCGAAAGCGTATTTCATCCAGATAAGAGTTAGTTACTTCATTTTGTGCAGTTACCCATTTACCAGTTTCTTCACTCATATCATCTTCCAGCCAGCGATATGGATCTGCTACTTCAACACCATGATAGGTATCTACATGTTCCATTTGGGTGGTTTCAGGATAGGTCATAGTGGTACTACTTTCTTTAGGGTTGTTACAAGAAACAACAAGCAATGCGGCTAATGCCACAGGAATAATAAATTTCATAGAATCTATTTAAAACGGTTTGAATCCCTAAAAATCAGATATTAAGCTCGTATTCTTACTTAAATAATTGCTAAACTCTTAAACTAAATCGTTCTTAATGAGGTAATCTGCGATTTGTACGGCGTTAGTTGCGGCACCTTTACGCAGGTTATCTGCAACGATCCACATATTAAGAGCGTTTGCTCTAGAGTGGTCACGACGTATGCGACCTACAAACACCTCATCTTTACCATGTGCCATCAATGGCATAGGATATACATTCACATCTGTGTTATCCTGAACGACAACACCATCTGTTTTTGATAATAACTTACGAATGTCTTTTTCTACAAAATCGTTTTCAAATTCAATATTCACAGATTCAGAATGGCCACCGACTACGGGAATACGTACTGCGGTTGCGGTAACAGCGATGGTACGATCGTCTAAAATCTTTTGAGTTTCACGTATGAGTTTTAGTTCTTCTTTAGTGTATCCGTTTTCTTCAAAAACGTCACAATGCGGTATCGCGTTTCTATGGATGGCATAAGGATATGCCATATCACCAGATTCACCACGATATTCATTTTCTAGTTGTTTTACCGCTTTAACACCAGTACCTGTTATGGATTGATAGGTAGAGATAATCACGCGTTTCATGCGGTATTTTTTATGCAACGGCGCTAGTGCTAAAACTAATTGTATGGTAGAGCAATTAGGATTTGCAATGATTTTGTCATCTTTAGAAAGTTCACTTGCATTAATCTCTGGAATGACTAATTTTTTATCTACATCCATTCTAAATGCACTAGAATTGTCAATAACAGTAGTTCCTACTGCTGCAAATTGTGGTGCAAATTCTAGACTTACAGATCCACCAGCGCTAAATAACGCAATATCTGGTTTCATATCAATAGCCTGTTTCACAGAAACCACCTTGTGTGATTTACCTTTAAATTGAATTTCAGTTCCTACAGATTTTTCTGAGGCTACTGGAATTAAGGTTGAAACGTTAATGTTGCGTTCTTCTAGTACTTGCAACATCACCTGACCTACCATACCGGTAACGCCTACTACAGCTATTTTCATGATGTTATTGTTTTAAGATTCAAAAGTAATAACAGTTAAGTAGTGCTGGCTTTTAATTAAGTAGATTTTAAGAATGAAAAAAGCCACTTCGGTTAGAAGTGGCTTTAGGTTTAAGTAAAAGGCTTACTTAATTAGTTTTGAGCTTTAATTGCATCACGGATTTCTGCAAGAAGATCTTCTTGACTAGGTCCTGCTGGAGCTTCTTCTACAGGAGCTTTTGTTTTGTTGTATGCTTTAACAATAAGGAACATCACAAAACCGATGATGATTAAACTTATGATCGTGTTGATCCATTCTCCATAAGCAATAACTGCTGCACCAGCTTCCTGCGCTGCTGCCATAGTTTCATACTGCTTATCGCCCATAACGATATGAAGCTTTGAAAAGTCCATTCCACCAGCAAAGTAACCTATAAATGGCATTGCGATGTTGTTTACAAAACCAGTAATAACTGCGCCTAAAGCACCAGCCATTATAACTGCTACTGCAAAATCAATGACATTTCCTGTCATTATAAAATCCTTAAATTCTTTTAACATGATTGATAAATATTTTGTTTGTTATAACGGCAAATGTATGTTTTGATTCCTATAACAAAAATTTTGTAAAAACTTTTCTTAAGAAAAATTTAAAACATCGACAGTAAGTATTTTTTACCGATGTAACAACTAGTTAATGTAAATTCGAGGGACGCGTTTCTGAATTCCCGTTAACAATTCATAAGAAATGGTTCCAGCATGTTCTGCAAAATCACGTGCATTGTGTAATGGATCAAAAATAATTACCTCATCACCTGCTTCACATTCTATATGTGTCACATCTACCATAAACATATCCATACAGATGATGCCTAGAGTAGGAACTGCTGTACCGTTGATGTAAACTACGGCATTTCCATGACCGTAAATACGGTTAATACCGTCGCCATGTCCTAGTGCGATTACGGCATATCGCATTCTGTTTTTTGCGATGAATTGCCTATTGTAACTTACGCTATCTCCAGCCTCTATCCATCGAGTTTGAGAAATAACAGATTTTAAGGTAGCTACTGGTTGTAGTTCTTTGTCAAATTTTAAGTCGTTCCCGTAACCATATAAACCTATACCACTGCGCACCATATTAAAATGAGCACTAGGATAATTTAAAATTCCGCTGGTATTAGATTCATGTGTGATGAAATCGTAAGTTAATGCTGTTTTTAGTTTGCGCTTTATTTCAATAAAACTGTCTATTTGATTTTGAGTAAACGAGTCTTCACTTAAATCTTCACTTGCTGCTAGATGCGATTGTAAACCGCGCACTTTCACAGATGGATTTTCCTGTACTTTTTTAATGACTTTTTCTAAATCTTTGGGATCTATTCCTATACGGTTTAATCCAGTGTTGAATTCTAAATGAATCGGGTAGGATTGTTGTTTTTTTGCTTTCGCGAAAGCGATAAAAGCATCCAGCATTTCCACACTATAAATCACCGGTTCTAGACATCGATCTATACAAATAGGTAACATGTGTTGTTGCGCATGAAGTACTAAAATAGGTGTAACAATACCGTGATCGCGTAATTCAGTTGCCTCATCCACATAAGCAGTAGCAAAATAATCTGCGCCTAATTCTTGAAGTTTTTGAGCAATAGGAATGCTACCATGACCGTAAGCATTTGCCTTAACAACGGCCATGAATAAGGTTTCTGGAGCTAGTTTACTTTTTAAATAATGAAAGTTATGCGCTAGCGCCTTAAGATTGACCTCTAATCTGGTGCCTTTATGCATTAGGATTTTGCTTTATCATTGATTTCTTGAGCGTCATCTACTTGCATGGCTTTAACCCTTTGATCTAGCATTGCTTTATAGAAAGCACCGCGACTTAATGGCTCATACTCTTGTTGTTCACCTAACATCACTACGTTTTCATTATTAGTTTTACGATAGCTGTATTGTGCAAGATTGCCTGTGCGTGTGCATACGGCGTGAACTTTCGTAACATACTCTGCAGTTGCCATAAGTGCAGGCATCGGGCCGAATGGATTTCCTTTAAAATCCATATCTAATCCGGCAACGATCACACGTATACCACGATTTGCTAGATCATTACATACGGCCACGATCTCATCATCAAAGAATTGTGCCTCATCTATTCCTACTACTTCACAATCATTTGCTAGTAAGGGAATATTTGCAGCTGCTGGTACTGGTGTGCTAGGAATTTCATTAGCATCATGAGAAACTACCATTTCTTCATCATACCTAACGTCTATAGCTGGTTTGAAAATTTCAACCTTTTGTTGTGCAAATTGAGCTCTTTTTAAGCGTCGTATCAATTCCTCTGTCTTTCCAGAAAACATGGATCCACAAATGACTTCTATCCAGCCAAATTGCTCTTTATGATTTACGGTGTTTTCTAGAAACATTTTGTACTTTACAGGCGTTAAAAAATGAGATGCTCAATATCGAGAATGAGTCTCAAAAATACAATAAATCAACGGGCATATTTATACCAGTTATGAAAAAGAAACTTGCTGCAGATCTTACGAGCCTAGCACATCGTATTCTTCAAATGAAGAATAAAGAAGATATTACAGAATTACATTCACTTTCTAAAGAAGTGTATGAAAAATTAACCGTACTTGCTTTTACAGAAAAGCATTTTGGAGACACGCAACCTACTGCCGGATCTAAAGAAATAGAAGAAAAACTGGCAGAAAGTGTAGAACAAGTTGAGGAAGAAACTGCTACTACTGCTACAGAAATAGAACAGGTCATAGAAACTGCAAAAACCAGTGCAGATGATGCTTTTTCTAATCCTAATTTAAGTGATCTATTTGTTCCAGCAGATGAGGATGAACGTGAAGAAATGGATTTACCAGGAATTGCGACCATTCATAAAATGGTAGATGAATTCCCTGAGGAAGAAATTAAACTTCCAGAACCACCACAGCGATATGAAAAAAATGACCTTGAAGATGTCACCGCAGATTTTCAAGAGCTACCAGAATTTGAACGTAAAGTAAATAATCAACAAGAAAAACAACTCTCTTTAAATGATCGTTTGAAATCAAGTATTAAAATAGGAATGAATGATCGCCTAGGCTTTATAAAACACCTATTTAATGGCAGTGATCAGGATTACAATCGTGTATTATCTCAATTAAATACCATGGAAGATAAAGCCGCTGCACAAGATTTTATTGAACAGATGGTGAAACCAGATTATAATAACTGGTCTGGAAAAGAATCTTACGAGGAACGTTTTAAGGAAGTAATCGCAACACGATTTGAATAAGCTATTGCCTTATATTTATTGGATTGCTACTATTTTAATAGTCGCCGTCATGTGCTATTCTGCACAGATGTATTTTTTTAATACTGCTGGAATAAAAGACATTTTTGTAGCCTATGGTTACCCAGCTTATCTGGTTATACCGCTTGCTATTGCAAAGGTAGTAGGAGTGATCGTTATCTTATGGAGACCGTTGCGATGGATTACAGAATGGGCTTATGCAGGTTTTTTCTTTGATTTAATTTTAGCCGTGACGGGACATTATATGGCTGGAGATGGCAGCTGGCTTTTTCCATTGCTAGGGATTATTTTTCTTATTGTTTCGCATATGCTAGGTGGCCGAGTACGTGGTGGTAAGTACGCTTTCGCGAAAGCGAAACACTAATAATTAATATAAATCCATCCTACTCTAGGTGCTGTTCCATCATTAAGATTAAGATACCAAAAATAGGTTCCCGTAGGTAGTAAGGTGGAATTATTATGTAGTAGCCCAGTATTAGGTCTTCCATCCCAATCATTTAAATAACCTCGCGCTATGAATACTTCATCACCATAGCGATTGAAAATTTTAAATTCATTATCTGGATATAACTCTAGACATTCTATGACTAAAGTGTCATTAACGCCATCGTTATTAGGTGAAAAGCCTTCTGGAATTTTTAAACAATCTGGTCGTGTAAACGCGCTTGCTGTATTGTTTTCTAGATTCATGTCTTCTAAAACTCCATCGCTGTAAACCGTAACTACATTTATAAAATCTCCAGGAATATTGATGGATACGGTAATTTCTAAACTCTCTAATTCACCTGGATTTAAGGATGGAATATTCCATAAACCGGTGTTGTTATCAAAAACTCCATCGCTGGTAGTATGTGAAATATAAGAGTAACCACTAGGTAAAAATTCTTCTACGATAATAATAGTTGCTGCTACATTTCCTAGATTTTGAATAGTAATGGTAAAGGTTACTACACCGTTTTCATCAGGTTCTAGGGTATCTACGGTTTTTTCTATAGCCAAATCTATAAATGGCAATACTTCTAGTGTGCTGAAAGCTGTAGAAACGTCTATATTATTTAGATTAGAGAAGTTAGTAAAGTCATTAACGTAAAAACCAGGTGTTGAACTTGTAACTTCTACAGAAAAACTAATCTCGTCTGTTCCCTGTGGGAAGCTTAAATCCTGAATCCCTATAGCACTGGATCCTATGACGTCTATAAATGTTCCTGAGGCGCCATTTTGATTTTCCCAGCTGGCGTTACTACTTAATGTTATCTCTGCTGGTAGGTTATCAACAAAGCTAATATTGTTTTGTGCAGGTTGCCCGTTTGAGTTTACTAGTGTAAACGTTAAGATTGAAGTCTCACCACTAGTTATTACTGCTGGATCAAATGATTTTGTGGTTTGGGTAGTAAGGACAAAAAGGCTAGAGGTAGATATGTTAGAATCTGGAGTGTTTTCTCCACGTTCGTCAAAATCAGGTTGCGCTTCGGCTCTATTTTCAAAACTTCCACCGTAACTAGGTGCGTTCACGGGAATTCTAATTTGTATCGTAGAATTAGCTTCCATAAATGGTATGATCGCATCTATTTGATTCCCAGTAATCGTGAAATTAGAAATACATGTTGCATTTCCTGAGGTAAATGTACAGGTAGGAGTTCCTGTGATTACAAAGTCAGGATGAAGTAAATCATTAAACACTAGATTACTAGCATCATCACTTATGTTAGAGTTAGTAACATCAATGATCCATTCAAGGCTTTCATTAATATTAGACGACGTGACAGATGGATAGGTTTGTACCACTAAATCTACACAACTTACTAGTTGTGAACCAACTCCTGCACTAGCTTGAGCTATCTCAACTAGGTTTGCATCTATAGCAAAAAGACTTAGATTATCAGATACGCTAACAGGATCAATATCACATATAGGTTTCCAGTTAATTACCTTTTCAAAAGTTATCGAACTATTAGCAGGCATAATGATACCATCCGTGTCTAATATTTGCCAAAACAGATCTCCTGCACCATTAGACACTCCTATGTTAGCATTTAAATTAGTAGGACATGTAGCACCACCTGTTGTACCTGTACAAACTATAGACTGTAAAATCCCAGTACCATCAGATAATTGTGCGTCTGTATATTTAATTCTATGCGCTAAAGTATCTACGTTTTTCATCACAATTTCATAAGTAATATTACCGTAGGGATGTGGAGCTGTATTAGGATTAGGTGATGTTTGTAACTCTGTCAATTCAATAATAGGATCCAGGATAACATCTACACATGGTATTATATTCAAACCATTTATGCTAGCTCCGCTTATATTGTTTGTTAAATCACAATCTATTAAGTTAGGATCGTTTTCAAAGGCTGCGCCACGTACACTGCATAACGGCGCAAGACCTTGAGGTGTGCAATCTGGTGGTATAAATCGTACCGTCGTACGTACTGTAACGCTTGAGTTTGATGGAAAAAGAAACTCATCTGTAATCCACCTTAAATTAGGTGTTATGGTAATATTAATATCATTACACGTGATCGAACCTGTGGTATTGATACATGTAGCACTTAAGATCTCAATATCGGTTTGGAAATTACTAGAATTTATAAGAAAAGCACCACCATTAATATCTAGTGGACCATTATTTGAAAACGTATAATCAAAGGTTATGATATCATTCCAGCTAGTTATTGTATTTGCTAAAGGACTAACCTTTGTAACAACAGATTCTAGATCTGTACATGGACAATCTATGTTAGTTAATGCGTCTGTTTCTATAAGATCTGAAGTTGGAGATACGTTATTAATATCTGTAGGAAGAAGGATAGTCGCTCTGCTTCCTAGTTCAAGAGGTTCATTAGGATTTAAGTTACTACAATCTCCTTCTTCGATTTTATAAGTGGCCTCTAAGGTAAAAGAGGCACCAGCGTCAAAAACGATTTGTTCATTATGAGTATAAAAACTACCTATAGGCGCAGTATTTATTGCTCCTGTATTTAAGGTGCCATTTAAAGCTGGACAACTCATACCATTACTTGCGATGCAACTTAGAGATTCTAAGGTTACAATGGCACTGCCGGCTCCATTTAGGTTTTGATATCTTAAATCAAAATTTTCAATAGGATATTCTATGGTAGAATTATTTGTTATTGTGATTTCATAAGTAACTGTATCGCCCCAATTTGTTATTCCAGCGCCACCTGAAGGAATTGTTTGAATTTGATTAATTTGAAAATCTATAGGCACCGCTGTCATGATGATACTAATAATGGAGCTATTAGTAGATGGATTTGTATCTGCAGTTCCAGATGGAGGATTTACAATTGCAGTAGCAGTTGCACCGCCTAAAAAGTTAACATTTGCCCTTATAATGATGAGGATTTCAACACTAGCAGAGTTAGGCATATTAGGAAGAATACCAGTAACGGTATCATTCTGGATCGTAATGCCATTAGGATTGCTTGCTCCACCTATAACATTTTGCACTTGTGCAGATTCAATATTTTCTAGCGAACTAAAATTAACAGAGAAATCTGCATTAGACACCGGAGCACCTGTATTACTTATAGTTACTAAGTAGCTATAACGTTCATAATAATGCGCTTGAGAAATTGAATTTCCATTTAAGTCTTGAGCTTCTAGGGTAATTGCTAGATCAGTTGTTTGGCTATATAAACTCGATATAGAAGCAAAGAAGCATAAAAAGATAAAATGACATTTCAAACGCATACTATTTTTCTGACATTTTTAAACATACAAAATTGTAAGCATTTTGAAATATAAAAATTACGAATTATTGAGATTACGCTTTCGCGAAAGCGTAATTACCACGACATTTACCACATCCATAAAACTAATAGTATGCTATATCTAGTCCCAACTCCTGTAGGAAATCTAAAAGACATGACCTATCGCGCGGTAGAGGTTCTTAATACAGTAGATGTAATCCTGGCAGAAGATACACGGACTAGTGGGAAATTGTTACAGCATTACGGCATTACAACTACGATGCAGTCCTACCACATGCACAATGAGCATAAAATAAGTGACGGGATTTTGGCCAGAATAGAAGCTGGCGAGACCATGGCGTTAATCACAGATGCTGGTAGTCCAGGAATTAGCGATCCAGGCTATTTAATCACGCGCAAGGCCATAGAGAAAGGAATCAAGGTTGAAGCACTTCCTGGAGCAACCGCTTTTGTACCAGCACTTACCGTTTCTGGATTGCCTAGTGATAAATTTGTTTTTGAAGGTTTTTTACCAGTTAAAAAAGGTCGTAAAAAACGATTAGAATTCCTAAAAGAAGAAACACGTAGTATCATTTTTTATGAATCACCACATAAGTTACCACGTACGCTACTAGACTTTAAAGAATACTATGGTGAAAACTCACAAGTTTCCATTTCTCGTGAAATTTCAAAAATGTATGAACAGCATGTTAGAGGAACCGTTGCAGATGCTATTGCTCATTTTGAAATACATAAACCTAAAGGTGAATTTGTAATCATATTATCTATACCTTATTAGGGAACTTACACCTTAGAAGAATTGTGTTTTTTGAATTTAAGCTTTTCAGATTTCCCTTTCTTAAAAATATTGTTGCTATTGTAATGTCCTGCGCGTAACTTCTTTTGTTCTTCAAAAGGCAGTTGAATGATATCCTGACATTCTGGACTACAACAGTTTTCTAATTTTTCCATACAATCTTCACATTGAATAAACAGTAAATGACAGGCATCATTTGCGCAGTTAGTATGCGTATCACAAGGATTACCGCACTGATGGCAATTTGCAATGACTTCATCACCTATTTTTTCGGCAAGTCTGTGGTCAAAGACGAAGTTCTTTCCCTTGAATTTGTTTTCTAATCCTTTTTCTGACACCTGTCTGTGATATTCAATGATTCCACCTTCTAGTTGGTACACATCTTTAAAACCTTTATGCTTATAATATGCACTCGCTTTTTCACAACGTATACCACCAGTGCAATACATCACTAGTTTTTTCTTTTCCTTATGTGCCTTTATTTCTTCTTCTATAATGGGTAAGCTTTCGCGAAAGGTGTCCACATCTGGCGTCCACGCATTTTCAAAATGACCTATTTCTGTCTCATAGTGATTGCGCATATCAACCAGAATAGTATCTGGATCTTCAATAAGTTCATTAAATGTTACAGCATCTACATGTTGTCCTTTATTAGTAACGTCAAAGGTGTTGTCATCCAGTCCATCTGCAACAATTTTGTTGCGCACTTTTACCTTAAGTTTTAAAAAGCTCTCATTATCTTGTTCTCTAGCGATGTTAAGCCTAACGCCATTTAAGAAATCGATACTATCTAAAAATGTTTTGAACTCCTCAAAACGGTCCCCAGGAACGGATAGTTGCGCATTAACACCTTCATGAGCTACATAAATACGGCCTAGCACATCCATAGGATTCCAGTGCAGGAATAAATAGTCTCTAAAAAGTTGAGGATTTCCTAATTGATGGTACTGATAAAAAGATATCGTGAGCCTTTCTTTACCTGCCTCACGAATTAATTCACGTCTTTCATCAGCACTTAATTTGTTATACAGTTGCATGCTATAAACCTTATAAGGTATTGAGGTTGCAAAGTTAATAATTTGATAAGGAAATAAGGTGTTGATACATTATAAGTAAAACAGTTGATTTTATATAAATGATAATCAGAGCATTGCGTTTAAACGATTTTCTACTGCAGATCGTCTAAAACCTTAATCATTTGTTAAAGAACTTCTTTTATTTTTCATTTCTTTAACATTCGTCTGTTTTATATGACGAATTAAAAATTTACTTATGAAAACAAAATTATTTTTATGTATTGCATTTTTTGCATCAATTGTAATGTGCGCTCAATCTACTATCAATATTACTACATCAGGTGGCTCTTATGCCACTGAAAAATGGGTTAGTATCACTACTGGTGTGGATGGTAGCGGCACACAAGTTTGGGGTCAAGGAGATGGAACTTATGGTAATGGTCAAGGGCTTATCAATCAGGATGTTTCAATAGCACCAGGAACTTATTATGTTAATTGTTATGATCGTTATTCCGATGGTTGGGATGGAACACTCATTTCGGTTACCGCTTACGGAGCCGTAATTGGTGATAATGGTGGAGTTTCGCCTAGCGATCCTTCAACAGTAGATTCAACTGGTTCATGGGAAACACCTGCGGATGAGCTAGAGGCATCCTTTCAGATAATTGTCCCTATGCCACCATCATGTACTTTACCTGTTGGTATTTCTAATGCTTCGGTTACATCAACTTCCGCTGATTTTTCATGGACAGATTCTTCAACAGAAGATGATGGTTACAATTGGGAAGTGGTTCCTGCAGGAAATGGTCAAGGTGTAGGAGTTGTTGTAAGCGGAACAACAGGTGCAAATGCAATAATGGTTTCAGTTAGTGGACTTTCTGCTAATACAGATTATGATTTCTATGTTCAGTCAAATTGTGGCGCAAGTACAAGTTCTTGGTCATCTGCAACAAATTTCTTTACCGGTTATTGTGCTTCTCAACCATCTTCAAATGACGGCCAAGGTATAGGCCAAGTAGATCTAGCTGGAACAGTGTTTTCTAGCGGTGGTGATTTAACTTATGAGGACTTTACCGCAACAGCAGTATCAGTTGATAATAGCGTATCTATGAGTGTTGAGTTCCAGACTGGCTATACTTACGACACGAATATCTGGATTGATTTTAATAATGATTTAGTTTATGATAGTTCTGAAATAGTTTTTGACGGTGTTTCAACTAGTGCTAATCCAACTACTTTGGACACTTCTTTTAATATTCCAGGAACTGTAATTGCAGGTATTTACGGTATGCGTGTAGGCACGGCAGATAGTGGTCAAAGTACTCCTAATCCTTGTTATAATGGCTCTTATGGTGTTACTATTGATATGCGTATTAATTTCACACCAGCGTCTTGTATTAATGTATCAGGAATAGCTTTAGATAGCGCTACAAGCGATTCTATCACAATAGGTTGGACGGAAAATAACCTGCCTGCCTTAATGGACTGGGAGGTTCGTGTGTTGCCCGCAGGTAGTCCAGCTCCTATGGTTGGTTCAGTTAATACAACGATGAATCCTTATACTGAAAATGGTTTATCTTCTTCCACTGCCTATGATGTGTACGTTAGAACTGAATGCGCAACAGATTTTGTCTCTCTATTAAATATATTCACGTCACCAGATTACTGTGCGGGTGATCTTGCTACAGATTCTGGAGGAGAAATGGGAGATTATGGGAATAATGAAAATATTACTTACACAATTTGTCCTGATAACCCAGGTGATTCTGTTGTAGTTACTTTTTCTGAGTTTAGTTTTGAAAACAACAGTTTCTCAGGTAGTTGTTATGATGGTTTAACCATTTACGATGGTGACGTTGCTACGGGAACTATAGTTCCACCAGCCACAGGAACCATCTGGTGTTGGGATCGAAATGATGCTACGCCAGCGGGAACAGGAGATTTACTAGGTGTTTCTATAGCAGGAACTACGGCGTCTGGATGTATAACAATTGTTTTAACATCAGACAGTAGTGCTACTAGAGATGGGTTTACAGCAAATGTTTCTTGCGAGTCTACAGTTTACATGTGGGACGGTACTGCATGGAGTAATACTCCTGAAGGAAGTATTACTACTAGTGATAATATGTACGTTAATGGTACAGGTGCTTTTTTAACCAACGCTGTAAGTGCAGAAAATGTTTACGTTAGTCCAGGTGCATCTTTAGAGGCTAGCTCAGGAGATGTTACAATTATGGGTGACTTAGTTAATAATGGTGATATTACAGGATCTGATGAGATAATTATCTCAGGTAGCGCTTCAACGCTTTCTGGAACCGGTAGCATGAGCAACTTAACGGTAGGTACTGCTGGTTTTGTAACAGCTACGGATAGCCAGTCCATTACAGGTACTTTAGATGTAGGCCCAGCTGGTATTTTGGATGCAGGTGGTGCTATTACATTAGTTTCAAATGCTATGGGAACTGCGAGAGTTGACGCAGTTGAGCCAGGATCTATTTTAGGTGACGTGAATGTAGAACGTTATATTCCAGCCACTAATAGATCATTTAGATTTTTAGGCTCGTCTGTTACAGGACCTACAGTTTTTGATAGCTGGCAAGAAGCTGGTGCAAATGCTGCAGGTTTTGGTATACAAGTAACAGGTGTAGTAGGTATTGTAGGAAATAACGATGCGGCAACAGGTCTAGATGAAACCTTAACCGGTAATCCTAGTATGTTCTCATGGAATGAAGCAGGTCAGAGTTGGGATGCTGTTACTAATACAACTACTGAAGTATTAAACGCAGGTGATTTCTACAGAGTATTTGTACGTGGAGATCGTATGACAGATTTATCCAGTAATACAAGTGCTGCCACGGCGACTACGTTAAGAGCTACAGGTTCACTATTAACTGGACCATACGCGGTTTCACCTAGCGCTGCTAGTGGTGAGTTTTTTGCAGTAGCAAATCCTTACCAGTCTAAATTAGATATGGGAGCAGTTGCTCCTGCTAACGTAGCGACAGATATGTACTACTGGGATCCATCAATAGGTCCTAATGGTGATTACTCTAATATTAATATAGCTACTGGTACAGGAACCGTAGGTAGTGCTACAAATGTTTTAGATCCAGGACAGGCAGTTTTCTTTGCCTCTACAGGTTCTTCATCGGTAAATATTGATGAGGCGGATAAAGTAGGAGGAACAATGAATGCAGCAGTATTCTCAACGCCTACTATGAATCAAATGTTACGTGTGAAGTTATACCAAACTTCTAGATACCAGAATAATCAAACTGAAAGTGACGGAATGTACATTCATTTTGATAATACATTTAATGACGCTGTTACTTCTAACGATGCTATCAAATGGGATGGTTTAAACACGAATATTTCTATCGATAAAGCAACAGGAGATAAATTATCTGTAGAGCGTAGAACTTTACCTACTGCAAATGAAAGTGTACCGTTACATATTAGCAATCATTTAGTGACAGATTATACCATGACAGTAGAGTTAGATATGTTGCCAGGATTAGATGTATTTGTAAAAGATAATTTAACTAATACATTAACGCCAGTTGCTAATAATGGTATAACAGCGGTTAACTTTTTAGTAGATGCTAATGACGCAGCTAGTATAGATCCTAATCGTTTTGAGATTGTATTCCAGATGGTAACTTTAGGATTGAATGATGAAAATCTATTGTCTCAAGTAAGATTGTATCCTAATCCAGTAACAGGAGATCAAATACAATTAGATTTGGGTAGCATAGACACTACTAGTGATATAGGAGTAACTATTTATAACACTTTAGGACAACAAGTAAAATCTTATCAATATGACTCAGGTGTTTCAAATACTATCACTATTAATAACTTAAACAGTTTAAGCAGTGGAGTCTATATCTTGAGTTTATCAATGGATGATACAACCGTTACTCGTAGATTTATTAAAAAATAAAAACAACAGAAATGAAAAATTATAAATTAAATAGTGCTTTAGTAGTTACACTTCTTATTTCTGTGTGTTCTTATGCACAAGGACCTGGATTTGCAGATGATGTGGATGATGTAGCACCTATTCCAGGAATAGTGCTTGCCATTATCAGTGCTTTATGTATAGGAGTTTATTCTTTGAGAAAGAAGAAGGATTCTTAATCTAAGGTCATAAGATTAATAAGGCTGTCTCGAAATAGACAGCCTTTTTTATTTCGCTTTCGCGAAAGCATACTATTAAAACAAAATGATCAATATATGGGTGCTTCCTTACAATAGGTAAGTTTAATTTTAAAGCGAAACCTCATTTCCTTTTGATCAAAAATCAAGTTTTTATCCTTTACGTAAATAATCGTTGAAAAAAGTATTTTGTCGTAAAACAGGAATAAATTTAGTGTCAGCTTTTTATTTAATAAATAATTAACGTTCTTCACTTTTCAAATAAAATTTTTATGAAAACAAAATTACTTTTACTTGCATTAGTTGTAGGAACTACAATCGCTTTTGCACAATCTACGATAAATATAACTACCTCTGGTGGTTCTTATCCAACTGAGAAATGGGTTAGTATCACTACAGGTGTGGATGGTTCTGGTACACAAATATGGGGTCAAGGAAATGGAACTCAGTGTGACGGTTCTGGATTAATTAATCAAGATATAATGTTACCAGCAGGCACCTATTATGTGAACTGTTATGATCAATACGATGATAGCTGGGATGGCACTCTAATTTCTGTAGCTGCTTATGGAGCTATCATAGGAAATAATGGTGGCGTTACTCCAGATGACGGTGCAGATGATGACGTAGACTTTACTTGTGAAGGAACTCCAGAAGAATTAGAAGCATCTTTTCAAATTGTTGTCCCTGCACCACCATCTTGTTTACTGCCTACTGCAATAGCAAATGATGCAGTTACCTTAACAACAGCAGACTTTTCGTGGGTAGATGCCTCTACAGAAGATGCTGGTTATAATTGGGAAGTAGTTCCTGCAGGTAATGCTCAAGGAACTGGTGTTGTAGCAAATGGAACTACTGCTACTGATGCTGTTAGTGCATCAGTTACAGGATTGACTGCAGCAACAGATTACGATTTTTATATTCAGTCTAATTGTGGTGGATCTACAAGTACTTGGTCAGCGCCTTTAAATTTCTTTACAGGTTATTGCGCATCTGTTCCATCATCAAATGATGGAAATGGTATAGGTCAGATAGACATTGAAGGAACTGTTCTAACTAGTGCAGGAGATGTTACTTATGAAGATTTTAGAGCAACTCAAGTTGCTGTAGATAATAGTGTTACAATGAACATAGAGTTTCAAACTGGATACACTTATGATACGAATATTTGGATTGATTTTAATGATGATTTAGTATATGATTCTTCAGAATTAGTATTTGACGGTGTATCTGGGTCTGCAGACCCTACAACACTAGATACTAGTTTTATTATTCCAGGTACGGTTGTCGCTGGCGTATATTCAATGAGAGTAGGAACCGCAGATAGTGGACAAGCTACACCTGATCCTTGTTATAACGGAAGTTATGGTGTAACAATAGATATGGTTATTAATTTCACACCAGCTGCTTGTATAGATGTTTCTAATATCATCATAGATTCAGTAACATCAGATTCTATCGCGGTAAGCTGGACAGAGAACAATGTTACCCCAGCCACAGACTGGGAAGTGGTTGCTGTTGCTAGTGGTGCCGGAGCACCAGCAGTAGGAACAACTAATGCAACTTCTATTCCCTATACAATAGGATCATTATCACCACAAACTGACTATGATGTATATGTAAGAGTAGATTGTAGAACTAGCTTTGCAGGTCCAGTTGTTGCTACAACGGCTTGTGCTCCAGTTGCTTCTTTCCCATCTACCACAGATTTTACGACAAATGTTCCTAATGCTTGCTGGGATGAAGCTGGTGATGGAGAAATCGCTACTGGCCCTACAGGATTAGGCGCGTCAAACTGGAAAGCTGGTCGTGCTTATACTAATTATGATGATGTAGTTGTAAACAGTAATGTTATTAATCTATATACTCAAGGATTTCGCGAGTGGTTAATTTCTGAAACTTATGACCTATCTGCATTAACTACAAAGGTGTTAACCGTAGAAGTTGCAGTAACAGATTACACCTTTTCAGGTACTTCTACAGCAACAGATACCGCTACTATGGGAGCTGATGACTCAGTAGACTTGTTAATAACAACTGATGGAGGTTCAACATGGACATCTTTAGAGACATGGAACGCTGCTAATCAACCTCTAGTTACTGGTGTGAGAAGTACTTATGATCTTGCTAGTTATTCAGGAAATGTTCAGTTTGCTTTTATGGCTAGTGACGGTTTAGTTGATGATCCTGAGGATTATGATTTTCATGTGGGAGCTTTTGTAGTAGATAGCACCGCTGGATTAAACGATATTAATGAAAGCACTACCATCAGCTTATATCCTAACCCAGTTTCTGGTAATAGTATGAATGTATTAGTAAATAATACTACTGGTGATAGTTTAAACGCTACTATATACAATACTTTAGGACAGCAAGTACTTTCTCGATCTATTGAAAATTTAAATGGTAGAGAATTTATGGTAAATGGTTTAGATCAACTTAATTCCGGTTTATATATTCTTAGAATTACTAATGGAGACCAGTCTTTTACACAACGATTTGTAAAGAAATAGATACTTTTTGAAGTGTTTAATAAAGGCTGTCTAGAAATAGGCAGTCTTTTTTTATTACGCTTTCGCGAAAGCGAAATCCTAACCTCTGTATCTCTAAAATTAAGATCAGTTAATAACACAATAACTTTTTAATTGTTTACTCAAGTACCACATCGTATTTTTACCATAAATAGAGAAAAATGGCAGACAATAAAGAGAAAGAAGCAAAATTAAAAGCCCTTAAATTAACCATGGATAAGCTAGACAAGGCTTATGGTAAAGGTGCCGTAATGAAAATGGGTGATCGACAAATTGTAGATGTAGAAAGCATTCCTACAGGATCACTAGCTTTAAATGCCGCATTAGGAGTTGGTGGTTATCCGCGTGGTAGAGTAGTTGAAATTTACGGTCCAGAATCGTCAGGAAAAACGACATTAACCTTACACGCAATTGCCGAGGCTCAAAAAGCAGGTGGGATTGCAGCTTTTATTGATGCAGAGCATGCTTTTGACCGTTTTTATGCAGAGAAATTAGGAGTAGATATTGATAATCTAATCATTTCACAACCTGATCATGGGGAACAAGCACTTGAAATTGCAGAGAATTTAATACGTTCTGGAGCCATAGATATTATTGTGATAGACTCCGTTGCCGCTTTAACTCCTAAAAGTGAGATTGAAGGTGAAATGGGTGATAGTAAAATGGGACTTCACGCTAGATTAATGTCACAAGCATTACGTAAAATGACAGGTACCATTTCTAAGACTAATTGTACGGTGATATTTATCAATCAGTTGCGCGAGAAGATCGGTGTCATGTTTGGAAATCCTGAGACTACTACAGGTGGTAACGCATTGAAATTCTATTGCTCTGTAAGATTAGATATTAGAAGAAGTACTCAAATAAAAGATACTTCTGGAAACGTTTTAGGTAATAAGACTCGTGTGAAAGTAGTAAAGAATAAAGTAGCACCACCATTTAGAATGGCCGAGTTTGACATCATGTACGGTGAAGGAGTCTCTATTCTAGGAGAGATTATAGATTTAGGTGTAGAATATGAAATTGTCAATAAAGCAGGTTCATGGTTCTCTTATGGTGATACTAAACTAGGTCAAGGTAGAGATGCCGTAAAGAATATCCTTAAAGATAATCCAGATCTAGTAGATGAATTGCAAGCTAAAATTATGGAAGCTATTAAAATTGCAAATAGCTAATTCACAAATAGGAACAAGTTATTTAAATCGCTTTGAAATTAATTTCAAAGCGATTTTTTATTTTGACGCAACCTTTTAAAAATAGTTGCATCTTTAAAGTGTTAATTCATTTTATTATGAGAATTGGAACAATAATAATCCTATGTTTAGTTTTTTTAGTGAGTAGTTGTGAACTGTCAGATGATGGTCTACGTGTTACTTATGAAGCGATTCCTATAGATAGTGTTCAGATGCCACAGACCTTTGTATTTGGAGAGCAGTATGACATTCCTGTATACTATGATCGCCCTACTAGTTGCCATGTTTTTGAAGGTTTTAATGTAGAAGCTAGATTAAATGAACGTATCATCACAGTAATTAATGCTAGATTAGATGCAGGTGAGTGTTTAGATGAGAACGTGCAAGAGGAACAGTTTTTAAGATTTACAGCGGCTAGTAATGGTACTTATATCTTTAGATTTTTAACAGATGAGGATGTGAATGGAGATAATATGGGTCCTGACTATTTAGAATATGAAATTCAGGTGACGGAATAATTAAATGAAAAATGTGGTTCTTAAGGAGCTTATACATGAATGCAAACAAAATAACCGTAAAGCGCAACGAGAACTCTATGATAGATTATCGTCTAAGCTTTTTGCGAGTTGTTTAAAGTATGCGCCTAATTATCAGGAAGCGCAAGATATATTACAAGATTCTTTCATCACGATTTATAAAAAGATAGATCAGTTTAAAGACGAAGGATCTTTTGAAGGATGGTGTAGAAGGATTACGGTAAATACTGCTTTAATGAGGTATAGAGGTACTAAAGTAGTAGACCTAGTAAATGAAGGACAAATTAAAGATGAAGCAATTGAAGTAGAAGAAATTGAAGATGTGGATTTAAACACCATGCTTTCTATGATACAACAATTGCCAGATAGATATAGAATGGTTTTTTCAATGTACGCATTAGATGATTACTCGCATAGAGAAATTGCAAATATGATGAATATTACAGAAGGTACTTCAAAATCTAACCTAGCTAGAGCTAGACAACATTTAAAAAAAGCAATAACACAATGGCGTGAAGAAAATAATTCCACCGCTAGTTAAGTATGAGTGATAAAAAAAACATAGATAGAATCTTTAAAGAAAAGTTTAAAGACTTTGAGGCTGCGCCACCTGCAGGCTTATGGGATGCTATTGAAAATAATCTAGAACAACCGGCTCAAAGACCTAAAAAGATTTTACCACTATGGTTAAAATTAGCTGGAATTGCTGCTGGAGTTGCATTACTTCTGGGAACATATTACACGTTGAATACATATCAATTTTCTAAAACTAGCATTGAGCAGCAAGTAGTAGATTCAAAAGACGTTGATAGTAATGAGTCTCAGAATTCAACCACGAATTCAGTAAACAAGAAAACAGAAAGCAACATTGTTAGTGATACAGACCATACACCAACTAATGAGCAAATAAAAACAAACGATTCAGAGCTTGCTTCTACCTCAAATCAAAGTGGTAAATCAACTGATAATGAGTTGAAAAAATCTTCAGAAGGTGAAAAATTAAACACATCTAATACTTCTGGAATTGTTAATCGTGGTGCTAAGATCCTTAAAACAAATAGTTCAATACTTAATCAGAATTCAGTTAAAGATCCTTTAGGTGAATTACCTACTCTTAAGCAAACCACATCTCAAAAAGATCAAGCAGTTGCGACTACTAATAATTCAAAAGACATGTCATCTAGTAAGTTGAGATCTAATGATCTTAATAAAACGATGACCACTCCACAGAATAAGCCTTTGGAAAATAATTCTGAGGTTACTGCTAGCAATAAAACGTCAAATACAGGTCTCGATGCAGATGTGAATAAAGCAAACCCTAACACACAAATTGTTGATCCAGTTAAAAAACAGCCTTCAACATCAGATGTCGCACAGGTAGATGTTGATTCTACAAAAACCCAGCAACCTACGCTAGATGCTCTTGCACAACAACAAAATGAACAGCAAGAAAAGATAAAAGATCCAGAAGACACCTTCCAGAAAGCATGGACCGCAACCAGTATGATCGCACCCGTATTTTCTAATACATCTGCTGGATCATCTATAGGCGAGGATTTTGTAGATAATGGTAAAGTAGGTGGTGTAAATTTAAGTTATGGTGTAGCAGTAGGTTATGAAGTTTCTCCTAGATTATCTGTAAGAACAGGAGTTCATCGTGTGGACATGAGTTATACTACTAATGATGTGGTGTATAAACAACCTTTTGATCCTGGTGTTCAACTGGTATCTATTAGCAATTTTAATCCTACAGCAGTTTCAGACGCTGGTAGCACAACTGCAAGTGATATAGGAAGTTCTTTCTCACAAGAATTTCTGGCAGATAATACGTTCTCTGGTTTTCAAGGTGGTATCACACAGCGTTTAGGTTATTTAGAAGTACCACTAGAATTGCGTTATAAGGTGATTGATAGTAAGTTTAGTCTTAATGTGATAGGTGGAATGAGTGCGCTGTTTTTAACAGATAATAATATCGCGATCACAGATAATAATACCAGATTAGATTTAGGCGCAGATAATAATTTTAATGACTTTAATCAGAGTGCAAACTTTGGTCTAGGTATAGATTATTCCTTTACCAGTCAGTTAGGCTTTAGTATAGAGCCCGTTTTTAAGTATCAATTAAGTCCATTACGCAATAACATTGCTGGATTTAGACCTTACAACATCGGTGTCTACAGCGGTATTACGTATCGTTTTTAAAATATAAGGACCTTAAAGTCCGCAACTTCTTTGAAAGAGGAAAATTTTGAGGTTGGTTAAATAAACTCAATTTTTTGCAATGATGATGAAAACCGTTCCTGTGCCATGGAGCGGTTTTCTATTTCATATCGTTTTGTAGCGTAGTGAGGATGATGTTTTTTACGCTTTCGCGAAAGCGTACTTTATCATCAGGTAACTTCATACCATCAGTAGCAATAGAAACATGCGTTAGAGCGCGCATCCTTCCAGGACCACCATGAAAAAAATGAAACGGAAAACGTTTTTTATTATCAAATAAAGTAACAGGAAGTACCGGAATTTGATGTTCAATAGCAAGCCTAAAAGCACCATCTTTAAATGTATCCAGTACCACATCTAGATCATCTGGAACGCCACCTTCTGGAAAAATGCAAATGCTTACACCAGCATCTAGTCTAGCACTCGCACGGTCAAAAACCGCTTTTCTACTCCTAGGATTACTGCGATCTACTAGAATGTTAGTGCGTTTGTAGAAAAACCCAAATAACGGAATCTTTGCCAGTTCTGCCTTACCTACAAATACAAATGGATTTTTTGAAATAAGCAACATCATCATGATATCTGTCATGCTGGTATGATTTGCTACAAGCATATAACTTTGACCTTTTACCATTTCTTGTTCACGCTTAATGACTGGCCAGCATCCCATCCCATAAATAATAATCGCACTCCATAGTCGCGCCATCTTATAAAAATAGGAATAGGTTTTCTCTGATAAAACAGACAACACTAAAAAAGGAAAAAGAACAATAATAGGTAGCGCGACCAGTATATAAAACCATACACGGTATAGTGGCATTAGAATATATCGCAACCAGTTCACGGCGGTAAAAATAGGTTAATTAAATGGTTCGTAATTTCTTAGATGATGCTACCTCATTATTTTTAAACTTAAACTTAAACTTAATACTTTGTACTTAATAGGATAAGGTCTTTACCTTTGTTTTTTTTAAAATCTATCATGGCTAGAATTCTTACCGGCGTACAATCTACAGGAACACCACATTTAGGCAACTTATTAGGTGCTATCTTACCAGCCATAGAAATGGCAAATCAACCAGAAAATGATGCTTTCCTATTTATAGCAGATATGCATTCACTAACGCAAATAAAAGATGGCGACCAGTTAAGAGAAAACACATATTCCACGGCAGCGGCATGGCTAGCTTGTGGATTAGATATTGAAAAAACTACTTTTTACAGACAAAGCGATGTACCACAAGTAACAGAATTAAACTGGTATTTGAATTGTTTTTTTCCTTACCAGCGATTAACACTAGCACATAGCTTTAAAGATAAATCAGATCGTTTACAAGATGTTAATGCTGGTTTATTCACCTATCCTATGTTAATGGCAGCAGACATTTTATTGTATGATGCACAAGTAGTTCCCGTAGGAAAAGATCAATTACAACATTTAGAAATTACCAGAGAAGTAGCTGGTAAATTCAACCATGCGATGGGTGACACTTTAATAGAACCAGAAGCAAAAATCCAAGAGCACACCATGCTCGTTCCTGGTACAGATGGCGATAAGATGAGTAAGTCTAAAGGGAATATCATCAATATATTCTTAGCAGATAAAAAACTGCGCAAGCAAATCATGTCTATTGAGACGGATAGTACTCCACTGGAAGACCCTAAAGATACAGCTACTTGTAATGTATTTACTTTATATCAACTAATAGCTAGCGATGCGCAGTTAGAACAAATGCGAGCTAATTATGCTGGTGGTAATTATGGTTATGGACATGCAAAACAAGCCTTGTATGAATTGATCTTAGAGCGATTTGGCACTATTAGAGAACGCTACAATCACTACATGGATCACAGGCACGAGATTGATGCAGCGCTAGAAGCTGGTGCTGCAAAAGCTGCCGTTGTAGCAGATGCTACCTTAAAACGTGTGAGAAGTAAAGTTGGGTATTAAAAATGCATCGCTACGGTTAGAGTCAATGGGGCACAGCGTGGAATGGGTTGAGGTAAAGAAGTTTTTATATCCTAAGGGATTATCTATTTAAGAAAGAAAAAATCTAAACGATTATTTCAATTAAGCCTATTTTTATGATCGTCTATTAATTATTAAATCCTTTTTTATTGAGAGTTTTCCACACTTGTATTGTTTTCTTTTTAGTATTGACAACATCATGTAATGATCAAGATCTCAATACTAAAAAACTCGAATCTCAGGATTACTACAAAATCGCTAACGAAGCTTATCAAGACCAAAACCTAGAACTAGCAAAGAAAAATTATAAACTAGCTATAGAAAATAATCAGATAGACAGTGTTTATCCAGTTGGTGATTATTATGTAGGATTAATAGGTGTGTACTTGTTTCAAAATAAATACGGTGATGCCTTAGCAGAATTACAGGAGTTTGAGGATAGTGATTATTTCACAGAAGACGATAAGTTGCTGTTTTCTCTAGATGTGAAACAAAGTATTATGCTAGAATCAAAAGAGTTTGAAAAACTTGATTCTATTAATAAAATTTTTTACAAAAAATCAATTGAGTTTAAAGACACCATTAGTGAAGCCAATGCGCTGATTTTCAGATTGAATATACATAGGATAAAGGAGGAAAAAGAAGAATATGAAGATCTTTTAAATAGATTGATAGAATCCTCCATATTAAATGATCTAAGAAAGGCAGATTTGTTAAATGAAAAAGGGACCCATGATTTTTACAGTGGTAATTATAGAGAGGCAATAAAGGACTATGAAGCTTTTGTAAATTTTTTTAGAGCCACTGATTTAAGCGGTGCTAAAACTAGTCTTGCACTAGGCTATGCTAACATAGCTGAAGCCTATATTGAATTAAAAGAACACAAAAAAGCAAGAATATATTTGGACTCATTTTATAGCATTGATCAAAATCATAGTATTGACCAAAATCAGATTAGCAACAATTTAAGAAATAGTGTTTTTAAATATGAATTAAGAATTGCGTCTAAAGATTCAGTTGATGATATGAATGTGGAGCAAATTATAGATGCGTATGCTGCTCAACAAGATGACTTTTATCAAAAACGATATAATAAAGAAATACAAGCACTCACAGAAGAAAAGATAAAGTCAGAGTCCTTATTAAAGCAACAACAAGAATCAGAAATAGCACGATTAAAAACACTTACTTACTCTTCTATTGCCGTTTTAATTTTAATAATTGCAATCGGATTAGTAAGTTTTATTTTATTTAGATCTAAGAAAGAACAAACCATTAAAGACTTAAATAATCAACAGCGTTTATTGCGAGCGCAAATGAATCCGCATTTTATTTTTAATGTGATAGGTAAAATTCAACATTTACTACAAGAGAAGGATCAAAACAGCATTAGTTATCTATCAAAATTTTCAAGATTACTGCGTAGCGTATTACAAAACTCAACTAAGGACTATGTTTTACTAGAAGATGAAATTGAAGTATTAAGTGATTATTTATTATTGCAACAATTACGCTTTCCTAATTTGTTTGAATTTGAAATGAATATTTCAGAGTTGTTACTGGATGAATTTGTAAAAGTTCCACCCATGTTGATTCAACCTTTTGTGGAGAATAGTATTGAACATGGCTTTAATAAGCTTCCTCATAAAGGCATCATTCGATTAGAAATTCAACCTTTAAAAGAGGATGATTTATCTAAGGTAAAATGCACGATTGTTGATAACGGAATAGGTTTTGATGCTTCTCAAAAAAATTCTGAATCGGTATCTTTAGCGTTAATCTCAGATTTTATTAAAAAATCTACAGGTAAAGAACTAGTGATAGAGAGTAATCATAAAGGAACTAGGGTCTCTTTTCATATAAACACTGCCTAAATATGTCTTTAAAAATAGCGAGTATTGATGACGAGCCATATATATCAGATCAAATTTTTGAATTGATCACTCAAAACTTTAAGGACTTTACTATTGTAGGAAGTGCAGCTAGTGTTTCAAAAGGATTAGAGTTAATCACAAATGAAACACCTGATTTACTTTTTTTAGACATTCAGATTGAAGAAGGTACTGGTTTTGATCTCATCGAACAGTTAGACGTAATAGATTTTCAAATCATTTTTGTGACTGGCTATGAGAATAAAGCTATTCAGGCTATACGTGTAGGAGCCTTAGATTATATTTTAAAACCTATAGAGCCTAAAGAACTAATAAATGCTGTGAATAAGGCAGTAGAAACTAATTCGCAGAATTTTTACAAAGATTCTAATACAGTAGCATTAGATTATTATCAAAATAACACTCAAAAGACCATAGTTCTTAAAACTCTGGATGCTATTCATTTAGTAAAAATCAAGGACATTGTTTATTGTAAATCAGAAGGAAATTATACAACCTTTTACTTATTAACTGGAGATCATATTATGATTTCGAGACCTTTGAAACATGCTGTTGAATTACTGCCAGATCCTTTATTTGTAAGATGTCATAGATCTTATATTGTAAATGTAAATCATGTAGATCGCATAGTGAGATCAGGAAGTGTGTTTATGAAAAACCAAGAAGAAATTTTAATATCAAGTGTTAGAAAAGATGAAGTGATTAAGGAAATCATGAACAAAATGAAATAAACTTCATTGTTCTTGAAGCGAATTCACTAATTCTTGAAATCTTCAATCTGTCCTTGTGACAATTTATTATTTTTAAAAAAATTCTGTTATGAAATATATGTATTACATTTTATTTTTTGCAATCGCAATTTCGTGTAGTCCAGAAGAATCTATCGAAGGACAAGTCCTAGAATCATCTACTGATGTGATAGAACTTCAAGGTTTAGCTAAAAGAGGTGGAGTCGCGTCAGAAATTTCTATAGAAGAATTAAGAGATCTACTAGCTAACAATACAGATGTAATTAGTCAAATATTTGTTGACAATTCCTTCTATAGAAATTTTATAACATCTAATAGAGATCCTAGAACAATGACGGTAAACATGAAAGATTTATTTAGGAATGCAGCTTTTTATTCGTTTTATGAATCCTATATTACAGCTAGCAGAGTTTACCCTAGAGATCACAGCCATATAGATATTGCTACTTACTATTATTCTAACATGCGATGTTGTTATCCTTGTGGAAATCCTGATCATAAACCACCTTGGCCACCTCGAAGACCAGACGTGTCAACTGGTAAGAGTAGTACACAATTTATAAATGATTTAATCGCAAATGATATTGTAGTTTATATACCAAACAATTACTCTTCACTTAAGGATCGTATTAATTTGTATCATCCCTTAAATGATGTATTATCCGCTCGTGGTTTCAGAATTTATTCTCAGCCCGAAATAAGTGGAATTTGTGTGACGACTCAAAGTACAGAGATGGTCAATCGACAGCAGGTCGATGATAATGAATTTTTAATCCTATCTAGACCTTCGTTAGAGAACAGATCTTATAGTTACATCAACTTTGACATTAAGCGTTTGCTATCTAGAACTGGTTCATCCTCATCCAATTTAAGCGGTTTTTAAATCGAATTATTTTATTGTTAAACACCTTTAGTTCACAAACTAAAGGTGTTTTTTATGTTTAAAATATTCAATGGTTTCCTTATAAATACCGGTTGTTCTTACTAGAGAATTCATGGTTAAACTGTAGTGCACTGGAATGTATTTCAACATTATTGTTTTCTTTTAAACCATTGAAATTCAAGAATAAAAACAGTTTTTTTATCGATGTGACAAAATTAAATTGAATTCAAAATTACTATACATGAACTCATTAATACTGTTCTTGAATCCTACGTTTTATAGGTCTTTTTTGAATATACATTTACACTGTAGTTCAAATAGATATGAGCTACCGCGGTAACTGAAAAGCGTATGAGTAGGTGTTTTTAAAATTATACAATTATGAAAAATGTATTCAAATCAATTTTTTTATTGCTTATGGTAATCTCCATAGCGTCTTGTTCACAGGATGATGTTTTAGATAATCTAGAAGCTCAACCTGAGACAAAAATGGATCTAGTTCCTGTTGAAGATGTTTCCATTAACTTCCAAACATATTCAGCGACTTTAAGGCCTGTTGACTTAACAATTTGTCCGGCAAATAATCCGATAGGCTCTGGTAATGCTCCTATAGGAGTTAGAACGGGTAATAGATCAGCTCAGTTTGCAAGTTCTTATTGGTTAAAAGTTAGAAGAACTCAAGATACTGGTTCTTCTCTAGAAGTTAAGGTTAAAACACAAAGTCCTAACGGTAGTGATATACTAGATGGCTCACAAGACATTATTATTAATGGTTTAGAGTCAGATTGGATCTTAGTTGAAAGTGGCGAATTAAATAATACTGATCCAGGACGTATAGGTCTAATAATAGAATCAGTATCAGGACTTCAGCTTGGAGCTAGCACAGCATTCAATTACGCATGTCAATAATTCACAATTCAGATAAACTGAATCTAAAATAATTGAGTAAACGGGATTTCCTTAATGGATTTCCCGTTTTTATTTACCTTCAATAGTACAAACCTCTTTTAACATTAAAGTTAAAAACACTTTAAACCAGCATAAACTGTTTTCCAGGCAACGGTTTAATCACTCCTTTTAATTCCATGCTCATTAATAAAGAAGCTACTTGATGTACCGGTTTATTGATTTCTAGGGCGATGATGTCCAGTAGTTCTTTGTCTTTTTTCTTGAGGTGATTAAAAATGAGTTTTTCATCATCATTTAATTCTACAAAAAGCTGTTTTTGCACGGCGACGTTGCGTTCTTGCCAGCCTAGGATATAAGGAATATCTGCTGCAGTGGTGAGTAAATGTGCTTTAGATTGTTTGATCAGTTGATTACAGCCAGCACTGTATTTATCGTTCACACGACCAGGCACGGCAAAAACTTCACGATTGTAAGAGTTAGCTAATTCTGCGGTGACAAGTGAGCCACCTTTTGCGGCACTTTCTATAACTACCGTGGCTTCACTTAATCCAGCAATAATACGATTGCGTCCTAAAAAATTATTCCTATCAAAAGTATCTGTATGCCAGAAATCAGTAATAAAACCGCCGTTTTCCATGACTTTCTCATTGTAGGCTTCATGATTACGCGGATAGGTTTGGTTCAATCCGTGCGCCATAACTGCAACAGTTTGCAATCCATGTTCTAGTGCTAGTTGATGAGCTAGAATGTCCACACCATAAGCATAACCACTTACGATAATAGGATTTAAAGGTGCAATTCCAGCCATAAATTTATCTAGAAAAGCACTACCGTTAGTGGTGATTTGGCGTGTTCCCACGATACTTAAGATATAAGGATTATCCCAGTGGATGGTTCCTTTTTCAAAATAAACAATCGGGCCATCCACACAGTACTTCAATCGTTCTGGATAATCATCATCAGTAAAAACACGACAGGTGATGTTGTGATCTGCGGTGTATTTTAATTCTTTATCGGCTTTATGGAATAGATCTTTGTTAGTGACAAAGGCTGCTTTTTTCTCACCTATTCCTTCTATAGAGGCAATCGTAGCAGGTTTTTGCTTAAAAACGTCCTGCGCGCTACCATATTCACGGATCAACCGTTTTGCCATGATATCGCCTATAAGCGGTGCTTTTTTAAGGGCTAGTAATGCGCGTAATTCTTCTGGTGCGATCATAGCTCAAAAATAAAAGGATTAGGATCTAGAACGATCTTTTTATAATGATCTAACTCATTACTTGAGGCAACACCAGGAAAATCACCGTGGTAATCCAGCATACTGTTCATAACCTGAAAATGTAGGTGTGGTGCATAACCTACGTTCTCATGTGGAGCACCTAGAGTTGCTATTATTTCGCTTTCGCGAAAGCGTAATCCTACTTCCCAGCCATCCATACTATCCACAGAAAGATGACCATACAAACTGTAGAGTTTCTCACCATTCCAGTCGTGTTCTAGAATTAATGTAGGACCATAATTACCATGATCATCGTTATTTGCAAAACTGTGTATGATGCCATCCATTATGGTATGAACACTTGTGCCTGCCGGCGCCCATAAATCAATTCCTAGGTGAATATCGCGCACCGCACCTTTTTGAAAACGGTCACTATTGCGGTATAAAGCGCGCTGTTCTAGGTAACCGCCATAAGCTATATACCTATCGGTATCTTTACGTTGTTGATCCAGATACTGCTCAAAAACTTCAATGTCACTTACATCATTGTGATCCCAGTGTGGATTATCTATAGATAGATCAATCGGGAAATAGCCGTGTTGACCTAAGGCTGGATCGATGAGGTGTTTTTTGAGTTTCACTAAAACTGCATTTCTGGAATATCGCCATTTACGATTAAAGTACCTTCTGTAGCGGCTTTTATATCTTCTACGCTTACGCCAGGTGCACGTTCTAAAAGCACAAAACCTTTATCAGTCACGTCTAGTACAGCCATATTAGTAACTACTTTAGTAATACAGTTGACGCCAGTAAGTGGTAGGGAACAGCGTTTTAAAAGTTTTGAAGCACCGGCGCGGTTTGTATGCATCATTGCTACGATGATATTTTCTGCACTAGCGACTAGATCCATGGCGCCACCCATTCCTTTTACCATTTTACCAGGGATTTTCCAGTTTGCGATATCACCATTTTCTGCTACTTCCATAGCTCCTAAAATGGTTAAATCTACATGCTGACCACGTATCATCCCAAAGCTGGTAGCGCTGTCAAAAAAACTTGCTCCTGGCAGTGTAGTAATGGTTTGTTTACCAGCATTGATGACATCTGGATCTTCTTCTCCTTCATAAGGAAAAGGTCCCATTCCTAGGACGCCGTTTTCTGATTGAAATTCTACTTCTATTCCTTGCGGTACATAGTTAGCTACCAGTGTAGGAATTCCTATTCCTAGATTGACATAATAACCGTCTTTAACTTCTTTTGATATTCTTTGTGCTATTTGATCTTTTGATAACATAACTAGTTTTTTGTTCTTACGGTTCTTTGTTCAATACGTTTCTCATAATTTGTTCCCTGAAAAATACGTTTTACAAAGATTCCTGGAATGTGAATTTGGTTGGGATCTAATTCTCCTGCTGGTACTAGTTCTTCAACCTCGGCAACAGTTATTGTAGCCGCACCAGCCATGACAGGATTAAAATTACGAGCCGTTCCTTTAAAAATAAGGTTTCCAGCTTCATCACCTTTCCATGCTTTTACAAAAGCAAAATCTGCCTTAAAGGCATGTTCTAATATGTGTGGTTTTCCATTAAAATCTCTTACTTCTTTTCCTTCTGCAACTTCAGTTCCATATCCTGCTGGTGTGTAGAATGCTGGAATTCCTGCTTGTGCTGCGCGACAGCGTTCGGCCAGTGTCCCCTGTGGAATAAGGTCTACTTCTAACTCGCCGCTTAACATCTGTCGTTCAAATTCATCATTTTCACCTACATAGGATGAAATCATTTTTTTGATTTGTTTGCCTTGTAATAATAACCCTAGACCAAAATCGTCTACACCAGCATTGTTAGAGATACAAGTTAAATCTGTAGCACCACTTTTAACGAGTTGAGAAATGCTATTCTCTGGAATACCTGATAGTCCAAAACCACCTACCATAAGAGTCATACCACTTTTGATACCAGTTAGAGCTTCTTCGGCATTTTTTACTGTTCTATTAATCATTGGATTTTTGTTTGAGTAGAAAAATACAATTTTAAATAAAAATTAAACCCCAAAAGTTTCTAAACCTTTGGGGTGTTATAAAAAAAGGGTTAGACTAATTATACCTCATCAAAATTCACAACTACTTTTGCTGTTTTAGGATAAGCCTGACAGGCTAGTGATAATCCTTCTTCAACTTCTTTATCTGTAAGGATGGCGTTTTTTGCCATTTGCGCACTTCCTTCTTCAATCATGCAAATGCAGGAACTACAAATACCACCTTGACATGAATACGGTGCGTCTATTTCATTTTTAAGCATCACGTCCAGCATCACTTCATTACGTTTCATGGTAAATGTGGTGTGCTCATCGTCTAGTATCACGGTAACTTCGCTTAGATTACTGTCTTCTGTGATTTCTAGCTGTGCGTCTGATGTGGTGAATAGTTCGTAAAGCACATTTTCTTTTGCCACAAGTTCTTTCTCTACTAGATTATCAGTAGCCATGTGAATCATCTCTTCTGGTCCACATAAGTAAGCTTTCGTACTTCGACCTTGCTCAGCATAAACTTCAACTGCGCTAAGCGAGTTGAAAGCGTAATTCTGACAATCCTGTTTAATAAAAAAGTTCAGATTTCCTTTACTTACTCTACCAAAAAGGCTCTCGTCACGTTCTTCTCTAGAAAAACTGTACTTTAACACAAAACGGTCTTCATACTGGTCTTTTAGATCATTTAATTTTTCAAAATAAATGGTTTGCGCCTGTGACTGATTCCCATAAATAAGCGCTACTTTACTATCTGGTTCATGAGTAAGGATGTCTTTAAGTATAGAAATGATAGGAGTAATACCACTACCTGCAGCTACTAGTAAGTAATCATTTCCATTGTCACGTTGATGAATAAATAAACCTTCTGGTGCTGCAACTTCCAGCACATCACCAGCTTTTAAAGTCATGGCATAGTTAGAAAAAACACCATCTTCTACTGCTTTTACAACGACACTCCATTTATTCTCATGTGGAGCGCTAGATAGTGAATAAGCACGGCGTACCTCATTACCATTAACGGTAGCTTTTAAGGTAAGATACTGACCAGATGTATATTGAAACGCATCCTGCAACGATTGCGGTATTTCAAATAAAAGTTCAACGGCCTGTGAGGTGATTCTAGTAACTTGCTGTATAGCTAGTTGATGGAAATCCATAGTGTTAAATTTATTGCTGGCAAAAGTAATTAATTATCCTACTTGTAACATTTTAAAAAAGGTTAATACTAATGGATCAAACTAAAGAACAATGATTAAATATTTCATGAGTCTAGAGTGGAAGAGTTTTATACGCAGTGCAGCGTTTAAACAAAACCTTGCTTTTAAAATTTTTATTGGATTTTTTGCAGGATTATATGGAATCGGTTTTCTTCTTTTTGGAGGTGGAGTTTACTATATTATTGAAGAGTTTATTCAGGAAGGAAAAATCACTGGTGCAAATCCGCTAGAGGTGGTGAATCGTTTTTTGATTTACTGGTTTGTATTTGATTTAGTATTTAGATATTTTCTACAAAAGATGCCGGTTACTAATATTAAACCGCTATTGCATTTACCATTTTCAAAAGGGAAAATAGTGAACTATGCGATAGGTAAAACCGTGATTTCTTATTTTAATGTATTGCCAGCATTATTTTTTGTGCCCTTTACAGTAGTATTATTTATAGAAGGTTACGATTCCTTAGGAATCATTAGCTGGCATCTAGCCGCGCTTGCCATTACCTTATCCATTAATTTCTTAAATATTTTCATGAATAACATGGATAAAGTGTTTTATCCAGTGGCAATTATCGTCGCGGTATTAGCTACACTGCATTATCATAATATATTTGATGTTACCATTTACACACAACCTGTTTTTAGCTTTTTCTATGAAAACTGGTGGTCGTTTTTGATACCAGTATTACTATGCTATGGTTTAGGAAAGTATGCGTACACATATTTTAAGAATGAGCTATACCTAGACGCTGGATTAAAATCTGTTACAAAAGAGGCAAGTACAGAAGATTTAAGCTTCTTAGATCGTTTTGGGAAAATTTCTACCTATTTAAAGAATGATATCAAACTCATTAAACGTAATAAAAGAGCAAGAATGACTTTTATCATGGGGTTCATTTTCATTTTTTACGGGTTATATTTTGTGATGCTAGATCAGGAATACATGATGATTTTTGCGGCTTTATTTAGTACTGGTGGTTTCCTGTTCAGTTTTGGTGGATTAGTGCCTAGCTGGGACAGTAGTTATTACAAATTAATGATGTCACAGAATATTCCTTATCGTGAATTTTTATTGAGTAAATGGTGGTTAATGGTAGTGGTAACTGCAGTAAGCACGGTACTTAGTTTATGGTATGTATATTTTGGCTGGGACTGGTTATTTGCCATACTTGCTGGTGCGGTTTATAACATAGGATTCAATAGCTCTGTCGTTTTGTGGGGTGGCGCTTTTGTAAAAACACCTATTGATTTAACAAGTACTAAGAAAGCTTTTGGAGATTCTAAAGCTTTTAATGTGAAGACTTTATTGCTTATCATTCCTAAAATGGTATTACCAGTCATCATTTATTATGCATTTGCCTTTATGATTAACGATGCTGCTGGTTATATCGCGCTTGCATCAACAGGACTATTAGGTTTACTATTTAGAAATAAAATTTTTACGCTCATTGAGCAGATTTATAAAAACGAGAAGTACGACACGATTGCTGCTTATGCACAGAAAAATTAATTAAAAGCAATGAATTTCTATGATTACGCTTTCGCGAAAGCAAAATAAAAACAATCTTATCACTAGCTCAACATCGAGCGAAAGTCGAGATGGAGCGAAAGTAAAAACATGTTGCAAGTAATAGTAACAATTACAAACCTTAAAGAACACAATTATGATCACTATAAATAATCTTTCAAAAAAATACGATAATTCAACAGTACTAAACATTGAGCATTTAGAGATTCAAAAAGGTCAATCTATAGGACTAGTAGGAAATAATGGTGCTGGAAAAACCACCTTATTCTCATTACTATTAGATCTTATACAACCTACAACGGGTAACATTAACTCACATGGAGTACAGGTAGATCAAAGCGAAGACTGGAAACCATTCACCAGCGCATTTATAGACGAGAGTTTTTTAATAGGGTACCTCACACCAGAAGAATACCTTTACTTCATAGGAGAATTACGTGGTCAGAATAAAGCAGACATCGACGCGCTTATTGCTAGCTACAGTGACTTTTTTAATGGCGAGGCACTAGGTCAAAAAAAGTATTTACGTGATCTTTCTAAAGGAAACCAGAAAAAGGTAGGAATCGTTGCGGCCTTAATAGGAAATCCAGAAGTAGTTATTCTAGATGAACCATTTGCAAACCTAGATCCATCTACTCAAATAAGATTAAAGAAAATTATCAAAGGACTGGCAGATGATCCTAACGTTACCGTACTGGTTTCCAGTCACGATTTAATTCACGTTACAGAAGTTGCACAACGCGTGGTACTTCTAGAAAAAGGCGAAGTAGTAAAGGATATTGAAAAAACAGCAGGAACATTTGAAGAGTTAGAAACGTATTTTAAAGACATTTCAGAGAGTTATGCACCCGTAATTTTAGAAGAAGAATAGTATGAGTCCTAAATGGAAAATGTTTTTAATACATGCTGTGATCTTTTTTGCTATATTTTTATTAGTAAGATTTATTGCAGTTCAGTTTGTGATAGATCCTACGTTTTGGACTACGATTATTCCTGTAGGAATTGCATGGTTACTAGCACCTAGACCTCATGTAGAACAAACACAAAGCGGTAATCAGTACGGTTTACGATGGGTGTTTTCAAAGAGGATTATTAAAATGTAAGGTGCTGTTTTTTTATTAAATTAGTTTAATAACAATTTACTTTAAAACTAAAACTACATAACTTTATTCACAAACTCACAACGCTATGTCTCCAAAAATTAAAATGTTTCTTATCTACGCCTTATGTTTTCTAGGTCTATTTATGATTGTATGGCTTATTGCAGGAATGCTATTTGAAGAGGATTCATGGTTGCGCAAATTGTCTCCTATTCTAGTATCCATAGTCGCCGCTCCAAAACCTCACGTAGAACAACATCAAAGTGGTCCACGATATGGTTTAAAAAGTATCTTTTCTAGAAAGATATTCTGGATGTAATCATCGATGAACAGAAGTGGAGAAGCTAGTCCTATTCCATTTTTGTAAAAGCTTTTGAAAAAACCTTATTTTTACGCACTTTCACAATAACTACGGTGATTTGTAGTTAAAGGAATAATGTAAAAGTACTTTTGAAAAATCTAATCTTTAATATAGTTAAGTTACTGCTAGTTCTAGCGATCATCGTTAGTTGTAGTCGTGAGACTAATTCCTTTGTAAGTCGCAATCTTCATGCGGTAGGTACAGAGTATAATGTGTTGTATAATGGTGATCTTGCGTTACAAGCAGGACTAGATGAGATAGAGGCAACTTATAATGAGAATTACTGGGACATTCTACCAGTAGAACGCATGCAGATTAAGGAAGAAATTCTTGTACCTGGACAAAAACCTGCAAATCCTAACTTTGAACGTGCCGAGGAGAAAGCGGTAAAGGCCGTACAAAAACACTCCATGTTAATCGATGAGTCGGAATATAATCCGCAAATCGATGAGGCCTATTTGTTATTAGGAAAAGCACGTTACTATGATCAGCGATTTGTTCCAGCTCTAGAAGCATTTAATTATATCCTACAATTCATGCCAGAATGTGATCGCATCGTACAGGCAAAAGTGTGGCGGGAACGTACAAACATGCGACTGGATTATAATGAAACCGCGATACGTAATCTAAAAAAGATATTAAAAGAAGAAAAGGATAATATCGAGCAAGAAGACCTTGCTAGTATTAATTCTACTTTGTCTCAAGCATATTTAAATTTACAACAAGTAGATAGCGCATTAGTTTTTATGAATCGCGCGGCAAATCAAACTAAGAATAAAGAAGAGTTAGCACGTTATAAATTCATTGCTGGTCAACTATTTGCAAAACAAGGCATGCGCGATAGTGCTTTTGTAAAATACGATGAGATCATTGAGCTACATCGTAAGATACCACGCAGGTATTACATCAACGCCTTTATAGAAAAGATCAAACTCTTTAATCCAGAAACAGACTCTAAATCAGAGTTACTAGCAACTATTGAGGAATTAGAAGAGAACCGTGAGAACAGACCATGGCTAGATCGCATCTATTCTCGTAAAGGAATCTTTTTTGAAACAGAAGACTCCTTAGATCTAGCGGTAGAATACTATAATAAATCCTTAAGAGCTAAAAGCGGTACAGATAAATACCTACGCGGTAATACCTATGCGTCTTTAGGGAAAATTAGTTTTGACCAGTCGCTTTATGAAAATGCTGGAAAATATTACGACAGTGCGATGGCAAATTATGTAGAACGCACTCCAGAACATCGCCTTGCAAAAAAGAAACGTAATAATCTAGAAGACGTTATTCTATATGAAAATAGAAGACGCAGTGCAGATAGTATTTTTAATGTACTAGCAATGACAGAGACTCAAAAAGTCGCTTATTATGAAGAATACATTGAAGGATTAAAAGAAGAAGAAAAACGTCAGGAAGAACTTGCAAAAATAGAAGCCGCAAAAGAAGCTCAACAACAAAATGCTTTCCAGAAAGTGCAAAATTCTAGCGCTACTAGACGCGGTAGATCTATTCCAGCATCTACAGGTCCGGCGATAGGACCACCTACAGGTGCTACAGCCAGCGCTTTCTATTTCTATAATCCACAAACAGTGGCACGTGGTAAACGTGACTTTAGATCTAAATGGGGAAAACGTAAAATAGAAGATAACTGGCGCCGTAAGAATAAGATCAATAATAGAGGTGGTGACATCGTTATTGAAGAGGATGAAGAAGAGGAAGAAGTAGAAATCAGACCTGAATTCACTACAAAATTCTACATCGATCAACTTCCAGAAGGAATGAGTACGCTAGACAGTATTGCAGATGCCCGCGATTTTGCTTACTATCAATTAGGTGTTATATATAAGGAGAAGTTTAAACGTAATGATCTTGCGGTAGATCGATTTACTGGTTTGCTCGGCTTTGACCCAGCAGAAAAGTTGTTGCTTCCTGGAATGTATAACTTATACCTAGTGTATATGGAAATTAACGCTTTCGCGAAAGCGGAATCCCTCAAAAATAGAATCCTAAACGAGTTTCCAGATACTAGATATGCACAAGTACTGCGCAATCCAGAAGCCAAAATTGAAGACGATTCTAGTCCTAGCGCAGTCTATAAAAGACTTTATAAAGAATACGAGAAGAATAATTATGCCGTCGTGATTAGTGAGGTAGAAAAATATGTAACCGTATTTAATGGTGATGATATCATCCCAAGATTAGAATTGTTAAAAGCATTTGCCGCAGGAAGATTGTATGGATTTACAGAATATAAGCGCGGTATCGATTATGTAGCCTTAAACTTCCCTAATACAGAGGTAGGTAAAAGCGCTCAAAAACTAGTCGCAGACGCAGAGAAATTAAAAATTGCCGAAAAGTTCATGCCTGATGCTGGCTTGAAAGATTTTAAACTAGTATACAGATTTAGTAAAAAAGATGATGCAGGTAAAAAAGCATTAATGGATCAATTGAATCAGGCGATTAAGAGTGAAAATTATGATTTTACCGTTTCTACAGATGTTTATAATGATCAGGAAACGCTAGTCGTGGTTCATGGATTACGTACTAAATTAGGAGCAAAAGGATTAGGTGATTTCATGGCAAACCCAGAAAACAACTATAATGTTGTTAAGTCATTCATTCCTATTGCGACAGAGAATTATAAGATCATACAAGTTTACAAGAACTTAGACCAGTATGAACAAGAAATGCTTTAAGACATATCCCTATGAGAAAAGATAAAAACGCAATAGAAGCCACAAAGTCCCAAAACCGCATAGGACTTGGAACTATTATTACTGGTGATATTACTAGTGAAGGTGGTTTTAGAATAGACGGGAAAGTGATAGGTAATCTTAAAACACCATCTAAAGTAGTGATAGGAAAAGACGGTATGATTGATGGCTCTTTAGAATGTGATCATGCAGATATTGAAGGAACTTTTAAAGGAAAATTAATCGTCAACGGTTTACTATCGTTAAAATCTACAGCTGTTATTGAAGGCGATGTAGTGATCTCAAAATTAGCTATAGAGCCTGGCGCTACGTTTAACGCTTCATGTACTATGGATACAGGTGTTAAAACCTTAAATGATTCTAGTAAAAAAGGTAAAACAGCTTAAAAGTGAAAAAATTTATAGTGCTTGTTGTTTGTGTTTTAATAGGTGCATGTACAGAAGATGCAACCACTCAAGAGCAGGATTTTGAAGCATTGACAAATACATTTAATTCCCTACAGGAGACAGCGAGCAGCATTCCCTGTACAGATGCATCTCAATGGCGTTTTACACCTTATGGTGCAAAAGCTTGCGGTGGACCTCAAGGATACCTTGCTTATCCCATTACTATAGATACTGTTGATTTCTTAAATAGAATTGAAGGATATAGAATAAGAGAAGACTATCTAAATAGAAAATGGAACGTTTTTTCTACTTGTGATGTTCCGCCTGCACCTGTGTCTGTAGATTGTGTTAATGGAATTGCTGTTTTAGTTTATTAATATAAGCATGAATTTTTATCTAAAAGCTTTTCTCTTATTGCTGTTGCTATCGCTAGTAGGCTATGGTTTACATTATAGTATTGAGCCAATTCCTGCATTTTCTTTAGTAAAATTATATGTATTCCTATTTATAGCTACGCTAGGATCTGTTAGTGGTATGTACTATTTGTTTCAATTAGTACCTAATCAACTAGGTTATGCATTTCTAGTTACGGTGTTTGTAAAGTTTGGTGCTGCGATCATTTCGTTTCCAGAATTAATGAGTGATGATCCGTCATTAAGTAAAGCCCAAATCTTATCTTTTTTAATTCCTTACTTTGCCTTTTTATCAGTAGAAGCTTTTATGGTAATCAAGTGGCTCAATAAGACACCATTAGAATCAAATTCTGCCGAATAAAAAACCTAAAAAATTAACGCTTTATAGCATGGTTTTTAGATTGTTTTTTGTCGTACATTTGCACCCGAATTAAACGACCTAACTTTTTAAGGTGCATTTCATGTTTAGAGCTTATTTAAAGACCGTATTTGTTGCTTTGATTTTTATCGCTTTCTCACAAGCGAATGCCGAAGAACCTACACAAGATCATGATGCTCATGACACTACCGTAGATGGTGCTGATTATGGCGAAGGTGATGCCGTAAATACTAAGGATGAAGTATCTGCTTTTATACAGCATCACTTACAAGATTCTCACTACTTTACCTTATTTGAAAAAGCCGAAGATCACTTTTTTGTAAGCCTACCATTACCAGTATTACTTTGGGATGATGGATTGCAAGCTTTTAGTGCTAGTAAATTCCACCACGGTGAAACAGTTGCAGAGCATAACGGCAATTACTACAAACTATACCACGGTAAAATCTACAAGACAGATGCTGCTGGAACGATTACCTATGATGAAGATCATCATCCTACACAAGCAAAGCCTTTTGATTTTTCAATTACTAAAAATGTGGTTGTAGCACTTTTAGTAAGTTTGATCATGTTCTTCCTTTTTAAAGGACTGGCAAAACAATATAAGACGCGTTCTATTCCTAAAGGTATAGGTCGTGTATTAGAGCCATTAGTGATCTACGTGCGTGATGAGATTGCAAAGCCTAATGTAGGCGAAAAGAAATACCGCAAGTTTATGGGATTCCTATTGACGGTATTTTTCTTTATCTGGATCGCAAACTTATTAGGATTGACGCCATTAGGAACTAACCTTACAGGTAACATAGCAGTAACGGTAGGTTTAGCCTTATTGACTTATTTGATTACTACATTCAGTGCAAACAAGGATTACTGGAAGCATATTTTCTGGATGCCAGGTGTTCACTGGATCATGAAAATCTTCTTCATCCCTATTGAATTAGTAGGTACGCTTACAAAGCCTTTTGCATTATTAGTACGTTTATATGCAAACATTACGGCAGGTCACGTGGTACTATTCACATTGTTAGGAGCTATCACGGTTGCAAAAACAGATTTAAGTATAGGAACTGGTGCAAGCATAGGATACGGTGTATTCTATTTTGTTTTAGCAGTTTTTATCACATTAATAGAATTATTAGTAGCATTTCTACAGGCGTATATTTTTACACTTCTTTCAGCTCTATTCATAGGAATGGCAGTTGCAGATCATGATCACGAGCACGAGCATGATGAAGAAGGACATGAAATTGCAGATGTAGAAGATGTAAGAGAACGTTTTGTTTAATTTTTAAATTTTAAGTTATGTACAATTTAATTGGAGCAGGATTAATCGCAATTGGAGCTGGAATCGGTCTAGGACAGATCGGTGGAAAAGCAATGGAAGCGATCGCTAGACAGCCAGAGGCTGCTGGTAAAATCCAGACTGCGATGATCATCATCGCGGCACTACTTGAAGGTTTTGCTTTTGCTGCTCTCCTATTAGGAAAGTAATCAAAAGTATCCTTTATAATCATAGCCGTGTAACGGTTGGTTGCAAGGCTATGATTTATTAAAATTTAAAATTATAGTACACTAATTATGGATCAGTTAATTAACGATTTTTCTTTAGGCCTTTTTATTTGGCAGTTGGTTATTTTCATAGGATTAATTTTCCTTATGGCAAAATATGCCTGGAAGCCTATCCTTAATAGCCTAGACAGCCGTGAGCAAGGTATCGCAGATGCACTAGCCGCTGCAGAGAATGCAAAGCAAGAAATGGCAAATCTAGAAGCATCTAACGCTGCCGCTGCTCAAGAAGCGCGTGCACAGCGTGATGAGATGCTTAAAGAAGCACGCCAGATCAAAGAAAAAATGATTGCAGATGCTGCTGGTGAAGCACAAGCACAAGCAGATAAGATCATTTCTCAAGCTCAAGAAAGCATTGAATCAGAAAAGAAAGCCGCTCTTGCAGATATCAAATCTCAGGTAGCTAACCTATCTGTTGATATTGCAGAAAAAGTAACGCGTAAAGAATTATCAGAAAAGGTTAAGCAACACGCACTTATTGAGCAATTATTAGCCGAAGCAAATATCTAAACCATGAGATTATCTAGAGCTGCATCACGTTACGCAAAAGCTATTCTAGACCTAGCGGTAGAGAAAAATGAAGCTAATGCTGTCAATGAAGACATGAAAACCGTTCTTACTACCATTAATGGTAATAAAGAACTACGTGATTTCATGAGCAGTCCATTAATAAACGCAGATCAAAAACGCGGCGCGTTACATCAGATATTTAAAGGTGTTAACCAGATAAGTACTAACGCTTTTGATTTATTAGTAACTAATAAGCGTTCTGATATCTTGATGGATGTTGCTACCATGTACATCATACGTTTTGAAGAGATGAATAAGCGTGAGATCGCTACCGTAACAACGGCAGTAGAAATCACCGCAGATTTAGAACAAAAAGTACTTGCAAAAGCAAAAGAGCTTGCAGGAAAAGAAATTACCTTGGAGAAAAAGATTGATGAAACGATACTAGGAGGATTTATCCTTAGAGTAGGCGATCAGGAAATCAATGCAAGTGTAGCAAATAAATTAGGTGCACTTAAAAGAGAATTTGCACAGTAAATTTAATTCTATTACGCTTTCGCGAAAGCGTAATCATTATAATAAGTCGCTAGAAATAGCATAAGAATAAAAACAAGAACATGGCAGAAGTAAATCCAGCAGAAGTATCTGCAATACTTAAGCAACAATTATCAGGTTTTGATGCAACAGCATCTCTTGATGAAGTAGGAACCGTACTTACAGTAGGTGATGGTATCGCAAGTGTTTACGGTCTTTCAAACGCGCAATATGGAGAACTAGTTTCTTTTGAGAGTGGAATGGAAGGAATCGTCCTGAATCTAGAAGAAGATAACGTAGGTGTGGTACTTTTAGGTCCAGCCACTGGTATTGCAGAAGGTGATACCGTAAAGCGTACACAACGTATCGCATCTCTTAAAGTAGGTGAAGGTATTGTAGGTCGTGTGGTAAACACATTAGGTGAGCCTATCGATGGTAAAGGAGCTATAGAAGGCGACCTTTATGAAATGCCACTAGAGCGTAAAGCGCCAGGTGTTGTTTTCCGTCAGCCAGTTACAGAGCCTTTACAAACAGGTATTAAGTCTATTGACGCAATGATTCCTGTAGGTCGTGGACAGCGTGAGCTGGTTATCGGTGACCGTCAGACTGGTAAGACTACCGTATGTATCGATACAATCCTTAACCAAAAAGAATTCTACGATGCTGGTGAGCCAGTATATTGTATTTATGTTGCGATAGGACAAAAAGCTTCTACCGTTGCAAATATTGCAAAAGTTCTAGAAGAAAAAGGAGCATTAGCATATACGACCATCGTAGCTGCAAATGCATCTGATCCTGCAGCAATGCAGGTATATGCGCCATTTGCTGGAGCATCTATAGGTGAGTACTTCCGTGATACTGGACGTCCTGCACTTATTGTATATGATGATTTATCAAAACAAGCGGTAGCATACCGTGAGATCTCATTATTACTACGTCGTCCACCAGGACGTGAGGCATATCCAGGTGATGTATTCTATCTTCACTCTAGATTGTTAGAGCGTAGTGCAAAAGTAATTGCAGATGATGCAATTGCTTCAAACATGAATGACTTACCAGATAGCTTAAAGCCTATCGTAAAAGGTGGTGGTTCATTAACAGCATTACCTATTATTGAAACTCAAGCAGGTGATGTATCTGCATATATTCCTACTAACGTGATCTCTATTACAGATGGTCAGATCTTCCTTGATGGAGATTTATTTAACTCTGGTGTACGTCCAGCGATTAATGTAGGTATTTCTGTATCTCGTGTAGGTGGATCTGCACAGATCAAGTCTATGAAAAAAGTATCAGGTACGTTAAAATTAGACCAGGCTGCATACCGTGAATTAGAAGCGTTTGCAAAATTTGGTTCTGATCTAGATGCAACGACGCTAGGTGTTATTGAGAAAGGTAAACGTAACGTTGAGATATTAAAGCAATCAGAAAACGATCCTTACACCGTAGAAGATCAGATTGCAATTATCTATGCTGGTTCTAAGAACCTATTGAGAAACGTACCAGTAGAGAAAGTAAAAGAATTTGAAAGAGATTTCATTGAGCTTTTAAATGCAAAGCATAGAAATATGTTAGACACACTTAAAGTTGGAAAACTAACTGATGAGGTAATTGATACCTTAACAGCAGTTGCAAAAGATCTTTCTAGTAGATATTAAGAATATAGATTTTAGAGTATGGAATATAGACGTCTATATTCCATGTTCTATACTCTAATATCCTCAAAAATATGGCTAATCTTAAAGAAATAAGAAACAGAATATCATCAGTATCATCCACTATGCAAATCACAAGTGCGATGAAAATGGTGAGTGCTGCAAAGTTGAAAAAAGCACAAGATGCGATTACAGCAATGCGTCCATATTCTGATAAACTTACAGAGATTTTACAGAGTCTAAGCTCTACTCTAGAAGGTGAAGCTGGAAGTAAGTATGCAGAACAGCGTGAGGTTCAAAAAGCGCTAGTAGTAGCTATTACTTCTAATCGTGGTTTAGCAGGTGCTTTTAATTCTAACATTATTAAAGAATTGATACGCATCAATCAGGAAGACCTGAAAGGTGTGGCTGTCTCTTACATGACCATAGGAAAAAAGGCAAATGATTTTGCAAAGAAAACAGATAATGTTATTGCAAATAAGAGTGACCTATTTGATGATATATCTTTTGATAATGTCGCTGTTATTGCCGAAGAGTTGATGGAATTATTTGTTACTGGTGAATTTGATAAAATCGTTATTGTTTACAATAGTTTTAAGAATGCTGCCACACAAATAGTAATGACAGAAGACTTCCTACCACTTGCACCAGTTGCAAAGGATGAGGACGCAATAGAAAACCAAAAAGAATTAGATTACATCTTTGAGCCTTCTAAGAAAGAAATCATTGAACAGTTAATACCTAAGTCCTTAAAGATGCAATTATATAAAGGAGTACGTGATTCATGGGCTAGTGAGCACGGTGCACGTATGACAGCAATGCATAAAGCAACAGATAATGCTACAGAACTTAGAGATCAATTAAAGTTAACTTATAATAAAGCCCGTCAGGCTGCAATTACAAACGAGATTTTAGAAATCGTAGGTGGAGCAGAGGCTTTAGAGAATTAAGTTTCCACGCAGGCGTAAATCTGCTACTGATATTTAAAACCGCTTCAAAATGAAGCGGTTTTTTCGTTTTATAAAATTAGTACGTAACATTTTATCATTTCTGTATCTAAAGGGAAACTTTAAATCAGAAATCATGAAAAATCTTAGTTTATTAATCATAGCATGTTGCTTTTCTATTTGTACTTATGCGATTTCATTCAAAGCAACACCTATTCACGTACAAGTTAGCGGGAAAGGCGAACCTATTCTATTTATTCCAGGCTTTACGGTTCCTGGTGAAATTTGGAATCCTATAGTAAAAGAATTGTCAAATACCTACGAATGTCATGTTGTGACTTTGGCAGGATTCGGTGGCACACAACCTATTGAATTTCCGTGGTTACCTAAAGTAAATCAAGCTATCGAAAGCTATATTAAAGATAACCAGCTTAAGGATGTTACTGTTATAGGTCATAGTTTAGGCGGTACGGTAGCAACTTGGCTAGGAGCTCAAAATGATAATGCTATCAAAGAATTGATTTTAGTAGATGCATTGCCATGTGCTGGTGCCTTAATGATACCTGATTTTGATCCTGAGCATTTGGCTTATGATAGTCCGTATAATAACCAACAGCTGGAAATGGACGATACACAGTTTGAACAAATGGCAACTATGATGTCTAGTGCGATGAGTCTAGATACAACAGCACAACAAAAAACTAAAAACTGGATTATTCAATCAGATCGTAAAACCTATGTTTATGGCTATACAGATTATCTTAAATTAGATCTAAGAAAAGAATTGAACAACATTAGAATGCCTGTTACTATCATTGCGGCAACACAACCGTATGGTGAAACGATGGTAAGGCAAACAAATCAAACCCAATACGAGAACCTAGAAACCTATAATTTAATCCTAGCGCAAGATGCAGCACATTTTATTATGCTGGATCAACCAGAGTGGTTCATGGAACAAATTAAACAACTATTAGCAATAGATTAATGAATATTCAGGATCAATTTGATACTATCTATGAACAGCACAAAGCACGAGTGTATAAACTCTGCTTAGGATATGCCTCAGGAGATACAGCACTTGCAAAGGACTGGTTGCAAGAAGTTTTTATCAAAGTATGGAAACATAGAAAATCTTTTAAAGGAGACTCTAGTATCAGCACTTGGATTTATAGAATTACGGTGAACACCTGTCTAAGTGATTTAAGAAAGTCACAACGCACAGTACCTTTTAATCAGGAAATTATCTTAAAGGACAATGAATCGAAAGCTGTAGATCAAGCAACTCAAATTCATAAAATGTATCAGTGTATTGATCAATTAACAGCACAAAACAAGACTTTAATTCTACTAGAACTGGAAGAAATCCTACAAGTAGATATTGCTGCTACGGTAGGAATCGCCCATGGTGCCTTGCGCACTAGATTGAGCCGTATACGTAAATCACTTTTAAAATGTATTACAAATGGAAAAAGATAAATTAACACAACTATGGTCAGAACAGGGAACGACCATTACAGATATTGACGCTCAACAACTCATTCTTAAATCAAATAAACAGCGTAATAAGCAACTAATTGGGATCGTCGTTATGGTAGTTACACTAGTTATTTTAGCTATTTATGCTGTACTATTTTTACCACAGCAATGGAATACCTTTAGTCTAGGTCTTCTATTAATGATAGGTAGTTTAACCTTTAGAATCGCACTAGAATTTTATTATCGATGGATTAAGGAAACTAGATTAGTCACTATGGATTACAAAGCTTTTCAGGACTATCTCACTAGCTACTACAAATCTAGAAGATGGATAAATTATGTAATCACACCTATTTGCTTCGGATTGTATTGTTATGGTTTGATATTGCTATTTCCTTATTTCAAAAGAGAGTTTTCAGATGGATTTTATACATATTTAATTTATTCTGGTGCGTTATCGCTGCTTATCATTGCGGTTATCATCATTTACGGAATCATAAAGGAACATCGATTTATGAAAAGTATGAGTAATATGTAATGGTTGTAGGTATTTCGCTTTCGCGAAAGCAAAATCCGTATCATCATTAAGTAAAAAACAGGCATTATAATTGCTCATTAATCCCTAAATTGTAATCATGAAACTAGCATATATACTCATAACATTTGCCCTTACTTCTTGTGGTGCACAAAAATTTGCGACTACCTTAAAAGCATCAGATTTTTCTAAATATGTACAGCCGTATGCACAAGCATGGAGCGGTGGCGCACCAGGATCAGGTAATGGAATCACACTTTTTTTCCCAACACAGGCGTTACAAAACAATGAGTTTGTAGCAGTTTATTTTAGAGGATTAATGGCAGAAAATAGTAGTTATACATCAGATGATCGCGAGTTAATGGTGACTAGGTTTATGATTCCTAATAAGGAACGTAAAGATGTTGTCATGCATTTAGATTCTAATAAAGAGGCCGCAAATGAGATTCCAGACGTAAATCAAAAAGAATTTCCTTTTGAGCTAAAAGATGATGAGGCAGTCATCGCGGTAAAACCATATAATGATAATGACGCCGAGGTTTCTTACATAAAAATCACTGGAATTCAAGAAAGGCAACAGTTATTTATGCCATCCATGTCTAAACAGTAATTTGTAAACTCATTAAATCTACTATTTCACTCATTGAAATAGGTGAAGCGCTCAATCTAGCTTTGGGTGCTTTTTTATTGCTGGTATGTTTGAGTCATAAAATAATAAATCATGAAAAAACTCATTCTATCCATGATCTTAGTTGCTACAGGCAGCACGATCGCAACCGCACAAGGAGCAAAAATCGCAAACGAAATCAGAAACTACATGAATGCCGAGTCTAGCGATGAGATGATCGAGGTAAAAGATAAGGCTGGTAAGACGCATTACGTACGCAGTGCGGCAACTACATCTACTTATCATATAGGTGGTCAAAACACCGCATCTAATTCGGTCATTTTTGATGCCTTTAATTCCCATCCAGAATGGGTAGATATGAATGTCGTAGTAGACTGGACCGGAAGTATGTACAGCTATGTAGGTCAGGTAGTGAGATGGCATCACCTTAATAAAGATAAACAGCTTATTAATAGTATGGTATTATTTAATGATGGTGATGATAAAATCAGACAAGGTCCTAAAGTTATAGGCCGTACAGGTGGAATTTATTATCCTAATCACTTAAACATTGATGATTTCTTAAAAACCGTAGCTACTGCCGTAGATAATGGCGGTGGTGGTGATGCGCCAGAAAATGATCTAGAAGCCATCATCGCATCTCAAAACCGTGATGAAAGCAATAGGCCTTTTGTCTTAATTGCAGATGCGACAAATATTAAGGATATCTCCTTAATTCATCAAATCAAACGACCAGTTCACGTCATTATGTGTGATGGACCTAGTAACGATTACATTCAGCTAGCGCGCACTACTGGTGGTAGCATTACTTGGCCAGGTGGATATACAGATTATAGCACTACTTGTAACCATGCTTGTGTCACTACTTGTACTGTTAGACATGTGCACCAGTTATGCGATGTAGCACATCATTAATATTATAATGTTTTACTTTCTGAATTACGCTTTTGCGAAAGCGTAATGAAATCAACACAATGCTCTGTATAAAGATCATTAAGTAAATTGTACAAGCCTGCGATTATAGTTACCTTAGCCAGTAACAAATCGCAGGTTTTTGAGTTCATTACAACGCCTTTTTAAGCACACTTTTATTTATGGTCTAGCGACTGTATTGCCACGATTGCTTACGGTATTGCTCACTAAATTACTTACAGAATACTTACCTAGTCGGTCTGATTTTGGTGAGGTATCCGTTATTTTTTCATGGATCATTATTTTTAATGTGCTATTAACCTATGGAACTGAGACTGCCTTTTTTAGATACTTTACAGAAACTAAAGACAAGTCTAAAGTACTAGGAACTGCACTAGGAACACTCCTAGGAAGCACCTTGATTTTTATCATCGTTGCTTATTTAAGCCTAGATTATATAGAAGCTTGGAGCGATAAATCTGCAGATTACTGGAAATGGGTTATAGGAATTCTAGCGCTAGATACGCTAGCGGTAGTGCCATTTGCTTATATGCGCGCCTTAGGTAAACCTATGAAATATGCGATCATTAAAATGATCAATGTTTTTATATCTGTAGGTTGTAGTGCGCTGTTTTTAATATGGTTACAAGATATTCCTACCTTAAATTCATGGTTGCCTATAGATAAAATAGAGTTGTATTTCATTGCCTTTTTTACAGCAAGCGCGATTACGTTTTTAGTGGTGAGTAAACCCTATTTTAGTAAATGGTCATTTGATGCGGTGTTATGGAAAAAAATGTTGCGATACGGTTTTCCTATATTGATAGCTGGACTAGCTTTTGCTATTAATGAAACTTTTGATAAAATTCTTTTAGAATGGTTACTGGTAGATGATGCTACTGCACAAGTAGGACTTTACACAGCCTGTTATCGACTTGCAGTAGGAATGACTTTGTTTGCCACAGCTTTTAAATTAGGTGTAGAACCCTTCTTTTTTAGCGAGGCACAAGATGAAAAAGCGCCACAATTATACGCACAAATCACAAAGATGTTTGTGATTTTAGGTTCTGTAGCCTTACTAGCTTACATCGTGTTTATAGACTTGATCAAGATCCTTATTATTGACGAAGACTATTATGAAGCGATGGATATTGTGCCATTAATTTTAATAGCATATCTATTTTTTGGTGTTTACCAGTCTATTTCGGTATGGTACAAAGTGACGGATAAAACTAAATACGGTGCAATTATTTCTGTAGCTGGTGCGATTATTACGATTCTATTGAATATTATCATGATCCCTAGAATGGGATATATGGCTAGTGCTATTACGACTTGTGCCGCTTATGGCGTAATGATGCTGGTTTCTTATGTGTGGAGTAGAAAACACTTTGCTATTCCTTATGATTTAAAGAATATACTGTTGTATTTGTTGCTAGCGATCAGCTTAACCAGTCTATTCTTTTATTATGTAAGAGAAGAATTAGGAATAGGAACCTGGCAAACGTATGTTGCAGGAATCATTATGATTCTAGTGCTAGGAATATTTATAGGATATAGAGAACAACATTTTATCAAACAAATTCTACGTAAAAATGACGATTAAAATCATCAATAAATCATCACATGCATTACCACATTATGAAACCATCGCTAGCGCTGGAATGGACTTACGTGCTCATCTAGAAGAAGCTTTGACCTTACAACCTATGGATCGTGCTATCATTAAAACAGGATTATTTATAGAATTACCTATAGGATATGAAGCGCAAGTAAGACCACGCAGTGGATTAGCTGTAAAAAAAGGAATCACGGTTCTCAATGCACCAGGAACCGTAGATGCAGATTATCGTGGTGAAATAGGTGTGATTTTAGTAAATCTTTCTAATGAGCCTTTTACGATAGAAAACGGTGAACGTATCGCACAATTAGTCATCGCGCAACATGCCAGAGCAGAATGGCTAGAAGTAGGAGAGTTGAGTACCACAGATCGTGGTGCTGGCGGTTTTGGTAGTACTGGCGTGAAATAATTACATCACCTTATTCAGCTGTATTTCAAAGGTCGTTCCTTCATCTTTTTTACTATTTGCGACGCGTATACGACCTTTATGATATTCATTAATAATGCGGTAAGCTAGCGATAAACCAAGTCCCCAACCGCGTTTTTTTGTTGTAAATCCTGGAGTGAATACTTTGTTCCAGTCGGCTTTTGGGATTCCTTTTCCAGTATCTGTTACGGTGACATAGACCTTATAAACATCTGCGCGCAGGTAGATGTTTATGGCACCTTTCCCTTTCATAGCATCGATACCGTTTTTAATAAGGTTTTCAATCACCCATGCATAGAGCTGTTTATTCAATTTTACGGTAATGGGTTGTTCTGGCAGGTCTAGACTAAATTTAACCAGCTTTGAGCTACGACTAGTGATGTAAGTAACTGCCTGTCTGGTTTCTTCTACAACATCAAGTGCTGTAAGCTTAGGAATGGATCCTATTTTTGAAAAACGCTCTGTAATGGTTTGTAATCTGTCGATGTCTTTTTCCATTTCTACTACATAGCTAGGATCTACATCGGTATCTTTTAATAAGGTAGTCCATCCTACTAGTGATGATAATGGTGTTCCTATTTGATGAGCACTTTCTTTGGCGATTCCAGCCCATAATTTGTTTTGCTCACTAGCTTTAGTAGATCGATAATAAAACCAAATCAATCCCGCAAAAAGGAATAGAATAAGCAATAATGCTAATGGGAAATACTTCATTTTTTTAAGTATCGGGCTATCACCGTAATAAATGGTTTGAAATGGTTTTCCATTAAAAGTGACTTCTAGTGGATCGTTCTGTTCTGAATAAACTTTTATTAATTCTTTTAGTTTGACCGTATCTTTTAGGACTTCTTCTGGAAGATTACGTGCCTCTAACTCACCTTTATAATTTTCTTTAATTAACGGAATTGTAGTTGCATTGTTAGTTACTGTATAACTCAAATCACCCATTTCTGCATCCAGTGGTTGATTATAAACATCCTGAATTGCAACACGATATTCTTCCATGTTTTTACGCTCACTTTCTTTAAGCTGGAGGAAAAACTGATAGGTATTCCATAAAATCAATGCGGTTACAGCTATGGAGAATAGAATGATTACCCATCGTAATATATTTCTAGTAGATGTAAAATTCATGCAACTATTTTAGCGAGGTTTAAAGATAAACTTATAAGCCTAACGTCCTAGTTTAGAAAAGATTTTATTACTGCTTATGTTTATAAACTAGTGATGAACCTGTAGCATAAAACGGCTTAAATCCATACCTTTACGATCCTAAAAAAAGAACAAGTGACTATAAATCCACAAGAGGTTTCTACTGCACAATTACACGGTATCATGCTAGGCGCTGTACAACCGCGACCTATTGCATTTGCTAGTACGGTAGATGCAAATGGGAATGTGAATTTATCACCGTATTCTTTTTTTAATGTGTTTAGTGCAAATCCACCGGTAATGATTTTCTCACCAGCGCGACGTGTACGTAACAATACTATTAAGCACACTTTAATAAACGCTCGCGAGACTAGCGAGGTAGTAATTAATGTGGTGAATTATGATATCGTACAGCAAATGTCCCTTTCTAGTACAGAGTATGATGCTGGAGTGGACGAGTTTGTAAAAGCAGGATTAACACCAGTAGATTCTGTCAAAATAAAACCACCTAGAGTAGCAGAAAGTCCCGTACAATTTGAGTGTAAGGTAAAAGAAATTGTTGAATTAGGTCAGGAAGGTGGCGCAGGAAACTTAATTATATGTGAGGTCGTAATGGTTCATGTAAATGATGAAATCCTAGACACAAACGGTAAAATTGATCCTATAAAAATCGACACGGTGGCGCGTATGGGCGGTAACTGGTATTGCCGTAGTAAGGATGCGATGTTTGAAGTGCCTAAACCTTTGGCAACGCTAGGTGTAGGCGTTGATGCACTACCAGATCATGCTATTAACAGCGATATTTTAACAGGTAACGATTTAGGTAAATTAGGAAATGTTGAAGCAGTTCCTAGTAGGGAAGAGGTCATCGCTTTCGCGAAAGCGGAACAATTACCAGTATTAAAGATTAAAGAGAAACACTCACGTGCTAAAGAGTTGATCCTTAAAGGTGAAATCCTAGAAGCGTGGAAAATTTTATTATTATAACATGGAAGTACAAGGAAAAATTAAAGTAATAGGAGAGACTAAATCATTCGGTTCTAGTGGATTCCAGAAAAGAGAGCTAGTCGTTACTACAGAAGAGCAGTATCCACAGCATTTAAATCTTGAGTTTTTACAAGATAAAACAGGCTTATTAGACGGTTTTCAAGTAGGTGAGCCCGTAAAAATAGGCATCAACTTACGTGGTCGTGAATGGACCAGTCCACAAGGTGAGGTAAAATATTTTAATTCTATTGTAGGATGGCGTATTGAACGTGTCGCGCCAGCAGGTGCACCGCAGGCTGGTGCTCCAGAAGTACCGCCTTTTGATGAGTTTGAACCTATCCAAAATTCAAAGGATGAAGATCACGATGATCTACCGTTTTAATTGAAACGATCTGAAATAAAAAATCCCAACCATTACAGTTGGGATTTTCTTTTGAAATAACTTAGTCCTCAAACAAACTCAAAAAAAAGCAATGATGAAAATAAATTTGGATTCGAGGACTATCCAAAGATTGCTCTTTTTATTACATTTTCCAAACTTAAGCTCTTGAAATCGTGTATTTGCTAGATGAAAGACTACATTTTCCTGATCCTAGAACAGCACCAGACCATGGATTACTAGCTATGGGCGGTGATTTATCTGTGGATCGATTGCTTCTAGCCTACAGCTCTGGCATTTTCCCGTGGTACAACGATGGTGAACCTATCTGCTGGTGGAGTCCAGATCCTAGAATGGTGTTTGACCTGCGTAATGATCAACCACTTAGGATTACTAAGTCTATGCGTCAATCACAGCGCAATAAAGGTTATGAACTTAGAGAAAACACCTGTTTTAAAGAGGTGATGATTAATTGTGCAACAGCTACCCGATCAGATCAAGATGGAACATGGATTAATGACGATATGCTATCTGCCTATACTCATCTTCATGAGTTAGGTCATGTAAAAAGTATTGAGGTTTTTAAAGATGACCAGCTAGTAGGTGGATTGTATGGTGTGGATTTACCAGAGCAACAGATATTCTGTGGTGAAAGTATGTTTTCAAAAGCTACAGATGCTAGTAAAATCGCACTAATGTATTTAGTTGATCAACTACAGTCTAAAGATTATAAACTTATTGATGGCCAAGTTTATAATGATCATCTAGCTAGTCTAGGAGCGGTAGAAATAGACCGCGAGGTGTTTCTGTCAATGTTATAGCTGTTTTTATAACTTATAATACAGCCCAAAATTAAAAAACAACAATCGGTCAGGATCGTTAGTATAATCTTCAATACGTAATTCTGTTACTAATTGAACTTTAATTTTATTAGTGAGCTGTGTTCCTATACCAGCGGCCACGCGCTGGTCATAAGCTGGCTTGCGGTCTATCTGTCCTATAAAAAGAACTTCGGCATTTGCGGTCAGGTAAAATTCCCTACGATCTGTACTTAAACCATTAAGTGGTAACGATCCAGAAAAACGATAACGCCAGCGATGTGTGACAGCATCACCTCTTATACGTTGATCCCAGCGTAAGCGATGTGCTAATTTTACAGCGTTAAACTTTCTAGCGTGAACAAATTGCTGGGTTAAACGCAATTCATCTGCGCTTTCATTATCAAAGATCTCACGATACATCACACCAGCACCTATTTGAGTATAAAAACCTAGATCATAACTCACAAATTGAGCACCTTGTACGTGAAGAATTTCACCATCTGGTGCGATGATACTGCGATTTTCTATGGTCGTGTTAAAACTCCATCTATTTCCATCATTCCATCCTATGTTAATAGATGGCTGGATTAAATAATTATCTATAGCTTGCGCAGTACCTAGCAATGGTAACAAGCATAATATCAAGACTCTAGAATAAAATGAAGTCATATTCTTGTCTTTTTACATCTCTAATTTTCACGATATCACCACTTGCGCTAATCAAGTATTCCTTGCGATAAATCTTGCGTTTACTTTTAAAACTTACGCTAATTTCAAAGTTATCATTCAGGCCAGTAGCGATGCGTTGTAAGATATCCTCGCTGTAGACATATTGTCGCTGGATTTTAGTCACTTTAAACCGCTTACTTTCTGCTTTAAAATGATCCTCTATTTTATTCCAGATGGCATCATCTATGGTGCGTCTTCTTACCGTAATTTCTACGTCTTGGATGTTACCGTTAGGATAACATTCTATACTATACTCACGACGGTTATTTTTAAATTTGGCTTCATAACTATAGTCATCACCATCTGTCTCGCGGTAATACCTTACGCGCTTATTTTCAACATTTAACTGCTTAATAAATGGCAATGCTGGTTGTGGAAATTCATCCACAGCGATGGACTCTTCCCGTTCCTGTTTTATGTCGTTTTGAGCTTGTGAGAATGTTGCTTTCGCGAAAGCAAAAAACATCAACATCACTACCATTTTATACTTCATCATATCGATAACAGTTGAGTTCATGATCATTTACCATTCCTGTAGCCTGCATAAATGCATAGACTATAGTAGATCCTACAAATTTAAAGCCTTTCTTTTTCAAGTCTTTTGAGATCTGATCTGATAATGGCGTATTTGCAGGTGCTTCTTTATAATCTGCTACCTTATTTTTAATGGGTTTTCCATCAACGTAAGACCACACATATTTTGAAAAACTGCCGTATTCTTCTTGAATTTTTAGGAAACATTGTGCATTTGAAACGATTGATTTTACTTTCAATTTATTGCGTATAATTCCTGCATTTTGAAGTAATTCTTGTTGTTTGACTTCATCATATAATGCGATTTTATGATAGTCAAATTGATCCAGCGCATCATGGTAGTTATCTCGTTTTTTAAGAATGGTAATCCAGCTTAATCCAGCCTGCATGGTTTCTAGGATTAAAAATTCAAAAAGTGTCGCGTCGTCATAAACAGGTACGCCCCATTCTGTATCGTGATAGGTTTCATACAAATCATTACCTAAACACCAGCCACATTTATGTTGTTTCATCTGGTTAAGATAGATCAGAAATGCATCTAAGAATATAAGAAAAGGTTAAATCAATGGGTGATATACCTATGGTCATTATCTTTAGGCACCATGAAAAAAATCCAACTACTACTTGTAGCTATGTTTCTAATGAGTTGTGGCAGTAAAAAAGCTATAGCTCCAGAATCTGTAGCTACGATCATTGATGACTGGCATCTGGCAGCATCACAAGCAAATTATGAGAATTACTTCAATTTAATGACCAGCGACGCTATTTTCATAGGAACAGACGCAACAGAAAACTGGCAACGCATCGAATTTGAAACTTTTGCAAAACCTTATTTTGATAAAGGTAAAGCATGGTCTTTTACTGCGCTGGAACGCAACATCTATCAGAATAATGGAATCTTCTACTTCGACGAACTACTGGATACCCAAATGGGTATATGTCGTGGCAGTGGTATCCTAAAATTAGAAGATGGTTCTTATAAAATCGCACATTATGTATTATCCATTGCTGTGCCTAATGAGAATGTAAAGTCGCTTACAGAATTGAAAAAGCAGTGGGATGAAGATTATAAGAAAGAATTACTACTTAAAAAACTACCATACTAAACGCTAAGAATTAACTATGAAAAAAATACTATCAATCTTTATAATGTTATGCGTCACCACAACATTAGCCCAAAAAAAATCATTAACACACGACGATTATGATTTATGGAAACGTGTGGGAACCACTCAAATTTCTGATAGCGGTAAAGTTGCCGCTATTTCTGTAGTGACATCTACTGGTGCTGGTGACGGTTACCTTCAAATCCATAACCTAGAAACTGGAAAAAAGGATACGTTTTTTAATGGTGTGAGTCCATCCATAAGTCCAGATGAGAAGTATGTGTACTTTTTACAAAAACCTGCCTATGAAAAAGCACGTCAGGAAAAAAAGGATGAGGTAAAAAAGGACAAGCAATCTAAAAGCACATTTATGGTATATGAAATTACTAGCGGTACCATTATCGATTCTGTACAACGAGTGAAACGTTTTTATGCTAGCGACAAGACCTCTGGATATGCCATTTTAGAGCATTTTAAAGATCTCAAACCTGAGAAAAAAGAGCTGGACGAAACACCTAAAGAAAAAAAGAAACGCTTAAAAAAAGAAAAGAAAGCTCGTAAGAATAATAAAGGTAAAAAGAAAAAGCCAGAATACTTAAAGGAAGATTACCTGATCGTTTATAAACCAGCTACTCGATTTAAAGATACCATTACAGATATAAAAGATTATGATACCGCTAGAGAAGGAATGAGCTTTATCTACAGCCGTAAAAAAGGAAAGAATAAAAAAGATCACGGTATTTATGTATATGACATAGAAAAACAAGAATCTAGAGAAATCCAGACAGATGCATGGTTGTATGATCAACTAGTAATTGATAAATATGGAAAGCAAGCTGCTTATTACGTAGCGATGGATAGCGCCGCGACAGATTCTTTGAAATATAGATTGCATTATTTAAAAGATTTAAATGCATCACCAGAAGTATTAGCTAGCAATGATGTATTTGTAAAAAATGACTGGCAATTAACTAAAGGAATAGGTGCTGGTTTTTCAGAAAATGGGAAACGATTGTTTTTCTATACACAACCGCAAAAACGCTACACCATTGACACCACGTTAATGAAAGATGAAATAGCAGATGTAGATGTGTGGAATTATAAAGATCGCATGACGCAACCAGAACAGCAATTGCGCAAGAGTAGATTAGAAAATAAATCTCAACAACATTTTCTAGACACTGCAACGGGAAAAATCACCTCTTTAGAAGATTATGATATGGATGGAACCTCGTGGGATAAAGATCGCGAAGGTAAATACGTAATCATGCGTAATAATGCCACTTATGACGTGGCGCGTTCATGGGAATATCCATGGCGATCTGATTATTATGTTCATAATTTAATGACGGGCACAACTAATTTATTAATAAAAAATACTGGTGGTGGTCCTACCTGGAGTCCGGATGGAAACCATGCTGTATATTATAATTTTGATACGCGTCACTGGCATGTAGTACATCTAGAAACACAAGAAGATCGTAATTTAACAGCGTCTACAGGTGTCGCTTTTCATGATGTAGATGACGACCATCCAGCATTGCCACCTAGCTATGGTTTTGGTGGTTTTGATAAAGACGGAAATGCATTGTTATATGATAAATATGATATCTGGTCTGCAGATTTGACCAGTAATGCCACGCCCATAAAATTGACTAGCGGTCGCGAGAATAACATCACTTATCGTACACAGCGTTTGGATCGTGAAAATCGCAATTTAGCTAGTTACTTGAATGGTAGTTTATTACTGGACAGTTACGATCATAAAACTAAGGATAGCTACATCGTTACTTTAAAAGGTGATGCTATTGTAAAGCGAGAAGGTTATGATAGTTCCGCTTTCGCGAAAGCAAAAAACACCAACACATTGCTCTACAGGTCTTCAAACTTTCAAAATTATCCAGACGTATATCTGTGGAATAATGGATCTACCAAAAGACTAACTGAGGCAAATCCACAACAAAGAGATTTCAAATGGGGAACTGTAGAATTGTTCAAATGGAAGGCCTATGATGGAGTGCCGCTAGAAGGATTGATCTATAAACCAGAAGGTTTTGATCCGAAGAAAAAGTACCCTATGATCGTGTATTTTTATGAGAAATATGCAGATCGTTTGCATGGATATAGATCACCACAACCTAGTGCTAGTACAGTGAACTTTTCCTATTTAACAAGTAATGATTACGTCGTATTTGTTCCAGACATCGTTTATAAAGATGGACATCCAGGAGAAAGTGCCTACAATTGTATCGTATCAGGAACTGAAGCTGTCGCAAACCTAGGATATGTAGATCGCGATGCGATGGCGTTACAAGGTCAAAGTTGGGGTGGATATCAAACCGCTTATCTAGTAACTAGAACTAACATGTATGCTGCAGGAATGGCTGGCGCACCAGTATCAAATATGACCAGCGCTTATGGCGGTATACGATGGGGCAGCGGTTTAAGTCGTGCTTTTCAATATGAACGTACTCAATCTAGGCTAGGTAAAAATCTATGGGATGGTTTTGACCTTTATATTGAAAACTCACCACTATTTCATATTCCAAAAATAGAAACGCCATTACTTATGATGCATAATGATGCAGATGGTGCCGTACCTTACTATCAAGGAATTGAAATGTTTATGGGAATGAGACGCCTTAATAAACCAGCGTGGTTATTAGTTTACAATAAAGAAGCTCATAATTTACGTAAGATGAAAAACAAGCGAGATTTATCGGTACGTATGATGCAATTTTTTGATCACTATTTAAAAGGTGAACCAGCACCATTATGGATGACTCAAGGACTACCAGCAGACAAGAAAGGAAAACAATTTGGTTATGAGTTAGATACAAATACTTTAATCAAAATGTAAAACTGTAAGTATTACGCAATTTAACCGATTAATTAAAGGCGTTTTGTTTATCTCAAACGCCTTTTTTACATCAAATCCTTAATTATTTAGAGTAATTCTGAATAAAGTTATAATTACGTGATATTTACCTATTATATTGCAAATCAAAGCCTAAAAATTATGAAAAGATTACTTCTCATACTCTTACTACCTATTTTTTCTGTTGCTCAATTAGGAACAGATGCTCCATGGATGCAAGAATTATTGCAAGAAAAGAAGAAAAGTGAAATTACTCTTGATGAAATAAAGCGTGCAGGAGATGCCTACTGGGAAACTCATGACAAAGATGCAAAAGGTAGTGGTTATAAGCCTTACATGCGATGGTTATCACAAGCAGAAGGTTATTTAAAACCTGATGGCACCATACAAACTCAGGAAGAGATCGCAAATGAAATGGCTCGTTTTAGTTCTCAAAAAAGTACCAATTCTGCTACATCAAACTGGATGCCTGCAGGACCGTTTATCGTTTTAGGAACAGGTTCATGGTCTACAGGTCAAGGAAGAGTAAACACAATAGCTGTAGATCCTAATAATTCAAATACCTATTATATAGGAACTCCTGGTGGTGGTGTGTGGAAATCCATAGACGCAGGAATTAACTGGACACCACTATCTGATTTTTTAACAGAAATAGGTGTAAGTGCTATCGCTATTGACCCTACAAACTCGGACATTATTTACATAGGTACAGGTGATGATGATGGTGGTGATACTGCTGGTTTTGGAATGTTAAAGTCATTAGATGGTGGTCAGACATGGAATCCTACAGGATTATCTTTTCCTGGTGCTGGTGCCAGTATTAATGAAATTTATTTAGATCCTAATGATAATAATACATTATTCATTTCTTCTGAAGAAGGCTTTTACATTTCTACAAACGCTGGAACATCAGTAACTAGAACATTTCAAGGTGCGGTAGATGATATCAAGTTGAAACCAGGTGATTCTAACACCATTTATTTAAGTACTCCTTCACAACTATTTCGATCTACAAATAAAGGTCAAACTTTTACTCAGGTTTCTGGATTGCCGTTTAACGTGAGTCGCATGGTTATTGCCGTTACTCCAGCAAATCCTAACTATGTATATTTATTAATTGTAGATAATGGTCAGAATTTAATAGGTGTTTACAGATCTAATAACAGTGGTGCTTCATTTACTAAAAGAGATAATGGTGTCGATGTTTTAGAATCTCCTCAAGCGTGGTTTGATCTAGCACTTGCCGTAAGTCCTACAAATCCAGAGCTGGTCTTTACAGGATGTCTCAATGTCTGGAGAAGTCTTAACGGTGGTTCTAGCTTTTCTAAAGTAAACTCATGGAGTAATCCTACTGGTGCCAGTTATACACATGCAGATATTCATCAATTGAGATATTTTGGTAATGAACTCTTCGCATCTACAGATGGCGGTATTTATCGAAATGCAGATAGCGGTGCTATCAATCAAAGTTTCACAGACTTAACAGCAACAGCTCAAATAGGCCAGTTTTATAGAATTGCTGTAAGTAAGCAATCTAGTGCAGATATGATAGGTGGATTACAAGATAACGGTGGTCAAGCACGCAGTGGTAATCAATGGAAAAACTTTTATGGTGCAGATGGAATGGACGGTGGAATCGACCCTAGTAATCCAAATGTTAGATTTGGCTTTATCCAGAATGGAGGTGGACTATACTTTACTAATAATGGTGGAAATTCTTCATTAGGTTCTATACAGGCACCTACAGGTGGTAATTGGATCACACCTTTGAAAGTTGACAACGCAGGAACCATATATGCTGGTTATAATCGATTATATAAGGTACAAAACAATTCCTTTGTCACGGTTTCCCTAGCCTTTAATAACAACATAGATGTTATTGAAATAGATCCTAATAATGATAACATCATTTATTTAGCGATCAATTCCTCGTTATTTAGAAGTTTGAACGCAGGAATTTCTTTTAATACAATGCAGACTTTTTCAAATGATATTACTGCCATAGAAGTAAGTCATGAAGATACTAACGTGATCTATGTTGCTACCAGAGGAAGCAACGGTCAAGTCTTAAAAAGTAGTAATCAAGGGGTTTCTTTTTCTAACATTACTTCTAACTTACCTAATCTAGGTAAAAATACGATCGCGCATCAACCTTTGAGCGCTGATGGCGAGATTTATGTAGGTACAACACGTGGAGTATTTAAGTATGCAGAATCTACAGGTCAATGGGATAATTTCTCTAATAACCTACCTAATGTAAATGTTAGGGATTTAGAAATTAATGTAAACGATAATATTCTTACTGCTGCTACTTATGGTAGAGGAATCTGGCAAACCACAGTGACTGCGGCAACACCTAATGATGATATTGGGTTTGCTCCGGCTACTAGTGCAACAAATAATGGAATTTGTGGCTCTGGTGATGTAGATGTCGTGGTTATAAATAATGGGATAAACGCTATAAATACATTTGATTTAGCTTATGGATTAAATGGAGGAGCAGTGATTTCTAATACCTACAACGTAACCATTGCGCCACAAACAACATATACGGTTTCACTTAATGGATTAGCTACTAATTTAGGAGCTAATATTTTGAATTTACAACTTGCAATGTCTAATGATACATTTTCAAGTAATAACAGTCTAATAATTGACCTTAGAATAAACCATGATGCTGTTGCAAATGACATTTATGGGTTTGAGAATAGACCATTCCTAGTAGAGAATAATTCTGGTAATGTAAGTGTTTGGGAACGTGGCGCACCATCTGGTGTTGTTTTAAATCAGACAGGTTCTGGATCTAATGCGTATGCAACTAATTTAAATGGAGATTATAATAATCAATCTATAGATTATCTATATACTGGCTGTTATGATTTAGCAAGCATGAATAATCCAGTAGTACAATTTGATATGGCTTTTGAAATTGAATTAGACTGGGATCTCTTATACATGGAGTACTCTACAGATAATGGTGCCACATGGAATGTGTTAGGAACCGCAACAGACCCTAACTGGTATAATTCAAGCACAATACCTAATTTAAGAAATTGCTTTAATTGTATAGGATCACAATGGACTGGAAATGCCACCACTATGCAACAATATAGTTATGATTTAAATGCTTTAACAAATGAACCTAGTGTTGCTTTCAGGTTTGTAATGCACACAGATCAGGCTGTGGTTGAAGAAGGTGCCGTGATTGACAACTTTGTGGTCACTGGAATTCTTAGTAATGAAACTACAACTTTAGAGAATAATTTTAGTGTTTTCCCTAATCCATCTCAAGGAAACTTTACCTTAAGATGGGATAACAATGAGTCGTATAACTATGCGGTTTATGATGTTTCAGGTAAATTAATTGTTGCTGAAAATAATGTTTCTGGGACTACTCATCAATTAGACATAAATGGAGTAGCACAAGGAATGTACTTTTTAAATATCAGTAGTGGTACAACTACATTTACAGAGAAACTGCTAGTGCGATAAAAAGTGTTTTGAATTTATTTAAAAAGCCTGCAATCGCAGGCTTTTTTTGTTTCCTTGCGTTAATAATAATCTAATCGTAGAATTTTTTTCTTCTTTGCATACTATATTTCAGCATTCATTTTCCTTTTAGGGTAACCATTTTATCATTATGAAAAAGTTTCTATTCAGTCTATTAGTTGTTTTTAGTTTCGCTTTCGCGAAAGCGCAATCTACCTCAACAAAAGAGTACATCAAGCAACATTATACTAAAACCATACATCAAATTGAGATGCGTGATGGCGTGAAATTATACACGCATGTATACAGTCCTAAAGACACGTCAAAGGAATATCCTATGATGATGCAGCGCACCTGTTATAGCGTAAGACCTTATGGTGAAGATGAATATCCTAGCCGTTTAGGTCCTAATCCTATGATGATGAAAGATGGATACATATTTGTGTATCAAGATGTACGCGGTAGATGGATGAGTGAAGGCGATTTTGATAACATGCGACCTAACATCCCTGGAAACAACCCAAAAGATAAAACCGCCATAGATGAAAGTAGTGACACTTATGATACTATAGAATACTTATTAAAAAATATTTCTAATAATAATGGTAAAGTAGGTCAATGGGGAATATCCTATCCTGGTTTTTATACCGCTGCAGCATTACCAGATGCGCATCCAGCACTGGTGGCTAGTTCACCGCAAGCTCCTATAGGTGACTTCTTCTTTGATGATTTTCATCACATGGGCGCGACTTTACAAAGTTACTTAATGGCCTATCCAGTTTTTGGTCATCAGACAGAAGGTCCTACTACAAAAAGTTGGTACAATGACAAATGGGATGCCATGCGTAAAGCTGGAAACATGAATGACACCTATGCTTTTAATATGGCTATAGGACCATTAAAAAATGTGACAGAGAATATTTATCCAGATAATTTCTTTTGGAAAGATGTGGTAGAACATCCTAACTATGATGAGTTCTGGCAAAAACGCGCCATTATCAATCATTATCAAGATGTAGATCATGCGGTGATGACCGTGGGTGGATGGTTTGATGCCGAGGATTTGTATGGACCATTGAACATTTATAAAAACATAGAGCGCAACAATAAAAAGAACAAGAACACCATCGTTATGGGACCGTGGAGTCATGGAGACTGGGCGCGAGAGCGTGGTAAACAAATGGTGAATCATATCCATTTTGGCGATAGTATTTCTACCTTTTACCAGCGAGAGATTGAAACTCCATTTTTTGAACATTATTTAAAAGGAGAAAAGAATCCACAATTGCCAGAGGCATACATGTTTGACACAGGTTTAAAGCAATGGGAGAAATTCATGCAATGGCCGCCGCAGCAAGATGAAAAGGTATTCAGTTTTGGAAAAAATGGTGAATTATTAATAAATGAAGCATCAGATAAAAATGCAGCATTTTCATACACTAGTGATCCCATGAAGCCTGTTCCTTTTAGAAGTGAAGTAACACCAGTAACTTTTACGCCACGAGCGTATATGACAGATGATCAACGTCATGCGAGTAGAAGACCAGATGTGCTAACGTTTCAAACAGATGTATTGGAAGAAAACCTAACACTCGCAGGAATCATTAATGCAAATCTAGAAGTCATTCTAGATGGTATCACAGATGCAGATTTTATTGTAAAAGTAATTGACGTCTATCCAGACGATATGAAAAACGAAGAACATACACCAGACCATGTAACGCTTGCAGGCTACCAGCAACTCGTACGTGCAGAAACCTTTAGAGGACGTTTTAGAAATGATTTTTCAAAACCAGAACCATTTCAAGAAGGAAGAAAAACAGCGGTAAATTTTCCACTACAAGATGTATTGCACACCTTTAAGAAAGGTCATCGCGTGATGATTCAAATTCACAGCACATGGTTCCCATACATAGACCGCAATCCGCAGAAATATGTAGATAACATCTTTGAAGCAAATCAGGAAGATTTCACTACTGGTAAAGTAACGATTACTGGTGCAAGTACGGTTACTGTAGGTGATCCTAATGGTATCAAATTACCGTTACCTAAATTAGGTGACTAATGAGAACAGTAAAAGACATCTTTGAAAATGTAGATGATGAGATCGTTAATCATCCTGCGGTAAAAGAATTAATTGATGAATATGAACATGTAGGTGATCAATTGATCGACTTACAGCAGTCTAATGAATTCTCTAAAGAAGATCCATTAAAAGAACTTGTAAGTCAAATAAAAAATTCCATTCAGACCGTATTAAAACGGGATGAAGATGCTATACGGTTTAAAGAAACAGATCGCGTTGATTTTAAAGAAGCAGTCATAAATCTACATTCCTATATACAGCAGTATTGTAGGGATTATAAGATATACTTGTAAAAATAGTTTATGCAACCAGACTACCTGCTCTTTGGTGAACAAACGGATCGATTGATTCTTAAGAAAGTCGCAGCATCCATGTATGACGACTGGCTACCTTTATTTAAGCAACCAGAAGTAGGAAAATATCTTTCTATGGATGAGCAACTCAACCAGACACAACGCTGTGATGAGTGGTTTACAAAATCTTTAAACAGATATAAAGAAAGAACTGGTGGAATGAACGCTTTGATCCATAAAGAAACAGGAAAACTAATAGGTAAAAGCGGTTTATTAATTCAAAAAATCGATGGTGAAAAGTACCTAGAAGTAGGCTATTCTATACTACCAGAATATTGGGGAAAAGGATACGCTACAGAAGCAGCAATTTTTATTAAAAACAAAGCTTTTGAATTAGGTTATGACAAGGATTTTGGTCACCACCTCATTTCTGTAATTCATGAAGAAAATAGAGGATCACAACAGGTTGCGATACGCAATGGAATGACTCGTTATAAGGAATATCCTAATTATAAAGAGAAGCCATTTTTCATTTATAGACTGGCTAGAGGAGAATGGTTAAATGCACCGCGTTAAATTAGTATTAGAATTCTGGACTACTAGTTATTTTGAGAAAGCTAACCTTACCTTTGCACAAAATAAATTAACATGCAATCTAAAACACCATCGCAATCCTGCACTACAACTACAGATATGGTCTTACCTAGTGAGACTAATCCGCTGAATAACCTTTTTGGTGGTGAATTATTAGCACGTATGGATCGTGCGGCAAGTATTGCTGCTAGACGTCATTCTAGACGTATCGTGGTTACAGCGTCTGTAAATCACGTAGCGTTTAATAGAATGGTGCCTTTAGGAAGTGTAGTTACTATTGAGGCAAAAGTAAGTCGTGCCTTCAATTCTAGTATGGAAGTATACATGGACGTTTGGGTAGAAGATCGTGAGAGTGGTATGAAATCACTTGCAAATGAAGCTATTTATACCTTTGTAGCAGTAGATGATACAGGCAGACCGGTTAAAATCCCTAGCATCACACCAGAAACCGAGAAAGAAAAACTGCGTTATGACGGCGCATTGCGACGCAAGCAGTTAAGTCTAGTTCTAGCTGGAAAAATGAAAGCCTCAGAAGCTACAGAGTTAAAAGCGCTTTTTGAGAATTAAAACCGCAACATCCATAAGGATGGATCTACATTCTTAGTGTCTTCCATCAATACAAAAGTCATTTCTGTTACACCAGATTTGTCTGTAAAAATGGTTCCTAATACATCTTGTGTGTCTACTGAATCGCCAGTTTGCACTTGCACATCTTTAAGATTACGATATACAGATGTGTAATTACCATGTCGCACGTGAACCGTTAGGATTCCAGTTCTGGATTTTTCAATTCTATTTACAGTTCCTTTAAAAATGGCTTTTGCCTTAGATCTAGCAGGAGCTTGTAACCTAAATCCTGGACAGTATACTTGTATTCCTGGAACCACTGGATGAGGTTGATTTCCATAGTATCTAGTAATGATAAATTCATCTACGGGATAAGGCAGTTTTCCTTTATTGCTTACAAATTTGTTTGCTAGTGCTTTTGCTTCTGGAGACAAGAAGTATTTATTTTTTACAGCACCAGCTTTTCCTTTATTTGCTTTGGCAATATCTGCTTCAATAAGTTTGCGTAATTCACGATCTAATTGTGCGCGTTTTTTTGAAGCAGCGGTAATTTCTGCCGTATATTTTTTTTGATCATTACGCACTACAGCCAGCATATTTTCTTGAGCGACCTTATCTTTTTTTAGTGCTGCACGTTGCTGTTTATTGACACGTAAAACATCATTCTTCTCTTTCTTTTCTACAACTAACTGTAGATTGATTTCCTCAAGTTTTGCCGACTTTGCCGCAATTTCTTCAGATTGTTTCTTGCGGTAATCTGCATAGGATTGTAAGTATTGTACACGTTTATAAGCCTGTAAAAAATCCTCAGAAGACAGTAAAAACATCAATCTGCTTTGCTCATTTTTAGACTTGTAGGCTTTTACTACCATTTTTGCATAAGCCGCTTTTTGCTCTTTTAATTCTGCTTGTAAGCGGTCTATTTGCTTGGTATTACTACGTATACTTCTCGTGATAAGGTTTGCTTCCTTATTTGTGATATTGATGATTTCTTGTGTGCTGGCGATCTTTTTATCTAGCGTTTCTACCAGTAACACCATCGTGTTTGCTTCTTTCTTAACGTTGTTAAGTAATCTAGAATACTGGTTAATTTGTTGCTGGATTTTGGCTTTTCTAGCTTCTAATTTTGCTTTTTCTGATTGCGCTTTCGCGAAAGCGAAACACAAACAACATACTACTAAAACCCACCATTTATTCCTCATTACAAATTCATAGGTGTTGAGTTAGACGGTATACTAAATGGAAAGGATAGTTTCTCATTAAACTCCACGTTTTTAAATTCGATCTCTACCTGAGATCTGCGTTTACCGCGTTTTGCATCTACTTTTAAATCACGTGGGATGATGCGTTTTTCTACTTCCTGATATTCAGGATAGGTGATGATAAGAAAGCTATCCTCACTAGGTTTTTTAATGGATTGCTCACTTAGTTTAAAATCTGTAGGGCGCAGTTTGAATAGCTTTTCAATAAGTCTGGCCTGTGCAAATTGATACTGATTATCTACTACGGTAAAATCATGAGGTTGCAAGGATTCTACAGCCTGACCTAACAATAAATCTTCTAACTGCTGGTATTCTAATGGCTCACCTAAAAAGTCACTTATAAGTGAGAAATCACCGTCAAAGGATCTCTTATTGAGCTTTTCATAAAACTGTACACGATCTGGTGTGATGTAGACTTTGGCAGCAGTGAATCCTAAAAATTTAGCACTCATCCAGATTTGTTTTCCTTTTTCAATGCGCAAATCTACCGTTACACCGCGCGATTGTTTTTCATCCTTGTAACGCACAGAAAGTCTGGATTTCATCGTTTTAAAATCAGTACGATTACTTTTATGAGCTTTTACAACACTGGCTTTTTTTGCAGTTGCGCTAGCCGTATCTGCTGCGGTTAATGCGCTACCACAACTAGTAATAAGTATCGACAAAAACAGGTAAATGATCCAGTACTTTTTCATCTATGATTTTTTAAGCAATTGCTCTATCTGTTTACGGTAAGCGCTCGCTTTTTTTGAATTTCCTTTTTTATCAAACGCAATAGCAAGTTGTTGCAGTATATCTGTTTCTAACTTTACTTCATCAATGAGGTAAGCCTGTCCAGTTTCTAATGCTTCTATCGCATCATCTGGTTGATTTAATCCATTATGAGCAACACCATTTAGTAAATATAATAACGGTTGTGCTGGGAATAATTCTACAGCATCATTTGTGATTTTTAAAGTCTTAGTATAATCCTTTACGTCTATACTTAGTAATGCGGCACTTTTAATAAGGTCAAAGTTAGTCGCATCTACTTCTAGCCCTTTTTCATAAAAAGCCAGCGCCTGATTAGGATCGTTTTTCTTTAAATGAAAATCTCCCATGGCTTTGTAGGCTTTTGGGTTATCGATGTCATCACTTATCCAGTCCATCGCTCGATCCATCCCTGCAGCGGCATCAGGATTAGTGCCAGCAATAGCGATATAATCATTCAAAACCTTAAGCTTAGTTTCTTCACTAATCTGATCTGATTTTAATACTTTTTCTAGGCTTTTAAAGCCTTTATCAGTCTGATTGTTTTCAAAATAAATCTTGTATAATGCTAATTGTGCAGCATCACTTTTAGGAATATTTTTTTCTAATTGTTGTGCTACTTCTAGGATCGCCGAAGTATCGTTATTGCGACCGTGCATATAAATTAGATTGATGTAAGATTGCTCATCCTTAGGATTACGTTTGATTTTTTCCTCTAGCGATGCAATGCTTCCATTTGCTCTTACCTGTCGTTGCTGTTTTTTTGTAAGTACTGCTTTTAAACGATTACGTCTATCATCTTCTCCTAAACGTAGGTCTAGTTTTTCAATAACAGCAAGCGCCTCATCATTTTTGTTCAGTCGATAGTATAATGACGGCAGGAATTCCTCATAAATATCATTTTTTGCGGTGAGCTCTTCCATGATGGCAAGTGCCTTTTCATATTCCTTTTGCTCATTATAGACTTCATATAAAAAATCGAGCAGCCACTCGTCACGACCACGTAAATTGATCGCATTGAGGATGGAGGATTCCGCTTTCGCGAAAGCTTTATTACCAAAATGATTTTTTGCTATTTCAAATTCTACCGCAGCAGATTCTGGTTGTAATTCCAGACATTTATTTAAGTGCGAAATTGCTTTATCGTAATTTCCTTTTGCCTTTTCTGACAGTGCATCAAAAAAAGACTCTTTGAACTCACTAACGGCCTGACCTAGGTCATCTTTATTGACATCTTCAGACTCTACTTGTTCCTGAGCGTAAAGTCCAGAGGTCAAAAATATCATCGAAAGAATAAAAAGTAATTTTTTCATGAGTTGCTGGGTTCAATAACTATTCCATTACGGTATAATCACCTATGCTTATTTGTTTAAAGTCACCATCGTATTTTACGTAATTACCTATCATCGCCTGATCTAAAGTAGCGTTTTTAATCGTGCTATGCTGCTGGATTAAAGAATTACTGATCGTACAATTTTCAATGACCGTTCCTGCACCTATAGAAACGTTAGGTCCTACGGTACTATTTTTAAGCACCACACTGCTATCTATAACGCAAGGTGCTATGATTTTAGCATTTTCTAGTGTAGGATTCGTTTTTAATTCATCGCTTCCATCGTGTTCCATGAATTTTATAATGCGACAATTTGTTTCTACCGTAACGGCTTTATTCCCACAATCCATCCATTCATCTACGGTTCCAGTTTTGAATACTTTGCCGTCTTGCATCATGCGTTTGATTCCGTCATTAATCTGGTATTCACCACCATTGATGATGTTGTGGTCTAATACATGTTGAAGTTCTGTCTTTAACTGCGCTACTTCTTTAAAGTAGTAGATTCCTATTACTGCCTGATCTGATACAAATGTTTCTGGCTTTTCTACTAGCTCTACAATCTCTTCCTGATCATTTAGTTTTACGACACCATAAGCTTCTGGTTGATCCACTTGTTTTGTCCATATCACAGCGTCTGCCGTAGGATCTAATTTAAAATCTGCGCGTATTAAAGTATCTGCATAAGCAATCACAGCAGGACCACTTAAAGAATCTGCTGCGCTCATAATGGCGTGACCAGTTCCTAGTGGTGCGCCTTGTCTATAAATAGAAGCTTTTGCACCTAATCCTGTAGCAAGATCTGTCAAACTATTTACCACATCATCGCCAAAAAACGCTGGATCACCTAGTATAAAAGCAACTTCAGTGACTGGTTCATCTAGGATGCGCGCAATATCTTTTACTAATCGATGAACGATAGGTTGATTTGCAATAGGAATTAATGGTTTAGGAACCGTTAAGGTGTGTGGTCTTAATCGTGATCCACGACCAGCCATAGGTACTATGATTTTCATAAAATTGCTTCTTTAACTAATGAAAATGACTCAACACTTTTAGTCATTTTACATAACAAAGATAAAACCTAACTAAAGTCTTTATAGGATTAGGTGGAAATTAAATGAATTAGAGTAAGAAATATTGATTGACATTTTTAGGTATCGACTTAAGTCCGCACCTTAAGTCGATACCTAAAAATGGGATCAATTAAAACCGCGCTCTAAATTTTAGGGTTTGCGGTTGTTGTATGGTTAAAATAGGATTTATTCCTGTGGATCTTCCTATTTCATAACCATAGCCTAATTCAAACTGTGTGGTTCTATTGTATTGATGTCCTACACCTATCATCGCACTTGTAGATCTCACAAAACGACCATTAGTCATCATATTAGCTTCGTAGGTGTTTTGTGCACCAATAAACAAATATGTTTTTTTAGTGAGATAATAATTTGCTCTTACGCCAGCACTAATAACTTGAATCGCCTGACCTCTATCATTACTCATTCCCATTTGTACTTGTAGCCTATCAGATATAGGTTTTACCCAGCTGAATTCACCATAGCTTTCTGTACCTAAACCATTAGAATACCCAAAAGCATTATACAGCATAGATCGTGTTCCACCTGTATCTGGTGCAACTTCCTGAGCTTTCAGGAAACTGGTGGCTAGCAACAATGCCGTAAAAAGGAATATATACTTCATAAAGATGGTGTGTTAGTATGCTTAACCTAATGAATAAGCTAATTCCATAAACGATTAAAGTTATGAATATCATATACATACAAATGAGAAAGTTAGGTTAAAAATATGATGTTCTTTAAATTTTTAGACTCGCCTAAATTTTAATTTACTCTTAACAAAAAACAGAAGTATCTTTGCACCATGCATTCCGTAAGTGAAGAAAATTATATTAAAACCATTTACCATCTTCAGGATGGTGATGCGCTAGTATCTACAAATGAGATTGCGGGACGTATGAATACAAAGGCATCATCTGTAACAGATATGCTTAAAAAACTAGCAGAAAAACAACTGGCAGAATATGTTCCTTATAAAGGTTCTAGATTAACGAGTGCTGGATTAGATTGTGCGATGCAAATCATTAGAAAGCATCGATTATGGGAAGTGTTTCTGGTAGAAAAACTAAATTTTTCATGGGATGAAGTCCATGAAGTGGCAGAACAATTAGAACACATACAGTCCAGAAAACTCATTGATCAATTAGATCAATTGCTGGATCATCCTAAATACGATCCACATGGTGATCCTATTCCAGATGCTCAGGGAAATTATGAGCAACCTAAACATACTCAATTATCACAACTAAAACCACAGGATTCTGGTGTGCTCGCAGGCGTTTTAGATACCTCAACACGCTTTTTACAGTATCTAGATAAACACCAGATTGAGTTAGGAACTCAAATCACCATCGTAGATCATGAGGAATTTGACGGTTCTTTTATCATTAAAACAGCTCAAAAATCACTACCTATTTCAAAAACAGTTGCAGACCAATTATACTTAAAATTAAATTCATGAAAAGAATACTACTTACACTCGCACTAGTTGCAACCACTATTGCAACCGCGCAATCGCCTAAAAATACAGAAGCACTAATAACAGATCGTCCAGATGCGACAGAATCTCCTTATACCGTAGGTACTGGTAATTTACAATTAGAAACTGGTGCACTTTTTACAGATAACGGGAATGATGCCTTTAGAACAGAATCTACCGTTTTTAATACAGGATTATTGCGTTATGGTCTTAATGAAACTATCGAATTACGTCTAGGATGGGATTATGCAAATGAACGTAATTCTATCAATGGAAACGAAACTTTTAACGAGTCTGGATTCACACCATTATTACTAGGAGCAAAATTTGAGTTAGTGAATGAAAAAGGCTGGATGCCGCAAATAGGTTTAATGACTCATTTGAGACTGCCTTTTACTGCAGCAGAAGAGTTTAGACCTGAAAACACAGGAATGGAAATGATCTTCTCATTTGACCATACTTTAAGTGATAAAGATGGAATTGCGTATAACCTAGGAGCACGCATTGCAGATGATCGCTCACTTGAATATCTATATACTATTGCTTATGGTTATTCATTTACAGAAAAATGGGGCGCCTATGCCGAGCTTTACGGTGCATTCCCTGAAGATAATCAAGCCTATCACTTATGGGATGCTGGAATTACCTATTTAGTAAATAATAATTTACAACTGGATGCAACTATAGGAACCGGATTTAATGGTACGGCTGCAAATCAGAATTTACTCGTAAGTGCTGGTTTTAGTTATAGAATATTGAAGAATAAGTAATTGCTTTTTTATGCTTACGCTTTCGCGAAAGCGTATCAAATACAACATAACAATGAAAAAAATAGTATTCATTCTATCCATCATACTGCTAGTAAGCTGTGGTGATAAAAAAGAAGAGAACGGTAAATTACAAGTAGCTACCACAACCACAATGGTTACAGATCTGGTTAAAAATATAGGTAGTGATCTTATTGAAGTCAACGGTTTAATGGGAAGTGGTGTAGATCCACATTTATACAAAGCCAGTGAAGGTGATGTAGGAAAACTCACTAATGCAGATGTGATTTTTTACAATGGCTTACACCTAGAAGGAAAGCTAGTAGACATTTTTGAAAAAATGGAATCTCGTGGGCAGGCAGCTTATGCAGTAGGAGAATCACTAGATAAAACGACGCTGATAGGTAGTGATTATTTTGCTTCAAATTATGATCCACATATCTGGTTTGATCTAGATTACTGGACTCAAATTACTAATTATGTAACAGATAAATTGGTAGAAAAAGATCCTAAAAACGCTGATGCTTTTAAATCAAATAGAGATGCTTATTTAAAAGAACTTACTGCCTTAAAATCTGAGCTTACCGCAACGATCAATCAATTACCTAAAGAGCAACGTATTCTAGTGACGGCGCACGATGCGTTTAATTATTTTGGACGCAGTTTTGATTTTGAAGTGGTAGGATTACAAGGATTATCTTCTGCTACTGAGGCTGGTGTGCAAGATGTACAGCGCCTTACTAAATTCATCATAGAGAATAAAATCAAAGCCGTTTTTGTAGAAAGCAGTGTCCCTAAACGTACGGTAGAAGCCTTACAAGCCGCTGTAGAAGCGCAAGATCACACCGTAGAAATAGGTGGCGAACTATTTAGCGATGCTTTAGGTAGTGATGGAACCATAGAAGGAACTTACTTAGGAATGTATCGTCATAATGTACATACGATTGTAAACGCACTTAAATAATGGAACCTAACATCGCCGTCGCAGTAGATGACCTTACCGTAGCTTATAATTATAAGCCAGTCTTATGGGATATTGATTTGTCGATTCCAGAAGGCGTTTTGATGGCAATTGTAGGACCTAATGGTGCTGGAAAATCAACATTGATTAAAGCTATCCTAGGAATTATTGATCCTATCGCAGGATCTGTGGCGATTTATGGAAAGCCCTATAAAAAACAACGTGATAAAGTAGCCTATGTACCACAAAAAGGTAGTGTAGACTGGGATTTTCCTACTACAGCGCTAGATGTAGTAATGATGGGAACTTATGGCGCATTAGGATGGATTAAACGTCCTGGTGCTAGTCAGAAAAAACAAGCGCTAGAAGCACTGGAAAAAGTAGGAATGTTAGCCTTTAAAAACAGGCAAATAAGCCAGCTTTCCGGCGGACAGCAGCAACGTGTTTTTCTAGCTCGTGCACTGGTACAAAATGCAGCTATCTATTTTATGGATGAACCTTTTCAAGGTGTAGATGCTACCACGGAAATTGCAATTATCAATATCTTAAAAGAACTACGCAAGGCTGGTAAAACGGTTATTGTAGTACATCATGATTTACAAACGGTTCCAGAATACTTTGATTGGGTCACCTTTTTAAATGTAAAACACATCGCCACTGGACCCGTAAAAGATATTTTTAATGATGATAACCTGACCAAAACTTATGGTATTAACTATAAAGTTGCGGTACAACAATAGAGAATTTGAAGCTAAACTCGAACTTGAAATCGAAAAAGATGATGAAGATTACCTTTTCGTGAAAGCCTAAATGTAGTAATCTTTAAACTTAAACTTAAACTTAAACTTAAACGTGGAACTAACAGATTTTTTTACAGATTACACCTTGCGTACCATTACGCTAGGAACTGCCGTGCTAGGAGCGATCTGTGGGATGTTAGGAAGTTTTGCGGTGTTGCGTAAACAAAGTTTATTAGGCGATGCGATCTCTCACGCAGCATTACCAGGAATAGCCATTGCGTTTTTAATTACAGGTGCAAAAGATTCTAATGTATTGCTTTTAGGTGCTTTAGTAAGTGGTCTGATCGGTGTTTTCTGGATCAAGGGAATTGTGTCAAAAACACATTTAAAAACTGATACCGCGTTAGGATTGATCTTGAGTTTGTTTTTTGGTTTTGGGATGTTGCTACTTACTTTTATACAAAAACAACCCAATGCAAATCAAGCTGGACTGGATAAGTACTTATTTGGTCAGGCAGCAACATTAGTAGAAAGTGATGTTACTTTAATGATTATCGTAACAGCGATCAGTTTAGTGGTGATACTATTGTTTTGGAAAGAGTTTAAGCTGTTACTGTTTGATAAAAACTATGCGATGACTTTAGGTTTTAACACTAAGTTTATCGACGGATTGATTAGTTTTTTTATTGTACTAGCTATTGTTATAGGATTGCAAACGGTAGGTGTGGTTTTAATGAGTGCGATGTTGCTTGCGCCTGCGGCAGCAGCAAGACAATGGACGAATAGTCTAGGAGTCATGGTGATTTTAGCAGCGATTTTTGGAGCTTTTTCAGGTGTTTTTGGAACTGCGATAAGTGCTACACAATCTAATTTATCCACTGGTCCAGTGATCGTATTAGTCGCTGCGGTGTTTGTGGTTATTTCTTTTGTTTTTTCGCCAGAACGTGGCATCCTATTTAAACAAATCAGATTGATTAAAAACAGGCGTGATCTGGAATTGCAAAAGACCTTGTATTTTATGTATGACATTGTACGTAAACACGATGATATTTCTAGACCACACGCGATTAAAATCTTAAATAATTTTCAAGGATTTACAAAAGGTACTTTAGGTAAACTAGTAGAAAAAGACTGGATTACTATTGCCGGTGATAGCTGGTCCATGACGGGTGAAGGCTTTCATACCGCAGCAAATTTATATAACACTAATATTCCAGAGTCATGAATGCTATGGTAGAAATACAATTGATTGCAGCGGTTACGGCAGCTGCATGCGCTATTCCTGGCGTGTTTCTGGTATTGCGTAAAATGGCATTAATTAGTGATGCGATTAGTCATTCTATTTTACCTGGTATTGTGATTGGTTTTTTTATCACTCATGATCTAGCGTCACCATGGTTGATCATTTTTGCCGCTTTTAGTGGGATCATCACTGTGATTTTAGTAGAAATGATTCAGAAAACAGGACTGGTTAAAGAAGATACTGCCATAGGATTGGTCTTTCCAGCTTTGTTCAGTATTGGTGTTATTTTAATTGCAAAGAATGCTAATGATGTACACCTCGATGTAGATGCGGTATTGTTAGGTGATCTCGCTTTTGCACCATTTGATCGTCTTTTAATAGATGGTGCAGATTATGGTCCTAAAGGATTGTGGATGATCTCTGTTATTCTGGTGATCACATTACTCTTGTTATTTGCTTTTTACAAAGAATTAAAAATCAGCACTTTTGATATAGGGCTGTCTAGTGCCTTAGGATTCTCACCAGTAATCATGCACTATGGATTAATGAGTGTGGCATCTGTGACAACCGTTGCTGCATTTGATGCGGTAGGAGCCATTTTAGTAGTAGCATTAATGATTGCGCCAGCGGCAACGGCCTATTTATTAACCACAGATTTACGTAAAATGTTGGTGCTTTCTGTGATCATTGGTGTGGGAAGTGCGATAGGTGGTTATTGGCTAGCGCGATGGTTAGATGCTTCTATTTCTGGATCTATCACTACGGTTTTAGGATTGTTATTTTTAATGATTTACCTGTTTGCGCCTAGTAAAGGATTAATCGCGGTGTTGCTCAGGCAAAACCGACAGCGTAAAGAAGTATCCTTACTCACTTTTTTACTTCATTTAAACAATCATGATAGTATAGAAGAACGACGTGTCACGCATCTACAAGAACACATCAACTGGCGTAAAGTACGAGCTAACTCAGTCCTTAAATTAGCCAAAAAGAACAACATGGTCACCATAGAAAACCAAGTAGTATCTCTTACTCAAAAAGGTTTAACCTTTACAGAAAAAGCATTGGATTACATCATCACAAATGAGGATGAACAAATCGAGGATATGAAAGATGATTTCTTTTTGTTTAGAGGATAACCTTTATGCTGGAATGGATAAAAGACTGATTCGCTCCAGGACAAAAGAATTTCTACGAATGCTTGTTAAGGTGCGGACTTAAGTTAGGATATAGAAATGAATCATCATTAATGTTGTCTCTAAATACACCTAAAAACAAAACCCCAAGAGTTTCTAGAAACCTTTGGGGTAATTATAATAAATCAAGTGGTTAATTTAGAACTTATAGCTCAATCCTAGTAACCAGAATGATTGTAAATCGTTATCTACATCGTCAAAACTTAATGTATCGTTTGCAGTTGTAGTTTGAGCAAAGTTTAATGCTTCTTGATGATTTCCTCTTAGACCAAAGTCAAAACCTACACCTATGTTTTTCCATAAAGTATATGCAAAACCATTTTGCCATGTCCAGTTAGAAAAGTTTGAGCTTTCATAACTAGCAAAAGCAGATAAGTTAGACTTGAAACTTACTTTTCCAATTTGACGTGTGTAATCTGCAACAATTTTTGCACCTAGACTAGAGTTAAATGCACTGTCATTATCTGCAAAAACAAAGTTGTAGTTCAATGGATGTACTACTACTACTAGATTCTGAATAGGAGTCCATGTAGCACCTACACCTACATCTAAATATCCTGGATCATTAAAGTTATCAATAATGGTAGTTCTATATTCGCCTAAGGTAGAAACTGCTAATTTCTCAGTCAATTTGTAACCAAATAATGATTGAACATTAAATACATCTGTTGCTGCATTGAAGTCATCGCTGTCCGTATCGTTGTCTTGATCGTCAAATTTTACCCATTGCAGGTTGACGTTTGCACTGTTATTCCAGAAATATTTATCTTGTTTAAGATTAGCAAATGCATTAAGTGTTGCTCCTATATTTCCAGATTCTACGTTAGGACTTCCTTGAGAAAACCAGTTGTTGAAGCTAGAAAGATTACCACCTATGGTTCCAAAAGCGCCTTTACGCCATCCTGGTAAAGCATCTATTTTTGCTTGAATAGCATCAACTTCACTTTGTAATTTTGCAATGCTTTCTTTTTTAGGAGCTTGCTGTGCTTTTAATTCTTCTTCTGTTTGAGAAAATGCAGTGGTTGCAAATAATGCGCAAGCTGCAATAAGTAATACTTTTTTCATTCTATTGAGGTATTGTTTGTTAAGTTGGGACAAAGTTAACCTTATCATAAAATAAATAGATACAGAATGTACTGATTCAATGAAGAAACGACAAAATGTGATATTTATCGTTTAAATACAGGAACTGATGAGCATGCCTCACCATACATGATGGATTTTGCAACCATTTGTAACTTATTTGTGATCATCGCATAGGCGCTGATAGGAACCGGTTTCTCACTACATCCTTTAATAATTACGGGTAGATTTTCAAATTCATTTACGTCTAGATCATCTATAATGTCCTTATATAGTATGGTCTCTAATTGCTCTAGATTTCCTATGACGGTTACTTTAGCGATTCCCGTAAGTGCGCTTTGCACCAGCATCCATGCCCATTGCGGTATGATGGCATCTGTACTACAGGTGACGGCTACAAAATGATCTTTATAGATAGTAAAGTCTGTAGTTTTTACGCTTTCGCGAAAGCGAGATTCCACAACCACAATACCTTCCAGTAACCATTCAGAAATATCAATCATACTGCGTGGTCCTGCTGGATAGTAATCTTCTAAATCAATAGTTTTTAATTTAGAATTTGCGACTCTATTGATAATTTCACCTTCCATAATGTCTAAAGCATTCCTAGTTCTAGTTTTGCCTCTTCACTCATTAAATCCTTATTCCACGGTGGATCAAAGGTGATTTCAACCTCTGCGTCGTTCACTTCCTTAAGAGTTTTCACCTTTTCTTCTACTTCTACGGGAAGTGTTTCTGCAACTGGGCAGTTAGGCGAGGTAAGTGTCATCAAGATTTTTACATCTGCATCTGTACTTACCATCACGTCATAGATCAATCCTAGCTCGTAGATATCTACTGGGATTTCAGGATCATAAATGGTTTTTAACACCTTTACAACTTTCTCTCCTATTTCTTGTCCGTTAATTTCTTCCATAATCTAATTGAGCTGTGACTGATAGGCCACGGCATACATTTTAAGTTGTTTAATCATAGAAACGAGTCCATTTGCTCTAGTAGGTGATAAATGTTCTTTAAGACCTATCTCATCTATAAAATCTGTGTTTGCGTTAATGATCGCTTGTGGTTGCTGTCCAGACCATGCACGCACTAGAATGGCGATGATTCCTTTAGTAATGATGGCATCGCTATCTGCGGTAAAGAATATCTTATCATCTTTAAGATCTGCATGTACCCATACTTTAGACTGACAACCTTTTATGATTTTATCATCTGTTTTATATTGATCTTCTATAATAGGTAAGCTTTTACCTAGATCAATCATGTATTCATAGCGTTGCATCCAGTCGTCAAACATGGAAAACTCATCCACGATCTCGTTTTGTATGTCTTCTATTTGTGCCATTATTTTTTAATTGCAGTAATGATAACAGTTCCATTTTCATCCAGTAATTCTAGTCCATCACTGGTAGGATTAACTTCTTTTACTAGACCTAAATGTTTGTGATAATCTCGTTCGATGCCGTCTGTTTCTCCACACATCATTTTTGTCATTCCCATAGGACTCAAGTTTACCTGGTTACCATCAACCACTTCAAAGCTTCCAAAATAGGAATTACAAGCAGATTTACCGCTGATTTTGTTTTCGCCGTCGCTCATGGTGATATTCATGGTGATATCGTATTCTGAGTAGTCATTTTCTCCTACCATTACCACGTCATAGTCTCCAGATAAGTCTGCATCTTTACAGGATACCATGGCAAAAAGGGAAAGCATCAATATATATTTTAAATTTTTCATAAGGATTGATTTTAAGCGGTTAAGCTAACATATTAACAGCACGTTGCAAAGCTTGTACCAGAATATCTATTTCTTCTTTAGTATTATAAAAGGCAAAACTAGCTCTAATCGTTCCAGGAATCTGGAATCGATCCATTACTGGCTGTGCGCAATGATGTCCGGTGCGCACTGCTACTCCTAACTTATCTACAATAGTTCCCAGATCATAAGGATGTAATGCTGCGATATTAAAACTAATTACGGCTGCTTTATTAGATACATCACCGTAAATAGTTACACCTTCAATTTCTTTAAGTCGGTTAGTTCCATATTCTAGCAACTCATGTTCATAAGCGGCGATGTGATTCATTCCTATCTCATTAAGGTAATCAATAGCTGCTCCTAGAGCAATTCCACCAGCGATGTTAGGTGTTCCTGCTTCAAACTTATGTGGCAATCCAGCATAGGTGGTTTCTTCAAAACTTACCTGATCTATCATCTCGCCACCACCTTGATATGGTGGTAATGTGTTTAATAATTCTTCTTTCCCATACAGAATTCCTATTCCTGTAGGACCACACATTTTATGTGCAGCCATGGTATAGAAGTCTGCATCTAGTGCTTGCATATCTAGGGTCATGTGACCACAGGATTGTGCGCCATCTATTAAGGTTAGTGCATTTACTTTGTGCGCAGCTTCTATAATTTCTTCTACTGGATTAGTAACTCCTAAAGCATTAGAAACATGGTTTACGACAACAAATGCTGTATTTTCAGATAGTAAATTATGATAGGCATCCATATCTAACTCGCCATGATCTAGTACTGGAATGACTTTAAGATGTGCGCCTACTCGTTCACATAGCATTTGCCATGGTACGATGTTAGAATGATGTTCTACGGCACTCACAATAATATCTTGTCCTTGTTTTACAAAAACATGTGCGCCACTAGCCACTGCATTAATACTATGTGTATTTCCTGCGGTAAAGATGACTTGTTTTGCTTGCGGTATGTTGAAAAATGTACGTACTTTTTCTCGTGCAGCTTCAAAAAGATCTGTTGCTTCCTGACTTAAAGCGTGTACACCACGATGGATATTTGCATTGTAGTTTTGGTAATAATCCACAATTGCGTCAATGACCTGTTGCGGTTTTTGGGAAGTCGCCGCATTATCAAAATAGATCAATGGTTTCCCATTTACCTCACGATTTAAAATCGGAAAATCAGCGCGTATTTTTTGTACCTCAAACATAACTGCAAAGTTACGATGAGTGCTGGAATGGAACGCGGTTTTAAGGAAGTTTTAAAGTTGTGGAATAGCTGGACCTATTGTTTTTTGTAAGCGTTACAAACGCCAGACTCGATTACACGCGTTGCAAACGCTTATCATCATACACACTTGTCGCAGATGAAAGTGACATAGGAAATTTATAGAATCTTAAAATATGTACATAGCGATCACGTTTTAATGAATCTATCCAATTTAAAATGGTTTATGTAATGAAGTAATTTTCTTCATTACCCCTTACCTTGTATCATTTTGACATGCTGTGAAAATAGGTAGGAATTGTTTGTTAAACAACATAGATTTTATGTCGCGTTACAAACACAAGACTTGTTCACACGCGTTACAAACGCGCGCGACGCAGGAAGTTGCCGCATTATCAAAATAGATCAACGGTTTCCCATTTACCTCACGATTTAAAATCGGAAAATCAGCGCGTATTTTTTGTACTTCAAACATAGTTACAAAGGTACGATGAGCGCTGGAATGGATCGCGGTTTTAAGGAGGTTTTAAAGTTGTGGAATAGCTGGATTTATTGTTTTTTGTAAGCGTTACAAACGCTTAGTGTCATACACACTCGTCGCAGACGAGCGCGACATAGGGAATAATTGAATCAAGTGGCGCGCGTTTGCAACGCGTGTCTTTTGATCCAAGCATTTATAATGCGTTTTATTTAATCAATATAGTTCTTAAAATTCAAAATATGATGATGCCTTTCTTGTTTTAATTCATTTCAAAAAATTCACCACACACTGCACTACTTGTCTTAAATCTTCTGGTAGATGATGGTGATTCCATGGATGTGATGCGCCAAAGGTATGTCCAGCACCTCGCAACACCATTAATTGCGTTTCTGGTCGCCATGACTTGATATCATGAGCTTCTTGTATAGAGACTGCTTCATCTGCATCGCCATGAATGATCAGATGTGGAATGGTGAGTTTTTGCACCGCTTTTTTGATATTTAACAAATCACGGTTTTGTTCAAAATCTTCATAAAATTGATAGAAATGAGGCATTTCTTGACCAGTTCGGCCGTTTTTTACGTGAAAAACACCTGTTTCCTTCCATTGTGCTAACGCATCACCTTGTGGAAATCTACATTCATAATCACTTACACCAGCAAGTGTAATTAATTTAGATACCGATGAGTTTCTACTGGCTACAATAGAAGTAATGCCACCAGCGCGAGAATGTCCTAAAAGTGAAATACGTTTAGGATCAACGGGTAAATCGCTTTGTAAAACCCTATCAATCACATCATTTAAATCTTGTACTTCTTGAGAGTAGTTATTATTACCAAAAGCTTCTAAGTCTGGAAAATCAATGGCATTTTCCATCGTACCACCATTGTGAGAGAAATTAAATTTGATGAACAGGAATTTAGCTTTCGCGAAAGCGGAACCCATCATATTCCACGTGCCCCAATCTTTAAATCCTTTATATCCATGGCAAAAGATAATCACTGGTAACGGCTCATTATGAGATTCATAAAACGCATCTAGCAAAATGGGTTTTTGACCTGTTCTAGTAATGATGTGATTGCGCAGTGATTCCATTAACGTATCTTTTCTATTAATGCAATTTCTGGATCATACAATTCTTTAATCAGTGTGATTAATTCTAATTCAAATAATTCTAAATCTTCCGCGCTTACCTGATGGCGTTTTTTCTTATCACTACCCGTAAATTGATATCCTAAAAAGCCACCGCTTAGATTTTTAAAGCTAATAATTCCCGCGAGGACATCTTGTACGTCTTTTGTCTTTACAAACATATAGGCATATTGAAGTACTTGAAAAGCCTTTGATTTTTTATAGTCTTCTATTAATAAATGCTCGTCACCAGCTTTTAATTTGAGCTGTGATGCTTCTACCTTACCAGTTTTATAATCTATGATGCGTACGGCGTTATCATAACGATCAATGCGATCTACCTGGCCATGCAGTTTTACGGATCCTATTCCTTCTATGTCTAACTGTGCATCATAGTCTGCTTCTAGTTCTAAGATGACAATCTCATGTCCAGCTTTAATCTCGCGTTCATCTAGGTCTAGCATTTTTGCCACGTAGTGACGTGCGACTTCATAGATGATTTTATTTTTTCCTTTGATATGATCTGTGGCACCATAGGTTTCTATGTACGCTTTTTCAACTTCTTGATGTATTTGAGATCGCATTTTTTTGATCATTTCCACATTCAGGATTTGATTGATGCAATCTTTATATAATTCTTCTAAAGCTCTATGGATGATGGTTCCCATCGTATTAGAAGCGATATCTTCTTCTACCTCATCTACATCTTGTACTTTGAGAATTTTACGTTTGTAAAAATCTAGCGGATTATAAATATAACTGGTTAAACTAGATGGTGAAAAACCAGAAGTTCTGATTTGGTCTAAACGTTCAAAATAGGATTTAGATTTTTCAATCTCATGAACGGTTTCTGTCGCTTTTTCTAAGCTTAATCCATAAGTCTGGTGTGTAACGGTAAAATCAGTGTCATGATCTGATTCTAGTTGCATGATGAATCTACTGCGCTCATTAGATCCTAGTTTGCTAGGTTCTGTATTATAAATGTAGGTAGCTTCATTTGCTCTATGTAGTAACCTATAAAAATGATAAGCATACACACTATCTTTATCTGAATAAGTAGGTAAACCGAATTTCATTTTCATGTCATAAGGTATAACAGATGCGGTAGATTTTCCTGCTGGCAACACACCTTCATTCACACTAATCATTATATACCGATCGTAATCTAGCGCTCGAGTCTCTAATAATCCCATGATTTGTAGACCTTGCACTGGTTCACCTATAAAATCTAGTTTTTTATGAGATAGCAACTGTCTAAATATATAATTATAGGTTTTAAGCTCTTGAATTCCATGATGTTGAGATAGTACTGTTTCCATCTGATTCATGGTAGCATGAATGCCTAGTAATTGCTCTAGTTCTAATCGCTGGTCTCTAGACGCCATAAAGACATCTTTTAAAACCTCAACTATAGATTGTAGTAATTGCTGTAAATGGCTAACGCTAGATACTGGTCTAACTGCTTGAGATAGAAATCCGTTTGATTCAAGATCAGATAATTCACTAGTGTTGATGTACACTAGATTGTTTTTTCTGATTTTGGTAAGTAGGTTTTGAGCATCATTTCTTGCGATCTGCTGTGTAAACGGTGATTCTAAAATGGTGACAAGGTTCTTATAATAAAATCCAGCATCTGTACTTTCTAGATGTAGTTGTATCACCGCATTAAAAAAGCTAGCTAGCGGTGTTTTATCAATATCTAAACCCATCGTGATATTCAGGTGTTGTACCTGATCTGGAATTGCGCTTAAAACGGGAAGCAGTAATTCTTCATCTGCCAGAATAATCGCTGTGCTAGACAAATCATCATTAGCATCCAGCAATTCTTTTAACTGTTTACCAGCAACTTGTGCCATTCCTAAATGACCAGTAACACCTAAAACGGTAATATCTTTTTTGCTAGTATATTGATTTTTAATCTGATCAAATGGATGAGATTCATAATACTTCCATTTGCTTTTATAACGACGCAAAAACTTCCCAGCCTCATGAATAGAATCATTCATATAATGCGCATCTGCATCCCAAAAAACATGAGTATTTCCTGCCTCAAGAAATGTTTGTATGATGGATTCTTCGGCTTTATTGAGTGCATTGAGTCCCATAAAAACCAGAGGCTTTTCTGTAGAGTAGGATGCGGTTTGTGATGCCGCTTTCGCGAAAGCGAGTCTATAAGCAAGTCCTTGATAAACACGAGCATTATCCATACACAACTGCTTGAATGCATAATAATATTGCTCTAATTGATCCCAAAAGTTGAGGTAATTACGCACCATAGGTGTGATGTCTTCATCCAGTGACCAGTGCGCGCTATTTTCTAATTCTTTGAGGTTTCCTAAATAGTTGAAAAAGGTATGCTCAGGAACCAGAAAACGATCTATCTCATTAAAGTCTTTAAGAATGGTAGGTGCCCATGATAGGAATTCGTCTAGTGATTCTCTGGTTTCTATAGGTTCTACCTCGCAATAGGCTTCATAAAAATCAAATAATAAATCCACATCTGGTGTGATGGTAACATCTGCCAGTTCTTGTACAAAATCCTCTACACTATAAATAAGTGGTTCAAAAACAGGTTGTTCTAGTCGTTGCGCAATCGCTTTTTTAAGAAATACAGCCACACGACGTGATGGTACTACATAAGTTGCCTGATGTGGTGCAACTTGTTTTTCTATAAGTGAATCTAAAACCTGATCTATAAATGAGTTCATAGGTCTAAGATACTATATAATGCTAGGATGAGATAGAGATTCTATTCGATGTTTTAATGACATCCACAATCACCATCACCACAGCCTTGATCCTTTGCGGGAAAGGCATATTTCTTTAATAAATATACTATGGCTCCTAGCGCAATTAATCCTACGATGATGTATTGAAGTATGTACATTATGATAGTAGTTGATAAGCTGCTAATGCTGCAAAATATGCGATGACTGTCATTGCAGTAAATTGTATTGCTGGCCATTTCCAGCTATTGGTTTCTCGCTTTACGATGGCTAGTGTACTCATACACTGCATTGCAAATGCATAAAATAGTAATAAAGAAATTCCACTAGCAAAATTAAACAATGGACCACCTAGAATAGGATTGACCTCTGCACGCATGCGGTTTTTAATCGTTTCTTCTTCATCACTTCCTACACTATAAATTGTCGCGAGTGTTCCTACAAAAACCTCACGTGCGGCAAATGAACTCACGATGGCGATTCCTATTTTCCAGTCGTAACCTAATGGTCTTACGGCTGGCTCAATTCCTTTACCTATGTAACCTATAAAGCTGTATTCTAGTTTTTGAGAAGCTATTTTATCATTTAATTCATCCTCGCTTAAGGATTGTCCTGCGTATTCTGCACGTACTAATTCATCTGCATTTGTGAATTTTTCTCCTATTCCATGACTGGCTAGTAACCATAAAACAATAGAAATGGCCATGATGATTTTTCCAGCTCCTAATACAAAGCTTTTAGTTTTTTCAACAACGGTTATCAACACGTTTTTTCCCATAGGAACTTTATAGGCTGGCATTTCCATTACAAAAAACGCCTTGCGCTTAATGGGTAATACTCTATTTAAAACCCAAGCTGAAAATATAGCAGTACCAAAGCCTAACAAGTACAATCCCATTAAGGTTAATGCTTGATAACTCAGGAATCCGCCTAGGACGCTACCTTCTGGAATTACTAATCCTATGATGATTAAATAAACGGGCAATCGCGCACTACAGGTTGTAAATGGTACTACCAGAATGGTGACTAATCGTTCTTTCCAGTCCTCGATATTTCTAGTGGCCATAACCGCTGGAATAGCACAGGCTGTTCCAGAAACTAATGGTACGACACTTTTACCGCTTAGGCCGAATTTCTTCATGATATGATCCATCAGGAATACCACGCGACTCATATAACCACTTTCTTCTAGTATGGCGATGAATAGAAATAGGATGGCAATTTGCGGTATGAAAATTACGATTCCGCCTAATCCAGGTATGATACCTTCTGCCAATAAATCTGTAAATGGTCCTGCTGGTAATGTGGTTTGTGCCCATGAGCTCGCTTTCGCGAAAGCGGAATCTATCCAATCCATAGGATAACTAGACCAGTCGTAAATCGCTTGAAATATGAGTAATAAAATGGCGAAAAAGATCAAGTAACCCCATACTTTATGCAATAAAATACGATCAAGGCGACTGCGTAAATCCTTTGCCTGTGATTGATCTACATTCAATGCTTTTTTAAGAAGCCCGTTGATAAATTGATACCGCACCACGGTTTCCTGATGCTGTAATTTCTTTAAATCGTTTTCTGATTTTACCTCAAAAGAAGCTTGTTTTAGGTTTTCAAGATCACGATTACGATCTATTTTACCAAAATTCACATCCTGCGTAATCACTAGCCACAACTTATAAATGGATTGTTTAGGATAGGCTTTTTTAAGATTGTCAAAATATTCTGGATCAATAGAGCTAGCATTTACACATGGCTTTGTGTTGAGACTTTTATATTCTATGATGGCTTTTTTAAGCTGATCGATTCCTTGATTTTTACGGGCACTTACTAGAACTACACGGGTATTTAATTCTTCTTCTAAAAGGTCTATGTCTAACGTTATCGCTTTACGTTGCATACGATCTGCCATATTGATGACAAGGATCGATGGGATTTCTAGATCTTTTATTTGGGTAAACAGTAACAGGTTACGTTTTAAGTTTTCTACATCAGAGATAACTACTGCAACATCAGGAAAATCTTTTGAATTACGATTGAGTAGTGTTTCTACCACCACGCTTTCATCCAGGCTGGATGTGTTTAAACTATAAGTTCCAGGTAAATCCAAAATATGAGCCTTAAGTCTAGGTGATAGTTTACAAATCCCTTCTTTTTTCTCTACGGTGATTCCAGGATAGTTACCTACCTTTTGGTTCAATCCTGTAAGCCTATTAAAAAGTGATGTTTTACCAGTATTAGGATTACCTATAAGAGCAACATTAATCGATTTACCCATGGCGTTCTATCTGGATTACTTGAGCAGTTTCACGACGTATCGCGAGGTGCGTACCATTGATGTTTAAATAAATAGGATCTTGAAAAGGAGCACTTTCCATCATGACTACTTGGTTTCCAGGCAGGCATCCCATTTCGAGCAATTTTAAAGGAACCAGTTCTTCATCAAATGAAGTTATGGTTCCTCTTTCACCGCGTTTTAAATGTGCTATGGTATCGCTCATTCTTATTTAGAATAAATTTGAATAAGCAAAAGTAACGCCTTGTGGGCGTTTCTTAAAATAAATTCTTCTTAAAAATAAGGTAAGATGTTGTTTACGCCATTCCACGTTCTTGACGCACGGTTTCATACGCTTCCTGTACATTGCGGAATTTCTCTTCGGCGCCTTTACGGTAGGCCTCATCCATATCCATTAGCTTATCTGGATGGTACTTTTTTGCCATGGTACGATAAGCTTTTTTGACTTCGCTATCTGTTGCCGTTTTATCGATTTCTAGAATTTTATAAGCATTATCTCGTTCTTTAATGAACATAGCTTTTATAGAAATAAAATCACGCTGGGTTAATTGTAGGTAGCCAGCAATTTGTTCTAGAATACGCAATTCTGCACTACTGATAGATCCATCTGCTTTTGCAATGCCAAATAAGAAGTGTAGAATCTGTATGCGCGATTCTACTCTAGTTCTCATGTTGAGGTAATTACAAATGCGTTGTGCATTTATCTCTCGTTTTTTTACCACTTCATTAAAAACCTTGAAAATTTGAGAGGCACGTTGCTGGCCATAGCTTTGAATAAAATAATTACGTACATAACGTAATTCACTATCACTGGCGCGACCATCTGCTTTAATAACGATAGAACACAAAGACAGTAAATTCAATTCAAAATCCTGCGGACTCACCGTTCCCGTAGATCGCTGGCGATAAACCTCACGTTGTTGCTGGTATGGATTTCCTGAGTTTTTTGCAAAAAACGCGCTGTAAATCCAGCGCAATACCATAAAAAGAAAAATATAGCCTAAAAAGGACATGAAATATTAGTAAGTTGGAGTTAATAAAGGTCAATCCTCGTGCCATAAAGAAAGAATGACATTTTGGCTATTCTGATTCTGTATAGGATGCTTTAAGGATATAAATATCTTCTATTAAGGCTTCAATTTCTTCCTTTTTTGTCCCGTCATAGGACCTTTCACGTGGTCTACCTTCTTTATCAATGAGCAAGAAATTTTCTGTATGTACCATGTCATAATCACCACCATAAGGAGCATCTTTTACAGCTAGGTACGATTTACGTGCTAGGTCATAAATTTCTTTTTTAGGACCTGTTACTAGATTCCATTTGTGGTCTAAAACTCCTTTTTTTTGTGCATAGGCTTTAAGAATTTCTGGCGTGTCATATTCTGGTGTCACACTGTGTGATAACAACATTACTTCTGGATCATCCTTAAATTCTTCTTGGATGATCGCCATGTTATCTGTCATCAAAGGGCAAATGGTAGGACAGGTCGTAAAAAAGAAATCTGCTACATAGATTTTACCGGTATAATCTTCCTGTGTGATGGTATCGCCGTTTTGGTTATACAATTCAAAGGGTGCGATCTTATGATACTTTTTTACAAATAACATACTATCATCTACCAGTGCTGGGTCAAATTGGTCTGGTTGTGGGAATCCTAAGGATTTTTTAGGAGTTAGTGCGTTTTGTATGGCTACAAAAATCACGGTACAAAGCACTGCCATAAATAAGATGCGCCACTTGTTTTTAATGATAAACTCCTGCATTTCAACTATTTTTTACAAAATTACAACCTATGAATTATCTAGTCTAGATAAATTAGAGTAGTTTACATTCTTTAACGATTCTTTTATGCCATTTTCTAGGTCTTTTTATAGCAGTTTGTTGATGTGTTTCGCTTTCGCGAAAGCGATATCTCTACAAGCACAATTACCCCAAACAGCAATTAATTATCAAGAAGATGTAGAAGCCTGTGTCCTTAAATCAACCCTTATACAACCAGGCGTAAATGGTGTGAATGCATCCACGGGAAATTATGATGTGAAATACGTACGGTTAGAACTAGACACAGATCCTAGTTTACCACAAATAGGTGGTACCGTAACGACTCATTATGAGGCTGTAAGTGATTTAAACGAGATTGTACTAGAATTAGCATCAAATATGCAAGTGAGCTCTATCACACAACGTGGTAACCCATTAACTTTTACACATAATAACCTAGACGAATTAAGAATCAATTTACCGCAAACACAAGTGGCTGGTGTTTTAGATTCTCTATCTGTAACCTATAGCGGTAATCCTATTTCTAGTGGTTTTGGCAGTTTTGCACAAACGATGCATGCTGGCGCGCCTATTATCTGGACGCTGTCAGAACCTTATGGCGCAAAAGCGTGGTGGCCGTGCAAGCAAGATCTTAATGATAAAATAGATCAGGTAGATGTAATTTTAAAAACACCTAACGGTAATACTGGTGTATCAAATGGAATGCTACTATCAGAAACTACAATTGCCACAGGTAAGGAATTTCACTGGCGTCATACCTATCCTATTCCTGCGTATTTAATTGCCATTGCAGTTACTAATTACGCCAAATTCACGCAAATAGTTCCTGTCACTAATTTGCCTATAGATAATTACGTGTATCCAGAAAATCTAGTACAACATCTGGCATCTGCAACGGTGACGGTTCCTATCATGCAGTTTTTTGAAACTACTTTTGGGCCATATCCTTATAGTAGTGAAAAGTACGGTCATGCGCAGTTCGGTTGGGGTGGTGGCATGGAACACACTACGATCTCTTTTATGGGTAGTTTTAATAGAGGATTAATCGCCCATGAGCTGGCGCATCAGTGGTTTGGCAATAAAGTGACTTGCGGTAGCTGGCAGGACATCTGGCTTAATGAAAGTTTTGCTACTTATGCATCTGGAATGGTTGTAGAACATCTAGATGGTGTAGGAAATTTTAAAAACTGGCGTACTAATGCAAAGGCATCTGCAACGGCGCAAACTAATCAGAGCGTCTATGTTCCTGCACAAGATACTTTGAGCGTGAGCCGAGTTTTTAGCGGTAGAATGTCTTATAATAAAGGAGCGATGGTATTACATCAATTGCGTCGTGAAATAGGCGATGCAGATTTTATCGCTAGTCTACAAAATTACCTCAATGATCCTCAACTAGCTTTTAACTATGCTAAAACACCTGATCTAAAACTGATTATAGAACAACAAACCAACACTAATTTAGACGAGTTTTTCAACGACTTCATTTATGGAGAAGGTTATCCTAATCATCAGATTAGCTGGATGCCTAGCGCACTAGGTGCTTTTTTAACCGTGAATCAGATCCAAAGTCATCCGTCTGTTTCCTTTTTTGAGATGCAATTGCCTGTAGTGATTTATGGTCCCAATGGACAGGAGCAAGAATATGTACTTGATCTTACTCAAAATGGTCAAACCTTTAATTTAGTAGTGCCGTTTGCTATTTCTCAAATAGAGATCGATCCGTATGATCATACCTTATCAAAGGTAAATGCGGTTACCTTAGGTAATGGTGATTACGCTTTTGCAAAAGCGGAACTAGTAATACATCCTAACCCTACTACATCCATCGTAAATTTATCTGCTACTGGTCAGGATATTAAAGAAGTATCCATTTATGATTTAAGTGGAAGATTGATCAAATCACGATCGTGGAACGACACGGAAGAAAACAGGCAAGTACAATTACCGGCTGTAAATGGATTATATCTTCTTACCATCACGACAGATCTAGACGTGTATCACAAAAGAGTCATTAAAGAGTAATTAGTGGCTAGAACAACAAATTTTCACTTTGAGCGGAAGTCGAGAACTTAAAAGTATAGGTGTTTATTCCCTTGGCCTATTTTAAAATAGCGTTGTACTCGTATTCGACTTAGTATTTGACTATGGTACGGTAAAAATCATATCACCTTAAGGTATAGCCTAGGGCAGTAATTCAAACTAGATTGTGTTTACTGCGGTTAATGCGCTATTTTTGCGACCGTTAAAAAATTGAAATAAATGCATCCATATCTAGTTATTGCGATTAACTTTTTTATGAGTTTATCCTTACTCATCGTACTGCATGAGTTAGGTCATTTTATACCAGCCCGATTATTTAAAACCAGAGTAGAGAAATTCTACTTGTTTTTTGACATCAAATTCTCCTTATTCAAAAAGAAAATAGGAGAAACCGTTTATGGAATAGGATGGTTACCGCTAGGTGGATATGTTAAAATATCTGGAATGATTGATGAAAGTATGGATAAGGAACAAATGGCCTTACCACCACAACCATGGGAATTCCGTTCAAAACCAGCATGGCAACGATTAATCATCATGTTAGGTGGTGTTACTGTAAACGTTATTGTAGGTTTTATGATCTACATGGGGCTTACTTTTTTTGCTGGAGAAGACAAGGCTACCGGTGCAGACTTTAAATATGGGTTTGGTTTTCCTAAAGTAATGGAAGAAGTAGGCTTTCAACAGGGCGATCAACCGCTTTTAGTAGATAATGATACGCTACAACTAGCAGATAAGTTAGTGGCGCGTCTTGTGTTAAGAGACATTAAAACGGTTACTGTTTTACGTGATGGGCAACCAGTAACACTAGACATGCCAGAAGATATAGGAGATCGCCTATTCAAAGCTGGTGTCAAAGGCGGTTTAGATTACAGGTATCCTTTTGTGATTGACAGTATTAAACCTGGAAGTATAGCAGATAAATTAGAGTTTCCGTTAGGCGCTCAAGTTACTGAAGTTGCTGGTTATCCTGTAAAATTTAATACTGATTTGAACTATGCAATGAACCATGTGGTTAACGATAGTACTCCTTTTAATTTGACTGTAGTTTCAACAAATGGTGAAAAGATTATAAAGCAAATTAGTTTTGAGGATAAAGAGAAGGAACCAATTGGAATATATAAACTGTCTACAGAAACTGATATTGTAAGTATAGAAAGATTATCATTCAGTTTTTCAGAGAGTATTTCAAAAGGTTTAAGTCGTGGATACTGGACCATGCACGATTATATAGCACAATTCTCTTATGTGTTTACAAAAGAAGGAGCAAGTCAATTAGGTGGTTTTGGTACGATAGCAAAATTATATCCAGATACGTGGGATTGGGCAAACTTCTGGAATACCACGGCATTTATCTCTTTTATACTGGCTATTATGAACATCTTACCTATTCCAGCATTAGATGGTGGTCATGTTGCATTCTTACTTTATGAAATGGTAACTGGACGTAAGCCTGGAGATAAATTTTTAGAGCGCGCACAACTAGTAGGAATCTTTTTATTGCTGGCGTTAATGCTGTATGCAAATGGGAATGACCTCTTTAAATGGTTGTCCTCATATTTTTAAATAATAAATAACTAAAAACTTTGGTGGCAAATAAAAATTCGTTTTATATTTGCCCTCGCTTAAACAAATCGTTTAAGTATGTGTATATCACATTCCTCCTTAGCTCAGTTGGTTAGAGCATCTGACTGTTAATCAGAGGGTCCTTGGTTCGAGCCCAAGAGG
>JAHDIQ010000005.1:0-58037 GCA_020630715.1 Nonlabens sp.
CAGCTAACAGCTAACAGCTAACAGCTAACAGCTAACAGCTAACAGCTAACAGCTATTTCCCAGCTTCAAACTTATCTGCTACGGCATCCCAGTTGATCACGTTAAAGAAAGCTTCTACGTAATCTGGTCTGCGGTTTTGATAGTTAAGGTAGTATGCATGTTCCCATACATCTAATCCTAAGATAGGAGTTCCACCACAACCTACGCCTGGCATTAAGGAGTTGTCCTGATTAGGAGTACCGCATACGGTTAATTTACCACCAGCATGAACACATAACCATGCCCATCCAGAACCGAATTGTGTTTTTGCAGCAGTAGCAAATTCATCTTTAAAAGCTTCAAATGAACCAAATGATGCGTTAATAGCATCTGCTAGTGCGCCACTAGGATTCCCACCACCATTAGGAGACATTACTTCCCAGAATAAACGGTGATTATAAAACCCACCACCATTATTACGTACTGCTTTATCATCCATATCTAGGTTGGAAAGGATATCTTCAATAGATTTTCCTTCATGAGCAGTTCCTTCTACGGCAGCATTTAATTTAGAAGTATAACCGTTATGATGCTTTGAATGGTGTATCTCCATAGTTCTTGCATCTATATGTGGTTCTAACGCGTCGTAAGCGTAACTAAGTTTAGGTAATTCAAATGACATATTGTTTGGATTTAATTGTTTGATTATTAAAGGTTAAAATTAAACACTTGCTAGACAATAGTAAAACTTATCGTGTTAATCTGTCCTTAAAACTAAAGTAGTGATTTTAAACAAGTATTAGGTCGTGTTTTTAGACCGCAGAAGTTATAAATTCGCGTCAATAAATAAGAATAACTTTGAGCATCCCTACACAAGCATTTGAACAGTACGTTATAGGCTTTTATAATCTAGAAAACTTATTTGATGTAGGAAATGATAAATTCATTCTAGATGATGATTTTACTCCAGACGGGAAAAAAGAATGGACTCAAAACAGGTATCAGAAAAAGCTAGATAAATTAAGTGATGCGATATCAAAAATAGGTTTTGACTACACTGGTAAAATGCCATCTTTATTAGGAGTTGCAGAGGTTGAGAATAAAAAAGTACTTAATGATCTCATTAGTCAGCCTAAACTCAAGGCTGGTAACTACGATTACATTCATTACAACAGTCCAGATGAAAGAGGCATAGACGTTGCTTTAATATACGATGCGACTGTTTTCAAAGTCATTCATTCAGAACCGTTAAGAATTGACATTACAAATCTAGATGGTGAACCTGATAGAACTAGGGATATTTTATACGTAAAAGGTGAATTATCTGGAATGCCTGTTGTGGTTTACGTAAACCACTGGCCATCTAGACGCGATGGACCTGAAACAACAAATTATAAGCGTGTCACCGTTGCTCAACAATTAGTGAATCATATTAATACCATAGATGCTGATCAGAATCGTATTAAATTAGATCAGTCTATTAATGACTCTAGTAATATTATTGTTTTGGGTGATTTTAATGATGATCCACATAATGAAAGTATTCAGAATGTATTGCTACCGCAGGGATTTGATAACGTGACTGCGCCCTTGAAAAAGAGTCATAGAGGTAGTTTAAGTCATGATTTTAAGTGGAATTTATTTGATCAAATCTTGATTAGTAAAAGCCTGCATAATGACATTAATGAAGCATTATATTTTCATAAGGCAGATATTTTTGATGACATCATGTTAAGACAATGGAGTGGCAAGTATCGTGGCCAGCCAGCACGTACTTTTGTAGGTAGAAAATATAAAGGTGGTTACAGTGATCACTTTCCTGTTTTTATCATTCTTAGACGAAATTAAATTAACGCTTAATCGGTTAAAAAAGCTTTTAATCTATTATGAAAATCTTAAACAATTTAAGCTATTGATTTTTTCTATATTCGGGTTTCTGTAGCAGAGTGAATAAATAAGGATTAGGCTTCGGTTTTAATTTTGTTTATTGATTATCAGTAAGATGAATGATATTTCGCTTTCGCGAAAGCGTAATCCACATCAATTTTGACATGCTCTACTGCTAGAAAGATGTAAAGAAACTAACTAACACAACCTAAATTAACTCTGAAATGATGAGAAAATTACTAACGATGGGGATTTTTGCGCTCTTATCCGGCACGAGTGTATTGTTCGCTCAACAGGATCCGCAGTACACCCAGTACATGTATAATCAGAATGTGATTAATCCTGCTTATGCTGGTACTCAAGAAAATTTAACGATTACATCGTTATATAGGCAACAATGGACTGGTGTTCAAGGTGCTCCAGAGACGTTAACTGTTGCTGGTAGTATGCCAGTAGGTGATCGTGTAGGTGTAGGTCTTTCTATGATAAGCGATCAGATAGGTCCTGTTCAGGAGAAAAACTTTTATGGTGACTTTTCTTATAAATTATCAGTAGGAAAAAACACCACTTTAGCATTAGGTATAAAAGCTGGATTAACTTTCCATGACGTAAACCTAGCAACGATAGCAACGACAGTTCCTGGTGATGATGCTTTTCAAGACCAAGTAAATGAAAACTACTTCAATGTAGGAACTGGAGCCTTTTTATATGGATCTAACTGGTATGCGGGATTATCTGTCCCGAACTTACTAAATGCTGTGCATTTAGATGAAACGCAAAATGCAACAGGAACTAACTTAGGATCAGAAACACAGCACTTCTTTTTAACGGGTGGATATGTATTTGATATTAATGAAAATATCAAGTTAAAGCCACATGCACTTGTAAAAGGAGCTTTTGATGCGCCTATTAGTTTTGATATCAATACTAACGTCCTTTTCAATAACAAATTTGAATTAGGAGTTTCTTACAGACTAGAAGATTCTTTTAGCGGTTTAGTAGGTATGCAATTGACAGATAATGTGAAAGTAGGTTATGCTTATGACCGTGTGGTTTCTGATATTCAGGTAGCGGCAAATTCTTCTCACGAGATCTTTTTGACCTTTGGACTGAACTTCCCACGTAAAGTGATGCAATCACCACGTTTCTTCTAAACTAACCTAGCCAAGAAAACACTATCATGAAAAAATTATATATACTTTTAATTTTATGTATCGCTGTATCAGCAAATGGTTTTGCACAGAGCGATGTTACAAAGAAAGCAGATAAACTCTATGAGCAATTACGTTACGTAGATGCTGCTAAAGCTTACGAGAAATTAGTTACTAAAGGAACTCGTACACAACATGTCTACACTAACCTAGCAAATGCTTATTACTTTAATAGCGATTTTAAAAGCGCAGAGCCTTATTACAAGCGTGCGATAAAAAGAAACCCGAAAGCTGAAACCTTATTTAGATATGCGCAAACGCTAAAAGCAAATGGAAAGTATGATCTATCTAATACAGTAATGAATCAGTTTGCATCTGCAGCGCCATCTGATGATAGAGCAAGAGCTTTTAAAGCAAACCCTAACTATCTAGAGGATATCATGGGAATGAAAGAAGGTTTTACAGTAGAAGCATTACCGCTTAACACGGAAGCCAGTGATTTTGCAGCGCAACGTATAGGAGATAAGATCTATTTTGCAAGTGCTCGTAATGCAAAACGTGGAAACTATGGATGGAATGAACAACCGTATTTAGATATATATCAAGCAGATGTTGATGCAAATGGTAAGCCAGGAAAAGGAACGCTTTTAGAAGGTGATGTAAATACTAAGTTTCATGAAGGAACTTTAGACATTACGCCAGATGGTAAATACATGTTCTTTACAAGAGTAGATTACTATAAAGGTGATCTTGAAAAAGCTAACGACGGCGAAAGTAAATTAAATATCTATAGAGCGTTAAAGGCTGGTGGTGAATGGAGAGATGTAAAAACTACTTCATTAGAAAATCAAGAGTATGGTGTAGGTCATCCTAGTATAACAAAAGATGGTAACACGATTTATTTTGCAAGTGAAGCACCAGGTGGAATGGGTGGATCTGATATTTATAAAGCTACTTTAAAGAATGGTGAAATTACAAATCCTGTCAATTTAGGAAGTCCAGTTAATACATCAGGTGATGATTCATTCCCGTGGATTGCAGATGATGGAACACTTTACTTTTCTAGTAATGGTCACTTAGGTCTAGGTGGATTAGACGTTTTTATGTTGAAAGACGGAAAAGTAATGAATGCCGGAGCACCTATTAACTCTATGGCAGATGATTTTGCATTTACATATTCTGATGAAGCAGGTAAAGGATTTGTATCATCTAACCGTAAAGGAGGAAAAGGAAGTGATGACATTTACTCTGTTTCTAGAATTGATATCTGTGAAGTAGATGTTACAGTTACAGCAATGGATTCTAAGACGAATATGCCTATTGCAGGCGCAATAGTTTCTTTACAAGATGGTGATGGAAATACCATGCCTGGTCAAACGACTGACGCAAATGGTCAAGCTATGTTTAAGGTAGAATGTGAAAAAGAATTAACAGCGCGCGGTGCAAAGAATAAATATGAAAGTGGTGAAGCGATGCTTACACTTACTAAAGATCCTAAGGCTAGCGTGAATGTAATGATGGAACCTATTGAAGAGGTTGTTATTGTAGAGGACAAAATTATTTTAAACAAAATATTCTTTGATCTTGACAAAGCAAACATCCGTCCAGATGCAGCATTAGAATTAGATCGTTTAGTAGGATTAATGAATAAATATCCTAAGCTAGAAGTAATGGCAGAAACTTATGCAGATATACGTGGTAATGATGATTACAACCTTGCATTAACGCAACGTCGTGCGCAGTCTATTATAGACTACGTAATTTCTCAAGGGATTGATTCTAGTCGTTTACAAGCTGTAGGTCGTGGAGAAGCAAATCCAGTAGTAGACTGTAACGGTAAAAAATGTAGTGAAGCAGAGTATGAGTTATCCCGTAGATCTGAATTTACGATTACTAAAAGATAATCAAAGCATTATTTAACTAACCAATGCTTTAAAGCCTGTTTCTTATGAAACAGGCTTTTTTGTTTGATGTGATTAGTGCCACTATTTACTTATGATCTTTAATTCTTATCTAGCGACTAAAGGTGCTGATGAACATTGAACGTTCTCTTATTATGGAAATAGGTAGGTGATTATCTAATTCATAGTACCATATCATGGTTATTATTCATTGCGGCTAATACTACCTATTTGATTTAATAAGATTCTTTAATTATGGATTATTAAATCCTGATATTTTAGAGATACAGACTTAAGCCTACACCGCTAAAATCATAATGATCGACTATGAATATTGTAATTTGATTCTTTAAAAAGTACTTACTAAGTACATATATAAAGGTAATCCTATGGTAATGTTGAATGGAAAAGTGATGGCTAGCGCCATAGGTAAATAGAGTCCTTCATTAGCTTTGGGCGCTGCAAGTTTCATTGCGGCTGGAACTGCTATGTAAGAAGCACTTGCTCCTAGGATAGCAAATAAGAATCTATTTCCTATACTATCTGTAATTAAGGAACTGATAAAACATACAATTACTCCATTTATTAATGGCACCACAATAGCAAAGAGGTAAGGAAATACGCCATACTCTTTTAAACTACCTAATTTTTTACCACTTGAAATCCCCATGTCTAGAAGAAATACAGCTAGAAAACCTTTGAAAATATCTGTAGTAAATGGCGCAATACCTTCTGCTTGAGCATCACTAGCTAGAAATCCTATTACTAGACTACCTATAATTAAAAGGACACTACCGTTTGTGACAGAATGTTTTATGATATGACCCATAGATACTGTTTTATCTCTGGTAGCCTTGAATAGAAACATCAATAATACACCTATAATAATAGATGGCGCTTCCATAATAGCCATTACGGCCACCATATAACCGTTGTAGTCTATTTGCTCTATATCTAAAAATGCAACTGCTGTTACAAAGGTTACCGCACTTACAGATCCATAAGCTGCCGCAATTGCACCTGCATTTTGAACACCTAAACGTTTTTTAAGAATAAAAAATGCATAAATGGGTACTGCAAGAGCTAGTAATATCCCAAATAACAAAGACCATACGATCTCTAGATTCAATTCTGAATGTGCTAATTCCTGTCCACCTTTAAATCCTATAGAAAACAATAAGTACAGTGAAATGAATTTTGAACTGCTAGGTGGAATTTGTAAATCACTTTTTAATTGAACTGCTAGCAGTCCTAAGAAGAAAAACAGTAATGCGGGATTTGTAAGGTTGTCAATCAGTAAATGAAGATCCATGACTATAGGTTGTAGGTAAGTAGCTCCATATTAAATGAAGCGCTTAAAACTGCTAAATTACTTAAATGATCTAAAGGATCTCAATAGAGATGTCACTTTTTATAGCGACTCTTTTTTCTTGCTTGCGTGCTTCAACAAGAACATCTGTAAGATCATTTTTTGCTTGTTGTAATTCTTTTACACGTTGCTTTGAAGACTCTATGTCACCAGTTCCTCTTTCTTCAAATGAGAAGATTTGACTTTGGTGAAATTTTATTTTATTACGCAACAACGTTAGTACTATTTCTGCCGCGTCTGTTGCTTCAAATTCGCCCTTAATAAGGGAAACAGTTTTTTGTGCTAGTGCGCTTGTGGATGTATTTTTCATAGTTCCAGTTATTTAATGACAAAGGTCTATGAATAGATGTATTAATTTTTATTTAAGTTTGTTATGACCTATATAAAAATTATTTATGGATTATACGCTTAATCAGTTACGCATTTTCAAGAAAGTGGTGGAATTTGCGAGTATTACCAAAGCATCTAGAGCTCTAGATTTAACCCAGCCAGCGGTCTCTATCCAGTTGCGTAATCTACAGCGACAATTTAAATTTCCTTTATATGAGACTATTAATAAGAAGATTTACATTACAGACTATGGTTATGAAATAGCGCAAAATGCAGACATCATCCTAGCAGAGGCTGAGCTGTTACAGTACAAAATGCGCAGTAATTCTGATGAGCTTTTTGGGAACGTGAAATTTAGTATCGTTTCAACGGCAAAATATGTGTTGCCTTATTTTATTAAAGACTTTAGTCACCAGCATAAAGCAGTAGATTTTACCATTGATGTGACTAATAAATCTGGTGTTTTAGAGAGTCTAGAGAAAAATGAAACTGATTTTGCTCTAGTATCTTTATTACCACAACATATCAATACAGATCATTTAGCCTTATTAAAAAATGAGTTGTATTACGTGAGTAATCAGAGAGATATTAATGAACTAGATATTAATAGCCAGCCATTGATTTATAGGGAATCTGGTAGTGCTACTAGGCAATTAATGGAGGATTATATACGTCGTGAGGCACTTGCAGTTAAAAAGCAAATTACACTGGTGTCTAATGAGGCTGTGAAGCAAGCTGTGATTGCAGGTCTAGGTAATTCTATCTTACCGTTAATAGGTCTTAAGAATGAATTACAGTCTCAGGAGCTTTTCATAAAACCTATGCCACTGCTACCTATTGTAACTAACTGGAATCTTGTATGGCTTAAAGGAAAACGCTTACAACCAGCCGCCGCCGCATTATTAGACTATCTAAAAGAGAATAAGCATCAACTTATATCTCAAAATTTTGGATGGATAGATGAAGTTAAAGCATCCATTTAACACATAAAAAAACCACTACCTGATATAAGTAGTGGTTTGTTGTGATTACGCTTTCGCGAAAGCGTAATAAATTTTACTCTAGTTACTAGTAAGAGAGATGTTATCTAGTTCGTAAGTTCCATCTGTACCTGAATCTCCAGATCCTTCATAGCGGAATGCGATATGACCAGTTCCATCTGCACAGTCTAGTGATACGTTTTCAGAGAATATCCAGTCACCAAAGAAATCTCCATCATCTACTATCGTAGCATCTGCCATAGGTTGCCATGTTGCTGCAGTTACATTTGCAGCGGTTCCATCCCAGTCGTTTGAGTATAATACTTGCATAGTAGATCCATCTGCAAAACTATTTGAAGTTTCAAAAGATAAAACTTCACCAGTGGTAGCATCAAAATCAAATGATGGTGTAATTAACCATGCAATAGTTGAAGCATCACCAGAGCTAAATGCACCTACACGTACACTTTTACCTAAGGAAGCATTAGTTCCACCAGATGTGTAAACTTCCCAAGTTTCAGTTCCTGCTTCTTGAATGTTAGTCCATCCTGCTGGCATTGCTGCTGCACCAGTAGATTGTGTTTCAAAATTCTCTGATAATAAGGTGTTTGGTCCAGCTGCTGCAACGGTTCCACAAGCAAGAGGTGCTAGATCACAACGATCATCATCACCTAGATTGAAATTTTCTGGGGTATTCACGTATAACACGTATACATCATCAAAAAAGTCACGAGTTAAAATAGCATCGATAGATCCTTTACCGTCAGGAATATTTAAGGCTTTAAAATCAGAGAATGTACTTGTCCATAAATTTGCAGTTGCACCAAAAGCGTCATTACAACTTTTAATACTACGTTCACCATCAAACTGGTCAAAAGATTCTGCTGCAAATGATAAATCGATTTGATCTGAGACAAATTGTACATTATTTACTCTTACCCATGTTAATTCTAATGAGTCCGAGAAATCACTAAATTCAACATCCATAGGAATGATTTCTGCCACTTCATTATCTCTTGTGATAAATTCAGCTTCTCTAGATGCTGCGATTCTTTCAATATCGCTTCCAGATCCTGCAAGTCCTATGGTTAAAACACCATTAGAAGTTCCTACTGTTAAACCGTCTAGTTTTAAGAAGATTTTTCTACCAAATTCATAGCGTGTAAACAATGGGTTAACATCAATAGAGATAGCTAATCCTTGATTTGGGTTTTCTGGCTCATCCTGAATAATCAATTCTTTAAACCAGTTCCCACCAGCGTCATCACTAATCACATATCCAGTGATATATTCATTAGTTGTGTCAAAAGTAAAGGTGTCTTCACCGCTTTGTGCTAGTCTATTTGCAACTGTATTTAAGGCTACCACGTTACCATTAATAACAACTTCGTCACCTTCAAAATTAGGGACATTAAAATCGTCATCTCCTACACAAGAGAATGTGATTGCAGCCACAAAGGCTAGCATGATTAGTTTATGAAAAGTTCTCATATTATTTATTTTAGTATTCATCATTATTAAAATCTTAAGTAAAAGTTGATATAGTAAGTACGGCCATTACCGTAAAAATAACGTGGTGCAAATACCTCTGTAGGGTTATTACGATCTGCAAGTACGTCATCAAAATTAGCAAGACGGCTTTGTTCAAAACCACCTGTTCTGAACTCCTTACCTAACACGTTGTTAATAGTTGCAAAAAACCCTACAAATTTATCACCTATTCTCCATGACTTACCACCTACGATATTTACAATTTCGTATGGATTAAATTTTTCTTGACGCAATAAATCTGCAGCTACCTCAGGATCGTAGTTAGAATATTGTAATCCATCACTATCTAGATTAAAGTTACTGGACCTTCTTAAAGCAGAAACATCTACATACGCGTCTGAGAAGAAGTTTGCCGTAGCACCTACCCACCAATAATCTGGGTCACGGTACTCAAAACCTACCTGATAGGCTTGTTCTGGACCACCAGCTACATGATAATTTTTTAGATTAGTAGTTCCATCTCCAAAGGTTAAATCCTGATTTGGGAAGTCATCACTATTGATAGTGATATTAGGGTTGTTTGTAAATACATTTTCACCAAATGCTGCGGCAGCTTTTAATTTAATAGTTGGTGTTGCTTGAATTTCAAGTCCTATCTCTCCACCTACGTTTCTACGGTCTATGTTAGTAAGTACCTCTTGTACAAATGAATTCCCGCCTTGTGAGGTTACACCAGTTAGTCTTTCTGTAAAGTAAAATCCTACATCAGTACCATCATTAAATTGTGAATAGTATCCAGTGATTCTTGCCTTGATAATAGGACTTCTATAGATATAAGAAGCGTCTACACTACTTACTGTTTGTGATTCTAAGCCAGTAACGATATTATTGTTTTGCCTAGCATTTGTAAAAGTACTTCTTATGGTAGGTGCTTGAGTAAGATACGCACCATTGATGTCTAGGAAGTTTTTACCATTGATTTTATAAGTCGCTCCAGCTTTAACACCAAAGTTGGTAAAATCTACCACGTCACTTTTTCCGAATGAGTTATTTTCAAAAGCGTTAAAGTTTCCATTTCTAAACTTACCATCACGCTGGTAGGTAGTTCTAGAAACATTACCTGCAGCGTAAAAGTCTACTAGTTTAGTTTTAAATTGACCTTGAGCAAAAGCTCCTACCTCATCTGCAAGGATATCATAGTTGTATTTATAGCGATCTCCTACGCCTACGATTCGATTTGGGTTATTTAAATCTGATTGTGCGGCTTGATCTTGAGATACTGTTTGTGATTCTTGTGCAAAAAAGTCCACGTCTAAATATCCGTTACCACCTAATAAATCGTCTACTTGTGCAAAGTTTTCACTTTTTAGATTTCGATAATTCATACCAGCTGTTAAAAGAATATTGTCCGTCACATCTGCAGTAAGAATAGAACTAGCCATAAATAAATCATCATCGATACGATCATTTTGGATCACATAAACACTATTTCCATTTGTTGGGTCAAATATTTGGTTTGCTCTATAAAAAGAATCCCAATCTAACTGTCCGTTGTTAAGAAACTCCTGTTGCGCAAAATAGGCTTGTTCTACATCACCATTTCTAAGGTGATAACTAGGTAGGTTCTGATAGTAGTCTGCACTAGGATTACGCGCACCACCTACAGGACCAGCAATTGTACCATCTCCAAAAGTTGATAATCGCGTACCACCATTATCAATTCTTGTGTTTCCGATAAAACCAAATTGGTAACCTACATTAGTATTTAATTTAATTTTATCATTTACTTGCCAGTTGTGATTTAACATTAAGATAGGTTCTTCTATCTCGCGCATACGGCTATTTCTTACTTCTCCATTTTGAAAACCCCAGTTAGGGTTATACGTATTACCGCGTAACTCAAAAATTTCCTGAGTCATAGGTGCTTGTCTACCACGACGGTTAGGTGTATACAATCCTGTAAAGTTGATGAAGTGATTATCATTAATTTTCTTTTCTACAGAAATACCTAATGAATTTGCGTCATAAATAGTACCGTCAATAAAACCTTCTTCTCCAGCACGTCTAGATGCAGTAATAGAATATGCCCATCCATTACCTTTAAGACCACTATTGTAAGTTCCCATAAAGCGACCACGGTAACTGCGATTTGCACTAGCATAGGATATTTGTGATCCTGGACGTTGAATAGATGCACGCATGTTGATACTTTGTACACCACCTAGTCCACCCCAAGTATCATCTGCTGGTGCTAGTCCCATACTAAAGGTTTGATTACGTTGTAAATCATTAACTCCACCCCAATTACTCCACTGTGGTCTACCAGAAAACATCTTGTTCATTACCAGACCGTTAATGAGCACTCTACCATCTTCACTGTTTAAACCACGTGGTCTAAAGAAAGTAGCACTAAAGTCAAATGCGGCAGCACGTAAAAACTGATCACGCGATGCTTGTAGTAATCCAGAAATATTGTTTGCTGCGTTTGCATCATCAGATAAATCATTTTCTGTAAGTGATATGATACCAGCAGTTTGTGCCTGATCAGAAAAATCAATTCTCAAGTAAATAGGGTCTAGATTTACCGGGATATTAGGATCAATTACTATAGGGATTCTACGAGAATAGTGATTAAGCTCGCTTATTTGAAGAATTCGTTCTCCAGCTGGTAGTGATTCTCCAAAAGTGAAATAACCTTGTGCATCTGTTGTAGTCGAATAAGAGGTTCCTAAGATTTCAATTAAGGCACCTTTAATGGGTTCTTCAGTGGTTTCATCGATGACTCTTCCTTTTACCACTTGGGCACTTAGGAAAGATCCACACAACAAAAATACAATGGTAAGAACCTGTATAACTTGTTTATTCATAGGGTGGTTGTATTACTATATTGTTATTAATGGCGTGCAAAAGTACATTTTTATAATTGTAATAGTACCTTTGCTAGGCTTTTCAAAGCATTGTTAACACAAAGTTAAACTAAGTTTTTTATTTATGTATAAGTATCTTGTTTATAGTCTTTTATTATCCTTGTTTTTATCCAGTTGCGCTTCTAACAGTGGAACCATTAAAAAATCAAGTGCAAAAGATGATCAGTCTTCTGATTATGTAGTGCAAACCGTTGCCTTCTATAATCTTGAAAATTTATTTGATATAGAAGATGATACTTCTATTAATGATGAAGCTAGTCCCATGATGGAAATGGCTGAAGATATCAGACCAGAAGTGTATCAGAAAAAACTAACTAATATGGCTCGCGTCTTGCGCAAAATAGGTGCAGATCAAACAGGAAGCGCACCAGCTATAATAGGTGTTTGTGAAATTGAAAATAGAAAAGTTCTAGAAGATCTAGTAAATCATGAGCTACTAGTAGGGTATGATTATGGAATAGAACATTATGATTCACCAGATCGACGCGGAATTGACGTGGCTTTACTTTATAAGAAAAGTGAGTTTAGAGTAAATAATTCTCAATCTAGACGTTTAATGATTAGGAATAGAGAATCTGGAGATCGTATTTATACGCGTGATCAATTAGTAGTAAGTGGTGAGTTAAATGGTGATGAGATGCATTTTATTGTAAATCACTGGCCATCACGTCGTGGCGGTGAACAACGCAGTAGACCTAATCGTGTTGCAGCGGCCGCTTTGAATAAGCAGATCATTGACTCCTTACACATTTCTAATGCTATGGCAAAAATCATAACCATGGGAGATTTAAATGATGACCCTACAAATGAGAGTGTTGCGGTAACCTTAAATGCCCAAAGAGATCAGGAAGACGTGCAACCACAAATGATATATAATCCTTATATCCAGATGATCAAAGAAGGATATAATACACTAGCTTATAGGGATGCAGGTAATATCTTTGATCAGATTATGATGACCTATCCATTATTAAAACAAGCTAATACTGGTGGATACTTTTACTATAAAGCAGGAATTTATAACCCTAGTTTTATGACTGCAAAAACCGGTCAATATAAAGGTTATCCATTACGTAGTTTCAGTTACGGTACTTTTACTAATGGTTTTAGTGATCACTTTCCAGTATACATATATCTAATTAAGGAGATGAAATAACTTAATTAATCGTTTTACTATGTTTAAAACCACTCCTTACGAGTGGTTTTTTCATTTAAAAATGATAGAAAGCATTCTCTAAATGTTCAATTCTCGTTCCGGCCTTATTAGACACAATCGCTACTATGTCAAAGCGCACTTCCACATCATCTACTGTGTAATGTTCTATGTAATGATTTGCGGTTGTTACTAAACGATTAATTTGAGACTGTTTTAAAAAATCTTGTGGATCGCCCCATTCTGGTGTAGATCTGGTTTTTACTTCAACGATAACAATGGTAGAACCCATTTGAGCAATGATATCGATCTCACCTTTTAAATACACATAATTTCTCGTGAGAATAATATATCCGCTTTTTTCTAAATGTGCTACGGCAAGATCTTCACCTTTTTTACCTAACTCGTTATGTTGTGCCATAGCGTTGTTTAAATTTAATATGACTACTAGTAATGGAAACCTTCATTGCTACACCCAGTAATATACTTCTATGATCTTTAATATGTCCAGCAGGAAAATCAAAAATCACAGGATAATTATAGTTGATAGTAATTTCTGTAATGATTTCAATTACATTCTTGCCAAAAGGCTTCTCATGGTCATTCATATCTGTCATTCCACCTATAACCAGCGCTTTCAAATTACTTAATTTTCCAGCGCGTTTAAGAGCAAATAGCATGCGTTCTATGTGATATAAGTATTCATCTATGTCTTCAATGAAAAGTATGGTTTGATTAGTATCTGGAAAATCGTCGCTACCTAACAATCCGTAGAGTATGGATAAATTACCTCCTACAATAATTCCCTCAATGTCTTGATTCTTTAATTTATGATCGTTAGGGACTTCAATTTTATGAATATCACCACTCAAAATAGTTTTTAAACTTTCTATAGCATCATTAGATTTATCTCTTAATTCTAAGGGCATGAAACTATGAAGACTTGGAATATGCAGTTTATTTAAACGTGCATGTAGGTAGGTTATATCACTGTAGCCTATGATAAGTTTTGGGTGGTTTGTATCACGCTTTCGCGAAAGCGAAATACCATCCTCATCCATCTTATCGATTAACTGCACCGTTCCATAACCGCCACGAGCTATCCAGATCACATCAACGTCGTCATCAAAATAAGCATCTATAAAATCCTGAGAACGCAAGTTCACGTCTCCACCCATTTGGTGGTGTATTGTATCAATACTTTTCCCAAAACTAACGCGCAGACCTAAGGATTTAAGAAAGTTGTACGCTGGTTCTAAATCTACAGATAGTGCATATCGAGCTGTGCATAATATCCTTATGTGGGAATTATTTGATAAAAAATTCATTTAAAATCATCCATTTATGTGATTCATTCGTACTAAAATCAAACTTTCATTTGTAATAATAGTCTAAAAATTAAGTTAAGATAGTTTATATTTATAATCTTCTAAAAATCAGATCGTTTATGGAAATGTTTACTTCTTGCAATACGGCACCACTTTCTACCTATGTTCCTACGGCTACAAAGCCATGGGATATTCATAGGGTTAGACATGTAATTAAACGATTAGGTTATGGGCTAGATGTAGCTCAGGAAGATATGGCGCTAGCGCAATCTCCAGATGTATTTGTAGATACATGGATTAATGATTCTATCGCTTTTATGAATACTCCAGCGCCTACATGGGGTTTCTGGTCTAGATCAAATTATACTGATTATGGGATGGAGCGTTTTCCTCAGATTTTAGAATGGTGGCGACAAAGTATGGACGATACTTTGAACCTTAAATTACGAGGTAAAATGACGCTTTTCTGGCATAATCACTTTGTTACTAGAATTGAAGATTATAGCGCACCATCGTGGATGTATCAATATTACAATTTGCTACAGACTCATGCATTAGGAAATTTTAAAACACTTACTAAAGAGATCGGGAAAAGTGAGGCCATGCTGGTATTTCTTAATGGAGTTCAAAATAATAAATGGAGTCCTAATGAAAATTATGCACGTGAATTATTTGAACTTTTTACTTTGGGTGCAAATAATAATTATACACAAAATGACATCGTAGAGGCCTCAAGAGCGCTTACGGGTTATAACGCATGGACAGAGTTAGGAGCACCTATAGGTTTTAATCCTAATTCTTTTGATAATACGGATAAGGTGATTTTCGGTAGTGCACCTACTAACTTTGATCATGATAGTTTAATAGATCATTTATTTGCGGTTAGAGCAAATGAAATTTCTGACTTTATTGTTAAAAAAATATATAGAGCATTTGTGAGTCCAGAATTGCCAGCTCAATCGATAATTGACCAGCTAGCATTGACATTCAGAAATGCAAATTGGGAAATTGTTCCAGTATTAAGACAGCTATTTAAAAGTGAACATTTTTTTGACGAAAATGCAATCGGTACTGTGATTAAAGATCCTTTAGAGTGTTTATTAGGTTTCTTTAAAGAGGCAAATTTTCCTTACACGCAACAACAACTAGAAGTAGTACATTATTATGCCGCAAATTTAGGTCAGGAATATTATAACCCTATTGACGTGGCAGGATGGCAAGGTGATCGTGACTGGGTGAATAGTAGTACTATTACTGGAAGATGGCAAGGTCTGGAATACATCATGTGGACTACCTGGAATCTAGATCAAGAATTATTTAGAGGTATGGCATTAGAACAACTGCCTGCTACTACTACAGATCCTGCACTAGTCGCACAAAAAATCGTAGATCGATTTGTACCTAAAACATTGTTTACAGCATCTGATTACGCACTAGCAACAACTGTTTTTAAAGGTGATGTTCCACAAAATTATTATGATACTAATCAGTGGAATCTTAATTGGGGAAGCGTTCCATACCAAGTAGTCTTATTGCTCCAACATATATTTAGAATGCCAGAATTCCAACTTAAATAATCGCGCTATGTGTCAAAAAGATAAAAAACATCAAGACCCAAATTCACAAGCGCATCATGAAGAGCATGAAGCGTGGAGTCGTAGAACTTTTCTACAAGCATTAGGTATAGCAGGTGCTGGATCTTTTACACTTGCTGGATCACAAATATCTAGTGCGATGTCTAGTCCTATTACTGCCGCATTAAATGCCAGTACAAATGATCGTGTTTTAGTTTTAATACGACTCAAAGGTGGAAATGATGGGTTAAATACCATTGTACCACTTAGTGACTATGGAACTTATGCTTCACAGCGTCCATCCATTGCACTTCCTCAAAATACATTGTATAATCTAGATGCAAATAACGGACTGCCTAATTTTATGAGTAGCCTACAATCGCGATGGGGAAATGGCGAGATGAAAGTAATACATGGAGTAGGTTATCCTAATCAGGATCTATCACACTTTAGATCTAGTGATATATGGGCAACTACAGATCCTAATTCTCCAATAGAAACAGGATGGATGGGGCGATTTTTTGAAAATGAATTTCCCAACTTTGTCTTGAGTCCGCCAGCGATACCGCCAGCGATCCAGATAGGTAGTTTAGGAAACCTGGCTTTTGAGGGAACACAAACTAATTATGCATTCTCTGTTGCAGATCCTAATCAATTAGCACAACTCGCTCAAAACGGATGGCAACACGATGCTGTTAATGTACCACCATGTACTTATGGTGATCAATTAAGCTTTTTAAGAACAACTACAAACACCACATTTGCCTATGCTGGTGTTATTAATAATGCCTTTATGGCTAGTTCTACGCAAGCTAATTATAACAATAATACGATTGCAGAGCAACTTGCTCTAGTAGCGAGATTAATTAAAGGTCAATTAGGAACTAAAGTATATATGGTCACTTTAGGAGGATTTGATACCCATGCAAATCAGGCAGGAACTCATGCAGATCGTATGCAAAAACTAGCAGATGCTATAGATGAATTCTATATAGACCTTGCAGGATTAGGAATTCAAGATGAGGTGCTGGCGATGACGATATCAGAATTTGGTCGTAGAGTAGAGGAAAATGGTTCTAACGGAACTGATCATGGTGCAGCAGCACCTATGATGATGTTTGGTCCTGGATTAAACGGTAACGGTTTCATAGGAACACAGCCCAGCCTAACACAATTAGATGCAGCTGGAAACATGATTCACAACGTAGACTTTAGAGATATTTATTCTACAGTTATGAAAGAGTGGTTATGTATCCCGTCTGCCACAGTAGATCAAGCGATGTTGAATTCATTTACTACCATGAATTTAGGGTTCACGTGCAGTACTTTAGGAGCTAGTGATATTAGTGACATTGACTTTAAACATATCGTTATTAACCGCGATGAACATGCCATTTTAAGCATTACTACAGATACCGCTCGTAAAATGGATATTCGTATTTTTAATTTTATGGGTCAGGAATTAGGTCAACTAAGAAACGATTACCTAATGCCTGGAAATCATCAAATAAATATCAAAGAGACTCTAAAAACCAGAATGCCTAGCGGTACTTACATCTACCGTATTGAAACTGGTGGTAAACAATATAGCAATCAGTTTGTAGTTTTTTAGAATTTTAGGTCATGGCTATTACGCTTTCGCGAAAGCGTAATCACAAGAGCTATCGTATCCAGATACGGTGTAAGGTATTGTGATTGCTATTGTTAAGATTATTATCCATTTCCCAATCGTCACCGTTGTTGATATCCCATTCGTAAACGTTATTTCTACGAAAAGGTCTGCGTAACATGGCATTGTTATTTTGATTACCATTGTTATTAGTGGCTAAACCAGGTAGGTTTGCAGTATGACCAGCAAGAGGAGTGAAATTTGCTTGTAAATCTACACGGTCTATAGCACCAGCTCCCGTTTGGAAATAATCAACCATTGCGACTTGTGTATGTTTAAAATGTAACACACGAGTGTGATCTGAAGATAATCCGTAAAAACGTACTGTAGTAAAATCAAAATTTGATAATAACGCGTTTCCTGCATGTCCCCAGTATATAGTGCCTTCTTCACCAGTTCCTAATACACTGCTATTAATTACAGGTAGCGACGTGGTTCTTACTACTGGCGCTGGATCAGTTCCTGTTAACCTCAAATAGTTCAACACCATAGTCCATCCACCACCATCTGTAGTCATATCGCACTGACAATCCATGGTAGGCAATGCGCCAGATCCATCAGGATCTATACTGTAAACACCATCTGTAGCGGTAGGATCTTCTGCTAGGATTTGCTTGCAATCACGTGGTAATGGTTCAACAATTACCTGAACGGTGGTCGTATTAGTCGTACCGCAAGAAGAGGTGACGTCAATATCAAAAGTATAAGTTCCCGTAAGAATGGTATTGTCACCACTAAATGTGATACTTGCATCACAATCATAAGAACATCCCACGTTAGTGGTTGTAGTTGTAAATCCAGCAATAGGATTAGCTGTAATCGAGCTTACCGTTCCAGGTAAGGTTCCTAATTGATTAATATCTAGATTAAAGGTAACATCATTTGTTCCTGCTGTAGGAACAGTCATGAATTGAGATATTGTATTTGCTGTTAAATTAAAGTCACATCCAGTAACATTTACATTAACGTTAATGTATTTAGTAACTCCACAAGCAGATGTTACAATTAAGGTTATGACACCAGTATCGCCTGGAACTGCCGTACTAGTGTTTAAAAGTGTAATGTCAATCGATTGAGTAAGTGGTGCTGGACTACTATTGTTTGTAACACTATTTAAGCTGACGTCTAGATTTGCACTGGTGGTAAATAAACCTGTTGTTAAATTACCAGGAGTTCCTAAAGTCGCTGCAAAGTCTATATTAAAGGATCTACTTGCGCCTAGGTCTACGTTGATTTCAATTTGTGAAGGAAGCGATATATAATCACAACTAACTTCATTTGCTAGGTTGAACCAGTTCCCGCCACTGAAATATTGAAATCGTTGTTGTGTTGTGTTAAAGATCATTAGACCATCTGCAATAGGAGTCGGAATAGTTGCTCGCTCTGCATCAGTAAGTCTAGGAATTAAGATACCTCTATCATTTGATTCAATATCCAGAATCGATGAGTTATCTGGTGTATTAGTATTCACCCCAATTTGTGAAAAGACCAAAATTGGGAATAAAAAAATAATTAAAAATTTCATCATAGCACCACAAAGTTAAAAGTTCAAAGGATCTAAAAATGTGATATAAGGTGATTTTAGACTTAACGCATGATATTAGGTTAATCTGCAATCTATAAGGACATTAATCTCAATTAAACCTTAAATTTGCACCTCTCAAAATACATTTATGAGCAGTCAGCAACGATTTACCATTACCGCAGCATTACCTTACACTAATGGGCCAGTTCATATAGGTCACCTCGCAGGTGTTTATGTTCCAGCAGATATCTATGCACGTTACCAGCGTTTATTAGGTAATGACGTAGCGTTTATTTGTGGTAGTGATGAGCATGGTGTGCCTATTACCATAAAGGCAAAAAAAGAAGGTATCACACCACAGGAACTTGTAAATCGATACCATAAAATCATAGGTGATTCTTTTAAGGAATTTGGGATAACGTTTGATAATTATAGTAGAACCAGTGCTCAAATTCATCATGATACGGCTAGTGCATTTTTTACTAAGTTGTATGACGATGGTAAATTTATAGAACAGGTTACAGAACAATTATACGATCCAGAAGCAGATCAATTTCTAGCAGACCGTTTTGTAGTAGGAACCTGTCCTAAATGTGGCAATCCAGAATCTTATGGCGATCAGTGTGAGAAATGTGGAACCAGCCATAATGCAACAGACCTTATAGATCCTAAAAGCGCTATCACCGGTAACACTCCAGAATTGAAAGAAACCAGACACTGGTTCTTACCACTAGATCAATACAGCGACTGGTTAAAAGAATGGATCGTAGATGGCCATGCTAGTGACTGGAAGTCAAATGTGCTAGGACAGGTAAAAAGCTGGATCACAGATGGATTGCATCCACGTGCTGTCACGCGTGATCTAGATTGGGGAATTCCAGTTCCAGTAAACGGCGCAGATGGTAAAGTGCTATACGTATGGTTTGACGCGCCTATAGGTTATATTAGCGCTACTAAGGAATGGGCAACTCGTGAAGGTAAAAACTGGGAAGATTACTGGAAGAATGAGGATACACAATTATTACATTTCATAGGAAAAGATAATATCGTTTTTCACTGTATCATATTTCCGGCCATGTTAAAAGCACACGGCGATTTTATCCTACCAGAAAACGTTCCTGCAAATGAATTCTTGAATCTAGAAGATGATAAGATTTCTACTTCTAGAAACTGGGCAGTATGGTTGCATGAATACCTAGAAGACTTTCCAGATCAACAGGATGTCTTGCGTTATGTGCTTACTGCAAATGCGCCAGAAACAAAGGATAATAACTTCACCTGGAAAGACTTTCAGGCACGCAATAACAATGAGCTTGTTGCAAATCTGGGGAATTTTGTGAATCGTGTCATCGTGTTAACTAATAAATATTACGACGGCATCGTACCTCAAACTCAGGATTTAGATTCCCGTGATACAGAATTACTAGAGTTGATAAAAACCTACCCAGATAAAATAGGTAAGAGTGTGGAACAATTTCGCTTTCGCGAAAGCTTAAATCAGCTCATGCAATTGTCCAGTCTAGGGAACAAGTACATTGCAGAAGAAGGACTGGAACCATGGAAACTCGTAAAAACCGAACCACAGAAAGTTCAAAATATTATGTATGTGTGTTTACAACTCACCACAGCACTGGCGATTTTAAGTGAGCCATTCTTACCGCATACATCAACTAAGTTGAAAAATATGCTTAACTATTCTGCGCAAGATGTGGAATCTACTAGTTGGAATCATGTAGCTGGTTTAGAACCACTGTTACCAGCTAACCATAAAATCAATAAAGCTGCATTGCTTTTCTCTAGAATAGAAGACGAGCAAGTACAAGCACAATTAGAAAAATTACAAGCTACTAAAGCGGCTAATCTCGGCTCAGCCGAAACAAAATCTAATCTTATGCCACAAAAAGAAGAAACGAATTACGACGATTTTATGAAAATGGATCTGCGCGTAGGTGAGATCCTAACCGCAGAGCGTATGCCTAAAACAGATAAGTTGATGGTGATGACTGTAGATACGGGAATCGATAAAAGAACTATCGTTTCTGGAATTGCACAGCATTTTGAGGCAACAGATTTAGTAGGTCGTAAAGTAACCGTACTGGCAAATCTAGCACCTAGAAAACTGCGCGGTGTAGAATCACAAGGAATGATTTTACTGGCAGAAGATCCTGAAGGGAAACTAGTTTTTGTAAATCCAGATGATGCTGTTGTCAATGGCGCGACTATTGCCTAATTATACTGTAGATGAAATACTTTTTCTGTTTGTTCTTTATTTTCTCTACGATCATTTATGCTCAAGAGAAAAATTATCATTCTGCACAAGATGATTTAGTTGCTGGAGAATCCTACTTTATTTATAATAATGAGGTTACTATTTTTAAAAAACCCGACGATCAGTCCCGAGTACTAGATTCTCTTAGTCCAGGCGATGCTGTAGAGTTTGTAGATAAAACGACGGTTGTTTCAGGAACTAAATCTAATAAAGGAGTCTTTATAAAGATAGAGACTACAAATGGTAAAATAGGCTATATCTCTTCTACAGAACTTTCCTTAGGTCGCTTTACGGCGGCAGATGGTTCTATGATTTTGTATCAGCAGCAACAACATCTAGAAGATTTGTTACTTCATTTTAAGAATATCAAAAGCGACGGGATAATAATTGATCTAGGAGCATTTGATAATGAATATCCTGAATTTTATATTTCTATTGAAAATAATAGAGGTTTATCTCGAGTGGATCACATATTAAGACTAGACTTTATAAAACATGGATGCGGTGCGCCACAATTAACTAGGTATTTAAGCTTGAACCTAGGAAAAAGTGAGTTACTTTATTTTGCATTACTTAAAAATGATTGTCCTAGTGAAAACGTTAAAAGGCAACACAAACTCATTTTTCCAGATGAAAAAGATGGTATGAAGGATGTAGTTGTGTACTCTAGTTCTAAGAAAGTCCTTGTTAACGAGAAGTTTCAAGAGTATAAAACGTATGTCTACACTAGAGTTCATAAATGGGCTGGTGGTACATTATTGAGACCGGTTGATGTTTACGATTGGTAACAGATTAAGGCAAAGGCACATAACTATCGTCTTCTTCCATCATAGGAAAGGTCCAGTTTTTCCAGTCTTCTTTTGCTTGCTCTATTTTTTCTTGTGAATGACTTACAAAATTCCAGTGGATGTAACGTTTTTCAGGAAACGGTTCACCGCCAAAAAGCAGTACGTGACTTCCAGCTTTAATGGTAATATTACATACGTCTTCCGTCTTGCTTACGAGCATGTTGCCTGCAGTGATTTCATCATCACAGGCGATAACGCTACCTTCAACTACGGTAACACCTATTTCGCCCTTCAGTTGATCGGCAACACATAAGTCATAATCTTGTGTGGTTTTTATATCTACCATAAAAAGATCAGAATGTACTGGGACAGGTGATTCTTTACCATAGCCCTTTCCAGCGACTAATTTAAAACTCGCGCTAGCATCATTCCACACCGGTAATTCGTTTGCTGGAATGTGATGAAAACTTGGTGCTATCTCTTCTAACTCTTTAGGCATCGCAACCCAAATTTGATAACCATGCATTGTAAACACCTTTTTCTCATCTCGTGTAGATTGTGGCGTACGTTCTGTATGAGAAACACCACGACCAGCAGTCATCCAGTTTACACTACCAGGTAGAATTAACTGATTAGTTCCTATACTATCAGCATGTTGTAATTCACCTTCTATAAGATAAGTCAGTGTAGAAAGCCCTATGTGTGGATGTTGATCTACATCCATATAATTTTTCGGACCTAATTCCGTTGGTCCCATGTGATCTATAAAAATAAAAGGACCTACCATACGCTTCTTACGGAATGGTATTAATCTGCCTACTAGAAAATCACCAATATCGCGACTGCGTTCTTCAATAATTAAAGTTGTGTTAGACATAAAAAGACTGTTTTGTCTAAAGGTATGATGTATTACACTTTCTAGGAACAAAGTGAGCTAGAAGTTTACACTAAGCACAGTCGAAGTGTGAAAGCGTAATTCTTATAATCCAAATACTACATAGTATTTATCGCTTAAGAGCAAAATGGCCAGTAATGGTACGTTCTACACCATCATCGTCGTAGGTTGCTTTAAACCAGTAGTCTGAAGATGGTAGTGGATTTCCTTGAAAGGTTCCATCCCATCCAGCGCCGTCTACATTTGTAGTTTTAAGTAGACTACCATGTCGATCAAAGATGTATAGCTTTGCGGTAGGATTGCCTTCTAGACATTCCATATTCCACATATCGTTGTAACCATCTTGATTAGGTGTGAAATAAGTAGGGTAGTTTTCTGCCACAAAAGTGGTAGTCGCAACATTACTACATCCAGATATTAATCGAGCTCTTAATTCCTGAGTACCACATAAGTCTGTGGTGTCAAATTCTGGCGAGCTTTGCCATTCTGAATTGTTAAGTTGGTATTCAACATCGCCAAATTTCCAAGGCACTAATCCAGTAACGGTAGATCTAGATCCCGATCGATCTGTTGTTGCGGTAACGTATATATCAATAACAGGCTCAATAGGAATAGTAATTGTTGTAGTGTGAGCACAATTACCGGTATCTGGAGTGAACGTATATAAAGTCGTTTGAGAATTGTTAAGTGCTGGTGACCAGCTACCGCTAACGCCTTCTAACGATGTGGTAGGTAAATTAGGTATCGATTGACCTACACAGTAAGTTGGTACAGGTGAAAAATTAGGCGTGATAGGTTGATCTACTGTAACTGTAATGGTCGTGATTGTTGCACAATGAGTTATATCTGGAGTAAATGTATAGGTTGTTGTAGTGGTATTATTAATAGTAGGTGACCATGTCCCAGTAAAACCATTATCTGAAGTTGATGGTAGATTTAAAACATCGCCATTACAAATAGATGGAATAGGCGCAAAAACAGGATTTACGGGCTGATCTACGACTACAGTTAATGTAGCTGGAATGGCGCACTCACCATTATTAGGTGTGAACGTGTAGGTGGTTGTTGCCATATTATTAACGGCTGGTGACCATGAACCAGTAATACTATTGTTAGAAATACTAGGTAATGTGATTGTTTCACCTTCACAGATAGGTCCGATGGGATCAAACACTGGTGATTCTATGGTTTCTACGCGTATTAATACGTTTTTAGTAGTTACTTCACCGCATTCATCTGTAATGGTTACGGTATAAGTTGTATCACTAATAGGTCTAAATGTGGGATTTGCAATATTGTGATCACTTACTCCTGTAGTGGGGAACCAAGAATAGGTATCACCAGTAGGGATCGTTGCGTCTACATCTATTTGACCAGCGGTACAAATATATTCTTCATCCAGTGTTGTTCTATTTTGATTAATAGCGCCATTCATGCAGATTTGCTGTGTATTCATAACACTGCTAGTAGAACCTACAAATCCATAGTAAATATTATTAGTGCCATTAAAAATAGTGTTTACCACATCTTCTGATAACGTTAATCTAGACATACAGTCAAAACGTACAGTCATAGTCGTAGTTGCAGCAACCCATTCTACTTTAACGGTATGTGGTAAGTCATCTTCTATGTTTGAGCTAGAAGCACTTGCTTGTACCGGTCCTGCAAGATTATTACTGCTATTGTGATCAGAAGATCCATTTTTTTGAAAAGCAATATGATCATAGTCAGGATCACCTAGTGTCGTGTTTTTAAGCGCGTCAAATTCTAATGCGAGACTATTATTGATTCCTTCATAAGCGATACTGCTTCCAGCTGTACCTGTGATTGCCGTTGCGTCTGTTTTAAAAACCAAAGCAACACCATCACCACCATCTAAATCCTTATCTCCAAAATTTGCGGCAAAATAAATACTAAAGTCCTTGCTAAAATCTAAGGTGTCTGAAAACCAAACACCACCAGCCTGATTAGGTTGATCTGGAGTTACAAAAAAGCAATCATTTGCAACATTGATCGCATTTCCTGTAAGAGTAGGATTCAATTGAGCTACAGCTATGAATGGAAACAAGGCTATAAAAATTAATTTTTTCATTGTGTACTATTGTCAGCTGAAGTTATTTTCGGATTGCGAAAAAAATTTTAGGGGCACAAAGAAGATAAAATTTTAATAAATGATCCAAATATTTGTATACTTAACGATTAACGGTGATTATTTCTAGCTAAATGAGACATTTTTAAAAAAAAAACGGATAAAACACAATTCTGACGGTGATCTTGTTAGACTATACTGCCTTACCAGTCAATTGATTTTTGCTTTGATAGTGAAATTGTTGATTGTTTTTACGCTTTCGCGAAAGCGTAACTAGCACCTTATCTTTTAAGAGTAAAATGACCTGTAATGGTGCGTTCAACAGCATTGTCTAGGTAGGTTGCTTTAAACCAATAATCTGATGAAGGCATAGGATTGTTTTGATAAGTGCCATCCCATCCAAATCCGTCTGCGCTTATGTTCTTTAAAAGTTTACCATGTCGATCAAAGATGTAAATTCTAGCGGTAGCATTATTTCTTAAACATTCTAAATTCCAGCTGTCATTAAAGCCATCTTGGTTAGGTGTAAAAAAATCTGCATAGTTTGTGGCTATAAATGTGGTGCTCGTTGTTTCACTGCATCCAGAGGCAAGTCTTGCGCTTAAGGTTTGTTCACCACATAGATTTTGAATACAAAATTCAGGATTTGTTTGCCACGATGAATTGTTTAATTGGTACTCTACAACTCCTGTATTATTACTCACTATTCCAGTTGCATTTCTCACGCTTCCAGTATTTCTTACAACAATGTCTAGTTGTAGTATCGCTCCTGAATCTACCACTATCGTTATAGTGGTATTGCTAGCACAGATTCCAGCATTAGGAGTGAAAGTATAAGTGGTCGTTGCGGTGTTATTTATTGCCGGAGACCAACTTCCAGAAATACCGTTTAAAGAAATTGTAGGTAAGTCAGAAACTGAATCGCCAGTACATATAGGATCTACTGGATCAAATAACGGCAACTCTTGAGGTAAAATGTCAATGACAGTTGTAACAATATTAGCACATTCACCATTGTCTGGTGTGAAAGTATAGGTCGTAGTGGCGGTACTATTTATTGCAGGTGACCAGCTTCCAGAGACACCTTCATTAGAAATAGTATCTAGTGCTGGAATTATTTCATTCTCACAATAGGTTCCTACTGGATTAAAAGTAGGTGTGATACTTTGAGTAATGGTAATTGTTTGGGTGGCGATGTTTGCACATTCTCCATTATCAGGCGTAAATGTGTAAGTGGTAGTATTAATATTGTCTATAGATGGTGACCAGCTTCCAGTAATTCCTTCATTAGAAGTTATAGGTAATTCAGGAATAGAAAGATTTTCACAATAAGAGTTTTGAATACTAAATGTAGGTGTTACTGGAGGTTCTATAGTAATTGTGAACGTTGATATTGACGCGCATTGTCCTGTATCTGGAGTAAAGGTATATGTGGTTGTAATAGTGTTATTAATTGCAGGTGTCCAGTTACCTGTGAAACCTTCTAACGACGTTGTAGGTAAATTAGGAATGGCATCATTTTCACAATACGTATTAGGAGTAGTAAAAGTAGCGCTTACCGGTTGATTAATAGTTACGGTTAAGGTTGTCGTGTTAGCACATTGTCCATTGTCTGGTGTGAAAGTGTAAGTGGTAGTTGTGGTGTTGTTTATTGCTGGAGACCATACTCCTGGAATTCCTTCAATAGATGTGCTAGGCAAATTGAAAATATCTCCATTGCAAAAAGGACCTAAGTTTCCAAATGTAGGATTGATAGGTTGATCCACAACAATAGTTAATGATGTAGGGTTTGCACATTCTCCACTTGATGGTGTAAAATTATAGGTCGTAGTGGTTGTATTATCTAGTATAGGTGACCACGTTCCAGAAGTACCATTGTTAGAAATTAATGGTAATGGATTCAGCGTTTCTCCATTACAAATGGGATTTACAGGATTAAAAATAGGAGTTGTTATAGGGAGCACATTGATAGTGACATCTTCTGTAGTTGTGTCGCTACAAACATCAGTAATTGTTACGGTATATGTAGTTGTACTAAGTGGACCAAATGTGGGATTTGCAATATTAGGATTACTAATCCCATTTGTAGGTGACCAGCTATAACTAACTCCACTGGTAATGCTTGCATCAATATTTGTGATTCCGCCAGCGCATAAATCTTGATCCTGTAGGACTAGGTTATCAATAAAAGACAAACCGTTGAAGCATAATTGATGTAAATTAGATAAACCACCAGTAGAACCTACAAATCCTATGTAGGTATTGTTTGCATTATTAAAGACGGTACTTTTTAAATCTTGCGTAAAAGATAATCTCAATATACAGTCAAAGAATACTGAAAACACATTACTTGTAGCATTCCATTCTATTCTAACGTTGTGTACTTGATTATCTTCGATGTTGGGATTTGTACTACTAGCTTGAACAGGACCTGCAAGATTATTGGTTGGATTTAAATGATTAGGTATTCCATTTGTTTGCACAGCAATATGATCAAAAAACGGATCACCTAATGAAGAATTTTGAAATGTATCAAATTCTACTATTAAGGAAGTAGAAATTCCTTCATAGGCCATTCCTCCTCCTGAATTTCCAAGGATAGCTGTAGGATTTGTTTTAAACACAAGTGCCATTCCATCTGCGCCGTTCGTATCTTTATTACCAAAATTCCCAGTGAAATCAATCGTAAAGTCAGTATCAAAATCAATAGCATTATCAAACCAAGCTCCACCTGTACGAGTCAATTGATCTGGAGTTATGATGTAGCAGTTGTTTCCTTGACTTACAGCATCACCTATGAGGTTTGCGTTTAGTTGTGCAAACCCTATTAAGGGTAACAATAGAGTAAGAATTATAAGTTGTCTGATAATTAATGTTGCTTGTATTATAAAGATACTTGATTAATCCTTAATCCTGCCACTCTGCAATAAACAAGTTTGTATCGCGTCCTCCACCATTATTACGATTAGAAGAGAATGCTAGGTATTTTCCATTGTTTGAGAAAACTGGAAAAGCATCAAAAGTCTCACCAGCGGTAACGCGTTTTAATCCTGTACCATCTGTATTGATCATGTAAAGGTTAAAAGGGAAACCACGTTCTGCTTCAAAGTTTGAAGAGAATAATACACGTTTGCCATCAGGAAAAAAGAATGGTGACCAGTTTGCATTTCCTAAATTAGTAAGCTGTCTTAGGTCAGAACCATCTGCATTACAAATGTATAGTTCCATCTCTGTAGGTTGAACTAATCCATTTGCTAGTAAATCTTTGTACTCTTTAATTTCCTCTTCTGTTTTAGGTCTTGAACTACGGAAGATGATCTGACTACCATCAGGTGAGAAAAACGCACCACCATCATAGCCTAATTCAAACGTGATTTGTTTCACGTTACTACCGTCTAGATCCATGGTGTATAATTCTAAATCACCACTACGATCACTCGTAAAGACAATCTTATCACCTTGCGGTGATACCGTAGGTTCTGCATCATAACCTTTTTCATTAGTTAATTGCGCGGTGATGTTTCCTTCTAGATCTGCTACAAAGATGTCATAACTATCATAAATAGGCCACACGTATTTTCCGTTTTCACGTAATGGTGCATCTGGACAAACTTCCATTTCTAAATGTGTGCTTGCATAAATCACATGCTCGTTATCTGGCAGGAAATAAGAACAAGTCGTACGTCCTTTACCAGTAGATACTAATGGTGGTCGCTGGTCTTTAAATTCTTCTCCTAAATCCATTAAGAACATCTGGTCACACTTTACATCCCATGCTGTATTATTACTTTGAAAAATCAGTTTTTTGTCATCAAAACTCCAGTAAGCCTCTGCATTATCACCGCCAAAAGTGACTTGATAAATGCTTTTAAAATGTTCTTCACCAGGCATAATTAAAGTAGAATCTGCTAGTGATTCAAAAGCAGTTGAGGTTTCTGGTGTGGTATCTTCCGCAACAGTTTGCGTTTCATTCTTGCAACTAGCTAGGCATAATATCGTTAGTAAAAATAGGAGTGCTCTCATCTATGAATTAATTTTGCGCAAAACTAAACCCTAGTTATGAGATTTACGTTACTTTTTTTAAGCATTTGCCTATTAGTGTCCTGTAAAACATCTGTTGAATCAGAAGCACCGGTAAAAAGAACCATGAAAGAAGATGTTATGGTACTGGCATCAGATAGTCTTCAAGGTAGAGAAACTGGAACCAGCTACGAATTATTAGCGGCAGATTATATCGCAAAACGTATGAAAGAAATAGGGCTATCTCCTAAAGGAAATGCAAATACGTATTTCCAGACCTTTTCTTTTAAACCATCCAGTGATCCACATCAGGAAGCGGCTTTTACAGATGAAAAAGGTGATGGATTTCTTACGGGAACAAATGTGATAGGTTATATCGATAATGGCGCTCCTACTACCGTAATTATAGGTGCGCACTATGATCATTTAGGAATGGGTGGTGAAGGTTCACTTCATCGCGGTGATGATGCGGTACATAATGGTGCAGATGATAATGCTAGTGGTGTTGCAGTAATGCTGGATTTAGGATTTCGCTTTCGCGAAAGCGAAATGAACAACAACAATTACTTATTCATCGCTTTTTCTGGCGAAGAAATGGGATTATTAGGTTCTAATTACTTCACTAAAAACCCGACCATCGATATCACTACAGCAAACTATATGATCAATATGGATATGGTAGGTCGATTAAATGAAGAAAAAACGCTTGCCATTAATGGTGTAGGAACCACGCCACGATGGAATCAGGTGATTAATGCGGTGAATAAAGACTTTAAACTAGCGACTAGCGATAGTGGTGTAGGACCTAGTGATCACACCTCATTTTATCTGAATGATATTCCAGTACTTCATTTTTTCACAGGACAGCACGAGGATTATCATAGACCAGGTGATGATGTTGAAAAACTGAATTACGATGGTATGGAGTTAATCTCTAATTACATAGAAGCGATCATTACAGAAATGGATGGCGCAGGAAAACTAGCTTTTAGAAGAACTAAAAACGAAAGCGAAGAAGTACCACGCTTTAAAGTAGGTCTAGGCGTAGTTCCAGATTACCTGTTTACTGGTAAAGGAATGCGTATTGATGGAATTAGCGAGGATAAACCTGCTCAAAAAGCTGGCCTTATGAAAGGTGATATCGTTGTGAAACTAGGCGACAGCACTGTAACAGATATGATGAGCTATATGAGAACGCTGTCTACTTTTGATAAAGGTGATGCTACTCAAGTCACTGTAGATCGTGATGGTAACATGGTAGAAAAAACGATTAAATTTTAAACTTAAACCTAGGCTTAAATTCTTTTTGACTACTCACTGTTAAGAGCCTAGCAAGCTAGTTTTAAAACCATCTAGAATCTTGAGTGTTGCTTCTTGAATCCTAACAATTCATTAGTCTATCGTCATTTAATAGTACGACAGTAAATCAGTTGTCAGGTCGAGCGCAGTCGAGACCTAAATCTGTAAAGATGTTTTGAAGTACCGCGTTAGAAACCTAACTCTTGAAATTTTAAAATCATCATTTTCAAGTTCAAATTCGAGTTCAAGTTCAAGTTCATCACGCTCTAGGAAGCGTCACCGTAAACGTTGTTCCTTCTCCATAAACAGTTTCTAGGTGAATACTGCCGTTAAAGTTTTCTACGATTTGTTTTACCATCGCTAGACCTAATCCCATACCGCTATTTTTAGTAGTGAACTTAGGTTCAAATATTTTTTTCTCGTGATCTGGATGGATTCCGGTACCGTTATCTGCTACTTTAATAAAGATATTTTGATCATTATGAGTTACACTTACCTTGATTTTAGGATCACAGTCTGTTGCTTGCGCTTGGATCGCATTTTTTACTAGATTAGTAATCACACGGATCAATTGCGTACGGTCAAAAATCGTTTTCAGCGATTCTGCATCTTCTTCATAGGTAATGTAAGATTCATTAAAAATATCCAGTGCTAGATGCGTTACCATAGGAACATCTGTTTGCTCGTTTTTTTGAGCAGGCATGGTTGCATAAGTAGAGAATGCACTAGCAATATTACTCATTACATCGATTTGTTCAATCAGTGAGTTTGAAAATTCATTCAGTTTTTCTCTTGCGTCCTCATCACTAGGATCAAAACGTCGCTGGAAACTTTGTACCGTAAGTCTCATAGGCGTTAACGGATTTTTAATCTCGTGAGCGACCTGTTTTGCCATCTCGCGCCATGCTTGCTCGCGCTCACTAGTCGCCAGTTTTACAGCACTTTCTTCTAGCTCATCTACCATATTGTTATACGACTGTATCAATACGTTTAATTCACCAGCCGTATCTGGATTGATCTGGATTTTTTCATTGCGCTGTGCGATATTGATTTCTTTAAATCGCTCACTAATGATGCTTATGGATTTTGTGATGTATTTAGATAAAAAGTAAGCCATTACAATAGAGAATAAGAACATCACCACATAGATCATTCCTAGTCTGGTTAGGAATTCACGCAACTCATAATTCATGAAATCATCATTCTCTAAATAAGGCAAATTGATAATTCCTATGTTTTTAAACTTGTTATCCATGATATAGGAATAACTGGATAGGTATTTTTTACCATCTTCCTCAAATTCTACAACATGGCGTTTTGTATCAGAATCTCGCAGGCTTTCTAAAATATTTTCATCAATCTGGCGTACGGTTTCATCAGACTTTAATTTAGGAATAGAAGTTTTAAGCAACCTACCTTTAAGATCATACATCTTTACAGGCATGCCACCTACATCACTAATTCTAAAAATTTCATCCTTAAAAATTAAGGGTAAATTCTCTGTAGAAACTTCCCAGTCTGTATCACCTAAAGTATAAGCGATATTTTCTTTTATAGATTGTTCCTTGCGCAGTAAACGCTTTGTGTGATAATCCTGTGCTTGCTCTTTAGACTGGTAAATAGACATACCAGCGATTAATAAACTAGAAATCAAGGTAAGTAGGATCATCGAGACAAAAATCCTATTACGCAAGCTGTTATTAAATATTTTCATTGGGTTAAAAGTAACAATTATTAAGCCATAAAAGTTGGTCTAGGAAGCTTGTGTTTAATAGCGTGAGAAAGTGGTAAATATTTCGCTTTCGCGAAAGCGTAATCCACTCAATCCTCATAACTTTACTACAAATTAATTAGGATGAGTTTAGATAGATATTATACATTAGGAAAAACAGGATTGAAAGTAAGTAGGCTGGCGCTGGGAACGATGACCTTTGGGAAAGAATGGGGCTGGGGAAATACAAAGGAAGAAGCCGAAGCTATTTTCAACTACTACGTAGATCACGGCGGTAATTTCCTAGACACCGCAGATATGTATACACAAGGAACTAGCGAGGAATATCTAGGCGATTTCATGAAAAAACGCAAGCTAAGAGAAGACCTAGTCCTAGCGACTAAATTCACATTTAACACCAGTGCAAATAACAGCGTGAATGGTGGTGGGAATTCTCGTAAAAATATACGTCGCACGCTAGAAGAATCGCTAAAACGTTTAAAAACAGACTATATAGATCTGTACATTTTACACTGCTGGGATCAACTCACACCAGTAGAAGAGGTCATGCGCACGCTAAACGACCTAGTGAGCGAAGGCAAAATTCTACACGTAGGATTTTCAAATACACCAGCATGGTATGTAAGTAGAGCACAAGCGCTGGCACAAGCACATAATTATGAACCTATTAGTGCGATGCAATTAGAATATTCCTTAATCCAGCGACGTATAGAAGATGAATATATTGATCTAGGGCAATATACAAATGCAGGAATCATGGCATGGTCACCACTAGGTGGCGGATTGCTTTCTGGAAAATACAAACCAGATATTGATCACCAAGAGAATGTTCAAGGTCGCCTAAAACATATTACAGATAATGGTGGCGAGGTAAGTTCTAAAGATAACGAGCGCAACTGGCGTATTGTAACAGCATTGCATAAGGTAAGTGAAAAAATCAATCAGCCTATGGCGAGCGTAGCATTGAATTGGGTAGCAAACCAACCTAACGTTGCAAGCGTCATTATAGGTGCGACTAAACTACCACAGATAGAAGCTAATATGAAAACGCTGGATTTTGACATACCACGCGAGTTGATGCAACAACTCAATGAAGCTAGCGCTTATGAAAAGTTGTATCCATATACCTTTTTTGAACCGTTAATGCAGTCACGCATCACACCAGATAAAAAGCTAGGAAATAAACCACCACAGTATTGGAAAGATGTGAATATTGGTAAATGATCATTCAAGAAATTAGATTACTTCTCGATTGTGAATTAATTTTTTGAAAATTGCTATTGTTTTCGATTTAGAATTTTAACTTTACGAAATGCATAAAGAAAAACTAAAATTTATTGATCTTTTTTGTGGAATCGGTGGCTTTCGGGTTGCTTTTGAAGAAGCTTGTGAGGAAAATAACATTCAGTCAGAATGTGTTTTTTCTTCTGATATAGATAAATATGCACAAGAAAGCTATGAGGCAAATTTTGGTGAGAAACCGTTAGGTGATATCACTCAAATTGATGAGAGAAAGATTCCAGACCATGACATACTTTTTGCTGGATTCCCATGTCAACCATTCAGTATTATAGGGCAAATGAAAGGCTTAAGTGATACTAGAGGAACTCTTTTTTTTGATATAGCGCGAATTTTAAAAGAAAAAACCCCAAGGGCTTTTATTTTAGAGAATGTTAAACAACTTGTTGGACACGATAAAGGTAAAACTTTAAAAGTTATTGTGCAGTCACTAAAAGAATTGGGCTACCATGTACAGTATAGCGTTTTGAATGCTTTAGATTATGGTTTACCGCAAAAAAGAGAAAGAGTGGTTATAGTTGGTCATCGCGAGCCAATATTATTCACTTTTCCTTCTCCTGAAAGGCCGTACAAGGCATTAAACGAAATTTTACAAGATTCTGTTGCAGATAAATATTTTGCCTCAGATTATATTAGGCAAAAAAGAAAGGATAAACATAAATCATCTTTTTACCCATCCATTTGGCATGAGAACAAATCAGGAAACATTTGTTCTTACCCATATTCCTGTGCTCTTCGTTCTGGCGCATCGCATAATTATTTATTAGTAAATGGTGAGAGACGACTAACACCTAGAGAGATGTTTAGACTTCAAGGATTCCCAGATTGGTATAAGATTGTTGTTAGTGATGCCCAAGCAAAGAAACAAGCGGGAAATGCAGTTCCAGTAAATATGATTAAAGCGGTATTACAGAAATTCCTACCCTATATCTCTGTCAGCTTAGATCAAACTCTTGTTTTAAGAGAATATGATTTACAATACAACCCAAGTTAATGGCTAAACGTAAATCACCTAGACTAAGAACGGTAAATAAATCTGTTTCAGCTTATCCAATAAATAAGTTTAATGCTGAGTTCCCTTATATTTTAGGTCAAGAGATCGTCTATTTATTAGCAAGTAAAGGTAGGCCAGATTTACAGGGAAACGAATGGGAACAAATCTTTGCTCTTTGTATCGGAGCTGAATGGAAACCATCTAATGTTGGTCTAGACGATGTTGTTATGGGAAATACTGCATGGGGTGCTAAAACAGTAAAATCTGGTGTTAAGGACTTTTCTAACCTCAAAAAAGTAAGACTAATTTCTGGACGTAACTCTCCAGTATTTTCCTTTGGTAGCACTGTGGATACTTCTATTGAACCCAATCTAGTAGGTGAACAAGTTTTAGAAATATGGAACGAACGAGTTTCCGCAATTCGAGAGAAATTTAAGCATCTTCGTACAGTTGTCCTTGTGAAATCAAATGACCTTTCACAAGTCGCAGTTTTTGAATTTGATACGATTAGATATGATGCAGAGCTTTTTACTTTCGAATGGAATAAGAATGGTAATCTTGAAGGATTCATTAAAGGAACGAAGGACAAGCAATTTGTATGGCAACCTCATGGTTCTCAATTCACTATAATAGAAAATGTTCCTCAAGAAACACTTATTTTGAAAATTAAACAACCTCAAGTGTTGAATAAAGAAAAAGTGCTTGAGACAATTGGATTTGATAAATCTTGGGTAACAGTTAAGCGCAAATAAATTTACAAAACCTTGAGTTGAGTAAGCGTTCTACATTAAAATGTTAAAACAATAAACCCCAAAGGTTCTTGAACCTATGGGGTTTATTAATGTTACTATCTAGCCTCTATCCTATCACAGGATCTTGTACCCATGAAAAACGAGCTGATTCTGCTGGGATTTTTACTCGTTGTGCCACACGTTCCATACGCGCTGGAAGTTTCATTAAGTAATCTCTTGCTTTTTCAGCCTCTTCAGTAAGTTGAGACATATCTGCGATCTTCCATTGATCAATAAGTTTTTGCATGATATCTATATAATCTTGTGAGGTGTAAACACCTATGCGCTGTGCACTGTTTGAAAAATCTTCAAATGCCGCGCCCATGCTTTGACCAGCTTCTCTTAAGAACATGGCTGGCATCACAATTTTATGCACCATCATTTCTTTAAAAGCGATCATCATATTGCTAGGATCTACTTTAAAGATTTCTTCTACAAATGTGGAATAAGCTTTATGGTGACGCATCTCATCACCAGAAATGATGCGACACATTTTAGATAATCCTATGTTACCGTATTCTCTTGCAAGTTTTGCTACTCGATTATGAGATACATAAGTTGCTAATTCTTGAAAACTAGTATAGATAAAGTTTTTATACGGGTCACGATCTGTCCCGATATCAAAACCGTCATTGATCAAATGTTGCGTTGTGATTTCTATCTCGCGCATATTCACACGACCGGACAGGTATAAGTATTTATTAAGTACATCACCGTGACGGTTTTCTTCACCAGTCCATTGACGTACCCATTTAGACCAGCTATTTCCCTTTCCTTCTACCTGGTTGATGCCTTCTACGTCCATTAACCATGACTCGTAAGTAGGTAATGCTTCCTCTGTAATCGTGTCACCTACTAGGGTTACCCAAAAATCATACGGCAATTCTTTGGCCAGCTCACGCAACTCTTTCACTTCATCAAAAAAGCTATCTTCCTGTGAATTAGGTAAAAAATCTGTAGGTTGCCAGATTTTCTCTACTGGAATCAGGAATTGATCCATAAAGGATTCAACCTTGCTTTCTAGCGATTGCATCACCTCGATGCGTATATTTTTTAGGGGCTTAATATCCATATAGTTTCAGTTAGTACTGGATTTATGTAAATGTAAGTGTTTATTGTTTAGTACGCTTTTGCGAAAGCGTAATTACATCATTTCATTACTTATTATGTGACATCAGTGCTGGTAACAGCATTGTGGACAACAGTTTGTGCTTGCTCAATCACCTCGTTCTTATCACGACCAGCGATAGGAATAGGTTCATGAACGGTAAGATGTATTTTATTCCCGATTCCGTAAGGAAACTTACCATATCGATCTACCTTCCATGAATTGTTTACGGTGATAGGTACCACCACAGCTTCTGGTATGTACTTAAAAAGCGTCAATAAACCCTTTGTTTTAAAAGGTTTAGGGACACCGGTGCGACTACGTGAACCTTCGGCAAAAATTACTGCACTGCGTTTTTTGTCGTTTACGTTTTTTGCAAACTTCATCAATGCACTTACGGCCTGTCTAGGATCTTTACGATCTATAGCACAGTTTTCACCTATGCGCAGGTTGAGCGATATACTAGGAATACCTTTTGCCAATTCTTTTTTTGCAATAAATTTTGCATGATAATGACGTAAATACCATATCAATGGTGGAATGTCAAACATACTCTGGTGATTACTCACAAAAATGTAGGAAGGTCCTACAGGAAGTTCTTCTTTAAAGGTAATGTCAAAGGTGTTTAATACTGGTAATTGCGATTGCATTAAAAACCAATTGAGCACTGCAACACTTTTACGATGTGCGTCATAACCCAATATTTTATGACAAATCAATTGTATAGGATGAAATATGAGTAACAGTAAAAAGAATACTATGAAATGAATGATCGTTAAGGGATACGATATGATTTTTTGCATGGCGCAAATGTAATTTAGAAAGCTTTAATTTGTTATGCATTGCATAGGAAATTTTATGCATGCATAATTGTTTAAAGAAAACATTAGATTTAAAAACAATAAACCCCAAAAGTTTTTAGAAAAACCTTTGGGGTTTATGCTTGTAGTATAAACTACTTAACAGTTCTCGTTATAAGCTTCTTTAAGATTCTCAGCAATCATCTCTGCTGGACGACCTTCAATGTGATGACGTTCTAACATGTGAACTAATTCACCATCTTTAAATAATGCCATACTAGGCGAGCTAGGCGGAAACGGCACCATCGCGGCACGTGCGGTATCTACTGCTTCACGATCTACACCTGCAAATACCGTTACAGTATGATCTGGTTTTTTGTCGTTTTCTAAAGACATTTTTGCTCCTGGACGTGCATTAGCTGCGGCACAACCACAAACCGAGTTTACTACTAAAAGCGTAGTTCCTTCACGGTTGATAGCATTTGTTACTTCTTCACTAGTATATAAGTGCTCAAATCCTGCGGTGCCTAAATCATCGCGCATCGGTTGAACTAATTCTGCTGGATACATAATATTAATTTTTTACAAAGGTAAAACCTAGTTGTGATAATCTGATGTTAATGATATCATTAAATCTTATGGTGGTATTTAGGATTGCTCAAATCTACTAAGCACACGATCTGCAATATCTTGCATGGCTTCTGGAGATAAACTTTCTTTGTTTATAAAACGTGCGTCTTCCATAGTGCGCAGTGGAATCAAATGAACGTGAACATGAGGTACTTCTAGTCCTATAACGGTCATTCCTATACGCTGGCAGGTTACTTCCTGTCGTAATGCTAGTGCTACATTCCTAGAGAATTCCATAAGTTGAGCATAAGTGTCCTGATCTAGGTCAAAAATTTTATTCACCTCTTTTTTAGGAATACATAATGTATGACCTGGTGCATTAGGATTAATGTCTAGAAAGGCTAGAAAATCATCAGTTTCTGCTACTTTATAACAAGGGATTTCACCGTTGATGATTTTAGTAAAAATGCTCATGATTAGTCTCTTGAGATTTCTAAAAGCTCTAGCTTAATAGTTCCTACAGGAACCACAGCTTCTGCAACATCGCCTACTTCTTTACCTAGCAATGCTTTTCCTATAGGAGAATCTACAGAGATGTGACCTTTTGCAACATCTGCTTCACTTTGCGCGACTAACTTATAGTTCATCGTCATATTATTGTTCAGATTTTTGATCTTTACATTACTATGGATTAATGCTTTAGAAAGATCTAAATCTGATTCATCAATGATACGTGCATTAGAAACGATGGCTTCTAGTTTAGAAATGCGCATTTCTAGCATTCCTTGTGCTTCTTTTGCCGCGTCATATTCGGCATTTTCACTTAGATCACCTTTGTCTCGTGCTTCTGCAATTGCTTGTGATGCCTTAGGACGTTCTATATCTTTTAATTGCGCTAATTCATCACGCAATTTTTTTAATCCTTCTTCTGTATAATACGATACGTTACTCATAATTTCTTTTTTTTAGGATTTGAAGTTCATTTTAATGACGCTTTCGCGAAAGCGAAATTCAAATCATATAATGCTATTTAAAATCGCTAGGACTATAAATGACAAAATCCCACCATTAACGCGGGATTTATGATTCAAAGATACTAAATATCAATTTTACCGTTATATTTTTAGCATTTATTAAACACTATTTCCATGCGTAGAGCTATCATTTTGAGTCTTTTATTTATTTTCTTTTCTTGTGAAAGTGATGATAACCGCAGGCAGAATCCGTTTCTGGTAGATATAGGTTTTCAATTTGACATGAATTTGAATTTACCACAGTTCTCTAGCTTGCAATTTGCTGGAAATTTTGTGGTCCTAGATAATGTAGGAATAAGAGGTGTGGTGGTTTACACACCAGGTAACGATCAGTATTTTGCTTATGAATTAAGTGATCCTAATCATGAGCCTAATAATTGTAGTACGATGAGTGTGACAGGATTAACAGCTAGTTGTCCATGTCCTACAGATCAAAATGAATACAGCATTTTTACAGGTCAACCTACCGCTGGCGGTGATCTGCCCTTTGGGTTAAAAGCTTACCGTGCAGAACGTGTAGGAAATATTATTAGAGTTTCTAATTAATCAAGTTTTTTTAGGGCAAATCTCAGTCTTCACTTATAACATACATCTAAAAATTTAGGGCGGAATTTATTCCGCCCTAAACTTATTAGAAGGATCTAAGTCTGGATTTTACAGCAGTCTTATTAGAAATTAAAAGTCGCGCCTAGTAAGAAATTCGTTCCCGCTTGTGGATAAAAACCAGCACCTTCTACCGTAGAAATAGTTCCAGGATTTGAAAAATCATCGTCAAAGGTGAAGTAGTACCCATTAGAAACATACAACTCATTAAATATGTTGTTTACTAAACCTGTTAGCACAATACTTTTAAATACAGATTTAGGTTTAATCGTGTAAACAATATTAAAATCTGTTGTAAAAAAGCTGTCTAATTTTGACAATTCTGCCTCTGTATTACTCATGAATTGTTCTCCTACAAACTTTGACAGTAATGACATCTGTAAATTGTTTACCGGCTGATAAATTAGTGCATTTGCAGCGATAATATCTGGTGAAAAAGCGATGGCGGTACTTCCTAGATTTTGGAGCTCACCATCAAAATTTCTGAAGGTTTCTACATTCCTATTTCTACTTAAAGTAACGTTAGGTTGAAGCGTCCATTTTTCTGCCAGCGGTATCGTTGATTCAATTTCTAGACCTAAACGATAGCTTTCACCACTATTAGTGCGCAATGGTGCGCCTACATCATTGATTTCTCCAGATAGCACTAGTTGCTCATTATAGTACATTAAATAACCATTCACATTAAGTAAGAAGTTTTCATCCTTATGTCTCCATCCTAGCTCAAAGTCATTTAATTGCTCTGGTAAGATGTCTGGATTATTTTCAAAATCATCACGATTAGGTTCTCTATTAGCACGAGCATAAGAAAAATAAAGATCGTTGTTATCGTTATATTCATAAGTAACACCAGCCTTAGGATTAAAGAAAAGATAGTTCTCGTCTACGTTAAAATTAGTTAGGTTAGAATTGATTCCTGACGTTTCATAATTCACATTTCTAATTTGTAAATCACCATAAAGCTGGAATTTATTGCTAAGTTTAAAAGTACCTTTTGCAAATGCAGAAAAGTCATTCTTCTTACCATTTCCTTCATAATAACGATCACGTATATTGCTATTACTCGCAAATCTCGCCCAGATCACTTCGCCAAAATGATCACCATCATAATGACTAAAAGATGTTCCTAGTAAAATATCAGAATTATTGTCCTTATAATTCACATTTGCATTCACCACATAATAGTCGTTATCTAACCATCTTCTTCTTATAAGATCTGTAGTGTTTACGAGTGACCCATTTACCGTAATAGGATCAAAACCGTAGGTTGAGAAATCATCATCTTCTCTAAATTGTTCAAAATATCCACGACCATAAGTATAATTCAAACCTACATTAGTAGACCAGTTTCTGTTGAACTTTTCATTCCAGTGTAATTGATAATGATCCTGACGGTAATCATCTACTTCACGATCATAAAATTGAGTATTACCATTTTCATCTGTAAATTGACCTGCTGGATTAAAGGTTCTATTTACACGTAAGGTTTGTGCATCAATACCAAACCATGATTGATAGGTCACATTATTCCCACCAAAAGTGACAGCTTTAATCAGCGTATTATCGTCCACATAAGAACCTTGTAAAAAGTACGATTTTAAACTAGTAGAAGCACGATCCACATAACCATCAGATTCTATATTAGAAAGTCTACCAGCGATCTCAAAGTGATCATTCATCAATCCAGTGCTGAATTTCACCGTATGTTTTCTAGTGTTAAAACTACCTATGGAGTTAGAAATTTCACCAGTAGCAACGTCAGAAAATCCATCTGTAAGTAAGTTAATACTCGCGCCAAAAGCTCCTGAACCATTTGTAGAAGTTCCTACACCACGTTGTACCTGCAAGTTTTCTACAGATGATGAGAAATCTCCTAGATTTACCCAGAACGTTCCTAGTGATTCTGCATCAGTATAAGGAATACCGTTAATAGTAACATTAGTAGATTGTGAGCTTACACCACGTATACGTATACCTGTGTAACCTACACCAGCACCAGCATCACTAGTAGTAACTACAGATGGTAAAAAGTTAAGTAAGGTAGGAATGTCTTGCCCTAGATTACGTTTTGCCAGTTCTTCCTTTGACACATTGCTGTGTGTGATAGGCGATTTAGCATCTACGCGTACGGCTTTAACTAGAACTTCTTCTAGTTTTTCAGTTTTAGTCGTGTCAGACTGTTGTGTGTTTTGTGCAGTGACATAAAATCCTAAAAAGGCTATCACTACGATTGATAAATGTTTCATTAGAACAGTTTTTTGTTCTTAATAAAAGGGGCATTTATTAAATCGGGTTAATAAAAAATAATTTGAGAGGATTCTCTGTTGCAATAATGTGTTGTTTTTACGCTTTCGCGAAAGCGTAATCTAAACCACACTTCTTTTGAACATCAACTCTATTACGATCCCTTGGCAGCATTACCTGCCCAGGTTCCTCGGGTATAATCTCAGCCTTAAAAAAGCACCCCATGAGATAGTGCAAAGGTAACTAAGGGCAGTATTAATTCTGCCCAAAAAAGGAACTAAATTTAATTATATCCAAACCGTATCTTTGCATAAAATCGCGCACATCATGAACAATATCTTAATAGAAACGACAGATCGTATTCAAACCATCACCATAAATAGACCATCAAAATTAAATGCCCTTAATAAAGAAACCATATTAGAATTAAGCAACGCTATTAATGCTGCAGAGTCTGATAGTGCGGTGCGTGTGATCGTTTTAACGGGTAGTGGTGAAAAAGCCTTTGTCGCTGGAGCAGATATTGCAGAGTTTGCAGATTTTACCGTAGAGCAAGGAAAGGAGCTCGCAGCGCATGGTCAGGAAATTCTGTTTGATAAAGTAGAAAACTGCTCAAAACCAGTTATTGCAGCCATTAATGGATTTGCCTTAGGTGGTGGATTAGAGCTGGCTATGGCAGCCCATTTTAGAATTGCAAGTGATAATGCACGTATGGGATTACCAGAAGTCTCTCTAGGTGTTATTCCTGGTTATGGTGGCACACAGCGTTTACCGCAACTAGTAGGTAAAGGTCGCGCGATGGAAATGATCATGACTGCTGGAATGATCGATGCAAATACTGCACAATCTTATGGATTAGTAAATCATGTCACCACACAAGAAGAATTATTACCTACCTGTTATAAAATTGCAGGTAAAATTATGCGTAATAGTCCTGTCGCAATAGGAGCAGCAATAGATGCTGTAAATGCAGGATTTGTAGATGGAATAGATGGATATCAGGCAGAGATTGATTGCTTTGGTGCGTCTTTTGGTACTAGTGATTTTGAGGAAGGAACTACTGCGTTTTTAGAAAAACGTAAGGCTAGTTTTTAAATCCCTTTAGTTTAGCTTTAATTCACTATTTTTATAGTAAAAGCAATGTGTTATGAAAAATTTAATTCCAATTCTGTTGGTGGTATTTTGGGTATCTGTAATTGATGCTCAGGTAGGCGTAAATAATACAGCACCAGCTGCCGAAGTCGATATTACGATGGGATCCGGGAACATACCAGCACTAGCATTAGAACCACAAGCAGTTCCTACAGGGACAGCGACAGGACAAATAGCTGTAATAGGAGATCTGTTATATATGTATGATGCTACCAGATCTAAGTGGTTAAGTATAGAGAGTAGTGCTTTTCAATACGGTAGAAATGGCAATCGAGATAATCAGCGACTTGATTATGGTGGAAGTGTGCGTAATAATGATAGCGGTCCACTTATGCCTAGAGCGGGAACTATCGTTGCGATGACAATAAACTCTGATGGATCTTTAAACAAAGAGTTTAGGATAAGGATTAATGGTTCAAATGTGCCAAACAATGCAGACCCTACGCTGGATGGTCAAATAGAACTTACTAGTGGATCTTTTTTACGCACAGATTATAATATAGACTTTGCTGCTGGTGATGTGCTTACTATTCACATTCAAAATGACGGATTAGGGAATATAGACTCTCCTGCTGCAGTTTTATGGGTAAAATGGAGACAAGATAATCCTTAGAGTTTAAAACAATCCTTTCTCTGTTGCCTCATAACCTGTATCAATTAAATGGTTTTCTTTTTTAAGTGCAGCGTTAACCGCTAGGGCGTCACATCGTTCATTTTGTGGATGGTCATTATGACCTTTGATCCATTTTAAAGTAGGATTTGTGTTGTTGAATGCTTTAATAAAACGCTTCCATAAGTCAACGTTTTTCACATTTTTCCACTTGCGTCGTATCCATCCATCAATCCATCGTTTATTCACAGCATCACTTACATATTTACTATCTGTAAAAACGGTAATCTGGACATTATCCATTTTAATTTTTTCAAGAGCTTCAATAACAGCGAGTAATTCCATACGATTATTTGTAGTCTTGCGATAACCTTGAGAAAACTCTTTGCGATATGTTTTTCCTACCCATTCCATAACAATACCATAACCGCCAGGTCCTGGATTACCTCGCGATGAACCATCTGTATAAATATGAACTTGTTCCATTAACTCAGTAATTCTTCTATCACCATAGGAAAATGAAAGTGTTCTAATTGATGAATGCGTGTTGCAAGATCATCTGCTGTGTCTCCTTTATATATAGGACAAGAAAACTGTGCAATGGTTGCGCCCTCATCATAATTTTCATTCACATAATGAATCGTTATACCACTAGTTTCTTCATTATTTTTTATTACGGCACGGTGCACATTCATGCCGTACATTCCTTTACCACCATAATTAGGAAGTAATGCAGGATGGATGTTGATAAGTTTATTGGGGAATAATTTTATGAGATTTTCAGGTATTTTCCACAAAAAACCAGCAAGAACCACTAAATCAGGCTGTTCTGATAGCAGTAAATTTCCTACAGTTTCCGCTTTCGCGAAAGCGTATTTATTAAAACTTAAGGCTGGAATTTCAGATTTTTTAGCTCGCTCTAGCACATATGCCTCAGGCTTATTAGATAAAACCAAAGAAACCCTAGCGAGATCAGAATTTTTAAAATGATCTATAATTGCCTGAGCATTAGTACCATTACCAGATGCGAGAATGACGATTTTCTTCATAATAAAACGTGGCAGGCTAATTGTAAACCACCAGCAAGAGTTAAATTATTAAATAGTAACTAAATGATGGCAAGTTAACTCAATTAACTAAACTGTGGTTTTAAAGCAAAGTTTGTTATTTTTGCCATTCATTTAAAATTAAAATTAGAAAATTATGTCAGACATTGCATCAAGAGTAAAAGCGATTATCGTTGACAAACTAGGCGTTGACGAGAATGAGGTTGTAACTGAAGCTAGCTTCACAAATGACCTAGGTGCTGATTCACTCGATACAGTTGAGTTGATCATGGAATTTGAAAAAGAATTTGATATCCAGATCCCAGATGATCAAGCAGAAAACATCGCAACTGTAGGTCAAGCTGTTTCATACATAGAAGAAGCAAAAGCTTAATTAATAGTACATGGAACTAAAGCGAGTTGTTATAACAGGTATGGGCGCCCTAACTCCTATAGGTAATAACCTACAGGAATACTGGGATGGATTAATGAGTGGTAAAAGCGGTTGCGCACCTATTACTTATTTTGACACAGAACTGTTTAAAACAAAATTCGCTTGTGAAATCAAAGACTTTAATGTCACTGATTTTATAGACCGTAAAGAAGCTAGACGCATGGATCGTTTTGCCCAGTATGCACTGGTAGCAGGTGATGAAGCGATAGCAGACTCTGGATTAGATACCGACTCTATAGATAAATATAGAGTCGGTGTTATCTGGGGCGCAGGAATAGGTGGTCTAGAAACTTTTCAGGAAGAAGTAAAATCATTTGCGGCTGGAAACGGTACACCTAGATTTAATCCTTTCTTTATCCCTAAAATGATTGCAGATATTGCTCCAGCTCATATTTCTATAAAATATGGTTTTATGGGGCCTAATTATACAACCGTATCTGCCTGTGCATCTAGCGCTAACGCTATGCTAGACGCTTTAAATTACATTAGACTAGGACATTGTGATGTTATTGTAACTGGTGGCTCAGAAGCTGCGGTTACACAAGCTGGAATGGGTGGTTTTAATGCCATGCATGCCTTATCTACACGTAATGAAAGTCCACAAACAGCGAGTCGTCCATTTGACGCTACACGTGATGGATTTGTATTAGGTGAAGGTGCTGGTGCATTAGTTCTAGAAGAATACGAATATGCAAAAGCTCGCGGAGCAAAAATCTATGCAGAAGTCATAGGTGGTGGTTTCTCTAGTGATGCGCATCATATTACTGCTCCAGATCCAGAAGGTCGTGGTGTTATTGCAGTAATGAAAAATACACTACAAAATGCTGGGATTAATCCAGAAGATGTAGATCATATTAATACTCACGGTACGTCAACACCCTTAGGTGATGTTGCAGAGTTAAAGGCGATCAAAGCCGTTTTTGGTGATCATGCATCCTCTATTAGTATTAATTCTACTAAATCCATGACAGGTCACTTACTAGGTGCTGCTGGAGCGATAGAGTCTATTGCTAGTGTTATGGCTATTCAAGAAGGAGTTGTTCCTCCTACTATTAATCACACAACGGTAGATGAAAATATTGATCCATCATTGCGTTTAGTACTTAATAAGCCAGAAAAAAGAACTGTAAATGTTGCTTTGAGTAACACTTTTGGTTTTGGTGGTCACAATTGCTGTATCGCATTTAGAAAACTTTAAGTGACCGTTTAATACATGAATCGTTTTAAAAAAATATTTAGCTCTCGTGGTTCAAAGACTAACGAGGAGTTATCTAAGTATATTAAAAAAACGACAGGTCTTACCCCACAAAATATTGATTTTTATACCACAGCGTTTACCCATAAATCAATGGGATTAAAGGATGATAAGGGTAACTCTATAAGTTATGAACGTCTGGAGTTTCTAGGTGATGCGATATTAGGAGCTGTTATTGCAGAATATATCTTTAATGAAGTACCACATGGTGATGAAGGTTATTTGACAAAAATGCGATCCAAAATTGTAAGTAGAGATCATTTAAATGAGCTAGGAATGGATTTTGGGCTAATCGCACTTGCAAAAACTCAAGTTCCTGCAACAAACTTTGGTGCTAATGTTCATGGGAATCTCTTTGAAGCATTAGTAGGAGCCATTTATTTAGATAAAGGATACAATAGAACAAAAAACTTTATCATGCGCAAGGTTATAAAACCTTATGTAGATATTCCTATGTTAGAAGGTAAAGTCATAAGTTATAAAAGTCTATTAATTGAATGGTGTCAAAAGCATAAGAAAACATTTAAGTATCATACGTATGAGGATACTGGTGTGAATGAGGTGCGACATTTTTCTGTAAAACTGTCCATCGATAATAGAGTTGTAGCAAAAGCAAGAGGCACTTCTAAAAAGAAAGCAGAAGAAAAAGCAAGTAAAAGAGCTTATTTTGTCTTTCAAGATAAGATTCAGTAAATAATATCTAGGCAATTTTTCTCCTATACAACCAACTATAACCTTTTCGTTAAAAAGTAGTTGTGATTTTAAGCTTACAACATATTAAGTTGTTTCTTGTGTGCTTAACTTTGTGAAACTTTGTAAAATTATGGGGACACTACGTTTAGATCTATATGATGATAATGATGAAACATTTGATCTTATAGGATTACATTCCACAGTCCCACTTTATCGTCTTGCTTTTTTTATTAATAAATATATAGGGTTAGGTCTCAAAAGAGAAGAAAAGGATCAAGATGCTATGGTGTCTAAAATTCAAGTGAATTATCCCGTTTTTAAATACGTAGAGCCTAAACATAATTTAAAAATGTATCTAGTCCCTAATAAAGTGTGGACTGAAGCGAGTACCAGTAGAAGTTCAGGTAGCCTTTTTGAAACATCAGAACCTGAAATGATAAAGTCAGTTTTAATAAAAGAGCATGTAAGTGTGGATTTTTTTATTAAAATTGAGCAAGAGTTAAGTGTCATACCTATAGACAAAATGGTAGATGCGCTCTCAAAAATACCAGCAGTGATTTCTTCCTATCAGGTGGATGCATTGCAAATCAAACAAAAAGATTATTTAATATTCGAATAATGCCAAGAACTAAAAAAACTAAAATTGTAGCTACACTAGGACCAGCAACTTCAAAAAAAGAAGTGTTACTGAAGATGATGAAAGCTGGTGTCAATGTATTTAGAATTAACTTCTCACACGCAGATCATGATGCTGTTAGAGAGCGCGTTGATATGATCAGAGAATTGAATGAAGAACACGGTTTTGGTGTTGGGATTTTAGGTGATCTACAAGGTCCTAAACTGCGTGTAGGTGTCATGAGTGAAGAAGTAGTTGTGCATCCAGGTGATGAGATTGTTTTTTCTACAGGTGAACCTTTTAAAGGAACTGCAGAAAAAGTGTACATGAACTATGAGCACTTTCCTAGAGATGTAAAGGCAAAAGAACGTATCCTACTAGATGATGGTAAACTCATGTTTGAAGTAATAGAAACAGACGGAATTGCAAACGTGAAGACTAAGGTGATTCAAGGTGGACCATTACGTTCTAAAAAAGGAGTCAACCTACCACAAACAGATATATCACTTCCAGCTCTTACTGAAAAGGATATCGCAGACGCCATTTTTGCTGTAGAATTACAAGTAGACTGGATTGCACTGTCATTTGTAAGACACAGTCGTGATTTAATGGAATTACAAGAATTAATTAAAGAACATTCTGATCACAAGATTCCTATCATCGCAAAAATTGAGAAACCAGAAGCAGTTCAAAACATTGATAAAATCGTTGCCTATTGTGATGGTTTAATGGTGGCTCGCGGTGATTTAGGTGTTGAAGTTCCAGCACATGAAGTTCCATTGATTCAAAAACAACTAGTACTTAAAGCAAAACTAGCTCGTATACCGGTAATCATCGCTACTCAAATGATGGAAACTATGATTACTAGTTTAACACCTACCAGAGCCGAGGTGAATGATGTTGCAAATAGTGTTATGGATGGAGCAGATGCAGTAATGCTATCTGGTGAGACATCTGTAGGTAAATATCCAGTAGAGGTAATTGAAAAAATGGCGAGCATCTGTATGTCGGTAGAGAATAGTGAGCTTATTAAAGTTCCTCACAGTGCACCGCATATCAAAACAAAACGATATATCACAAAATCAATTTGTTACCACGCCGCAAAAATGGCCGATGAGATCAATGCAAAAGCAATTACTACCATGACTAATAGTGGTTATACCGCATTTCAAATTAGTGCATGGAGACCAGATGCACATATCTTAACCTTTACTAGTAACAATCGTATTCTTACACAGCTTAGTTTATTATGGGGCGTTAAAGCGTTTAAGTATGATAAATTTGTTAGTACAGATGAGACGATTGAAGATGTAAATAAGTTTGCCAAAACAAAGAAATTTGTACGTAAAGGTGATTATTTAATTAACCTAGCCGCTATGCCGGTAACAGATAAAGGAATGGTAAATACCCTACGCGTTTCTGAGGTAGAGTAACACATCAACATTCACACCTATTAAAACAAAAAATCGCAACTAATATTGCGATTTTTTGTTTTCAATAAACCTAATGATAACTACTTAAACAAAGTATTCATTTTCAAAAGCAATAAAATGCGTGGTCTCCTTAGCTGCATTAAAAATAGGGAAAGCATTAATCTCGCAACCATATTGTGTACCGTCTTTACGGTAGTTCACCAGTCGTGCCTTAAAGGGTAACGATTCTGAAATCGCCTTTGTAATCATTTTTTTAGAAGCACCATCCGTATCTTTTCCTTGAAGAATTCGTGGTGTGTGACCTATCAACTCATAGTTCTCATAACTGGTCATTTTGTGCACATTTTCACTAGCACACTGGATATTTAAATCCTTATCTGTAATCACTATAGAGTGATCCTTTAAGTGCGTGTAGCTATCTAAAAAATATGTAAAATGCCAGTCATATTCATCTGCTAGGGTTTCCATTTCCTCATAAACCTCTGGATGGATATCCCACAATAGCTTATGGATCACATCCCATGAAAGCATAGGCAATGATTGAATCTGGCAATTAATAATAGCGTACTGTGAATTGTAAAGTTCCATCTAGGTCAAAATTACCCTTTTTATACATCTTATTCCTACATTCGTAGTTAAACTTTTAGAACGGTATTTCCATTTGATGTTGAACAAAACTTGCTGTATCTTCCTCATTATTAAGGTTTGATAACGTAATTCCTAGTAGTCTTACGCTTTCGCGAAAGCGTTCCTGACGCATCAACTGTACTGCTACCTCTAGGATTAATTCTTTAGACCTAATGTAGTGATCTAGGGTTTTACTGCGCGTTTGAGTTTTGAAATCACTGTATTTGATTTTTAAGGTGACGGTTTTACCTGCTATATCATTTTTAGCCAGTCGTTTTTCTAATTCTATTGCAATTTGTTCTAGTCGTTCTTGCATGTAAATTTCGCTAGTGATGTTACTAGAAAAGGTACGTTCTGCGCCTAGAGATTTACGAGTGCGATCTGGTTTCACCGCACTTTTATGGATGCCACGGACGATATGATAGTAGTGACTGCCACTTTTACCAAAATGATCCACCAGAAATTCTTCTGATTTTTGTTTCAGATCTGCACCAGTGAAAATGCCTAATTCAAACATCTTTTGAGCCGTTACCTTTCCTACGCCATAAAACTTCTGGATTTCTAATTGTTCTAGAAAATCTAATACTTCCTCTGGTGGTATGGTTTTTTGGCCATTAGGTTTATGGTAATCACTAGCAACCTTTGCCACAAATTTATTGATAGAAATTCCGGCACTAGCCGTAAGTTGTGTTTTCTCGTAAATCCTACGTCTTATCTCATAGGCGATAACGGTTGCACTAGGAAAATTGAGTTTATTAGTGGTAACATCTAGATAAGCTTCATCCAGCGATAACGGCTCTACTAAGTCTGTATACTCTAGGAATATCTCTCGTATGTGTTGAGAGACCTCACGATACACTTCAAATCTGTGTTTTACAAAAATAAGATCAGGACATAATCGTTTTGCAGTGACACTAGGCATGGCACTGCGCACGCCATATTTACGAGCTTCATAACTAGCAGCTGCTACCACACCGCGATCACTACCACCGCCTACCGCGATAGGTTTTCCTTTTAATTCTGGATGATCGCGCTGTTCTACACTAGCATAGAAAGCATCCATATCTACGTGTATTATTTTACGGTCATCTAGAATTTCCATGTTGCAAAATTACTACCTTTAACCGTAGATTTATGTTAATGAAATATACAGCAGTAGTAATAGGCGCCAGCGGATTAACCGGAAGTTTTCTTTTTGAACAGTTGCTGGAGAATAGCAGTTATGATAAAGTGATTTCGCTTTCACGAAAGCGAATTATCCATAAGCATCCTAAACATCAGAACCATTTAGTAGAGTTGTTTAATCCTGAAACATACCGTGAATATCTTAAAGGTGATCATTTGTTTATTTGCACGGGAACTACTCAAGCTAAAACACCAGATCCTAAAGATTACTATCGTATAGAACATGATCTACCAGTAGGAATCGCAAAAGAAGCCAAAGCAAATGGGTTTTCTAAAGTCATTGTAATTTCTGCATTAGGAGCATCACCATCTAGTAAATTTATGTATAATCGTGGTAAAGGTGAGATGGAACGCGATATAGAAGCTTTAGGTTTTAAAGAGAATTATTTTGTCCAGCCAGCATTAATCGGTGGAAATCGTAGTGAGAAAAGACCATTTGAATCGTTTTGGAAGAAAGTTCAAAAAATCATTGATCCCTTGTTAATAGGTCCATTAAAAAAATACCGAACTATTCATCCTACAGTCATCGCAACTTCTATGATGGTAGTAGCACTAAATGGATATCCTAAGTCACGCATTGAAAGTGATGAGTTAAAGAGCATTGCTAGTGATTAGCATTGTGCTTCTCAACTACAGATTGCGTCGTCTGCCGATAGCTATCGGGACTCGCAATACACCTGTGGAATTGGAACCGCACATTGCAGACTCAACCCATCACAACCGCACATTGCGAACGTAGCTTGCCTAGTGAAGCAATCTGCAGGAGTGAAACTGAGGTGCCAATGATGTTCATTGTGCTTCTCAACAACAGATTACTTTGTCTCCCGATAGCTATCGGGACTCGCAATATGCTATATTATTAATTACATTTACCACAACCCAAGCACCTCATCTCACATACCTAAACCCATGATAGAAATAGAACGTAAATTCCTAGTTAATGATCCTACAATAATAGATAACCTAAAAGGCCAGCGCATTACCCAAGGTTACCTTACTACAGATCCAGAACGTAACGTGCGAGTGCGTATTAAAGGAGTTAAAGCGTTTATAACTATAAAAGGAGTTTCTAGCGATAGTGGACTATCACGATATGAATGGGAAAAAGAAATCCCTATGGTAGAGGCAGAGGAATTATTAGAACTAGCCTTACCTGAAATCATTGATAAGACCAGATATGAACTACCACAAGAATATAGCAAATGGGAAATAGATGTATTTCATGGCAATAACAAAGGCCTCATCATTGCCGAAATCGAATTACCATCTGAAGATGCTGTATTCACAAAACCATCATGGTTAGGCGATGAGGTAACAGGCGATCATCGCTATTATAATTCTTATTTGAGTGAGAAACCGTTTATAAAATTGTAACTAGATTGTTTATTTTCTAAAAGGAAAGAATTGCCATGTAACCCCAATCTGGTGACCATTAAATTTCCAATCACCAGAAGCGGTAACACCATTAGAATTTTCATAAGTAAACTCACCAAAATAGATAGGCGTAAATGAATGTGAGTAAAACAAGCCTAATCTACTTTTACGAGACAAATCATATTGTAAGCCCACAGCCAAACTAGGTCTTAAGATGTGATTATCTATTGTGTCTGTAAAACCAAGTAGTAATTCGTCTTCAGAATTTCTAATTGCTAAGTTATTGATGCCTTCATCGTTAATAAAAGTAACGTTTAATTGGGGTGCAGCAAACAATTTAAGGTTGCCTGATGAGCTCAACTTATATAAAAATTGAGATTCTAAGATTAAATAAACATAACCGTTAACTGTACTGCGAAACCCTATTCTGTCATTGGAACCATCTTCAAATTCTATTATTGTTTCCGTGATATCTTTAGACCAGTCAATGTTCAAATTGAAATTATAATCCATCTTCTTTTGAGTTTTTAAGTCATAAGACAATCCTAATCTAAAGGTTTGATAGTTTGGTCTTTCCCATTGAAAGGTGTCAGCTATAAAATCACTAGAAAACCCTTGGGTTTGTGAATAATTTATTTTCACACCTAGATTTCTCCAAAAAGGTGTTTCTTGGGCGGTAACAGTAATAGTGGTGAGCAGAAGAAAGCTCACCACTATAAATAATTTAATCCTCATATTATAAATCTAACATAAATACATCCTCGCTATGAGAACTCCATCCGTGACTAGATACAGTCTCTCTATTGATGGCTTTATATTTAATTAAAGAACCAGAAAAATGAAGTTCTTCATCTTTAACTTTAATTCTTCTCTTCTTTCTGGATCTGCTTTTCCCTAAGTTTTTATAAACTTCACAATCTTCAGTTTGATTGGAGCTTATATCACCATTCAAACCTACAGATATGTTTAATCTTCTACATCTCCATTTACCTCTTTTATGCTTAAAACCTCTAGTTTTAGCCTTGGCCTTTACGAATACGTAACTACCTCTTAACTTATGTTCCCATGACACTTTTCTATTATCAGTAAAGTTAATTTGACCTTTGTCATTAATGTCATCAACACAAAAAACTCCATTAGTATCAGGATCTAGACTTTGTGGGTCAAAGTTTCCTGCTGGTGAACCATAGTAACCACCTACTACAGTAACCTCAGAATGGTTCATCCAGCCAGTTGTTCCTGCTGGATCGTTTACTACATTTAAAAATAACTCTAGATTATTCACAGGAACTTGAATATAACCAAATCTAGTGAATTGAGTTAGATACTCACCTATTTGTGCTTGAGCATCTACATTAAGCATAGCTCTCATCGCCTCATCCATAATAAAATGGTGGTATGGGCTTTCACTTACATCAAAATTATCATTTGGGCCAAACTGGTCTAACCATGCATTTTCTGCATTAATTAAATGGCGTCTAAGACTTTGAAAACTATAAATGGATTCAAATTCAGTTAATGGTAGTTCATCATCAAAATTTGAATCTTCTTCAAAATCAATTAGATCGTCTTCACTCATATTACCATACTGCGAAACAAAGTTGTCGTCGTGATCTTCTACTTGAATTTCTAAATTACTTTGTGTGTTTACAAAATAAGCCATGTCAGGAAAAGATAACATATCTTCTAATCCTGAACCAGAAAATGAAACCTTTGTGATTCCTGATGATGATTTTGCTTGTGGGATAGTATCTCTGTTTTCTATATCTTCTTTTGAACAAGATACTATCGTTAAACTGCATATAAATGCAGCAATTATTAGTTTAAATTTCATAATTTTGTTTTGTTAAAAATTGTAATTGGACTTACGTTTTTAGCTGTGAGAGCTTCTACCTAGTAGGAGCTTTCTCTTTTTCTTTCAGTAATACTTTTATTTGCAGGCAATTATTTTTGTTTAAACATAGTGTTACTTTTTTTTAAAATGATCAGCAAAAATATTTCTTAACTATTATTTAACACGAAATGTCTTATCATTACTCATACCGACATACCCATTCACTATTTAGTATAAAAAATCGTAAAAGGTTGCTTTTTAAAGAAGTTTTCTATTTTCCAATAGCCGAAACTACCTTTTTATATCTTAATCAACAATACCCCATAAGGGGTATTTTATGAATTACCTAAACTCCAAAACCATTCTCACATCATACCCATTTTCATCAGTTGCGGTGATTACGTGAGAGCCTGGTGTTGCATTGATAGCGATTTCATGAAAATTAGTGGTAGAGGTAATAAATGTACTATCCAGATACCAATACACTTTAGAATCCGGTGTCATATGAGCTAATTCAATGACCGTTTGATTTGCATTTCCATAAACATCAATAGTATTTGTAATTGTTGTTCCGTGTTTAGGCTTGATAAATCGCATGGTTTCTTGATCGCTAGGTTTGCAATCTTCGCGGTAAGGTGGTAATGACTCGTAATCTGGATTTTTCCTGTTGTAATACCATGCCATCACAGGTGGCAATTGAAAAACAGCGCTAGCTGTGATATTAGAAATAGACTCGCAATCTGCGTTTACACGATAATTTCCAGAAAGGTCTGTTTGAATGATTTTGTGATATGGACATGAAGCATAACGTTCACCAGTAGCTGGAATCCATTGTTTCTCACTAGTGCAATCTGGTGTTGCTAGAAATCCTGATTTTGAACAAATATCAGTTTCAATCATATCGTCATATGGTGGCGCAAACCATCCAGTATCTGGTAGCCTGTTGAACAAATCAAATAGAACAGGTGCAGCACTTTTAATACCAGTCATTTCGGCGCGTCCTTCACCATCTGCGTTTCCGGTCCAGACGCCTATGACATATTTGGTAGTCACGCCTATTGCCCATGCATCGCGATTTCCCCAACTGGTTCCTGTTTTCCATGCGATTTGCTGGTTAGGATTAAAAAAGTGCCAGATTTCTTCTCCTTCTGGACGGTTTACCGTCGCCATCGCTTCAAAGGTGTGGTAAATACTTCCTGCTCCATACAATACTGGAGTTGTACTCAATTGCATACTGCGAGTATGGCGTGGCAGTCTGTTGTTCTCAACTTCATTGTTGTGGTTAGTAATGTTGCCTTTCTCGGTGACGCTTTCGCGAAAGCGTAATCCATCGTCCACATAGCTTAAATGATGCATCAGGTTTTGATCATATTCACTGCTCGTACTCGTGTAATCTTGAAGACTGCTAGCAATAGCTAGATAGGCGTGGCACATGTCCCATAGACTGCTTTCGCCACCACCTATGATGAGGCTTAAACCGTAGGTGCCAGAACCGCGATTGATGTGTGATTGCTTTAAATCTTGTAATTTTTGGTAAAATCTGGGAACCGTATAATCGCGCAACATACGCACCGCGGGAACGTTAAGCGACCGCGCCAAAGCCTGCGATGCTGGAAGCGCACCGCTATAGCTTTTGTCAAAATTTTCTGTATTGTAACCATTAATACTGGTAGGAATATCTTTTACTAGACTGTGAGGTAATAGCTCGCCTTGATCCAGCATTGCAGCGTATAAAAACGGTTTTAAAACACTACCAGTACTGCGTGGTGCGGTGATGATATCTACGTCTCTTTGATGTTCTTTTGTAGTAGGTGCATTACCTATATAAGCAGATACCGATTGGTTTCTAACATCTAAAACCAGCATTGCTAGGTTGTTGATTCCGTTTTGTTTTAAAATGTTATGGTGGTTTTTTACAATGCGAGAAACGGTATTTTGTAGCTCATAATCTATAGTCGTTCTTATTTTTTGAGTCCCATATTCTTTATTAGCTCGATGCAGTAAATGCGGTGCGAGTTGTGGTACTCTAAAATCCCGTGTAGGAACAGATTCTGAAATTGCTAATTCATAATCCATGGCATTAATGATTCCTTCTTCTTTTAATTTTAAAAGCAAGACATCGCGCTTGCGTTTTAGCTGGTTTTCTCTTTTACCAGGATAAATCAATCCTGGTGCGTTAGGCAATACAGCAAGTGTTGCACTTTCTGCCCAGCTTAATTCATGTGGTTGCCTACCAAAATACCGCCACGACGCCATATCTAGTCCTACCACATTACCACCATAAGGCGCGTGCGATGCATACAGTTCTAGAATTTCTTTTTTTGAGTGTCGTACTTCTAGTCGTGTAGCCCAAATCAATTCTATAAATTTCTCTAGGTAAGTTCTATCACGCTTTCGCGAAAGCCGAATCACCTGTTGCGTAATAGTACTACCACCACGTACGACCTCGCCAGCATTGATATTGTCTTTAATCGCTTTTATGATAGACACAGGATTAAATCCTGGATGACTATAAAAGCTAGCATCTTCATACTGTAATAGACATTGCTCATATTTAAAAGGAATACTATCTACCGCAGGAAATCGCCACTGATCATCGCTGGCAATGTGAGCATCTAATAATCTACCATTGCTACTGGTGATCACTGTAGAGTAGGGAACATCAAAAAGTTTTTCTGGCAAACACAACGCATACCACAACAGAATTATCGTTGCGATACTAAGCTTGATTTTATGTTTGTAGAACCATTTTTTCATGGGATTTAAAGCTACGGAAATACCAAGCATTTAAACCACCACACTCACAATTTTCTTACCTACACTTTCACTATTCACCTCAAATTCCGGTGCTGGTAGATCACGTGCTGTTGCGATGTGATCGTAATATGATTTACGTGCTGTATGTGGTTCACTTATCGCATGAATGATAGATACTTTAAGATCATCATTAATCAATTGACTTGCTATGTGGATTACATGATCTCTAGTGACTAGATTAATAGGTGCGTCTGGATTTTTTATTCCAGTTCTTCCAGATAATATTTTAATAGGATGTCTATCTGCGCCTATGAGTCCGCATGGTCTTAAGATGGTGGCGTATGGTACAAAGTCGCGTACGACCTTTTCTGCATCGATTATTTTTTTACCGTTATTGCTAGTAGCGTTAGGAGTGCTGTTTTCGTTATAAGTTGGTATAGTAATTTCATCTTTAAATACAGATGTGCTGGAAACAAAAATCACTTGAGGAATCGATGCATTACGCACAAAGGTCATCAATAACCTGATGCGGTAAGCAAAGTCACTTTCTGGATTTTTACGTAATCCTGGTGGGATATTAATAAATAAGCTGTCTAGGTCTTTAAAGAAATCTGCAAGATCGCCATAGATTTTATCCTCGGTAAGTTCTAGGTAGTAGGTATCTATTCCTTGTTTTTTGAGATCTACCATCTTGTCTTTAGATCGTACCGTTCCTTTTACGATATGACCTTGTGATCGTAGTTCTTGTGCTAATGCTGTTCCTAGCCAGCCTAGACCTAGTATTCCTATGGTTTTTTGTTTCAATTTTTGTTGATTTGTTGTTGTCAGATCGAGACGCTGTACTGAGCTTGTCGAAGTAGCAATCGAGACCTAAATGTAAGAAGTTTTTTTGAAAACCCGTGTCAGAGACCTCTCGACTGCGCTCGAGGAGACACTACATTGTTGTTTTGATCAAGCAGGATTATTGTTGTCAGGTCTAGCGCAGTCGAGACCTAAATCTATGAAGTTTTTTTGAACCCGTGTCAGGGACCTCTCGACTGCGCTCGAGGAGACACGGCATTGTTGTTTTGATTAAGCAGGATTATTCTTGTCAGGTCGAGCGCAGTCCAGACCTAAATCTAAGAAGTTTTTTTGAACCCGTGTCAGGGACCTCTCGACTGCGCTCGAGGAGACACGGCATTGTTGTTTTGATTAAGCAGGAT
>JAHDIQ010000005.1:58137-265366 GCA_020630715.1 Nonlabens sp.
GACCTCTCGACTGCGCTCGAGGAGACACGGCATTGTTGTTTTGATTAAGCAGGATTATTCTTGTCAGGTCGAGCGCAGTCCAGACCTAAATCTAAGAAGTTTTTTTAGAACCCGTGTCAGAGACCTCTCGACTGCGCTCGAGGAGACACTGCGTTGTTGTTTTGATCAAGCAGAATTATTGTTGTCAAGCCCTAAATCTAAGAGGTTTTTTTGAAAACCCGTGTCAGAGACCTCTTGACTGCGCTCGAGGAGACACTGGATTTTTTACGAGAAATTATTCTAGATTCAAAGAATCTGTAACAACAGGTCGATCTAAAGTTACATAGCGCTTGCGTAGTACTGCATCGTTTAAAACAAATGGCATGCTCATCTGGTCTAGCGATCTAGGTGCTACCTTTAATTCAGGTTGTTCTAATAGATCAAATGAGGCTGCATAAAACTGGAATTGCGGTTCTTGTGCGTTGTTAAAAGTCAATTCTAGTTCTAAAGGCTCGTTATTTACGACGTAGTAACTTAATAATCTATTTCCCCATCGGTTAGGGAATGCTTCTCCAGACGTTTTACCCTTGTAGGCTGGTATACCGTTTACGGTTCCGTCTTTAAATCTGTACACAGAATCGCAAAAAACCTCTAGTCGCTGTACCACAGATTCACTGCTTATTTTTAATCTTACGGTGCGTAATTCGTCAATTACGGTGTCTTTTAAAGTAGCGACTTCTAGTAATGGTAAATTCTTGTAATCTGTGTTTTTTACATAGGTGAATCCAGTGCCGTATTTTGAATCGATGGTATTCTTATTGATCGTCGCAGCGGTTTCCGGATTGTCGCCTAATTTTGCCTTGGTCCAGCCGCTTAAATTATTGTCATAAGTTGCCCATTGTGCAGTTTTGGCATCTTGGTTTGCGATGTAAACTAAGCTTGTAGATTGTGGTTGTGATGGTGAGAATTCCGCTTTCGCGAAAGCGTAACCCAAACAAACCACCGTAGCCATAAGACCTATAAATGCTAGGAGATCTTTCCTGCGATAATGCCCCAAAATAGGGATTAATAAACCAAATAATAATGCGGTAAGTATCGCAGCGACAAATAGGATAGACATACCTAAAGCAACTGGGAAAGCGCTGATAAATGGTGTGAAAATAAAGATCGCTGGAATCGCTAGTAAAACGAGTATGATATAACTAGGACGACGCTGATTGATGTTCATCCACAGCATGACACATCCTAGCAGTACTGGTATTAAAAAGAAACCTGCGCCTGGTAAAAACACATCAGGAATAATACCGCCATCACCTATAGGAAAAGCGATGAGTAAACAAATTAACCAAAGCATAAACAATGGCGCGATGCTTAAACTGGCAATATTTTCTTTAGTGTAATATTTGTGATATAAAAATGCGGCGATGGTGGCCGTAGCCATAGCCGCTGCTGCGATTAACCAGTATCCATTGTATGGAAAGCCATGTAATTGATCCACATAAAAGTCGCCGCTTTTAAGGGCTTTCCACCCATAATTACTTAGTAAAAATACTATGATAAGACTTCCTAGAAAAGGGACAAATCCACCAAAAACAGCTTTAACGGTTAATCGTTTTTTTCTAAAACCATAAACGATTAGTACTGCAAATAAAAGCCCAGATAGTCCGATTAAAAATGGTAACCACGAGAACGGGAAACTAACCATTTTAACTAGTGGTAATGGAAAATATACCAGATCATCACCTGTGGTCACTTTTAATTCATCGCTTAAGTCAATTTGCGAAAAGTGATTCATGAGTGGCATTAAATATGCGCCTTGATGTGCTAGTGTATTGCGATCCAGTCGCTCGTAATTATCCAGTTCTGTATGATAATCATAATGATCATCAATAAAGGCAAAATTAAGACCGTTGATGTCGCCTTCTTGTCTAAAAACAGTCAGGTCTGTATCATTAGGAATCATTTTGTAGATGCTATAGGCTAGTGAGTTTGCTACTGGATATTCTACTCCAGCATCACTAAATTCCTCTACGATCTTGCGATTACCACCATTAGTTTCTATAAGCATATAGCTAGGACCACCGCTACCACGTGCTTCAAAGTTGAGTACCATAGCCACATCTTTTGCCCATGTGTGTTCATTGACAAATAATTCTGCACCGTTAAGTCCTAGTTCCTCTGCATCTGTAATGCAAATGATGATATCGTTTTTAGGTTTATTGCCTGTGGCGATAAATGCTCTAACGCCTTCTAGTATGGTTGCAACACCGCTTGCTGCATCGCTAGCACCTAGACTAGAATGTGGATCACTATCGTAATGACTTAATAAAAGCAACGCTTTATCACTACTACTAGTTCCTTTTATTCTAGCTAGAACATTAGATGGTTTAGCAAGATTTCCCCATGGATCTAAGGTGTAACCAGTTTGTGTACTCACGTTTAATCCTAGATTCTCTAATTCATCAACGATGTAATCGCGTGCATTATCGTGTGCGGCGCTACCTACATGATGCGGTGCTACAGAAAGTGCTTTTACATGTTCTAGTGCTCTGGCGGTAGACCATTCTGTTGCATCAACATCTACTGGAACGCTGGATGATGGCGTACTGCCGTAAAATGCGTAGAATACCATTGCAATAATTGCTAGAAAGGATACTGCGCTACTTAGATGTGATTTAGGTCTATGGGTTCTCATTTTTAATAGTCTTAAGTTTAGTAGTCTACAGTTTTCAATGTTGTTGAGTAAAATATAATGTGTCGTAATAGACTACTGTAGACTGCAGGCTAAAAGACTAGGTGCTAAATTCTAGGTTTCTCGTTTTACAATTAAAAAGTAATCATCATCCATGGCCAGATATCCCTGATCATAGATGAAGTAATAAATAGTTCCTTTTTTAGTGGTATAAATACTGGTGAAAAAATTAAAGTCAAAACCTTTAGAAAGTAGTTTGTTTCTAGTGGTTTTTGTTTTGTTTTTTGGGTTCAATTCATTGAGAACACGCCAGTTTTTACGCAATCTATTATTAATGTTACGCATGAGTGCAGTGCTATCGCGGTTCAATTTATTATTTGCAATATTGCGACAGTAATCGCTACAGAAACGCTTATCTGCACGACCTCTTAATTCTTCTCCACATTCTTCACATGTACGTTCTTTTGCCATGTTCTAAAGGTACTAAATGTTTGTAAACGGGAAGAAAATCAAAAACAAAAAGAAAAATAAAATCAATGGGATCTCAGTTGATAGGCTTTAATAGTTTTTAAACTTAAACTTAAACTTAAACTTAAACTTAAACTCAATTTCAATTTCAATTTCGACTTCGATTTCATTTTCAATCCGTCTTTTGGTAATTTCTTATCATTTCTGCCGACAGTAAACCTGTATTTTTGTATCAAATTTCCCTCATGAGTAAAGGTGTATTATTAGTTAATTTAGGATCGCCAGATTCTACAGATCCTAAGGATGTTAAACGTTATCTGGATGAGTTTTTAATGGATGAACGCGTGGTTGATCTACCTTACATATTACGAGCTATTCTAGTTAAAGGTATTATTCTAAACACGAGACCTAAAAAAAGTGCCGAAGCTTATAGTAAAATATGGTGGGAAGAAGGAAGTCCATTGATTGTATTATCAGAGCGACTCCAAGAAAAAATAGATAATTTCACGAGTGTTCCTATCGCTTTAGCCATGCGTTATGGATCTATGACCATAGAAAATGGATTGCGTGAACTGCATGATAAAGGTGTGGATGAGGTATTGTTAATCCCATTATATCCACAATATGCAATGGCGACCACTGAGACAATCGTTGTATTAGCAGAAGAGTTACGTAAGGAGCATTTTCCTAATATGAGTTTTACACATATGCCGCCTTTTTATAATCATCCAGATTACATACGTGTATTGTCAGAATCCATTAAGGAATCTCTAGAAGGAAAAGATTATGAACATTTATTGTTCTCTTATCATGGTGTTCCAAAACGTCATATTAGGAAAAGCGATATTACAAAAAGCCATTGTAAAATGGATGGTAAATGTTGTGCAACGCCATCTCCAGCGCATCAGTATTGCTATAGTCACCAGTGTAAAGAAGTAACACGACTAGTAGGAGAATATTTAGAACTAGAACCAGGTACTTTTTCTACGAGTTTTCAATCTAGATTAGGATTTGATCCATGGTTAACGCCTTACACAGATCGCACGATTGAAAAAATGGGACTAGGTGGAGTTAAAAAAATGGCGATTGCTACACCAGCTTTTGTTAGTGATTGTTTAGAAACATTAGAAGAGATCGCCATGGAAGGTGAAGAGATTTTCCATGAAGTAGGCGGTAAAGATTTTCATGTAATCCCATGTTTAAACACTCGTGAAGATTGGGTAAAAGTAATGTCTAGATGGATTGATGAATGGGCGATGTCGCCAGTACTGGCATAGTTCCTATCTTTATAATTCATGTCAGACCAGCAACCCACAAAATCTCAATTACTAGGGACACAACCTATAACAGGTTTATTGATAAAACAAGCGTTACCAGCTTCCATAGGGATTCTGGTAATGTCATTAAACATTCTAGTGGACACCATTTTTGTGGGTAACTGGATAGGATCTATAGCTATTGCTGCTATTAATGTAGTGTTGCCGGTTTCGTTCTTTATTGCTGCCTTAGGGATGGCGATAGGAATAGGTGGATCCAGCATTATTTCTAGAGCATTAGGTGCAGATGATCCGGATAAGGCAAAACGCACGGTAGGAAACCAGATCAGTATAACGCTTCTTATAACAGTACTATCCGTAATTCTAGGGCTGTGGTTTATTGATGATTTAGTGTATTCCTTTGGTGGTAAAGGAGCTATTTTTGAACCAGCTAAAATTTATTATCGCATTGTTCTTTATGGTGTTCCTGTTCTCGCATTATGTATGATGGGAAACAACGTCATACGTGCAGAAGGCGCGCCAAAACACGCCATGATCGCCATGATGATTCCTAGCATAGGTAATCTTGTGCTGGATTACGTTTTCATTAAACAGTTAGATATGGGCATGCATGGTGCGGCATGGGCAACTACCATAAGTTATTTTTTGTGTTTTGCATATATCCTTTGGTTTTTCTTGTCGCGTAGTGAATTACTGTGCAGTTGGCGACATTTTTTACCAGACTGGAACATTCTTAAAGAAATAGGAGCGCTAGGTTTTGTAACCTTATCCAGACAGGCCATGAGCAGCGTGATTTATCTATTATTAAATAATATCCTATTTGAAATAGGTGGAGAAGATAGCGTTACCGTTTATGGAATTATAGGTAGGATGATGATGTTTGCCTTATTTCCTGTTCTGGGAATTACTCAGGGATTCTTACCCATTGCAGGTTATAATTATGGTGCGGCGCAATGGACTAGAGTGCGCGAGGTGATCTTTACGTCACTTAAATTTGCCTGTGCGCTAGGTGTTTTGATTTTTATAGGTTTGTTTTTCTTTAGTTACGAGATTGCGGCTGTTTTTACTAAGAATGAAATAGTTATTGAGCAAACTTCTTACGCTTTAAAAATTGTATTTATTGCGACACCTATTATCGCAATTCAATTGATAGGCGCGGCGTATTATCAGGCCATAGGCAAGGCGATTCCAGCATTATTGCTTACTTTGTTGCGTATGGGATTCATTTTAATTCCGTTAATTTTAGTATTGCCACAAATCTACGGTGAACTAGGTGTGTGGATTAGCTTCCCTATTGCAGATGTGGTTTCTACGCTCATCACAGCATGGTATTTATGGATTGCGATGCGTAAATTGAATAAGGTAAATGGTAATGATTAAGATGGTGGTGATTACGCTTTCGCGAAAGCGTAATTCAAATAATTAAACAGTATAATATGTACAGTAAAGAATTTGATGTAAGATGGAGTGATCTGGATGCCAATAGGCACATGGCAAATAGTGCTTATCAAAATTTTATGAGCCATACACGCATGGCGTTTTTAATTGACAACGGTTTTACACAACGTGAGATGGCTACTTATGAAACAGGACCGGTTATTTTCAATGAAAATGTGTATTATTTCCGTGAGATTCATCAGGGAAATCCTATCACGGTAACTTGTGAGGTGACGGGCATGAGTGAAGATGGTAGTTTGTTTAGTTTTAGACATAACTTTTATGATTATAAAGGTCGCAATCTAGCACGAGGCATTATGACTGGAGCGTGGATGAATCTACGCGAGCGCAAGATTACAGCGTTACATAAGGAGTTAATGCAGCTTATTGAAGATTTTCCTAAGGCTGCAGATTTTAAAATCCTTACTACTGCAGATACTAGATCGCATGGTGAGTTGCCACAGGATATCAACCAGCCTTCTTAGGTAAACTGGTAATAAATACACCTGCAAAAATTAAGATACCAGCACCTATTTTATAAAGGTTGATTTCATCTTTTCCTAATCCTAATGCGATCAAGGTCGCTAGTAAAGGTTGTAGGTAAACAAATACCGCAACCACACTAGGTTTTAGAGTTTTAATGGCGATGATGTTAAGCATATAGGTTCCAAATGTGGCAAACAATACTACGTATCCTATAAATAATAACGTAGATGTGCTGGCTGTAAAAGGATCAAAAGCTAGGATTTCTGTATACGCAAATGGCGTAATGTAAATCACACCAAAAAAGTATAACCACTTCATTAAAGTAAATACATTGTAACGTGCGGTAAGTCTTTTTGCAAGGATGATGTAAAAGGAGTAGGAAACAGCGTTTACAAAAATCAATATGTTTCCTAAAAATGGATCTGTAGCATTTGCGCTTGCTGCGTTACTAGATAATAGTATGAGCAACGCAGCGCCAGAAAAGCCAATTACAATACCTATAATTCGGCTGGCATAAAGTCGTTCTTTTAGAAAAATGGCGCTTAGAACTAACACTATAATAGGTGTTGTCACCATAAGTACAGATGCGCTTATGGGTGATGTTAGTGAAAGCCCTTTCATGAATGTAAGAATGTTAAATCCTACACCACAAAATGCTGCCAGTGCTATTGCTGGTAATTCTTTTAAGGATACTTTGTCGCTAGGTCTTATAATGGTTGCAAGGATCCAGAAAATAGTACAAGTAACGATGACACGGTACCAGCTTAATCCATAAGGACCTATATATTCTGGAGTAACTTCTTTTGCAGCTGTAAAATTATAGGCATAGAATAGCGCTACTAGAAAACCGCAAAGTATGGCAACGTTTCTTTTACTCATCTTTTAAAGCAGCTATAGCAGCGGCAACTACTTTTTTACTGTTTCCTACGTAAGAGGTATTCTTATATATTAAGATTGGACGTTTTAAAAATGAGTAATGATCTAGTAACAATTCTTTATAATCAGATTCTTTTAAGTCTTGCTCATGTAAACCGCGACCACGATATTGCTGTGATCTTCTATTGAATAATGACTCATAAGATCCAGCTTGTTGATGTAAAAATTCAATTTGCTCAACAGTAACAGGAGTTTCTTTTGTATTTTGAAGAATGACGTCTTCAGGAAGATTTAGCTCTTTTTGAATACGCTTGCAGGTATTACAGGTGGCTAGAAAAATGAATTGATTTTGCATGGTGCAAAATTACAACAGTTATAAATGAATAGAATAAAAAAAGCGGTTTGAAAATTCAAACCGCTTTTGTAAGCTAATTGTCGTTTTAATTAATCTTGCCCATTAATCAGGTATGGTGTTTTACCATCTGTAATGATCACTTTTGCGTTAGGTGATCTAGATAATTGCATGAACGCTTCAATACTGCGTATTTTGATAATCTCAGGAGTTAGACCTTCTGCAAGGATTTTTTGAGAATCTCTTGTTCCTTTTGCCGCAATAATCTTACGATCTGCTTCTAGGCGTTCTTGTTGCAGAATAAATTCCATACGCATCGCGTCCTGTTCTGCCTGTAGTTTTTGTTCTATGGAAGTAGATAAACCTATAGGAAGTCTAATGCTTTTCATAAGAACTGCTTCTATAATAATACCTTGAGGTGTTAATGTTTCCTCCATTTTCTCTTTGATAGCTTCCTCTATGTCTGCACGTTTACCAGAGTGCATGTCCTTTGCAAAAAATTGAGCACACACATCAGAACTAGCAGATCTAAAAACCGCTGCCATCACATCTTTATAATTAGGACCTATGTTTTCTAATACAGTAGGAAGTTTATCTACTTCTAGTCTATAAAGGATTGAGATTTCAGAATCTACACTTAATCCTTCTTTATTAGGTAGTCTAATGGCTAGTTTCAAATTATTAGTTTGAACAGATTCTTTAATTACTCTTGTCGTAAACGGATTGTAAACAATGGTACCTTGAGTAATTACGGCATCGTCTAATTTTCCTAAACGTTGTTTTACACCAGCTTCACCTGGTCTGATCACGGCACAGCTGCTTAATAAAGCTACGGCTGCTAAAAATAAAAGTGCTTTTTTCATAATGGTATTTTTTCTAATTCATGACAGCAAGATATTAACCGATTCAAAGCAAAATTGTTATTAGTCTCACAAAAATTTGATCATTTTACTATTTTATTAAATATATTTTAAGAATATAGTCTAATCACTAAATATATTTCATCATTTCACGAGATTTGGTTAAAATGATCAAATAAAACATCGATCCTTTACCTTTATATTCTTAAAATAGTAACACATGAAATTCAATACTAAAGTCATACATGGTGGACAAGAGAATATAGATCCTGCTTATAATTCTGTGATGCCACCTATTTATCAAACGTCGACTTTTAAACAGTCTAGTCCGGGCGATCATAAAGGATTTGAATATGCGCGCAGTGGTAATCCTACTAGAACTGCTTTTGAGAATGCTCTTGCCAGTATAGAAAACGGATCTGATGCGATTGCTTTTAGCTCTGGTGTTGCAGCTATAGATGCCGTATTAAAATTATTAAAATCTGGTGATGAGGTTATTTCTACTAATGATCTTTACGGTGGTTCATATCGTATTTTTAAAACCATATTTCAGGGATTTGGAATTAAATTTCATTTTGTAGATATGAGTATGGCTTCGCATATTGAAGATTATATCAATGAGAATACAAAAATGGTTTGGGTAGAAACGCCTACTAATCCTATGATGAATATTATTGATATTAAAGCAGTTGCTGCGATTGCAAAAAAAACGAACCTTTTACTTGCTGTGGATAACACTTTTGCCACACCATACCTACAACGACCGCTGGATTTAGGAGCAGATATTGTCATGCATAGTGCTACAAAGTATTTAGGTGGTCACAGCGATGTAATCATGGGAGCGTTAGTTGTCAATAATAAAACTCTAGCAGATCGATTGTTTTTTATACAAAAAGCATCTGGAGCAATTCCTGGGCCACAAGACTGCTTTCTAGCTTTACGAGGAATTAAAACCTTGCATTTAAGAGTACAACGTCATTGTGAAAACGGAAAGAAAGTGGCATATTTTTTAAAAAATCATCAAAGCGTCGATAAGGTTTATTGGCCAGGTTTTGAAGATCACCCTAACCATTCAATTGCATCAAGACAAATGGACGATTACGGTGGTATGGTTTCATTCACAACTATAAAAGACACAAAAGAAAGTGCTGTAGCTGTTATCTCAAAACTGAAGGTGTTTACCTTGGCAGAATCTTTAGGTGGCGTAGAATCTCTAGCAGGTCATCCCGCTACTATGACTCATGCAAGTATTCCTAAAACCGAACGAGAAAAAACAGGTGTCGTGGATTCATTAATACGTTTAAGCGTGGGAATTGAGGACATAGATGATCTAATTTATGATTTAGATCATGCGTTGTCTTTTTAATTATGGATAATAAAAAAGGCATGCTTAATGCACGCCCTTTCTATTAATTTTATCTTGTTTTTTTATAGGTAGTATATATATCCGACGTTAAACCACCATATCCAGTCAAAAGAACGATTATTTACATTATTAGGACTTAATCCATCCACATAATTGCTGTCATAATAATGCCATGCACTACTAACTAACAAATCGCTTAACGGCGAGATTTTGTATCTAAAACCAATATCTCCTACAATTGCAAATGTGCTACCTTGAGAAGTGTCAATACGGTCAATAAAAGTTGGGAATGTTGTTACGGCATTATTTAAAGGTCCTAAAGAAGAAGTTGCCTCTGGTCTAAAACTTACATAATGTGCTCCTACACCAAAGTAAGGTGCGATTCTAGGTTTTCCTTCTTGAAAGTCGCGTATACTTAATGGAAACCATTCTAAATGCGTTCCTATTTCAAAAACCTGAGCTCTACCTTCCATTGAACGCAGTTGTAATCCACCTAAACTAGGTTTATCTGCAAGTGGACTTAGATGGTTCAATGTAGTTACGTGATAAGCAACCTGATTTCTGATCTTAAAGTGATCATTCCAGTAGGTGTCTTGAGAATAACAATTACAATCTGCACGGTATGCAAAGTTGATATAGTGAACTAAACCTATTCCAGTTCCCACATTACCTTTATTCGTATCCCAATCGTAACGCTCACCATAATCTGATTGAAAGGCTACAGGTCCTGTTATAACTCCTAGCTCATGTGAAAAACCTAACTGAGCGTAGCTAGATAAACTAACCACAATAAACGTTAAAAAAAGAAAACAGTTTCTTAAAGAAAGAATCATATTATAATTTCTATAAGAAACAAATATAGCAAAATGATAATCACAGCATCACTTTATCGATATTTATCACTAAAAGAATCGTTTAACTACTAAATTGTTTTCCGTTTGTCTAGGTTTTGATAGTAATGCTAAGTTCTCTATGTTTCTGTTTTTGAACTTAGTTTCATAATTAAATCCTATGTACACATAGCTAAATAAATGTCAAAAAGTTAAACAAGAAATGGCATTACGTATATATTTGCACTACTAACGAAAACGTTTTCTTAAACGTTATTACTACTTAAAATGGAAAAAAACATAGAGAGTTTTATCGATCTGATAAAAAGTAAAAATCCTAATGAGCCAGAATTTATTCAAGCTGTATCTGAAGTTGCAGAGGCCGTAATACCATTTATTGAGAATAATCCTAAATATGCTAGTGATAAGTTACTAGAACGCATGGCCGAGCCTGAGCGTGTAACCATGTTCCGTGTACCATGGACAGACGATAGCGGTGAAGTTCACGTAAATCGTGGATATCGTATTCAAATGAATAGCGCTATAGGACCTTATAAAGGTGGATTGAGATTTCATCCATCCGTAAACCTTAGTATTTTAAAGTTTCTTGCATTTGAACAAGTATTTAAAAATAGTCTTACTACACTTCCTATGGGTGGTGGAAAAGGTGGATCAGACTTTAATCCTAAAGGTAAGTCTGATCGTGAAGTAATGCGTTTTTGCCAGTCATTTATGGTAGAATTACAACGTGTTATAGGAGCAGATACTGATGTTCCTGCTGGTGATATAGGAGTAGGTGGACGTGAAATAGGTTACCTATTCGGTTACTACAAGAAATTACGTAATGAATTCACTGGAATTCTTACTGGTAAAGGACGCTCTTATGGTGGTTCCTTAATTAGACCAGAAGCAACAGGCTATGGGAACGTATACTTTGCAGAAAATATGTTGAAGACTCGTGGTGAATCTGTAAAAGGAAAAACTACTGTAATTTCAGGCTCAGGTAATGTTGCTCAATATGCTGCAGAAAAGATCTTACAATTAGGTGGGAAAGTAGTTACCATGTCAGATTCTGGTGGTTATATCCACGATGCAGATGGTATCGATGCAGATAAATTAGCATGGATCATGGATCTTAAGAATAATAGAAGAGGTCGTATTCATGAATATGTAAAACAATATCCTAGTGCCACTTACCATGAAGGTGAACGTCCATGGTCTATAAAATGTGATATCGCATTACCATGTGCTACTCAAAATGAATTAAACGGTGATGAAGCTAAAACATTAGTTGCTAATGGATGTATGTGTGTAAGTGAAGGCGCTAACATGCCTAGTACACCAGATGCTATTGAGCATTTCCTAGATCACAAGATTCTTTTTGCACCAGGAAAAGCTTCTAATGCTGGTGGTGTTGCGACTTCTGGTTTAGAAATGTCTCAAAACTCGATGCGTTACAGCTGGACTGCACAAGAGGTAGATAACAAACTCCACGGTATTATGAATGATATTCATGAAGCGTGCGTAGAGTATGGAAAAGACTCAGATGGCTTTGTAGATTATGTAAAAGGAGCAAACATCGCAGGATTTGTAAAAGTAGCAGATGCAATGCTAGCACAAGGTATCGTATAATTAATTTTGATTTAGATATTTCGCTTTCGCGAAAGCGATATCAATATCAACCTCTAGGTAATCATTATCCTAGAGGTTTTTTTATACCATAAAGCCTATTTTTGTAGAGCTATCATATTTTAAGCAAATCACCGTTATCTATTTAATGAAACGAATTCTACTTTTTTTCTTTATAACCTTTCAATTTGTACAAGCTCAGGATTTCTCAAATGAATGGGAGGCTTTTTTCTCTTACACCTCGCTAGTAGATATTGTAGAAAATAACGGTAAGATATATGCCGCGGCACAAAATTCTATTTTTATCTACGATGATATCACTGGTGAAATAGAGACCTTAACCACTGTAAATGGCTTAAGTGCTCAGAACATTTCTGAGATTTATTACAGTCCTACTCGTGATATTTTAGTGGTAGGTTTTGAAAATGGATTATTACAATTAGTTTTTGATGATAATTCAGTACGCACTATTGTTGCGGTACGTGATAAAATAGTGATTCCACCAGATGATAAACGTATTAATGAATTTCTAGAGCGTGGTGATCTATTGTATATCGCTACAGATTTTGGGATAGCGCTTTACAACCTAGACCTTTTAGAATTTGATGATACGTATTTCATAGGCGATGGTGGATCACAATTAGTCGTGAATTCTATAGCCATTGAAGGGACAAATATTTATGCTGCTACAAATGGTGGTGGCATTAGAGTTGCGAGTATTACAAATCCATTCTTACTAGATTTCACAAACTGGACTCAGGTAAATGCAGATATCTGGGAAAGCATGACTTCATTTAATAATAGAGTTTATGCCATCACACAGGGAAGATTTGTTGCAAGTTCTAATGGAGTTGGTGCATTTAGCGGTTTAGGATTTCAATTACCTAGTAGAGCTAGAGATGCTTTTATAAACAATGATCGCATCGCTTATGCTACCAGAGATTTCATAGTAATTTATGATAACGGATTAAACGAAATCTTTAGAGTAGGTGACATTAACGGTGAATCATTTACCTATACCAGTGTTGTTTTATTAGATGACATTCTATATGCTAGTACAGAGGAAGCTGGCCTATTGCGTTTAAACATAACCATTCCAGGAAGTGAAGAATTTATAGTTGCAGATGGACCGTTGCTCAATAATACTTTTAGTGTGAACGCATTACCGTCAGAATTATGGGTGACACATGGTGAACATACACTATTTTACAATCCATTTCCATTAAATAGTCGTGGTGTAAGTTATTTGTTCGATGGTGCATGGGATAATTATGAATTTGATGAAGTCTTTTCTGCGCGATCGATATCTAGTGTCACTATCAATCCAGAGAATAAGGACGAAGTGTTTTTAAACTCCATGTATGATGGTGTTGTTCGTATAGAAAATGGTGTTGCTACAGATGTTTTTGATGAGAATAATTCCACTTTAGTTCCAGTTTTTAGTAATAGTGGTAATCCAGCTGGTGTTAGGGTTTCAGAGTCCGCATTTGATAGCCAAGGAAACTTATGGGTGCTTAATGCATTTGCAGATAACATGTTAAACCGTAGATCTCCATCTGGTCAGTGGACTGGAATAGATGTATCGCCTTTTAATACTAATATTAATGGTGAAGCAGGTTCAAATGCGATCATTGTAGATACTAGAGATCGCATCATTTTTGGAACTATTAATAATGGTGTTATTGCTTATGATCCTAGTACTAATGAATTTTCAGGCCTTATTGATCAAATCCAGCAAGGTGATTTAATAAATCCTTACATCGCAGCATTAAGAATAGACCAGCGTGGGCAATTATGGATAGGAAGCAATCTAGGGTTACGAGTACTATTTTCTGCAAGTAGTATTTTTTCAGATGATATAACAGATACCAGACCTATCATTATTGAAGATGTAAATGGCATCCCAAGAGAATTACTGGCAGATGAAGCGGTACTAGATATAGAAATAGACGGTAACAATAATAAATGGGTAGCAACAGGTAGTTCAGGTGTATTTCTATTTAATCCTAGTGGTAGAGAAACCTTATTACAATTCACTACTGCAAACTCACCACTACCAGATGATGAGGTAAGAGATATTTCTATAGATGCCACTACAGGTCTGGTCTATTTTGCTACTAAAAATGGATTAGTTGCCTATAGAGGAACTAGATCTAGCGATCCACAAGATAATTTAGAAAATGTATACGCCTTTCCTAATCCTGTAAGACCAGGTTTTGAAGGTAACGTCACGATTGATGGCTTAACAAATAGAGCACGAGTAAAGATTACAGATATAGAAGGTAATCTAGTTTATGAGGAAGTATCACAAGGAGGAAGCATTCAATGGGATACACGTAGTTTTGCAGGCGATAAAGTACGTTCTGGTGTTTACATGCTATTCATTTCTACTCAAGACAATATAGAAACTACGGTTTCTAAAATAATGATCATCCGTTAACATGCTGGTTCAAACTCCAGCGATAGTACTTTCTATCGTAAAGTATGGTGAGGCAGATGTAATCGCTAGGCTTTTTACACGTGAATTAGGCATGCAATCGTATATGCTTAAAGGAATACGTAAATCCAGAAAAGGTAAAATACGCATCTCTTTTTTCCAGCCACTTACCCAATTAGAAATAACCTCACAACATAAAGGAAAAGGAAACTTAGAATATATTAAAGAAGCACGTGTAACACCTAGTTATTCCAGCTTACATACAGACATTATTAAAAGTAGTGTCGCTATGTTTTTTTCTGAAGTATTGTCTCAAATACTCACAGAACAACCATCAGATGAAGATCTGTACGATTATATATCAACTGCTTTTTTAGTCCTGGATCATTCTGACCATACCGCAAATTTTGCCATTAAAACCTTACTAGATTTAACGGCTTATATGGGATTTCAAGTAGATACAGAAACTGTTGATTTACCATATTTTAGTTTATTGAATGGAAACTTTGATAATAACGGTATGTTACCACATCACGCAACTATAGAAGAATCTGAATTGATCAAACAGTTCTTAGGCACAAAATTTGATCAAATTCATCAAATAAAAATGAATAGAGAGCAACGCAATAGCCTATTAAATTTAGTAATCGACTATTTTCAAATACATTTGCACGTCTTTAAAAGACCTACTTCATTAGATATTCTAAAACAGCTATTTGATTCGTGAGAAATTTCATTTTCATTGCATCTTTTTTACTGGCATTTGTAGCTCATGCTCAACTCGTTACCGTGGTTGATGAAGCTACTAATGAACCATTGTTCAATGTCGCTGTTTACAATAAGTCTAAATCCACTTATGCGATTACAGATATAGAAGGTCAGGTAGATTTAAAATCCTTCAATGCGACTCAGGCAATTTATTTCCAAAGCGTCGCCTATCAAACTTTAAAAACGACAAAATCTCAAATCATCGATGCTGGGAATATCGTAAAACTAAAATCACAATCTCAGCAAATAAATCCCGTGATTTTAAGTGCGTCAAAATTTGAGCAACGCATGCAGGATGTACCTCAAAAAATATTTGCTATAAATCAGGAAGATGTTGTTTTTAATAATCCACAAACCAGTGCAGATTTATTACAACAATCTGGTAAAGTATTTGTCCAGAAATCACAGCAAGGTGGTGGTAGTCCTATGATACGTGGATTTTCAACTAATAGATTATTGCTTACCGTAGATGGCGTGCGCATGAATAACGCGATTTTTAGAAGTGGAAACTTGCAAAATGTCATTTCTATAGATCCATTAAGCATCGATAGGACAGAGGTTATTCTAGGTCCAGGAAGCGTGGTTTATGGAAGTGATGCCATAGGTGGAGTGATGAATTTTTATACCATGAAGCCACGATTTGAAAATGATTCTTTACAAGTTTCAGGAAATGCGATGTTACGGTATGGGACGGCAAATAATGAAAACACAGCGCATGCACGGTTCAATATAGGAAGTCAAAAATTTGCAGCTGCGACCAGTCTTAGTTTTAATTTCTATGATGATATGCGCATGGGTTCTCATGGTCCTGATGATTATTTAAGGCCTCAATTTGTGCAACGTATCGATGGTCAGGATGTTTTAGTTGATAATAAAGATCCACAAGTGCAGCGCCCTAGTGGATACGATCAGATCAACTTATTACAAAAATTCCGCTATCAGGCTAATCAGAATCTCGAACTAGGATTGTCTCTTATATATACCGCAACTAGTGATGTGCCTAGATATGATGTGTTAACTCGCTTTCGCGAAAGCGGAAACCCAAGAAGCGCTGAATGGTTCTACGGACCTCAAACATGGCTCATGACTAATTTTAAAATGACGCATCGCGGTAATGGGCAATGGTATGATACGGCAAAGTTCACGCAGTCCTATCAGCAATTTCAAGAAAGTAGAAATAATAGAGATTTTGATGATCCTTTATTATACATCAATGAAGAACGGGTAGATGTCATCTCTACCTCAGTGGATTTTGAACGTAGAAATAGAGAAAGCAATGTCCTTTTTTATGGAGCAGAGTTTTTTCATAATCGTGTGTATTCCGTAGGTCGCGTGACAGATATTGATACTGGTGAAACTCAAGCCGCTGCTAGTCGTTATCCAGATGGATCTAGCTGGCGATCGCTAGCTGCTTATGCAAGTTATCAATGGAAACCACAATCAGATTTAAGTTTAAATACTGGATTACGTTATAATCACATCTGGAGTGATGCGACTTTTGATACTCAGTTTTTTGATTTTCCATTTACCACATCTACTTTTAATACTGGTGCTGTAACTGGAGCTTTAGGAGCTACTTATGTACCATCAAATGACTGGGAATTACGAGCTAACTTAAGCACCGCTTTTAGAGCGCCTAATATTGATGATAAAGGAAAAATATTTGATCCTAATCCAGGAACGGTAATCGTACCTAATCCAGATTTAGAATCAGAATACGCTTATAATGCAGAAATAGGCGTGAAAAAGAGTTTTATTAACCGTTTATTTCTAGACGTATCTGCTTATTACACTTTTTTAGAAGACGCATTAGTGACTAGAAATTTTAACCTCAACGGTCAGGAATTCATTGAATATCAAGGTGAACTAAGCAGAGTGCAGGCGATTCAAAATGCAGAAGAAGCAGTGGTCTACGGTATAGAATTAGGAATGCAATATTCCATTAATGATCACTGGAAATTACGCGGTAATTATAGCTGGATCAATGGTGAACAAACAGACGATGATGGTGAGCAGTTTCCGGTACGTCATGTATCACCAGCATTTGGTGATGTTCATGTGGTATATGAAAAAGATAAATTAAAATTAAATGCCTTTGTAGCATTTAATGGTCAGTTTGATTTTGAGGATTTAGCACCATCACAACAATCCAGATCCTATTTATTTGCTTTAGATGAAGATGGAAACCCATTTTCACCACGCTGGTATACTTTAAATATGCGTGGCAGCTACCAGCTAAATGATAAGATCACTTTTAATGCATCACTAGAAAATCTAACAGATCAACGTTACCGTACCTATTCCAGTGGTGTTGCCGCAGCAGGACGTAATTTAATCCTTAGTTTTAACTACTCTTTTTAAATCATACCGTTTGCTTGAAGTAACCTTATTTGATCAGCATTTTATCCTACATTCTACAGGAGCTGCTTACTGGCAAGAACAAGACGTGATTTTATTAGCAGACGTTCACTTAGGTAAAAGTGCGCACTTTAGAAAACACGGCATGGCCATTCCATCGCAGGCAGATGATAAGGAATATGATAAATTAAATGAAGTGATTACAGCTTTTAATCCATCCAGATTATGGTTTTTAGGCGATTTATTTCATTCGTACATCAATGCAGAATGGCATTATTTTGAACAATGGGTGCACATGCAATCTATAGAACTTGCCTTAATTATGGGAAATCATGATTTAATTTCTAGAGATCGTTTTGAGAAATTAGGTGTTAAAACGCATGAGGTATTGCATATGGGGTCGTTATTTCTAACTCATCATCCAGAAACCGTAGCGGCTAAATTCAATATCGCCGGTCATATCCATCCATCTGTAAAACTGCTAGGAAAAGGGAAACAGAAGATGAAATTACCTTGTTTTTTTGTTTCAGAAATGGGAATGATCTTACCAGCCTTTGGTGATTTTACAGGCACCTATTCTTTAACGCCCAAAAAAGGAAATCGCGTTTTTGTGATTGTAGATGATGCCGTTGTTGAATTGAATTAAACCTTACGTGATTATTTCATCCTTTTCAATATGCCAAGTTTTTGTCTTGGCATGTTTTTAAATAATTAAAGAGCAATGATGTTAAGTTAAACCTCACAGGTTTCTTAATAAACTATTACTTACTAGCTCCTTAGAATGTCGCGAGAGATAGTAACGTAAATTGTTAGGAGAGAAGCGATGTGGCAATCTGTTTAGATACTATCTTTAAACCATGAAAGCAAAACTCTACTCCATCCTTAATTTAATCAGTGTGATCTTTTTAATCGCATGGAATGGCTATGCAAATACAGGGAATTATAATGGTAAAAGTGTAGGCGACTTAAGTGCAGAATATAATAACCTGTTCACACCAGCCAGTTATGCATTCTCTATCTGGGGAATCATTTTCTTGATGTTATTGGTTTTTGGAGTTTTTGGAGTTTATACCGCTTTCGCGAAAGCTGAAATTTCCACAACTGATTTGCCTATTACTAACGTAGTAGAAAAAACAGCACCTTGGTTTTTAATCGCAAATGTGTTTTGCAGTTTATGGGTAGTTTTTTGGCTGGATGAATTAGTAGGAATATCAGTACTATGTATGTTAGGAATTCTGATTAGTTTGTTGATTTGTGTGATTAAATTACAGATAGAACAAGTAAAAGCTTCTTCACAGGAACGCTTTTTCAGTTGGTTACCTATAAGTCTCTACACAGGCTGGATAAGTGTAGCAACTGTAGCAAATTTTAGTGCGTGGTTAAATAGCAGTTTTGAAATTGCACTAGAAACTCAAGAACTCACTATGGTCGCTATTTTACTAGTTATATTTGTGATTTACATCACGATGTTACTCCTTAAAAACATGCGTGTTTACACGATGGTAGGTGTATGGGCGCTCATTGCCATTGCCGTAAGACACTGGCTAGCAGAGAGTGCTATGATAGACCATCATTACCTAGGAATTACTGCGGCTGTGCTGGCAGGATTACTGATTGTAGGAGTGGTTTTTAAAAGTATACAATTAACAAAAGCATCGTAAAATAGGTATAGATTTCTTTATAGCTAAAACCTATCTTTGCATCCCATTTACAAGGATACAATTTGAGTTATTCTACAGTTATTGATCAATTTGTAAAAGCTGGCAGTACAGCAGCTTTACGGGAAGCTATGTCCCATTCTAAAGGAATGCACACCATTAGTGGTTTACAAGGTAGCGCACTTACAATAGCAATTCATGCCGTTTTTGAGCAGGTAGATAAGCCAGTAATGCTGGTGGCAAATGATAAAGAACAAGCCGCTTATTTATTGAACGATCTAGAGAAAATGATAGGCGATGATCGTGTTTTGTTCTATCCAGGCAGTCACCGCAGGCCGTATCAAATAGAGAAAACAGATAACGCAAATGTACTCTTGCGTGCAGAGGTATTGAACCGCATCAATTCACGCCGCAAACATCCCGTGATTGTCACTTATCCAGATGCGCTTTTTGAAAAGGTGGTGACACGTAAAGAGCTGGAAAAAAACACTTTGAAGATCGCTGTAGGTGATCAAATCAGTATTGATTTTGCTAATGAAGTCCTGTTTGAATACGAATTTAAACGCGTCGATTTTGTGACAGAACCTGGTGAATTTTCCCTACGTGGTGGAATTCTCGATGTGTTTTCGTTCTCTCACGATGAACCATATCGACTAGAGTTTTTTGGGAACGAGATTGACACTATGCGCATTTTTGATGTAGAAACGCAACTGTCTAAAGAACCCGTTTCTAAAATTTCGATCATTCCTAATGTTGCTCATAAACAGCTCATAGAAAACAGGCAAAGTTTCCTGAAATACCTTTCTCAAAAGACCGTCATTATCTCAGAGAATCTTGAGATGCTTTGTGATCGTATGGATTCGCTTTTCGCGAAAGCGGAACAAGCATACACCTCATTACCTGCCACCGTCAGACAATTAGAACCAACAGAGATTTTTTGTGACGGTGCGTTACTTCAAGAAGATTTGAAGGATTACAATGTCTTAGAAATCACAAGCCAAAACGGTGATGTGGCTTTTCATACCAGTCAACAGCCTAGTTTTAATAAGCAATTTGATTTACTAGTAGAAGATTTTAAAGCAAATATTAAAAAAGGATATCAAAATTACCTGTTTTGTGGTACCGCGCAACAGAAAAAACGATTTGCAGATATCTTTAAAGACATGGACGCGCAGGTCGAATATAAAGCCGTAGAAATGACCTTATATCGCGGTTTTATTCATCATGATTTAAAGATTGTTTGTTATACAGATCACCAGATCTTTGATCGTTATCACAAGTTCAAAATCAAGAATGGTTATGCAAAAAAGCAAGCCATTACCTTAAACGAATTAAATACCCTAGAAATAGGAGATTATGTAACGCACATCGATCACGGTATCGGGAAATTCGGTGGATTACAAAAGATCGATGTGAATGGAACACAGCAAGAAGCGATTAAATTAGTCTATGGCGAGCGTGATATCCTATATGTTTCTATTCATTCGTTGCATAAAGTCACTAGGTATGCTAGTAAGGATGGGAAAACGCCTAAAATCTATAAGTTAGGAAGTCCAGCCTGGAAAAAACTAAAAGCCAAAACCAAGACTAAAGTCAAGCAAATCGCCTTTGACCTCATAAAATTATATGCAAAACGTCGCGCTAGAAAAGGATTTCAGTATCAGCCAGATGGATATTTGCAACATGAGTTAGAGGCTAGTTTCATCTATGAAGACACTCCAGATCAAAGTAGCGCTACAGCAGATGTAAAAGCAGATATGGAAAGCGATCGTCCTATGGATCGATTAGTGTGTGGTGATGTAGGTTTTGGAAAGACAGAGGTTGCTATACGCGCTGCTTTTAAAGCTGCGGTAAATGGAAAGCAAGTTGCTGTTTTAGTTCCTACTACAGTTCTTGCATTTCAACATGCTAAAACATTTAAAGAACGTCTTAAGGATTTACCAGTAACGGTAGATTATTTAAATCGTTTTAGAACTGCCAAAGAACGTCGCGGAGTTCTAGATGGATTAAAAAATGGTAGTGTAGACATCGTCATAGGAACGCATCAACTAGTAAGTAAATCAATTCAATTTAAAGATCTAGGATTATTAATCATTGATGAGGAACAAAAATTTGGTGTTGCGGTAAAGGATAAATTAAAAACCTTAAAGGAAAATGTAGATACACTTACCTTAACAGCTACTCCTATTCCTAGAACCTTGCAATTCTCATTGATGGCGGCACGTGATTTAAGTGTCATTAAAACGCCACCACCTAATCGTCATCCTATTGAAACCAGAGTTGTGCGTTTTAGTGAAGAAACGATACGCGATGCGGTGAGTTATGAATTACAGCGTGGTGGACAGGTGTTTTTTGTACACAATCGTATTGAGAATATAAAAGAAGTTGCTGGGATGATACAGCGCAGTGTACCAGATGCTAAAGTAGGCATAGGTCATGGTCAGATGGATGGTAAAAAGCTAGAGGAATTAATGCTTGCTTTTATGAATGGTGAATTTGATGTACTGGTGTCTACCACGATTATAGAAAGTGGATTAGATGTGCCTAATGCAAATACTATTTTTATAAATAATGCAAATAACTTTGGACTATCAGACTTACACCAGATGCGTGGTCGTGTAGGTCGTAGTAATAAAAAGGCATTCTGTTATTTCATCACACCACCATACGATATGATGACTACCGAAGCCCGTAAACGCATACAAGCTGTAGAAACTTTCTCTGAATTAGGTAGTGGCTTTAATATTGCTATGAAAGATCTTGAGATCCGTGGAGCTGGTGATATTTTAGGTGGTGAGCAAAGTGGTTTTATGAATGAGATAGGCTTTGATACCTACCAGAAAATCTTAAATGAAGCCATTGAAGAACTTAAAGAAAATGAGTTTAAAGATTTGTATGAGCAGGATGATACAGATAAAGAACATGTAAGTGATGTCACTATTGATACTGAGTTTGAATTACTGTTTCCAGATGATTACATCAATTCTATCACAGAACGACTGGTGTTGTATCGCAAGCTCAATGAAGTGAGCAACGATCAGGAATTACAGCAGTTTGTAAAAGAGCTTGTGGATCGTTTTGGCGAGTTGCCAGATGAGGCTCAAGATTTACTGACTAGCATTAAGATTAAATGGATCGCAGCGCGTATGGGATTAGAAAAGGTCATTATGAAACAAAACAAACTCATAGGTTATTTCATTGCAGACCAGCAAAGTTCTTTTTACAGCAGTTCAGCCTTTACCAGCGTTTTACAAGCCGTGCAATCCCAGCCGCGCAAATTGAAGATGAAAGAAAAGCAAACTAGATCAGGTTTACGTTTGTTACTTAAAGTAGAAAATATCAGGACGATAGATCAGGCATTTGAGGTGTTACATGCCGTGATGCCGTTGAAGCAAGAGGTTGCCGTAGAAAACCAGTAAAATTTAGATATTGAAACAATTAGCACATAACGATATCGAGAACCATCAAAAGCGATTCCCTATTACTATTGTTTGTGATGCTATTAGAACCCCAGAAAATATAGGAATGTGTTTCCGTATTGCCGAAAGTTTTGGTGTTGAAAAGATCTACTTTCATGAATCATCTCCTACCATAGAGAATAGAATAGTTAAGAAAACGGCTAGAAATACGGTAGCACAAATTGAATATGATATCTATTCAGATTTTTCAAGTATTATCAACAAGTTAAAGCAAGAAGGAAATACTATCATAGGTCTAGAAATTACGGATAAGAGTACTCCTATAAAAGCATTTGAATTTCAGGCTTATTCTAAAATGGTTTTAATTCTAGGTGGAGAGCGCCGTGGTATTGAAGAAATCAATGTAGTAGATCATGCGGTTTACATTCCTATGTATGGAAGAAATTCTAGCATGAATGTAATTCACAGTTTAGCCATTAGTCTGTTTGAGATTACAAATCAGTTTTTGAGAATAGGAGAATAGAATCTAGGTTTTGTCTAGTACATTTGGGCTAGATTTTGAATTGATTGACTTCTGTTTCATTTGTAGTTGTGCACGATTATTGAAAAATATCGAATTGAAAGCGAAATAAAAAAGCCCTCACAAACCGTAAGAGCTTTTCAATAAAATATCATCTAGATTTTAAGAAAACCACTGGCTCCATGGTACTCTAGAAAGTAAAAGAATAAATGCAATCGTATAGAAAATTGCGAGCATCTTAAACTTGCCATGACTTACTATTTTTTTCTTGTGTTTAGAATACCCTATGGTTAAGAATACAATTGCTAGAATCATTGTAGTAGGATGTTCTAGAGCTAGTAGTCTTGTTTCTCGCATTTCTGGAGTCATTAAACCGCCAAAATCTTCAAGTAATACTTTAAAATAAGGTCCTAAAAACCATAAGGCTAGTCCTAATAATAATTGAATGTGAGTGACAATTAATCCCACTAGCGCAAGACTGAAATCTCTATTCCCAAATTCCCTTTTAGTAAAAAAACCAATTAAGGCATTGATAGTAGCAACTCCTAGAACTAAAAGTAGCAAGTAAGCCCATCCTGAATGTGCATGTTTTAAAATTTCCATAGGTTATAGATTTATTTTTCAAAGTTAATTAAAACAAAGAACCCAACTCGATCTGAGTTGGGTTCTTATTAAATATTTAATAAAGTCCTAGTTAAAAATATATCTAAGACCTATTTGCGCTTGCCATCTTGATGAGCGTATACCTGCGTCATCAATTGCTTCAAGTCCTTGAGCAAAGTCAGGATCAAAAGAGAATTCTGGGTTAGGACCAGCAGTTTCTGTAGTCAATAAATCTACTTCACCACTAATAAAACGCTGCGTTCCCCAATCTTTATTCAAGAAGTTAAAGAAGTTAAAGATGTCTATACTAGCTTGGAACGTATGTTTTTTATCACCAAAATTAAGGTTAAAGTCCTGTAGTAACTTTAAATCTACAATGTGATTCCATGGTCCACGGTCGCCATTACGCTCTGCATACTGTCCACGACGATCTCTTAAATAGTCATTACCTTCAATAAATGCATCTAATGCTGCCCATTGATCAGCGGCAGATACACCATTTGCATCTACTAGAGTAATTTCACTTGCATCACGAGGAATATAGATTAATGCATTGTCTCTTGAATCATCATTAAGAAGATCTGCACCTTCATCATAAATATAGTTTATAGTACCACCTTGCTGTCCATTATAGAACAAGCTTACTGTAGTAGCTAAGTTTTCATTCCAATCATAGGTGTAAGCTGCATTAGCAGTAATTCTATGACCTAATGCAAACTGAGAGTCTGCTACACGAGCGCTATTCTTACCATTTACAGTTTGAATGTTTCTCCATTGTGAACTGTTTTGAGAAGATGTACCTTCAAAAATAGATTTAGCTTGTCCATAAGTATAAGCGATCTGTCCTGAGAATCCATTATCAAATGGCTTAGTAAGAATAAATGATGCATTGTATGCCCATCCTTCATTAGTATTAGTTCCTAAAATGATTCTTGAATATTCAGAATCGATACGCTGTGAATCGTTGTAGAAGAAACGGTCATCAGCACCATTTAAAGTTCCTACTGGTCCACCTATGTTTAAGTTCTCATAAAATACGTTGTTGATCGTTTCAGTATATAAGAAATCTGCGCTAGCAATAAGTCCCCATACACCTAACTTTTGATCTAATCCTAGATTATACTTCATTACCTGTGGTAATCTAAAGTTAGGAGCAAATAAATCGATCTGCCCACCTAGTTCACCACTACCTGGTGCTGGACCATTACCTATAGGCTGGTTAAAAGGATCACCATTAAAAAATAACTCACCTGGTCCAAAGTCGTTTTCATTCACGCCACCTACAGATCTACCATTATTATTGTAAGCTCCACCTGGCCATACTAAAGGAATACGTGAAGTAAAGATTCCTAGTCCACCACGTATTTGTGTTTTACGATCACCTTTTACATCCCAATTGAAACCAGCGCGAGGTGAAACATGTATTTGACTTTTAATAGCTTTACCTACTCTTGCACCTTGCAAGTCTTTACCAGCTGCCTCTAATAAAGCTACTGTTCTGGTATTGAAATCCTCGTTAGTAGTTCCGTCATCAAAAAATGGAACATCAAAACGAACACCGTAACTTAAACGAAAGTTATCTGTAAGATTCCATTCATCCTGTGCATAAAGACCTAGTTGTGCATAGTTAAACGCAGCTGCAGCAGCAACAGCATCATCTCCTGTAGTTCCTGCAGGATCTAATAATGAATAAGAATAGTCATAATCTGTAGGAGCAACTTCATTTCCTGGAATATCGTCTAAATAAGTTTCAAAATCACTTAATGAATTGAAACGGTATTGTCCAAAATTCTGACGGATGAATACATTACGAATGTCATATGCTTCAAAGTTTCCTCCTACTGTGATGTTATGTGCACCAGCTTGTATTTCAAAATTATTCGTGATCGTTAACACGTCTTGATCAAGGATGTTACCAGTAGAGAAAGCCTCTGATCCAAAAGTAATACCACCAGCACCATCATTAATAAATACGCGTGGGAATGGATTTCCTATAGGATCACGATCATCACGTACTGTAGTATAACTCATGATTAAATTGTTAGATAGATTTCTACCATTTGTAGTATTCCATTCTAAGGTTGAAAAATTAGTTGTTGAAGGGAAGAAAACTCCTGCGTTTTCAAAACTAATACCTCTAGGACTACTTGTACTAGGAGAAGTAGAGACACCTTTTACGTAGTTATGCTTAAACGTAATGGTGTTTTTGTCATTAACATTCCAGTCAATACGAGCTGTAAAACGATCTGTATCTAATGTTCTTATGGTATTTTCAAAACCACCAGGATTATACCCAAAACGGTCTATTAAACCTTGTCTTAGATTATTGATTCTTGTAGGGTCTGCTGCTAACGTAGCATCACCTGTTGCATTACGTGAATCACCTACATATTGATTAAAATCAAATGGTCTAGGCGTTTCTTCACGTTCAACTTCTGCATTTATGAAAAAGAATAGTTTATTCTTAATAATCGGTCCACCAGCACGAATTCCATAAAGATTTGTGTTGAATGGATCTAAACGCTCACGATCCGGAGCTGGATCATCACCGTTTCCAGCATCGATTTGATCGATAACAGCACCTGGAGTTTTACCAGCTAAACTTTCGCTACGATTGAAAAAGTAAGCACTACCCGAAAATTCATTAGTACCAGAACGTGTAATTGCGTTAATCGCACCACCTGTAAATCCTGATTGACGTACATCAAAAGGAGCAATATTCACTTGAAATGACTCAATTGCATCTAGGGAAATAGGATTGATTCCTATCTGTCCACCATTAGTTCCTGTTCCTGCTAGACCAAATACATCATTGTTTACCGCACCATCAATAAATATTGAGTTGTAACGGTTATTTTGACCTGCGATTGAAATAGCACCATTCTCTCCTACCTGTGCCTGAGGTGTCTTTCTTAAGATATCTGCGATTCCACGAGTAACAGTAGGTAAAGTGTTGATCTCTCTGGTAGAAATGTTAGTTTCTGGTCCAGTGTTGCTAGAATCAAAAATACCATCGCGTACTGCTTTTATAACTACGGCATCTAGTGCATTAGTTTCATCTTGCATTACAAGGCTAATCTTTTCAGACTCACCTAACTGTAAAAAGATGTTTTCTAATTTTTCTTCATTTTTACCTACATAGGTAATAGTAATCGTGTAAGGTCCACCTACACGCATGTTAGAGATACGGTAGAAACCATCTATGTCAGTGGTTGTACCATAATTTGTACCTGTAGGGCCATGTACAGCTAAAATCGTTGCTCCTAGAAGCGGCTCGTTATCTCCTTCTAGAATTCTACCATTGATGCTTGAGGTAGTAACCTGCGCCATCGCTAGTGATCCCATTAAAAGAGAAATTGCAATAAAAAAATGTAAAGTTCTTTTCATTTCTAATCAATTTAGTTTGTGGTACAAAAGTACTGATAGAAATAAGGTTATAATATTAAGCTAACATTAAGTAATCAAGCTTTTATTAAACGGTAATTAACTGTAAATCAGCGGTTATTCATTTTGTTTAATAAACCTTGACATTAATTTAACAGTGGAGGCGTCGTGGTTAGAGAGATTCTGGGTTTTTAGATCTTCCAGAATCTGATCTGCAAGTACTTTTCCTAGTTCAACGCCCCATTGATCATAACTGTAAATATTCCAGATAATTCCTTCTACAAAAATCTTATGTTCATACATGGACACTAGTTTGCCAATGCTCGCAGGTGTTAATTCATCTATCAGTATCGTAGTAGTAGGTTTATTTCCTTCAAACACTTTGAAAGGTAATAACTGCGCTTTTTCAGCTTCGGTTTTAGTGGTTGTGTCTAAATCTGATTGGGCTTCCGCTTTGGTTTTACCGTTCATTAAAGCTTCTGTTTGTGCAAAAAAGTTTGCCATAAGCTTATTGTGGTGCTCAGGTTGATGGTATTTCGCTTTCGCGAAAGCAATAAAATGAGCCGGAATTAATTTAGTTCCTTGATGGATTAATTGAAAAAAGGCATGCTGTGAATTTGTGCCTGGTTCTCCCCAAACGATGTTTCCTGTCTCGCAATTTACTGGCTCACCATTGCGATCCACACTTTTACCATTACTTTCCATAATGGCTTGTTGTAGATAGGCTGGTAAGCGATGTAAATACTGCGTGTATGGAATAATCGCCTCGCTTTGTGCCTTAAAAAAGTTGTTGTACCAGATGGTGAGTAACGCTAATTGTACTGGTATATTTTGATCAAAATCACTGTTTTTAAAGTGCTGATCCATGTCGTGCGCGCCATCTAATAAGCTTTGAAAATTTTGCGTTCCTATTCCTAAAGCAACGCTCATTCCTACGGTACTCCACAAAGAAAAACGACCGCCTACCCAATCAAACATCGGGAAAATGTTCTTTTGTTGAATCCCAAAATTCACTGCGCGATCCACATTACTGCTTACCGCAATAAAATGTTCACCTACGGCATCTTTATTTACTTTATTTGTAAACCAGTTGCGTATGGTAGTAGCATTAGTGAGTGTTTCTTGCGTGCCAAAAGATTTTGAGACAATTACAAAAAGTGTGGTTTCTGGATTGATTTTTTTAAGTACTTCTTCTACATGATCGCCTTCTACATTTGAGACAAAATGCAGTGTCATATCATTTTTATAGGCTTGTAACGATTCATAAATCATAACAGGTCCTAAGTCACTACCGCCTATTCCTATATTAACAACCGTATCAAATTTCTGATTGTTGTAAGTGGTAATTTCACCTTTTAAGACACTGTCTACGTAAGTAAACATTTTAGCTTTACTTGCAGATGCATCTTTAACGTGTTGTTTTATAGCGTTGCTTGCTCTATGTTCTGGAGTACGTAATGCGGTGTGTAAAACAGCTCTATTTTCAGTAGCGTTAATGGTTGCTCCATTAAAATAAGAGTTCATAGCATCTTTAAGTCCACATTCTATTGCAAGATTATTAAGTAAGGTTTTAGTTTCTGCGTTAATGAGGTTTTTAGAAAAATCTACATAGAAGTCTTCAAATTCAATGCTTAATTCATCTACTCTGGATGGATGGTCTTTAAAAGCTTTTTTAAGTTGAAAGTCTTTTATATGAGAAAAGTGCGCTTGTAATGATTTCCAAGCGTTAGTAGTGGTAGGGTTGATGTTTTTCATAAAATCGTATCGTCCTGAGCGGTTTCAGGTTGGTCGTTTTTAAAAGGTAATGCGTCTATTTCGTCTTTTAATGGAGCGATAAAGTTGAGGTAGTCTTCCATTTTTTCTTCTGGTAGTGGATCTGCACTAGGTAAATTCTGGCGGTATGGATCTACTTGTTTTCCATTTACCCAAAATCGATAACATACATGTGGTCCAGTGGCTAGTCCTGTTGATCCTACAGTTCCTATGACCTGACCTTGTTTTACACGTTGACCTACTTTCACTTTACGTTTTGTCATGTGCAGGTATTGGGTAGAGTAAGTACCGTTGTGCTTTACTTTTACATAATTACCATTTCCTCTGGTATAACCAGATTTAGTAACCACACCATTTGCGGTAGAAACAATAGGTGTTCCACGTGGTGCGGCGTAATCTGTACCTTTATGAGCTTTCCATCTTTTTTGAACCGGATGAAAACGTTTTTTTGTAAAACGGCTAGAGATACGTGTATAATTCACAGGTGCTTTTAAGAAGAAACTGCGCAGTGTTTTCCCAGTTTCATCATAGTAATCACTTACGTTATTAATACTGTCTGTCTGGTAATCAAATGCATAATAAGGATTACCATCTGTTTCAAAAACAGCTGCTTCTATACTTTCTATTCCGGCATAAACGCTATCATTTATGTAACGCTCTGTGTAAATCATTTTAAAACGATCACCTTTTTGTAGTCTAAAGAAATCAATAGACCATCTATAAATATCTGATAATTCATAAATAGCACTTAGACCTAGACCTTCATCCTGCATCGCCTCTGATAGCGTAGAGTTGATCACACCACTAGCGGTTTTACGCTCATAAGTGATGGGATGTGAATCTTTATATGCTTCAAGACTATCTGCAAATTCTAGTACCACATAATCCATTTTTGTGGCTTCATATATAAAAGCTCTAGTAGTTCCTAGACTGTCTTTACGCTTTAGGATTTTATAGGGTTTACCTACTTGAATGCGGCGCACGTCGTATACTTCTTCAAATTCTTGAGCGGCTTCAAAAACGCTTTGGTCGCCACTTAAATAAGGATCTATGATATCGCCAAAGGTGTCTCCACTTTTAACAGTGTCTTCTACGATTTCAAACTCATTAAGGTCAAAACCGTATTGCATCACCGGAAGTATAACTTCTGCCACTTCTGGTGGTGGAGCAACAGTCTTTTTCTTACAGCTACTTACCGTAATAATGAAAACTAAAATAAGGATGCCACTAATTTTACTCATGCTTACTTTGTGTTTAAATGATGATCTACCCATTGTTTTCCCCAGTTCTCATGTTCTTCTGTAGTCCATAGGCTAGGGAAGAAGCTAATTTTTTGAAAGCTAGGTGGCAGGAATGTTTTCCAGTTTGTGCCTCCAGTTGCTTGCACTGCTTTTCCTTCTTTACGCAAGTATCTGTGCGCTGCGCCCATGTGCATTAAAAGCCAATTGATGTTTGCATTTTGATCCAGCATGCGCAGTGCATTTTTAAGATCATCTGTTTGTTCACTTTCTGGTAAACTTAAGTAGCGCTGGTATAAATTACTTTTTTCTACCTCACTGGCAATACGCAAGAATCTAGGAGTATAACGTTCTTCAAACTGTTTTAGTGTCAGTGTTTTTTCGCCAGATTTCATGTCGATACCACCTTTTTTCCAGTAGATGTTTTGGTATAACTCCTCACGTTTTTCTGGGCTGTGTGATTGTTGTGATTTTGCTTTCGCGAAAGCGTAATCCTCATGAAATTCTTCTCTTACTGATGGATGTGTAAGATTAACTAGGTCTGTGCTATACAATTCTATCATACGGAATTGCGCACTTTGAAAACCACTGGCCGGCAACAAACTCATACGGAATTTTAAAAACTGTTCCCTTTCCATTCCACGTATCATCACTTCAAAAGAACTAATCAGAACCTGAAAATATCTATTGATACGCAATACTTTTTCCTGAAAATAGGAGGCAGTAAGATCTTCTTTATTGATGATTTGAAGTTGCTCATGAATGATAAGCTTGAAATACAACTCTGTAATCTGGTGGTAACCTATAAAGATCATCTCATCTGGAAAATGAGTTGCAGGAACTTGTAGACTTAGTAAAGTGTCTAGTCTGATATAATCCCAGTAGGTAATGTATTGATCGTAAAGTAATCCATCCAGATAGGATAGCATATCCTGTCCAGAATTTTTAAACTTTTCCTCGAGCAAAACAATGCGTTTTGCAATTTCTGGATCTATAGCATCAGACATAATGGTTGTTTAGGTTGTGCTACAAATGTAAGCAACAGATAGCAACCTTAGAATGTCTTTAAAGATTAATTAGGAAGTGTTTTAAATTGATGTTTTAACCCTTTAAATCCATCTAAACTAGCTGTTAAAGAGCCTACTGCAAGTTTTGCTTTTAACTGTAACGGGATTTTATTCTCGTCATCACTAATCCATACTGTAAGACTTTCTTTTTCTTTAAAAACACGACCTGATAAAACATAAGGTCTGAATTGTAATGCTGGTACTTTTCCAAATTTAGTTTTAATCGTATCGCGCCGTAAAAATTTTAATTTGAAATCATAATTCTCTTTATCAAAAAACATAGGAAGCTCAAACTCGTCGCCTTTTTCTAAGGTGGTTATGTCTACGGTATTGCGCAAATGGTAAAAAGCACTCATCATATCTTGCGTTGATGGCTCAATATCTAAGGTTTCTACTTTCTTTTTTTTCTTGTCATTAACCGTTGCGGTTCCAGCTTCATGATCAAAATCGATTTGAACATCTTTAGTATATCCACCTTCATCAATATCTCTTATAAAACGATATGGTTTTACAGCATTGCGATCTATGTAAGTTTCATAGCGATCATCTACTTTAAAAAACCAGTGTAACATTCCCGTAGATTTTCCTCTTCCTTTTATATGGTAAACAGGTTTACCATTTAAGGTACTTTCATTTACTTGCATGGTTGCATAGCTGGCATTGAATACGCCGTAGTGAATCCTGAATTTAAACCATTCACCACTTTGAAACACCATGTCTGGTGGCGTAGTGCTAGGTGTAAATCCAGAACTAATGCCTACAATTGCTGCTAGTATTAAAAGTGTCTTTTTCATGTGATGGTTGTTGTAAATTCCTTATTACCGTAAGTAATTACAAATCCTGTTCCAAAAAATTTAGTGATCGTCTTTAATGAGCTTTATTCTTTGTCTTCTATTATAGTTTCTACTTCTGGTATTTCCTCAGCAAGAACTTCTTCTAACATAATTTCTTGAGCTGCATTGATGGAATCTTCATCTTCTTCATAGTACCATGTGTCACTAGGTTCTTCTTCATATTCAGTTTCTTCATCATAGTCACCATAGTCATTGTTTAAATAATCGTATTGATTTGTAAAGTCCTCTGCAATGCCAGTGATCATTACTACGCTTAAAAGAATGCTTACAATTCCTATGACTAGGTTAAAAATTTTAGCACTATTTACGCGTCTATAACTGTTATCATCATATTTTTCTGGTGACTGCTTGTAAAGATTGATGCTCGAGTTTGCCATAATAAAACCTATGACACTAAGAACAACTCCTACAAATGAACCAAAAAAACAACAACATAATATGGTCATCACCGTCGCAATAATCGCTAGAACCATTGCTGTATTATCTGCTGGTAATTTTTCTTTATAAGTCTGAGAGCTCCAACTGTTATTGTTGTTTCTAGGGGCAGTACTATCAAATCCTCTGTTAGAATGATTATTGTCGTCCCAAGATCTGTTTTGATCGGTATTATTTTCCAAATTCTACGTATTAAATTGTTTATAGCAAATATATTGTTTTATTCTAGCCAGCTTTTATGGTAATCTTCATCTGCGATGTCTAATGCGGCTTTTGTAACTTTTAATGGTTTAAAGGTATCTACCATAACTGCTAGCTCTTCTGTTTTAGTTTTTCCTATGCTACGTTCTGCCGCACCAGGATGCGGTCCATGAGGAATTCCCGCAGGATGTAAACTTATATGGCCAGCATCAATATCATTACGACTCATAAAATCACCATCTACATAATAAAGTACTTCATCACTATCAATGTTACTATGATTATAAGGTGCAGGAATACTATCTGGATGATAATCATACAGTCGTGGCACAAAACTACATACTACAAAAGCATCTGTTTCAAAAGTCTGATGCACTGGTGGTGGCTGGTGAATACGTCCAGTAATAGGTTCAAAATCATGAATAGAAAATGCATAAGGGAAATTATATCCATCATAACCTACCACATCAAACGGATGCGAGGCATATACCATTTCAAAAATTTCGTCTTGCTTTTTCACCTTGATTACAAATTCTCCTTTTTCATCATGTGTTTCTAGTTGTTCTGGTCTTCTTAGATCACGTTCACAAAATGGAGAATGCTCTAGCAACTGACCAAACCAATTGCGATAGCGTTTTGGCGTGTAAATAGGACGATATGATTCTACAATAAATAATCTATTATCATTTGTGTCAAAATCCATTTGATAAATAATACCTCGCGGTATCAATAAATAGTCACCGTATTTAAAATCTAGACTACCTAAATGGGTGCGTAATGTGCCAGATCCTTTGTGTATAAATAGTAATTCATCTGCATCACTGTTTTTATAAAAATAACTACGCAGTGATTCTTGCGGTGCAGCTAGAATGATGTTACAATCACTATTAGTAAGAACGACTTTACGACTATCTAGATAATCCTTTTGTGGTTTGATCTGGAATCCTCTAAATCTATAAGATTTAATGTGGTTTTCTAATGCAATTTCTGGTTTAACAGAATATGACTTGCGTATTTCCTTAACCATTGTAGGTCTATGAACATGGTATGAATTTGTGGACATACCATCAAATCCTATCGTGCCAAAAAGCTGTTCATAATACAATCCACCATCGGGTTTCCTAAAAATGGTATGGCGTTTTGGAGGTATTTTTCCTAGTTTGTGGTAAAAAGGCATAAGTAGGTCTAAAAGTTACCTTGTAAATTTCGTAAAATAAAAGGAATTAGTGATGGTAATGGTGTGGATTTATTTCGCTTTCACTTCCATAAGTTTAGTGCAAGACTCGCAAGTATCATTAAAACCTAAAACCTAAATTCACATAAAACTCGCCTTGATCCTGTTGTGGGCTAAAGCTGTATTTCAATTCTACGGGACCTAAAAAAGTTTCTAGACCGTAACCTAATGCATAACCTGTATATCTAGCGTTACTAAACCATTCTGATTGTTCAAATAAATCGTCATCTACCGTAGCTAGGTTTGCGCTAAAAATGATGTGGTTTTTCTTGAAAATCTCGTAGTCTATTTCAAACAAGGCACTAAACAAACTATTACCACCTAATTCTATAAAATCATAACCATAAAATGGTAAGATGTTATTCACGCGTCTCGCACCATATCCACCTAGAAAAAAGTCAAAACTACTATTACCAGCATCACCTATAGGTAATCCTGCATGTAGATTACCGCGCAAACTTAAATGACCAAAACTATGCGCATGACCTACAGATAATTGTGCAATAGAAAACTCATTAAAATCATTATTGCGATCACTACTATATAAATAAAAATGGAAATCACCATCTACGCGCCATCCATTAGATGGAAAATGTGGATTATCATAACTGTCTAGGTCTATATTTCCATATAGGCTCGTGTAATTATTGTCATCAAAAAGAGTACGGTTGTCATCAGGATTAGTAGTAATCACAGTTTCTGTAAAGATATTAAGCGACTTATACTCTGCACCTAATCTTAAGTAAAAATCATTTTGAAGTCTCGTCTGAAAATACAATTGTTGTGTCCAGTCGTTATAATTAAGCTCTAAAGAATTTAAATCTGCTGGGATGATACCACTTACTTCATTAGCAAATCCAGCGTCAATTTGTTTTTCAAATTGTGAAAACTCGCTATGTAATCCTATAGACCAGTAACGACCTTTATCAATATAGTAATCAAAGTTGTAACGTACATTATCACCTAGAATAGCGTCTGCACTAATTGCGTCATTATCAAATAAGAATCGTTTACGCGTTAAATTTACTAAGGCCGCACTACGGAATAATTCATCATAATGTAGTCCTAACCTCAAATAATTACGCACCGTAGATTCTATAACTCCTATCTCTAGGACAGCACCATCTGGTGATGGAATAATCTCATAATTGATCTTAGAAAAATTATTAGTAGCCTGTAGGTTGTTAATACCATTACGTATATCAGTATAGGCCACCATACCTGGTGTTTCTACTTTAAACCTTCCTTTTATATATGCTCTAGTGTAATTATTATTGCCGTTAATGAAAATCTGTGATATATAGATGCTATCTCTAGCAAACTCCTTTAGATCTGGTTTCTTATAGTTGGGATTTGCTACGGTTTTTAATTCGTCTATTTTTTTCAAAGTTGCTTTTTCACCAGATTCAATAATTCTTCTACCAGCATCAAATGAAATGACGCTAAAATCTTCAATATCTGGTGCGATATAAATATCGGTTTTGGGTTTTTTAGATCGCATTGCTTCAATGGTGTTGAAGTTATTGATTTGAGTAAGTATGTCAAACGCACTATTGATATCTTCGCGATTTTGTAATCCATTTTGTACATCTACACCTATAATAATATCCATGCCTAAAGCGCGCAATTTCTCCACAGGATAATTATCTGTAACGCCACCATCTATAAGTAGTTTGTCTTCTATTTCTACAGGAGAAAAAAGTGATGGTAATGCACCACTTGCGTTTACAGCACGTGGTAAATAACCATTGTTAAGTACTACTTCCTCACCGGTTTCAATATCTGTAGCTATGCAAAAAAATGGAATGGGCAATTTATTAAAGTCGTTCACATCTTTAACGTGTGAAAGTAGTTGAGAAAGTAAGTTGTATACATTTTGCCCTTTACTTAAAGAATTAGGTACACTTACTTGAAAATTTTTAAAGGGTAAGGTTACCGCATAACGTTCATCATCGCGACGTTCATAATAGGTTTGCGCTTTACGAGGAATATCATCAGATACGATCTGTTCAAAATTAATAGTCTCATATATGGAGTCTAGTTGTTTTCCAGTATAACCAGACGCATAAAGTGAACCTACAATCGCGCCCATGCTCGTGCCAGCGATATGGTCTATTTTAATTCCTAGTGAATCGATTATTTTTAAAGTACCTATATGAGCAAGACCTTTTGCACCACCACCAGAAAGCACTAATCCTATTTTAGGTTTTTTAGAATCTTGCTTTTTAGTAGTGATTTCTTGAGAATACGCTTTCGCGAAAGCGAACACCAAAACCACCCAAAAATATCTATTCATTTTCATCACCATAAAAGTCGACTATTTTTTGGGCTTTTGAAACTCCTACAATTTCGGTGAGTTCATTTTTACTAGCATCTTTAATTCTGCTTACAGATCTAAAGTGTTTTAATAACTCAATGGCCGTTTTCTCACCTATTCCTGGAATGTTATCTAGTTCTGTTTCAATAGCTTGCTTACTACGTTTATTGCGATGGTGCCTGATCCCAAAACGGTGTGCTTCATTACGCATTTGCTGGATCACCTTTAAGGTTTCTGATCGTTTATCTAAATATAACGGTACTGGATCATTAGGATAAAACAGCTCTTCTAGCCGTTTTGCGATTCCTATAATCGTAATTTTACCACGTAATCCTAATCGATCTAAAGCTTTTAATCCACTAGAAAGTTGGCCTTTTCCTCCATCCACAACAACTAGTTGAGGTAGCGGTTCATTTTCTTCTAGCAGTCTGCGGTAACGTCTATGAACTACTTCTTCCATACTTGCAAAATCGTCAGGACCTTCTACCGTTTTGATATTAAAATGGCGGTATTCTTTTTTGCTAGGTTTGCCGTTTTTAAAAACCACGCAAGCTGCTACAGGATTAGTTCCTTGAATATTTGAATTGTCAAAACATTCTATATGTCGCGGCTCTTCATCCAGTCGTAAATCACCTTTCATTTGTGCCATGAGTCTTTTTACATGACGATCTGGATCTACTATTTTAATAGTTTTAAACTGCTCCTGACGGTAGAATTTTGCATTGCGTAATGATAGATCAATGATCTTTTTCTTATCGCCTAATTGTGGAATGGTAACTTTAACTAATTCACCTAAATCTACTTTAAACGGTACATAGATTTCTTTGCATTGTGAATTGAATCGCTGGCGCAATTCTACAATTGCCATTTCTAGCAATTCTTGATCCGTCTCGTCTAGTTTCTTTTTAATTTCTAGAGTGTGTGATCTTATAATCGCGCCGTGTGATAGTTGTAAATAATTCACATAAGCATGTGTTTCATCAGTGAGAATAGTAAACACATCCACATCAGTGATTTTAGGGTTTACTACCGTAGATTTAGACTGGTATTTTTTAAGAATTTCTAGTTTATCTTTAATGCGTTGTGCATCCTCAAACTGCATGTTTGCCGCCAGCTCCATCATCTGACTTTCAAAATGTTTTGCCGCATTTTTATAATCTCCTTTTACCAGTCTACGCACATTTTCAATATTATCCATATAGGATTGCTCAGTTTGTAACGCTTCACAAGGTCCTAGACAATTTCCTATGTGATATTCCAGACACAGTTTATACTTTCCAGCATCGATTTTCTCTGCACTAAGATCATATTTACAAGTGCGTAATTGATACAATCCTTTTATTAAATCCAGCAAAGCGCTCACTGTTTTTACACTAGAAAATGGACCGTAATATTCACTGCCATCTTTAATTAGTCTACGAGTAAGAAATACTCTAGGAAATCGCTCGTTTTTAATGCATAACCACGGATAGGTTTTATCATCTCGTAACATGATATTATATCGCGGATTCCTATTTTTAATCAGCGAGTTCTCTAGTAACAACGCATCCATTTCTGTTTCTACCACAATGTGTTCAATCTTCACGATCTTTTTAACCATCGCAGCGATGCGATAGCTATCATGTTTTTTTGTAAAATAGGATGAAACCCGTTTTTTAAGATTTTTTGCCTTTCCTACATAGAGCAATTTCTCATCTTTATCATAATACTGATAGACTCCTGGAGAATGCGGTAAAATCTTAATTTGAACCTCTAGTGGCGTTTGTTCCATAGCTGTGTAAAGTTAGGGATTTTATGGATTTCGCTTTCGCGAAAGCGTAATAAATCAATTACCATTTTTATAACTCAAACTATTGATGATCTGTACTAACTTTGAAAATAAAAAATGTCTTCTTTTAACGATATCATTGATACAAATACTCCAGTGTTAGTAGATTTTTATGCTACCTGGTGCGGTTCATGCCAAACCATGATGCCAGTTTTAGAACAGCTTAAAAAAGATCTAGGTGATGATGTGAAAATCATTAAAATAGACGTCGATAAAAACAAATCACTAGCTACCAAATTTCAAGTACGTGGTGTTCCTGCTTTTTTAATTTTTAAAAATGGCAAGCAAGTATGGCGTGGTGCAGGCGTGCAACCATTGCATGAATTAAAAAGCCAGATTGCAAGAGCCTAATGATATTTCTACATAAAATAAACGACACAGTATTTATGAAATATCTATTAATACTTCCATTACTTTTATTCTCAACATTATTTATGGCACAAGAACAGCAATCACCACAAAATGTTTTAGGAACAGCTTTAGAATCTTGCTGTAATGATCCTATGACGGGTTACTGGCGCGACGGATTTTGTCGCACAGCAACTGAGGATCGTGGGACGCATGTAGTTTGCGCCATCATGACCGAGGAATTTTTGACTTACACAAAAAAACGAGGCAATGATCTTTCTACACCTAATCCTGCTTACCGTTTTCCAGGATTAAAACCTGGTGACAAATGGTGTTTATGTATCCTTAGATGGCTAGAGGCAGAAAAAGCTGGAGTCGCGCCACAGATAGTATTAGAATCTACAGATGATGCAGCCTTAAAGTATACCAACTTAGAATTACTAGAAAAATATGCGGTCGTAAAGTATTAACTACGCCAGCTATCACCTTTAAGCTTTGTAGCAGCAATAATTACATCCATTCTGGAAATTTGACCTATGAGTTGACCATTCTCTGTTACAGGAAAACGGCGGTGTCCAGATTTTAAAAATCGAGATGCCGCGTCAAAGATATTCGTCTCGGCATCAATGGTAGCTACCTCTGTGGTCATATAATCTGATACGACACGATCGCCTACAGGCATATTGTGATAGCGACTTTCACTAATCACGTGCATTAAATCTGTGTCGCTTATAATACCTACTAGATTTTTTTGATCATCTACTACTGGTCCACCAGTGATGCGTTGTTTTAGTAAGGTGTCCATAACATTAGAAACGCCTTGATCTGGTGAAAATGTTACCAGTTTACGGGTCATATAGTCTTTCACTTGAACTGCTTGCTGGCTAGAAGAAGATGTTGTTCTTCTTGCTGTAAAATTTTTAATACCCATAACTACTTGATTTTAAAATGAGTCTTAAGATACACATTTTTAAGTAATTGTTGAAATACGATATTTTAACTAAAACGACTTAAAATTTAACTAAACCATTTAAGGTGGTATTGAAAATCAAATTACTTTTAATTTGTATTTTTAAAGTCATTCATTATGGCAAATAAACCAGCAAAAGGCCCGAAAAACTTCGGTAAACCTTTCTCTAAGCCAGTTGCAATACTTGCAAAGGCTAAGAGACAAGCTCCAAAAAAGTAGTCTTGTCTCCATTAGGATCTTTTGTAGTTCCTACTTTTAAAAACAGTTAAAGCAAGGCCGCTTCCTTAAAAAAGGAGCGGTTTTTTATATTACTTTTTATATCTCAATTCATTTGCCTTTACCGTATAATCAAAAACAAAATCACCTTTCTTATCATAGATGTTTAATTTTAAGACACGATCTGTACGTTCACCGCTTACTTCTATAATACCAAAATTGTGTTCATAGAAATACTTATCTGCTACCTGTAAGGTATTGCCTTCATCTCGTCTTTGATGCGTCCCAGAGGTTAATGGCGAGCAGGTAATATCTATTAAAGGATACGCATCATCACGGTCCATTCTAGAGATTTCTGTGTGATGGCGATCACCGCTTAAAAAAATCACACCTTCTATTTTTGAGTCGGCTAGGCGTTGTAATAGGTATTCTCGTTCACCAGGATAGGTGGCATAGTTCTCATATTTTGCCGCAGTACTAATGACCTGTCCACCACTTACGACGATTTTAAATGGTGCACGACTAGCTGTTAACGCATCGATTAACCAGTCTACTTGCTCTTTCCCAAAGTATGCTTTCTCTGGATTAGGATCACGATTAGGTGCGCGATGGTACCGATTATCTAGCATAAAAACTTCCACATCATTCCATGCAAAATGCTGGGTAACACCACCATTTCCTACGGCATTTGTATTTAGATTTCCCCAGTAATCATTAAAGGCTTTTTCTGCTAGTTTTTTATTGACATAACTGCGATCGCTGTCGTTAGGACCGTAATCATGATCGTCCCACGTGGCATAATTATGGACACTTCCTAGCAGTGCTTGTAATTCTGGAGTCGTTCTAGTATGTCTATGTCTATGTCTTAATCCACGATCTGTTGTAAAATCTGGCGTGCGTAAATAGGTGTTATCACCTAGCCATAACATCACATCTGGATCTTTATCTAGTATGGAGTCAAAGATTTCATAACCACTACCATAAGGTCTAGGCCTATCATCGCGCTCTTCATTAATAAAGCTACAGGAACCTATCGCCATCTTAAAATCTGGCGGATTTGTACGATACTGCCATAAGGATTGTGTCTGGAATTCTAGTGGATAATCTCTCGCCACTAGTTGATCGTTGATATATAATTTATAGGTGTACGTTGTTCCATATTCCACGTCGCTAGGTGTTAATTTTGCGATCAGGTCACCTGTTGATGTGGTGGTTGCTGTTGTGGTGAATCGTTCCTTTTCGCCATGAGCATAGTAACCTATTTTTACATCTGCTGGTTGTGTGGTTTGCACCCAGATGAGTGCTTCTCTAAAATCAGAATAACCTACCATAGGTCCTGATTGCAACAAATTTTCTTGAGCAAAAACACTGCTAGCAACTAGTAATAAAAGGATAAAAATTCTCATCATTTATGTATTTACTACAAAGGTCACACAACCGTTGCAATGATCTTCTTATGATAGTGTTATTTTTAAGTAAATAGATGTGGTGATTACGCTTTCGCGAAAGTGTGATCTCTAAGAACTCCATTTATTCCACTCCATTTTTCTACTTTATATTTAACCTTAATTTAATGAATGTGAGAATAAAATTAAGCGCATATTTACACGCTAATTAAATCGATGGCAATGGCCAGAAAAAAAATCATCATCGGTAGGACAGATCGGGCAGATTTTCCCGAGTTACGTTTCCTTAATATTGATATTAAAGTGGATACAGGAGCTTATACGTCCAGTATTCATTGCACTAATATTGCCGAAGAAGATGGCGCAATCGTGGCTACTTTTCTAGATCCCATGCATCCTAAATACAATGATGTAAAGATGTATTTTGAGGATTATGAAATCACTACGGTGCGCAGTAGCAATGGTATGATAGAAAAACGCTACGAGGTTCAATCAATTATTAGATTATTTAAAAAAGATTATAAAATCACTTTAACCTTAAGTGATCGCATTGCGATGAGGTATCCCGTACTTTTAGGACGTAAGTTTTTAAGTAAAAAATTTATCGTTGATCCAGAATTACAGGATGTTTCTTATCTTCAAACCCAATCATGAATTTATACATACTCTCTAGAGCGCCTAAATTATACAGCACCAGCCGTATGGTGGAAGAAGCGCAAAAAGCCGGACACAAAGTGTCGGTAATTGACCCGTTAAAATGTGATATTAAGTTAGAGCGTCACAAACCTAGTGTTTATTATAAAGGACAGCGCCTTTTAAAACCAGATGCTATAATCCCTAGAATAGGCGCCTCAATTACTTTTTATGGAACCGCGATTGTGCGGCAATTTGAGAGTATGAATTGTTTTACAACGGTTACTTCACAATCACTGGTACGCAGTCGGGATAAGCTACAAAGTTTACAAAAACTTTCTAGTGCTGGTGTAGGAATGCCTAAGACGGTTTTTACAAACTTTGGTAAGCATACAGACCAGATCATTGAAATGGTAGATGGTCCACCAGTGGTGATTAAAGTTCTGGAAGGAACACAAGGAATAGGTGTAAATCTAGCAGAGGATTATGAAAGCGCCGAAACTATTCTGGATGCTTACAACACCATGGAATCCAGAGTTATTGTTCAAGAGTTTATTGAAGAAGCTGGTGGCGCAGATTTACGTGTTTTTGTAGTAGGTAATAAGGTAGTAGGAGCTATGAAAAGACAGGCACAAGCAGGAGAATTCAGGTCTAATTTACACCGTGGTGGTAGTGCTACATCTATTAAATTATCAAGAGAAGAAGAGCTTACAGCCATTGCTGCTGCAAAATCCTTAGGTTTAGGAGTATGTGGTGTAGATTTATTACAAAGTAAGCGCGGTCCTTTAGTTTTAGAAGTAAATAGTTCTCCTGGATTAGAAGGAATAGAAGGAGCAACTAAGTACAATATTGCAGGTGCAATTATTAAATATATTGAGCGTAGTTTATAATGATGACTGACTTAACCATTTTAGGAACTACTATTAAAGCAGGCTCTAGCCACAGGCTTAACTTTAATATGGCAAAGCTGTATAACGCTACAAATGTTGAGGTTCCCGTAATTATTGAGCGATCTAAAAAGGATGGTCCTGTAGTTTTAATAATGGCTGGATTGCACGGTGATGAGGTGAATGGAATAGAGATAGTACGTCAACTTATTGCTAGAGGATTTAATAAACCCGTTACAGGAACTATCATTTGTATGCCAGTGATAAATATTTTTGGCTTTTTAAACATGCAACGGGAATTCCCAGATGGTAGAGATTTAAACCGCAGTTTTCCGGGTTTTAAAAACGGATCACTAGCAGGTAGATTTGCTTATCAATTTGTTCATGAAATACTGCCACATATAGATATTGTGCTGGACTTTCATACCGGTGGTGCGCAGCGTTTCAATGCGCCACAATTACGTATTGAGCCAGATGCTGATAAGGCTAATGAACTAGCAAAATATTTTAAAGCACCTTTTTTAATTCAGGCAAAACGTGTTAAAGGAACCTTGCGCGCGACCTGTTCTAAATTAGGTAAAACGTACCTCTTATATGAAGGTGGAAAATCAGGAAACAGCGATAAACAAATTATAAAAATAGCGGTTCAGGGAACTTTACGAGTACTTAACGCGCTTAAAATGTTACCAGCAGACACTGTGATTCCAGAGGTAACAGAAGAAACCGTAGTCATTAAAAATTCAAAATGGGTGCGTGCGGCGCATTCAGGGATGTTTCACCCTAAAGTACCTTACGGTAAAAAAGTGGTAAAAGGTGAATTTATTGCAACGATTACAGATCCGTACGGGACTTTTAGACACAAGGTAAAAGCTTCAAATGACGGGTATTTGATTAATGTCAATCATAGTCCCATGGTTTATCAAGGCGATGCCATTTTTCATATCGCTAGAAATGAATAAACAAGAGTTAAGAAAACAATACCTGGCAAAACGAAAGACACTTTCTAAAAATGAAGTTGAAGAAAGAAGCATCGCTATTGCTAATCAGATCTTAAAATTAGACATTTGGGATTATCAAAACTACCATTTGTTTTTACCTATTCAAAAACAAAACGAAGTCCAAACAGATGCTATCCTAAATATCATCATGGGTAAGGACAAAAATGTAATCATCTCAAAAAGTAATTTTGAAGATTTTTCAATGACACATCACTTACTTACAGATGCCACTCAATTAAAAATCTCAAAATATGGTATTCCAGAACCTATAGATCCTTCGTTTAATGTGGATGAGAAAGACATTGATGTTGTTTTTGTACCATTACTAGCATTTGATCATCATGGGCATAGAATAGGTTATGGAAAAGGTTTTTATGATCGTTTTCTAAGTAAATGCCGACCAACTACAAAAAAGATTGGTCTGTCGTTTTTTGAACCTTTAGATCACGAGATACCTACAGGCGACAAGGATTTACCCTTAGATGTAGTAGTTTCTCCTTATCAGATTTTTAATTTTAAATGATCATGAGGCTTTAAAGGTGCTCATATTAAGTTTTTATTTATTAATTTGCTGTTGAAAGAGTAACATAAAGCGTAACGTTTGTTTTCCCTAGAACATCAATGTTAGATAAAAAACCTAATGACCTGCAAGCACAGCTTGAGGATAAATCTTATTTTTTAAATGAGATTGCCGCTATGACCAAAACTGGTTCTTACAGTGGAAATGCTATAACTGGTGAAGGATTTCTAGACCCTATAGCAAGAACCATTCTTGAAATTCCTTACGATTATAAGATTACACTGGAAAACACCTTGAGATTTCACGTTGACAAAAAAAAGGCGTTGGCTCTTTTTGAAGGCTGTTTGAAAGGAATTGCTTTTGATGAAGAAATTGAAATGTGTAAATATGATGGGACTAAGTTTTGGGTAAAAGCTTCTGGTAAGCCCTACAAAAGCAGTACTGGTAAAATCATCGGATTCCGTGGGGTATTTACAAGTATTGATTTATGGGTTAAAAATACCGTCAAGGCTCAAAAGCATGCGCATATTATTAGTGCTCAAAATGATCGCTTACTGCATTTTGCTCATATTGTATCTCATAATTTAAGGTCACATGCGAGTAATTTACAACTTACTCTACAAACATTTGAGGATATAGATGATGCAACAGATTATAAATTGTTTCAAAACTACCTAGTAGATATTTCATCTAATCTCAATAGAACATTAGAGCATCTCAATGAGGTAGTAATAGTTCATACACAGCGCAAAGAACAAGAAAATATTGACATTGAAGGTTATCTTAAAAAAACACTATCGACCTATGACAAACAGTTAAAAGAAGCTAATGCTGAGGTTGTTTATGATTTTGCAGAATTAATGTCCTTTGACTACGTGCCTTCCTTTTTTGAAAGTATTATAGATCATTTGATGAGTAACGCTATAAAATATCGCGCTATTGATAGAGATTTGAGAATAACCATAAAGACTAAGGTTAAAGACGGTAAAAAAATACTACAATTTAAAGACAATGGTTCAGGAATAGACCTAGCTAAAAATGGCGATAAGATTTTTCAAATGTATCGTACCTTTCATGATCGTGAAGATTCACTAGGTGTAGGATTGTTTTTAATAAAAAATCAAGTGGAATCTTTAGGTGGTGATATAAAAGTAAAGAGCGAATTAGGTACAGGAACTAAATTTAGTGTAAGATTCTAGTTATGGTAAATTATTTAGTCAATAAAGCGTGTGTGATTGATGACGATAAACTTTACATCAGTCTGATAAAGATGATTATTAAAAAAAATCAATTAGCTAAGGATTTACTAGTATTTGATAATGGAAAAAAGGCATACGATTATTTTAGTAAGCATTTAGATCTTCCAGCATCTTTACCAGAAATTGTGTTATTAGACTTAAACATGCCCATCATGGATGGCTGGGAATTTCTAGATTTAATGGAAGATCATTCTGATGAATTAGCTAAATCTGGAGTAACCATCAACGTCGTAAGTTCTACCATCAATCCAGTAGAAGTTGAAAAAGCTACAGAACATTCAATTGTCAATAAGTTCCTTACTAAGCCTATTTCAAAAGAGGCAATGATAAAAGCATTTAAGACACCTTAGCAAGGTGCTTCCTAGTGCTGAGAATTTGCTTCTTTGTTTTTCACTTTCTCAGGAAATGCTTTTTTACTAAAAAGCAATAATAAAATAACACCTATAGTAATCGCGCTATCTGCTACATTAAATATGGCATTAAAAAACGAAAAAGTATCACCGCCTACTACTGGAATCCAGTCTGGCCAAGTACCCTTAAATAATGGGAAGTACAGCATGTCCACTACATGACCGTAGCCTAACGGTTGATATCCATGCTCTGGTAAAAAAGTGGCAACCTTACCGTGATAACTTCCAGAAAATATAACACCATAAAATATAGAATCAATAATATTTCCTAAAGCACCAGCAAATATTAAAGAAATGGAAGTGATTAGAATTTTGTGACCGCCTTTTTTAATGCTATTCCATAACCAGTAACCTATACCAAAAACCGCGCAAACTCTAAAAATCACTAGAATTAACTTACCATACTCACCAGGAATCTCTGCGCCCCATGCGGCACCAGGATTTTCATAAAACATCAATTTAAACTTTCCCCAGTCTACAATAGGATTACTAGCGTTTGTAGTTAAAGTATAATTTAACTTGATGTAAATTTTACTAGCCTGATCAATAATCAGTACTAAAAAAACGATGAATAAAGCTTTAGTTAATTTCATGAATGCATTTCATTGCGTGCAAAAATAAGGCTTAATCTGTAACTGTAACGTTTCCGTAAATAGTTTCTACTTGTGCCTTATAACGGTAAAAGTCTGGAGAAATTACTCCTTCAATTCTACCTTCTTTACTGGTGACGTCCATAAGGTAATCTTTAAGGTGTAAATGAATATTTGCATAAACGCTTACTACTTTTAAATCACCCGTAAACTCTTTAATAGTAGAATCTCCTGATTGTTGATTAATAGCTAGGTTTTTAAAATCACCTGAAATGCTCAAAAAACTACTGCGCACATGAACAGTGACTTTCATTCCTTTAGGTATAGTGATTTGCGCCTTGTTATCTAAAACCTTGTGAGCGCTTAATTTATCTTGAGGAAAATGGAAATCAGGACTTATTAAATCAGAAATGGTGATAGTATTGTTATTGAATTTTGTTTTGAAGACAACAGCACTTTTATACTCACCACCTTGACTTTCATTAAACCATATTTCTGGTAGCTCATGTGTGGCGATTTTAAGTTCTAATTCTTGATCTAAGAAAATAGCCACCGTGTTGATTTGGTCGCTTTGAAGTTGAATTTTAGATCGATCTCTTTGTGAATATGCTTTCGCGAAAGCGAAACACATCAAAATCACAACCATAAAAAAACTCCTATAAGTAAGCTTACAACATTGTAATTTCATACTGATAGGAGTTTTATAAGTGGTATAAATGCGTTTACTGCATATTTTTTGCTTCAATACTTAGCGTTGCGTGTGGTACTAATTCTAAACGTGCTTTTGAAATTAACTTTCCAGTTACACGGCAAATCCCGTAGGTTTTATTTTCTATACGAATTAAGGCATTTTTTAAATCACGAATAAATTTTTCCTGACGTATCGCTAGTTGAGCACTAGTTTCTTTACTCATCACAGCACTACCTTCATCAAAGGCTTTAAACTGTGGCGCGGTATCTTCTGTACCATTACTAGCGTCATTTAAGTAAGCGCTTTTAATCAGCTCGTGCTGTTTTTGTGCCTCTTCTATTTTTGCCTCTAAAAGCTCTTTGAAGTAAGCTAAATCTTTATCGCTGTATCTTAATTTTTCTGTTTTACTCATAATTTATACTTTATTAATGGTGATGGCTGTCACGACATCATCAAACTCAACAACTGTACCGTTATCTATAGAATCTACGATAAGCAATTCATTTGCTAGTGTTTCATCTTTAATGTACTTCTCGTTTGCATGTATTGCTGTATCGATGCCTTCATGCGATTGTATCGTAATATGGATACGATCTGTGACTTCTAGACCAGAATCTTTTCTTATGTTTTGAATACGATTCACGAGTTCTCGTGAAATACCTTCCTCTTTAAGTTCTGGTGATATCGTTACATCTAATGCTACGGTTATTCCTGATTGATTTGCAACTAACCATCCTTCTATGTCTGATGATGTAATCTCTACATCTTCAGCTGTCAAGATAATGTCAGAACCGTTAACGTTTATGTTAATCTCACCATTTTTTTCTAACAAAGCGATGTCTTCCTGTTGAAAACTTTTGATCTTACCAGCGATTTGTCCCATATCCTTACCAAAACGTGGTCCCAAAACCTTAAAGTTAGGTTTGATTTCTTTGACTAGAATACCGCTGGCGTCGTCTATGAGTTCTATTTCTTTAACATTGACCTCGCTTTTTACTAGATCTGCGATGGCTTCTATCTGTGCTTTGTCATTTGCATCCAGTACGGGAATCATAACACGTTGTAATGGCTGGCGTACCTTAATACTTTCTTTTTTACGTAAGGATAATGTTAGACTAGAAATCACCTGAGCCTTATGCATTTTTTCTTCTAGATCTGCATTGATAACCGTAGCATCTGCTACTGGGAATTGCGATAAATGAACACTTTCACTAGCATCATCTTCACATACACTGGTTAAATCGCGATACAATTGATCCATAAAGAACGGTGCGATAGGAGCTCCTAGTTGTGCAACGGTTTTTAAACAAGTATATAAGGTCTGATATGCGGCGATCTTATCATGTTCATAAGAACCTTTCCAGAAACGTCTTCTACATAAACGCACGTACCAGTTACTTAAGTTCTCTGTTACAAAAGTGGTAATCGCACGAGACGCTTTGGTAGGCTCGTAATCCTCATAAAATTTGGTTGCGTCTTGAATTAAGGTATTCAATTCTGATAAAATCCAGCGGTCTATTTCTGGGCGATCAGTTAGTGGTATTTCGCTTTCGCGAAAGCAAAATCCATCCACATTTGCGTACAAACTAAAAAACGAATACGTATTATACAGCGTGCCAAAAAACTTGCGCTGTACTTCCTGAATTCCATCAGTGTCAAAACGTAAGTTGTCCCATGGATTAGCATTGCTCACCATGTACCAGCGTGTCGCATCTGCACCGTATCTACCCAAAGTATCAAATGGATCTACTGCGTTTCCTAGACGTTTGGACATTTTTTGCCCGTTTTTGTCTAGCACTAATCCGTTAGACACTACGTTTTTATAAGCAACATCATCACTTATCATCGTTGCGATAGCATGTAGTGTATAGAACCATCCTCGTGTCTGGTCCACACCTTCTGCAATGAAATCTGCTTTTCTTAGCTGGTTTTCTACCTGTTCTTTATTCTCAAATGGATAATGCCATTGTGAATATGGCATAGAACCACTGTCAAACCACACGTCTATTAAATCTGCCTCGCGTGTCAATTTTTCACCTGTTTTTCCTACCAGGTAAATTTGATCCACCACATTTTTATGAAGATCTACTAAGTCGTAATTTTCTTCACTCATGTCGCCAGATTTGAATCCTTCAAACGGATTACTCGTCATGAATCCAGCGGCGATGGATTTTTCAATTTCAACCATAAGTTCTTCTACAGAACCTATGATGATTTCTTCAGTTCCAGTTTCATTTCTCCATATAGGAAGTGGTATTCCCCAAAAACGAGAGCGCGATAAATTCCAGTCATTAGCATTTGCCAGCCAGTTGCCAAAACGTCCTTCTCCAGTCGATTTTGGTTTCCAGTTGATGGATTTATTCAACTCATACATGCGGTCTTTAAACTCGGTCACTTTAATAAACCAACTGTCTAGTGGATAGTACAATACCGGTTTATCCGTACGCCAGCAATGTGGATAACTATGCACATACTTTTCTACCTTAAAAGCACGGTTTTGCTCTTTTAAAGAAATCGCAATATCTACATCAACGCTACGTTCTGGAGCGTTTTCTTTAAAGTATTCATTCTTTACATACTTGCCACCTACGTGAGGCAACTCTTCACGGAATTTCCCTTGTAAATCCACAAGTGGAACCGGATTATTATTCTCATCCAGTACCAGCATCGGTGGAATAGGTGGCGTGGCTTGTTTTGCCACAAGTGCATCATCTGCCCCAAAGGTAGGCGCGGTATGCACGATTCCGGTACCATCTTCTGTAGTAACAAAATCACCAGCAATCACGCGGAAAGCGTCTTGTGCGTTTTCATAAGGCGTTGCATAATCTAGCAACTGCTCATATCTTGTGTTTACCAGATCTGCACCTTTGCAAGATGCTAATATCTGATATGGTATTTTCTTATAACCTAGTTGGTATTCTTGTTTTGCTTTCGCGAAAGCGTCACCTTCATGAGCCTCATATTTTTTACCAAATTGATAGCCTACTAATTTCTCAGCAAGAATCACTTGCATAGGTTCACCAGTGTACTGGTTAAAGGTCTCTACAAGAACGTAATCAATTTTAGGACCTACGGTAAGCGCTGTATTACTAGGAAGCGTCCATGGTGTCGTCGTCCAAGCAAGGAAAAACACTTCTCCTTGAGTTTCAAAAGGCAATTGTGATGGATCACTCACTTTAAACTGAGCCGTTACCGTAGTATCTGTCACGTCTTGATAAGTTCCAGGCTGGTTCAATTCGTGCGAACTCAATCCAGTTCCAGCGGCCGGAGAATATGGCTGAATCGTGTAGCCTTTATAGAGTAAATCCTTACTATAAATCTGCTTTAATAACCACCATACGCTTTCCATGTATTTAGGCTTATAGGTAATGTATGGATCTTCCATATCTACCCAGTATCCCATGTCATCAGTAAGCTTGCTCCAGATGTCTGTATATTTCAATACCGCATCTTTACAGGCTTGATTGTATTCTTCTACAGAGATTTTAGTTCCTATATCTTCCTTAGTGATGCCGAGTGCTTTTTCAACACCTAGTTCAACTGGAAGACCGTGCGTGTCCCATCCAGCTTTACGGTTTACTTGAAAACCTTGCTGGGTTTTAAAACGACAGAATAAATCCTTAATCGTACGTCCCATCACGTGGTGAATACCAGGTAATCCATTGGCACTAGGTGGTCCTTCAAAGAAAATAAAAGGCTCATTTCCTTCACGCGTCGTCATGGACTTGTTAAAGATGTCGTTGTCTTTCCAGAGTTGCTTGATGCGTTGATCAACCTCAGGAAGATTTAATCCTTTGTATTCGTTGAATTTATGGCTCATTGCACTAGTGTTTTATGGGGTGCAAAAGTAGGGAAAAGGCATGAAAAAAGCGCTGAAATTATTCAGCGCTTTGGTGGGTTTGGGTAAATCCCTATAATGAATTTATTGTTTTATAAATTTAAAAGACTGCGTTTGTTCTCCACCATTCAATTGTAAATAGTACAACCCTTTTGATAGTCTTTGAATATCTAGTTGAGCGCTAGTTGGGAAATTACCTTTTTGCACTTCTTGTCCTAGGTTGTTCAAAATGGAATAAAATGATATAGTTCCTTGGGTTTTTATGGTAATCAAAGAAGTTGTTGGATTAGGATAGTAAGTAACATTATCTCTAGCAGTATCGTTTTGAGAAAGAGCTGCATCTGTAATTATTAATTTACTTACTGTAATATCAAACCTTGTAGGAGTGAAGAAATTTGCATAACCAGTAACGTATAAGTCACCATTATCTTTTAGAAGCATCTCGTTTTTCTCATTATTCCCACCACCTATTTCTAAGGAAAACACTCCTGGAGGAGAAGCGCTAGTACTATCATTAAAAGTAGAATCCAGCGTACCGTCACTTAGTAAACGTAACATTGCACCATCTTCGCCTACGGTAGTTATACGTGTTTCAAACAATACAAGCAGCTTACCATCAGGTTGTATGATGATGTCTCTACCACGATCTTGATTATTATTAAAAGGCCTGAAATATTGAAGTCCCGTGGAAGAAAAACTTGTGTTTATGGAACCATCTAGATTGAAAACTCCTATCTCTAGACTACTCTGTCCGCTACCAGATGAGTTTCCGCATAATGCTATTATATTACCTCTTATATCCATTGAACTACCTAGACTAGCGTTTGAAATTTCTAGAACACCACTACTCGCGAAGTTTGAACTCGTTATACCAGTTAAATCTGTTTTTTCTAATTGAGTAATGAATCCGCTACCAGAAGCAGGTGTTCCTGAACTCAAGAAATAATATTCATTATTGATTTCTTTAAAATCATTACAAAAACTTGTGTAACCATTGTATTCTAATAGTAACTCACCTTGATTTCCGAAGCTGTTGTCTAGTGTACCGTCATTAGCAATTTTATAAACTGCAGATTTATATCTAAATGGACTTGTAGCATAGCTATAATTGCGAATTGCTACAATTCCCATATTATTTTTAAGGGCATAGACTCTACCAGAACCTGCAGAGCCCACAGCATCACTTGGTACAGGGATATCTAATATTCCATTTCCAGCAAAACTAGTGTCCAGAGCACCAGTGTTATTGATACGCATTACCCTAAGATCATTATTAAATTTACCAAGGATGATTATTTTATCATCATCTTGAATACTCTGATCGTAAGTTCCTGATAATGGAATGGTGGATAAAACGATTTTACCACTGTTACCAAAGTTTGAACATGTAGTTCCGTCTTCATTAATACAAAATAGGATAGGTGTGTTTGCAATATTAGAACTAGAACCTGTTCTTCCACTTAAAATCAGGCTACCATCGGTTCTTTCTAGTACTCTGTTACCAAACTGTATATCATTATTTTCATCGAAGTTTAAACGGCCATTTGCCGAATTAAAGTTGGTCGTATCAAAGGTTTGAGAGAACGCAAAATTTAGACTTAGGATAGATATTAAAAAAAGGAAATTTTTCAACGGACGTATTTTATGCCAAAGGTAAAAAAATTGATTTATTTCTATTCCCACTTCAACTGCATCCGTTTAATACGATCTGCGAGTTTCTCACTAGATAACTTTTCGCGTAAGCGATCTGTAATGATGGGGAAAGAAAATGGTGTAGGTTTTTCACATTGTTTCCACACGATTTCCTGAGTAGCGATGCGTTCCATAGCGGCGCGTAGGCGGTATTCTTCTACTTCGTGTTCATAGGTTTCGGTATAGGCTTGCTGGAATAAAAGATTGTCGGGTTCATTATCACGAAAAACTTCAAACAACAGCTGACTACTGTTTTGTAGGTGTTTTGCCTTGATAAGTTTATTAGGATACCCAGTAAAAACCAGACCAGCAATGACGGCTATGTTTCTAAAACGTCTACGCGCGAGTTCAGTTCCATTAATGCTAGCGAGTAGATCTTCTTTAAGCATTTCTGGCGTGAGCAGGTTGTTATCCAGCACTTCTTGCATGTCAAAAGGTTGATCGCTTAGCAATTCAAATCCGTAATCATTAAAGGCTAGTGAGAATGTAATAGGTTGTAATAAACTAATGCGGTAGGCGAGTAGTCCGCTCATCGCCATGTGAACTTGCCGTCCTTCAAAAGGATAAAATACCGTATGGTATCCTTCTCTGGTTTTAAAAGTTTCGATGAGGAACTGGTTGCGATCTGGAACGATACTTTCTAATTGTTGACGCTGGATGATGTCGCGTAAAGCTTTTATTTCTGGACTGCGCTTTTTACCGGTTTGAAAATATTGCATTTCATCGCGTAGCAATTCGCCTAATTGTGAGCTTAATGGTAAACGGCTTCCTTGCCAGTTAGAAACCTTGCCGGTTTTGCGTGTAGAATTACGCACCTGTGCCACCATTCCTTTTAAGCGAACAAATTCCAGCGTGCGTCCGGCAAAAATAAACACATCACCACGTGACAACTGGCTAATAAAATATTCCTCAATACTACCTATGTAGCCACCAGTTACATATTTTACGGTAACATCTGTCGCGGTAACAATCGTTCCCATTTGCAAACGATGGCGCATCGCAATCGCACGACTATCTATGTAAAACCTACCATCATCATCTACTAATACCTTTTTGTACTCGTCGTAATTCTGTAAAGAACTAGATCCATGAACAATAAAATCTAAACACCATTGCCATTCACGTTCTGTAATTCCTTGAAAGCAAAACGTGCTTTTGATTTGCGGATAAATTTCATCAGGATAAAAACCGCCAGCAACGGCTAGCGTGCATAAATACTGAATGAGCACATCATAACAATTTAAATACGGTAAGCGATCTTCAACTGCTTGGGAAGCGACTGCTTTTTGTAGAGCAGCGGCTTCTATCAATTCTAGCGCATGCGTAGGCAAAAAGTAAATCACACTGGTCTCGCCAGGCCTGTGTCCAGAACGACCAGCACGTTGTAAAAAGCGAGCGACACCTTTAGGTCCACCTACCTGAATGATGGTTTCTACTGGTGCAAAATCCACACCTAAATCTAGTGATGAGGTACACACGCAAGCTTTTAAACTTTCATTACGTATCGCATTTTCTACCCAAATGCGCGTTTCTTTATTAATAGATCCATGATGCATTGCCACCTCGCCAGCATATTCTGGATAATTAGTCATCAATGCCTGAAACCAAAGCTCGCATTGCGCTCGTGTATTGGTAAAAATCAGCGTGCTTTTACTGGAGTTGATAATTTCTGTCACCTCTTTTAATAAGTGTAACCCTAAATGACCACGCCACGGGAATTTATCCATCGTTGCCGGAATGATGGACTTTACGGTGATGTCTTTTTTGATATTGGCTTTGATTAAAACACTTTCTCGATATGGATTAGTTTGTTGTTGATTATGCTTTCGCGAAAGCGTAATTTCCTCATCATTACTACTATTATTAACAGCATCTGGAATACCTAATAGCACATCTCTAGCCTGATCCAGATTTCCTATGGTCGCGCTAATTCCCCAAATGCGCAGTACTGGAGCGATGGCGCGCAGTCTAGAAATACCTAATTCCATCTGAACGCCACGTTTAGTTCCTAGTAATTCATGCCATTCATCTACTACGATGGCAGTACAGTCTTTAAAAGTCTTTTCATGATCCTTTGACGAAAGAAGTAAATGCAAACTTTCTGGAGTGGTGATGAGCAAATCTGGCATGGATTTTTTCTGTGCATTTCGTTCTTTTGTAGACGTATCTCCAGATCGTATGCCTACGGTAAAAGGCAATCCTATGCCATCTACAAATCGTTGCGAGGTTTGCGCTATTTCCTGTGATAAGGATCTTAACGGTGTAATCCAAATGGCTTTTAATCCTTTTTTGGGAGGTTTTTTATAGTGAGGATTGTTCTTTATGTATTGTAGTACAATGGCTACCCAAAGCGCATAGGTTTTCCCGCTACCAGTAGGCGCATTAAGCAGTCCATTTTTACCAGATAAAAATGCGTTCCATGTTTTTTTTTGAAACGGAAAAGCCGTCCAGCCTTGCTGTTTAAAATAATCTTCGGCGATATGGAATAGCTGGTCGCGGTTCATATATTACCGTAGTCGTTTTATCGTTTTGTTTTTACAAATCTTATGGTTTTATGATGACCATCATTTGTGTATAGTTTTAGAAAGTACAATCCTGAATGAAGTTTAGAAATATCGATTTGCTCGTTACTAACGGCGTCTTGCAAAACGACCTTACCTGTAGTGTCATATATAATGAAAGAATTTAACGATTGACTTGTTATAATATGAATACGATCGCTACTAGGATTAGGATAAATTTTGATCTCCTGTTCAGGCTGTAAATCCTGATTGCTTAAAACGGTACAATATTGATTTGCAAACTGATTATTATAATGAATGGAATGATAATTCAACATGGAAACGGCAAGTGAATCAATTAATACCGCACGATTTGAACTGTTAAACCGTACATGTGAATTCATTTCAATCTGGATAGCATCTATTGAACTGATAGCATCACTGGAACCATGTCGTCTGGTATTATAACCACCGTTAAAATAAGGTTCAGTTCCTTGTGGTGCTAGATCACTACTACTAGGAACGCTAGGAAAACCTTGATTCACTAATAAATCTCCAAAACTATTGGATCCTCTAATCAGTTGTGCTTGAGTTAAATTTTGAAGATTAGTGTTTACTAGATTTCTAATGCTACTATCTTGAGTGCCAGAGTTTGTATTGATATACTGATCTGTTTGCTGTAATTGGGTTCTAGTAAGTAGATATCCTAGTTCTATGCGTTGAATCGTGTGACCATGCCCATGCATATCATAAAAAGTTCCAGATCCATAATCTTGAACTACTTGTGTTTTTGCACTATCAATAAAATTGTGATAATTAGTCCAGCTTTGAATTACTATGGGATTGCCATTTGCGGCATCGCCTACATCACGGTTAGCGTCAAATTTTTTACGATGTAGTAGGTTAATAATCACGTGTGGATAACAACCTGTTTCTGTAACAATCGAGTTATAAATACCTTCTGTAATAGTTTTAGTCCAGCTGTCTTTTACGGTCACGCAACCACTACAATTGCGGTCAGGAATGCTGGTAGGTTCTAGATCACCACCATGAGGTGCAGAGATGATGATAGGCAAATTACCAGCTCTATACTCAACATAACCTGTAGCATCTGTATATGTGTTCCCAGGAATATAAGTTTGAGATGTTACATAGGTGAAACAACACAACGGTAAGACGACACAAAGAATTCTTTGTAAATGTTTTAGATCACTTTTCATGAAGTGGTAAGTTACGATAAAGAATGAATAGATATTCATGGTGTTGTCTGAAAGGCAGAATGAATTCTACCCTATATTTTACTTTGATTTTTTCACAAAAATCTAATTGAAGTAAACATGAAATTTTAGTAAAATAGCCAGAAGAATGATGATAATCTGAAATCTCTTTAGATTTAAATTTTTCTGCTCAAATATTAATAAAAGATTTAGAACTGTTATTATAAGAATCAACCCTAGCAATAAATCACATAAAAATGGTGCCATGCCTGAATTAAGATCAAATTGAAAAAGCAGGTATAATCCTAATAATAGAGAACAAAAAGCACTAGATATAAAATTTATGTTTTGCTTCATAACTTTTTCACAAAGACCATACAATGTTGCCACGGTAAATTGCTGATATTTTCTTTTAGTTGAAATCCATTTGCTTCAAATTCTTTTATAGCTTGTGCTTCACTCATTTTATGAATGGTTTTTATCGGGATTATAGGATCTTCTAGTCGGTATTCTATGAGGTAGATTTCGCCATCTTTTTTGAGCGCTTGCGACATGGATGCAATTATCTCTTTGGGAAAATTAAACTCGTGATATACATCTACCATTAGGATTTTATCGATGGTGTTTTTAGGCAGGTTAGTCGTGTTTTCTTCGCCTTTAATGATCTCGATATTGTCAATTTCTAGCGTCTCTTTTCTCATTTCAATAGTCGTTAGCATTTCTGGCTGAATGTCCACAGCATATACTTTACGCTCTCTAATTTCTTAATCATTTTAAACACATGATAACCCGATCCAGCGCCTATGTCTGCAATCACATCATCGGGTTGAATATTCATGTTTTCAAGTAACGTAGTGACATTTTCTTCTTTTTCTCGTTCTGGACGTTCTAGCCATTCCATCCCTTGAAAACCCATCACATGAGCAATTTCACGACCTAAATACCATTTACCTATACCATTGTAATCACCTTTTTTATATTCATAGGAATTATCACTCGTTGTTGTTTTTTCAGCAGTAGGCGATGCATGTTGCTGGCCTTTACAACTCATTAAAGTGATGAATAGTCCCATTAATAGGATTCTGAATATTGTGGTTTTTAGTTTCATATTCTTGTAGTTTGGGCGGAATTCATTCCGCTCATATTTTGTTTTCCAAGTTCATTTAGCTACTTATCTCGTTGCTGGCAGAATGAATTTCACTCATGAACTTACTTTGTTGTAGGCAGAATTTTTGGGGTAGAGGTTCGGGCAGAATAAATTCTGCCCTTACAGCTCAGTTGGGCTCGTTTTCTGGTTGTATCGTATTTTTAGCATGATGTTGTTTTTGTTTTTTGATATACTCGATGATGCGTTTTCTATCCTGACTGCTCACCGTAAAAACTGCATATCCTCGTTTCCACTCAAATAGGTCGTTATTACCAGTAATTTCATTCATAAATCTAGAACTAGATCCTTTTAAGTTTTTTGCAATAGTCGAAATGCTTGTTTTAGGTTGAAAACCAATAAGCATGTGTAGATGATCTGGTACACCATTTATCGCGTAAAGATGTAGGTTGAGTTCCTCACATTTGTTCCTTAAAAAGGCATATAGTTGAGGCTCTAGTATCTCTGTAATCATGACGTCACGATACTTAGTCACTAGAATGAGATGCACATATAACTTGTGATAATTTCTAGACATGAGGTGAAGTTAAGATTTTTCGTGATTGTTGTGATGCTGGCAGAATGAATTTCATTCATAAACTTACTTTGTTGCAGGCAGAAGTTTTGAGTGGTAGTTTCGGGCAGAATGAATTCTGCCCTTACTATGGTTGGGTGGTAGTTTGGGCGGAATTTATTCCGCTCATGTCTGTCAGATTCCACTCATATCTGTCAGATTCTAGTCAGATTTGTTAGATATAGGTTATGAGCCATCTTTAGGAATCAACGCCTTTAAATCATCTAGTGTGTTTGCTTCTTCCATAGGTTTATCAAGACGCCATCGTACGATTCTGGGGAAACGAGTTGCTACTCCAGATTTATGTCTTTTGCTAGGAGCAATTCCTTCAAAAGCGATTTCAAAAACATGATGTGGTGTTACTGAACGCACCGGTCCAAAACGTTCTAAAGTATTCTTTTTAATCCAAGCATCAATTTTTTTAAATTCGGCATCGGTAAGTCCAGAATAGGCTTTTGCAAAAGTCACTAATTCTCCATCTTGCCATAATCCAAAAGTATAATCTGTAAATAAATTAGACCTGCGACCATGACCACGCATTGCATAAGTTAGCACCGCATCTATGGTTAATGGATCTACTTTCCATTTCCACCAGTCGCCTTTTTTACGACCTACTAGGTATGGACTGTCTTTGCGTTTAAGCATGAGGCCTTCTGATTTACGCTTTCGCGAAAGCGAACGTTCCACAGCCATATCGTTCCAGCTATCAAATGTCATGGTTTCTGAGAGCATGATAGGTAGCGAACTTGAACTTGAAGTTGAAGTTTGGGCGGAATTAATTCCGCCTTTCCTCTGATTTAAATCCATGAGAAGCTGTTCTAACAAAGCACGACGTTCCTGAAAAGGCTTGTTACGGATGTCTTTCCCTTGCCACTCGAGTAAGTCGTATGCCATAATGATAACGGGAACATCTTCTAGTAGTTTTTTACCTATGGTTTTACGACCTATGCGTTTTTGCAGATCATTAAAGTTGAGAATTTCACCATTTTTGTAAGGTAAAATCTCGCCATCGATTACGGTACCATTCGGTATCTTGCCTAGGAAAGCTTGAAATTCTGGGTATTTGTCAGTGACGAGTTCTTCACCACGAGACCATACGAATAATTCATCGCTACGTATGATGGTTTGAGATCGTATGCCATCCCATTTATGTTCTGCGCTCCATGTGGTGACATTACCTAAATCTTCTACTTCATTTTCTATTGCATAAGCTAGATAAAACGGATATGGTTTACCGCGCATTGCGACTTCATTATCTTCATAAATCAATTCCTGAAAGCTAGTATTCTCACCAGTCCAGCTTCCCATTAATTTATGTGCTAGAATGTCTTTATCGATTCCAGTGGCTTGGGAAAGTGCTCTAGTCATTAATTTTTGTGACACACCTATGCGAAAACCGCCAGTCATGATTTTATTAAAACAAAACCGCTCGTAGTAATTGAGTTTGAGCCAGTTTTCTTGTAAATAAGCTTTCTTTTCTATTTCGTCTTTTTTGCGTAGTTCAATGAGCTCTTGAATGATCGTTGTAAGCGACTTATCGCTAGACTCATTTATGGTAGGTAGAATAAGCGCAATGGTTTCGGCTAGATCGCCTACGATGTGGTAACTTTCTTCAAACAACCACATAGGAATACCACTGATATCTGTCGCCCATTCTCGCATTAAGGTCGTATTCACAGGTCGTTTAGGACGGCGATGTGATAGAATGGCAATGGTCCACAACTTATCTTGATCTGGTGCGGTTTTAAAATAATCTGCAAGTGCTTCTACTTTTAAAGTCGTTTTATTAGTACCATCGATCGTACGTATGAGGTTTGCAAATTGTTTCATGGCGCTAGGTTTGAACTTGAACCTGAACTTGAAGCTTGGGCGGAATGAATTCCGTTGTTACTGGTGTCTTCTTGCGAACTTTCATCGTTAGTTTCTCCTTCATACTGTGTGCGCTCACTGATGGCATTGAGGCTTTTTTCCTCACGCAGGTAACGTGCAAAAATTTCTTGGTATCCATGGGTTGTGATCACATTTTCACAGCCTGTGGCGTCGATACTTTCTAGTAATCCATCCCAGTCACAGTGATCTGAAAGCACAAAACCTTTATCCATTGCACGTCTTCTTCTTGCACCACGAAAGGTCATCCAGCCACTAGCACTAGCGGTAACATAAGGAACCATTTTACGCATCCACGCAGATCCATGTGCGCTAGGTGGCGCAATGACGATGTTGCCTGCGATTTCTTCTTTGGTAGTATCGCGAGTGATTAAATAGGTAGGTGGAAAATCGATGAGTTGTCTTAGGACTTCGGTCATTTTATAGACAGCACCATGACAATAAATTTTCATTTGTGATGTGTCCAGATGTTTAATCAATCGCTGTGCTTTACCTAGTGAATAGGCAAATAGGATTGATGTCTTACCGTCTGCATGGTTTTGAGCACACCAGTTATTCACGTCATCCATCACTTGGGATTGCGGTTGCCATTTAAAAGCTGGTAGTCCAAAGGTGCATTCTGTAATAAACGTATCACATTTTATGGGCTGATATGGTGTGGAAATCCCATCACTTTCGGTTTTATAATCACCTGTAAATACCCAAACTTCGCCTTTGTGTTCTACTCTTATCTGGCAAGATCCTGGTATATGACCGGCAGGATGAAATGAAAACTTAACGTTGTTGATGATTAAGTTTTCGCCGTGAGCGATACCAGAAACATTGATATCACCTAGACGATGCGTAATGATAGGTACATTGTCGTGATGGGTGATGTATTTTTTGTGTCCCCAGCGAGAATGATCTGCATGGCCGTGTGTGATCAGTGCCTTATCTACAGGTCGCCATGGATCTAAGTAAACGCCTGCTGGATCACAGTAAATTCCTTTGTTTGTAAATTGAAGTAATGGTTTACTCATGTGCTTAAAATTAAGCATGGAGTAGGATGTGTAGGGTTAGATTAAGACAATTTTATTACTCTTCTATAGAATCTAGTGGCTGGTCTAGAAGCAGTTCATTTTCTTCTAGGTTTTTAAGGAGATTTTCTTCTTGCTGTTGAGCAATAAATTTATCCATCATCTGGATTTTGAGTTGGTCTAGAGATATTACCAGTTGATCAAATCGTTTTTGTTGTTCCTTAGGATCAATTTGGGTATGTGTGAGTAATGAATTGTATGACTTAACTCTAGTCTCTAGCACTTTAAATCTAGAGAGAATTCCTTGTTCTAGAAATGATTCTGGTATGGTTAATTTCATATCATTGATATGCGTGACCAGTTGCTTACTACTGGCAGTGGTATGATCTAGGTTTTCTAAACTAGTGATGAATTCTTGATAAGCGATCCATTGTGAGGCAACGGTTTGTGCTTCACCTACTAGTTGCATTTGAGACAAGGTGTGATTGATGGTTACCTCTTGAATTTGTTCCACTTCTTCCACTTCTTGATTCCCTTTTGAGGTGCAGGAAACGGCAATAATTAATAATATCAAGTAAAATATTCTCATCATAACTATATCGCAAAGATGCAATTTTTATTGCAGGATATTGAATCTAGATCATAAGTGTTGTTGTGTTAGGATGTTTTAAAGTTGAGGTAATTACGCTTTCGCGAAAGCGTAATAAAAAAAATCATTTTAAGTACTGTATCACTTTATGAAACTCTAGTATTTATTTAAGAAATAGGCTAGGAAGTCTATCTATCTTTACTAAACATAAATCAATAATATGGCGACAAAAATATTAATTATAGGTGCCTGTGGGCAAATAGGTACAGAGTTAACTTTGAGACTACGTGAATTACATGGTGCAGACAATGTTATCGCTGGTGACATACGTGAAGGATCTGAAGAATTGATGCAAAGTGGTCCTTTTGAAATTGTTGATGCTACAGATAAAAGTGCAGTAGAAGATTTATGTATGTATTACGAAATTACAGACGTGTATTTAATGGCGGCAATGTTAAGTGCTACTGCAGAAAAATTTGCTACTAAGGCGTGGAACTTAAATATGAACTCGCTTTTTACGGTGTTGAACCTAGCTAAAAGTGGTAAGATTGAAAAGATATTTTGGCCATCGAGTATTGCGGTTTTTGGACCTACAACTCCTAAACATGACACGCCACAACATACGATTATGGAACCTACCACGGTTTATGGTATCAGTAAGCAATCTGGTGAGCGCTGGTGTGAATACTATTTTAATAATAACGATGTGGATGTGAGGTCCATACGTTATCCTGGTTTAATTTCATGGAAAACGCTTCCTGGTGGTGGAACAACAGACTATGCGGTAGATATCTTTCATGCGGCATTAAAAGAAGGTAGTTATGAATGTTTTTTACATAAAGATACTGAGTTACCTATGATGTTTATGGATGATGCTATACGTGCTACGATTGAGATTATGGAAGCACCAGCTGATAAGGTAAAACAACGTTCTTCTTACAATTTAAGCGGAATGAGCTTTACTCCAGAACAGATTGCAGTTGCTATTAAAAAACGCATTCCAGAATTTGAGATTACCTATAATCCTGATTTTAGACAAGCTATTGCAGATAGCTGGCCTAGTTCCATTGATGATTCTGAGGCTACTAAAGATTGGTCGTGGAACCGAAGTTTTGACCTAGAGCAAATGGTGGATGAAATGATTGATAACTTAAAGTAAGTTACTTGTAAAGCCATTACACTTCTTATATTTGTATTCTACTAATTTATTGATATGTCATTCTCAAGTTTATTTGAATCTGGTGAAAGCGCCAGAAATAAAAGTCATTTTGCAACACTAGTTACGATTGCTCAATCTCATGAAGATTTAAAGCCTGAAGAGCAAGTTGTTTTAGAGCGTTTTAAATCAAAATTAGATATAAGCGATGCTGATTATGCTGCTATTTTAAAAAATCCCGCTGCTTATCCAGTAACGCCACCTACAAGTGCAGATGAGCGCATACAATGGTTACATGATTTGTTTAAAATTGTTTTTGCAGATCATGAAATGGATGAAAATGAACATAGATTACTTAAAAAATACGCAACTGCTATAGGCTATAATGATGAAGATGCACAGTATCTAGTAGCTAGATCAGTTGAGATATTCTCTGGTCATTTGAATCTAGAAGATTACCGTTATTTATTAAATAAAAACAGGTAGTTTATTTAAATTTCTTAAGCTTCATTTTCTTGTAAATGGTGTTTACAAGCTCATCATCTGTATACGGTTTTTTAATAACATCTTTAAATCCTGCTTTGCGGTAAGCGGCAATAGCTGCTGGTGAGGTGTGAACTGTGACTGCAAAAACAGGAATCTTTTGATTATGTTCATTACCGAATTGCTTTACGAGACTTAATAGTTCAATGGCATCCACTTGTGATAAAGAACCAGACATTAAAATTAAATCATAGTCGTGTTTTTCTACGGCTGCGAGTAATGCGCTGGGATCTGAGTATACCTGCGTGTCAAAGTTTCCTGTACTTACTAATACCTTCATCGCTGTCATCTGGGTAACGTCATTATCCTCTGCAATGATGGTGCGTATTTTATCTGTAAGTTTAACGGGTTCTTTTTTACTCTTCTCTGTTTTTGTTACCTCTTCTATTCCATGTAATGGGAATGTTACTTTTAGATTTGCTATTTGATGAGTTCCTTCTGCAACATTTTTGATTCTGATAGAACCATCCATTAATCCAGCTATTTCTCTCGCTATAGAAAGTCCTAGTCCTGTATTCTTATTTGACTCACCTTTTGTAAACGTTCTTAAGGCTTCTTCTGAGCTTAAACTTTCTAAATCAGGAACTACACCATTACGAGTAATTACCTCTACACGCAAGCTCAATTTATTTGCTCTACGTTGATTTTCTTTAAAATGAAGTTCTATTATCTCGCCAGTGTTATGCAAGATCGCACTGTCTAGAAAGTTAACAATGATTTGTTCTAACCTTCTTTTATCTGCAGTGATGGCTTTAGGTAAGTTAGGTGCAATTTGCACTTCTAAACTTGTGGATTTATCCTTTAATAGGGTACTGTAGTTAAGTTTTACAGTTTCTAAAAATGCAGTAAGATCAAATGTTTCACTTTTTAATTCTATCGAGCCAGTTTTTAAGAAAGATAGATCTATGATGTCGTCAAGAACAGTTCTAAGCTTGTTACTTTGGTAATTTATAGCTTGTACGAGTTGTGATTGATTTAAGTTCAACTCAGTTTTAGAAAGTAATGACGAGAAAGAGCTTATTAAGGTTAACGGGTTGCGCAATTCATGAGAGAAATTACCAATGAATTGATTCTTAAAGTCTTCCTGATCTTTAAGAACTCGATTTCTTAATTCAAGTACCTCTGTAAAAATGATACTTTCATTTCTCTTTTGAGCCACTTGTTGCTGTCTAGCATAATGATCTGTGCCATCTTTAAGAACAATGAATGCGCCGTTTTTATCGTTGAGTACGATTTCTACATCGCAAACACGGTCATTCATATTGACACACGTCAACTCAAACCTAGATTCATTTGTTTCAAAGTAGGTTGATATATTGTCAAAAAAAGGATGTAAATCTGCTACGGTATCTCCATTATTTAAGGGAAATATCTTGTTGTCAGAATCTAGTATAATTCCATTCTGATCAATCTCAATAAACTGTATGGAATTAATTTCATAAGAAGATTTGAAATTTTCCATAGTTATTTGATTATCATTTTTGTGAGTTTTTCAAAAGCTCGTAAAACATTGTTACCTTCCTTTGCGCTTACTAAAGCATCTAGATAATCGAACTGATCCTTAGCATCTGCAATACTGCCTTTAGGTAACAAATCTGTTTTATTTCCTATTGACAGTATAGGTGTTTTTGGGAAGTTTTCTTCTAAATATTTTTTTTGAGACTCTAAATTGATATAGGTAGCTTCTCGTGTAAGATCACAAACTAGAACAAAACCATGTGTACCCATAAGATAGGCTTTTCTAATTTCCTCAATATCATCAGTTCCTTCTGTATCCCATAATATTAAACTGACATCTTGATCATTCACATTTAGGGTTTTCTTCAATATGTGAACGCCTATAGTAACCTTGTAGTCATCTGAAAAAGAATCTTCTACAAACCTGCGTATCAATGATGTTTTACCTACACCGAAATGTCCTACTACGACTATTTTTTTAGAAACCATTTTATTTACTTAGTTGGTAATTGTTGTATTTTTTCTCTAGCTTTGCTTCTAGCTCTGCACGATCTAATAATATATCTGCTTTGTTAATCTCCTGAGATACGTCTAGATTATAATCTTCCAGCTCGCTTTGTGCATTTTCTGTAAATGTACCACCTAGTGCGATTGCAATATAATATTTATGAAAGTTTTGAAGATGAATTTCATAAGAATCATATTCTATGGATTGCAAATCTCTTCCCGTTTCTTTAAAAGCATCTTCCACGAAAGCTTTAATTGCGGTTAACATCCCGCTAATCATATCCTGATCTACGGTTTCTTTTTTACTAAAACTTCCTAATAAGATTCCAGAGTCTTTCTCGATAAGAAATACTTGTTCAATTTGAGCAGAAGCAATATCTCTTAAGATGATTTCATTTTCATCTACACCAGTGGCTTTTGCTTTAAGTTTTCTTTTTAAACCTGCAAAAGAAAAGGTATTACGAGCAGCATCGTTCACTTTTTCTGATAGCACTTTCATTTCTTGAGAGATGTACTTTTTGATCATTTTACCCAAAATGGGATAAAGTGCTTCAACAACATCATCTCTAGAGTTTTTTATTTCATTTTTTAAGGATTCTGTAATAGCCGGTCCTAGATTTTGTGGAATCTCTGATTTGAATCTTTCCAATTCTTCCCAAATGATAGGGTTTACTTTTTCAGATAATTTTTCTTTTTCTTGAAGTGTTTGCTCTAATATGGCGATCTTGTTAGAAATTCTTTCCGAGAATTCACGTTCATCTGTGAGAAGAATTTCTTTAAGTAAGTTCAGTTTTTCTTGTTGATCCATAGAGAGCCATTTTAGATCTAGGCTTTAATTTTCTTACCTAGTTCAATAAGTGCTTCCCCTAAAACATTGCGACTTGTTTTTTCATCTTCAATATCATCTAAACGATCTTCTAGTTTAGATTCAAGATCTGTAATTCTAATGTTAAGATCTGTTGATAGGCTATCAATACTTTTTGATAGTTCCTCACGAGCATCTGATATTAAATCGTTTAACTCTTGTTTTTTCTTTAGAATATCTGCTTTTAGCTCTTCAAATTCAGAATCATATTGCTGTATATTTTCACCAAATATCAGATTCTTAATTGCTTCAATCTTAGAATTGCTGTCTACAGTATTCTGGGCTGGGTTTGTTTTAGACTCTTTACTCATTTCAACTTCACTTTTGTAAAGCTAAAATACTAGTTTTTTACAATTAATCGTGCTTTTCTATGAATTCCTCGAGTTTTGTGACCATATTCTTACTACCACAGAAAAAAGGAACCCGTTGATGGAGTTCTGTAGGTTTAAGGTCTAGAATTCTAGTACGTCCGTCACTGGCTTTTCCATTTGCTTGTTCTGCAATAAAAGCCATAGGATTACATTCATAAAGTAACCGTAGTTTACCGTTTTGAGCTTTTGAACTTTTAGGATACATGTAGATACCACCTTTAATCATGTTTCTATGGATGTCAGAAACTAGACTTCCTATATACCTACTAGTGTAAGGTCTATCATTTTCTTCTTTCTGGCAGTATTTGATATAATCTTTTACACCTTGATTAAAATGAACATAATTACCTTCATTTACACTGTAAATAGATCCGTTTTCTGGAAAAGTCATGTTAGGATGTGAAAGGTAATAAGTTCCTAGTGCAGGATTAAGTGTAAAGCCGTTAACACCATGACCTGTTGTATAAACTAACATGGTAGAGGTACCGTATACGATGTATCCAGCGGCCACTTGTTGATTGCCAGGTTGTAAAAAATCTTCTAGTTGAACAGGTGTTCCCACAGGTGTTACCCTTCTATAAATTGAAAAAATGGTTCCTACAGAAACATTTACATCAATATTTGAGCTACCATCTAAGGGATCCATAAGTACTACATACTTATTATCATGGTTTTCATTTCCACCTTCAATTGTGATAAAATCATCATTCTCTTCACTTGCGATACCGCAAACAATTTCACGATTTGTAAGTGTTCTTATAAAAGTGTCATTTGCAAGTACATCTAGTTTTTGTTGATCTTCTCCTTGAGTATTAATTTCTCCAGCACTACCAGTGATATCTACTAGGCCAGCTTTATTTACCTCATGATTCACCATTTTTGCAGCTAGCCGTATAGAGTTAATTAATCTAGATAATTCACCACTGCTGTATTGAAATTCTGACTGGTTTTCAATAATGAATTCACCTAAGGTTTGATTCTTTTTTGCCATAGTAGATTTGTAGATATTGCAAATATCTAACTATTTAAATTAAGCTACAACGATGTAGTAACATAGTTATAACAGTTATATTTAGAATGTAAACTACCTTTAACTTTTTATCCTATGATTACGATTAGAGAAGCCCAAATAGAAGATTATCCACGAGTATTAGAACTCATACAGGAACTAGCTACTTTTGAAAAAGAACCTGATGCTGTTGAGGTTACTGTAGATGAATTGATTAAAAATGGAACAGGTGATCATCCATTATTTAAATGTTTTGTAGGTTGGTTTAATGATAACATAGAAGGAATAGCCTTGTGCTATCCTAGATTCTCCACATGGAAAGGTAAAACCATTCATCTGGAAGATTTAATTGTTACTCATCAAATGCGCGGTAAAGGTTTAGGTGTTGCGCTTTATAAAAAAGTGATGCAGTATGCCTATGATGAAAAAGTACGCCGTGTGGAATGGGTAGTCCTAGACTGGAATGAAAATGCCATTCAATTTTATGAAAAAAGTGGTGCAACGATTTTAAAAGACTGGCATCTGGCTCAAATGTCTCAAGATGCGTTAAAAAAATATGTTTTAGGAAATGAAGATTTATAAATTTGGTGGTGCATCTGTAAAAGATGCAAGTGCCGTGCGCAATGTGGTTCAGGTAATAAAAATTACAAATCGTGATAAACTAGGGATCGTAGTTTCTGCGATGGGTAAGACCACTAATGCCTTAGAAAAAATTATTAAATTATATCAACTCAATGATTCCGCATACTTGACTTTGGTGGATGAACTACTATTATTTCACCTTAAAATTGTTGAAGACTTAGAGGTTGAAGAAATGGATGGGTTTGATGGATTACGCTTTCGCGAAAGCGGCATTAAAAACGACCTAAAAGGCACGATTGAATCTTTAAAAGGAGTTTTACTGCGCAATCAAAGTAAAAATCACGCATTTCTTTATGATCAAGTCGTAAGTCATGGTGAGATTTTATCTACAAAAATTGTGGCTGCTTATCTCAACGCAAACGGTATTAACGCACAATGGATTGATGCTAGAAACATTGTTAAAACAAATTCAAAGTACCGCGATGCAGCTGTAAACTGGAAGCTTACAGAACAGTTAGTTCAAGAAAAATGTGATCACAAAGTTTTTATCACGCAAGGTTTTATAGGATCTGATGATAATGGATTAACTACGACTTTAGGTAGAGAAGGAAGTGATTATACAGCAGCAATTCTGGCCTATGCTTTAAATGCATCATCTGTCACGATATGGAAGGATGTTCCTGGAGTTTTAAATGGTGATCCACGTGTTTTTAAGGATACTGTGTTGTTGCATCAAATATCGTACAGTGAAGCGATAGAGCTAGCTTTTTATGGCGCATCTGTAATTCATCCTAAAACGCTACAACCGCTAAAGGCAAAGGAGATACCGTTGCATGTGAAATCATTTTTGAATCCTACAAGTGATGGCACGGTGATAAAAGATGGCGCAACGTTAATTCCTATGACTCCATGTTTTATAGAACGTAAGAATTTAGTCTTTTTAGAAATATCTGCAAGGGATTTTAGTTTTATAGGTGAACATAATATTAGCGATATTTTTCACCAGTTAAGCGCCTTCAAAATGCAAGTAGGTTTGTTGCAAAATAGTGCGATTAGCTTTACTATATGTCTAGAAGATAAATATTATAATCTATCTGAATTAGTAGAAAGTTTAAAAGAACGTTATGAGGTTACTTTTGAAGAAGATGTTTCATTATTTACCGTAAGACACCATAGTGACGATGCGATTAGCACTATTGAAAATGGTAAAACCGTATTATTAAGACAGCGCACACAAGAAACCTTACAACTAGTAGTGAAGCAATAAGTTGCTAGATTTTTCATTATAGTATATTTGCAACTACAGCAATAAGTTTCATGGGTTTAGTAAATGCTAAAGAAGTCGCTACAGCGATTCACATCGATAAGTATGGTTTTTTAGGAACCCTAGGTGGCTGGATACTTATGAAGTTGCTGCGTATTTCTACACTTAATAGGATTTATGATAAGCATAAAGAAAAAAAGTCTACTCATTTTTTAAATAGCCTATTAGATGATCTTCAAATCGAATTTGAAATTCCAGAAGAAGACTTAAGAAGAATACCTAAAACAGGTGGTTTTATTACGATTTCTAATCATCCTTTAGGTGGTGTGGATGGGATTTTATTGCTTAAATTATTGTTAGATCGTCGACCTGATTATAAAATCATCGCAAATTTTTTACTACATCGTATTGAGCCGTTAAAGCCTTACATCATGCCGGTAAATCCATTTGAAGAACGCAAAGATGTGAAATCTTCTACCGCTGGTTTTATGCAGGCGATACGACATATTAGAAGTGACCAGCCACTAGGTATTTTTCCAGCTGGTGAAGTCTCTACCTATAAAGATGGTAAGCTAGTCGTGGACAAACCATGGGAAGAAGCTGCGATGAAATTAATCCAGCGTGCAGAAGTTCCTGTAATTCCTATATACTTCCATGCAAAAAATAGTAAGATGTTTTACAGTCTTGCTAAAATATCTGACACGCTACGTACTGCAAAATTACCTTCAGAATTGCTTACTCAGAAAAACCGAGTCATTAAAGTACGTATAGGAAATCCAGTGAAGGTGAAAGATCAGAAAGAATATCCTGATTTAAATAGTTTTACACAATTCTTGCGGCGCAAAACATACATGCTAGCAAAAGCCTATGATCCGGCTGAGCGTAAACTAACCACCATCCCTAAAAATTTAAAATTACCTAGAAACCCTAAAGCAATCATTAAGGAAGTGGATCCTGTCTTAATGAAACAGGAAGTAGATCAGCTTAGGGATTCTGATCACCGTTTATTAGTTTCAAAAAATTATGAAGTATTTCTCGCAAAACGTCATCTAATTCCTAATCTCATGCAAGAAATAGGAAGACTACGTGAGGTTACCTTTAGACAAATAGGTGAAGGAACAAATAATTCTATAGACCTAGATGAGCAGGATAATTATTATTATCAGATGTTCTTATGGGATAATGATAAGAATCAAGTTGCCGGAGCTTATCGTATGGGAATGGGCAGTGAGATTTATGCCGCGTATGGAATAGATGGTTTTTACCTTACAGAGCTTTTTAAATTCCAGCCAGAATTGCACAAGATGATGAGTGAATCCATAGAAATGGGACGCGCATTTATAACAGCAGAATATCAGCAAAAACCTATGCCATTGTTTTTACTATGGAAAGGAATTGTTCACTGTACGCTACGTTTTCCAGATCATAAATACCTTATAGGTGGCGTAAGCATCAGTAATAAATTCTCTAACTTTTCTAAATCCCTTATGATTGAGTTTATGAAGAGTAATTATTATGATCCGTATATAGCGCAATACATAACGCCCAAAAAAGAATTCAAGGTAAAACTAGCAGATGCAGATAAGGATTTCATCTTTGACGCATCAGCAGCAGATTTAAATAAATTTGATCGATTGATTGATGAGTTAGAGCCTAATGAATTGAGATTACCAGTATTGATTAAAAAGTACGTAAAGCAAAATGCTAGAGTAGTGGCTTTTAATGTAGATCCTTTATTTAATAATGCCATAGATGGATTAATGTACATACGCATCGCAGATTTACCAGAAAGTACTGTAAAACCAGTATTGGAAGAATTTCAGGCAGAAATGGAATCTAAGTATTTTAAAAAATGATACCTAGATTTTTTATTGATAATCAACCCATTGTTCATTTGTTATTTTTTTAATTCAATACATGAGATTATTTTTCATCCTTTTTATTTTAACGACGGTTACTGCAAATGCACAGGAATTAAAGGGTTCTATTATAGACTCAAAAACAGGTGAGCCTATCATGAATGCCACTGTTTATTTTGATGGTACATCTATAGGAACAGTTTCAGATCTAGACGGAAATTTTAGTCTAAAAAAACCAGAAGAAATAACCGCAGATTTGATTATTAGCATAATTGGTTATCAAAAAAAGCGAATTCAAAATCCACTAGATGTAGATATATCTGAAGTTAAAATTGTAAAAAAGACTAACGTATTAGAGGAAGTAGTTTTACAATTAGATCCGTGGTCTAGAAAGAACAAGGCTAGATATTTTAAAGAACAATTTTTAGGAGCCGTTCCAGAGGCGAGAAAATGTGAAATTTTAAACTTTGATAAAATAAGATTACGTTTTAATCCTGCCACAAAATTACTAACTGCGGTTTGTGATGAGCCTATTATCATTATCAATAAGCATTTAGGATATAAAATAAATTACGACTTAACAGATTTTGAAATTGAATTTATGCCCTATGAATCAAAGTCTGAAGACCTCACCAGACGCTCTGTAAAGACTGAGGTTGAGTATGTAATGAAAGGAACCTTCTTTTTAGGATCTAGTTTTTTTCAAGAATTAGAAACTAACAAGCCAACTAGAAAAAAAAGAATTAAAAGACGTGAGAAAGCCTATTTATTGAGTGACCTGAGGTTTTATAGAGCGCTAGCTACAAATGAACTTAAAGATCAAGGATATCAATTATACAGAAACAGAGTTCCGGTTGCTATTTCAAATAACGTGCGATCAAATCAGTTTAAACAATTTAGTAGGGTTAATTTTAGACATAAAAACTATACTTTCTTAATTAACGGTAAGTATCAAAGTTTTTTTGAGGTCGATGGTGAAACTATTATCGATAAATTTGGTAATAATTTGACCAGTAAATCCTTAATTTTCGGTGGTTATATCTCTAAAATAAAAATTTCTGGACTTCTGCCATTAGATTATGGATTGTAGATAAGAGTAAAAGTGATTGTGCTTCTGTATGATCCTGATAGCTATTGAGAACTAGAAGATATTCTATCACGCTTTCGCGAAAGCGTAATAGAATTATTTTTTATTTTTCACTCTAGAGATTCTAGAACCATGCTTTTTTATTAGCCTGGTAGGTTTCGTAAAACTCTTCTTCTGATTTTGTTAGGTAAATGATTCCTTCTATAAACCCAATGATGATGGGAATATAAATAGTGAAAGCTCCTATGATAATACACATAAGCGGAAATGATAAAACAAAAATTGCAGCCAGAATGATACCTTCATTAGTGTACCCTAGGATAAATTTATGAACTCCTAGTCCACCAAAAACAATACCCATAATACCAGCTAGTACACGTTTATTATCCTTACTATTTGCAAACTTTTGGTATTCATTGTTGAAATCTTTTGCAGCTTCTTCTGCGGTGTCTTTTACATTTTCGAAAGTTTCTTTTGCCGCTTCTTTTGCACTGTCAAAACCGTCTTTTGAACTATCGTATCCTTCTGTACTCATGGTTGTTGTTTTTAGATTAGTAAGGCGAATTTAATTCTTTTCAAATAATTGTTCATTTGCTGGTTCCCATAATTCTACTTTTCTGCCATCGCAGTCTATAATCCAGCCAAATTTCCCGTATTCATATTCCTCTACTTTACCGACGATCTGGACTTCATTTTGTTTCAATGTAGCTAGTAATGCTGTAAGATTTGCCACGCGATAATTAATCATGAACTCCTGTTTTCCAGGATCAAAGTAAGTGGTGTCTTTTTTAAAAGGACTCCATTGCTGGCTCGCTTTAGGATGTAGGGCTACATCATTTGCTTGAAAAAACGTACAACCATAATCATCTACAGATAAGCCTAGATGTGTCGCATACCATTTTTTAGTTTTCTCAACATCTGCGCATTTAAAAAAGATGCCACCTATTCCTGTTACTTTCTTCATGGTTTATAATTTAAAATGATTTGATCTGCGATGACTTTTGCTAGTTTATATTTAGATTCTACGGTCCATCCAGCAACATGCGGACTAAGCAACACGTTTTTAAAAGTTAGAAGCTTTTTAAAAGCTACAGGCATTTGATCCTTATCAAATAGTGACGTGAAGGAACTTTTTTCATATTCTAAAACATCTAATCCAGCACTAAGAATCTTTCCAGAATCTAGCGCATTAACTAGATCTGCAGTTACGACAGCGCTACCACGTGCAGTATTAATTAAATGGAAAGGTTTTGAAAAACTATTGATAAAACTACTATTCACCATTCCTTTAGTGAGCGGTGTTTGTGGTGTGTGTAGACTTAGCACGTCTGCATTTTCTTGTAACTGTTTAAGATCTACTTGGGTCGCATTTTCATCTGCAATTCCGGATTTTATGTCGTGAAAAATCACATCACAATCAAAACCACTTAGTTTACGAGCAAATGATTTCCCCATATTACCATAACCTATCAGGCCTATTGTTTTTCCTTCTAGTTCTAGACCACGATTCTCTTCTCTTAACCAGATGCCGTTGCGTACTTCATCATCTGCGGTTTTTAATTTGTTGAATAACGCTAGCAACATTCCCAGTGCGTGCTCTCCTACGGCATTGCGATTGCCTTCTGGTGCGTTATAACAGGAAATGCCCAAATCATCTGCCTTTTCTAAATCAATATTCTCTAATCCAGCACCTACACGACCTATAAATTTTAATGATGTTGCTGTTTCTAAAAATTGTGCATCAATAGGAAACCTACTGCGTACAATGATGCCGTCATAATGATGAATTTTCTTTAAAATATCGTCATAAGTACTGCTGTAGTCGTGATCATTTTTAAAACCAGCATGCTCTAACAATTGTTCTAAAATCTCATGATTTTCATCTAGGTGTAATACGTTCATAGGATAAAAATAGGGATAAATGAGTTCAGTCTGTAGTCTTTTAGTCTTCAGTTTGTAGTTGAGTCTATCTTCAATAAATTGACCTAACAACCCAACAACCTTATGGTTAATATCCTATATCATGTAATTCTTGCTCATAATCGTATTGCAGGTCTTCATGTAAGGTGCTTATTCTGGTTTTGATAAGAATGACCTGACGTTCAAAAATATCTCGCAGGATTTTTATTCTAGAATAGTAGGGCTGGAATTCAAATAGCATTTTGCAAAAATGAATCAACAATTGAACTTCTGTTTCTTTATTCCCAGAATAACGAATGTACTTTTTAGTTTCCTTGAGAATCTTACGGATGTTTTTCTTTACGTAATAATTGTTACGCGTGTTTACGGCTAGAAATTGTTCATCGATAAAAATCTTCATCGTTTCTACATAACCTTCTTCATGATCTGCTTCAAATAGTAAGTAGGTAAGTAATTCTTTATTTTCTTTCTTGAACCGCGCTAGACGTTGCACGATTTGCAATAGCTCATCACGATCCTTATGTTTTAGATCGTCTTTGATTTGTTTTGCTGTTGCCGTTTTCATGAAATACTAATGTAAAAGTAGGGTAGTCGTGTTGTGGTGATGACGCTTTCGCGAAAGCGAAATTAAAAAAAGCCTCATTAACTTAAATACCCATAATCGCCTTTGCGATAAGTAAATAAATCAAAATCCCAAAAATATCGTTGCTCGTTGTAATAAAAGGTCCGGTTGCGATGGCAGGATCAATACCACGTTTATGCAAGGCTAGTGGCACAAAAGTCCCTACAAGTCCTGCGACTATAATCACCGCAAATAACGATACAGAAATAGCAATACAGGTCAAATAACTGTCTTGCGTCACTAGCGTAAAACCTAATAATAGAATCGCTAGAATAAAGCCGTTAAGCATGGCGAGAAGCATTTCTTTTATCAATCGATTACCTATACTACCGCGTAAATCATCATTTGCAATACCTTGAACGATAATCGCACTAGATTGTACACCTACATTACCTGCCATGGCGGCAATAAGTGGCGTGAATAGATATAGAACTACGTTGTTTTGTAAATCTTCTTCAAAACCATCCATAATCGCCGCAGCACCTATTCCACCTACTAGTCCTAGAACCAGCCATGGTAAACGTGCTTTAGTGAGTTCCCAGATGCTATCATTTGCTTCTACATCTTGTGAGATACCACTGGCAAGCTGGTAATCCTTCTCGGCTTCTTCTGTAATAAAATCTACGATGTCATCAATAGTGACACGACCTACAAGTCGATCTAATTCATCTACTACTGGAATGGCTTCTAGATCATATTTACGCATGACACGAGCCACTTCTTCACCACTGGTGTTTACAGTAACATAATCCACTTTGGGTTTACATACGTCTTTTATAGGTGTAGTCTCTGCACTAGTGAGAAGGTCCTTAAGCGATAATCTACCTTTTAACTTGTCATTGTTATCAACCACGTAAATGGAATGGACTCTAGTTACATTTTCTGCCTGTGCGCGCATCTCGCTTACACAACTGATTACGGTCCAGTTTTCATTTACTTTAACCAGCTCTTTTGCCATTAATCCACCAGCGCTGTTTTCTTCATAGCGCAATAGATCAACGATATCCTCTGCATGCTGTTCATCTGCGATCTCATTGATGACCTCTTGAGCTACTTCTTGCGGTAGATCGTTGAGGATATCTGCAGCATCATCGGTATTCATTTCTTCTAGTTCATCTGCGATTTCTTTAGGAGAAAGTTCATTAAGAATACGATCACGCTGGTCCTCATCCAGCTCCATAAGAGCTTCACTGGTCTTTTCTGAATCTAGAAGTTTTACTAGAAAAACTGCTTCTTCTAGATTGAGCTCATCGATGATCTCTGCCACATCTGCAAAGTGAAGATCTACCAGCAATTGCTCTAGTGTAGATACATCTTGTTGCGCGATTAAATCGCGTATCTGGTCTAGTAAGTCTGTAGTGATTTTAAATTGCATGGCTGTGTGAGCTTAGTGCAAATATAAAGGTATCCTTGAGGTTATTTAGTATAGATCTTAATTCTACAACTCTTCAATTTCAGTAGCCAGTTCTACAAAATCTTCTACACTTATTTGTTCTGGTCTTAGATTGAACAATTCTTGTTCACGCATGGCATCTGGTAAATTCAGACTTTTTAAAGAATTGCGTAGTGTTTTACGTCTTTGCTGGAATGCTAGTTTTACTACTTTACGTAACATTTGATGTGAGCAGGTGAGCTGGTTGTAGTTTGCTTTTCGCGTAAGCAATAACACACCACTATGAACTCTAGGTGGTGGATTAAACACTTCTGGTCCTACGGTAAATAAATAGTCTGCGTGGTAGTAGGCTTGTGCTAGTACACTTAAGATTCCGTAGGCTTTAGAACCGTGTGTTGCGCAAATACGTTGTGCTACTTCTTTCTGGAACATCCCACCAAACTCTGGCACCTGATCACGGTATTCTATGGTTTTAAAAACAATCTGTGTACTGATATTATAAGGGAAATTCCCTATGATGGAAAAATGACCACCGTGATAAATCTCGTTCAAATCCTTTTTAAGGAAATCTGCTTCTAGTACTTCAAAGGTTTCTGGGTTTACGATTTTGTAATGTTCTACAGGGAAACTATGTTTTAAATATACAAAAGACTCGCTGTCCAGCTCCAGCGCGGTGACTTTCATTCCTTTACGTATCACATGCTTTGTTAGAACTCCTGTTCCTGGTCCTATTTCTAGAATCTGATCATAACCTTTATACGACAACACATCTGCAATGCGCAATGCAACAGTATCATCTTTAAGAAAATGCTGTCCTAAATGCTTTTTTGCAGTAACGCCTTTATGGCTTCCAGATGGATTGCTTTTATGTTTTTTGTATTTAGCCAATTTGTAAGTCTTTAGTTTTCAGTCTCAGTCTCAGTCTCAGTTTTCAGTCTCAGTCTCAGTTTTCAGTCTCAGTCTCAGTCTCAGTTTTCAGTCGCAGTAATCAGTTACAGTTTGAAACTTCAGTGATTGTATTAGTTTGCTTTATGGTTTGCTAGATCCAAATTTATCTGGATTATTGATCATGTAATTTATTAGTTTTCCTATTTCTACAGCGTTTTGGTAAGCATTATCATAATCTTGTTTTGGTATATATCCGCATTTTATTGCAAAATTAAGCCATACAGCGGTTTCACTATTCTCTGCATCAGAGTCGGTGAGTTTACTGATAAAATGTTTTGGATATCTTCTCTTTCGATAGGCTTCTGACATATTAGCGGCTACACTGCGAGAGCTTCTTCTAATTTGATCTGTTAAGGAATAGGTTTCTTCTTTAGGAAATGTTTTACTAATTTCAAAAATCATCATGGCGTTGTCAAAAGCTTTTTGATAGGCAATTAGTTTTTCAAAATCCATTATATAATATTTGATTGATTAATTTCTGATTGTGACCACAAACTGTTCACTGCGACTGTTACTGAAAACTGCGACTTTAAAAATGCAAGTGTAAACTGAATACTGCGACCGTGAACTATAAAACGTCTAATTCATATTCCCATGAACCATGTATTCATCAATAACCTCTAATTCTGTACGAAATGCCAAAACGCTATCACCAAATTTTTCTAGACCTACTTTTCTAAAAGCATCTGCATGATGAGTGTAATAACGGTCTAAGGCTTCCCTGCTTTTTGCTTTATATTGAACAGAAAACGTACTAGAACCATCATTTTCTTCTACTAGGACACGTGTTAATCGTGCATCCATAAATAAACCAGTTCCTAATACATGGGCAATATGTTCTCGAATCCACGGTAACCATTCTGGTTCTATAGCACTATTCATGTTGCAAGTGACATTATATATGATCATAAAAGGGAATTAAAATGCTTTAATGTTGTCATCACCACGCAATCTACGGTAACGACGGCGTGCATCTACAAAGTAAATGCTATCTGCATGATCATAAATGATGCGTTCAAAAAGAGCTTGCGCTTGTTCAGGATTTTCCAAATGATTTTGATAAATAAGTCCTAGCTGGTAATAGGCATCATCTGCCAAGATACCGTCGCTATATTCATCGATAATAAGCTGGTAATTAGCACGTGCCTTTTCAAAATTTCCTTGTGAAGCATATAAGGTTGCTTGTTGCAATAAGGCTTCATCTTCTATAGGGTCACCTTTATGATTTAAAAGTAATTGATCATAAAGTGAGATTGCTTCCTTTGGTTTATTTTGATACTGTTTAAGATCTGCTTTTGCATAGGATTTTAAGGCTACAAAAGTGGTGTCATCTTGCATATGATCGTGTAGTGTAAGACTTAACTGCATCGCATCATTTGCGATAAGTTTTGAAGTAGCGTCACGCAGTACTTTTAACTGCGTATAACTCCATTCAAAATCACCTTGAAAATAACTGGTACGCGCTACTTTATATTGAGCAGTTTGTGCTAGTTCATCATTAGGTAAATCACTTTGAATCTGACTGTATAAAATTAAGGCTCTATTAAATTGCTCTTGTAGTACTAAAATATCTGCCAGTAGCATTTTAGTTTTAGCACGTTGAAATTTAGAAAGTCGTTTCTTTTCTAGTTTTGTAAGAAGTGCGGTAGCAGTTTCGGCTTGATTTGCTTTAAATGCAAGAAACGCGGCATAGTCTAATTGCAACATAAACGTACTACCATCGCGACCATAGGTTTGCAATAGTGTTTCATATTCTTGTTGAACGATGGCATAATCTTCTGGTAAAGCACGGTCTGCTTTTAATTTTGCCAGTAAACTTTGAGCTACGTATCGTACTGATGGTGCTTGTGTTTCTTCTACTATGTATCCCAGAATACTTATTGCGGCATCATCATCCTTTTCTTCTATAGCACTTACCGCTAATTCCTTTAGCGATTCCATACTTTCTTTATCACGCAGGTAAATCGCTTTTTCTTGGACAAAGGCTTTCTTAAAATCTTTCTGCTGGACAAAAAGCCAACTCAATAACTGATTGTATAATGGATCTGGGTTTTCGCGTAAGCGTAATAATAAGGCTTTTCTCAATAATTGATTTCCTTCATTTGCGGCATCATCTGTCACATACCTAGAAAAAATAGCTTGTGCCCTAGGTCTGTAAACAGGATTAGTTTCTACCATAATGATATAGGTGTCAAACATTTCTGCGAGCTTACCTTGCTGGCCATAAAGATTAGCTAGTTGAACACTATAATTGTTTTTAGGACTTGCGGCCATTCCTATTTTATAACATTCAATGGCCTGATCTAATAAGTTCCGTGTTTCAAAACGACGAGCCATGAGATAGGCTCTATTAGGCATAGAATCTACAATGGCGATCGCTTGTTTGTAATAATTGTTTGCTATGCTATCTTTTCCTTGAAGACTTTGGTTATATCCACGTTCAATGACTAATTGTAATTGATATTTCAATTCTTTACGATTAGGATCTAAAATAGAATCTACTTTTTGATACTGTTCTAATTGATGGTAGACATCCACTAGTTTGTAAAGTACATTCACATTGCGCGGATTAGTCTCATAGATTTTTTGATAAATTTTAAGCGCTTTGTTGTACTCGCCTTGATCCATATAGTTTTCGGCCAGGCGCGAGTCTTGAGCTTGCACGATGGTGCAACTACATAGTAAAAAAAGAATCCATATCCTCATAAATGTAAAGTACGATTATTAATCGATAGTGTCAAAACCACAATACGGTACTAATGCATCTGGGATGCGTATACCGTTTTCTGTTTGGTAATTTTCTAAAATACCAGCTAGTATACGTGGTAAAGCGAGACTACTACCGTTCAAAGTATGTGCCAGTTCTGTTTTTCCTTCGCTATTGCGAAAACGTAATTTCAATCGATTACTCTGGAATGTTTTAAAATTAGAGACACTACTTACTTCTAGCCATTTTTCTTGTGCGGTACTATAAACCTCAAAATCATAAGTAAGCGTAGATGTAAAACCTAGATCGCCACCACATAAACGTAAAATGCGATACGGTAATTGTAATTCTTCAAGAATATTTTTAACATGTACTACCATTGCGTCTAGCGCTGCATCACTATGATCTGGATGCTCAATACGTAGTATTTCTACCTTATCAAACTGGTGTAGGCGATTTAATCCACGTACGTCACTACCATAACTACCAGCTTCTCTACGGAAGCATGGTGTGTAACCGGTCATAGCAATAGGTAAATCTTTTGCTTCTAATAAATCACCGCGATACAGATTAGTAATAGGAACTTCTGCAGTAGGAATAAGATATAAATCATCGATACCTACGTGGTACATCTGGCCTTCTTTATCTGGTAATTGTCCTGTACCATAACCGCTCGCTTCATTTACTAGATGTGGTACTTGCATCTCTGTATATCCAGCAGCTGTATTTTTATCTAGAAAGTAATTGATTAATGCTCGCTGCAATCGTGCTCCTTTATTTTTATAAACGGGAAAACCGGCACCAGTGATTTTAGTTCCTAGTTCAAAATCGATAATGTCGTATTTTTTTACCAGTTCCCAGTGTGGTTGTGCGTTCTCGTGCAATTGCGGGATGTCACCATGCTGTGAAACCACCTCATTATCTTCATCACTATTCCCTGCAGGAACACTATCCTGCGGGATATTAGGAATGTTATATAATAAGGTTTGTAGCTTTTCAATGGCTTCATTAGAAGCGTTTTTAAGCTCTTCTTCTTTTACTTTTAATTCCTTAGTTTGAGCTTTAAGTTCATTAGCCTCAGCGCCTTTACCTGATTTGAAAAGCATTCCTATTTCTTTAGAAAGACTGTTGCTTTTGGCACGAGTTTCATCTAGTTGTGCTTGAATAGATCTACGCTGTTCATCAATAGAGATAGCTTCCTCTAACATAGGAAGTGCATCTAAATTTCTCTTCTTTAATGCTGTTGCATAAGCATCTTTATGTTCACGTATTGCTGCAATTTGTAGCATGATAATCAGGTATTAATTTAAGATGGTAAAATTACTACTTAATCTGCGTTATCGTGAAGCTGTGATGGTAAAATCCATTCATGATGCTTCCATCGATTCCATTTAGTAGCGGCAAGGTCCACTGTAGCATCAGTAAACTGCTGGTAGGGTCTTCCATTTATGGACACTTTTGAGTCTACATAAACGGCAATTTCCTTTCCTTGAGACGCATAGGATTCTTTGAGATGTTGTGCAAATTGCCACATAAAATCAGGCTTTGTTTTTACATGCGCCATTTGTTTACGAGTGAGGTAATCACTCAATCTTACGGGTTGTTTATCGCCAGTGTTTTTGTCTTCTACATAGTAGGTGGCAAATCCAGCACGATTGCGCAACATCATACGCCAGCTTAAACGGTGTCCTTCTTCAGTCCAAAGCACATCATCTTTAATAATCCAGTGACGTAATGGTAATAAGGTCATTACAAGTAAAAATCCTGTTGCAATGATCATGAGTGGTTTCTTGTAATTAGGAACAATAACTTCTTGTTGATCATAAAAGTTTTTCTTTTTTAAAAATCGTTTATGGATGGTATTAGGTTTAAAAAAGAATACTAAAAATGCGAGCGCTAAATATGGGAAGATCCCAATTTTAAAGATGATAGAGTTAAAAATATGAAAGAAAAATGAGGCAATAACAGCTGCCATTCTAGTACGTCGCCACAACAGTAATGGCACTACTAATAGGTCAAAGGTTAGACCATAAACCATAATCGCTTGATGCGCCCAATTATGTTGTAGAATACTCCAGTCTGCAGCGCGTATTTTCATTAAATGTTTAGGAAACGTTAGATCTATCCAGTCAGGATAGAACTTTGCTATACTAGCGTAGCTATAAATAATGAATAAAAATGCGATTATAAACCAGTAAATCCATCGTGAGAGATGCTCTTTTCTAAGCGCTGGATTTAATGTTGCATCTAATGAAACACTGCGATGTGCTGGTAAAAATATCATGAGATAATTAAGCAACATCAATAAATAATAATGATTGTTATAAGAAGTCTTTTGAAGTAAATAGACATAACTCCACGCTACGGCATAAAATGTCATCGCTACGCGATACTTATAACCTAGCATGATCATAAGGCCAGCAATTCCCATCAATGCAAATAAACCATATAAGAGTGGAGCTAGTAATACTTCTAGAAAGCTAAAATCTATAAACGTGAAGGTAAACTGAGGTTCTAGAAAATGCTTGCGTACCGCACCTAATGCAATATGGCCAAAAGCTTCACAAGCCAGCAAGAACCCAAAAAAGATTCTAAACAACACTAGCGGACTATTATCCACCTGAGTAAATAGGCGTTTATCCCATGTGCTGTGCATAGTCACGTGCTTTTAACTCATCCTGTTGCATTGCTATTTTTAAACCTTCTAGAGACTTAAATTGTTGCTCATCACGCAATCGTTTATGAAAGGATAATTCTAGTTTATGGTCGTATAAATCGCCTTGAAAATCAAAGAAATACGTTTCGATAGTAGTCTCTAGATCATCATTTACCGTAGGGTTTGTTCCTACGTTAGTCATTCCATAATAGAGAGAATTTTGAATGATAGCGCTAGTCACATAAACACCAGCTTTAGGTAGTAATTTATAGGATTCGGCTACTTTTAAGTTTGCAGTAGGATAACCTAATGTTCTGCCTAGTTGTCTTCCAGAAACTACCGTTCCATAAATACTATAAGGTCTGTTTAAATAACGAGCGACAGTTTCCAGATCACCATTGATAATCGCATTTCTCACCTTAGTACTGCTTACCGCAACTTCTTCTACCTCTTTTTTTGAAATTTCTATCACTTCAAAATCGTACTCCTTAGCATATTCCCTTAATTCTACCACACTTGCTGCGCGATTCCTGCCAAAACGATGATCATATCCTATCACCACAACCTTAGCATTTAATTGATCCACCAGAATGTTTTTTACATACTCGTGAGCTGTTGTGCGTGCAAATGCCTTTGAAAATGGATGCGTAATTATGTGTTCCACGCCAGTTTTAAAAACCAGTGCTTTACGTTCTTCAATGGTATTAATTAATTGTAGATCATTATCTGGTTGCAATACCATCCTAGGATGCGGGAAAAAGGTAAGTAAGATGCTGGTAAGATCTTTTTTTGACGCAATTTCTGTAACTCGATTTAGTATTTTCTGATGACCTTGATGCACACCGTCAAATGTACCTATGGTAACCACAGCACCTTTTTGAATCGTATAATCTGCAATATTTTTGTAGGAATTCAAGCGTGAAAATCGAGATTAAAATAAAACTGCAAATTAAAATATAATCACGTAACTGCCTTAATATCGTGTCAATTTATTGAGAATCTTGCGACTCTTAAATAGTTATGCTAATTTGGCGTTCCCTAAAACACTCACATGAGATATTTAATAGCAGTATTGTTGGTTTTTAATTTCGCTTTCGCGAAAGCTCAAAACTACTGGACCACTGCCCAAAACATCCCTACAGAAAATCTCGAGAATCGTAAATTCATCCCTGAATCCTACCAAATTTTAAGTCTAGATTTTAACGGTTTACAGACTGCTGTTCAAAACGCGCCAATGCGTTTTTCTGGAATTAACAGCACCACGATCATTGATATGCCAGACTCTAATGGAGATTTTCATACCTACACGATTTATGAAACTAGATCCATGGAAGAGCCACTTGCGATAAAGTTTCCACAAATTAAAACCTATATAGGTTACGATTTAATTGACGCATCGCATGTGATTCGGTTTTCAATTACACCACATGGATTTCATAACATTGAATTTAAAATAGGAAGTCCTACTGTGTACACGGATCCGTATACAACAGATCATCAACTGTATATGATTTATGATAGAAGTGATTTACCGCTTCTTGATATGACAGATACCATGATTTGTGAAACAGATGAATCAGCCTTTTTAGGTTCAGGGAATACGGTTAAAAGAGTTCAACAAACGCTAGCTACAGATGATAGTAACTTACGTACCTATCGCATTGCTATTTCTTGTAATGCAGAATATGGAAATATTTTTGCAGGTACTGGAACAGACGCTCAACGTAAGGCAAATATTCAAGCACAACAGGTCATCACAATGAACAGAGTAAATGGTGTTTATGAGCGTGATCTTGCCATGAATATGGTGTTTGTAGGAAATAATGATGTGCTCTTATATTATGGTGATACATCACTTGATCCATATACTAATAACTTTAACAGCCGTACTCAAGATTTAATTGATGGTAACCTAGCTGGTCAAGGTTTTCCAGGAATAGGCGACGCTAATTATGATATAGGTCATAATTTTAATACTTCTGGTGGTGGTAATGCTGGTTGTATAGGATGTGTATGTACTAGTGGATCAAAAGGTAGTGGTATGACTGGGCAGTCTAATCCTACTGGTGATCCATTTGATATTGATTATGTTGCTCATGAGATAGGACATCAGTTTGGAGGTTTTCATTCCATGGCATCCTCTAATTGTAGAAGTGGAAGTGGTCAGACAGAAGCAGAACCTGGAAGCGGTAGTACCATTATGGCCTATGCAGGAATTTGTAACCCAAATATTCAAAACAATTCTGATGATTATTTTCATTACGTAAACATTAGAGATATTACTGCAAATATTCAGTCAGGTGTTTCTAGTAGTTGTGCTGTTGTAACATCAGCAACTGCGACTCCGCCAGTTGCAAATGCAGGTGCAGATTATACCATACCTTTTAGCACTGCTTTTGTTCTTAATGGAAGTGCCACTAATTTAGGAACTGCCCAAACTATAGGTTATAATTGGGAACAAATAGATACTAATAATCCATCTAGTAATTTAGGTCCAGTATCAGATAGAACCGTAGGTCCTATGTATCGCTCTAGACCTATAAGTGCTACTAGTGAACGCTATTTACCACGATTAAGTGATGTAGTACAAGGAAATTTGACACCTACCTTTGAGGTAACACCATCAGTAGCTCGTAATATGAATTTTGCTTTTACCGTACGTAAATATGATAATAGCATAGGGCAAAATGATAGTGATTTAATGACGATAACGGTAGATGGTTCCATAGGTCCATTTGAAGTTACTTCACAAAATACGTTAGCAACGTTTAGTGTAGGTGATGCCTTGCCAGTCACATGGAACGTAAATGGCACAGACGGTGGATCTGTAAATACAGCATTAGTAGATATTTTATTATCAACAAATGGTGGCGTCTCGTTTGATATACTGTTAGCAGATGATGTTCCTAATGATGGATCAGAAACGGTGATTTTACCTAACAACCCAACATCCCAAGCTAGAATTATAGTTAGAGCAGTAGGGAACGTGTTTTATGCGGTTAATACTTCTTCATTTTCTGTGAATGCGACAAATTATGCGCTTACCACTTCAGATTTAGATCAAGTAGTTTGCTTACCAGCAGACGCCATTTATAATTTCAATTACGTCACTTACTCAGGCTTTACAGAGAATACTCAATTAGGTATTTCAGGATTACCAGCTGGTGCAAGTGCAACCATTAATCCCACGACGGTAACATCTAATAATACGCCAGTAACGATAACAGTTACAGGACTTACAAACGCCAGTATAGGAAGTTACACCTTAACGTTAACCGCGACAGCACCTTCAGAATCTAAGAATATAGATTTAGGACTCAATGTTTTTGATGCCACTTTAAATGCAGCATCCTTAAATCTTCCTGCAGATGCATCTATAGATATACCTTTATTTTCAACCTTAGAATGGATGGCAGCGACTGGAGCTCAAGAATACGATGTAGAAATAGCTACAGATGCTGGATTTACTAATATTGTTGCAAATGCTACGATTACAGGAACGCAATATACAGCACAGTTAGATGAAAATACGCAGTATTTCTGGAGAGTGACTAGCCGTAATGATTGTGGAGCTACTGCGGTAAGCGCTGTGCGCAGCTTTACAACTGCTGCCATAATCTGTAATAACGTCCCTAGTGCTCAAATACCAGTAACCATAAGTGCAGGACCGCCAGCTTCTATTACATCTACCATTACCATAACAGATGATGTGATTTTAAATTCTATGACGTTAGACCTAGATATCTCCCATTCTTATATGAGCGATCTGGATATATCATTAACTAGCCCAGCAGGAACTACGATTAATTTAATACAAGATCGCTGTGGATTTAGAAATGATTTATTAGCTACTTTTAGTGATGATGGAGCTGCTCTAAGTTGTTCTTTCTTTTCTCCTACGGTAAATGGTGTAATTTTACCTGAAGATCCTTTTTCTACTTTTGCAGGTGAAAGTACTTTAGGTGACTGGACGCTCACAGTTTTTGATGATACAAATCAAGATGGTGGTACTTTAAATGCATGGTCCATCGATTATTGCGGTACACAGACCTTAAGTGTTGATACTAATGAATTATCGTTTTTAAGATTATATCCTAATCCAGTTGACGATCAAATCACTTTAGATTTAGGTAATTACGCTTTCGCGAAAGCGGCATACATCATCTACGATATGAGTGGAAAAGTGTTACGTACAGATACGATTAACAATACTCAAACGACCATCGATTTAAGCGAAGTCGCTACAGGTGTTTATCTCATGAAGATCATTGTAGATAATGGTAGTAGGGTAGAGCGATTGATTAAACGATAGTTATTTACCGTTATACTGGTTCATGGTATTAGCTAAACCACCGTGAACAAAAGATAAACAAGCTGCTGCTGCCGTTTCAATACGTTCTTGCAGCTGTTTTCTTTCCTCATCATTCCATTCACCTAGAACATAATCTACCTGACGACCTTTTGAGAATTCATCTGATATCCCAAAACGTAATCTAGGATAATTAGGTGTGTTTAGTTGAATCTGAGTATCCTTAAGTCCGTTATGACCACCATCACTGCCTTTTCCTTTCATACGCAGTGTGCCAAAGTTGAGGTTTAAATCATCTGTCACTACAAGGATTTCATCTTTTGAGATGTTTTCTTTTTTCATGTAGAACTTAATGGCCTTACCGCTTAAGTTCATATAGGTGCTAGGTTTTAAAAGAATCACTTTTTTACCTTTATGTGAGGTAGTACATACGTCGCCTAGTTTTAAAGTTTCCCAGGTGGCTTCCTTGTCTTTGGCAATTTGATCTACTACCTTAAAACCTATGTTGTGTCTGGTTTCAGTATATTTTTCTCCTATGTTGCCTAGTCCTATGATAAGGAATTTTTTCATATCGTTTTTTTCACTGCTATTTTCTGTATGACTACTGAAAATTTGCTGCCATATTTTTTTAAATACCATAATCATGGTGTAAAACTAAAAAAGCTGCGAGAATTTCTTCTCGCAGCTTTGTATAAATTATTGATAAGAGTTTAATCTTCTTTAACAGCAGCGACGTCGTCTGTCTCTGTTGCTGGAACATCACCTTCTTCATCTTCATCCTCATCGTCAACGATTGCTGTACGAGAAGTTTTAACCATTACAACTACTACGCTATCTGGATGCATGATTTCGTATTCAGGCACTCTTAAATCACGCACATACTTCTTGTTTCCAATTTTTAATGGAGTGATATCTACTTCAATAAAATCAGGTAAGTTAGCTGGTAAAGCTTTTACTCTTAATTTACGGTTATTACGACGTAACACACCACCATTAAGAACACCTTTAGAAGTTCCTACTGTGATTACAGGTACTTCCATAGTCACCATTTTATCATCAAATATTTGATAAAAATCTGCATGTAATAACTGCTCTTTTACAGGATGCCATTGCATATCTTGAGCGATAGCGGCAAACTGACCTTTCTCACCTAGATCGATCACAACGGTGTGCGCATCTGCGGTGTAGACTAAATTTTTAAAGGCTTTCTCTTCTGCCTCAAAATGTACTGGTGCGTCTCCTCCGTATAATACGCAAGGAACCTTTCCAGCATTACGTAAGGCTTTAGTTGACTTCTTGCCCACGCTTTCTCTTAAAGATCCATTGATCGTGATTGATTTCATTTACTTTATATTAATTGTTAATTGAAATTACATTATAAAATTGCTACTTATGGACTCATTGTTGTGAACACTTTTCATAACATCTGCAAATAGTCCAGCACAGCTTAATACTCTTATTTTAGAACTTTCCTGTTTTAAAGGAATAGAATCTGTAACGATAAGCTCTTCTAACTTAGAATTCTCTATACGTTCATAGGCTTTTCCAGAAAGTATCGCGTGTGTACAAATAGCTCTCACGCTTTTTGCGCCACGTTCCATCATTACATCTGCAGCTTTAGTTAATGTTCCGGCAGTATCTACCATATCATCCACTAACACTACATGTTTACCAGTTACATCACCTATTAATTCCATGTGAGAAATCACATTTGCTTTTTGGCGTTGTTTATAACATACAACTACATCACTTTCTAGTGTTTTAGAATAGGCGTAAGCTCTTTTAGAACCGCCCATATCTGGCGATGCAATCGTAAGATCGCTTAAATTTAATTCCTTCAAATAAGGAATAAATAATGCACTAGCAAAAAGATGATCTACTGGTTTTTCAAAAAATCCTTGAATCTGATCTGCATGTAAATCCATTGTAACGATGCGTGTTGCTCCTGCAGATTCTAAAATTTTTGCAATCATTTTTGCTCCTATAGGAACGCGTGGTTTATCCTTGCGATCCTGACGTGCCCACCCAAAATAAGGGATTACCGCAGTAATATGACGTGCACTAGCACGTTTTGCGGCATCTATCATTAGTAACATTTCCATGAGGTTGTCACTACTAGGATGCGTAGATCCTATGATGAAAATACGACGTCCACGGATAGACTCTTCAAAAGATGGCTGGAATTCACCATCGCTAAACGTAGAAAAATTCACCTGTCCTAAAGTTGCACCATACTGCTGGGCAATAGCTTCAGCTAGGTCCATACTCTGGCGACATCCGAACAGTTTTGCGTCTTTTAACACGTTACTCATCTTTTAAAGAATTATACTCCTGATTTTGAGCGTGCAAATGTACAGAACTTTTTCTATGTTCCTTATAATAATCCATTTAAATACACTGTGTGACTGATAAAAAGTTGTTATTTTTGTGCTCACTAATAAATCACGCCTCAGTGGTGGAATTGGTAGACACGTTGGATTCAAAATCCAATGCTTCACGGCGTGCCGGTTCGATTCCGGCCTGAGGTACAAAAGAGTAAAAGGTTCGACCTGCTTGCCCGTAGGCAGGTTTCGATCTTAGATACAAAACCAGAGCAGGAATGTTCTGGTTTTTTTGTGCTTTTTAATTTCCAAAATTCTATTTTTGAAACATCTCTATAACTCATAATTACATGGATGATTTTTTACGTAATGTCATTTTTGGCTTTGAGCATGTTCTCGATATCAACGCCTATGATCATATATTATTCATCACTTTACTAGCAGTACCCTTTTTATTTAAAAGTTGGAAAAAGCTATTATGGCTTGTAACCGCTTTTACGGTAGGACATACTTTGTCCTTGGTTTTAGTAGCATTTGATTTGATCACTGGTGTAAATATGAGTTGGATTGAATTTTTAATTCCTGTGACCATTGCAGTTACGGCATTGTATAACATTTTTACCGCAGGAAATCGCCATCGTGATAACAGTCCATGGATTGCTATTGTGATCGCACTCGTTTTTGGGTTAATTCATGGTTTTGGTTTCTCCAGTGCGTTTAAAATGTTAGCCAGTGGTGGCGAGAATAAAATCCTATTGTTGCTAGAATATGCTTTGGGAATTGAGATGGCTCAATTAGTAATTGTACTTTTAGTTCTCGTGTTTAATTTTATCTTCACGGCAGTCTTCCGTTTTGGTAGAAAAGAATGGGTACAAGTTATCTCTGGGATCGTTTTAGGAATGGTGCTTCCTATGTTAATAGAACGATGGATGTGGTAAGTAGCGGTTATGATTTGTAATATTACGCTTTCGCGAAAGCGTAATCACAACAATCCGACTCAATAAAAAAGCAACTTTGAATACAATTAAACAACATAAATACGACGTAGCTTACTTAAGAATGGCCAGAGAATGGGCAAAACTTTCTTATTGTGAGCGCAGGCAGGTAGGTGCATTAATCGTACGAGATCGCATGATTATAAGCGACGGATATAATGGTACACCTAGTGGTTTTGAAAATTTTTGTGAGGACGATGAAGGTTATACAAAATGGTATGTATTACATGCCGAAGCAAATGCTATTTTAAAAGTTGCTGGTAGTACACAATCTTGTCAAAATGCGACGTTATATATTACCATGTCTCCTTGTAAAGATTGTAGTAAATTAATTCATCAAAGTGGTGTAAAACGCGTTGTTTTTATGGAAGCTTATAAGGATGATAGTGGAGTCCAATTCTTAAAAAAAGCAGGCGTAACTGTTGAGCAAATAGAAAATATAGATTGAAAAACGTAAGATTATATTATCCATTATTTTTAGGAATAGCGCTAGCAATAGGAATAGTGCTGGGCAATGTGTTACAGTCTACAGATTCTGATGCTTATCTAGCGTCCAGTAGTGCAAAAAAAAGAAAGCTTAACCGTTTAATAGACCTGATAGACCAGCGATATGTAGACGAAGTTAATACGGATAGTATCGTTGATGTTACTGTAAACGGTATTTTACAAAATCTAGATCCACATTCTGTTTACATTTCTAGTGAAGAGGCAGATGCTGTGCATGATAATATGCGTGGTGATTTTACAGGTATAGGAATCCGATTTTTTATGGATAACGATACGATATCTGTATTAAGTGCTTTAGAAAACGGTCCTAGTAATAGAGCTGGAATACGCGGTGGTGATAAAATTCTATATGCAGATGGTAAACCACTTTATGGAGAAAACGCTCTAGATTCTGACATTTTAAAAGGGAAAGAAGGTAGCACAGTTACCTTACAGGTGTTGCATCCTGGCGATACTAAACCGGTAACCGTAAAAGTAGTGCGCGGTAATGTCCCGTTAAAAAGTGTGGATGCTAGTTATATGCTTACCAATGATATAGGATATATAAGAGTAAATCGTTTTGCAGAAAGTACCGCAACAGAATTTGACAATGCGATCGATATGTTGCTAGATAAAGGTGCGCAAGAATTAGTGCTAGATTTAAGAGATAATCCAGGTGGTGTTTTAAATGCGGCGATTGATATTTCAGATGAGTTTTTAAAGGACGATCAGTTGATTCTGTTTCAAAAAGATCGCGATGGTGAACGCAAAGATTCCTATGCTACTAGTAAAGGTGATTTTGAAAATAAACCAGTCTATATATTAATAAATGAAAATAGCGCTAGCGCTAGTGAAGTGGTAGCAGGTGCATTGCAGGATAATGATACAGGTACGATTATAGGAAGACGTAGTTTTGGTAAAGGTCTAGTACAACAAGAAATCAATCTAGGTGATGGAAGCGCAGTGCGATTAACCGTTTCTAGATATTACACACCTACTGGTCGCAGTATACAGCGACCTTATGAAAAAGGGAATGACGATTATTATAAAGAATACATAGAACGCTATCATTCGGGCGAATTAGAAAATGAATCTAATATTAAGGTAAACGATTCCTTACGCAAGGTAACACCAGCTGGTAAGGTAGTTTACGGTGGTGGTGGTATTATTCCTGATGTTTTTGTGCCAGCACCAGATGGTTATATTTCGCAATCACTGGATTATTTTGCTCGCGCTGGATTTGCAGATCGTTTTGCAAATCGATACCTACAAAATGAAGGAACTAGGTTATTGAATATGAGTGAAGAGGAATTTGTTGAGGAATATTCTGTTTCAGAATTGCTCATGGAAGATTTCATACAGTACACGCAATCTTATAATACAAGCATCAGTCTTCCTGGATATCGCGATGAAGTAGCACTGGTTATTAAATCAGCACTGGCAGAACAACTCTTTGGTACAGAGTTGAAAGTAAAATTACTCAATGAGCAGGATGAGATGATCCAGAAAGTGATGGAGCTTAGTAACACTAATAACTAGTTCTCGTTATACTTATCTTTAATCCTATAAGATACTTGTAGTATAGCAAGCAATACCAGTACACATAAAGATCCTATGACACTGATCAGTGCGATCTGGCTATCACCAGTAAAGATGTTATTAAAATCCAATTTAGTAGCATTAAAAATAATACTCACTACGGCTAGCGCCATTAATACGTAGACTACAATTTTCATATTAAAATAATTCTTTAATGTTAGTCGCAAAAAGTTTCACAGCTATCGCAAGCAATATAACACCAAAAATTTTGCGGATCACATTGATACCTTGTTTACCTATCAGACTCTCAATACGTCCAGAATTTTTAAGAACTAAATAGACGAATAGTATATTCACTATAATAGCGATAATAATATTTACAGCGGCATATTCTGCGCGCAGTGATAATACAGATGTTAAGGTTCCTGCACCAGCAATTAATGGAAAAGCAATAGGGATAATTGCTGCTGTTTCAGGCGCTTCGTCCTTATAGAGTTGGACACCTAAGATCATTTCTAAGGCGATAAAAAAGATAATGAACGCACCAGCAACCGCAAATGAGTTCACATCTATCCCTATTAGGTTAAGCATACGCTCACCTACAAACATGAAAACAATCATTAAAATACCTGCAACAATGCTGGCCTTTTCACTTTGTACATGTCCTACTTTACTTCTTAAATCTATGATAATAGGAACACTACCTATAATATCTATTACCGCAAATAATATCATTGCTGCGGTAAAAGTCTCTTTAAAGTTGAAGGCTGTAAAAAACTCCATAATTTTATTCTTTAAGCGCTGAATTTCAGCGCGCAAAAGTACTTCTATTTTACAGTTGCACCATTCTTTTTCAAGGTTAAATAATCATTAATGTTATATTATTTCAAATGTATATTTGTGCCACAAGATTAGAATATGTTTCAGCTAGGGAAGACCATCGTTTCAGATGATATTATTGAGAAAGACTTTGTATGTAACTTAAGTGCTTGCAAGGGAATTTGTTGTGTAGAAGGAGAAGCTGGTGCACCGCTAGAACAAGCAGAATTAGATATTCTAGATGAAGAGTATGAGAATATTAAACCCTATTTACGTCCAGAAGGAATTGCTACAATAGAGCAACAAGGCACATGGATAGAGCGTGAAAATGGCGAGTTAGAAACGCCACTTTTAAACGGTAAAGAATGTGCTTATACCACTTTTAAAGAGGACGGCACCGCATCCTGTGGTATTGAAGCGGCTTATCGCGATGGCGCGACGGACTTTTATAAACCTATTTCCTGTCACTTATATCCTGTGCGTATTCAAGAATACACAGATTTTAAAGCGGTAAACTATCATAAATGGAGTATTTGTGACGACGCGTGTAGTTTAGGAGCAACATTACAGGTGCCAGTTTATAAATTTGTGAAAGATGCTTTGATCAGAAAATTTGGTCCATCATGGTATGAAGAGTTAGAAGAAATTGCACAGGATTATTCTTCTTAAAAGTTAAATCTGCGTTTTTAAAACAGTTTTTTTTGAATTTCGCTTTTGCGAAAGCGTGGATAACTTTATCCTTTTTACTTCCTAAATCAACCTGTTTTCTATCGTAAAATATCGGCTCGCTAGTGATAAAATCTATGGTTGTTCTAGCTATTTGCTATGAAATGCATAATAAATTCGACGAAAAAATAAAATACTGATAATAAGTGTTTTAACCTATGTGTTTTTATATATTTTAAGAAATAATATTAATACGATTGATGTTGAAAACTTGTTTAAAAGCAAAATGTTAAAGCCTAAGTTTCCACTTAATCATTATTGATATTTGTTAGTCCCGAGTAAGACCAAAATAAACAACTTTTTAAACAGCGGACATCATGCAGGCGACAACAGAACCTATTTTACAAGAAAACCCAAACAGATTTGTAATCTTCCCGATACAACATCACGATTTATGGGAATGGTATAAAAAACAACAAGCCTGTATCTGGACTGCCGAGGAAATTGATCTACATCAAGATCTCACAGACTGGGAAGCAAGTTTAAATTCTGATGAGCGTTATTTCATTAAACATATCCTTGCGTTTTTTGCAGCTAGTGATGGAATCGTAAATGAAAACCTTGCAGAAAACTTTGTAAATGAAGTTCAATATTCTGAAGCTAAATTTTTCTATGGTTTTCAGATCATGATGGAGAATATTCATTCTGAGACTTATTCTTTATTGATCGATACCTATGTAAAAGATGATAAAGAAAAAGACAAGTTGTTTAAAGCTATTGAGAACTTTCCTGCGATTAAGAAAAAAGCAGACTGGGCTCTTAAATGGGTAGACAGTCCATCATTTGCAGAGCGTCTTATTGCTTTTGCAGCTGTAGAAGGAATTTTCTTCTCAGGTGCATTTTGTTCTATATTTTGGTTAAAGAAGCGTGGATTAATGCCAGGACTTACTTTCTCTAATGAGTTAATTTCTCGTGATGAAGGAATGCACTGCGACTTTGCAGTTCACCTGCATAATAAACACTTAATTAATAAAGTGCCTAAAGATCGTATTAAGGAAATCATTGTTGATGCCTTAAACATAGAAAGAGAATTTATTACAGAATCTCTTCCTGCTAGTTTGATCGGGATGAATGCTAAGTTAATGACTCAATATCTAGAGTTTGTAACAGATCGCCTGTTAGATGAATTAGAATGTGAGAAAGTTTATAACGTTTCTAATCCATTTGACTTTATGGATATGATTAACCTGCAAGGAAAAACAAACTTCTTTGAAAAAAGAGTAGGTGAGTACCAGAAAGCTGGTGTTATGAATAGTACTAAAGACGATAAGAGCGAGATTGATTCGTTCTCACTAGACGCAGATTTCTAGAAACTAAATCGCAATATTACTCTTTTTAAAAGAGTTGCATCTAAATAATAACCGTGTGACTGCGCTCATAGTTACACAAATAATAACCCTATAATTTAGGATAGGTTAGAAGCCCTATTCTTTATTTTAAAACCAAAAGACAAATGTTTGTAGTAAAAAGAGATGGTCATAAAGAGCCTGTCATGTTTGACAAAATCACGGCTCGTGTACGCAAGTTATGTTATGGATTAAGTAATCACGTAGATCCCGTAAAAGTTGCCATGCGTGTTATTGATGGTTTATACGATGGTGTAACTACCAGTGAATTAGATAATCTAGCAGCAGAAACTGCGGCGACCATGACCACAGCACATCCAGATTATGCTAAACTAGCAGCACGTATCTCTGTTTCTAACTTACATAAGAATACAAAGAAGACCTTTTCTGAAGTGGTAGATGATTTATATAATTATGTAAATCCACGTAATGGTAAGAAAGCACCTATGATAAGTGATGAGGTGTATCAAATCATTCAGGAGAATAAAGATCGTTTAGATTCTACTATTATTTATAATAGAGATTTTAGCTACGATTATTTTGGGTTTAAAACATTAGAGCGCAGTTATTTATTAAAAATAGACGGACAGATTGCAGAGCGTCCGCAACATATGTTAATGCGAGTATCCGTAGGAATTCATCCTAACGATTTAGATAGTGCTATTGAGACGTATAATTTGATGTCTAAAAAGTACTTCACACACGCAACACCTACATTATTTAATGCAGGAACACCTAAGCCACAAATGTCTTCTTGCTTCCTTCTTACCATGAAGGATGATAGTATTGATGGTATTTATGATACCTTAAAACAAACAGCAAAAATTTCACAAAGTGCAGGTGGAATAGGATTATCTATACATAATATTAGAGCTCGTGGTTCTTATATAGGTGGAACTAATGGTACCTCAAATGGTATCGTGCCTATGCTAAGAGTTTATAATGATACAGCACGTTATGTAGATCAAGGTGGAGGAAAACGTAAAGGATCATTTGCAATTTACATGGAACCATGGCATGCAGATATTTTTGATTTTCTAGATCTTAAAAAGAATCATGGTGCAGAGGAAATGCGAGCACGTGATTTATTCTATGCCATGTGGATTTCTGATTTATTCATGAAGCGTGTAGAAGAGAATGGACCATGGACTTTAATGTGTCCTAATGAATGTCCTAATCTATATGATGTACACGGTGAAGAATTTGAAGCACTTTATACTAAGTATGAAGAAGAAGGTCGTGGACGTAAAACCATTCAAGCTCGTGAGCTATGGGAGAAAATTCTAGAATCTCAAATCGAGACTGGAACGCCGTACATGCTTTATAAAGATGCTGCAAACCGTAAGTCTAATCAAAAGAATTTAGGAACGATACGTTCCTCTAACCTATGTACAGAGATTCTTGAGTACACTTCGCCAGATGAAGTTGCTGTATGTAATCTAGCGTCTATAGCACTTCCTATGTTTGTTAAAGACGGTGCTTTTGATCATAAAGCTTTGTACAAAGTAACTAAAAGAGTTACCCGTAATTTAGATCAAGTAATTGATAGAAATTACTATCCAGTAAAAGAAGCAGAAAACTCTAACATGCGTCACCGTCCAGTAGGATTAGGAATTCAAGGTCTGGCAGATGCATTTATTATGTTAAGAATGCCATTTACAAGTGATGAAGCTAAGGCACTTAACCAAGAAATTTTTGAGACACTTTACTTTGCAGCTTGTGAAGCATCTATGGAAATGGCTCAGGAAAAAGGAGCTTACAGTACCTTCAAAGGATCACCTATGTCACAAGGAGAGTTCCAGTTTAACATGTGGAATATTCAGGATGATGAATTGAGCGGTCGCTGGGATTGGGCAAGTCTTAGAAAAAAAATCGTAGAACATGGAGTACGCAATTCATTACTAGTTGCTCCTATGCCTACCGCTAGTACATCGCAAATACTTGGGAATAACGAGGCGTTTGAACCATACACATCTAATATCTACACACGTAGAACACTTTCTGGTGAGTTCATTGTGGTAAATAAACACCTGTTAAAAGACTTAGTAGATTTAGGTTTATGGGATGATAGTTTGAAGAATGCTATTATGAGAAATAATGGTTCTATTCAAGCCATAGATGGAATTCCAGAGGATTTAAAGGAGCTTTATAAAACAGTTTGGGAAATGAAGATGAAAGACATTATAGATATGTCACGCCATAGAGGTTACTTCATTGACCAGTCACAATCCTTGAATTTATTTATGGAGAATGTAACTACTGGTAAGCTTACTTCTATGCACTTTTACGCATGGAAGAGTGGTCTTAAAACTGGAATGTACTACCTAAGAACAAAGGCAGCCGTAGATGCTATTAAATTTACGGTGACTAAGGAAGCAAAGAAAGCTCCAGCACCACAACCAGCTATTGCGCCAGTACAAGTAGAAGATCATAGTACAGCAGCAGCTAATGTGATGAATGCGACACCAGATGTAGTTAATACTAAAGTTATTACAGAAAGTGAAGAAATGAGCGCAGAGGAATACCGTCAGATCTTACAACGCGCAAAAGACGCCGCAAGTAATGGAGACGATTGTGAAATGTGCGGCTCATAAGTAGTTGCTTTTACTTAATTGAAAACGGCTTTATCAAATCGATAAAGCCGTTTTTTATACACCCAGAATTAGTGTATGCCGCTTTCGCGAAAGCGAACTAACAACAAGCCATTTTACTTAGAATTAAAATTCATAACATAAAAAAGCTCTGAATTCTGATGATCAGATTTCAGAGCTTAGTCATTTCCAGAAACCATTAATTACTTCAGTGGTCCACCATTCATAATTTGTTCTGAAGCATACTCCTCAAATTTTTTGAAATTAGCACGGAACGCTTGTGTTAATTTAGCAGCCGTCTCATAGTAACCTTTATCATTATTCCAGCTTTTACGTGGACTTAAAACTTCTGTAGGTACGTTAGGACAAGTACGTGGTTGCGCCACTCCAAAAACAGAATGAATATGATAGTTGTCTTTATTAGCATCTTCTAGACTTCCATCCATTGCGGCAGTAATCATAGCCCTTGTATATTTCAATTTCATACGGTGTCCTACACCATACGGTCCACCAGTCCATCCTGTATTAACTAGCCATACCGTAACACCAGATTCCTGCATTTTTTTACTCAACATCTCTGCATATTTGGTAGGATGCAATGGCATAAATGGTGCCCCAAAACAAGCTGAAAAGCTAGGTACAGGTTCTGTAATTCCTGCTTCTGTTCCAGCAACTTTTGCGGTGTAACCACTTATGAAGTGATATGCAGCCTGTCCTGGAGTTAATTTAGAAATAGGAGGTAATACACCAAAAGCATCCGCAGTTAAGAAAAATATATTCTTAGGATTACTACCTATACTAGGCTGTTTAATATTATCAATATGATGAATAGGGTAACTTACTCTTGTGTTTTGAGTAATACTAGTGTCTGCAAAATCGACTGTTTTATCATCATTTAATTTTACGTTTTCTAGAATAGCACCTGGCTTAATCGCATTGTAAATTTCAGGTTCACCTTTTGGGTCTAGGTTGATGACCTTTGCATAACAACCACCTTCAAAATTAAATACATCGTTCTCACTAGTCCATCCATGTTCATCGTCACCTATTAAGGCACGATCTGGATCTGTAGATAAAGTGGTTTTACCGGTACCACTAAGTCCAAAGAAGATAGCGGTTTTTCCATCCTTGCCTACGTTTGCACTACAGTGCATAGGTAAGGTGTTTTTAAATACAGGTAAGATGAAGTTTAAAGCAGAAAAGATCCCTTTTTTAATTTCACCAGTATATCCAGTACCACCTATTAATGCTACTTTTTTTGTGAAGTTAAGTATTGCAAAGTTGTGTTGTCTGGTTCCATCCACAGCAGGATCTGCCATAAATCCTGGAGCATTGATTACAGTCCATTCTGGATCAAAGTTTTCTAGTGCTGCTGCATCTGGACGTAAAAACATGTTATAAGCAAACATATTAGACCACGGATATTCATTTACCACTCTAATATTTAGCTTGTAGTTATCATGTGCACATGCATAAGCATCACGCACAAAAACATCTTTCTCGCCTAAATAAGCGACTACCTTTTCTTGTAACGCATCAAACTTTTCAGGTGAAAAAGGGATATTAATATCGCCCCACCATATAGGATCTGATGTGATATCATCTTTAACAATAAAACGATCCATAGGTGATCTACCTGTGAATTCACCAGTATTAACTACTAATGTTCCATTTGCTGTTTCTTTACCATTATAACCAGCTACTGATAGCTCTTGTAGTTTTTCAGGTGGAAGTTGATAGTGAACGCGTGCATTTTTTACGCCTAAATATTCTAACGAAATCGATTTCGTAACTAAGGTATTTGAACCCATAATTATCCTTTTTTGTGTAAGGTTTAGGTTGCAAAAATAGAGATATGTTATCGCAGTGACTAATCCTTAACGTATTTATATGAAATAATTTTCCACAATAAAATAGACCACCCTATAATTAGCAAACTACCACCTACAGGAGTGATAGGTCCTAAAAACCCTACAGAACCATTCCAGATGCTAGACGTAGTTAATAAATAGATACTAACAGAAAACAACAAAGTTCCCAGCGTAAAAAAGACCAATAAAAGTCTATTAGTTTTAGATGATAGAATAGTGATGGAAGGAATAATGAGTAAGGCTAAGCCATGAAAAAACTGAAATCGCACACCAGTTTCAAAACTATTAAGTTGATCCATGGTCAAATATTTTTCAAGTGCATGAGCGCCCATTGCACCTAGAATTACAGCGGTTAAGCAAAATATAGCACCAGTTGCCCATAACTTTTTTGAATTATCCATAGTAGTTTCAATTAAGACTTTTAAATTGCTACAAAATTACGATACGTATGCGTCATATTTTGGTCATAGGAGCAGGGAAATCTACTGGCGTCCTAGTGGATTATCTACTAAAGAAATCTTCAAAAGAAAATCTTAAGCTAACTATTGCAGATAAAAATCTAGAAAATGCAATTGCATTAAGCCAAAATCACGAAAATGCACGTGCTATTCAACTAGACGTTTTTAATCCAGAAGTGAGAGAAAAACAGGTCCAACTAGCAGATATTGTGATCTCCATGTTGCCAGCAAGGTTTCATATAGAAGTGGCTCGAGATTGTGTGCGCTTTAAAAAGAATATGGTAACTGCCAGTTATGTAAGCGAGCAAATGCAAGAACTGCATGAAGATGCGGTAAAGAATGGATTAGTTTTCATGAATGAAATAGGAGTAGATCCAGGAATTGATCACATGAGCGCGATGCAAGTTATCGATCGTATAAGAGAACGTGGTGGTAAGATGTTGTTATTTGAATCCTTTACAGGTGGTCTTGTTGCACCAGAAGATGATAATAATTTATGGAATTATAAATTTACATGGAATCCTAGAAATGTGGTTACCGCTGGTCAAGGTGGTGCTGCAAAGTTTATTCAAGAAGGTCAATATAAATACATTCCATATCATAAACTCTTCCGTAGGACAGAATTTATTGATGTAAAAGGTTATGGACGTTTTGAGGCCTATGCAAATAGAAACAGTCTGAAATATAGATCTGTTTATGGACTTAATGACATTCTTACTTTATACCGCGGTACCATGCGTCGGGTAGGCTTTAGTAAGGCTTGGAATATGTTTGTTCAATTAGGAATGACAGATGACACCTATGCCATTGAAGGATCACAAGACATGAGTTATCGTGATTTTGTGAATAGCTTTTTACCATACTCACCTACAGATTCAGTAGAATTGAAAATGCGTCATGTCCTTAAAATAGATCAAGATGATATCATGTGGGATAAATTGATGGAGCTGGATCTTTTTAATGCACATAAAAAAATAGGTTTAGTAGATGCAACACCAGCTCAAATGTTGCAAAAAATCCTTGAAGATAGCTGGACGCTAAAAGAAGGTGAGAAGGATATGATTGTGATGTACCACAAATTTGGTTACGAGATCAATGGTGAACGTAAACAGATCGATAGTTCCATGGTGTGTTTAGGCGATGGAATGTTACAAACTGCTATGGCAAAAACCGTAGGACTTCCCGTAGCAATGGCAGCGCTTAAAATTTTAAATGGCGCGATAAAGGAACCTGGTGTTCAAATACCTATTAAAGCTTCTATCTACAATCCTATCCTTGAGGAATTAGAGGATTATGGAATACGCTTTCGCGAAAGCGAAACACCTTACCTAGGTTACAATCCATTATCATTATAGCATAAAAAAACCGCACTTGATGCGGTTTTTGTGATATTTATAAATTAGTATTTATCTTCTGTTTAAGAATATAGATATAAAATATACTAGCGTTGCTAGTGATCCTATCGCAGCTACCAGATAAGTGCGCGCCGCCCATTTTAAGGCATCTTTTGCACCAGCATGCTCTTGTTGTGTAAGCATATCCTCACCTTCTAGCCATGCTAGTGCGCGATTACTAGCATCATATTCTACTGGTAAGGTAATGAATGAAAATAAAGTACCTGTGGCATACATGATAATTCCTACCAGTAACAACGTATTCCCAAATGCCGTTGCAGCGGCTAGTACTAAACCACCCATTATTACATATTGAGAATATTTAGATGCGATGCTTACCACGGGAACTAAACTACTGCGCATTCCTATCCATTTATAAGCAGTCGCATGTTGAATTGCATGACCTACTTCATGGGCGGCAACTGCAGCCGCAGCAGCGTTACGCTGGTTATAAACTACCTCACTTAAATTTACGGTTTTGTCTCTAGGGTTATAATGATCTGTGAGTTGACCTCTAGTAGAGATGATTTTTATATCTGTGATACCGTTATCATCTAGCATTTTTTGTGCAATCTCTGCACCGCTCATTCCATTTTGTAACTGGATTTTTGAGTATTCTTTAAACTTAGATTTAAGTTTATTGCTTACATACATACTTACTAGGAATACTAGTCCTCCTATAATGTAGTAACCCATCATGCCACCTCCCATAATTATTAGCTTTTAAAGTTGACTAAAAATACATTTTTAAAGCTAAGATCAAAAAGTTTACTTATGATTTTCACTTCAGTATCTTTGTAGTGCGATGAAATAACCTAAACAATCGACTAACTATATGCAGACAGGTTTACTTAAATCAAAAGAAGATGTTAGTTTACTAGTAGATGCATTTTATAAAAAAGTGCGACGCAATGATGTATTAGGTCCTATTTTTAATTCACAAATTATTGACTGGCCAGCACATTTAGATCATTTAAGTAATTTCTGGCATTCTAGTTTATTCCACTCTGGTAGTTATAGAGGAAATCCCATCATAAAACATACAGAAGTAGATTTAAAAGCAGATTATCAAATTACGCAAGTACATTTTGGTATCTGGTTACAACTCTGGTTTGAAACTATTGATGCTAATTTTCACGGTGAAACCGCTCAACTTGCAAAAAATCGAGCTCGTAATATGAGCACCTTTATTTTCTTGAAAATCTTTGAAGCTAGAAAACGGGAATAGATTAACGGTCAAATGACCAGTTCATAATATCTGTACGTAACCCTAGATTAAGCCATGTAGTGCTTTCTTCTTGCAATCCACCTACTTCAAAATGAGGATCAAAATCTCTAAATATAACCTGACCAAAAACTTGAAGCCTACTCGCAGGATTAATGATGTATCCAGCTTCTACTTGTGCATACATAAAAGTAACCCGATTACCTTGACCTATAGTGTTTCCATTATCTGCAATGCGATCATCTTCACTACGGTAAATGTTGCCACCATAAAAGGCATTATCTACACCATCTAAGATATCAAAACCACGTTCTCCAAAGGTGAATTGCGCATTTCCATACCAGCGATCTTTAGTATAGCGCCCTATAAAAGTGGTTTCATAAAAATTTGCACCCCATGGATGTGCTAGCGCTTGATTTGAGTTTCCATAGTTAAGTACTACCGTATTATGGCTATAGGTAAATGGTCGCACGCGATTGTATTCTGCTTGTAGTATTAGGTTATTTACCTTAAACGCGTTTTGCCATTTTACACCTAGTTGATAAGCACTTTTATTTTTATAACTACCATCGCCGCTCGCTACGCTAGCTCCAGAAAACTCGTCTAGAACTAACTGTGCATAACCGGTAATGCGGTCTGTAAATTTATATTTTGCAGTTGCACCTATTAAGGCATTACCGCCACGAGAACCTGTTTGTAACTCTACTGCTTGATAAAAAATAATAGGATTCAAATAATTAAAATCAAATCCACGCTGGTTATCATCTTGCCATAAAACACTTTCAAAGAAGCCTAAGTTTAATTTTTTTGTAGCGTTCCAGCTTAAATAATGATGAACCATAAATTTAGTGCGGAAAGAATCATCTGCCGTTACAGCAGATCGTACATCACGTAATGAGGTATATAAAACCGTATAGTCTAGTTTCCAGAATTTAGCATTCACCTTTGCATAAGGGAAAGGTTGTGAGTTATCACTTAATACTAGCGATCTATGCCCATCACCTATAAAATGTTGTCCATGTCCTAATTGAAAATTAAATACTTTATTAGGCGTGTAGTTAATATAACCTGTTGCGACTGGATAATCATAAATGGTATCACCACCATCCTCTGCAATACCACGACCTGGAACGATTCCAGGATTACCACCATCTGGTGCGCGTGATTCTATTTCACGGTTAAAATAACCTGCAAATCGACCTTGACTTTCCTGAATACTAGCGCCAAAGGTGAATTGCTTTCCTATTCCACCGCTTACATTAATCAGTCTGGTATTATTAAAAGTATTGATGTCTTCACTGGTGTCTTGTCCTAATTGTAGATCAACGCCTGGATCTACCACAAACCAATAATTCTTTCCTGCTACTTCAAAAAAGTGTTCATTCCACCATTTTTTTCCCAGCCAGGTGCTTTCTTCCTTTATTAATGATTCACGTTCTGCCTCTAGGTCAAAATATTGATCTACATAATTAAAAGTATATGGTTTTACGGCCGTGTGCGCATTATTTCCCACACGGTTCATAGCGGCTTCATAGCGATGATATCTTTGGTACGACAATGGAATTAATACGTCACTTTTAAGCTGGTTTCCATCGTACTGGTTTGATATGATTTGTGAGTAGTCGTTGTTCGCTTTCGCGAAAGCGATACTATCCAGTGCATTCATTTTCTGACTAGCGGTAGTGTCATTTTGTTCTCTATTGCTATAAATCTGAAACGTGCCATTTTCTACCATAGGAACTGGAACGCTCAATATAAATTGCATATACGTAGGGTTACCGTTGTAGGTAGGCGCCTTTACCTGAGGTAATTTTTCAAATGCATTATTCATAGCATTTGTTAATGCTGGATCAATTGCATCTGTACGGATTGATTTGAAATTTCCATCACGATCCACTTCAAATCTTAAGGTGATTTTTTCATCACCAGTAAGCGATAATTGAGATGGATGCTCATAATTAAGTTGTAATAAATTGTATAATTTCTGATAAAAGCAATCTTCTAACGCAGATGCATTCAGTCCATTACAGGTTTGAAATTCAGGAAATTTTTCTACACTATTTTGTGCAATAATGGGTGACGCAATAAGTAAGGTCACTATATAAAGCCATAGTTGTTTCATGGAACTATTTTTCTAATGGCTAATATACTTTTTATTGTAGGATTCCTAGATATAAAAAATCTCAAAAGTGAAGTGGTATTCACTTTTGAGATTTTGAGTCTAGTGTTTTATCAATTTTGAATATTGAAAAGGATGGGCAATGAGAATAACATATTTACAGATTCACCCTTCACCTTACCAGGTATGATAGTAGGTAATTTTTTAATAACTCTATAGGCTTCTTTTTCAAGTCGCGGATGCGGTGCTCTTACCTTAATATCCATCGGATTTCCATTAGTATCAATAGTGAAGGCTATTTGAATACGTATTTTACTTCCAGCTTCTAATCCTAACTCATTTGCTAGATCTGTATTAAAATTACGATTTACAAATCGTTGCATTCTGTCATTAAAGCATTCTTTACGCTCTTCATTGTCATAGCGTTCTTTACAGCCAGGAAATAAAGGCATTTCATTTAATCCATACATTCCTGTAGTTATAGGTGTGTTGTCCTTTTTAACAGGTTGATCTGTTTTATTAGGTACAGAAGATGTATCGTCAGGTTGTGTTGCGTCAGAATTATCAACTGGTTTTGTTTCAGGTTCTGGATGTGGTTGTGGCTCTGGATCGGGCTGCGGTTCTGGTTTGTTATCTGGTACGATCTCTATTTTTTGTTCTGGTTTTGCAGTATGAACCTTTTTAGGTTTATTAGCTACTATTAGATATGTAGTAGGGTCATTTTGTTCGGGTTCAAAAACATGAGTTTTAGCCTTTTTAGAACTTTGTTTTGTAGTGACTGTAGCACTGGTTAATTCAATGATTAAAAAGGTGAGTATTAAGGTGGCAATCAATCCTATCTGGAAGTTAATGACTGGACTTACTCTGGTATTGACTTTTTTCTTGTCAAAACGATCTTTCTCTACTGGCGTTGCAGCGCCAGTTTCTTGAGCTGTAGTTTTCATAATAAAATGGTTTTGTGTTATTATGAAAAAACATCAATAAACGTTCCATAAAAAAAACCGAGTCGTGAAACTCGGTTTTTTTATGGTTTAAATCTTAAGATCTAAGGTTGTTATTGTCTTGTAAACCCAACTTCTACATTATAGGAATAGTCTGGTTCAGATTCTGAAAGCCTAAGTGTTAAGTCTGTTGAATTGAATTCAGTCACTACAAAGGTTGTAGACTCGCCATCTATATTAAGTGTCAAAGTGTTATTTGTAACTGTATAGGTTCCTGCGTCATTAAATATTTGTGTATCACTATCTGTGTCTACAAGAGTTCCATTTACAAATTCCTCTTCAGTATAATCATAACTACCAGAAGTGGTAAGGGTTCCATTACTATTAAAGGTGAACGTAGCATTAAAACTGGTTCCTACCTCTTCATATCTTGTGATGGTGCTTACTCCATTAACCGTTTCTGTCTCTGTTTCAATTGCTGTGAAAAGATTCATGTCATAGACTCCAGCTAGGTTAGCTGCGTTTAGAGCAATAGTGTTGTCTTCATCGTCTTCTGAACAGTTAATGATCGTAAGACTTAAAAATGCTAGTAATAGTAGTTTAAAATTTTTCATTTGATTGATTTTAATTATTGTATATATTTAGAGTAGATTGTTTATTAAGAAAAAGCATTTTCACCGGTAATGTCTAAACCAGTGATTAATAAATGAATATCATGTGTGCCTTCATAAGTAATGACACTTTCTAGATTCATAGAATGACGCATAATGCTATATTCACCTGTAATTCCCATTCCACCTAGAATTTGTCTGGCTTCACGGGCTATATTGATGGCTATTTCTACATTATTACGTTTTGCCATTGAGATTTGTGCACTGGTTGCTTTTCCTTCTTCACGTAACACACCTAATCGCCATGCTAGCAATTGAGCTTTTGTGATTTCTGTTATCATTTCTGCCAGTTTCTTTTGTTGCAACTGGAATCCAGCAATAGGACGTCCAAACTGTATGCGTTCCTTTGAATATCTTAACGCGGTATCATAGCAATCCATTGCAGCACCTAATGCGCCCCATGCAATACCAAAACGAGCACTGTCTAAACAGCTTAACGGTGCACCTAAACCACTACGACCAGGTAATATATTTGATTTAGGCACTTTCACATCTTGGAAAATTAATTCTCCAGTTGCGCTAGCACGTAAGGACCATTTATTATGAGTTTCAGGAGTGGTAAAACCTTCCATGCCACGTTCTACTAAAACTCCATGAATACGGTCATTTTCATCTTTTGCCCATACCACGGCAACATCGCAAAAAGGACTGTTTGATATCCATAGTTTTGCACCATTTAATATGACATGATCACCAGCATCTTTAAAACGCGTCACCATTCCACCAGGATTTGATCCGTGATCAGGTTCTGTAAGGCCAAAGGATCCCATAAACTCACCGCTAGCAAGTTTAGGTAAAAACTTTTGTTTTTGTTCTTCAGTACCATATTTCCAGATAGGATACATGACTAAAGATGATTGAACAGATGCAGTAGATCTTACACCACTATCACCACGTTCTATCTCTTGCATGATAAGACCATAAGATATTTGATCCAGTCCAGCACCACCATATTCCTCTGGGATATATGGGCCAAAAGCACCTATAGAAGCCAGTCCAGGAATGATACTTTTAGGAAACTTAGCATCCTGCGCTGCTTGCTCTATAATAGGAGAAACATCGCGCTTCACCCATGCGCGTGCTGCGTCGCGTATCATTTTATGTTCCTCTGTAAGTAAGTCGTCTAGATTGTAATAATCTGGTGCTTCAAATAAATCAGGTTTCATACTAAATCGTTTGCGGTAAAAATACGTTGCTTAAGTCAGTCGTTAAAATACTAGCTTACATTTTTAAATAGAAATCTTTAACCAGTGCTGTATAATCATCTGTATATTGATGCCTACTAGTTTCAATAATTAGTTGGGATGTGGTTATTTCGCTTTCGCGAAAGCGTAATTCTATCAAACTTCTCTTAATGACACTATCTTTAGTCCCTTTAACATGCGTAATCCTAGATGGAATTAATTTAAAATGTGTTGCTATTTCTAGAAACCGTGATTCTCTATCGGAAGGAATAATGCAAGCAAAAACACCGTCATCATCCAATAATTGATAAACACCGTAGATCAATTCTTCAAAAGGTAAGGCGCTATCAAAACGCGCTTGTGATCTAGCAATGTCTATATTTTCATCATTTTTTATGGACTGAGAATCAAAAAACGGTGGATTACTAATGATTAAATCATATTGTTCATCGACCTCTTCATAAAACTCTTGGAATGATGCGTGAAAGCAAAATAGGCGATCGCCCCAAGGCGAGTTTTCAAAATTAGTAGCCGCTTGCTCGTAAGCATCTTCATCTAATTCTATCGCCTCTATTTGTGCGTTTTGAAATCGCTGTGCCTGCATCAGTGCGATCACACCAGTACCAGTTCCTATGTCGAGAATGTTTTGTGGATCGTGATCTATACTAGCCCATGCGCCTAATAGAACACCATCTGTTCCTATTTTCTGAGCGCAACGATCTTGAGCAACTTCAAATTCTTTGAATTTAAAAATGCTCATAAGCTTTATTCTGAAAGGTATAAATCGATAAGACCATCTGGAGCATCAACCGTAATGGTTTTAATATCACGATTCACCTCTTTGATAAAATCATCGTTCATAGGGATTAAGACTTGAACACCATCGCGATCTATTTCAAACAAGGCTTGTGACGTGGTATCATTTACACCAGTAATAATGCCTACAGGTCCATAAGAAACATCTGTGACTGTGAAACCTATAATCTCATGAAAATAAAACTTGTTACCTTCTAGTGGTGGTAATGCCGTTAGCGGTAAATATAAATCATGTTTCATTAGAGAATCTGCAGTAGCTTCATCATCTACATCTTCAAATTTTACACGCAGTAACAATGATTTATGAAGCTGACTAGAAACTACAAAAAATGGAACCAAGTTTTTACCGATTTCGATAAAAACTGATTCCATTTGTGTGAATAGTTCTGGCTCGTCTGTATCTAGTTTAACTAGTAACTCACCTTTAAAACTAAATTTATTTACAATCGTACCTACGTAAAAACAATCTTTCTTACGCATAGTATCAAAATTTATTCTTCTTCGCCAGAAGCATCTGCATTACCTTCTGCGACAGCAGTTTCTTCTACTGGTGCATTTGCAGCGATACGTGCTTCGTTGATTGCTTTTTCTGCTTCAAAAGCTTTTGCGGCAGCGTCGATAGCATCTTTTTGTAAGCCACCTGCTTTTGCAGCGATTTTAGCTTCTTTGTCAGATACCCATGCATTGAATTTCTCCTCTGCAACTTCTTCAGTAAAAGCGCCTTTTTTCACACCACCTTTAAGGTGTTTTTTAAGCATCACACCTTTATATCCTAGAATTGCACGTGCAGTATCTGTAGGTTGTGCACCGTTTTCTAACCATTTAACAGATCCATCTACATCTAAATTGATGGTTGCTGGATTAGTATTAGGATTATAAGTTCCTAATTTTTCTAAGTACTTACCATCTCTTTTTGAACGTGCATCTGCTGCTACGATCCAGTAGAATGGCTTTCCTTTTTTACCGTGTCTTTGTAATCTTATTTTAACTGGCATATGTATTAAATTTACGGGTGCCCGACCCTAGTTATTAATTTTTTACGAGGTGCAAAAATACATTATTTTAATTATCAATAGCATATCTTTTATTTTTATTTACATTTGTCTAAATACTATTTTATAATGCGATTCTTTTATAAATTACTTTTTATAGCAATAGCTATAGTTTCTTTTTCTAGTTGTGAAGATAACTTAGATGATGATAACATCCCTGCGATACAAGCCGTGCGTAATGGTGAGTTTTTTAAGTCCACTCAAATGAGTGCGGTAAATAATACTGACGGTACAGTTAGTATCATAGGAGTAAATCGTTTAGAGCGACTAGAGTTTATATTAGAAGGTGCAAATGCAGGAACTTATCCTTTAGGTTCAGGAGCTCCTAATGAAGCCGTTTATACTTTTAATGATACAGATGTTTTTAGTTCTAATGAAGGAGCAGGAAATGGTCAGGTAGTGTTGTCTAGTAATACGCCACCAGGAACGCTCACTGGTACTTTTTCGTTTGTGAGTTACTTACCTAATAATGCAGACTCATTATATATGAGGCAAGGTGTTATTTTTCAAGTGCCTTTTGGTGATGGAATCGCTGGTGGTGGTAGCGGTTCAACAGATGAGTTAAGTGCTACTGTCGATGGTACTAATTTTACACCTGCTATCATCACAACTGTAGGTTCTGGAGGTACAGTTTTAATAAATGCATCAACTAGTACAAATGCTATAATCTTAAGTTTTCCAGAAAGTACGACTGTAGGAACTTACAGTATCACCGCTGGTGGACCGTACTTAGCAAGTTATAGAGATGGTACCGCGGTAGATCCAGGTGTTTCTGGTACTTTGATTATCACGGCTGTAGATGCCGCTACAAACACATTTACAGGTACGTTTGAATTTATGACAGGACCACCTAATAATTTTAATGTAACTGGCGGCTCTTTTACGATCAGTTATTAAATAACATTTAAAATCTTATTAAAAAACACCTCTTTTGAGGTGTTTTTTAGTTTAGAGGTTTTAGGTAAATCTGTTCTTTGCCGTAATCTATAATCGCATTTGCTGCTATTAAATAATCTGCTCCTAGTAAACCGTGGACTGATTTCATACCTTCACTTTTTAATGCATTATTGATAAAAGTCATATCCATAGTTAATATGCTAGCCTTATGAAAACACCATTCTCCTAATTCTAGTTTATTGTTATGAGCTACTTGAGGTATTAAAGAACCGCTAGCAGTTCCTATTTCTTGATTCATACGTTCTGCAACTAATTGAAATTCATCTATCAATTGTTCATTAATACATGAGGCGCTAGCGCCAGTGTCAATGATAAATCTCGCTACCTTATTGTTGATGGTTACTTTTGTTACGATGTGTCTGCTCTTAGGAGCTATTCTTATGTTGTGCGCGATGTATCCTTTCTGGGTAAGTTCTTTTTTTAAACTAGCCATTTCTTTTTCGTTTGGCGTAAATATATTCCTTTACCCTTGATTTTTTATTGAAGTTTTTAAAAGCAATTGAGTTGTGGTTGTTTCGCTTTTGCGAAAGCGTAATCCTTAAAACCTAATTACTCTTTCTAATACAGGGAAAATTCTAGTCATCTATATTACTTTAGCGGTATGATATTAACAGACACGCATACGCATTTGTACAGTGAGGCATTTGATGAAGATCAAGACGCAATGATGCAACGTGCTATAGATGATGATGTAAAACGCTTTTTTGTTCCTGCAATAGATTCTGCATATACAGAACGCATGCTGGATTTAAAAAAAAGGTATCCACAGGAAGTTTATTTAATGATGGGATTGCATCCTACTCATGTGAATGAAAATGTGCTGAATGAATTAGAGCACGTAAGGAAAATGCTGGATACAAAACAGTTTGTTGCTGTAGGAGAAATAGGAGTAGACTTGTACTGGAGTGATGAGTTTAAGAAGGAGCAATTAGAGGCGTTTCATACTCAAATCCAGTGGTCATTAGATCATGAATTACCTATTGCTATCCATTGTAGAGATGCTTTTAATGAGGTTTTTGAGGTGCTGGAAGATTATAGAAACACTAAATTACACGGTATATTTCACTGTTTTACAGGAAGTCTAGAGCAAGCTCGACATGCTATTGATTTAAATTTACATTTAGGAATAGGTGGTGTTGCCACTTTTAAGAATGGTAAAATAGACCAGTTTTTAAATGAAATTGATCTAAAACATATTGTTTTAGAAACAGATGCACCGTATTTGTCACCAGTGCCATATCGTGGTAAGCGCAATGAAAGCGCCTATGTAAAACTAGTAGCGCAAAAATTAGCCACGATTTATAACACTACTATTGAGGAAATTGCCCAAGTAACAACCTTAAATTCTACTAAAATCTTCGGTCTATAGATTTGAGAACCTTACTTTTGCGTTCCCTAAAAAGCTAAAAATTGGCACATTACGACGATATCCGTTTTTTTAATGATGATGAGGTGAATATTTCCTTACAAAGCGCGGTGCGTCATCCTATGATTAAAACCTTGTTTCAATATACCTTTCCAGAAAAGGAATATGAAGCTATTAGGGATATTGTGCTTTCCTGTAACTCAATTAATGATTTTCAGCGTGATGTAATTCGTAAAACGGTATTAAGAGTATTAGAGGATACTAGTGCTGGACTCACCACATCTGGTTTTGAGCAGTTAGAATCTGATCAATCGTATTTATATATATCTAATCATAGAGATATTGTACTAGATACGTGCCTGTTGAATGTAAAGTTATTTGATCACAATTTAATACGTACTGCTAGTGCTATAGGAGATAATTTAGTGCAGCGACCGTTTGTAAATGCATTAAGCAAGCTCACTCGTAACTTTATCGTAAAGCGTGGTGTTGGTCCTAGAGAAACGTTGTTGAGCAGTAAAAAGTTAAGTGAGTACATTCACTATTTATTGAAAGATGTGAACCGTAGTGTGTGGATCGCGCAACGTCAGGGAAGAACTAAAGATGGAAATGATCTAACAGAACAAGGTGTATTAAAGATGATCGCCCTAGCTGCTGGTAGAACACCAGTATTAGAATACCTCAATACGCTTAAAATTGTTCCGGTGAGTATTTCTTATGAGTATGATCCTACAGATATTCTTAAGGTTCCTGAATTGTTAGCCAAAGATGCTGATCAAGAATACATCAAATCAGAAAATGAAGACTTTAATAGTATACTTAAAGGAGCACTAGGCCAGAAAAAGCGTATTCATATTGCCGCTAGTGCGCCATTGAAATTAGATCAGATATCTTCAGATAGTGTAAATCAAACATTGCAAAGTGTAGCAAGCTTATTAGATCACCACATACAGACTAATTATAAATTATGGCCTACTAATTACGTGGCCTATGATCTATTAAACGATTCAAAAGGCTATAAAGATTACTATACAGATGCAGATATGGCTTACTTTGAGCGTCGTCTACGTTTACGAGTAAATATAGAAGATAAAAAGGCGGTAACTAGTTTTTTAAGCATGTATGCGAGACCTGTTTTAAATAAGCAAAAACAATCTATTGCTCATGAAGCCTAATATCTTACTGATCTATACAGGTGGAACTATTGGGATGATGAAAGATCAAGAAACAGGTGCTTTAAAAGCATTTGATTTTGACAAACTACTGGTCCATATTCCAGAATTAAAGCAACTAGATTGTACGATTGAGACCATTTCATTTGATGATCCCATAGATTCATCTGATATGGATTTACAGCATTGGAATGAAATAGGTAGTATTGTTTATAAAAATTATGACACCTATGACGGTTATGTAGTATTGCACGGTAGTGATACCATGTCTTATACAGCAAGTGCATTGAGCTTTATGTTTGAAAACCTTTCTAAACCAATAATTTTTACGGGTTCGCAATTGCCCATTGGAGATTTACGAACAGATGCAAAGGAGAATTTAATCACCAGCATACAGCTAGCAAGTATTTGTGAGAATAATAAACCTGTAATTAGTGAGGTATGTATTTATTTTGAATACCAATTGTATAGAGCAAATCGTACTTCTAAATTAAATGCCGAGCATTTTGAGGCGTTTAGCTCACCTAATTATCCACCACTAGCTATTAGCGGTGTACATTTAAATATAGACAAGTCCTTGTTATGGCAAGGTGTTGATGTGGATTACGCTTTCGCGAAAGCGAAATTAAATCAACCTAAACCTAACAAAGCATCTGTATGCTATCGTCCAGATCTAGTGTCTGATATTGCGGTTTTAAGATTATTTCCAGGAATTACTAAGAATACGGTTCAGGCCATATGTAGAGCAACAGGCTTAAAAGGTCTAATTGTTGAAACCTATGGAAGTGGTAACGCGCTTACTCACACGTGGTTCGTTAATGAGTTGAAACAAGCAATTGCAAATGGTATAGCGATTGTGAATGTGACGCAATGTAAAGGTGGTGCTGTGCAAATGGGGAAATATGCAACTAGCGTGGCATTAAAAAATATAGGTGTGGTTTCTGGTAAAGACATGACTATAGAAGCCGCACTTGCAAAAATGATGTACTTATTACAACATACGCCAGATTCTTTGAGTTTTAAAAAATATTTTGAAACGTCTTTACGTGGGGAATTAACCCATTAAAAGAGGTTGTGCAAGCTGATAATATGTCGTAATCTTGCGACATCTAGTGAGGTGGCCGAGTGGTCGAAGGCGCACGCCTGGAAAGTGTGTAAACGCCAAAAGCGTTTCGAGGGTTCGAATCCCTTCCTCACTGCTTAAACCTTTGTTATCTTAGTGATAGCAAAGGTTTTGTTTTTTAGGGGCATAATTAGGGGTCTATTTTTATATTAACTACAATAAAAAGAATGCTTCATTATCCCCAAAAGTATATTCTTAAATGTGCTTCTAGGTAATCTCGCTTTCGCGAAAAACAAATTGTTTTCCTACTTAGTCTTTTTACATGGGTTCTTAACGTAAGATTCATTCGTTCAATTTTATTGGTACAATATTGAATTCGCTGATGCAGCTCCTTTGCAATTAAACTAGGATAGATGTTTAATCGATCTGTATAAATCTTTTTAGGTTTCAAGAGTAGAATCTTATTAATTAACGGTCTAACTATTTTCTTTTGATTTACTACCTACAAAGAAATCGATGACTGTACCTATTTTCTTTTCTATAGCATAAGTTACCTAAGTGACATTAGTTTTTATACCTATAAAACTCCATAGTTCATCTATTTCAAACTTACATCCTAAATTGTTGAATCTAGCAGGTTTTATAGCTTTTGCAATTTTTATCATTCTAGATAAAACAGTGTCTTTGGAAATTTGTAGAACCCTTGCTATTCCTCTTATACCACTACCTTCTTTTAATAGCGAAATAATCAATGGATTAATGGATTTATCATAGGCTTTATAAGTATATTTATCCTGAAAATGCTTACCACAGTTTCTACATTGATAGCGTTGAATACAGTTGCGTTTACCTTTCTTTATGATTCTGTTTGAATTACAATTTGGGCAACTCATTTTTAAGCCCCAATTTAGGACACGACGTTTTGTAAAAGTCTTTTTTAATAAGGTTTAGGAGATTTTTAATATTCTATTAATACAAAACCAGCCTCAAGAATGAGGCTGGCTTTGTATTTAAGCTATTGATAATCAAATATCAAAAACCTCAAAATTACTAAAGCATCAATTTAGGACATTACCTTTAAAGCTGAAAATGCATTGATGATTTTATTCTTATTTTAAAAGTAAATTGATTAAATCTTATTCGTTGATTGTTTGTAAAATTTCGATATCACGTATAATATTACGCATTACATCGAATAAATATGTTTTTAAACCTTTTTTAAGATAATTTTATAGTTATTACCTAATAACGGTTAAACAAGTTTTAGATTTACTTTTTATCAAGCACGAACTATGAGAAATATTTACAATTGCCTAAAACCTCACTTTTCATCTAATAAATTAATTCTTTTAGCTTTATTATTTAGTTCTGCGCTAACGGCTCAAAACTGCATCGTTAATGCCGGTGTTTTAAACGAAGTTATTTGTGCAGATGATATCTTAACATTGTCGGGTAATAATCCATTGCCACGTATAGGTGATGTAGAGTGGATTCAAATATCAGGTCCATCTGTTATTATTGATACACCTAATTCTACGACCTCAACGGTCACGGGTATAGTAGGAGGGAATACTTATGGGTTTAGATATCAAGCAACTTGTGGTGATGGTATTCTTGCTTTTCAAGATAAAATAGTGACAGTTCAACCTATAACAATTGCAAATGCTGGCGGAGATATTGAGTTTTGCCCAGATACAATGGGTAATATTACAGTAAGTGGTAATCCAGTAGCATCCGGTGAAACTGGAATGTGGCAGATAGTTTCTAGTGGAAATGATGCAGGTGTTACTATAGACTTTCCTAATTCGGCAACAACTACTCTTACCATGCCTAATACAGCTTGTGGTATTACTACCATTGCATGGATCATCAGAGGTCCCAATTATGCGCCAGGTCAATTTTGTGAAACACGATCAGAAATAACAGTGACTAACTATGGAGGTGTTCAACCAGTAGATGCTGGTTTTGATCAAACGTTAGGGAACTGTTATACCACAACTTTATCTACTATGTTAGATGCAACATTTGGTGGTTGTAGCTTAAATGGGCAACAAGGCTCATGGAGTTTTGTAAGTGGTCCTGCGACTCCTACTTTTGCAAATCCTAACGATGCTGATACGAGAGTGTCTGGTTTAGTAGAAGGTACATACACATTGCGATGGGCGGTAAGTGGCCCATGTTCTGACGATTCTGATACGATGACTATTGTCGTGCCTCCACCTACACAGGATGTTACTAGTCAACCTACAAATCCTGTTAGGCTTACCCTTTGTGCTAATGGCATTACACAAGCGACGTTAGAAGGTGCCTTACCGTCTTTTAGTTCTGAAACTGTTTCATGGAGACAAGTTGGAGGATCAGATATTACTTTAATAGGCGGAGCAATTCAAAATCCAGGTTCTCCTACGACATTAATTACAGGGTTATCCTCCGCAGGTGCTCCGTATAGATTTAGATATACTATTATAAACCCTAATACGGGATGTGATACGTCCAGAGATTATATTATCAACTTTAGAGGCTCATCTAGAACGATTACTGTAAATAATGGTGATGGGGTTTTAGAGGGTAGTTGTGGTCAGACTAATTTTACGGTGCCTATTGCAACTACTGGTACGGGGAGTAATAGATATGTAATAGTAAGTGGTCCTGCAGGATCGACTTTAGGCCCTTTTCCTACTAGTCCTACAAATCCTGGCGGTTTGTTAGATTTAGACTTAACCACACCAGGTACTTATGTCTTAGAATTTTCAAGATCAGAATCAGGACAATTGCAAACAGGCTGTACGGATGGATTTGATTCCTTAATTATTTTTGCCTCCGGAGCAGCAACTCCCGCTAATGCAGGTACAAATACTAATCTCGCTTGTGGAACTACAGTTGCTGATTTACAAGGGAATGTTATCGCAACTGGAACGTCTCAGTGGAGTCAAGTGAGTGGTCCTACAACAGCGGTGATTGCAAATGAATTCGCTTCTAGCACTACGGCGTCAAATTTAACTGCTGGATCGTATGTGTTTCAATATGTAACAACCGGTGGTGGTTTAAATTGTCCGCAGTCAGTTTCAGAAGTGACCATTAATGTTTCATCTGGAATTTTAACAGCTCCGGTTGCTGGTGCAGATCAAAACATTTGCTTTAACGCGCCTTCATACCTCTCCGGTAATATGCCTAGTGCAGGAGAATTTGGTACTTGGACATTCGTCTCTGGTCCCGATACAATATCGTTTTCAGATATTAACGATCCTAATGCCGTTGCAACTGGATTTAATACACCTAACGCGACTTATATCTTAGAATGGACTATAGATTACACAAATCCAGGTCCTATGGGTTGCGCTATGGCATCATCAGATTCTATTCAAATATTTACAGGTAGTGTAGCCTCACCAACAGTGGCAAATGCTGGCGGAGATGAATGTTTATCTGCTGCACCTGTAAATTTTAACCTTAGTGCAAATACACCAGCGATGGGTGAAGTAGGTACATGGACAGTAATTCCTACGACTGGAGCCGTTATCGTAGATCCAAATAACCCTAATAGTGCTGTAAACATAACAGTGGATCAAGAATATGAATTTACATGGACTATTGTTGATAGCGGTTCATCGTGTTCTCCTACTATGGATAGCATAACTGTAGTAACTCAAACTGGTGTGCCAGCAACAGCTGGTCCAGATCAATTAGGTGTTTGTGACACTCAAGTAACTATGGCTGGTTCCCCAGTAGGTGGAGTTACAGGAACTTGGACTAGAGTTTCTGGGCCTGGTGGTTTTACAATTACAGATGTAAATAACCCGACTACAACTATAGATTTTACCATTTCTGGGACTTACGTTTTTGAATGGTTGATAGAAGGTGGCTCTTGTCCATCCTCAGCAGATGAAGTAACTATTGAAATAGGAATTCCTCCTACTGTTGCAACTGCTGGTCCTGACCAAGAAATTTGTAACGCGACCACTGTTAACCTAACCGGTAGTACTTATGATACTAATACAGAAATAGGAACTTGGTCTGTTTTATTACCGTCTCCTAGTAATCCTACCATCGTTAATCCTAGTGGACCAACAACACAGGTTACAGGGTTAGTTACAGGTTTTTATACCTTTAGATACGAAATTACGAGTTTAACAAATACGGTATGTCCTAGTACTTTTGAGGATGTCCTTGTTGAAGTAGTTGCTCCAGCTACTGCAAGAGCAGGAAATGGTGTTCTGGTATGTGATGTAGAGAACATAATTTTAATTGGTACAGAAGGTACAACGGGAACATGGAGTTTTACAAGTTCTACAGGTGGTACATCAACTATTACATATTCTAATAGCCCTACAAATAATAGTTTTACCGCAAATGCAACAGTAATCCCAGGCAACATTTATGAATTTACCTATACAACAGATTCATATACATTTGTTTCTAATTCAACATGTCCTAGTACTACAGCTGCTGTTACTGTACAAATAGATCAGTCTCCTAGCGTAATTCCTGATGCTGGCCCAGATCAGGATTTGTGTATCGATGATGTTTCAAGCACCGTAACCATGGCGGGAAATGATCCTAATACGGCACCGAACAGTGGAGTGATTGGAACTTGGGAAATCACCTTTGAACCATCTAGTAGTAACGCTGTTATTACTAACCCTACAGATCCTAATACGACCATAACAGGAATGAATGTTCCTGGGCTTTATGTAATAGAATGGAATTTTGAATCAGGATCTTGTGTAAATCTATCAGATCCAGTACGTGTTGTAATGTTTGAAGCTCCTAGCATCGCAGATGCTGGTGATGGAGACTCACAGGCATGTCAGCTAGATTTTCAAACTAATGCAGTAGCACCATTGGTAGGTTTAGGAACTTGGTCTTTTGCAAATCCAGCAGACGATCCGTCTGGAGGCGACGTTGTAATAGATAGTCCTAATAACCCTATCACGACACTTTCAAATATTACTACTTTAGGAACATACACTTTAACATGGACCGTGGCAAACAATCCACCACCAGAGAATCCGCCTTTAGTGCCTCCATTATTTACAACTGGTAATTGTGCACCTACTACAGATACGATAATGGTAACATTTAATGATGTTCCACCTAGTGAAGCAGATGCTGGGCTAGATCAGACACTATGTGATGATACACAAACTAATCTTGCAGCAGTTCCAGTTACTTCTGGTATTGGAATATGGTCTCAAACTGCCGGAGCAGCAGCTACAATTACCGCGCCTAACAATCCTAATGCTTTAATTCTAGGTTTAACAGCAGGTGTTTATGAATTTACATGGACTACAACTACAACTAACGATGATGGCTGTGAATTTACAGATGTTGTACAAATAGAAGTTTTATCAACACCTATGACGGTAGAAGCTGGTCCTGACCAGTGCATTGCTGCATTTTCACCTCTAACTTTGGGAGCTATGCCAGTCACTATAGGTGTTGGTACTTGGTCCCAACTTTCTGGACCTAATACGGCAAATATTATTGATATTAATGATCCTAATACTACTGTTGCAGGAACTACAGTAGGTGTTTACGTTTTCCAATGGGAAGTGGATAATGGTATTTGTGACTCTCAATTAGATACAGTTACTATAGAAATAAAAGCAATTGCAGATTTAGAGTTGTCTAAATCTGTAAATCCTTCAAGTGCTAATGTTGGAGATATAGTAACATTTACTGTTGCTATTTTTAACAATAATGCAGATATTAATAATACCGACGCTACTGGTGTATCTGTAGAAGATATTATACCATCAGGTTATTCTTTAGTGCCAGGTACTGTTTCAAATGGCGGTGCATTTCAAGCAGGTAATCAATCTCTTACTTGGACAAATCTTAATATACCAAATGGAACTACTTTAAATTTAACATATGATGTGATTATAAATGCATCGGGTTCTTATAATAATAACGCACAAATAACGGCAAGTGATAATTTTGATCCTGATAGTGATCCTACGAGTGATGAAAACACTGATGATAATAATGACGGATTACCAGATGATGACGAAGCTACCACAGCTATAATAATAGAAGAAGCAGATTTATCACTAACTAAAACAGTAAGTCCATCCTCAGTAAGCGTAGGAGATACGGTAGTATTTACTATAACTACTGCTAATGCTGGACCAGATGATGCAACAGGTATTGAGGTTATAGACCAGTTACCAGTTGGTTATACTTATGTTTCTGACAACTCTGGTGGCAGCTATAATAGTACTACAGGATTATGGATAGTAGGAACGGTAACGACTACAACACCAGCGGTTTTACAAATTACAGCAACTGTAAATACTCCTACTGGTGCTAGTGGTGAATACGCAAACTCAGCTCAAGTTACCGCAAGTGATCAAAACGATCCTAATAGTGACCCTAACAATAATGTCCCTAGTGAAGATGATCAAGATGAAACAGCGATTACCTTAGAATCAGCTGATGTTAGTATCACAAAATCAGTTGATCCAGTATCTGGATCAGTTGGAGACATATTAACCTTTACAGTACAAGTTTCAAATGCTGGTCCTGGTGATGCAACTGGAATTGATGTGGAAGATCTATTACCTAATGGATTTGATATTGTGCCAGGTAGTATTTCAAATGGTGGATTATTTGTCGTAGGAAGCAATTCAATTACATGGACTGATTTATCACTATCTGATGGAGCAACACCTATTGTTTTAACTTATCAAGTTACAGTTAATAAAGTGGCTGATTATACAAATACAGTTCAGATTATTGCAAGTGATCTTGATGATCCAGATAGTAATCCAAATAATGATGATGGAGACCAAAGTGAAGATGATGAAGCTACTTCAACTTTTGTTATTCAAGAAGCAGATCTTTCTTTAGTTAAAACAGTAGCCCCAACTAATGCCACTGTAGGAGACAACGTTACTTTTACAATCGTTGTTACTAACGCAGGCGCAGATGACGCTACAAATGTTGAAGTTTTAGATCAAATACCTTCCGGATTTACTTACGTAAGCGATGATTCTACAGGCGCATATAATTCAACAACTGGTTTATGGAATATACCTATTATATCAGGACCTAATGGTACTGCTACTTTAAACATTATAGCCACTATAAACGCCCCAACTGGAGTGATGGGTGAATATACAAATGTTGCTCAAGTAACGGCGAGCGATCAATTTGATCCTAACTCTACACCAGACAATGATGATGGAGATCAGGATGAGAATGATGAGAGTGCCGTAACGTTAGTACCTCAGAGTGCAGATTTAAGCATTGCTAAATCGATCAGTGACTCGACGCCAAATGTGGGTGACACGGTGACCTTTACCATAACGGTAAGTAATGATGGTGCGAGTGATGCTACCGGTGTAGATGTACTAGATATGGTACCAGCAGGTTATACTATAGTAGCACCAGTAACTGGAGCAACAGTAACCGGTACAGATATATTATGGTCAGGTTTAAGCGTTACCGCAAGCGGTACGACAGTAGTAAGTTTTGACGCTGTAGTAAATGCACCGAGTGGTGTAGTAGGAGAATACAGAAACAATGTAGCGGTAACAGCAAGTGATCAGTATGATCCAGACAGTGATCCAAATAGCGATGCAAATACGGATGATAATGGCGATGGAATAGCAGATGATGATGAAGCTTTCGCGGAAGCGGTGATCCAACAAGCCGACTTGAGTATCGAGAAGAGTGCAGATAATATGAGTCCTAATGTAGGAGATACGGTAACGTTCACCTTGGTGGTAACAAATGCAGGACCAGACGTAGCGACCGGCGTGGATGTAGAAGATGTATTACCAGTAGGCTTTACGTTAGTAGCAGTAAACAATGGAGGAACAGCCACGGGTAATACCGCCAGCTGGACAGCATTAACAGTCCCATCAAACAATGGAACAGTAGCGTTAACCTACACCGCTAGTGTAAATACACCAACAGGTGTAGCAGGAGAGTATACCAATAGTACACAAATCACAGCAAGCGATCAGTACGATCCAGATAGTGATCCAGATACAGATGCAACCTCAGATGATAATGGTGATGGTATATCAGATGATGATGAAGATGCGATTACCTTAGTACCACCAGTAGCAGATCTATCGATTGTAAAAGGCTTACAATCCGGTAGTGCGACACCAGAAGTAGGTGATGTATTAGTGTATGTATTAACAATAACAAACAATGGTACAAGTGATGCAAGTGGAGTAGATGTAGAAGATGTCTTACCATTAGGTTTAACCCTAGGAACGGTAAACGATGGTGGCGTAGCATCGGCAAACACTGCAATCTGGAGTAACCTGAGCGTCCCTACAAATGGTACGATAACAGTAACCTATGAGGCGACGGTAAATGCCCCAACAGGTGTAGTAGATGAGTACTTGAACCTAGCTCAGATTACGGCAAGTGATCAGTTTGATCCTAATAGTGATCCAAGTACCGATGAAACAGTAGATGATAATGGAGATGGCGTATCAGATAATGATGAGACTGATTTTATAGTCGTGCCTAACACGGCAGATTTAAGTTTAGCAAAGAGTGTAGTAGAGCCAGGACCCTATAATGTAGGCGATGTGATTACCTATCAGGTAGTGATTAGTAATGCAGGCTTAAGTGATGCAACCGGTGTAAGTGTGTCAGATGTATTACCAGCAGGCTTTAGTATCGTATCAGGAACTATTGATAATGGCGGAGTTTATAACGCAGGAAACACGAGCATCGATTGGAGCAATTTAAGTGTAGCTAATGCAGGAAGTACCACGGTAAGTTACCAAGTAACGGTAAACGCACCGACGGGTACATCAGGTGAGTACACTAATGTAGCCCAAGTAACGGGAAGCGATCAGTTTGATCCAGACTCGATGACAGACAATGACGATGGAGATCAGAGTGAAGATGATGAAGATGCCAATACGATCATGATCGAGAGTGCCGATCTACAATTAGAGAAATCAGTAGTAGATGCATCAACGGTATTACCGCCAAATGTAGGCGACGTGATTACGTTCCAGTTAGAGTTAACTAACTTAGGAACAAGTGAAGCTACTAATGTAAGTTTAGAAGATGTAGTACCAAGCGGTTACACTATAGGAACGATCAATAATGGAGGCGTAGCGACAGGAAACACGATCGTGTGGAATATAGCCAGTGTAGTAGCAACCGCAGGAAGCAATGTAGCTACAGTGACTTATGAGGTAACGGTAAACGCCCCAACTGGAGTGATGGGTGAATATACAAATGTTGCTCAAGTAACGGCGAGCGATCAATTTGATCCTAACTCTACACCAGACAATGATGATGGAGATCAGGATGAGAATGATGAGAGTGCCGTAACGTTAGTACCTCAGAGTGCAGATTTAAGCATTGCTAAATCGATCAGTGACTCGACGCCAAATGTGGGTGACACGGTGACCTTTACCATAACGGTAAGTAATGATGGTGCGAGTGATGCTACCGGTGTAGATGTACTAGATATGGTACCAGCAGGTTATACTATAGTAGCACCAGTAACTGGAGCAACAGTAACCGGTACAGATATATTATGGTCAGGTTTAAGCGTTACCGCAAGCGGTACGACAGTAGTAAGTTTTGACGCTGTAGTAAATGCACCGAGTGGTGTAGTAGGAGAATACAGAAACAATGTAGCGGTAACAGCAAGTGATCAGTATGATCCAGACAGTGATCCAAACAGCGATGCAAATACGGATGACAATGGTGATGGAATAGGAGATGATGATGAAGCTAGTGTAGGAGCAACTATACAGCAGGCAGATTTAAGTCTAGTTAAGACAGTGGATAATCTGATGCCTAATGTAGGAGATACAGTAACATTTACTTTAACAGTGAGTAATGCAGGACCTGATGATGCAACTAATGTTGCCTTAACAGATATAGTTCCAGCAGGATTTACACTTCTTACTGTAAATAATGGTACAGCAACAGGTAATACTGCAAACTGGACTGGAATTACAGTGTTAACTAATAATGGTACAAGTACAGTTACTTATACAGCGGTTGTGAATGCACCTACTGGAGCTATTGATGAATATCTTAACAATGCACAGATATCAGCAAGTGATCAATATGATCCAGATAGTGATCCTACAACTGGTAATACTATAGATGATAATGGAGATGGTTCACTTGAAGATGATGATGAGGCAAGTCTATTAGTAAATCCTAATGTAGCAGATTTATCCCTTGTAAAAAGAGTAGTTGATAATGATATCACTCCATTAGTAGGAACTGAGATTACTTTTGAAATCATTGTAACTAATGATGGTCCTCAAAACGCAACTGGTGTTCAAGTGATAGATTTATTACCATCTGGCTATGACTTTGTACTGTACAGTTCAACAACTGGAGTGTATGATGAAAATACAGGACTGTGGAATGTAGGTAATCTTGCAAGTGGTGCAAGTGAAACTTTGCTCATAGACGTTTTAGTTAATGCAACAGGTGATTACTTTAATGTAACAGAGGTTACTATATCAGATGTGTTTGATATAGATTCTCAACCTAATAATGATGACGGTGATCAAAGTCAAGATGATGAAGCAAATGCTCAGGTGACACCTATTCCTATTACGGTAGATTTAGAGGTGACTAAGGAAGTTGTTGATAATGATACAACGCCATTAGTAGGTACAGAAATCACATTTGAAATTACTGTTACTAACACAGGAAACCAAGATGCGACAGGTGTACAATTGACAGATTTACTACCATCTGGTTATGACTTTGTATTGTACAGTTCTACAACTGGATCTTATGATGAGATTACAGGATTATGGAATATAGGTAATCTATCAAGCGGTGCGACAGAAACATTACTTATTGATGTATTAGTTCTAGCGACTGGAGATTATCTTAACGTTACTGAAATAACAGCGGTTAATGAAACAGACGTAGATTCTGCTCCTAATAATGATGATGGAGATCAAAGTGAAGATGATGAAGCTAGCGCCTTAACGGTTCCAGTTCCTATCTCTATAGATTTAGAAGTAGCTAAAGATGTTGTAGATAATGATATAACTCCATTAATAGGTACCGAAATTACATTTGAAATTACTGTTACTAACACAGGAAACCAAGATGCGACAGGTGTACAATTGACAGATTTACTACCATCTGGTTATGACTTTGTATTGTACAGTTCTACAACTGGATCTTATGATGAGATTACGGGATTATGGAATATAGGTAACCTAGCAATAGGAGCAACAGAAACATTACTTATTGATGTGTTAGTTCTAGCTACTGGAGATTATCTAAACATAACTGAAATCACTAGTGCAAATGAAACAGATATTGATTCTGCACCTAATAATGATGATGGAGATCAAAGTGAAGATGATGAAGCGAGTGCCATTACTATTCCAGTAGTAGCAGTTGCAGATTTATCTCTTACTAAAGATGTGGTAAATGGAAACACAACTCCACAAGTAGGAGATCAAATATCTTTTGAAATTGCGGTTACAAATGATGGTCCAGAAGATGCTACTAATGTGAGTGTGTCTGATTTATTGCCATCAGGTTTTGACTTTATAATTTATAGTTCTTCAACTGGTGTCTATGATGAGATCACTGGAATATGGACGGTAGGTAATCTTGCAAATGGTAGTACAGAAACATTAATTATAGATGTTACAGTACTAGGCTCTGGAGTTTACTTGAATACGGCACAAGTTGTTTCTAGTGACGTGTTAGATAATGACTCCGCTCCTAATAATGATGATGGAGATCAAAGTGAAGATGATGAAGATGCAGTGTTAATTACTCCTGTAGACGCCATGTCAGATTTATCCATTAGTAAAACAGTGGTAAACGATCTTACTATGGTGAATCCTGGTGACTTTATCACATTCCAGATTGTAGTTACTAATGATGGGCCTGACACAGCTACTGGAGTAGAAGTAGTAGATCTATTACCACAAGGATTTGATTTTTTATTGTACAGTTCTACTTCTGGTGTTTATGATGAAACCACAGGATTATGGACGGTAGGAACAGTCGTTAACGGTGGTACACAAACATTATTTATTGATGTACAGGTTAATAATCCTACGGGAACTAATGGTGAATTCTTTAACACTACAGAAATCACTGCTAGTGACGTTATAGATCCAGATAGTATACCAGATAATGATGATGGAGACCAAAGCGAGGATGATGAAGATGCAATCCAAATTATGGTAGGTGTTGCAGATTTAAGTTTAGATAAATCTGTGAGTAATATCAATGCTAATGTAGGTGAAACGGTAACATTTACCTTACAAATAAACAATGCAGGAACTAATATTGCTACTGGAGTTGCCTTACAGGATATCGTGCCATCTGGTTATAGTAGTATTTCTAATATTAGTAATGGTGGATCATTAACATTTGATACCATAGACTGGACTGCATTAACCGTTCCATTAACTGGATTAACCATCACATATGATGCTGTGGTTAATTTACCTACAATGGATGTAGATGAGTATCTAAATATTGCACAGATTATGGCAAGTGATCAATTTGACCCTAATAGTGAACCAGGGAATGATGATGGTGACCAGAGTGAGGACGACGAGGATACTGCATTTGTAAATACGCCGGTTACAGATCTCGCTTTCGCGAAAGCAGTTAATGATCCTAATCCTATTATAGGTGATGAAATCACTTTTACGATAACCATATCTAACTCAGGTAATATAGCTGCTACAAATGTCATTGTGGATGAGCTATTACCTTCAGGATATAGTTATGTGTCTGATGTAACCAGTGCAGGCGATTATGATCCTGTAAATGGGCAATGGGAAATTCCATCCATTGCATCAGGTGATGATGCGATATTAGAAATTGTAGTAACCGTCCTAGATAATGATGATTACTTGAATATTGTTTCCTTAAATTATCTAGATCAGATAGATACTAATGATGGGAATGATACTGCACAGGCTACTATTGATCCTATATGTTTAACAATCTACAATGAATTCTCGCCTAATGGAGATGCTACGAATGAATTCTTTACCATAGACTGTATAGAACAATATCCTAATAATAGGTTAGAAATTTATAATAGATGGGGTAATATCGTATTTAGCATGGATGGATATGACAACTCATTTGACGGCACCTCTAACGGTAGAGTGGTCGTAAACGAAGAGAAAAAACTTCCTATAGGTACTTATTACTACGTCTTAGACCTAGGTGATGGAACACCACCTAAAGCTGGATGGTTATATATTAATAGATAAAAAAAGAGTATAGAGTATCTATTAATAGAACTCTAATCGGTAAATAATAGAATTATGATGAAAACATCACATTTATTAACAGTTTTACTAATAGTCTCAATGGCATTTATGAGCAGTGCACAGCAGGATCCACAATTCACAAACTACATGTTTAATACGATGAGTGTGAATCCTGCTTACACGGGCTCAAGAGGACATTTTACTGTTTTTGGTTTACATAGATCGCAATGGGTAGGATTAGACGGTGCGCCACGATCGCAAAATTTTAATATTGAATCGCCAGTAGGTAAAAATGTAGGGTTAGGATTTAGCGTTGTTAATGATCGTTTAGGTCCTAGTGAGGAATTATGGGTGGATGTAAATTTTTCTTATACCATTAGACTTAGTGAGGAACGTAAATTATCATTCGGTATTAAAGCAGGAGGAAGAAATCTTAACGTAGATTTTACGCAAGGAACTTTCCAAAATCCTGATGCTATTTTTCAGCAAAATATCAATAATAGATTCTTACCTACCGCTGGTGCCGGTATTTACTACCATACAGAACGTAGTTATCTAGGACTAGCCGTACCTAACTTCTTTACAGATGAGCATTATGAACAGGTGCAACAAGCTGTTGAGGCAGAACGGTTGCATTTCTTCCTTATAGGAGGAAAAGTATTTGACCTAAATGAACGTACTAAATTTAAACCAGCTTTTCTATTTAAATATGTAGTAGGTGCTCCAGTAATTGTAGACGTATCTGCTAACTTTATGCTTAATGAAAATCTAAGATTAGGAGTAGCTTACAGGTGGGATGATTCTGTGAGTGGACTAGCAGGTTTTCAGGTGACAGATCAAATATTGCTAGGATACTCCTACGATTACACCACTACTAGATTACAGGATTTTAATTCAGGAACACATGAGATCATGTTGAGATATGAATTAAGGTCTAGAGAAAAACAATTGAAATCACCTCGCTTCTTTTAATAGCATACCACCATGAAAAAAATTATTATAATCACATTACTTTTTGTTACAGCAAGTGCTGTAGCACAAAAAAGTACAAAAAAGGCAGATAAGCTATTTAACCGTATGTGGTACAAAGAAGCTGCCCTTTTATATGAAGCCGCGATTGAGGACGATTTTTCTAATAAAGAATTATTGCAGCGCGCTGGAGATAGTTATTTCTTTAATACAGATATGAAAAATGCAAATCGCTGGTACGAGATTCTTATCTCAAATCATGAAAAAGATGTAGATCCAGAATATATCTTTAGATATGCACATACACTAGAAGGAATAGGGAATCATCAAGCTGCAAAAAGATGGATGAAAAAATTTGCCAAAGCCTCAAAAACAAACGATGCTAGAGCACAAGGTTTTGCGCAAACAGAACTAACAGTTCAGGAGATTCTCAATTTAGAACCTGGTTTTGAACTTAAGAATCTTAGTATTAATACAAAATATTCAGATTTTGGGCCTGGATATTATAAAGATGATCTAGTCTATTCATCTGCAAATGACTCTATGGTCATGCATACGCGTATTTATGAGTGGAATCAACAACCATTTTTAAACATGTATTTAGGTGATATCAATCCAGCATCTACAGATGTTACAATTATAGAAGAGTTCTCTGATAAATTAAATACCAGATATCATGAGGCAACTATTGCCTTTACAAATGATGAAAGAACTATTTATTTTACTAGAAATAATTACAACGGCGATCTAGAACGTGATGGAGATGGGACAAATCACCTTAAATTATATCGCGCTGTATTAAGAATAGATGAAAATGATAAGGATAAAAGAGAGCGCTGGACTAATGTTACAGAATTACCATTTAATTCTGTAAACTATTCTGTAGGTCACCCTACCTTAAGTGCTGATAATAAAAAACTCTATTTTACATCTGATATGCCAGGTTCTATCGGAGCTACAGATATTTTCGTAGTAGACATTACGGAGCGTAACGATAGTATTACTTATTCTCAACCTAGGAATTTAGGACCTACGATAAATACCGCTGGTCGTGAAATGTTCCCTCATATAACAGATCAGGCGCTGTACCTAGCTAGTGATGGGCATTTAGGCTTAGGTGGTTTAGATGTTTTTCAAAGTTCTATCGTAAATGATGAATTTAAAGATCCTATAAACCTAGGAGCACCATTAAATAGTAAGATGGATGATTTTGGCTTTATTATTAAAGAAGAAGAAAATATAGGTTTTGTATGCTCTAATAGAGAAAATGGAAAAGGCGACGATGATATATATTCCTTTGTACGTTATAAAGATGTTATTGCATCGCGTGTAGAACAAGAACCATGTTTGCAAGCTGTTAAAGGTCATGTAGCAAATGCTACAACTGGTGAACGTATAGCTACTGTTCAAGTACGATTAATGGATAGTGCTAATAAAGAATTAGAAACTACTATAACAGATATTAATGGTGCATATCAATTTAAAACGCAATTAGATTGTGAAACACCTTATCAGGTGATTGCCAGTAAAACAGGTTATGAATCTAGAGAGAAACCATTTGTGAGTCTAGACATATCTGGTGTGATGGAAGTGCCACTAGGCTTAGAAACCTTAAATAAGCTAATCGTTGAAGAGAATGGTATGCTTAAGATTAAAATAGGGATCATCTATTTTGACCTAGATAAATCATACATACGTGCTAGTGATGCAGCAATAGAACTTAATAAGGTAGTGTTGTTAATGACAGAATATCCTGATATGGTGATTAAGATTGAATCTCATACCGATTCTAGAGCACCAGATGCTTATAATTTATCATTGTCTGATCGTAGGGCAAAATCTACCAGAGATTACATCATAAGCTGTGGTATTGATGCTAGACGTATAGAAAGTGCTATAGGATATGGAGAAACCCAATTAATTAATAGATGTAAAGATGGCGTTCCATGTTCAGAGGCAGAACATCAATTCAACCGTAGATCAGAATTTATTATTATAAAAATGTAATTGAATGTTATTAATTTTTGATCCCATAATAACATTATGTTATTATGGGATTTTTTATTTTGAGGAGCAATAAGTAGTGGTTATTTAGCTTCCGCGAAAGCTGAATGATATCAAACACCAATATTTAATTTAAACCATTAAGCAAATGAACATGATGTATTAGGTGCCTAGATAGTTAGTTTAATTTAGCTAAAAGCCTATTTATTTGGAAAGAAATAACCTACAACAAATAAAAATAAAATATCGAATGAGATAAACAAAACTGTGAAATACTTCGCTATCCCACTGAAAAACAGTAATTGCTAGTAAGAGTTACTAACAATTAACCCTACAGTAACTTTGATTGTTCTGTTTTTTGACATTTAAATTATATATTTACCCCTTAACTTGAAAAATCAAATAATTCAATAAAAACGTAAAATGAAAAGATCACTTTCAATTTTGTTCATCGCAGTGGTAATGATGTTAGCACTACCTATGACTGCAACCACTAGTTCAACTGCAACAGCAACTAGTGCAATTACAACATTAGTAGCACAGGATGATAATTCTGGAGTTACTACTACAGAGGAAGTTACCTTCCACCAGCAATTAAAAACTAGATTTATAGAAGGTGGTCCTATCTTCATGTCTATTGTATTAGTATGTTTAATACTAGGACTTGCTATTGCTATTGAGCGTATTATCTATCTTAATCTTTCTACGACTAACTCTAAAAAATTAGCAGTACAAGTAGAAGATGCCCTTAAGAGTGGTGGAGTAGATGCTGCAAAAGATGTTTGTAGAAATACAAAAGGTCCTGTTGCTTCTATTTACTATCAAGGTCTTGATCGTGTAGATGAAGGAATAGACGCCGCAGAAAAGGCAGTAGTAGCTTATGGTGGTGTTCAAATGGGACAACTAGAAAAGAATGTTTCTTGGGTATCTTTATTTATCGCTCTTGCTCCTATGTTAGGATTTATGGGTACGGTATTAGGTATGATTGACGCATTTGATAGTATTGCAGAGGCTGGAGCAATGGAGCCTGCTTTAGTTGCAACAGGTATTAAGGTAGCACTTTTAACAACCGTTTTTGGTCTGATTGTTGCTGTTATATTACAGATTTTCTATAACTACATCGTTTCTAAAATTGATAGTATCGTAAATGATATGGAGGATGCATCGATAACACTTATCGATATTCTTGCAGACTACAAGAAAGGAAAACTGTAATCACTTAACTATAAACTCATAATTATGTTATTACATAAAATAATTAAATATGCAGCGCTGGCGATAGCTCTAGTAGCCGGAGTATTTTTTATCTACGTGCTGTCTGTAGGAGATACTGCTATACAATCAGATACTACTGGTGAGTTTCAAAACTCAACGATAGTACCATTGATATACTTAACCTATGTTATTCTAGCATTCATTGTATTGCTAGTATTAGTCTTTGTGTTTAAAAATTTATTTAGCAGTCCAGCGGTGTTAAAGAAATCATTGATTTCTGTAGGATTATTAGCTGTTGTTTGCGTTATCGCTTATGTGATTGCAGATAATGGAGTTACCAATCCTATGACGCAAAAACCTTTTATGCTAGATGATGGAGAAGCACTTAGCGCTGGAAGTTCTCAACTCATAGGAGCTTCAATATATGCTTTTTATATATTGGCTTTCTTAGCTGTAGCTTCTATACTATGGTCTGGAATAAGTAAATTATTAAATAAGTAATATTATGGCTAGAAGAGGTGCACCAGAAGTAAACGCAGGATCTATGGCAGATATAGCATTCCTACTGTTGATCTTTTTCCTTGTTACCACAACGATTGAGATAGATAGTGGTATTTCTAGCAAGTTGCCACCAGAAATGGATGAAGAACAGCCTCCAGTGGATATTAAAGAAAAAAATCTTTTTCAGGTGCTGGTAAGTAAGGATAATCAACTGCTTGTTGAAGAAAAGCCTATGGAGATTAAAGATCTTACTGAGGCAGCTGTTGCTTTTATTGACAATGGTGGTGGATTAGATAAAAACGCCTGTGCTTATTGTCAGGGAGCTAAAGACCCAGAATCATCAGATAAACCCCAAAAAGCAATTATTTCTCTAGTTAATGATAGACAGGCATCGTATAGATATTATGTAACCGTTACTAATGAGTTAGTAAGAGCTTACACCATACTAAGAAACCGTGAGTCCATGAGGAAGTTTAATGAAACGTATGAGGATATGTATTTAAGGTTCAAAGAATGGCCGGCAGATGATCAAGATAGTCCTGAGTACGAGGAACTAGAAGATAGAATTAAAGAGATACGTGAATTGTATCCTAGAAACCTCTCTGAGGCAGAACCACAAAAAGCAGGATAATTATGTCAAAATTTAAGAAAAATAAGAGTGGTGATTTGCCAGCTATTTCTACGGCATCGTTACCAGATATCGTTTTTATGTTATTATTCTTTTTCATGGTAGCGACGGTAATGCGTGATGATGAAATGAAAATTGATAACAACTTGCCTAGTGCAAATCAAGTTGAAAAACTAGAGGATAAGAATAAACTGGTTAATATTTACATAGGTAAACCTAGTGCAGCCTACCAGCAACAGTTTGGTAGTTCTGATGTGGTGCAGTTAGGTGATAAAATCGCTAGTGTGAAAGAAGTATTTAATTATGTAAATACAAAACGTAGTGATATGCCGGAGGATATCCAGAATGAAATGATGGTTTCCTTAAAGGTAGATGAAGATTCTAAGGTAGGAGTACTTACAGATGTAAAGCAAGAGCTTAGAAAAGCAAATGCACTTAAAATAAGCTACACGACTAAGCAAGGTGATCCTATGCGCAACGTGCGATAGTTCATATATATATCATAATCGTCTTACAACGGTTACTGTTAGGTTTTAAATTTAATTTTAGAACTAGTGTTGAAGTGATCTCAATGCAATAGCAGTATTACTTGTAAGACGATTTTTTTATACCAGCTATTTAGGTCTGGTTTAATTCTTCAATCATAGTTTATAAGTATCTTTACCTAGTGAGATGGTTTTTAATTATATCAATAGTCTTTAGTAGTTCGTTACATGCGCAACGAGATAATGGTCCTGATCCTAATGGAGCCATTCCTAATGTAATAGATTCCCTATATCGTGAAGATCAATTTTACTTAGGTCTTTCATTTAACCTTATTAATAATGAACCAGCTAACTTTACTCAAAACGGCTTTTCTGGTGGATTGCATTTAGGATTTATTAGAGATATGCCTATCAATAAAAGACGTAATAAAGCCATAGGAATAGGTATAGGCTGGTCTACTAACACCTACAATACTAATTTACTCATAAGCCAAGAATCTGATCAGGATGTTGCCTTTGCTATAATTGATGATAACGCACAGGTGTTAAAAAATCGTTTTAATACAAATATTGTTGAAATACCTATCCAGTACAGATGGCGTACTTCTACAGCCACAGATTACTCTTTCTGGCGTATTTACACCGGTATAAAATTAGGATACATATTTCAACATCGTGCGACTTTTGAAAGTGATGATGTGAATTATAATATTACAGACATTCCACAATTGAACCGCTTTAGGTACGCGGCAACGTTGACTTTAGGTAATGGTAGTTTTAACGCTTTTGTGCAATACAACTTAAATACCTTATTTAATGATGACGCGATAACGATAGATGGTGAAGCAGTTAATCTACAGCCTATAAAATTTGGAATTGAATTTTACTTTTTATAGAAAGTAGGATCCTATCGTAATCTGCGGTATTAACCCAAGGAAAAATCCAAAAATCAGTTCGTGTCCTACGTGCGCTTTCATAGAGAGTCTAGAAGTCGCGGTTAAACCAGAAGCAATAGCAAGTACAGCAATGATCACCGCAGATGGGTTTCCAAAACTTGCATTTAACATCAACGCAAATCCCATTAAACCACCCATAGATAGTAAGTGCAAACTCACCTTGTATTTTAATATGGCAAGTAATACTGCAATAAATGTAGACAGCATTACAGCAATAAAAAAGTAATATAATGGTAAGTGCATCCCATTGCTAAAACCATTACGCACTAGTATTAAAATCAATACGGCATAGGCTGCTAGTGGTGTAATACGTTCTTTTACAATAGGTAAATGAATGCTATTTGTGGCACCTACTAATTTCAAAAAGAAGTAAATGAGTAAAGGGATGAGAATCGTAAGAATGGCAATCAAATACAGTTTGATAGCAATAATTCCTTGGTCGCTATACGAGACACTAAAAAAGTAATACAGACTAGCTATTAAAGGCACAAATAGCGGATTCACCACATAACTCCATACTTTTAAAAATTCACGCATTTAAATTTCTTTACGTAATCGTGCCACAGGAATATCTAATTGTTCACGATACTTTGCTACCGTACGTCTAGCGATAGGATAGCCTTTTTCTTTAAGTAATTCGGCAAGTTTTTGATCTGTAAGTGGCTTGCGTTTTGATTCCTCTCCTATAACGGTTTCTAGAATTTTTTTAATCTCACGAGTAGATACTTCCTCGCCATCACTGTTAGTCATAGACTCAGAGAAAAATTCTTTAATGAGCTTAGTTCCGTAAGGTGTGTCTACATATTTAGAATTTGCCACACGTGATACAGTAGAAACATCCATATTGATCTCATCTGCGATGTCTTTAAGAATCATAGGTCTTAAATTACGCTCATCACCCGTTAAGAAGTATTCTTTTTGATAATTCATAATAGAACTCATCGTGATAAATAAGGTCTCCTGACGTTGTTTAATTGCTTCTATGAACCATTTTGCACCATCTAGTTTCTGCTTGATAAACATAACGGCATCCTTCTGCTGTTTGCTTTTTTCTTTGGCTTCTTTGTAGCCTTTAAGCATGTTTGAATAATCTCTAGAAACGTGTAATTCTGGAGCGTTACGTCCATTAAGGCTCAATTCTAGCTCACCTTCTTTAATACGTATGGTAAAATCTGGAACCACTTGCTCTACCATTCTGGTGCTTCCGCCGGCATAGCTACTTCCTGGTTTTGGGTTTAAATGCTCTATTTCATCAATCGCATCGCGCAGGTCATCTTCAGTGATTTTATACTTTTCTAGTAATTTTTTGTAGTGTTTTTTAGAAAACGCATCAAAGGATTCACCTATCAGTTTCTTTGCAAGCTCTGTGCTGTGGTTATTACGCTTTCGCGAAAGCTGAATCATTAAACATTCCTGTAAACTACGGGCACCTACACCAGCAGGATCTAGGTCGTGAACTACTTTCAGTACCTTTTCTACCTCTTCAACATCAGTATAAATATTCATGGTAAAGGCGAGATCATCTGCGATATCTTCCATCGATCTACGGATGTAACCGCTGTTATCAATGCTACCTACCAGAAATTCTGCAATGCCGTATTCTTGCTCGCTTAATCGTCTTGTATTTAATTGATTTACGAGAGATTGTGTAAACGAAGTTCCAGACGCATAGGGAACACTTTTTTCATCATCATCAACGCTATAATTATTTGCCTGCGTACGATATTCGGGAATATCGTCATCGCTTAGGTATTCATCTACATTAATCTCTGTCTCGATACTTTCATTATCGCTGTATTCATCTTCATTAGAGAATTCGTCGTACTCATCTTCCGTATTTTCTTTACCGCTATCTAGTGCAGGGTTTTCTTCCAGCTCTGACTTTACGCGTTGTTCAAATGCCTGTGTAGGCAACTGTATCAACTTCATCAACTGGATTTGTTGAGGAGAAAGTTTTTGGGATAGTTTAAAGCTTAATGACTGCTTGAGCATAATGATATAATGTTACTACGTAAAAATAAGAAAAGCCACCGTCATAGTAGAGCAGTGGCTTAAAAATATTAGATCAAATTTAATGATACTTAAAAAGCGGCATTTCCTGGTGTACGCGGATATGGAATGACATCACGTACATTACCCATTCCGGTTACAAACATGACCAGTCGTTCAAATCCTAGTCCAAAACCGCTATGCACTACACTACCAAATCTGCGCATGTCTAGGTACCACCATAGTTCTTCTTCTGGTATTCCCATGGCATCCATTTTTTCTTTAAGCACGTCATAGCGTTCTTCACGTTGTGATCCACCTGCGATTTCACCTATTCCTGGGAATAAGATATCCATGGCGCGTACCGTTTCACGACCTTGATCATCCTTATCATTTAATCGCATGTAAAATGCCTTAATGTTTTTAGGATAGTCAAAAAGGATTACAGGACACTCAAAATGTTTTTCTACCAGATAACGCTCATGTTCACTTTGTAAATCTGCGCCCCATTCTTCAATAAGGTACTGGAATTTCTTTTTCTTATTAGGCTTAGAATTTCTAAGAATATCTATGGCTTCCGTATAAGAGACGCGTTTAAAATTATTTTTTAAGACAAATTCTAATTTCTCGCGCAGTGGCATCGGGCTGCGATCTGCTTGTGGTTTTTGTTTGTCTTCATTTACCAGTCGTTGCTCTAGAAAAGCAATATCATCTGCACAATGTTCCAGTGCATATTGAATGACATATTTAATGAAATCTTCTCCTAGATCCATATTTGCATCTAGATCTGCAAATGCAACTTCTGGTTCTATCATCCAGAATTCTGCTAGGTGACGTGAGGTGTTTGAATTCTCTGCTCTAAAAGTAGGACCAAAGGTGTATACCTGTCCTAATCCCATAGCATACGTTTCGGCCTCTAATTGACCAGAAACGGTTAAGTTAGACTCTTTTCCAAAAAAGTCTTTACCGTAATCGATCTCACCATCATCTGTTAATGGTGGATTTTTAGGATCTAGTGTTGATAAACGAAACATTTCACCAGCACCTTCTGCATCACTACCCGTAATGATAGGTGTGTGTGCCTGATAAAAACCTTTTTCATTAAAGTATTTATGAACGGCATAGGATAAGATTGCGCGTACACGCATCACCGCGCCAAAGGTATTTGTGCGCACACGTAAATGTGCCTGCTCACGTAAGGTGTCTAGTTTATGACGTTTAGGAGACAGGATCGTTTTTGCAACGTCTTCAGGATCTGCGGTTCCTAGAATTTCAACCTTAGTGGCTTGTAGTTCCACGCGCTGTCCTTTTCCCTGACTTTCTACTAAGGTTCCTGTAACTGCAACTGCAGCGGCAACATTGATTTGATCTAGTAAATCACGATCATGATTCTCTGGTTCAATCACGCACTGTATATTATTGATGGTAGATCCATCATTTAACGCTATAAAGCGATCGTTTCTAAAACTACGTACCCAACCTCTTACAGTTATTTCCTGCATACTAGGCTGTGCCTCTAATAAAGCAACTATTTTACGATCTTGCATCTCCCTAATTTTTATGGCGCAAATATAAAGTTTGTAAGCCGTATGAGCAATGCTGGTACTATGGATTATGGGAAGTAATAAAGTGGATTTAATTACGCTTTCGCGAAAGCGTAATCAAATCAGAATATTTACTCTTCTTCATCACCATCATCACTAGAAAATATAGGAATGGCTGGTTTTTTAAAGGTGCGTTCATTTGCGATGCTGCGTTCTAGAGAAAGCAACATGCTAGGAAGTAAAAGAAGATTAGATAGCATGGCAAAAAGTAAGGTCGCACTTACCAGTGCTCCTAATGCTACGGTACCACCAAAACTAGATATCGTAAACGTAGAAAACCCGAAGAATAATACAATAGAAGTGTAAAACATACTTACACCAGTTTCTCGCACTGCGGCATAAACGGATTTTTTAATACGCCAGTTATTTGCAATGAGCTCCTGACGGTATTTTGCTAGGAAGTGGATGGTGTCATCTACAGAGATTCCAAATGCGATCGAGAATACCAAAATGGTAGATGGCTTAATAGGAACTCCTATGTATCCCATTAATCCTGCGGTAATAAGTAGTGGTAGTAAATTAGGAACTAACGACACTAGAATCATTCGTACAGATTTAAACATCCACGCCATGAATAATGCAATAAGTACGATTGCTAGTGAAAGCGATAGTACTAAATTATTGATGAGATAATGAGTACCTTTTTGAAAAACTAAGGCTTTTCCTGTGAGTAACACCTCGTATTTATCTGCTGGGAAAATGTTCTCAATTTCTGCCCGTAGATTTTCTTCTACACGTTCCATGCGATCAGTTCCCATATCTTTCATGAACGTTGTGATACGTGCATACTGTCCTGTACTATCTACATAACTGCTCATAAGCATCTGATCACCACCGGTTTCCTTAAGCATCTTAGACATTCCTACACGATCATAGGTTGAAGGTAGGTCAAAGTATTCTGGATCACCACCATAGTAGGCTTGTTTAGAGTATTTTACCATACTTACGATAGACATAGGTCTAGAAAGTTCTGGTGTCTCAATTATGTGTTCTTCTAGCTTATTGAGTTTCTTGAGAATCTTTGCTTTTGAAACACCTTTTTTACTACCTGTATTTACTACAATTTCTAGAGGCATGATTCCGTCAAAACTCTCTTCAAAAAACTTGATGTCTTTATAGAATTGCATTCCTTTAGGCATGTCTTCTATAAGACTACCAGAAACGCGTATTTGATAGATTCCTATAAAAGATAAAATTAATACAACCACACTAGTAATGTAAATCGTAATGCGACGTTGTTTTACCATACGCTCCATCCAGTCTACAAATGATTCTATCCATCGTTTTCTTAAATGTTCCAGATGGCGTTCTTTAGGTACTGGTAAGTAGCTATAGATGATAGGAATGATAATAAGACTCAATAAGAATATGGATACAATACAAATACTTGCAACGATACCAAATTCACTTAATAACTTACTATCTGTAAAAATGAACGTAGCAAATCCACTAGCTGTGGTTAGATTAGTCATTAAAGTAGCGTTACCTATTTTAGTGATGACGCGTTGCAATGATTTTGCCTGATTACCATGTTCTTTTATTTCTTGCTGGTACTTATTGATAAGAAATATACAGTTAGGTATTCCTATGACAATAATCAGTGGCGGAATCAATGCAGTAAGCACGGTAATTTCAAAACCTAGCAATCCTAAAAACCCAAAAGCCCACATTACTCCTATAATCACGGTGCATATAGAAATAAAGGTCGCACGCCAGCTGCGGAAAAAGAAGAAGAAAATACCAGAAGTGATAAGCAATGCCGCTAGTAAAAACATACTAATCTCATCCACGATATTTTGTGAATTTAATGTTCTGATATAAGGCATTCCAGATATGCGTAATTCTAGACCTTGATCTTTAAATTCTTGAAATAGCGGTTGCAACTTTTCTAATACAAATGCTTTACGTATCGGACTGTTTACGATGTCTTTTTTGATGTAAATAGCAGTCCTAATGACCGAATCTTTTTCACTAAAGATGAGGTTTTTATAAAAAGGCAGGTCATTAAATAGTTGCTTTTTATACGCTACTAATTCTTCATTTGAGGCTAATGGTTGGTCTAACAGTGGTTCCATAATGAACTTGCTGTTATCTCCCGATTTTTTAAGTGCTGGCAAGTTTGAAGTAGATAGTACTAAGTCTACCTCTTCAAATGTTGCTAGTGTATCTGATATTTTATTCCAGCGATTGAAGTTTTCATAATCGCTTACATCACTGTTCTTAATTCCTAGAATAATAAGATTTCCCTCTTCACCAAATTGAGAAAGAAACTGATTGTATTCCTCATTAACAGGATGACTGTCTGGTAAAAGATTAGCCTCACTATAGGACATTTTCATATGATCCCATTGAGTGGCTAATGCTATAGTCACAAGAATCACAGCACCTAATAAAACCTCGCGATTACGTAAAATAATACGTGCGATACCATTCCAGAAAGAAAAGCTAAATAACTTACTCATGTTGCTTTATAGACGCGCAAAGTTAAGTTTAATAACTAGTTTTTAATAGGATGAAAGGTTTTTTTAAGATGATAATAAACACTCAAATAAAAATCTAAATCTCCAGATAAAAAGTAAATTTCAACGCGATATTATCAGAAAACTTAGGTAAGTGATAAGCACCATACCTATATGTTGCACTTAGTCCAAAGCCATAAAATAGCTTGTTGATTTCAAATCCACTTTCTGTAAAGCCATGATTAAGTCTATTAAAATTAACGTTTAAATGATCGCCTGTATCATTAAAATCTCCTAAGGCAAAACGAGAGGTAAGAACGACTTCTGGTTGTAACCAGCTTGCAATTTTTAACGGTGCTAGTTGATGTCGCATTTGAAAAGTAAGTAAACGATCAGAAAAGAACTCGTTAAAAAACATGGTTTCAAAACTATTTCTTCCAGCTACAGAGAATCGTTGAAGAATCTCATCCTTAGTAGGTGCGTTAGGATAAGCATGAAATAAATGGGTGAGCGGCACGTCGCCATTTGCATAGTGACCTTCTAGCAAAAACTCTGTTTTAGAGTTGTTCAACCGCTCTATGGTGTAGGCTGCTTTTGTGGCAAATTTGATGTAATCAAAATCTGATTCTACCACATTACTAAAGCCTTTATCTATTTGAACAGATAGAATAGGATAACCTGTTGAGGTGATTTGATAGCCAGATGGCGATTTTAAATAGTTGTTTTTAGGACTCCATCGCGCGGCAACAGTAAGCTCTGATAAAACGTAATTTGTAAATGGATTACCGTTAGGCGCAAATATGTAATCCGTGGTTTGAGAAATTCGCTTTCGCGAAAGCGAAACTTCACTAATCAATGCTGGTAAAATGCGTTGTTGTAACGAGACACCATATTCTTTGTATAAATAGAATGTTGGAATATTAATTAATCGAGGTTCAAATAAGGAGTAAACTCGCGCATCAGTCAAAAAAGGAGCACTAGCAAATTCTTGAATATCGTCTACTTTATATAGGTTAATCCAGGTATTGTCTTTTTCACTAATGCGGTAGCCTAGATTTATTTTATACTTCCATGTTTGATCACCGGTACCATAGGCTGCATAACCGCCTAAACGCCAATTTTCTGATAACTTTTCATTTGTCGTACCGCCAAAACCTATACGAAATGCCTCGTATTCATTGAATTTAACAAGGTATTTAAGATCTACATCAAAGAACCCGATAGGTATGTAACCTACCTTAAATTTTTCTCCTATTTCTAGTCGTTTTTCTATGTTACTTGCATCTACTATGCTGTCTAGACGCATGAACTGTGCAAGATCTGACGTAGTGAGCGGTTCTTTATCGCGGTATTTTAACCAGTAACCTCTAGGTGTATTTAGTGCTTCAGGTTCTACTTGAATACTTATTCCTACATCACCAAAATTCACTTTACGGTTTGTCTTAAAATTTGAATTGTAATTTTTGAGAATTAAATAAAGCTGGTCATCACTTGTGGATTCTGATTCTTTACGCATTCCTACCTCAAAACGACCACCAAAAAGTTCTAACTCCTTTATAGTATTCACATTTCTAATGAATAATTCACTGTATTCATTGAGCCATATATCATGCAGTCTGTTGAAGCTATATTCATGTAAAGCTGCGATGTCTAGATTACCTTGAGTAAAGAATTGTGCTCGTGCTATTCCCGAGGTTTCTTTATCAATATATAATTTACCGCTTAAGGTATTTACTTCTGTAGTTGTAGGAGTGAATGCGATAACTCTTACAGGCCTGTTTTCTATAATGCTATCTTTTAATTGCTCAAAATTATAAACCTTAAAAGCATCTTCTCTTAATGGGCTGGCATAAGGCTGGTCAAAAATGTAATAGATGTCATCATACAGATTTTTAGTCTGGAATTTGATGTTGTAAATAGGATAAACGGGCTTCTCAAATCCTGGTACAAAGGCTGCTTCAATAACTTCTTTCTTGCCTTTTTCACGATCATATAAATGTTGTGAAGTCTTTTCTGATAGGTATAATTCTGTACGGGAAAGCGTTCGTCTTAATTCAGATTTTTTATATCCTGCACCAGTTACCGCGTCTGGATTACCAGCAATTTTTAGATTTTCATATGATTCGTACTGTAGCGTTTCAAGAACCGTTTCGGGATTATTGAAATCCTTAGATTCAATAACTTCATTCATTAATCCTACAGTAGACACGACATTATTCTCTTGTGCAGTGGCACAAATAATAGTTATGAAGAACAAGAAATAAAAAAATCGCATGCTTGATTAAATAGTATGATAAAAGTAAGTGAACTTATTCTAGTAAACGTTTAAGGAGTGTTATTGTTTTTATGGTATAAAAAAAGCCAGCATTTAGCTGGCTTTTGATAGTGTATAAATGCTTATACTTTCATGATTTCTGCTTCTTTCACATTGATGATGCTTTCAATTTTTGCAATGTAGGTATCTGTCATTTTTTGAACGTCATCTTCAGATATTTTTAATTGATCTTCTGAAAGGTCTAATTTCTTAAGATCATTCATAGCTGTTTTGCGGTCGTTGCGCACACCTATTTTTGCTTCTTCACCTTCGGCTTTTGCTTGTTTTGCAAGGTCTTTACGACGTTCCTCTGTTAAAGCAGGAACATTGATGATTACGCTTTCACCATTATTCATAGGGTTCAATCCTAAATTAGCATACATGATGCCTTTTTCGATTTCAGTAATCATTGCTTTTTCCCATGGTGTGATGGTAAGTGTACGTGCATCTGGTGTAGCAACATTTGCTACTTGTGATAATGGCGTCTGGCTACCGTAGTAATCTACCATTACACTACCTAACATAGCAGGACTTGCTTTTCCAGCGCGTATGTTTAATAGTTGCTTTTCTAAATGTGAAATAGCGCCATCCATTCCTTCTTTACATGCGTCTATTACTAAATCTAATTCTTCATTCATAACAATAAGTTTAAAATGGGCTGTGCAAATATATTGCCAGTATTATAATTGTACTCTAGTTCCTATGTTTTCTCCAGAAACGACTTTTTGTAAATTACCTTGTGTATTCATGTCAAAAACGATAATGGGTAATTCATTTTCTTGACTTAAAGTAAAGGCTGTGGTATCCATAACTTTAAGACCTTTACGCAACACATCGTCAAATGATATATGGTCAAATTTTGTAGCATTGCTGTCTTTCTCTGGATCTGCGGTGTAAATTCCATCTACGCGAGTTCCTTTAAGAATCACATCTGCTTCTATTTCTATAGCTCTTAAAACCGCAGCACTATCTGTTGTGAAGTAAGGATTACCTGTTCCACCACCGAATATGACTACACGTCCTTTCTCTAAATGACGCATTGCTTTACGTCTTATAAATGGCTCTGCAACTTCATTAATCTTAATCGCAGTTTGTAATCTTGTAGGTATTCCAGCATCTTCACAGGCGCTTTGTAAAGCAAGACCGTTAATGACTGTTGCTAGCATTCCCATGTGATCTCCTTGAACACGATCCATTCCATTGCTAGCACCAGCGACACCTCTAAAGATATTGCCGCCACCTATAACGATTGCTACTTGTATGCCTTTATCAACAACCTGTTTGATTTCTTGCGCATATTCTCCTAAACGTTCAGGATCTATACCATACTGTCGATTACCCATTAGGGCTTCACCACTTAATTTGAGAAGAATGCGTTTGTATTTCATAAAGCTGATAATTGGTGCAAATATAATTGAAAATTGAATTGATTATAAAGATCTAGTATATCAGTTCTTTATGATCAATTGATACAGTTCACCAGCCGTGCTTGCCTCGTCATCGCCTAGCTTTACATTTACAGCTTCACTGGTTAAATAGTAGATGTCATTACCATCTGCATCTGTTTTGTAGAAGGTGATCGCTTCTATTTGAGCACCAGAAATAGGTAGTTCATATTTATTTTCTAAACTGAATGTTCCGTCGTTATAGTTTAACTGGATTATAAATGGCTGTAAACTCTGATCATAACCGCATAGGATAACAGTGTTTTTCCCATTATAGCTAGATCCTGTGATAAGTCCATTTACATCTATGATTTGTTGTGCGGTTAAACTAGCATCTGTAAACAAGTCCGTCTTATAAATGGTAGTGCTAAAATTGCTCCAATCTTTAGAAAAAACATAGAGTTGATTATTAATGACCTGTGTTGCCTCTGCATCATAAGGATGATTCTGATTGCGTTTATTAAAGTTAGTTTGTTTACTATAGGATAAATTAGAAATATCCATTTCAATTTCCTGTTGCCAGATTTGATCTTTAGGAATGTTGTAAATCTTCAGGTCTTTACGATTACCGCGATTGTTCCCTATATCTGCAATATGGATATAACGATCTGATTGTGTAATACTTTCCCAGTCTATATTTTGTAAGTATGAGTATGTGTTTTGTTGAATAAGCGATCCATCTACATTGATCTCATAAAGGATCGCGCCACCGCCAGAGTCGTTTAGAGTGACCAGTTTATTATTCAAAGTGATTAAACCTGAACTTTCATTAATCACACTAGGTAATGTTGCTATTTTCTTAAAGGAAAAAGAGGTGTCAGCAGTTTGCTGTTGCTTTTTTGCGACACAACTGCTTAGTATTATTAGTATAGCTAGTAATAAATAGGTTCTACCGTATGTCATATATCTTTTTAATGAAGCTTTTTATGATACCGCTTATGCGAAAGCTAAATTTTTTAATTTCAAAATGCCTTTAAAAATAGTAGTTCTAGAAGTAGCATCTATAAAAAAATCCCTCTAGAATTTCTAGAGGGATTTTTATAATGTAATTCTGAGTGAATTAAGCTAAAGAAACTCTTTTAAAACCTACTACTTCAGCACCTTTAGACTCAACATAAGCAGCAACAGTGTGCTTATCGTCCATGATGAAATTCTGATCTAAAAGACATAATTCCTTATCTAATGTCACGTTATCAGAGATAAAACGCTCAATTTTTCCAGGAATAATGCGATCCCAGATTGCTTCTGGTTTTCCTTCTGCCTTTAATTCTGCTTCAAAATTTGCTTTTGCATCTGCTAGAGCGGCATCAGTGATTTGAGATCTAGAGATAAATACTGGGATATTCTTTAAAGGTTTTCCTAAACGTCCTAATTCAATATTATCTTTTTCGATTGCAGCGATACGAGCTTCAGTTTCTGACTTTACAAATTCTGGATCAAAATCTTTATAAGAAAGAGTTGTTGCTCCCATAGAAGCTACTTGCATAGAAACAGATTTTGCAACCTCTGCAGCATTATCGCTAGCAGATGAAAGACCTGTTAAAGCACCTATTTTTCCACCGTGTACATACGCACCTACAAATGGAGCTTCAAATGCCTCAAAACCACCTATTTCTAATTTCTCACCTATAACACCAGTTTGCTCTACTAACTTATCTGCAACGGTCATACCGTCTACAGTTGCTGCTAGTAACTCATCTTTTGAATTTACATTCATTGCAACATCTGCAATTGAATTTGCAAGTTCTTTATAAGAATCATTTTTTGCAACAAAGTCTGTTTCACAGTTAAGAGACATTAAAATACCTCTTGTGTTAGCGTCATTTACTTTTGCAACTACGACACCTTCAGAAGAATCGCGGTCTGCGCGCTTTGCAGCTACTTTCTGACCTTTCTTTCTTAGGATCTCGATTGCTTTGTCAAAGTCACCTTCTGCTTCTACAAGGGCTTTTTTACAGTCCATCATACCAGCACCAGTGGCATTTCTTAATTTTCCTACTTCAGCGGCTGTGATTTTTGCCATTTTGAAAAGTTTAATGTTCTAGATTAACTAGATTGTTAATGTTTATTCTTCTTCTTGCGTTGCTGCTTCTACTGGAGCTGGCTTTTCTTCTTTAGGAGCTTTTGCTGCCTGTTTTGCCATTTCCTTAGCTTCTGCTGCTGCGTTTTTCTCGTTTTTACGATCTTCTAGACCAGCTTTGATAGCCTCTGTTGCAGTCTTAACGATAATATCGATAGATTTAGATGCATCATCATTAGATGGAATAACATAATCGATATCACGTGGATTTGCATTAGTATCTGTCATTGCAAAAATCGGGATACCTAATTTTAAAGCTTCTTTTACTGCGATGTGCTCACGTACCGTATCAACGATAAATAATGCTGCTGGCATACGTGTCATTTCTGTAATAGAACCTAAGTTCTTTTCTAATTTAGCACGCATACGGTCTACCTGTAAACGTTCTTTTTTAGATAGTGTCTCATAACGGCCGTCTTTTTTCATACGATCTACTAGAGCCATTTTCTTTACAGCTTTACGTATAGTTACAAAGTTAGTAAGCATTCCACCTGGCCATCTTTCTGTGATGTAAGGCATGTTAGCATCACCAGCGTGTTGTGCTACGATGTCTTTTGCTTGTTTCTTTGTAGCTACAAAAAGAACTTTACGTCCAGATGCTGCTATTTTACGCAATGCTGCGCTAGCTTCATCCAGCTTTGCAGCTGTTTTGTAAAGATTGATAATGTGGATTCCATTACGCTCCATATAGATATACGGCGCCATGTTAGGATCCCATTTACGAGTTAAGTGTCCGAAATGGACACCAGCGTCAAGAAAGTCCTTGACTTGTGTGTTATTTGCCATTTTAAAATAGTTTACGTTCTGTCAGATAGCAATGAATAAGTGGTCATTTCACGATGAAAATCGCCTTACCCATTTAGATGCTAAACTAGGTCCCGACGGCAATCGGGCCGACAGCAAATTAATAATTGATAAAAAATATAAGAACAAATCCCATCTAATCGTAAGAGCAGATGGGATGATAGTTTTAAACGTATTAACGCTTTGAGAATTGGAATTTCTTTCTCGCTTTCTTCTGACCGAATTTCTTACGTTCCACCATTCTAGGATCACGAGTCATAAGACCTTCTGGTTTTAAAGCAGTACGATTCTCTGCATCTATTTCTACAAGTGCTCTTGAAATAGCTAGTCTTACAGCTTCTGCCTGACCAGTAATTCCACCACCGTATACATTTGCTTTTACATCATAAGTTCCAGTAGTTTCTGTTAGAGAAAAAGGCTGGTTTACTTTGTACTGTAACGTTCCTGTAGTAAAGTAGTTGTTAAGCTCCTTGTTATTTATTGTGATATTACCTTTACCTTCTGTAAGGTATACACGAGCTACGGCAGTTTTTCTTCTACCTATTTTGTGTAATTTTTCCATCTTACTTGATCTCGTTTAGGTTGATTACAGTAGGTTGTTGTGCATCATGTCCATGCTCTGTTCCACTGTATACTTTTAAGTTACGGAAGATTGCACTACCTAATTTATTTTTAGGTAACATTCCTTTAACTGCTTTTTCTACTACTCTTGTAGGATCTTTATCATAAAGCTCCTGAGCAGTAAGACTGCGCTGTCCACCTGGATAGCCAGTGTGTCTGATGTAAGTTTTCTCAGACCACTTATTACCAGATAACTTTACTTTGTCAGCATTAATAATGATCACATTATCACCACAGTCTACGTGAGGTGTGAAATTAGGCTTGTATTTACCTCTCAAAAGTTTTGCAACGATTGAAGACATACGACCTAATGGCTGATCTGCTGCATCTACTAGTACCCATTCTTTGTTTACCGTAGCGCTGTTTGCAGAAATTGTTTTGTAACTTAACGTATTCACTTTGAACCTGTTTTAATTTCTTTCGATTTCATTGATCAAAATCGGGATGCAAAAGTAAGATAATATATTTGATTGACAAGCAGGTAGATTCAAAAAATTTCAATCTGTATTTGATTAGTAATGGATGTCTCTAGATAACTTATATGTTTTTAGTGATTACGCTTTCGCGAAAGCGTCATTCTCTCCATCTAACTTTTATCTTTAAATCTAGTGTTTTCTAATGATATTTAGGTAGTTACTATTGTAAATTGCATTTAGTTTGTATCTTGTCACTCTAAAAAAATAAATGATGAAAAAGATATTTTTAAGCTTATGTGTGGTTGCGACGATGTTCATTTCTTGTGACGATAATGCAAAAAGTACTACAAATACTCAAAGTATTGTAGGTAATTATGTGCTTACCAGCTTAGTGGCAGATGTGGCTGTGGACCTAGATCAAAATGGAACTAGTGATACACAATTAATGAATGAGACCACCTGTTTTGACAATGTAGCGATCACCTTTGACGCTAATGGCAATTTTACAACGACGGTTTCTGAAGTAGGTTTTGACGCTAATAACGTTTTAACTTGTGCTACGATTGTAACTAGTGGTACGTATTCTATTGCAAATAGTGTTCTTACGATTACTACACCTATTAATGGTGGTAGTGTGACAGAATCTAAGCAAGTAGTTCTAACAGCAACTACGCTAGAAATAGGTGCTACTGATGCAGAAGTTGCGCAATACTTTACAAACTCACCTGGTACGCCAGCAAGTGCGATAACACAGGTAGACGCAGTTTATACTAAGATTTAATCAGTTCTAATTTTAGGTGCAAATTATAAAACCCAATATCCTAAGAATCATCTTAAGATATTGGGTTTTACATGTTTTATTGCTTGCTAAACTAGCCTGCCAATAATTATATTCAATGGGTGTGTTTACTCACTAACGGCCACACCTTTCCAAAAAGCTACATAACCTTCTATTTGTTTTGCCGCATGTTTAGTTTCTGGATAATACCATGCAGCATCTTTATTACTAGTACCATCTACTTCTAGAGAATAATAACTCGCAACACCTTTCCACGGGCAATTAGATTGTGTGTTACTATCTTTAAAAAATTCTTTTTTAATACTGCTCGCTGGAAAGTAATGATTGTTTTCTACTACGATGGTATCATTACTTTCTGCAATTATTTGATTGTTCCAAATGGCTTTCATAATTATTGTTTTACGTTAAATAAATAGTCTTTAAATAAGTGGTCGCTGTCTTCATAAATAGTTACAATATTAAGGCCAGATTCATTTGCGAGCCAGTTCACCACATCGTCATCATATTTTTGTGAGATTTCACAATGTATAGTTTCCCATTTTTTAAAGCTCACGGTAAGGTTCAGTTTTTCTAATGTTACCTCACAGGCTTCTGTTGCGATTAAAAAGCTTTTTGCAGTTCCTGTTTCTGGATCATAAGATTCCCAGTGTTCAAATGATGTTACTGGAAAGTTAGCTTCCATTTCATTATTAATACGGTGCAATAAATTTCTATTAAATTCTTGAGTTACGCCTTGAGAATCTGCATAGGCGCGCTGGATCATCCACGGGTTTTTCTTTTGGTCAAATCCCATGAACAATAAATCCCTTGAATTCATCATCGCTCTTAATTGTGATAGAAAATCGATGGCTTCATCATGTTGGAAATTTCCTATGTTAGATCCTAATACCATGATAAATTTAGGACGCTTATCGTATTGAGCTAGTCTTTTAAGTACCTCAAAATACATTCCTTGTTCACCTTGCACTTTTAATGACGGCATGATCTCTTTAAGTGATCCAGTTAAAGCATCAATAGCATGCTGTGAAATGTCAATAGGGATGTAGGTCACATCAATTTTATGATCTACTAATTCTTGTAATAGTACCTTAGTCTTTTTACCATCACCAGTGCCTAATTCAATCAAATCAAATCCATCTGGATGATGCAGTTGTTCTCTTAATTGTTCTTTGTGTTCACTAATTATGTTGAACTCGGCATTTGTGAGGTAATACTCTGGCAAATTCATAATTTGCTGGAATAGCTGGTCACCGCGCTCGTTATAGATGTATTTAGAACTTAAGAACTTAGGGAAACTGGTTAAACCTTCTTTTACGTGATTTTCAAATTCTAATTGAAATGTTTCTTGTTTTGTCATATAGATTGTGCGAGTCTTAAACCCGTAAATTGCCATCGTAGTGGCGGGTGAAAAAAGTTTCTGTAACTAGGTCTGGCATGATTGCTAGCGGTAGCGATAGAACTACCGCGCAGTACTTTTTGATTTACCATGAACTTACCGTTGTATTCTCCTAAAGCACCATCTGGTTTGCTATAATTAGGATAGGGTAGATAGGCGCTTTCCGTCCATTCCCATCGTTTGCCCCATTTGAATTTTGATTGCGCCGCTTCCCATTCAAATTCTGTAGGTAGTCTTAATCCTTTCCATTGGGCAAATGCAAAAGCCTCATAATAAGAAATATGTGTTACTACTGCTTTAGGATGAATAGGTTGTGAACCAGATAATTGATAATGAAACCACGATCCATCTTTTTTAAACCAATACATAGGCGCATTGATGCTATTTTTTTGAACCCAATCCCAGCCTTCTGTATGCCATAAAAGTGCATTTGAATATCCGCCATCGTTAATGAAATCAATCCACTCATCATTAGTCACTAGTTGGTTTGAAATGCGATATGGTTCCAGAAATACGCGATGTCTAGGCAACTCATTATCATAGCAAAAACTATGATCTGAATGTCCTATTTCATAAATACCATCAGGTATATCTATCCATTCTTGAACTGTTGAAAGATGATCTTCTTTAAAAGCAGGATCATATACCGGTAGCAACGGATTATTGCCTAATATGTATTTTATGTCTGTAAGTAGTAATTCCTGATGTTGTTTTTCATGATGAATACCTATTTCTAGAACGTCCTTCCATGATTCATCCCAGTGATGTTCTATTAGCTGGATCATGTGATGCGTTACATATTCACGATATTCATGTACTTTTTTAACGCTAGGTCTAGATAAATTTCCACGATCTGTGCGCACCACGCGTTTTCCTATGCTTTCATAATAGCTATTAAATACATAAGCAAATTGCTCATGAAAACGTTTGTAATTAGGTAAGTATGGATCTAAAAGGAATTCTTCAAAAAACCAAGTGGTATGACCTAAATGCCATTTAGGTGGTGACACATCAACTATAGGTTGAACCACATAGTCTTCTATTTCCAGCGGTGCGCATATTTGTAGGGTATGTTTTCTCGTGTCACAGAAAATACTAAGAAGATTTTGTTGAACATTCATCAATCTCAAAGTTAAATATCTTTTACAGAATCTAGACTGATAAGTACGATTTTTATGACATTTTTATAGAACTGGAGATCTACAGTGATTATCTCATACGATCTCTACGATCGTAATCTTTAAATTCTGCTTTATTGCCTGCAAATTTTGCAATGAGTCCTATCAATAAAGCGATTAAACCTATACCTCTAAAAATCCATTTCCACGCAATTTCTTTTTTTGGGGAAGTACCATAAATTCCATCATTTGGATCTTGAATTTGCTTCATCATCCTCTCAAACTCTTTACGTTGAATTTGATGAGCCTTTGCTGTTGAAGCACGCAGATTTGTTGATTTAGCTTTCCCGTGTGTTTTATGGTATAGAGGCATTACCACCGCGCCAGCACTTGCTGGAATCTGGATGCTTTTAGAAGTATACATTTTACGGTGAAATAATTCACCGGTAGCACCATCATAAAGCTCTACCATGAATCGGGTTAATGATTTATGCGCATCCCAGCTTAAAGTAGCCATACCAGGACCAGATGCGACCATGTTTAAATCGACCACATAAAAACTTTTAGATTCTGTATAAGGTTCTAAAGATTCGATTTCTGTAAAATCCTCATAAGCAGGATCGCTTAATTGAGCATTAATGAAAAATGGTAGCAGTAATAAAAGAAAAAACCGCATTTTATATCGCAACCGCACCTTTAATTGCCGGATGTGGATCGTAGTTTTCTAGCGTGAAATCATCAAAGGTGAAATCAAAAATATCCTTAATTTCAGGATTCATTTTCATAGTAGGTAATGCTCTAGGCTCTCGTGATAGTTGCAAATTCACTTGTTCCATATGATTAGAGTAAATATGTACATCGCCAAAGGTGTGCACAAAATCTCCATATTCATAACCACATACCTGCGCCATCATCATGACCAGTAAAGCATAACTAGCTATATTAAAAGGAACACCTAGAAAAACATCTGCACTGCGCTGGTAGAGCTGGCAACTTAGTTTATTATCTGCTACGTAGAACTGAAAGAATGCGTGACATGGTGGTAACGCCGCTTTACCATTAGCAACATTTTCTTCAAAACTCACACTCGTATCTGGCATCACGCTAGGATTCCATGCGCTCACCATCATCCTTCGACTGTTAGGATTTGATTTTAGCGTTTTGATAATCTCTTTAATTTGATCGATGCCTTCGCTATTCCAGTTGCGCCATTGATGACCATAAACGGGTCCTAAATCACCATTCTCATTTGCCCATTCATTCCATATACGCACACCATTTTCTTGCAGATATCCTACATTAGTATCACCAGAAAGAAACCATAATAATTCATGGATAATCGACTTAAGGTGTAATTTTTTAGTAGTCACCATAGGAAAACCTTTTTGAAGGTCAAATCGCATTTGGTAACCAAAAACACTACGCGTTCCCGTTCCTGTACGGTCACCTTTATCAATTCCGTGATCAATTATATGCTGTAGTAAGTCGTGATATTGCTTCATAATGTTTGTAGATGTTTGGATTACGCTTTCGCGAAAGCGTAATAATAACAGCCTAATGCTTAATTACAAAATAGCGCAAAAAAATCTAGAATAAGGTGAAAAATGGAGTTGAATAAAGTAAAGTTTATCAACCGTTTTTAAATAATTTAAGCCACCATCGTAAAAGTGCGCGCCCATGCGATAGCACTGTCCATGTTATTAAATAGACCAAAAGATCCAGAATATTGCGATTGTTCTTTAACCGCACGATCTGCCTCCTGAGCACGATTAGAAACGATGGCAATGCCTACTAGTTTCTTAGGATCTACTAATTCATAAACCGTAATATCTACAGAATGGTGGAAAGTTCTATTAGAAATAAAAACATACGTATTGTCTTTATAATAAGCTTTCAGGTCTCCTAGTATTTGCATCGCGTTCTTGCGTTCTACAACTTCACCTTCATGAACATTACCTATAACATAATTTTCAAAAAAGTAAACTTCGCCAAAAGGATAAGTTACTTTGTGAATATGATTATGAGTATGTTTAGGTTCTAGCACGATTAACAGATTGTTATGATATAAGCTCAAAAATACTTAAAAAAAACAAAAAATGTAGCATTTTCGTTAACGATTTTATGATTAATAATAAACAAAAATACGTTTTAATCTAAATTGTGTGGAAGATTCAGCTTATCCGATTATCATTCCTGCGATAGTTGCAGATATAAGTGATGCTATAGTACCACCGATTAAGGCTTTTAAACCAAATTTTGAGAGTTGCTTACGTTGTCCTGGTGCTAGAGATCCTATACCACCTATCTGTATTCCTATGGATGCAAAATTTGCAAATCCGCATAACATGTAAGTAGCCATGATGATGGACTTTTCATAATGAAGATGCGTTGCATTAGTCACGTTCTTTAAATCTGCTAATTGTATGTATCCTACAAATTCACTAGCTGCAAGTTTGATACCTAACAATTGGCCCATCAACGCCATGTCATCTGCAGCAACACCTATAAGCCACATTAAAGGCGCAAATAAATAACCTAAAAGGAATTCTAATGATAATTCAGAATATGGTGTGTTTGTAACTACCCATTCATTTAAGGTGGTCACGCTTCCTACCCATCCTAGGATCCCATTTGTCATTGCAATAAATGCTACAAAAACCAGTAGCATAGCTCCTACATTAACGGCTAGTTTAAGTCCTTCTGTTGTTCCATTTGCGATTGCATCTAGGATGTTAGATCCTATTTTTTCTTTGGAAACTTCTACGTTAGTATTGATTTCTTCAGTTTGTGGAAAGAGTATTTTTGAAATTACGATAGCTCCTGGAGCTGCCATAACTGATGCTGCAAGTAAATGCTTTGCATAAACTAATCGTAATATTGGATCATCACCACCTAAAAACCCAATGTATGCGGCAAGAACAGCACCTGCTACGGTTGCCATACCACCTATCATAACTAGTAAGATTTCAGACTTATTCATTTTTTCTAAATAGGCCTTAATCAGTAATGGTGCTTCTGTCTGTCCTAGAAAGATATTACCGGCAACGCTTAAACTCTCTGCGCCAGAGATTTTAAGCAATTTAGTCAATAACCAGCCAAATGCTTTTACTACCTTCTGTATTACACCTAGGTAGAATAGCACAGAAGTTAATGCAGAAAAGAATATAATAGTAGGTAACACTTGAAAAGCAAATATGAATCCGTAAGAATTCACATCCATCACACCGCTAAAAAGAAATTCGCTTCCAGCTCTTGTAAAGTCTAGGATATTTATAAAGACTTGTCCTATGCTTTCAAAAATGACTTTTATGAATTTTACCTTTAGTACACCTATCGCAATAACAAGTTGGAACGCTAGACCTAAACCTACTGTTTTCCAGTTAATCGCCTTGCGGTTACTGCTAAATAAAAAGGCAATAAAAATGAGTGTCACCATTCCTAAAGCACCACGCCACAAACTAGTTAAAGAGAATCCCTGACTAGGTATGATTTTATCTGCGGTGATTTCTTGAACTATAAAATCAGGATGATCGCTACTTACATAACTCAAAACTGTATTCCCGTTTTTAATGACGAGTTGATCAGGTTGTTGTTGTATGATCTCGTAATACTTATCTATTACGGTAGGGACTTTCTGTTTGAATACTAGTAAATTATTATTCTGTAACCATATTCCCTTATTGAATTCTTTACCAGTTAAGGTCGCGTAATCACCATTTTCTTTGAGCTCTAAAAATTCTTTTCCTTTAGTTATTTCAATCTTACTAGAGATCCTATCAGGATAGCTTTCATAAATAAGATGTTGATTCAATTGCCAGAAATTGAGTTTTCCATCTTTCTGCGCTTTTTGTTGTGTTTTCTGATAGGTGAGAAGTGTGGAGTCATTATTTATAACAACACTGTCGTTTTGTGAAAAGGCATGAGTCGTTATAAAAAATATCGATGCAAAAGCTAGAATGATGGACTTCATAGGTTAGTGTTAGGTTATCGTTTAGATAGTTCGTCACGTAATCTTGCAGCTAATTCATAGTTTTCATTTCCTACGGCTTCATCCAGCATTTTTTCAATTTCTGCCTGAGATAAATGACTATAATCATCGCTACTAGATCTAGTAGTGGTCATGATTTCTTCTATAAATTCTTGTTGCTCTTCATCATCTATATCTTCACGTAATTCTTTATCAGGCTGGATATGTTGATTCACGCCAGCTTCATCTAGAATGTTCTCGTAGGTAAAAACAGGTGCTTTAAAACGAACAGCTAGTGCAATGGCATCACTAGTGCGTGCGTCAATGATTTCTTCAATTTTATCGCGTTCACAAATTAGACTACTGTAGAAAACACCATCTACTAATTTATGAATAATGACTTGCTTTACTTTAATATCAAAACGCTCTGCAAATGTTTTAAAAAGATCATGGGTAAGTGGTCGCGGTGGCCTAATATCTGCCTCTAGGGCAATAGCGATACTTTGTGCTTCAAATGCTCCTATGATGATAGGTAGTTTGCGATCGCCACCAGCTTCTTTAAGAACTAGTGCATAAGCACCATTCTGTGTCTGGCTGTAGGATATTCCTCTAATGTTAAGTCTTCTTAGACTCATGTTGATGGTTTGGTATCAAAAAAAAGCTGTGCAAAAATGAGTGTTTTTCTCATAATGCACAGCCTTAAATTTAAGAAAATCTTAATTAGTTATTAAATGAGCATTTTTTCAAGTTTAAAAATCAACGTTTTTAAGTTCAAAGTTCAATGTCTAAAGCTTCAAGTTCCAAACTGCAATTCTTAATTCAAAGCTGCATTTAAATAATTAGAACTAACAGCTAAAAATCACGACTCAAGTCTTAAAATTATACGTTTGCCGCCTTAAAAGCTTTTATTTTTTCAATAAGTGCTGGTACTACTTCAAAAGCATCACCTACCACACCGTAATCTGCTGCTTTGAAAAAAGGTGCTTCTGGATCTGTATTGATCACCACTTTTACCTTTGAAGAGCTTACTCCTGCAAGATGTTGTATCGCACCAGAAATACCAATTGCGATATACAAGTTAGTAGCTACTGGCTTACCCGTTTGTCCTACGTGCTCTCCATGTGGTCTCCATCCCATATCACTTACTGGCTTAGAGCATGCCGTAGCCGCACCTAGTACATCTGCTAGTTCTTCTATCATTCCCCAGTTTTCTGGTCCTTTCATTCCACGTCCTGCGCTTACCACTACATCTGCATCTGCGATGCTTACTTTATCTGTAGCTTTATCTACAGATTGTACTTGTACTTTAAAATCGTCATCACTTAATGTGGCGCTAAATGCTTCAACACTACAATCTGTTGGGTTCTCATGTAATCCATAAGAATTGTTAGAAACACCTACTAGTTTGTGGTCTGTAGTGATTTCTGTCATTCCAAATGCTTTATTTGTAAAAACAGATCTTTTTACAGTAAATGGCGCTGCACTAGATGGTAATTCCATCACGTTAGTTGCATATCCTGCATCTAGGTGTACACTTAATAAAGATCCTAGATATTTAGAATCTGCACTAGAACCTATAATGATGGTTGTTGCGCCACTAGCCTTTGCGGCTTGGGCAATAGCATCTGCATAAGCAGCTGCTGTGAATTTTTCTAATTTAGAATCTGTGATGTTCATCAATTTAGAAACGCCATAAGTTCCTAAGTCGCCTGCGCCGTTTGCATTAAATGCTACTGCAGTTACGGTAGTTCCTAGCATATCTGCTACACCTTTTCCATAACTTGCTACCTCGTAAGAAGCTTTTTTGAAGTTCCCGCCTTCTGATTCTGTATAAACTAAAACTGACATAGTGTATAATTTTTTGCAGCCGTTTTAAAGCTGTGAATTGTTGTGATTACGCTTTCGCGAAAGCGAAATAAAATAAGCGTAATGCTATAAATATTTTTTAAAGTGCCTTTGCCTCGTTGTGCAATAAATCGATCAATTGATCAAGGTTATCTGCTGGGACTAATTTTACATCACCTTTAGGTGCAGGTTTTTCAAATGAAACCGTTTTAGTCTCCACGCCAGTTGCAACAGGTGCTACGACATTTAATGGCTTTTTACGTGCCATCATGATACCACGCATATTAGGAATTCTTAAGTCGCTTTCTTCTACTAGACCTTTCTGTCCACCTATTACCAGCGGTAAGCTAGCGGTTACGGTTTCTTTTCCACCATCAATTTCACGAGTTGCTGTTGCAGTATTACCGTCCACTTCTAATGCGATACAAGTGTTTACAAAACTCGCACCTGTCATAGCGGCTACCATTCCCGGAACCATTCCACCATTATAATCGATCGATTCGCGACCAGCGATGACTAGATTGTAATCACCATTTTTTACTACTTGTGCAAGCTCTTGTGCTACGGCATATCCATCTAGTGCTGGTGCATCCACACGTATGGCACTATCTGCTCCTATAGCAAGTGCTTTACGTAAGGTAGGTTCAACCTCTGCACCACCTACGGTGACAACTTCTACGGTTGCACCTTGTTTTTCTTTAAACCACATCGCACGTGTAAGACCAAATTCATCATTAGGATTAATCACAAATTGAACTCCATTTGTGTCAAACTGAGTATTATTTTCAGTGAAATTAATCTTTGAAGTGGTATCTGGCACATGGCTGATACAAACTAATATCTTCATATTTTGGGCAATTTTATGTTGTTTCTAAAACGATTGCGAAAATAGTACAAAAAGCTCAAAAAAGCTATGCATGCATAATAAATTTATGGAGTTTTAGCCAAGTTTAACTAGACTTTATCACTAACGATTTGAATTTATTGTGATAACAACTGGATACAACTAAATCGTTATCGTTGTGAATAGCTGGTTTATCGTTTGTTTTTTATTTCCAAAAATGTAGGGCATAACAAATAGGTGACTTATTTTTGTGAACTGTTGTAAAACAAATTTGTTTATGAAGACCATACAATTTCGCGAGGCAGTTGCCGAAGCAATGAGTGAAGAAATGAGACGTGACGAGTCTGTTTACCTAATGGGTGAAGAGGTTGCAGAATATAATGGTGCTTATAAGGCGTCAAAGGGAATGCTAGATGAATTCGGTGCTAAGCGTGTGATTGATACACCTATCTCTGAATTAGGATTTGCTGGTATTGCCATAGGTTCTACCATGACGGGTAATCGCCCTATTGTAGAATACATGACGTTCAATTTCTCACTAGTAGGAATTGATCAGATTATTAATAATGCGGCAAAAATACGCCAGATGTCTGGTGGACAGTTGAAATGTCCTATCGTTTTCCGTGGTCCTACGGCTAGTGCTGGTCAATTAGCAGCGACGCATTCACAAGCATTTGAAAGCTGGTTTGCAAATACGCCAGGTCTTAAAGTGATCGTACCATCTAATCCTTATGATTGTAAAGGACTTTTAAAGGCAGCGATACGAGATGATGATCCAGTAATTTTTATGGAATCAGAACAGATGTACGGTGATAAAGGTGAAGTGCCAGATGGTGAGTATGTGTTACCTATAGGTGTTGCAGATATTAAAAGAGAAGGAACAGACGTAACGATTGTTTCCTTTGGTAAGATTATTAAGGAAGCTTACAAAGCAGCAGATGAATTAGAAAAAGATGGCATCTCTTGCGAGATCATTGATTTAAGAACGGTACGTCCTTATGATAAAGAAGCGATTTTAGAGTCGGTTAAGAAAACAAACCGTTTAGTAATCCTAGAAGAAGCATGGCCATTTGGTAATGTATCTACTGAGATTTCTCACATGGTACAGGCAGAGGCTTTTGACTATTTAGACGCTCCAGTATATAAAATTAATACGGCAGATACGCCAGCACCATATTCCCCAGTTTTATTAAAAGAGTGGTTGCCTAATCATCAGGATGTGATTGATGGTGTGAAGAAAGTGATGTATAGATAAACTGATTTTTATCGATAATAATAAAAACCCAATCGTTAGATTGGGTTTTTTAGTTGCTATAAAACATTTAACTTAAAAAGTAGTTTTATATTCGACAACTTATAGCTCTAACTATATGATGATGAATTACGCTTTCGCGAAAGCGAAATACCAAAACCTCATTGCTCTAATATTTATATTAGTGACATCTACCATAGTTGCACAAACTAAAGTAGGTGGCGTGATCTATGATGAATATGGCGATACCGTACCATTTGCAAATGTGGTGTTTCCTAACTCTGGAGAAGGAACTATTTCTAATGATGATGGACGTTTTTATTTACAATCTGATAATACCTATGATACTTTAGTTATTTCTTTTTTGGGTTATGAAACAACTACGATTCAATTAGACAAAAAAGTGAATCTAGATTTAAGTATTACCTTAAAATCAGAAACTGCGGCGCTAGATGCTGTAGTTGTTTATTCTGGAAAGACGAGTAAGAAGAACAATCCAGCGCTGGATATCTTACGTAAAGTCTGGGAAAACAGACGTAAAAATGGATTATCTCAATTCAAACAATATCAGTACGATAAATATGAGAAGTTAGAATTTGATATGAATACCATTGATAGTGCCATGATAAATTCAAAGCTATTCCGTGGGATGGAGTTTATTTTTAATTATGCAGATACCAGTGCCGTAACTGGTAAAACTTATTTACCCATTTTTATAAATGAATCACTAGCAACAGTTTATGGTGATAATGAAATTAATAAGGAAAAAACGAATGTAAAAGCAAATAAGAATTCTGGTTTCTCAAACAATCAGACCATTATCGCTTTTGTTAAAGATCTTTATGCAGATATTGATGTGTATGAGCGCTATTTAAAGTTTTTTGAAAAGAGTTTTACTAGTCCGGTAGGTAAAAGTGGGATAGATACGTACAACTATGTATTAAAGGATACCGCAATGGTTGATGGTGTTGAGGCATATAACATTGTTTATTATCCGCGTCGTAAAGGTGAGTTGACTTTTAAGGGAGATTTTTGGGTAGCTGCAGATAGTTATGCGATTAAAGAAATCAATTTACAAGCTACTAAAAGTGCTAATGTGAATTGGGTAAAAGAAATTTACATTGAGCAAGAATTTGATGTGCTTAATGATAGCTTATTTTTAATTACGCGAGATTACTTTATGAGTGATTTTGCGCTTAATAAAAAAGAATCTTCAAAAGGTATTTACGGTAAGCGCACTACACTTTTTGATAATTATGAGTTTGACATTGCAAAAGATCCAGAGTTTTACAGACGTAGAGTAAATGACTATGATCCAGAGATTTATGATCGTGATGAAGCATACTGGGATAAAAATCGTTTAGAACAACTTAATAAAGATGAGAAGCAAATCTATACCATGCTGGATACCCTAAAGACAAATACAAAGTTTAAACGTTTGTATAATCTAGGAACGATTCTAGCTAGTGGATATTATGAGTTTGATGGGTTTGATGTAGGACCTATTTTTTCTGTATTCGGTTTTAACGATGTAGAAGGATTGCGACTGCGCGGTGGTGGACGTACCTTTTTCTCTTCAAATGATCTATGGCGACTTGAAGGTTATGGTGCTTATGGTTTTAGAGACGATCAGTTTAAGTATGGTATCGCTGGTAAATGGTTGCTAGATCGTAAAAGTAGATTAACCATATCAGGTGGTAATCGTAGAGATATTGAACAACTAGGTGCGAGTTTAACTAATACAAATGATGTGCTAGGACGTAGTCTAGCTTCTAGCGCATTAGTTACTGCTGGGAATGTAACTAGTTTATCTAGCATTAATTTATCCACATTTGCCGTGAGTTTTGAACCTAAATACAATCTGGAATTTAGACTAGGAACTAGTTATAGAACGATTAAAAGTGGAAATCCAGATGTATTTAGTTTAGATTATTTTGATCCAGAATCACCTACAGGTATCGCTACAGAAACCCGACAAGCAGACGCTAGTTTAAGCATGACTTATACACCAGGTCGTAAAACATCAAATTATGGAGTAGATCGCACCTTAATTAATGGTGGTGCGTATCCTATATTATTTATGAATTACACTAGAGGATTTAAAGGAATTTTAGATAGTGATTTTGATTTTGACAAGCTACAGTTTTATTACAGTCATCCATTTCAGTTTGGGCCTTTTGGAAGGTTAACCGCTCGTGTAGAGGCTGGAAAAACTTTTGGTGCAGTTCCTTTAGCGCTACTGGATGTGGTTCCAGGGAACCAGACGTTTTTTAATATTCAAGGAACATTCAATACCATGAATTTCTATGAATTTGTAAGTGATCAATATGTCACCATGCATTTGAATCATAATTTTAATGGTAGATTATTTTCTAGAATACCATTGTTAAGAGAATTGAATTTACGCGAGTTAGTAGGCGTAAGAGCCGTTTATGGTACCATAAGCGATGAAAATATAGCTTTAAATGCTAGCGGTTTAACCTATCAAGCGCCAGAAGATATATATTGGGAATACAGCGCTGGAATAGGGAATATCTTCAAAGTCTTCCGTCTAGACGTGAGTTTTAGAGGTGGATATAACTTTTTGCCAGATGCCCGACGCGTTGCTGTGACTGGTAGTTTTGGGTTTACGTTTTAAAGGCTTTAGTTATTCGTGTTACGCTTTCACTTCGACATTACTCAGTGACCGCGCGAAAGCGTAATACATCAATTTCATCAGTCTTTACATATTCAAAGATTCAACGCACCTATCTATTGTTAAATAGCCATTCTACGGTTACTATAAATTTATTACTTTAGCGCGGATTTAAAACAAACCAATTTATTTATGGAAGCATATATGATTTACGTGCCAGGAGTACTGGCAATTCTAGGATTACTTTACATGTTTGTAAAAAAATCATGGGTATTAAAGCAAGACGCTGGTGATGGAAAAATGAAAGAGATTTCAGATCACATTTATGAAGGTGCTCTAGCATTTTTAAAAGCAGAATATAAATTACTAGCCATTTTTGTGGTAGTAGTAAGTATCTTATTGTTTATAGTATCGTTAGTGGTTCCTACCACACACTGGATGATCGTTATTGCATTTATTTGTGGAGCAGTTTTTTCTGCATATGCAGGTAACATCGGGATGAAGATTGCAACAAAGACAAACGTACGTACGACACAAGCAGCACGTACTAGTTTACCTAAAGCGCTAGGAGTTTCTTTTGGCGGTGGAACGGTGATGGGACTTGGGGTAGCTGGACTTGCAGTTTTAGGTCTTACCGGATTCTTTATTTTATTTTACCACTTTTTTATGGGTGGTGCATGGACAGATACTGATGCGATGACTGTAGTATTAGAAACACTTGCCGGATTCTCTTTAGGAGCAGAATCTATCGCGCTTTTTGCTCGTGTAGGTGGTGGTATTTATACCAAAGCAGCAGACGTAGGAGCAGATTTAGTAGGTAAAGTAGAAGCTGGTATTCCTGAAGATGACCCTCGTAATCCAGCCACCATTGCGGATAATGTAGGAGATAATGTAGGAGATGTTGCCGGAATGGGAGCAGACCTTTTTGGCTCTTATGTAGCGACTGTTCTTGCAGCGATGGTATTAGGAAACTATGTAATCCGTGATATGGGTGGTAATATAGTAAGTGAAGGATTTGGTGGAATAGGTCCTATTTTACTTCCTATGGCAATTGCTGGTGTAGGAATTATCATTTCTGTTATCGGAACGTTATTAGTAAAAATAAAAAGCAACGATGCAAAAGAGTCTCAAGTAATGGGAGCTTTAAACATAGGTAACTGGACGTCTATTATTTTAGTAGCAGTAGCATGTTTTGGTTTATGTAAATGGATGCTTCCTGAAACGATGAAAATGGAATTTTTTGGAGAAGGACTTATTGAGATTTCTTCTATGAATGTATTTTTTGCAACTCTAGTAGGATTAGTAGTAGGAGCGGTGATATCATCTGTAACTGAATATTATACAGGTTTAGGGAAGTCACCTATTCTTAAAATAGTACAGCAGTCATCAACTGGTGCAGGAACTAACATTATTGCTGGTCTTGCAACTGGTATGATATCAACATTCCCATCTGTATTACTTTTTGCTGGTGCGATTTGGGCATCGTATGCTTTTGCAGGATTTTATGGTGTTGCTCTAGCAGCAAGTGCGATGATGGCGACAACAGCTATGCAACTTGCTATTGATGCATTTGGTCCTATTGCAGATAATGCTGGAGGAATTGCAGAGATGAGTGAACAAGATCCTATCGTACGTGAACGTACAGATATATTAGACTCTGTAGGAAATACAACTGCAGCAACAGGTAAAGGATTTGCAATTGCAAGTGCGGCATTAACTTCACTAGCACTTTTTGCAGCCTACGTAACCTTTACAGGAATTGAAGGAATTAATATTTTTAAAGCGCCAGTACTTGCCATGCTATTTGTAGGTGGAATGGTGCCAGTAGTTTTTAGTGCACTTGCTATGAATGCGGTAGGTAAAGCGGCCATGGAAATGGTATATGAAGTAAGAAGACAATTCAAGGAGATTCCAGGAATTATGGAAGGAACTGGAAAACCTGAATACGATAAGTGTGTTGCTATTTCAACAGAGGCTTCATTAAAGCAAATGGTGTTACCAGGATTATTAACCATAGGTTTCCCATTAGTAATTGCCTTTTTACCATTACTTTTTGGAATGGAAAAACTTGCCATTGCAGAAATGTTAGGTGGTTATATGGCTGGTGTTACTGTAAGTGGTGTTTTATGGGCAATCTTCCAAAATAATGCTGGTGGTGCATGGGATAACGCAAAGAAATCTTTTGAAGCTGGTGTTGAGATTAATGGAGAAATGACCTATAAAGGTAGTGATGCTCACAAGGCAGCTGTAACTGGAGATACGGTAGGAGATCCATTTAAAGATACTTCTGGTCCATCTATGAACATCTTAATTAAATTAACCTGTTTAATAGGACTTGTTATTGCTCCTATCTTAGGTGGTCACACACTAGAAGGTCACGCAACAAGCACAGGGACAGACAACACAATTGAAGTTGCAGAAAATACTGAGTCATCTCAATTAGTAGATGTGAAAATCAAGAAGTCAGTAGATGAAGCAACTGGTCTGGTTACTGCAGATGTTACTTACACTACAAATATTAACGGTGTAATAGAATCTACTACAAAAAATTATGAAGGCACTACTGCAGAGGTAGATACTAAAATTGCAACTTTAGACAAAGAATTATCTGAGCTCTAATAAAATTTGAAATTTGAAAAAATCCCGTTAGGATATCTTTCTAACGGGATTTTTTGTTTCTAATAGATAATGATTAATTTCACACAATGGCACTTTTTAAACGTGATCCGTGGATTCTGGATGTATACCGTACTTATAGCGGTAAGCATCACTTATACGTACGCGGTCGCGCGCTAGAAGATCAGCCGTTGAAGCATTATGAGCAACAAACGCTCTACCAGACGGTACGCAATACCTGGCGTACGTTTAAGACTGATGAAATACGCAATGCCTTAGTCGTGCTTACTTTGCCTAATGGGAACCAATTTGAAACAAAAGCAGACCATGAAGGCTATTTCCTTTTTGATATACAACTAGATATCGACCTAGAAAAGGATACAGATCATGAAGGTTATCTTGATATTACGATGAGTTTTGATGAGGATAATGCCGCTTTTGCAAAAGCTAAACGTCAACAGCGTATTACCATCAATAAATTTAAAGGTGAAACACTCATTCCTAAATCTAGCGCTCAATATGGTATCATAAGCGATATCGATGATACGATTATGCATACTGGCGTGACTAGTTTCTTAAAACTACGCGTTGCTTTTAATACGTTCTTTAAAAACTACGATCGCAGATTACCTTTAAAAGGTGCAGCGAGTTTATATCAACTATTACATCGTGGTACTTCTGGTAAGGATGAGAATCCTATGTTTTACTTAAGTAACAGTCCATGGAATTTATACAAATACCTAGAAAAATTTCTTGACTTTCACGGCTTTCCTAAAGGTCCTATTTTACTGCGTGATTTCCCAACACCATGGGATCGCACACCCAAGCTAAAAAGACCTCACAAAGCCCATGAACTTATTAATATCTTAAAGCATTATCCGCAGATGAAATTCATTTTGATAGGTGATAGTGGTGAACATGATGCAGATTATTATAAAGAAGTCGCACAGCAATTTCCTGATCGGATCATGGCGATCTATTTACGATCTGTAAATCATCAAAAGAAAATGGATCGTGTGCGCAATATTGCAAGTTCCTTTACGATTTGCCCTATGCTGTTAGTACAAGAATCTAGGGAAGCTGTAATGCATGCTCGCGATATGGGATGGATCGTTTAGGATTCAGTTTTCAGTTTTCAGTTTTCAGTCGCAGTTTTCAGTCTCAGTTGACAGTTGCTATTTTCGTCTAGGTGCGACTTCATCGTATCGCATATTGCGACGAGTGTGTGAGGAAGCAATCTGTTAGAGCAAGGCTGTGGTTTTTGGTTTTCAGTAAACAGTTTTCAGTCGCGGTATTCAGTAAACAGTCTTTAGTCTCAGTTTTCAGTAAACAGTTTCTTCAAGACCTGATTCCATCGCATTGCATATTGCGACGAGTGTGGTAGGAAGCAATCTGTTAGAGCAAGGCTGTGGTTTTTGCGAGAAAATAATGTATCGAAGTAACCTACTACAGAAATTGAGGAACTACCTAAGCAAAAAGTCCAGTAAGTTGTGCATCAATCTTATTAATGATATCGCCTAGATCTTCTGGATTATTTACAAAATCGATGTCATCTACGTCTATTATTAGTAAATTCCCTTTGTCATAACCATGAATCCACGCTTCATAACGCTCATTCAGCCTGCTTAGGTAATCTATAGAAATGGTGTTTTCATAATCACGACCGCGCTGGTGAATTTGTTTCACTAGATTAGGAATAGAACTGCGCAAATAGATCAATAAATCTGGAGCAGCTACTAGCTTTTCCATTAATTCAAATAGCGAGCTGTAATTATCAAAATCACGCTGTGATAGCAAGCCCATCGCATGCAGGTTAGGTGCAAAAATGTTTGCATCTTCATATATCGTACGATCCTGAATGATCTTTTTACCACTTTCACGTATTTGTAATACCTGACGGAAACGACTGTTCAAAAAGTACACCTGCAAATTAAAAGACCAGCGCTCCATATCCGTATAAAAATCCTCTAGGTAAGGATTCTCTAGCACGTCTTCAAACTGTGGTTTCCACTTGTAATGCTTTGCAAGTAATTTAGTAAGTGTGGTTTTTCCTGCGCCTATATTTCCGGCAATTGCAATATGCATAGTTATTTCTTCTTCAGGTTGATCGGGTAAATTTCTAACTGGTCGTTGTGACAAATATAAAGTTTTCCCGCCTTAAGATAAAGGGATTCTAGGTTGTTTTTAGGTAGTGAGGTGGTGTTGATCTCGCTTTCGCGAAAGCGGAATTCACGATCAAAATAATATCCTCTCCAGCCATCGCTAGTTTGTACTATTAATCGTTCAAAATCAAAGGCAAATTCATGTATCGCTCCTAATTCAATCCTACTGGTTTTACTGCCGTAGCTGTTGAAACTAATTACGGCATTATCTGTAATAAGATGGCAAAAATTATAATCTGTAGCGAGATCGTGAATCGTAGAGGTGATGGGAATACTGCTGGAAATAAGCCGGTCATTCACATAATCATAGAGTTCTATTTGAGAAATATCTGCATTAAAAAGCCATAAACGACGCTCACCAGCAAGTCGGGCTTCCTGAATAAAACGTTGTGGTTTTAAGGTGCTTAAATCCAGTCGCAACTGTTCATTAAGTCGATTGTCTAGAATCACAATCGTTTGTGAATCCTGATAAAAAACAAGAATCTTTAATGGGTTGATCAAATCTACATGATGAATATCGCCTAGTTGCACATCAAAAAATTGCTGTGTTTCCCGATCTGATTTCTTGTATAAAGTCTGATTTATAGAGTAATAAATATTTTCAAAATCATCCACTCCATGAAATTGATCACATACTAATTGCTGTAATGTAACCGCAGTTTGTCCCATCATCGTAGTGCAGATAAAATAAAAAATGTAAACTAATTTCTTCACAGTGGTAAAATACGTGATTTTTAAATGTTAGGTTTTTTGAATCTTTATGGTAATTATTACAACGTTCTGTTTAGAATAATGGTATTCACTTCATCAAATTGTTCAAGTCTTGTATCTTCAAAATTCAGATTGAATTTTATAGTATTGTCATTGATGAAAGTCGCAATACATAGTAGCGTTTTCTGCTTACCAGAAGATAGTTTAGTGACTATAAAATCTACCTGAATAGGATCAGTAGAAGTATTAATTTCATAGGTCATACTTCCTTTTTCACCATTAATGGTGAATTCTTTACCGCCAAAAACCTGACCATCTACCTCAAAACCAGCATAGCCATTTTGAAAAAAATTGATGGTTCCTACATCATCAGAGTTATCTGATATCCAAGTACCTATCAATTTAGATGATTCTGTTTGAGCTATTGAAAGCAGTGGTACAAATAATAGAATAAGAAATAACTTTTTCATGGAATTACATTTAGAGTTTTAAAGATAGGATATCTTAAGGCGCAATCAATTTATAACCATAACCACGTACGTTTACGATTTCAATACGTTCCTCTTTTTGGAGTTTTTTACGCAGTTTTGTGATAAACACATCCATACTGCGACCTGTGAAAAAATCATCACTACCCCATAATTTGTTCAAGATATAACTGCGGTCTAAAACCGTGTTCTTTTTAAGTAGTAGGTGATACAATAAGTGTGCCTCACGATGTGTGAGTTTAACAGGATCATCTTGCTGGTATTGTAAACGCTGCTTAGGAAAGTCAAAGCTGTAATCACCTAATTGATGAACCGCAGCCGTCTGTTGTGTAGTAGATCGTTGCAATAGGTTTTTAATACGCACGATCAGTTCTTCCATAGAAAACGGTTTTTTTAAATAATCATTTCCACCTACATGAAAACCTTCTAAAACATCTTCGACCTGTGATTTTGCAGTGAGAAATATGATGGGAATATGTTCGTTTTCTTCTCTAATTTTTTTGGCGAGTGTAAAACCATCTAGTTGTGGCATCATTACATCTAAAACTAGAATATTGTATTTCTGTTCTTTAAATAAAAGATGAGCCTGTGCGCCATCTGTTGCTAGGGTGACTTTAAAGTCTCTAGTTTCTAGACTTTCTTTGACGATTTGACCTAAGGCAGGCTCATCTTCGGCTAATAGTATGTGGATGGAATTACTCATTAGGTAAGGTGATTTTAAATGTAGTGCTAGGTTTTGTGATTAATTCAATAGTACCATTGTGTTTTTCTACGATGGATTTTGTGTAATACAATCCTATCCCAAAACCTTTTACATCATGTTGATTTCCTTTAGGAACTCTATAAAACTGATCAAAGAGTAATTTTTCTTGTGACTTTTTTAATCCAGTACCATTATCTGTTACGGTGATAATGGTCTTATCACTATCCTGAAATGCTTTAATTATAATTTTATCACCACCATATTTAATAGCATTATCTATTAGATTGCTTACCGCGTTTTCTAGGTGAAAAACATCTGCATGAGCTGTGGTATCTGTGGTTACCTCAGTTTTAATATGCTTTGTAGTACGTTCTCTAAATTTAGAACTAATGTCTTTTATTAATGGTGCTAATGCGACCTTACTTTTCTCTAGAACTAACTCCTGACTATCTAGAATTGCTGTATCCAGTAGTTTTTCTACCATACCATGCAGTTTATGTAATTGCTCACGGCTCATACTTAAATAGCGATCTGTTTTATCTAGATCTCCGCTGGCAGTAAAACTTTGTACTCCTTCTAGCGCTGCGCTAGCGGTTGCAATAGGCGTTTTAAACTCATGTGTGATGTTAGAGATCAAGTCATTTTTCATGATACTTAACGCTTTTTGTCGTTTTATGATTGATAACAAATAGAACAGACAAAAGATGACTGTTGCGATTAATAAGGTAGAGAGTAAAATCCCTGTGAGGTTTCTTTTAAATATGGTTTTGCTTAATCCGTGGTAGGATAACTGTAGTTCACTATCCTTATCAATTAATTTAGATTCGGCTATTAATAGTTCTCCTGGAAATGAGTTTAATCGTGTTTCAACAACACTGTCAGGAGTTTTATAAATTAAAGAATGATTAATACTGATGTCTTTAATCTTTAATTGCTCTGTAAACAGACTGTCTATTTTTTCAGGGTTTAATTTTGTAGACGAAATAGAGAAAACCACTCTACTGGTAAGTTCTTTTACTTTCCCAAAAACATCTTCATCACTAAATTCAAATTGTTTTAGTTCAAAACCTACATTCATTGAATCAGCAGGTTTGCTCATAAACCTAGAAACTGTAGAATTAGAATCCTTTTTTTGAGCTTTTGTTTTCAAGGTGTCAGCATTTACGCCACGTAAAATGGTTACTCCTTCTATATTTAAACTATCAGGGAAACGTAAGTTGTCGTCCTTATCTAGATCTTCAAAATCTACTTTATCAAAAACATCTTCAAATCTAAAATTAGGATTGCCAGAATTTACAAAGCTAATTGTGTTGTTTTGAGCACGTAGTGTAAAATAATCTTCTACACTTTGATCCAGCGCAGTTTGTAAATCAATACGCAATTGCTGTTCACGTTCTTGATAGTTTTTATAATTCCAGTATATCTGAATCGCTAGAGTAATGGCGATCACAGCGCTAATTAAATACAGTAAATATTGATACTTTTTATCTTTCATAATATCAAAGGTGCGATTTTAAAACCTTGTAAAAAAGCTGGTTAAAACACGTTAACGCTCGTTAACTTTCAGATTCATTCTTTTGACGCATCTTTGAAGTGTTGTAAAAAAATAATATTATGAAATCAATTTCTTTAAGTACGTTATTGTTGATTTGTTTCGCTTTCGCGAAAGCGTACACCGCACAAGCACAATCAGATTTTAAAGCAGTAGCAACTTATATGTCACAGACTAAAGTGGACATTAAACTAGATAGTGCTAAAACGGCTAAAATGAATAGCGATCCCATGTATAAACAAATCATGGAAGGTTTAAGTAAGCCAAGTAATCAGGAATATAAACTAGAGTTTACAGCAACAGAATCCTCTTACGATGAGGTGAAAGAGTTGGCAACCCCAAAAAAACCTTCTAATGGAATTTCTATTTCTTTTTCGGCAAGTGGTGGAGTAGCTTCAACGATTTATAAAGATTTAAAAGCTGGTGAATACGTGAAACGAGAAAACATCATGGGTAAAGATTTTATCGTTACAGATAAGTTACCTACTTTCAACTGGCAATTGCATAACGAAACTAAGAAAATAGGGAATTTCACTTGCTTTAAAGCAACCTATGTTCCAGAACCCGATGTAGTAGTTGAGGAAGAAAAAGAGGAAACCGAAGAAGACAAAGAAGAAAAAATAGGATTATTAGATATGGCTACATCAGATTACGATCCTACAATTACCGCATGGTATACACCAGATATTCAAGTAAGTAATGGTCCTGGTGAATTTCATGGATTACCTGGACTCATTGTAGAAGTAAAACAAGACAATACGGTGATCCTATTACAATCTATTGAAATGAATCCAGAAAAAGAATTGAAATTAAATAAGCCTAAAGGTGGAAAGAAAATGAATCAGAAAGATTTTGACGCGTTGCAGAAAAAGAAAACTGAAGAAATGATGAAGAATCGTGGCTCTGGTAATGGAACCTTTAGAGTAATTAGCATAGGTGGCTAATCACAATTTAACGTTAAACAAAATTTCATCAATAAACTTTGTAACATTTTGATAGTCTTAACTTCATATAGATCTGAAGTATCTAATTTTAGATTATTAAAATAAACAAAATGAAAAATATATTATTTGCTCTAATTGTAGTTATATCAACTACTACCGCACTTTCTCAAGAGATGTATGGTGAGGCTACCTATATGTCTAAGACAAAAATGGATACCAGCTGGATGGATGATAATCCAGATATGACACCAGAGCGTCGCAAGCGTATGGAACAAAATATGAAACAAATGACAGAAAAAACATTTGTTTTAAAGTTCAATAGATCAGAAGCTATTTATAAAGAAGAGGTTGCTCTAGCAGCTCCAGGACAACGTCGTGGATGGGGAAGCATGATGGGAACCATGATGGGCGGAGAAAAATATAAGGATGTAGCTTCTGGAATGTATACAGAGCAACGCGATATGATGGGTAAAACCTTTCTGATTCAAGATTCTATCCCAAAATTAGAATGGCAAATTACAGGAGAAGCTCGCAAAATCGGTAAATACGATGTGATCAAAGCAGTTGCAAAAAAGAAGAGTACAGAATTTGACTGGACTAACTGGCGTCGTAGAAATCGCGGTACTGATGCTGAGGCTAAAAAGAAAGATAGTATCGCACAAGCAAATGGCGATATTGATGAATTATTTGACAGACCAGATGAAATAGAAATTGTAGCATGGTTTGCACCAGCTATTCCTGTACAACATGGACCAGATGTCTACGGTGGATTACCAGGATTAATTTTAGAGTTAAATGCAGGTAATACGACATTGCTTTGTTCTGAGATTAAGATGAATCCAGAAGATCAAACGGAATTAAAACCAGCAAAAAAAGGTGACGTCGTAACTCAAGAAGAATATGACGCTACTTTAAAACAAAAAATGGAAGAGATGCAACAGCGTTTCCGTGGTCGTGGTCGTGGCGGTCGTGGCCGCTAAGTTGCGATTTAAACCTCTAAGCTTTTACAGCGGCTTAATGCTGTTAACAACCACAAACTATTATGAAAAAGAAATTATTAATTACCGTGCTAGCCATAGCTGTGTCTTTACCAGCCCTAGCACAATCATTCAAAATCACTGGAAAGGTGGTGGATAGTCTAGGCGTGCCTTTACCTATGGCAAACGTAATAGCCTACCAGCAAGATAAAAACTTAGGAGCTTTTGGGATCACAAATCCAGATGGAGCATATAAGTTAGATGGTCTTAAAAAGGATAGTACTTATACCATTAAAGTTTCTTTTTTAGGTCTAAAACCTATAGAAGAAAAAGTAGAGAACTTACAGCAAGATCTAGTGAAGAACTTTATTATGTATGAAGGTCCAGATCAATTAGATGCCGTTAATATTACCTATCAAATGCCCGTTTCTATAAAAGGTGATACGATAGTCTACGATGCAGATAGTTTTACAAATGGTACAGAAGATCGTCTAGGCGATGTGTTACAAAAATTACCTGGTGTAGAAGTAAATGAGGATGGAGATATAACCGTAGAAGGACAGGCAGTTGAAAAAGTCCAAGTAGAAGGAAAAGATTTTTTTGAAGGTGATTCTAGACTTGCTACAAAAAATATTCCTGCAGATGCGGTGAGTAAAGTTGAGGTATTAAAAAACTATAATAACCGCAGCCAGTTGAAAGGTCTAGGAAATGATCAGGATCGTGTGGTAATCAATATCAAATTAAAAGAAGGAAAGAAGAAATTCTGGTTTGGTGAAGCTACGGTAGGTGCTGGTTACGGTGGTAATGCAGAAAGATATCTGGTACAACCTAAAGCATTTTATTATAGCGAGGACTTCACAATTAATGTTCTAACAGATGTAAATAACCTAGGAAGACCAGCCTTTACAGGTCGTGATTATTTTAGGTTTGTTGGATTTAGAAATTTTGATACTCGACAAAATAATAGCTCTATAGGAGTGGATGCAGCAAGTACCTTTAGCGCTTTTGGCAGCAACAGGGCATTATCCATCGACAGTAAATTTGCAGCAGCAAATGCTTCATGGGCCGTGAATGACAAACTTGATCTTAGTGGTTTTGCCATTTTATCAAGTTCTGACACTCGATCTCGTAACATAACAGATCAATTATTTAATAATGGATTGTTTAGTAATAGCGTGAATAATAGTTTTGATCAAAATCAGAATGCATTGTTCAAACTAGGTGCAGATTATAATCCTAGTTCTAGTTTAAGTATAAGCTACGATGGTAGAGCTAACTTTACTGATCAACAGCAGGTAACTGATCAAGTATCTAATCGTCCAGAAGTTATTAACGGGAATTTACAAGACGTTACAGAAGATATTGATAATACTCGAGAATATAATCCAGTGGTTTATAATCAATCTTTAAGTGCTTATTATACCGCTTCTGATAATCACATTTTTGCTGTAGAAAGTCAATTTTTAAATCAAGTTGAAGACCCTTTTGCAAATGCGATAAGAGATTTACGCGGTATAGATGATGTAGAACCCTTAAATGGTGCTCTAGGACTTGATCCAGCAGATCCATTTAATACAAATCAAAGAGAGTTTGTTCTTACTAATAAATTAGATGCTAAGCTAGATTATTGGTACGTGATCAATAAAAAAAGTAATATTAATTTCACGGTAGGTTCAGTATTGTCTAGGCAAAACTTTGACTCTAGTATTTTTCAGATTACAGATGATGGTTCAATAAATGAATTAGAAGATGCTGATTTACGTAACGATAATGTACAGTATAATTTTACAGATCTTTTTGCCGCTGTACATTATAAACTAGTTACAGGTAAGTTTACAATAACACCAGGTTTAACAGCTCATAGCTTTAAAACATTAGATATTCAAAACAATACAGAGAACACGATTGAAACTCAACGACTACTTCCAGATCTGGATGTTGTACTACAATTGCGTAGTTCTGAACGTTTTAATTTTAGATACAGACAAACAGTACAGTTTCAAGATGTGAATAGTTATGCATTAGGATTGATCCTATCAGGTTATAATAGCCTAAGAACAGGAAATAATCAATTGCAAGGTGCAACAAATGATGTTGTTTCTTTGAGTTATTTTAATTTTAATATGTTCAGTCTGACTAATATTAATGGTAGTCTCACATACACGCGAAGAAAAGATGTTATAGGTAATGATGCGCTATTATTAGGAGTTAATCAGGTGAGTTCACCTATTAATCTAGCATTACCTAACCAAAGTGTTTCAGGTCGATTTAGCTATGGAAAAGAAGTTAAGAAAATACAATTGAGAGGATCTGTAAATATGAATTGGAGTGAAAACAACAACGTTATTAATGGTCAGGATCAGGTGTCTACTAACTTTAATCAGACCTACAGAGTTTCAGCGAGAACTAATTTTCAAAAAGGATTAAATTTTGATGCTGAATATTCTATTAATGTTAATGATGCAAACAACGCTGGTAATGAGAATAACCAAACAACAAATACTTACGGCGCTGGTATAGACTGGCAATTAGGTAAGCGATGGTTGTTGCGAGGTGATTATGACTTAAGTCAATTTTCTAATAACTTAGGAAATGAAAACACTTTTGACCTTTTAGAAGCTTCTATTCGTTATGAAAAACCAGATTCTAGATGGCAATATTCTTTAGTAGCGACTAACTTATTGAATACAAGAGCAGATGTTAATAATACTTTTGGACAGATTGCTACTAGTACTAATACCGCGTTTGTATTACCTAGATACATCTATTTCCAGATGCGATTTGATTTGTAATAAAGTAGACTTTATACAATGAAAAAACAGCCTTAGAATTAATCCTAAGGCTGTTTTCATTTAAAGAAATCTAAAGGTTATTCAGATTTTTTATTGAATTTAGAAATGATCTTTTCCATTTGTTTTCCTCCAGCTTCACGACCACCTAGCCCAAAACTTAATACCACTGTAAGTGCAATAGCACCTAGAGTAAGTCCAAAGGCTAGATTAATAATAGAATCAGCAATTCCCATAGAAGTTAATCCTATCGCTAGGAATATCGCCATAATTGCCATACGTGCTATAGATGCCATAAATGCATTATCACGTGCTGCCATATTCTTATAAACGATACCAGCAATCCAGTTACCTATCGCCAGAATTACTAATCCGAATAAAATCTGACCTGAATAATCGATTATGGTTTCCATCACATTAGTAAGTTGAGCAAATTCTAGTTTCTCTACCGCTGTAGTCACACCAAATAATACGATGAAAAAATAAACCACATTACCTATTAGCTGTGTCACATTTGTAGTTCCTAATAATCCATCTAAATGTAATTTACCTACTAGATTATTCATGTTAAGACTGTTTAGAAGACTTTTTACTAGACCACTAACAAATCTACCACCTACTATAAATAGTATAAGAATAACCGCAGCAAGAATAATTTTAGGAATTGCGGCTAGAAAACTTTCTAGCATATTACTTGCCGGAATAGAAATCGCATCCATATCTAATATCCCTAATGAAACAATTAGTAATGGGATAAAAACAATAATGAAAACCACCTTTTTAAGGATACTTACTAAATCCAGTTTCTCTGGTAAATGTAATTTAGGAGATAATTTACGGATTGTATCACCGCTCATACCTACTAATTCAGATACCACATTTGCCAGCATGTATCCTACATATCCTACTAATCCAGCACCTACTAGTTTAGGGATAAAACCTAAAAAGCCATTCAGCATTTCCTTTAAAGGATCTAATGCGTCTGTAAGTCCTAGTCTACCTAATACCAGCATGAAAACGAATATTAATACTAGAAAGTACACTAGTTTACTTATAAAGTCAGATAGCTTTATTTTATCACTTTTAAGCATTTTATCTACTCCTGATTTTCTAAGTAATTTGCCTGAGATGCGTTTTAATAGCTTAGCAATAAAAAAGCCTACGATTAATATTAAGATAGCCACTATAGCGTTAGTGAGATAACCACCGGTTGAAAAACTATCTAAAAAACTGTTTAAAAATTCCATGATGTTAATTTTGATTTTTGAATTGAGTTGCAATGTATTTTTAGAAAACATTAACAAGTTGATTATCTTAGGTATTTTATCACTACTCTATAAAAAGCATTTAAATCAGTTTAAACAATTGTTTTTCAACAGCTCTTTTTTTTTGTCTTCCCTTTTTTGCTCTTTTTTACTCATGCTTGTCATTCTTCATCCTACCTTTGAATCATGAGCGGTATCTATATTCATATCCCATTCTGCAAACAGGCCTGTCATTATTGCGACTTTCATTTCAGTACTTCTATGAAATATACAAATGAAATGGTTACGGCATTGTGTGATGAATTACGCTTTCGCGAAAGCGAAATACCTAACAACCTCATAAAAACTATCTACTTTGGTGGTGGAACACCTAGTGTGCTGGACACACCACAGATTAACCGAATCATTGATGCAGTTTATGCACACTATCAAGTGGTAGATAATCCAGAAATTACACTTGAGGCAAATCCTGACGATCTCACTAGTGAAAAGTTAGAACAATTAGCCGCTAGTCCTATAAATAGATTGAGCATAGGCGTGCAATCGTTTTATGACCAAGATTTAAAACTCATGAATCGCGCACACAATGCTGGCGAGGCTCAAGAGTGTATTAAAAATGCAAAGGCTTATTTTGATAATCTTTCTATTGATTTAATTTACGGTATTCCAGATTTGAGTAACGATCGCTGGCGTGATAATATTTACAAAGCTATAGAATTAGGAATACCTCATATTTCTAGTTATGCACTTACCGTTGAAGAAAATACGGCACTTAAATCATTTATAGAAAAAGGACTCATTCCACAAGTAGATGATAAGGTAGCACATGAACATTTTAATATCCTACTAGACGCCATGCAACTGCACGGTTATAAAAATTATGAGTTTTCTAACTTTGGCAAAGAAGGTTATTTCTCGCAAAACAACACCGCGTACTGGACAGGTAAATCGTATATAGGAATAGGTCCTAGCGCACATAGTTTTGACGGTAATCGTCGTGGCTGGAATATTAATAATAATGTAAAGTACATGAAAGCCATTCAGGCTGGTGAATTGCCTATAGAAATAGAAGAACTATCTACTGTAGATCGTTACAATGAATATATAATGACCGGTTTGCGCACTATTTACGGTGTAAGCTTAGAGAAAATTACAAATGATTACGGACCGCAGTTTAAGGATTATCTTTTAGAACAAGCAACAGATTATTTGAAAGACCATTTATTATATTTAGACGGCGATACCTTACTGGTGACTCGTAAAGGAAAATTCCTAAGTGATGGCATCGCTAGTGAATTGTTTATGTTGAATTTAAATGCCTAGTGTTATGTTGAAACGTCTCATTATTTTATTACTTATAGTTTGCACATCCTGCGATTCACAGCTGCCTCTACAAGAGTTGAATTACGATCAAATGATCGATGCGATGAGTGCTCAAAAAATCACCATGTCCAGCGATGTGATTTATGTAGACCTAGATGGTTCTGTATTAAGTAAAGATCAAGTAAAAGAGCGTTCTAATGATTTGCCGTATGCGCTATGGTTAGTAAACGCAGATTCTGTTCTGGTAAAAGTGCAATTAAGAGATGTAGAAACTGCACGACTGGCAAATAAAACGGCACCATTACTTAAAAACGGAGCGACTGACATAGATTGTACAGACTTAAGCAGGTTGCTAGAACGCATTTATAATCGCGATCAGGACAACAGGCGCGATAATCTAATGGATGAATCCATCGATGTCCAAAACCTAGAAGTCGTAGAACAAATACTAGATAAATGCGGCATGCCTACACCAGATAATTCAGGTTATGAAGGTCCTAACACGATATGGCTAGTGATTCAACATGCTGGTCCTGATAAACGCAAAAAATATTTTGCTGATCTATTAGCCTCTTCTAAAAAAGGTCACATCGATAGACAAAGCATTGCTTTAATGCAAGATCGTATGCTTATGGATGATGGACAACCACAACTTTACGGTTCACAGGTAAGCATGACTGATAATGGAGCTTATGAATTATACGATCTTAGAGATCCAGAAACTGTAGATTCTAGACGTGCCATGATGGGAATGCCACCGTTAAAAGAGTATTTGATGCATTTTGATCTAGAGTTTAATGTTCCTCAAAAAACGAATTAATGCGTTACCTACTCGTTATATGCATCAGTCTCTTATGGAGATGTCAATCTAAAATTCCTATGAAAACGACCATTCAATTAAATAATGAATCCTTAAACTGTGATTTATCACAACCCATCGATATTAGTCTAGCCATTCAGCATCAGGATGGAGTAGGCGCGTGGTACATCGACCAGCCACAGATTAAACATGTTGAGGTAGATGGATATGTAGGTAATGTGAAATTAGGCGGTTCTACTAACTTTAATAATGTTCATTTTAATCCGCATAGTCATGGGACGCATACAGAATGTATAGGTCATATTACACCAGAATTTTACAGTGTGAATGATGCACTTAAAACTACTTTTTTTAAAGCGCAATTATTCACAATTTCACCACAACAACAAGGCGATGATCTAGTCATCACCGCATCAATGTTTGATGATTTACAGGATGATGTTACTGCGGTTACCATCCGTACATTGCCTAATTCATTAGATAAAAAAGAGAAGAATTATTCTAACTCAAATCCACCTTATCTAGAAGAAGCTGCGGCATTACGCTTTCGCGAAAGCGGTATCAACCACATCCTTATAGATTTACCTAGTGTAGATAAAGAAAAAGATAATGGTGCGTTGCGCGCTCATAAAGCGTTTTGGAATTACGATGGTGAGCAACGACTACAAGCAACGATTACAGAATTGATCTATGTGCCAGATCATGTAAAAGATGGATTGTATTTGCTGGATCTACAAGTGGCACCTATAGAAAATGATGCTGCGCCGTCGCGTCCAATATTATATCAATTATTATGAAGTTACTATTACGTTTAGAAGGTTTAGGGATTTTAATTGCTGCGATAACTCTTTATCACTATGCAGGTTATAGCTGGTGGCTCTTTGCAGCACTTCTACTTACTCCAGATATTGGAATGTTAGGATATGTGGTAAGCACTAAATTAGGTGCGATTACTTATAATTTGTTTCATCATTTACTGATTGCTGTGATCGTGGTTTTACTAGGATACTTTTGTGATGTAAATTATATGTTTTTGTATGGATTAATTATGGTGGCACATATCGGTATGGATAGACTTTTTGGATACGGTTTAAAATATCAGGATCATTTTAAAAATACGCATCTTGATAAATTGTAAATTTGGTTTATGGAATTACTTTTTATAGGACTAGCGATAGGTGCGATTATCGCCTTTTTCACCTTTAAATTTTTTACTTCAAAATTCACAAAACGTGAAAACACTACAGAGCAAAGTGTGGTGCTCATGGAAAAAATACGATCTGTTTGCAAATTCATTACTGTGGAAGGTGATTTTGCAGAGATCTATCATTATGAAAACGTAAAAGAAAAAATGATGAGCTTGCTATTAGGTAAAAAGAAAGCAATCATCCTAGTAAATGCAAAAGCACACATAGGTTTTGATCTTACAAAAATCCAGATGGATAGTGACCCTAAATCTAAAACCATACGATTAACTAATTTCCCACAGCCACAGGTATTAAGTGTGGAGACAGACTTTAATTATTACGATAAGAAAGAAGGCTGGGCAAATCCTTTTTCTAGTACAGATCTCACAGATATTTCTAGAAATGCAAAACAGCATATCATCGATAAAATTCCAGAAAGTGGTTTGATAGATCAGGCGCGTCAGGAAGCTTTACAAACCATTAAGTTAATGGAAGGATTAGCAGCAACCATAGGATGGAAATTAGATTATGGCGCATTAGTTCTAGATGCGCCACAAGAGACTAAAATCTTAAAAGACTAATGTTTATTGATGAATTGCAAGCCTATTGCATGGCAAAAAAAGGCGTCACAGAAGAATTTCCTTTTGATGAGGTAACCCTAGTTTTTAAAGTGATGGGTAAAATGTTTTGTCTGGCTGGACTTGATCGCTGGGAACGTGGCGAGCCATCCATCAATTTAAAATGTGATCCTACTAAAGCTATTGAACTGCGTGAGCAATACGATGGAACTGTGATAGGTGGTTTTCACAGCAATAAAAAACACTGGAATACCATATTTACAGATCGTGATATGCCAGTGAGCGAACTCAAAAAATGGATTGATCACAGTTATGATCTAGTCGCTGCAAAATTAACGCGTAAGGATCGCGATCTACTTAAAACTCTATAATTGGAAACACTCATTCATACATATAATCAGCGTATTGAGACTCATAATTCTCTAGCCAGCGCCTTGCAAAAAAAGCTTTTTGCTAGCAGTATGTTTCGACTTGTCGTTTTTGTCGCTGGAGCTGTTGCGGTCTACTATTTATGGGCCTACTGGCAAGTTGCTGTCGCGATTGCTGTTGCTACCTTTGCTCTATTTTTATTTTTAGTTTCTAGACATGAGAATTTAAAGCAACAACGCAATTACCATCGTGCGATGGTTGCGATTAATGAACGTGAAATTCAGGTTCTTAATGGAGATTTTCATAAACTACCAGACGGATCAGAATTCCTAAAAGACGATCACGAGTACAGCCGTGATATTGATCTTTTTGGTAAAGGCTCGTTTTTCCAATATTTAAATCGTAGTGTAACCAGAGATGGTGTGATTACGCTTTCGCGAAAGCTAACTAACAACAACCCAACTACTATTCCTCAAAAACAGGAAGCGGTAAAAGAACTGGCTACCAAATTAGATTTCAGGCAAACCTATGCCGCTACGGCGACTTTATTAGATAATGATAAAGAGCCAAAGCAGATGTTGCAATGGATTGAGGAATACAAATCTTTTGTACCATCGATGTACCGTTGGTTGCCTTGGGTGATATTTGTGGCTTCTATCGCCAGTGTGGTATTGTATTTCAATGATCTTATTAATGGCTGGTTTATCGCAGGAATTTTCTTTTTAGGTTTAGGAATTACTAGACATTTTTTAAAACAGATAAATGAGTTTAGTATAGAAATTAGCAAACTAGAATTGTTTTTCCAGCAGTATAGTAAATTGATATTGAGCATTGAGAAAGAAGAATTTCAATCTGAATTACTGGTGGATTTAAAGAACAAAATCTTGACGACAGGTGATCCTGCATCGCAACGATTACAGCAACTTGCCAAAGCCATAGGAAGACTAGATCAACGCTACAATATGTTGTTTGGCATACTAGCAAACGGATTAGGTTTATGGGATTTAAAACAAGTGCATACCATTGAAAAATGGCTCATTGAAAATAAAGACCATGTGCGCAACTGGCTAGAAACCGCTGCGCAAGTAGATGCTATGAACAGCCTAGGAAATTATTCCTATAATCATCCTAACTATGTATTTCCTGATATAGGAACTGGAGATTTCAAGCTAGAAGCGGTTGATGTAAAACATCCCTTATTAGATCCACAAAAAGCGATAGGAAATGACATTAATATTTCATCAGGTGAGTTTTTTATCATCACCGGTGCAAATATGGCTGGGAAAAGTACGTTTTTACGCACTGTATCAATGACTATTGTGACGTCTAATGCTGGTTTACCTATCTGGAGTGATAAGGTAAGGTATAATCCTATTAAGCTTATTACTAGTATGCGCACTAGTGATTCATTAACAGATGATGAGAGTTACTTTTTTAGCGAATTAAAACGCCTTAAATATATTGTAGATCGCATTGATAACGATCGTTATTTTATAGTTCTTGATGAAATATTAAAGGGAACAAACAGTCAGGATAAGGCAAACGGCTCGCGCAAACTCATTGAGAAATTATCACGTAAACACGCCACCGGAATCATCGCCACTCACGATTTAAGCCTCACTGAAGTAGCTCAAGAATATAATACGATTTCAAATTACTTTTTTGATGCAGATATCACAAACGATGTCCTCACCTTTGACTACAAGTTTAAAACTGGCGTCGCTTCAAATATGAATGCGAGTTTCTTGTTGAGGAAGATGGGTATTGTGGATGAGTAGGAGAACTTGAACTCGACTTTGAAAATTCTTATGGCATATACAGATTGATCCCTATAGTTAAGGGGAGACGGCATAATTCGTAATTTTAAACTTTCTTATCCTAAAATCCCTTTTTGCTTCTTATAAAAAGCATCTGCTTGATCTTGAATGAGTTGCCTTGCAATTTTACGTTTGTGGTTGTATAGTGCTTCTTCTTCGGCAATATCAGAATATACACGATTATTAACTGCTAGATCTGTAGCAACTAGAATATCTTGCTGTGATTTTTGCTGTGTTACCCATGACTTCACGAGGTCTTCGCGTTCTGCTAGTTTGAAATCATATTCACCTCTAGGTGCTAACAATTTAGCAATGATAGGTGAAGTTTCTATGGCTAGAAATAATAGGAATATAAAGAATGAAGTAATAAACGGTAGTTTGTTTAAAGCTTCAATACGTGCCATCAATCCGTCAAAGTTGTCAATGATAGGTTGTGAACTCGCCAGTTGCTCGTTTTCCTGAATTCCTAAGGTGGCTAGTTGGGCTTCTATTGCTGTGATTTTAGATTGATTTGTTTCTTTAAGTATTACTAAATCTGCAAGTGCGGCGTCGTGTTTCTCGCGTTTTTCTTTATACACAGGACCTTTCCCTAGTTTTTCGGTTCCTGCGGTTCCTTCTGCTTCAGAGATATAGATGTCGTAGAGTTCGTTTACTTCGCTTTCTTTTGTGGTGATCTCTGTTTTTAATTCTTGTATCGCTTTCGCGAAAGCGGACTCTTCACCAGCATAAAGGGCTGCAATTTGCTCTTGATTTTCTAGCGTCATGGCGTTCTTTTCTTCCAGTAATACCTGGTCAATTTCTTTCTCAAAAATCTTTAATTCAAGCGGCTTTGAAATCACTACCGCGATGATGATTGCTAGTAGAATACGTGGTGTAGCTTGCCATATTTCATTGATTTTACGATCATTTTTCTTTAAAGTAGAAACGATGTAACGGTCCAAATTAAATATCAATAAACCCCAAATAAAACCGAAAAAAGTGGCAATCCACGCATTGTCAAAAACCGTGAATAAGGCATAACTAGCCGCAAAAAATGCCATCAAGGCTGTGAAAAAAACAGTAGCTCCTATACCAGCGTATTTATTACGTTCACTAGCACTACAGTTGTCTAATAAAGGTGCGTCTGCACCACTACAAAAAATGAAAAAGGATTGCATAACAAGGTGTTTTAAGTGGCGCGCTGTGCTTGCCAATGTGAAAGAGGTTCACTTAGTTAACGTCGTTTTTTGCAAGATGTTACATGGGTAACTTGAATTAGAAATCTAAATTGAATGCTGTATATCAATTAAAGAATATCGAATACTGCAATGAATAGCTATTCTGAAGCTCCATCCCTTGAGGGAAGGTTGGGATGGGTGTTTTTTAATTTGAACTTGAACCTGAACTCGAACACTGAACACCGATTAAAGAATATCGAATATTGAAATGAACCTCAAAAAGCTCCTTTCCTTTAAAAGGAAAGGTGGGCAAAATGGAGCTTGCGGAATTTTGCTCGGAAAGGATAAAAAGAGCGGATCTGAACTTTAATCTGAAGTCAAACCAAAATACTGTTTAGAAAGTTTTCCCTTTGAAGGGAAAATGTCCAGCGGACAAAAGGGATGTTCAACGGTGAACTTGATCTCGAACATTAAACACTGAATAACGATTAAAGAATATTGAATACTGAAATTAATAGCTATTCTGAAGCTCCTTCCCTTGAGGGAAGATTGGGATGGGTGTTTTTTTAATTTGAACTCGAACTCGATGTGAAAAATGTTCTTTCCACTCTAGCAGACTGCCACGCTCCACTGTCGCTCGCAGTATGCTATTTTACAGCATATTTCGTGGATCCCGATAGCTATCGGGAGACGAAGGAATCTGTTGTTTTAGACTTAAGCTTAAACGATACCTAACAACCATCACCTGCTAAAGGATTTTGAGTAGGTAATGCTGGACCAGTATTCAGGAATTTACTTTGAATAATCATGGTAGGTTCACCAGCGATAGTGTCTAGATATACACCACGCTGTCCTTTGTCTATTAAGATTTCGCGTGCTTTTCCTGCATTTATAGACTCACCATCAAATTGATATTTTAAGGTGTAGCGATTTAAATTCATAACATGAAAGGCATCGCCTATCATTTGTGGTGGTTGTTCTGTTCTGTCTTGATTTTCTTGCGACGCTTTACTTTGATTCCCATTTTCAACAATTAATGAAGCCATTTTTTGAAATTGTTCTATGGTCATCTTTTCACCAGCATTATCGCTAAAATTTAATGTGTTTGGGACACCTTTTGTATAGCTCACGTCAGCAAATTCGTTTTTATTTATGTAATCTTTTAAAGATTCAATTTTAGCATTTTTGCCGTTGATTTGATAAACTGTTTTTGAGTCTTGGTCTAAGCTAAGTGATAGAATTGACCTTCTCAAATAATGATCTTGACTGTTAGCTTCAGAAACAGAGTTTTTACCTGATTTGGAGTTTGCCTGGTCTTTTACCGAATTATTAACCTCGTTTGATTTATTGCTTAAATAAAATGGCTGTTGAACAGTTGATTGGGCTTTAGTTTCAGAAGTAGTATTAGTCTGATTATTGCCATCAGGATCATCTTCTTGCGGTTTAAGAGCTTGACTATCTTCTTCAACCTCAATTATGTCATAATTAAATTTTTTCCAATCAAAGACTTTTCCATTTTTACTAGTAATTATAACATCATTGTCAATCTTTTCAAAACTGTATGCCTTTCCGAATAGTTCAATAAATCCATAATCTTTATTCATAGGTAAAAAAATGGTATTGCGAGCATCTGGAAAAACATAGAAATGATATTCTGTGAGATCATTTCTCACGCTTTTATGAAAATCAATAAAGGAGAAGTCATAGTTGAATAATTCATCGTAGGATAGTGTTCTTTTCTTTAGTTCGCCATTTATCGTTGCTCGCTCTTCAAATTTAAGTTGACCAGATTCAATTTTTTGTCTAGATTGTTCTGGTGATGCACTCAGTTCATTCAGTACTTTTTTGGAATCGTATTGTACAGAAATGAACAATTGATTTTCTTCAATATCTACCTTTTCACCATCAGGAAAATACAAATGAACTAATGTGTCATTTTCTATATCATAGTCGTAATTAATCCCATTATAGTTAACCGTACCTATCTTTTGAAAACCATCTACATCTATCCCGTATACATGATTAGCATTTTCATTTGTGTCATGCATGCCACCAAAAAAAGTACTGTGATCAATCATGCGTATTTCTTTCTCCTTACCGCAAGCAATCACTAAGGTAACAACTAGAACTACCATCGCAACACTACGCAGTAATCCATTAGATATAGATGTTTTAGTTCTCATAATTTGAAATCTTTTTTTGATAATAGGATAATTAAAGGTATGTGCGAGTTGAGAGCTCTTTGTAGTATTTGTATAATCTAATAATAGTTGCTGGTAAGCAGTGGTATCTTTCCCTTGATCTAGTACGGTACGATCTGCGAGGAATTCATGATTGAGCTTAATACTGTATCGTATGACATACAATACAGGATGAAACCATAAGAAAATCAATAGTAACTCTATCAATATAATGTCATAACTATGTCGTTGATCTAGATGTGCTTTCTCATGTTCTAAGATTTCTACTGGAATCTTATTAGCTTCATAATCGTTTTTAGACACAAAAATTCTATTAATAAAGGAATGTGGAATGGTGATTCCATTTCTTAAGATCAGTTTGTAAATGGAATAAGAAGCAGTCCTGTCGTTTTGACGAACTTGAAAACTCTTTAAGTTTTTAAGAAAACGATATCCCATAACAAGAACACCAATAACGTAAATACCTATAAGGACATTCCACCAGTTAAATGGTTCTTCAATAGCTTCTATAGGTTGTGATTTTGTTGAGAGAATTTCACTAGGAACATAATTATTGTAGTTTATAACACTGCTAACTTCTGCTACAGGAATGACGACTGTTTTAACCACTAACAATGGAATAATCGTCGCTAGTAACAGTGATCCTAAAAGATACCATCTTTTAAATTCATGCCACGACGTGTTTTCTAATGCCAGTTTATAAAACAACCACAACACAAATAGGCACACTGTGCTATTAATTAAGAAATGTTCCATGCCTATGATTTTTTGATTTGACCATCGATGATATCACGTAATTGCTTAAGCTCTTCCTGTGATAATTGTGTTTCTTTAGTAAAGAACGATGCAAACTGACTTGCGCTATCATTGAAAAAATTCTTGATCAATCCATTTACGTGTGTAGAAAAATAATCACTCTTTTTAACAAGTGGAAAATATTCTCTACTACGGCCAAAGAGCTTAAAGCCTACGAAACCTTTATCAGTCATTCGCTTTAACAACGTAGCGATGGTAGTAGTTGCTGGTTTAGGATCATCATACTCTTCTAGTAAGTCTTTCATAAAAGCTTTATCTAGCTTCCATAAGTGACTCATTAGTTCTTCTTCACTTTTTGATAGTTTCATGCTCTACATTACTAGAATAAACTCTACAAATGTAGAATAAATATTTCATTCTACAAGTGTAGAGCGTAAAAAACTTAAATTTGAACTCGAATCTGAATTAGTTAATTTCATTGTGTACTATTCTCAATATCGGTAAAGAATACGGATGTTGTAATTAAAGTTTTCCCTTTGAAGGGAAAATGTCCAGCGGACAAAAGGGATGTTCTACGGTGACATTGAAATTGAACTCGAATCTGAACTCAAACTCAATGTGGAAATCTTCCTTCCACTCTAACAGACTGCCACGCTCTGTTATCGCTCGCAGTATGCTTTTCTACCGCATATTCCGAGGATCCCGATAGCTATCGGGAGACGAAGAAATCTATTGTTTTAAACCTAAATTAGTTTGTAGAAACCGCACCCTTTAGGGCTGGGGAAACGGTTTCGAATCTGAACTTGAACTCGATCTCGAACACTGAACTCGATCTCGAACACTGAAATTAATAGCTATTCTCAAACTCCTTCCCTCGAGGGAAGGTTGAGATGGGTGTTGCTCTCATTACAACTTAAACCAGTAATCGAACCAATATACTCTTTAGAAAGTTTTCCCTTTGAAGGGAAAATGTCCAGCGGACAAAAGGGATGTTCTACGGTGAACCTGAACTTGAACTCGAACTCGAACTTGAACTCGAACACTGAATACCGATTAAAGAATACCGAATATTGAAATTAATAGCTATTCTCAAACTCCTTCCCTTGAGGGAAGGTTGGGATTGGTATTGCTCTCATTACAACTTGAATCTGAAGCCAAACCAAAATACTTTTTAGAAAGTTTTCCCTTTAAAGGGAAAATGTCCAGCGGACAAAAGGGATGTTCTACGGTGAAATTGAAATTGAAAATTCCTACCGCACATTGCGAGTAGTTTACTAAGAAGGAATTCGTAGCTTTACACTTAAACTTAAACCTGTTGTTTCGTTTTTAGGAACGCTTTACTGTCTTAAAAGCAATAAGATTAGTTGTAATCCCACTTTCGCGAAAGCGTAATCATTCACTTACTGCGCCACTACCTTAATTGTATTCTTAACCAGCTCGGCTCTTTTACGTGCTGCATTGATATCTTGATCCACAACGGTAACGTGCCCCATTTTTCTAAATGGTCTAGTTTGTGCCTTACCATAAATATGTGGTGTCACACCAGAAAGTTGTAAAATATCATTCATGCCATCGTAGATCACATTACCCGTATGATGTTCATCGCCTACTAAGTTGACCATTACAGCACCTATCGTGCTATCAGTATTGCCTAGCGGTAAATCTAGTACACATCTCACATGCTGTTCAAATTGATCTGTAACAGATCCTTCAATAGTATAATGTCCCGAATTATGCGGTCGTGGTGCAACCTCATTTACTAGAATATCGCCATCTTTTGTAAGAAATAATTCTACAGCTAGTAATCCTACGTGCTCATAAGCTTCAGAAACTTGAAGTGCGATAGCTCTTGCTTTATCAGCAATTGCATCATCTATACGTGCTGGGCAAATCACGTATTCCACTTGGTTTGCTTCTGGATGAAATTCCATCTCTACTACAGGATAGGTTTTGATCTCGCCACTAGTATTGCGTGCCACAATAACGGCTAGCTCTAGCTCAAAATCAATCATATCTTCATAGATACATTCTTGCTGTGGTAAATCTGCTAGGTCTTCCTGAGAACGGATCACCTTAACGCCTTTACCATCGTAGCCACCTTCGGCACTTTTCCAGATGAATGGAAATTCCCGATTTGTGTTGAGGTCTGGTTGTTGTAAAATTTCAAAACTAGCGGTAGGAATACCGTTTTCTTGATAAAAAGATTTCTGTCTGGCTTTATTACGTATTAGATTTAGCACTCGTGCGCTAGGTGATACAGCGATACCTTGATCTTCTAGATCTTGTAAGGCTTGCACATTGATATTTTCAATCTCAATGGTAAGGATATCTACTTGCTGGCCAAATTCCATTACAGCTTCATAATCCATGATATCACCTTCAAAAAACACATCACAGCCTTGAAAAGCTGGCGCGTCCTCAGTCTTGTCCATTACAAAGGTCCCGATGTCCCATTTACGTGTGGTGTATAACATCATTTTACCTAGCTGTCCGCCACCTAGTATTCCTAGTGTAAAAGCAGATGAAAAAAGTGGTGTGCTCATAAGGCAAATTTAAACTTTAACTTAAAAAGAAATATGAGATCAGTAACCAAATTCAGGTTAGTATGAAAGTTACTGCCATCGAAGTACTAAAACACTCAACACTTAACAGCTAACTGCGACTGCCTACTGTAGACTATTGATTATCTTTGCACAAAATAAAAACCACCAGTGATTCAACTTCACGACCTTTATTTTAAGCCCTATTTAAGCGCACAGCAAATAAGCGATGCCGTAGACAATTTGGCTTACCAATTGAACCGCGACCTCGCTGGTAAGAATCCTATTTTTCTGGGAATTCTCAATGGTAGTTACATGGTGCTGGCAGATCTGACTCGTAAATTTCAACACGATTGCGAGATCGCATTTTTACGCGCCAGTAGTTACTCAGGAACCAGCTCTACCGGTGAGGTGACAGAGCATCTTCCGCTAGACGTGGACATTACAAATAGGGTAGTCGTTATCGTTGAGGATATTGTGGATACTGGATTGACGGTGGATACGCTTTCGCGAAAGCTTACTAACCACAACCCAACTGCTCTTTACGTGGCAACCTTGTTTTTAAAACCTGAGGTCTATAATCGGGAATTAAAAATAGACTACGTAGGACAAAATATTGAGAATAAATTTGTCGTGGGATACGGCATGGATTATAATAACCTAGGGCGCAATTTGCCCGAACTTTATGTACAAACACAGCGTATGAAAAATATCGTACTCTTCGGTCCACCAGGTGCCGGAAAAGGAACACAAGCAGATCGTCTCAAAGAAAAATACAACCTCGTACACATTTCTACAGGTGATGTTTTTAGATATAATATTAAGAATGGTACAGAACTAGGAACACTAGCAAAATCCTTTATCGATAAAGGACAGCTAGTTCCAGATACGGTGACTATCGATATGTTACGTGCAGAGGTTGAGAAAACACCAGATGCAAACGGGTTTATTTTTGACGGTTTCCCACGTACTAATGCCCAAGCCGAAGCACTAGACGAGTTACTTTCTACCATGAACACAACCGTGGCAGGAATGGTGGCGCTAGAAGTAGATGATGAAAGCCTAGTACAACGATTACTAGAACGAGGAAAAAGTAGTGGTCGTGCAGACGATGCAGATGAAGGCGTGATACGCAATCGTATTAAAGTATATTACGACGAGACTGCACCACTTAAAAATTATTACGAGGCACAAAACAAATACCACGGCGTGAATGGTCTAGGATCTATTGATGAGATAACAGATCGACTGAGTGTGGAGTTTGATAAGCTTTAAGAAACTGAACTTGAAGTTGAATTCGAACTTGAACTTGAACTTGAACTTGAAAAAGAAAACAACTAGGTGACTGAGTTACATATTAAAATTGTATTCTTTATAAGTTATAAACCTTATAACTTTTGACCCAATAACCCAACAACCCTTTACCCAATAAACCCTTAACCTAAAAACAATGACCGAAGGAAATTTTGTAGACTATACTAAAGTACATCTGGAATCAGGTCGTGGTGGTAAAGGTAGCACGCACTTACATCGTGAAAAATACATCGATAAAGGTGGACCTGATGGTGGTGATGGTGGTCGTGGTGGTCATATCATTTTACGTGGTAACGAAAACCTATGGACACTATATCACTTTAAATATAAGCGACATTTTAAGGCCGCTCAAGGCGGTAATGGTGCAAAACAACGTCGTACTGGTGAAGACGGTGAAGACATTTATATTGAGTTGCCATTAGGAACTGTAGTAAAAGATACAGAAACCGGTGAGGTGATTTATGAAATGTTAGCTCATGGTGATGAATACGTTATTTGTGAAGGTGGAAAAGGTGGACGTGGTAACTGGCATTTTAAAACCAGTACCAGACAGACGCCACGATATGCACAACCAGGACTAGAAGGCGTACAACGCGAACTAACTTTTGAGATGAAAGTGCTAGCAGATGTAGGTCTTGTAGGATTTCCTAATGCTGGTAAATCAACTTTACTATCTGTAATTACAAGTGCAAAACCTAAAATTGCTAACTACGAGTTTACCACTTTAAAACCGAATTTAGGAATTGTAGAATACCGTGATTTTAAGTCTTTTGTAATAGCAGATATCCCAGGAATCATTGAAGGTGCCGCAGAAGGGAAAGGTCTAGGTCACCGTTTCTTAAGACATATAGAACGTAATTCTACCTTATTATTCCTCATCCCAGCAGATTCTGATGACATCAGTGCAGAGTATGATATTCTACTCAATGAGTTAAAGAAATACAATCCGGAATTGCTAGATAAAAACCGTTTTGTAGCTATTTCAAAGGCAGATATGCTGGATGAAGAACTGATTTCTCAAATGCGAGAATTATTAGACGATCAAGGCGCTTTTGATGGTGCACCTTACATGTTTATCTCATCCATTGCACAACAAAATCTTCAAGAATTAAAAGATCGATTGTGGTTTATGTTGAATGAGTAGTATCTATTCTGATTTAATTGAAATAGCATGAAAAAGGAAACCTAAGACAAATACTAGTTGCGCAACTATCGAGCATATGCTATAAACACTACCAATTCTTGCGTACAATTCCATTTGTTCAAAATTACTATTTTCAAGTAGCATAAAGCTTACCACTGCATAAATAGAAAGTAGTAAAAAGCTGATGATACTACCTATCAACATAAGTAATTTTGGTCCTAAAGCTTTTAGTTTTTTAAATAATATGACCGTAGCAATTACTTCTACGATAAGTATTATTATATATGGTATGTTGTATGCTAACATATGATGTATTTTCTGTTGATTACTAAACTCTAAATTGCCTAAAATGGTGATTTAAATCCTTTTATGTATTAATGAAATTGTGCCTCACTTTTGTTATTAAAATTACAATTTCCAGCAATATACTATGATAAATGTTGAACGGTTACTATTTTTAGGACTACAATTATATTATTAACCAATATTTTATGAGTACCACAAGCACTACCTATCCGTCAGGTCCATTAGAAATACCAAAACGCTTCACTCAATTACCTAATAGTTATAAAATTAAAGTATCGCTAGCCGTTATTGCGATCATATTATTTTTTGTTTTATACATGGCAATGATCGCTGGTTTTTGTCTTCTCACCTATTACGCTATCATTTACGACATGGGTAGTATCAATAAATTTACTATACTTCTAAAAATAGGAGCTATCGCTGGAAGTGCGATGCTATTTGCTTTTTCGCTGAAATTTATTTTGAAATTGAAAAATGTTCAGCCTAATAATAGAGTAAAGATTGATCTAACAAAAAACCCTAAGCTTAAATCTTTTATAGATAATATTTGTAAGGACACGAATGCGCCAAAACCTAAAAATGTATATGTGGATCCTGATGTTAATGCTTATGTGTCTTATAATAACATCTGGCTTAGCTTATTCTTTCCTACAAAAAAGAACTTAACTATAGGGTTAGGGCTAGTTTCATGTTTAAACCTTTCGGAATTTAAAGCTGTGGTTGCCCACGAATTTGGTCATTTTGCACAGCGTAGTATGAAGGTAGGAAGTTATATTAATTCTGCAAATACAATTATTCATTCAATGATTTTTGAAAGAGATGCATGGGATAATACTTTAGATAAATGGCGTAGTTCTGATTTCAGAATAGCAATTTTCGCATGGATAATAACACCTGTAGTTTGGTTAATAAGACAATTTCTTATCTTATTTTATCAACTATTAAATATTGCATATTCTTCTTTAAGTAGAGAAATGGAATTTAATGCAGATAAAGTAGCGGTAAGCGTTTCAGGTAGTGAGGCAATCATTTCATCTTTATGGAAACTAGATCACGGTTTTAAACATTATAATGAGGTTATTAACCATGGATATTTAGCTTCTAAAAACAATCTATTTGTAAAGAATTTCTACACTCATGTAAATAGCTCTATCACAAATTCCAAAGACGAAATATTAAATCAAATAAATAGTTTGCCAACGGATGAAAAAGGAGTAAGAACGTTCTTTTCAACTTCAAAGAATTCAAACGTGGGAATGTATGCAAGTCATCCACCTAATGATTTGAGAGAAGGTAATGCTAAAAGTCCATTTATACCTTGTGATACAGATGACAGAAGTAGTTGGGTATTATTTGATCATAAAATTGAATTACAAGAGAAATTAACTGCATTAATTTACAAACAATATATAGGTAAGAAACCCGAATCTTTTTCCGAGGACAGGCAATTTCAAGATTTTATTAAAAGTGAGACAAAAGGCAATCATCTGCTTGAAAAGTACCATAACACATTTCAAAATAGATTTGTTACGATTCCTAAGGATGATGAATTGAAAATTACTTCTTCTCAAGTCGATAAACCTATTGAGAAAATAAAAGATCTAGAATCAGATCTTATTGCTTTAATGAAGCCAGTTAATGAGCTTTCTAAACACCTAGAAGAAATAGGTAGTATAGCTCAAGGAAGCTCAAAATCAAAAACATTTGAATATCTAGGTGTTTCCTATAAGAAGAAACAAATGCAACAGGTTTTTGAAAAAGTAAATGCAGATAGAGAGAGGTTATTTAATGAAGCGTTTAAAGAATGGGATGCTACTTTTTTTGCTTCTTATTACAAAATCTCAAGTCTATTAGAAAGAAAAGAACATTATGCTAGCTATTTACAACAGCATAAATTACTTATAGGTTTTTACAAAATTTTAATAGAAGGAAGAAGTAAAATTAATCAAAGATTGTCTGGTTTACAGGCTATGTCAGAAGTTTCAGAACAAACGATCAGAACATTTGAAAATGAAGTATCTGATCTATTCCATCTTTTTAATAAGCAATTAAAAAATTTTAACTCAGATAATTTCCGGCAGCTACCTAATATTGAAAACGTTGAAACTTTAAAAGGTAATATTTTAGAGTCAAAAGAATTTTCAGTTTATAGTAGGAATATCTTTGAATCTGGTAGTTTCAATATTATGATGAATGAATTAGAAACTGCGATTAACCATCTAAATAGGATTGAACAAAATAGTATGTCACATATCCTTGAAATACATGAAAATATGTTTTTAAGCTATGTGAATGAACTAAGTTAAACCCCAAATTGCCTAAAATGGTGATCCAGGTGTTTCCATTGCATGATGCCCCATTGATCTTTTGTAAACTCACCAAAAACAGGATGTGGTCTACGGGATTTATTATTACGATCATCCCATAGTTCATTCATCCAGTGCTTTAATTGCTCTTTCTCTTTATTGAAATCGCGTTCATCTGATACTTGAAAAACAGGCGGTGTAGGAGCGTTTTTCTTGAAAGGTTTTGGGCTATACATCATTTTTTTAAAGAAAAATTTAATGAGCCAGTTGGGTTTCATGCTTACTTCTTCTTTTCCTACTGCGAGCTGTAATGGTGATTGACAATGCTTCATCATTTGCGCTACGTTCATTTTGCCCCATTGCGCTTGGCTTTCAGGTTTTAGTTGTTTGAGTCGTGATTGTAAATCATTCCACGCTTCTTCGTTAAAATATGATTTCATAGATAGGTTAGTTGTAGATTAAATATTGCGATCTAGTGGCTTTAAAAGTAGCTAAGCCTTGTTGCCAGCTAGCGCGTATTTCTTCGGCGGTTTTTCCTGCTTCTATTTGTTGTTGTAAGATTTTTGTTCCTGCCAGCTTTGTAAAAAAGGAGTTAAAAAAGTTTCTTTTTGATGGCGCTTTCGCGAAAGCGTCAACCAGAAAATCTAACTTTAATTGATCCAGCTTAGGATGTGTTCTTAGATCCATTCCAAAGCATTTTTTACCGTTATGCAACGGTCTTTTTGCACCTACATTAGGAGTAGGCGTAAAAGCAAAATCTTGATATTTTGCGAGTTGTGGTGATCCATAAACTTGAAATTGCATCTCTGTCCCACGACCTACACTTATATCTGTTCCCTCAAAGAAGCATAAGCTAGGATACAAATTAATCGCCTGATCATTAGGTAAATTAGGTGATGGTTTGATAGGTAAGCTGTAGTTCATATCACGTGAGTAATTTTTCATTTTTACCACTTCTAAGTTGCATTGTACACCATTTTCTAACCATTTTTCACCATTAATCATTTGTGCATATTCACCTATGGTCATTCCATGTACCACAGGAACTGGATGCATCCCTACAAAACTTTTATACGCAGGTTCCAGAATGGGTCCATCTACATAATGGCCGTTAGGATTAGGTCTGTCTAGTACAATGACTTTTTTATCAAGTTGAGCACAGGCTTCCATTACATAATGTAATGTTGAAATGTAAGTGTAGAATCGCGCTCCTACGTCTTGAATATCAAAGATCACTACATCGACATCTTTAAGTTGGGTAGCCGTTGGTTTTTTATTACTACCGTAAAGAGATATGATAGGTAATCCTGTTTTAGAATCCATACCATCTTTAATCACTGCGCCAGCATCTGCCGTGCCTCTAAATCCATGTTCTGGGGCAAATACTCTGGTCACATTCACTTCACGACTTAACAAAGTATCTACTAGATGCGTGTAAGTCACCAGTTCTGGGTCATTCCAGTTGCCTTTGGCAGTTTTTTTCCCTGATCTAATAACGCTAGTTTGATTTCCTACTACTGCTACATTTTTACCTGACAGCAGTTCAATCCATTCTTCTAGATCTTGCGCTGCAGGTTGTGGTTGTCCTTGTGGGACATCATTTGCATCAACAGACTTATCTGTGATTACAGGTACTGTAGTAGATCTAGATTTTTGCGCCGTTTTATCTTTATTATTTATGCTCGTATTACACGAAATAATGAGCAAGGCAATCGCGATTATGGTATATTTGATCTTCATTTAAGAATATTGAATTTAGAGTATTTCATAGCAAAAAGAGTACAAAGCAGTACGGCCTATAAAAATAGCGTAAGTGCGCCTATTATTAAAATTGCAATCGCAGCAATTGCAATAGGAATTATTGTGATGCTTATAACTATCGCTAGTGCTATAGGATTACAGCGTAAGATAAAGGAAAAAGTAAGCGCTTTTAACGGTCACATAGGAATTTCATTATTTGATCGTAATAATTCTATTACTACGGTAAAGCCTATTTCCATCAACCAAGCTTTTTATCCAGATTTTGTAGCAGTTCCAGAGGTTACACATGTACAAGCCGTCGCTACTTTAGGTGGTATGATCCGTACAGAAACTGATTTTGAAGGTGTGATTCTTAAAGGTGTAGGAACAGATTACAACTGGGAATACTTTAAAGAATTTCTCGTAGAAGGTAATTTACCAGATATTTCTAGCGATAAAGCGACAAAAGAGATTTTAATTTCTGATGACATCGCACGCAGATTGCAATTAAAAGTAGGTGACAAGGCAAATACTTATTTCCCTAGACCTAATACTTCAAAAGCACAACCGCCTATCGCACGTGGATTCACCGTTTCTGGAATTTATGACAGTGGTTTAGAAGAATATGATACTAAATTCATCGTTGGTGATTTACGTCACATCCGTAAGATTAATAAGTGGAAAGCAGATGAGGTAGGTAAATTTGAGGTATTTATAGATGATTTTGACCAGCTAGATGAAGTAGGAATTAAGGTATTCCGTAATACAGATTCTTTATTAAATGCGGTTACGATTAAACAGCAATTTCCTAATATATTTTCCTGGCTGGCCTTACTAGATTCTAATGTTTACATCATTATAGCGGTAATATTAGTCGTAGGAATTATTAATATGATCACCGCATTGTTAGTACTTATTCTAGAACGCACTAGGATGATAGGAATCTTAAAATCATTAGGAGCATCTGACTGGAGTGTGCGCAAAATATTTCTATATAACGCGATGAAATTAATCATCACCGGACTAGTGATAGGTAATGTGATAGGATTAGGATTAATTGCGGTCCAGCACTTTTTTAGTCCGTTACAATTAGATCCAGCGACTTATTATGTGACTAAAGCACCAGTATACATCAGTTGGTGGAATATTCTAGTCTTAAATCTAGGAACTTTTGTTTTATGCTTATTGGTGCTGGTTATCCCATCTGTAATCGTGAGTAAGATATCGCCGGTAAAGGCAATGCGATTTGAGTAATTATGCGCTCTTTTGTGTTACGCTTTCGCGCGTCGCACTGAGCTTGTCGAAGTGAAAGCGTAATCTAATAGAACTTTCTCCAATTGTATCAACAGACGAAAACCTAATTTCAACAACATCCATTTTTTATAAGGCATACCTATTCCAAAACTGTATTTTTGCATTTCAAAATTGATTCATGGAATACGCAGAAAATATTTTAGAAACCATAGGGAATACACCGCTAGTTAAGATGAATAAACTGGTAGAAGATATACCAGCATTAGTTCTAGCAAAGTATGAAACCTTTAATCCTGGCAACAGTGTTAAAGATCGTATGGGACTAAAAATGATTGAAGATGCAGAGGCAGATGGACGTTTGAAACCAGGTGGAACTATTATTGAAGGAACCAGTGGTAACACAGGAATGGGACTTGCGCTAGCTGCGATTATAAAAGGTTATAAGTTAATTTGTGTTCTAGCAGATAAACAGTCTAAAGAAAAAATGGATATCCTACGAGCTGTAGGAGCTGAAGTTTACGTTTGTCCTACAAATGTAGAACCGGATGATCCACAATCTTATTATTCTACAAGTAAACGATTAAGCGAGGAAATTCCTAATAGCTGGTACGTAAATCAGTACGATAATCCGTCTAATTGTAAAGCTCATTATGAAAGTACTGGACCAGAAATCTGGAATCAGACAGATGGAAAAGTAACGCACTTTGTGGTAGGTGTAGGAACTGGCGGAACCATTTCTGGTGTCGGGACTTATCTAAAATTACAAAACCCTAATGTGAAAATTTGGGGAATTGACACTTATGGATCTGTGTTTAAGAAATACCATGAAACAGGAATCTTTGATGAAAATGAGATCCATTCTTATGTTACAGAAGGAATAGGCGAGGACATTCTACCTTTAAATGTACGCTTTGAAGTCATTGATGGATTCACTAAGGTGACAGATAAAGATGCTGCAGTCTACACGCGCAGACTGGCAAAAGAAGAAGGAATGTTTCTAGGAAACAGCGCTGGCGCAGCTATAAAAGGCTTACGCCAGATTCATAAAGAATTTGGTTTTACTAAAGAAGATGTAGTCGTGATATTATTCCACGATCACGGTAGTCGTTATGTAGGTAAGTTTTTTAACGATGAATGGTTAAAAGAAAAAGGTTACCTCAATGAAGACGGCTCTTATCCAGAGGATGATAAGTAGACCTTGATTCAGTCGATTCCATATTAATACATCCCGCAAGTACTACAATTCCCAAAAGGTTTAAGAATCACGCCTATACTGTATTGAAAGTGATTAGATCGCGCTAGTGCATTGTCAAAAGAAAACTTTGCAACGCTATTTGCATAAATGCCTACACTAGGACTAATATGATACTGTAGACCTAAACCAGTATTTATCATAAATTGGTTCCCTACGATGTCATGAATTCCTAGTCCTGCGTGAGCATAAGGCTTTAACTCACCATTTTTCCCAGTTTTTGTAGTGTAGAAAAAGTAACGTGCGCCAGCATCTATAGATCTGTAATTTAGATTATCTGCAATAGGAGTTCCATCCACAATTTGATCCTTATTAAATTTATTAAACGTAGCGCCTAGATAAAATTCAAACCTATAATTGTATTGATAATTTAGAAAAACCTCAATAGGTCTAGAAAATGCGATGTGTTCTGATTCTGTAAACAGGCTTAACGGATTTTGATTTCCCGTATTATCTATAGCATTAAGACCTATGGATAATGAAAAATTCTCTGAAGAAAATTGATCCTGTCCTTTTGCGGTTGATACCATCAAAAACAATATAGAAGTAATAATAAAAGTAAGGCGCATTTGAAATCTTTAGATTAAAACGATATAAAAAGCTAAATTAGTATTCCTTATCAATAGTGCTTACAAAAATGCAAGAAGATTTCATTCACTATCTCTGGAAGTTTAAAAAACTAAGTGGTCTAGAATTACAGACGACTAATGGTGAATCTATTCTTATAGAATCCTTAGGAACTCATAACCATCACAGTGGTCCAGATTTCTTTAATTCTAGAGTAACTATAGGTGATCAAAAATGGGCTGGAAATGTAGAAATGCACGTGAAGGCTAGTGACTGGTATTTGCACGGTCACGATGATGATCCAGCGTATGATAATGTTATTTTACATGTGGTCTGGATTCATGATGCCGAAATTAATAGACGTGACCAAGTTCCTATACCGGTGTTAGAGGTAAGTAACTATGTGCCAGAACGCCTCATTACATCGTATCGTAAATTATTTAGTGTAAAAAACGATCAATTCATTAACTGTGAGCGTGATTTCCCGTCCATTAATGAATTCAAACGCCAGCAGTGGTTTGAAAAGTTATTCATAGAACGACTAGAGTCTAGAAACCATAAAATCACCCAGCGATTAGAGCGCAGTAATAATGACTGGGAAGCGGTGTTTTTTCAATTGTTGTGTCGCAGTTTTGGCACAAAAGTAAATGCAGATGCCTTTGAGCAGTTAGCACAATCTATGGATCAGGCTACGGTGCGTAAATTAGCTCGTGATGCGTTTCAACTGGAAGCTACATTGCTAGGTCAGGCAAATTTGTTAGAGCCAGCACATCAGGATCCATATTATAAAGATGTGGTTCAGGAATACGCTTTCGCGAAAGCAAAATACGACCTACATCCAGCGCTAACACCTATGAAATTATTTAGACTACGTCCTGCAAATTATCCCACCATAAGAATATCTCAACTAGCAAGATTGTATCAGTTGCATCCACATCTTTTTGGCGAGGTGTTATTAGCTAAGACTCGAGATGAGATTCATCAACTTTTTGAGGTGAAAGCCTCTTTCTATTGGGACACGCATCACCTTTTTGATAAGGAAGTTGCGCATAGGGAGAAATGGCTAACAAGTGCATTTGTAGATTTGGTGATCATTAACTTTGTGGTACCTATCAAATTTGCACATTCACAATTTACAAATAGCGATAAAACGGAAGAGTTACTGGAGTTGATGTATGCTATAAAACCAGAGAAAAACACGATCGTGAGTGGTTTTAGTAAGCTTGCTAAAGTCAATAATGCACTAGAATCACAGTCCGTATTGCAATTAAAACCTAATTATTGTGATCAAAATAAATGTTTAAGTTGTGATATAGGTGTGAGCTTAATTCATGGAGCATAATTACTTAGGATCTTGTAGAATTTAAGCTAGTTTGCCTTATTTTTACTTTATGGGAATAGTGGTTTACCTACGTACATTAATGGAGAAATATGGGTTCTATGTATCTACTCGTATCGCAGATCGTCTTGGTATGCGAGCGCGTAATGTGCGTATTACCTTTATCTATTTCACGTTTGTGACTTTGGGAGCAGGATTTGGCCTTTACTTAATCATTGCATTCTGGTTGAAGATTAAAGACTTAATTTATGTGAAACGTAGTTCTGTTTTTGACTTATAACCGTATGAAGCTTTTCAGTTCTAAAATTACCATTGCAATTATATTGCTACTTACCATTTTATTGTTAGGTGTTGCAGGTTTTAAGATCATCATGGAATTAAGCTGGATTGATGCTTTATACATGACTGTAATTACGGTAACTACTGTAGGTTATCGTGAAGTTGAAGTTCCTAATGACAGCGCAAAACTATTTATCGTATTCCTGATTTTATTTAGTGTGGTCATCGTAGGTTACGCGGTTTCTGTTATTACGGAATATCTGTTGTCACGTAGTTCATTAAAGGATTTAAGAATAAAAAGAAAATTAAAAAACATTGGTGCTATGGAAGATCACATTATTGTTTGCGGTTACGGACGTAATGGCCGTATGGCTGTTGAGAAACTTCAGGACTACAATAGAGAATTTATAGTTATTGAAAAAAGTCAAGCAGTTATAGATGATGCACCGCTGGAAGATGATCATTTTTTAAGAGGTAATGCAAATGAAGATGAGGTACTTTTAAAAGCCGGTTTAAAAAAAGCAAATACCCTAATAACGGCTCTGCCAGATGACGCGGATAATCTTTTTGTGGTTTTAAGTGCGCGACAGTTAAATGAGAAGTTAAACATTATATCACGTGCGAGTGAGGAGACTAGTTATAAAAAATTAAAACTAGCTGGAGCAAATAGTGTGATCTTACCAGATAAAATAGGAGGTGAACACATGGCATCACTTATCGTAAGTCCAGACTTAGTAGAATTTTGGGATAATTTAAGTTACGGTGGTGATGAAGGTGTTAACTTAGAACAAGTATCATTTGAACAAATGTTCTCTAGTAATAACTCATGTTCAATAATTGACTTAAACCTCCGTAAAAAAACAGGTTGTACCATCATAGGTTACAAATCTCCAGAAGGAGATTATACTGTAAATCCAGATCCACAATTGATTTTACTTCCTGGTTCTAAGATAATTGTAGTAGGTAATACGCAACAAATCCAAAACCTACAAAAGGTATATCGCATTGTTGATGATTTAAGTTAAGTCGCTTAAAACTTTTATGGCGACGTATTTTTTTAGATATTGCTGTCTTAACTAAAAAAATAAATATTTAGGATGAAGCATATTGCTAAAGTAAGTTTATCCCTACTGGCTTTTTTACTGCCATTATTAGTCTTTTCACAATTAGACGCGTCGTTTACCATAGAAGATGATGATTCTGAAATAAAAACGGCCGTTATAGAAATTACTGCTTCTGGTGGACAAGCTCCATATCAGTATTTATGGTCAGAAAAATCTATAAGCACTACTACAAATAAAATTGAGAACGGTGTAGAAGGTAAAGAATATACCGTAACTGTAAAAGATGCGTCTGGGAAAGAAAAAGAGTTAGTAATAGATGTGCCAGCAATTTCTATCCCTGAAAAGATGAGTGCTTTTTTTGCTCCTATCGTGGGTTTCATGGACACTTACTTTTTCTTTGATCCATTTCATGCTATAGGTCTTTATGACAATAGGGTAATGGATGATAACGGTAATCCTGTTTTAAATCCTAATGGCACCATAAAAACAATTAAATTACCTTTCATGGTGATATGGTTAATCGCTGGTGCAATCTTTTTTACCTTAAGATTTGGATTCATAAACTTTAGAGGAATTGGACATTCTTTAAAACTAGTAAGAGGAAAGTTTGATGAACCAGATGCAAAAGGTGAAGTAACCCATTTTCAAGCGTTAGCTACCGCGGTTTCTGGTACGGTAGGTCTAGGGAACATTGCTGGTGTTGCTGTAGCAATTGCTACAGGTGGTCCAGGAGCAACATTCTGGATTATACTAGCAGGACTTTTAGGGATGTCAACAAAATTCATTGAATGTACTTTAGGTGTAAAGTATAGAGATATTGAAAGTGATGGATCAATTTCTGGTGGTCCTATGGAATATCTAAAAAAGGGATTTGCAGAACGTGGAATGGCAGGTATAGGTAAAGGGTTGTCACTAGTTTATGCTGTGGTTATTATGCTAGCGGCTTTTGCCGCAGGATCTATGTTTCAGGCTAATCAAGCGACCGCTCAAGTAGCTAGTGTATTAGGTGTAGATGGAACAGCAAAAACCATTATAGGTGTGGTTATAGCAGTTTTAGTAGGAATAGTGATCGTAGGTGGTTTAAAAGGAATTGCAAAGGTTACTGATAAAGTGGTGCCTTCCATGGCGGGTTTATACATCCTTATGTGTATTATCGTAGTAGGTGCTAATATTACAGAAATAGGAACGGCATTTGGTCTTATAATAGATGGTGCTTTTCAAGCAGATGCTATGTATGGTGGATTCTTAGGAGTCTTAGTTTTAGGTTTTCAAAGAGCAGCCTTTTCTAATGAAGCAGGTTTAGGTTCTGCCTCAATTGCTCACTCTGCTGCAAAAACAAACCATCCTGTTGCTGAAGGTTTTGTAGCCTTGTTAGAACCCTTTATTGATACCGTGGTAGTTTGCACACTTACTGCTTTAGTATTAATTTTCACAGGTGTTTATGCAGACCCATCTGCACAAGGTAGTGCGTTAACCGCGATTGCTTTTGCTAAAGTAATTCCTGGTGCAGATTATCTTTTAACTATTGCTATTTTCTTGTTTGCATTCTCAACCATTTTGACCTGGTCTTACTACGGTGTTAAGGCAGCTCAAAGTATTTTTGGAAACAAAAAGATTGTAGAAAATATTTTCAAATTTGTTTTCTTGCTAACTGTAATTTTAGGCGCGTCTATTGGTCTAGGAGCAGTAATTGACTTTGCAGATATGATGTTCTTGACGTTAGCTATACCTAACCTTATCGGATTATATCTAATGTCTGGTAGTGTTTCTAAAGATCTTAAAACATATTTTGCTAAAGTTAAATCGGGAGAAATACCGCAAACAAAACCATAATTGCAATTAATATGAGCCTCAAATCCCTCTTTTTGTTTAATCGTAAACAACAAAGAGGGATTTTTGTTTTAATACTATTGATTGCAATATTACTTAGCTTATGGCTATGGTTGCGATCCAGACCACAGGAGTCGATAGAGCTTATTGATACTACTCAATATCAAACCCAGATCGATTCCTTGAAGCAAATAGCAGCTTCAAAAAAGAATAAGATTTATCCTTTTAATCCTAACTACATTACAGAATATCGTGCTTACACGATTAATCTTAATGATGAACAATTGGGACGATTAGAACGCTTTCGCGAAAGCGGAAAATTCATCAACTCTACTGCCCAATTTAAACAAGTTACTGGTGTATCACAATCTTGGCTGGACAGTATCAGCCCTTATTTTAAATTCCCAGAATGGGTTAATAAGCCTAGGAAAAGCTATTCTAATAACAGTTATAATAGAAAAATTGTTCCTAAAAACATCAATACTGCAACTCAAGATGAATTAAAAGCAGTCTATGGAATAGGTCCAGCATTATCCGGTAGAATTCTAGAAGAACGTAAACGGTTAGGCGCATTCATAGACCTGAAACAGGTGCGTGGTGTTTATGGTTTAACAGACTCTACAATGATTCAATTGCAAAAACATTTCTACGTAACCGCGCCAGCATCGTTTAGAAAATTAGCTTTAAATAAGGCGAGTAGGGATGAATTGTTAAGCATTCCATATTTTAACGACTATTTAGTAGACCAGTTAATAAAGCAACGCACGTTACGGGATGGCTTTAAAAGCTGGGATAAAGTTGTGTTAACATCCCGTTTCCCAGAAGAAAAATTGGAGTTAATTCAGCTATATTTGACATTAGATTAACAGTACCCAATAAACTTTTTATGTATTCAAAATATTTTTCTGAAGAGCACAACGCTTTTAGACAGTCATTTAGAGATTTCTTAAATAAAGAAGCTGTCCCACACATTGAAAGATGGGAAGAGACCGGACAAATAGATCGTGAGATTTTTGAGAAAATGGGAGAGATGGGCTACTTTGGTCTGTACTATCCAGAAGAATACGGTGGACTGGACTTAGACTTTTTCTACACGGTAATTTTCCTAGAAGAAATGCAGCGCATTAATTCTGGTGGATTTGCAGCAGCTATGTGGGTGCAAGCATTTCTAGGTGCACAGCATCTATTAAAAGAAGGCGATGATCGTATTAAACAAGAATACCTTGTACCTACCTTAACTGGAGAAAAAATAGGATGTTTAGGAATTACAGAGCCTTTTGGCGGTAGTGATGTTGCAGGTATGCGCACTACGGCGGTTAAAGATGGTGATGATTATGTGATTAATGGTTCAAAAACCTTTATCACAAATGGTGTTTACAGTGATTATCTAGTAATCGCTGCAAAAACAGATCCAGATGCAAAAGGTAGAGGGATTTCTATATTTGTGATGGATCGTGAAACCCCTGGAATTAGTGCTACTAAATTGAATAAGTTAGGATGGCGTGCAAGTGATACGGGTGAAATAGGATTTGATAACGTACGTATCCCAGCAGAAAATTTGATGGGTGAAGAAGGAAAAGGATTTCCTTATATCATGCAACATTTTGCGTTAGAACGTTTGATTATGGGAATTAATGCTCATGCCCGTGCAGAGTATGCTTTAGAATATACCGCGCAGTATATGAGTGAGCGTACAGCCTTTGGTAAGTCTTTAGATAAGTTTCAAGCCTTACGTCATAGCATGGCCGAAATGTATAGCGAGGTGGAAATGGCAAAGAATTTCAACTACAGCATTGCCGAGGAATTAGATAAAGGTCTATATCCAGTAAAGGAAGCCAGTATGTCTAAGCTTACTTCTACTAAGATTGCAGATGAGGTGATTTATAAATGTTTACAATATTTAGGTGGTTATGGTTATATTGAGGAGTATCCACTAGCGCGTATGTGGCGTGATAGCCGTTTAGGTCCTATAGGTGGTGGTACTAGTGAGATCATGCGAGAGATCATTGCAAAAATGGTAATGGATGGTAAAGATTATAAGCCAGCCGCTAAATAAGTAATAAACGTATTTTATATTTCGCTTTCGCGAAAGCGAAATACAAATAGAATAACCGATTCTTTAATGAGAGTCCGTTTTTTTGTAAAACCATACGGTAGATTAAAATAAAAAAGTATCTTTGCCGTCCCAAAGAAAGGAGGTGATGACACTATGTTAATTATACCAGTTAAAGACGGAGAAAATATCGATAGAGCCCTAAAGCGTTTCAAAAGAAAATTTGATCGTACAGGAAAGATGCGTGAGCTACGTAGAAGACAGCAGTTTACTAAGCCGTCAGTAGCAAAACGTGCTCAAATGATCAAAGCTTCATATATTCAAGGTCTTCGCGACGCAGAGAATATTTAAAGATTTTTTCTTTTAGAATATCATACCGCTAGATGTAAATGTATAAATTTACATCTAGCGGTTTTTTTATGTCCATTAATAAATTCATAGATTACTTAAAACATGAGAAGAATTATTCTTCCCATACCATAAGTGCATATCATACCGACTTAAAAGGACTACAAGATTTTTTGCAAGAAGAGTATGAGGTGATTGTTAAAGAGGCAACCTATCCATTAATAAGGTCATGGATTACTAATTTAATGGATGAAGAGCTATCAGCTAGATCCATTAATCGTAAAGTAGCTTCCTTAAAAGCTTATTATAAATACTTAAGAGTGATAGGTGAGTTAGATGTGAATCCGCTAGAGCATCATAAGTCGTTAAAAACATCGCACAAGGTTCAAGTTCCATTTTCTAAAAAAGAGGTCAATCAAATACTAGGGACTAGTTATGATGCTGCAGATTTTAGTTCTGTTAGGGATGTTTTAATAATAGAAATTATCTACATCACAGGTATGCGTCGCGCAGAATTAATTGGTTTGAAGGTTAACGATCTTAATTTACATTCAAATACGATTCTTGTTACCGGAAAAAGAAACAAGCAACGCATTATACCCTTAATTAGAAGTATAACAGAAAAATTATCTATCTATTTGAAAATGAGAGATCAGATTTCAGATTCAGAAACCACAGAGTTATTTCTTACTAATAATGGTGTAAAATTATATCCTAGTCTTGTTTATAGAATTATAAAAACGTATTTTAGTGAAGTGTCTAGTAAGGTGAAGAAGAGTCCGCATATGTTGAGACATTCTTTTGCAACACACTTGCTGGATGAAGGAGCAGATTTAAATGCCGTAAAAGAAATACTAGGTCATGCTAGTCTCGCATCAACGCAGGTGTATACACATACTAGTATGACAATGTTAAAAGGAGTATATAAGAACGCACATCCACGTTCTATTAAAAAGAAATGAATTTTAAAAGGAAAGATTATGAAGGTAAACGTGCAATCCGTAAATTTTAATGCAGACGTTAAGTTGATCCAGTTTATTCAAGAGCGTCTCGATAAATTAGAAGTTTTCTATAGCAAGATCATCAATGCAGATGTATATCTTAAGGTTCAAAAAACATCACAACCAGAGAATAAGATTATTGAAGTGAGGTTATTTGTGCCAGGTGATGATTTAGTAGCTTCTAAAACATGCAAAACTTTTGAGCAATGTATAGATGAATGTGCAGTTGCATTAGAACGTCAGATCAAGAAAAGAAAAGAAAAGCAAAATGCGCATTAATTTTTTTTAAAAAATATTTTGGGAATTAAAAAATACCCTTACATTTGCAGTCCGTTAGAAATAGCGGACTTTTTTATGTGAAAAAGTCATTAAGCCGATGTAGCTCAGCTGGCTAGAGCAGCTGATTTGTAATCAGCAGGTCGTGGGTTCGAGTCCCTCCATCGGCTCCAGTTTTTTTGAAAAGTTGAATTAGATGATTACTGACCGTAAATGTTCATTAGTCACTAAGAGTGGGACGAGAAGATTATGCTGAGCATAGTCGAAGTAAGTCCCTCCATCGGCTCAATAAAATACAAGTCCTAATTAAGGGCTTTTTGGGGAGATACTCAAGCGGCCAACGAGGACGGACTGTAACTCCGTTGGGAAACCTTCGCAGGTTCGAATCCTGCTCTCCCCACTAAATTCTCATTTTTTTGAGAATTTAATTGAAATATTGAATACCATTTAATTCTGTTAAGGGAATTAATAAAAGCGAGAGTAGCTCAGTTGGTAGAGCGTCAGCCTTCCAAGCTGAATGTCGCCGGTT
>JAHDIQ010000012.1:0-43573 GCA_020630715.1 Nonlabens sp.
GTTGGTTAGAGCATCTGACTGTTAATCAGAGGGTCCTTGGTTCGAGCCCAAGAGGAGGAGCAAAAAGCCGTTCAGCAATGAACGGCTTTATTGTTTTATGGAGTCTCTTAAATAAAGCTTAGTTGGTTAAATTTGGACTAATACAAGCTCTTTCTCAACACGCATCTAAATAGAATTAATGAATAGAGTTAAAGCAACTTCGATTTATATAATATTATTAATATTAAACTTTCATTGTAATGAAATAGTTGGTACTGCTAGAAGCGTTTCAGAATTTAATTATCCGGAAATTGAAAATTTAAAACTGGAAGCAACTGTTTCGGATACTGATAGGTTGATTAATTGTCAATGCCATGGATGGGGTATAGTTTATTTAGATGTTTTGGAATCTAATGTCGGGTATTATATGCCCAATGATTCATTAGAAAATTATTTTTTAAAAATTAATTATAAGAAAGCTGAATTATATACTTACGTTGGGGATATGGAAATTGGTGATACTGTTAAAGTTAATATGCGGGCAGAAAGAGAGCTTTGGATTTATAATCTACGTAAGAATAAAGTTAGAAATTACTCACCTAGAATTTATGGAAAACGGTTTTACGAATATGTTAAATCAAATAATTATGGAAAACTTTAGAAACTCTTCAATCGTCTCGAATATAATGTTAACTGCTTGTTTGTTTTAAAGAGTATTCTACACTTGAATTCACATCCCATCCACAAACTCCTGAAAAACTTGTTTGTGTTTATCCAGATCTAAATCTGGTGAAATGGATACTCTAGCGATATAATCCTTATCACTTTCTTTAGTGGTTCCTTGTGTTGAGGTAGCTGGAATGGTCCAATAACAACCTTTTAATTGCCCATAACTCACACAATACTTACTTTCATCAGGAATTTGTGTGATCATCATGTTGATCAGTTTTAAATTTTGCTCTTGTTTGTAGGTTTCTCGTTCTTCTGGAGTGTTTCCTTTTGTAGGTAAATCTAGCGAAAACACAGATGGTGTAAAACCTTGTGATGCTAGCTCTTCTGAAACAAAATTGATTTTTGCATCGGGTAAAACAGCTTCTATAAAAGTTACAAATTCTCTTGTGTTGACGTAAGCGTCAGCGATGCGCTGGTTCATAGACGGTAACTGCTCTGCTAGGATTTCATACTGCTGTGCGGTTGCCTCGTTATCGCAAGCAACTAAATGTTTTTCAATTACTGGAACTAATGTTGCTGCTTTTTTATTCATTACGGCATATCCAGCGGTGCATTTTCCACCACTTGGGAATTTAGAACCACTAGCATAAGCAATGGCTTTAACGCTAGACAGGATATTCTCTTCTCCTAAAAAGTGCACATTAGGACAAAAAGTTTGATCCAGAATAAAAACGGGTGGCACAGCCATAGCACCAGATGGCGTTTTACGTTTTTTTGATAATGCTTCTTTTAAAGCGACCAATTCTGGAACTTCTACTCTAGGATTTGTAGGAATCTCTGCAAGAATATAAGGAATTGCATCTTCCTGTGCGATTTGATCTAGCACCTGGTGCGTACTTTGCACCATATCATTATCACCATCTACTGGTAAATCAACGATTTGAATATTTTGATGTGCTTTAGCTATACGTCTTGCTTGATCATTAGTACCGCCATAGCAATTAGGTGGCACAACAAATTTGATCGCTTTCTCAGGATGTCTAGTTTGCGCATCATCTATCAATCCCATCATGATCGCATACTGCATGGATAAACCACTAGAAGCAAAAAGCGGTTGAGCACTGGTATTTGTTATGGAATTAATTAGTTTTTGGATGGCATTTTTATGTTGCGCTACGGCTATTCCATGCGGTGTAACTGTTTGTTGATGTATGATAGAATGTAAAACCGCATAAGCATTTGCCGGCGTCATGGCCACAGTTTCCCTGCGTCGCACATGCTGTATTGCAGGTACATAATCTTTTTGCTCATCATTAATAATGACGATGCTACCTAAATGTTGGTACGTATAAATGTGGAAGTCGTTGTTTCGCTTTCGCGAAAGCGTAATCATTCCATCCTGTTGCTCTACATAAACGTTACTACCTTCAAAATCATTTGAGTCGTTCACACTTGAAGCTTCAACAAGCTCAAAGTCATATCCATAAACTTCTTTTAATAGATGAACATCCATAGATTCTGGAAGTGTGTTTTTATAAATGATTCTAGTGGAAGTGCCGGCTAGTAAATTAGTACGTAATATGGCGTGAATAGGCATGGTTTGAGAGCCAAAACTAATTACTTGACTAGCGTCCAGATTCATTTCCTGTGCAATCATCCATTCTAACACACTAGATAGCGGATGTCCTAAACGGATGTAATCGTATGCTGTAGGTAATGCTTGTAGCGCAACGGTATCATAAATATCCTGACGGTATAAATTATCAAATTGGGATAAGAATTCTGACTTTGCTTGATTCTCATTATATATATCTAGACGGTGCGTGGTAAGTCGCAACCAGTCTGATGGCATGTGATTTAATACATTTTTTATATAAGTATGAAGGTGTTCACTATTCATATTAAGAGCGTTCAGATTTTTGATTAAACAAAGATACTTGTTAGTTTAAGGAAATATAGTAGTCTATCGTTAAACTAGCGTTATACTGGTATAGAGCATTCGTATCACTAAAAAAGCCTCTACAAGAAATGTAGAGGCTTTTAGAAAATAAATCAGAGTATAAATAATTACTCGCGTTCTTTTAAAATTAACAATGGCTTAGTAGAGAAGAATTCCTCTTTATAAACCTCGTCGTGCTGCCATATTTTTTCAAACATGTTTTGCTTTTTACGACGCAATAAACAGATCATATCTGGATTAATGTTTCTGTAGTGTTCTAAAACACCTTGAAATACGGTGGCATTATCACTTTTTACAAGACTAGAACTTCTATCTAATAATCCTTTTGAAATTTCTTTTGCTTCCTCAGGTGAATCTGGTGTATTCACATGCAATAAATGCAACTCTGAATTAAAAATGTTTAAGAAATCTTCCAGCATTAAGAAGTTGTCGTTATTCTTATAATTTGCATTTTTAAATGCCATCAATACCTTATTTAATTTTCTAAATAGAAAATTTGCAGGAACGATCAATAAAGGAATATCACTTTGCTTAACAATTTTACCCGTTACTTTTCCTAGGTATAATTTCTCACTAATATCAACACTTTTAGGCGATAAAATCATTAAATCAATTTTCAATGATCTAGATAATTCTTGAATTCCGTCAAAAATATCACCAGAAAGCACCTTGCTCACTACTTGCACATTCTTCACAGTAGGAACAGCATCTAGCACGTCTCTCAAAACAGCCTCTGCAGTACCATCAGAATTGATACAGGTGACATAAACTCTAGCTTGCGTAATAGACGCAAAATTTACAGCATACGTCAGGTTATTAATACCTTTTTCTCGAGTCGCTATAGGAACTAAAATATTCTTCATATGGGTTAGTTAAAGACCTAATTCTTAAACAGGTCTATTTCAGCGCACAAAAATACTTTAAAATAGAAGTTTAAAACAAATTATAACGTTTTATTAAACCTTTGTATTTGAATGAAGTAGAGGCGTATTTTAATATTGAAAGCAGGAAGCTCAAAAGGAGCTTAAATCGCTCTACTTAAATTCCTATATTTACGTTTATAATAAATGATCAATCTTACAGTAAAACTGTAAAGATTTCAATATATACAAATAGAAATGAGCTGTAGCAGTTGTGGAACTGGCGGTAGCACGCCAGGTGGATGTAAAAATAACGGTACTTGTGGTACTGATGGATGTAATAAGTTAACGGTTTTTGACTGGCTGTCTAATATGGAATTACCAGATGGACAGCAACTATTTAATTACGTAGAAGTACGTTTTAAAAACAGTAGGAAAGAGTATTATAAAAATACTGAAAACCTTCAACTTAAAATAGGTGATATTGTTGCCACTCAGGCAGAAACCGGCCACGATATAGGAATGGTAACGCTTACGGGTGAACTAGTACGCATCCAACTCAAAAAAAGAAAAATCAAATACGATGTAGATGATTTTCCTAAAATTTATCGCATTGCATCCCAGACTGATGTCGATAAATGGAAGAATGCACGTGAGAAGGAGGAACCTATGAAGGTGCGCGCAAGACAAATCGCTATACGATTAGATTTACAGATGAAAATATCTGATATTGAATTTCAAGGCGACGCTTCTAAAGCGACTTTTTACTATACCGCAGAACAGCGCGTGGACTTTCGTCAATTGATCAGAGAATACGCTACAGAATTTAAGACTCGTATAGAAATGCGCCAGATAGGACTGCGACAAGAAGCCGCTAGATTAGGTGGAATAGGTTCATGTGGTAGGGAATTATGCTGTTCTACCTGGTTAACAGATTTTAGATCTGTAACTACCAGTGCTGCTAGATATCAGAATTTATCTTTAAATCCTCAAAAACTAGCTGGACAATGCGGTAAACTAAAGTGTTGTCTTAATTATGAGCTGGACTCGTACATGGATGCGCTTAAAGATTTCCCAAAACAAAACCAAAAACTGTACACGGATAAAGGAACTGCGGTATGCCAAAAGATCGATATTTTTAAAGGCATCATGTGGTATTGCTATGAAGGTGAATGGATGAACTGGCATACGTTAACGACTGCGCAAGTTCACGAAATTGTTGCAAAAAATAAGGCAAAAGAAAACGTAGCTAGTATAGAAGAATACGCTGCAGAACATATTGTTGAAGAGAAAGTAAACTTTGAAAACGTGGTAGGTCAGGACAGTTTAACCAGATTTGACCAGCCAGTCACAAAAAATAAAAAGCGTAAAAAACGACGTAATAATAACCGTTCTGGTAAACCACAATCAAAAGGAAATTCAAATAACAATAATCAAAACAAAAAACCAGCACAGGCAACAAGTGGATCAAAACCACAGCGCAACAAACGCAGGAATAACAATAACAATAACAAACCACCTAAAAAGAACGACTAGTGAGAACAGTACTCATGCTCTTTTTAATGATCGTCCTAGTTTCTTGTGATCAGAATCTGGTAGACTCGCAAAGCTTTGAATTTAGCAATGCAAAGTGGCCTATAGATACAGCACCGATTTTTGAAATCACGCCACCAGACACCTTGAATTCCTATGATTTATTTTTGAATTTGCGCAATTCAAAGGAATATGCTTATAGTAACCTATTTTTAATCAGCGAGATAAAATTTCCACAAGGAAAAATCGTTACAGATACATTGGAGTATAAAATGGCAACACCACAAGGAAATTATCTAGGAAGTTCTAGAGGCAGTGTGGTAGAAAATAAATTATGGTTGAAAGAAGGAGTACGCTTTCGCGAAAGCGGCACCTATCAACTTACCGTAAGACACATCATGAGAGATGCACGATCTGTAAAAGGAATGACGTATTTAAATGGTGTGCTAGACATAGGATATAGCATTGAAAAACCCATGAATAATGGCGACGAATAAAACAAAAACAAGAACGGCGCAACGCGTTTCGCCGAATAAAAAATCACCAGATGATGGTCTTAAAAAGAACATCAAACTATGGTGGAAACTGGTTTTTACGGGAATAGGATTACTAGTATTACTGTTCTTATTTGCAGCATGGGGAATCTTTGGTAGTTTGCCAGATCACACCATTTTAGAAAACCCGCAAACTGATCTTGCTACAGAGATTGTTACAGAAGATGGTAAGACACTAGGTAAAATTTATAGACCAGGTGGTAATAGAACACCTGTATCTTATGAGGATTTGCCTCAAAATTTAATTGACGCGTTAATCTCTACAGAGGATGAACGCTTTATCGAACATAGTGGTATTGATGGTTATGGTACTGCAAGAGCAGTTGCTTTTTTAGGTCAAAAAGGTGGAGCTAGTACGATCACTCAACAGCTGGCTAAACTGTACTTCACAGATCAACGTAGTTCAAATACTCTTGAGCGAGGTATCCAGAAAGTAAAAGAATGGATTATTGCTACACGTCTAGAAAAGCAGTACACTAAAGAAGAAATCATAACTCAATATCTCAACCAGTTTGACTTTTTAAAACAAGCTATTGGAATACGATCTGCGTCGAATATTTACTTTGGCAAAGAACCTGAAAGTTTAAAAGTAGAAGAAAGTGCTGTTTTTGTAGCAATGCTTAAAAACCCAAGGCAGTATAATCCTGCCCGGGAAATAAGCAAGAAAAAGTCATTATTAAGGCGTAATCAGGTATTTGTTCAAATGGTGCGCAATGGTAAAATGACAGAAGCTATGAAGGATAGTTTGAGAGAGCAGCCTATCAAATTAAATTTTAGTCCACAGGGACATAATGATGGTACAGGAACCTATTTTAGAGAATATCTACGTGACTGGTTAAAACACTGGGCATCGGAAAAAATAAATCCTGACACTGGTGAAAATTACAATCTTTACAATGACGGCTTAAAAGTGAATGTGACTATAGACAGTCGTATGCAACGCTATGCCGAAGATGCTGTAATAGCGCACATGGCAAAACTTCAAAAAGAACTGGACTATCAGAATAAGAAATTAAAAACAGCACCTTTCCGTGATCTGACAGAAAAGGAAATTCAACGTACTCTAGAACTAGCCATGAAACGATCTGATCGCTGGCGACAAATGAAAAAAGAAGGTAAATCTGAGGACGAAATTGTCGCTAGTTTTAAGAAAAAAACAAACATGACAGTTTTTGACTGGAATGCACCACGTAAGGAGCGTGATACGGTAATGACACCTATGGATTCCATACGTTATTATAAAAAATTCATGCAGGCTGGTATGATGTCCATGGATCCACAAACAGGTCATGTAAAAGCATGGGTAGGTGGTATTAATCACAAGCATTTTAAATATGATCACGTTAAAAAAGGAAGACGTCAGGCAGGTTCTACCTTTAAACCATTTTTATATGCAACAGCAATTGATTTATTAAAATATTCTCCTTGTAAAGAATTTCCTGATGGAGAATATACCATACCAGCTGGGAAGCACGGAAATACCTTAGACTGGACTCCAAAAAATTCTGATGGGAATTATGGTAAAATGCGAACTTTAAAAGGAGCGCTAGCAAATTCTGTAAATACTATTTCTGCGCGATTGATGGATGAAGTAGGACCACAACCTGTCATTGATCTAGTAGGAAGAATAGGAATAGATACGTCTACTATAGATCCAGTACCATCACTAGCACTGGGAACGGCAGATGTAAGCCTATTTGAAATGATAGGTGCTTATGGCGTGTTCCCTAATAAAGGGATCTATAACGAGCCTGTTTTAGTAACCAGTATTGAGGATAAGAATGGAACTATTCTATATCAATACATGCCAGAGACTAAAGATGTCATGAATCCAGAAACGGCTTATGTAACTCTTAAATTAATGGAAGGTGTTACTACAGATGGTAGTGGTAAACGACTACGTCACAGCTGGGCAAAAAACAATAGTTTTTATAAAGAAATGATGACCGGTTATCCTTATGAATTCACTAATCCTATTGCTGGTAAAACAGGAACCACTCAAAATAATAGTGATGGATGGTTTATGGGAATTGTTCCTAATCTAGTTTCTGGAGTTTGGGTAGGTGGCGAGGATCGTTCGGTACGATTTAGAACTACTCGATATGGACAAGGTGCTAGTATGGCATTACCTATTTGGGGTAGTTATATGAAGGCAGTTTATGAGGATGAATCTCTTGAAGTCTCAAAAGGGAAATTTGAAAAGCCTGATAATCTATCTATTGAAGTGGATTGTGACGATTATAAAAAGGAGCAAGAGGAAAATGGCGATTTAGATAGTGATGCTAATGAATTAGATATGTAGGCTATGATAAGTAGGTTGCAATTAGATCATATTCTTTTTCTAGATATAGAAACCGTTCCACAACAGGAGCAGTTTACAGATCTAGAAGATCTAGATCAACAATTGTATGCAGATAAAACAAAATACCAGCGTAAAGATGATTTCACTCCAGCAGCGTTTTATGATCGTGCAGGCATTTGGGCCGAGTTTGGTAAAATCGTATGTATTAGTGTAGGTTATTTTGTAGATCGTTCTCAACGACAGTTTAGAGTAACCAGTTTTACAGGTGATGAGGTACAATTACTCACTGATTTTGCTACCTTACTGGATGAACATTTTTCAAAACGATCGCATCTGTTGTGTGCTCATAATGGAAAGGAATTTGACTTTCCTTATATCGCTAGACGCATGATTATTCTAGGTTTAGATCTTCCAGTGAAACTAAATTTATTTGGTAAAAAGCCTTGGGAAATTCCACATTTAGATACCATGGAGTTGTGGAAGTTTGGAGATTATAAACACTTTACCTCACTTAAATTAATGACGCGCATCTTGAACATTCCGTCGCCTAAAGATGATATCGATGGATCTCAAGTGCGTGATGTATATTATATGGAAAATGACATAGAACGTATCGCGCGCTATTGCGAGAAAGATGTCATTGCAGTTGCCCAGATCATGTTGCGTTTGCGCAATGAAGACTTACTTACTGATGAGCATATCGTCTACAAATAATTATCTAGTTACTGTAAGAAACCTATCGGTATCTTTTAAAAATGGTGCGTCTGTTTCTCAAGTATTACGCGATGTTTCTTACCATATTCAACCTAATGAACTCCTAGCCGTAGTAGGTGAATCGGGTAGTGGCAAATCTGTCACTGCAAAAGTATTGATGGGATTATTACCAGATAGCGCACAGATCACAGCAAATGAGTTATTAGTAATAGATCAGTCAATTTTAAAGTATGATGGTGGTGAGTGGTCTCGCTTTCGCGGAAGCGAAATAGCCATGATCTTTCAAGAACCTATGAGCTCTTTAAATCCTACCATCACTTGTGGTGATCAAGTAGCTGAAATCCTGAAGCAACATACAGTATTAAGTTCAAAAGAAATTCACAAGGAAGTTTTAGCGCTATTTGAAAAGGTAAAATTACCTACTCCAGACATTACTTATGACAAGTATCCTCACGAGATCAGCGGTGGACAAATGCAACGTGTAATGATTTCGATGGCTGTGGCTTGTAAACCTAAACTACTGATCGCAGATGAACCTACTACAGCGCTAGACGTAACGGTACAACAAGAGATTATTTTACTGTTAAAAGAATTACAGGAAGAATATGGAATGAGCGTGTTGTTTATCTCTCATGACCTATCGTTAGTGCGTTCTATGGCAAATCGTGTACTGGTCATGTATCAAGGTAGGATTGTAGAACAGGGAAGACCAGATGATTTATTTAATCATCCTAAAGAACAGTATACTAAAGCACTGATAGCCGCGCGACCAGATACTGCTGTTAGACTAAAGGAATTACCTACCATTAAAGATTTTATGGAGGATATGCCTAGTGCAGCGGTTGTTACCGCTCAAGATCGTGCGATTGCTCATGAAAAAATTTATAGTAAACCGCCTATTTTAGAGGTGCAACATGTAATCAAAGATTATCCTTTAAAAAAATCACTTTTTAAACCACAGGAATATTTTAGAGCATTAGATGATGTGAGTTTAAACATCTATCCACAAGAGTCTTTAGGACTAGTAGGTGAAAGTGGATGCGGTAAAAGCACCTTGGGTAATTGTATTCTAGGACTTAAAAGAGTTACTAGTGGTCGCATTCTATATAAAGGTCAAAATATCACAAATTTAAAAGGCAGCACGATGCGTTCCTTACGTAAAGAATTACAAATCATATTTCAAGATCCGTTTGCGAGTTTAAATCCTCGTATTACTATAGGTGAAGCGATTACAGAACCTATGAAATGGCATGGAATAGGAAGTAGTGATGCAGATCGTAAAGAAAAAGTTTTTGAACTTCTAGAACGTGTAGGATTATCTAGAGATCAATACAATCGATATCCGCATGAGTTTAGTGGTGGACAGCGACAGCGTATAGGAATTGCACGTACGGTGGCATTAGAACCACGATTAATTGTATGCGATGAATCTGTTAGCGCATTAGATATTTCTGTACAAGCACAGGTGCTCAATCTACTTAACGAATTAAAATCAGTGTATCATTTTTCTTATTTATTCATTAGCCATGACCTAGCAGTGGTAAAATATTTTTGTGATCGGGTGGTTGTAATGAACAAAGGTCGCATTGAAGAATACGGTGAGGCTGATTCGGTTTATGAAAATCCGCAGAGTGATTATACTAAGAAGTTGATAGCGGCGATACCTGGTTAAAAATCAAAACTAAGTCCTCAATTTTTAGTAATTACAGCATCACAATCCACTTCAACAGACTGCCACGCTGTGCTCGCAGTATGCGGTTAGATTTAGAACTAAAAACAACACATTCTGACTAAACATCTATAAGGTTTGTAAGAGCGTTTTGCCTTTGAAGGGAAATGCCCGATAGGGTAAAGGGATGTTTTCTAAAATGCTACTTGAGCTACTTTTCTAACTGTCCGGTAAGTAACCAGGCACCAGAATAGCCTAACTTACGTAAGCGATATAATTCATTGATCGCATCGTTGCGTTCTACAAAACTGCCAAAAGCCACATTATGAAGCCCATATTTATTCACGCCTATACGGCTAGCATCAATTCCTATTTTTTGCAGTTGTGCTACTTTTTTATCTGCATTTGATGCGTCTCTAAAAGCGCCAGCAACGATATGGTAATTCTTTATTTGTGGAGCAACTTCTAACTCTATCGCCGGTAGCGGACTAGGTATCGCAATACTTGCTTCTTGAATTTGTGCTTCTAATTTTTCTTTGGCTAGTTCTTCAACTGCAATCTGGTGATCAGTTTGTACGCGATCATACTGTGTTTTTCCACCATAACCTAAGGCAGCAACGGCAAGCAGTCCTACTGCGGCATAACCTAACCATGCTCTGCGTCTAGGTTGCGGTTCTTCATCTTCTCTAGTAAGTGGAATCACTGGTGTTTCTTCTGCTGTAACAGACTCTTCCATAGCAACAACTGCAGGAACTTCTAGTGGTTGCTCTATAACAGCTCTATCTACCGCAAAGGTCTCATGCGCTGTAAGACCAAAAGCCTCTGGCAAATAATTCACCACATACATAGGTGTGAACTGCAAGGATTGTTCTTCATTACGTGTAAAACGACCTACTTTATGAATGGTAACCTGACCTTTTTTGTCTATTTCGCTATCCAGAAAGCGCACATAATTACGGATTTGCTGTACTGCATCTGCATAAGGGATTTTTTCTACACTAGCGACGTATTGTGCTAACAAACCGTCATTTTGCTGGATTTGAGCATTAAAACTCAATCCTTTTTTAGGCGGATAAATCGTATGACTGCTCTCAAAATGTTGTGCAGGCACACGTCTAGAAAGTAGTGCTCCATAACCTGGAATAACTACACAATCGTGACGATACAATAAATCTGATATGTACTGACTTATAAGCATAAAACAAACCTAAAAAAAATCTTGAAACCATCAAGCACATTAGTGCAGTAGTTATTAAGAAATCAAATAAAAATAGTATTTTTAAAAAGCTAACCTTTAATTATCAGACTTATGGAAACTGTAAGATATGTGATCATAGGAATCGTTGTACTTGCGATTCTACTACTTGCCTACACATTTCAAAAAAATAAAAAGAAAAGAAGACGCCGGTAAAACCCATTCTCCAGTCCTTAGTTTACAATATATAACCGCAAATTACGAGCGCATCGTAGTAATCTGTCATGTTCATCTTCTCTGTTCCGCGTTAAAAAATTCTAGTAAGCTTGGTCAGGTGAGTAGGCTGGTCTTATATTGTGATGCTGTATAATTACGCTTTCGCGAAAGCGTAATAACCAAAACCACTAAACTATCATAATACATGAAATACAATCCTATTAATCCAGCACTTTTTATTAAAAACCGAAGCAATTTTATGGCGCAAATGAAGCCGTCTAGTCTTGCTGTTTTTAATTCAAACGATATTTTTAAAACAGGTGCAGATAGTACGATGCCGTTTAAACAACATCGCGATATTTTTTATTTAAGTGGCGCAGATCAAGAAGATACGATTCTAGTATTGTTTCCAGACTGTCCAGATCCTGCGCATCGTGAAGTGCTTTTTGTGACAGAGACTAATGAGCATATCGCGATCTGGGAAGGCGAGAAACTGACCAAAGAAAAAGCGACAGAAGTTTCTGGAATCCAGACGATTTACTGGTTAAAGGATTTTGACAAGAAGTTTTTTGAGATGATGACGCAGTGTGATACGGTGTATTTTAATACAAATGAGCATTACCGTCAGGCTGTAGAAATGGAAACTCGTGAAGATCGTTTTATCAAAAAATGTAAAGCGCAATATCCGGCGCATTCTTATGCTAAAAGTGCACCTATTTTACAACGACTACGTGCGGTAAAAGATCCTATAGAAATTGATTTATTACAGCAGGCTTGTGATATTACAAATGCTGGTTTCCGTAGAGTATTGAATTTTGTGAAACCTGGTGTGCAGGAATATGAAATAGAGGCAGAATACTTACATGAGTTTATACGTAGACGCAGTGATGGATTTGCTTACACTCCTATTATTGCTAGTGGTGGCAATGCAAATGTGTTACATTATATAGAAAACAACCAGCCATGTCATGATGGTGATTTAATCCTGATGGATGTAGGCGCGCAGTATGCAAATTATGCTAGTGATATGTCGCGTACCATACCTGTAAACGGCCGTTTTACAGACCGCCAAAAAGCAGTTTACAATGCGGTGTTACGAGTGAAAAACGAAGCCACAAAAATGCTAGTTCCAGGAACATTGTGGAAAGAATATCACGTTGAGGTAGGGAAATTAATGACTAGTGAATTACTAGGATTAGGCCTACTAGATCAAGCCGATGTTCAACATGAGAATCCAGACTGGCCAGCGTATAAAAAATATTTTATGCACGGTACATCGCACCACATGGGATTAGACACGCATGATTATGGGATTTTATGGGAACCTATGCAAGCTGGAAATGTCTTTACCGTTGAACCTGGGATTTACTTACCGGATGAAGGTTTTGGCATACGACTAGAAGATGATGTGGTGATTCAGGAATCTGGTGAACCGTTCAATCTAATGCGTGATATTCCTATAGAAGTAGATGAGATTGAGACGTTGATGAATAGTTAACCTAGACCTTAATATTTGTAAACTTTCAGTAAATCAAGTGACTATCTCATAGTACAATTCTCTACTTACCTAAGTTATTGTATAAATCAAACAAGTGATGTAATGAAGAAAGCACCAGAAAGAGTACAGTTAGAATCAATTACCTATGAGCATTATCTAGTAAACGGAGAGCTTGTGAAATGGGATGGTGCTATGGCATCTGTAACCTCGCAAATTTTTTCTTCTGCAACTAATGATTTTACGCCTACTGTTTTAGGTAGTGTTCCAGATCTAGACGCTACCGTTGCTCTAGAAGCACTGGAAGCGGCAGAAAATGCTTTTGATAAAGGAAAAGGAGTATGGCCTACCATGAAGGTAAGTGAGCGCATTTCTTGTATTGAGAAATTTGTGGAATTAATGAAGCCACAGCGTGAATTAGTTTCAAAATTACTGATGTGGGAAATAGGTAAGACAGAAAATGATGCTTACAGGGAATTTGATAGAACGGTTCAATATATTGAGGATACCGTTGAAGCTTACAAACAACTAGATAGAAAAAGTGCTCGTTTTGAAAAAGAAGCAAATATTCATGCGCATATAAGAAGAAGTCCGCTAGGAGTTGTGTTGTGTTTAGGACCTTATAACTATCCTTTAAATGAAACCTTTTGTTTGTTGATTCCTGCGCTCATCATGGGAAACACTTCCATTTTTAAACCAGCAAAATTAGGAGTGCTATTGATTACTCCATTGTTAGAAGCTTTTAAGCAAAGTTTTCCTGCTGGCGTGGTGAATATTGTTTTTGGTAGAGGTCGTGCTATTGCATCTCCTATCATGCAAACGGGAAAAGTAGATGTGCTGGCGCTTATAGGTCATAGTGAGAGTGCTGTTGCGTTGCAAGATCAGCATCCTAAAAAGAATAGGTTGCGATTAGTTCTAGGATTAGAAGCAAAAAATCCAGCAATTATTTTACCAGACGCAAACCTAGATAATGCAATTAAAGAATGCATAAGTGGTACTCTTTCTTATAATGGGCAACGCTGCACGGCGTTAAAAATGTTATACGTCCATAAAGATTTTCTAGAAGAATTCAACACCAAATTTGCGGCTGCTGTGGATGCGTTGCAGTATGGATTGCCATGGGAAGAAGGTGTTTTTCTCACACCATTACCAGAAAAAGATAAACCAGACTATATCAAAGGATTAATTGATGATGCAATAGGAAAAGGCGCAAAGGTGCTGAATAAAAAAGGTGGAGCGATGTCACCTAACTATTGTTTTCCAGCAGTATTATTTCCAGTAGATCCATCAATGAATGTATTTCATGAGGAGCAATTCGGTCCGGTGATTCCTATTATCCCATTTAGTGATATTGATGAACCATTAACGCAAATGGCAAATTCTGATTACGGTCAACAGGTAAGTGTTTTTGGTTCTGAGTCTGAAGTTTTAGGTAGGCTTATTGATATTCTTGCAAATCTAGTATGTAGAATTAACCTGAATAGCGCCTGCCAGCGTGGACCAGATATTTATCCTTTTACAGGAAGAAAAAACAGTGCTGTAGGAACTTTAAGTGTCTATGATGCGTTGAGAAGTTTTTCTATTAGAACTTTTGTTGCTTCAAAAGATACTCCAGAGAATAATGCGATTTTAGAACAGTTGTTAGATTCAGATTATTCTAATTTTATATCTACTAATTACTTGTTGTAGTTTCTGTTTTATGGTGATTTCAAATTCAATTGATACGTATCATTAACGCAATATCTAGATGAAAAATATCTTAATCACACTGTTAAGCACATTAGTTTTCACTTCATGTACACCTACCTTAAAATTACTTACTGGTGTACGCAATCCTAAAGTACGTAGTGACCAGAAAGCAGATGAATTTTTGCAACGTTTGCCGGATACCCTAAACGTATATGATGCTCGTTTCAAAAAGATAGATGATAAAACAGATATTTTATTAAACCTCATGAAAGGAATGGGAAGTGAGGCGCATGTTTATGATAAGGAACAGGATTTATTATGCTATCAAGGCGATAGCTTCTGTAGTGGAGTAGTGTTAACAGAGGCAGAGAATAATCAAATTGAAGATATTTATCAAAAATGCTCTCCAGAAGAAACAAACCTAGGTAGTGCTCCTATAAAATTAAATACTTTATTTGAAAATCTAGCCTTTGAAGATGAAGTCCCTGAAAAAGCAACTTATACAGTAGTTTTTTTCTGGAGCTATGATTTGGCTCGTAAATTCCATGAGGAAAATTGGCTTGACGTATATGAGTCTTTTAAAAGTAAAGAAGATGTCGAATTCATAAGAGTCAATACAGATCTAAGAAGCTCGTGGAATTTACCCGAAGGAAAAAAAGGGAAAATTAAGTTCAAGCGTGATGGTGATGAGGTGGATATGACTTTAGTAATGCCTTTTATTGAAGACTGATTTCAAAAATAGTGATTGATCATCGCAACGATTTTATTTATTGTTGTTTTACAAGTCGTTTTACAGTAACCCATTGTTTGAGCATATCTCTGGCATCTTGTGCAGGATATCCTAATACGGTTTTTCCAGCTGGTACGTCATTCATTACACCAGATCCTGCGCCTACAGTAGCTCCAGAATGTATGGTTGTGTGATCTTTAATAGAAGCACTTCCACCTATAATGACGCCATCACCTAAGGTTACAGATCCTGCTAATCCACTATGTCCAGCCATAATACAGGAACGTCCCATAACGCTGTTATGAGCGATTTGAACTAGGTTATCAATCTTACAGCCATCGCCTACAATGGTTGCACTAAATTTTGCTCGATCTACACAAGAGTTAGCTCCTATTTCTACATAATGCCCTATGATGACATTTCCTATATGCGGAATTTTAACAAGTCCTCTACCGTCATCACTAGGTCTGTACCCGAATCCATCTGCGCCTATACTTACATTAGTATGAAAGATACAATGGCTACCTATAATGCAACGCTCACGTATCACAGTTCCTGACCATACCGTAGTGTGATCGCCTATGATGGTTTCATCAAAAACACAAACATTAGGATATAATACTACGCCAGTTCCTAATTCTACGTCTTTACCTACATAACAATGAGCACCTATTTTACAACCATCGCCTATCACAGCGGTTTCATGAATCACCGCGGTAGGATGGATGTCTGATTCCATAACTGGCGCTGGCGGATTGAACAGTTCTAGAATTTTTGCCATTGCTAGATCTACATTAGGTACCTTAATGAATACACGGTTATCGCCTGGATCTATTGTAACATTATTTGCAATAAGCGCTGCACTTGCATTTGAATCATTCCATAGTTTTGCGTATTTAGAGCTGCCTATAAATGTGATTTGGTGCTTGTTTGCTTTTTCTAAAGCTTCTGGGCCGTCGATACGATGTGTTGTTGCTCCTATTAATTCTCCTTGTAGGATATTATTTAGTTCTAGTATGCTGTACGATCCCATGAGTAATTTTGCTTATAGATTGATTACCGTAAATCTAAGTGGAAAAAATTTAAGTCGGAATAGCAAGTAAAAAACTAGCCTTAATAGCTGTAGCAAACAAGCTTTTGAAACAATGTTTTGCTATAGCATAATCAGGTAGGCCGTATGATGAAATTTAGGTTTCTGTACTGCCAAAATAAATAGTGTGAAATAGAAACAAAAAAGGCTCCAGAATCAAACAAATGAATCTATGAGCCTAGAATAATAGTGTCTCAAATTAATGAAAGAAATTGTTGTTTTTTACCTCAGTTCTTTGTTGTACCCAGTTTTTTCTCTCATTGTTTTGATAATTTCATTTGGAATATCTTCTTTTATATTAGAAATGTTAATTACTTGAGAGATAAGTGGAAAAGACCAACTAGTATTCTTATTAGATTTTGGTAAAGGATTGAAGTTGCACCACTTTTTTGAAATAAACCACCATTTTTCTGATTCCGATTCACGAATAGCTAAAATTCTTTCATGATGAGCATATAAACCCGTTCTTTTGTTTTCATCAAATGTTAATGATTGTACTGATTTATCTCTTCTCGAAGAAACATTGCAATCGAATCTTTGCTCATTAATCTTACTAATTGAATCTTCTTTTTTAGAGTTTTGATAAAAATCATTTTTAAATTCAACTTCTCTGATTATTATATAATCTATAATTCGATATTCATTGTTTTTTTTAAGAGTTGGTTCTGTTATGTTCTTTATAACTATTAATTGGTTTTTTTTAGAAACTTGACTTGTGTCTTTCTTTGATTGAGTTTTGCTATATTCTATATTAATTTCTTCTCTTGAGTGATTTTTAAATAATGCTGGATACATTAATTCCAATTCACATTCTAAGTTATTACTAATAATTGCAGTAGTGTAGTCTTTAAAATAATCTTCTAAGTTTTTGTTCAATTTAGATTCTTGACAAAAGGAACTATACGTAGTTAATATCAATAAGTATGTAAGTAATGACTTCATTTTTCTCAAATTGGTGCTAACGTCTCGTATAAGAAACGTAGGGCAGGTGATAAGCACTTCCGTTTCGGTTTATTACCCAGCTAAATATAAATATTTTGCTTTTATCTTTTCTACTATAAACGCCAAATTTTATATTTAGCGGACTTCATTAATATTCACAGACTTTTCGGTTTAGCACAAACGCCCTATGTTTTTTATACCGTGTTGTAAACAGTTTTTATTTTATCAATTATAATTTGGTTCAGAATTTAGAATAATCCGATATCCAATTATTCCTTTGGGTAAATCATTTTTGCCGTCATTCTCTAAATTCATTATAAAAAAAAGCGTTTTTGCTTTTACTGGTCCTTGGATTGTCCAATATTCTCCTATTCGATTCGCTTTTCTTAGTATTTCATATACAGCAGTCTTAAAATCCTTCTCCTTATATGAGAAATTAATTGCAAATGATTTAACTCCATTTGGTTCTGTTAATTCTGTTGTATAGTCATCACTACTTAAGTTAACTTCTTTTGATTTATCAAATAATTGCACAATTTTAAGAATTTGATTGTCAGGTCGTTCATCCTGATATCTTATGGTGATAATCAGATTTTGTTTCATTTTGGTAATTGTTTACAACTAGCGTATAAACGCACTTTTTATACCAGCTAAAAATACTTAATAATAGTTATAACTTCATTAGTAGAAAGATCAAATCATATCATTCTAGTGAAACACCAATCAATACTGCTATTATAATAGATATAAATAATTACAAACGTAAATAAACGTAAGCAAACGGTTAAAATACGTTTGCAGTTTTGATGCTGTATCATATTTGCACCGTCATCAATAAACAATGATGTCAGGTCGAGCGACAGTCGAGACCTAATTCTTTAAAACAAATTTTAACCACGTAAAATCAATTATTATGAGCACGTTAAGAAACAAAGTACAATTAATCGGTAATCTAGGACAAGCGCCAGAAATTAAAAACCTAGATAATGGAAGCAAACTCGCCACATTCTCTATGGCAACGTCAGAATCGTATACAAATAAGCAAGGCGAGAAAGTGACAGATACCCAATGGCACAACATCGTATGCTGGGGAAAAACGGCAGACATCGTAGAGCGATTTGTAGAAAAGGGAAAACAAGTAGGTGTAGAGGGAAAACTGACGACTAGAGCATGGGAAGATAAGGACGGCAATAAACGCTACACCACAGAGGTCGTTTGTAACGAATTGTTATTGTTAGGGTCTAAGAATTAATTTATACTAACGCAACACCTTTGTCATTCTGAGCTTGCCGAAGAATCTCTTTCACAAATGTTGTAGATTCTTCACAAGTTCGGAATAACATTGAGTTTTCCTTGTCATTCTGAGCCTGCCGAAGAATCTCTTTCTCAATAGTTGAGATTCCTCACAAGTTCGGAATGACATTGTTGTTTAATTCAAAGCATCATCATTATGAAAGTCAATGCAGATCACAACTACTATGTTTACATTCTGACCAACAAAACAAAGACGGTGTTATATACAGGAATGACTAATGATCTAAAAACACGAGTATATCAACATCAAAACCCAGACGCTTTATCTAGATCTTTTACTACTAGATATAGATGCTATTATCTCATCTACCATGAAAATTACAGAGATGTTCACACAAGCATCAAAAGAGAAAAACAAATAAAGGGATGGAGTAGGATTAAAAAAGAAGCTTTAATCAGTAAAATTAATCCTGACTGGATGTTTATAGATGCCACAAGAATATAATAATCAGTAATAGGATTCCTTACAAGTTCGAAATGACATTGAGCTTTCCTTGTCATTCTGAGCCTAGCGAAGAATCTCTTTCTCAATAGTTGAGATTCCTCATGGTATTCGGAATGACAATTGAGGTTTTGTCATTCTGAGCTTGCCGAAGAATCTCATTCTTCGATAGTTGAGATTCCTCATGGTATTCGGAATGACAATTGAGTTTTTGTCATTCTGAGCCTAGCGAAGAATCTCTTTCTCAATAGTTGAGATTCCTCATGGTATTCGGAATGACAATTGAGGTTTTGTCATTCTGAGCTTGCCGAAGAATCTCTTTCACAAATGTTGTGGATTCCTCATTGCATTCGGAATGACATTGAGTTTTCTTTGTCTTATCATTAATAATTAATCACATACTATTATTTTAATTCATAACCACATCTGCTGCAGTATTTTGTATCAGATCTATTGTTGAAATCACAGTTGTTACAAATTTTAAAAGTTGGTTTTGATGGTGCAACTGGTTCTTTTTGAGTCTTTTTTTTAGTGTTTCTTTTTTTAAAAATGAAGTACAGAATCACAATTAGAATAATGAGTAATGCTAGTGCGGCGACAATTTGCCCTATTAAGTATCCATAGTTATAGGAAGATGTAGTAGTTTCAACGTTAGGGTCTTCAAATTCCTCATTAATATTAGTAGTGCTTTTTTGAAAGGATAAGGAGTTAAAAAATGATGTCTTTCTGGTTATACTTTCTGCATTATCTTCTTCAATTAACCAGAAACTACTCGTGATTAAGCTCTTCTCTATAAAGACAATTCTAGCAAATCTTTGAACAGGTAGATTTGAATTTGAGGACGCACTATACTCAATTTCTAAAGCTGGATAGCCATCGATTGTGATATCCTTCTTTGAAATTAACGCTCCGCCAGCGGCATTTACCATGCCATTTGTTGCACCTCTATATATCTCTGGAATATCATTATCACTAAAATTACGACTTTGTTGATCTGTTAACGTTCTAACGCTAACGACATAATAGGCATAATCATCCTGAGAAAAGTAAACAGTCTCTTGACCAGTTTCGGTAATTTCTGCTTGATCAGGAAAATCAATCGACGCAAATTCTGTTACTTCAGTATTGATCCAGTTTTGACCAAAGGATAGATATCCTAAAATTAAAAATAACAAGGTTAATTTAAAGGTTAGCTTCATTGTTTATAGTTTAAAAAAGAGGCGTTTTATCTGACGAAAGATATATAATGTTATGATTTATGACATGCTTTTTTTAATTCTTATTATAATCAGCGATGTGGTTTGTAGCTTTATGATGATGTTAATCAAAACCTCACAGGTTTCGTTTTTAAGAAATTCAGATAATGAAATCAATATCTTTTAGGAATTAACTAGTGAAAATTGCCAAACCTGTGAGGTTTGATATCAATAGCAACATCTGTATTTCAATTCTAAATTTTATAAGAATCAACATGCCAAGTTTTCGTCTTGGCATGTTTGATTTCTGGTTTTTATAATTATTATTTGCTCAAACAGCCTGATTTTTACTACCAGCATTTAATAGCTAAATCCTACCTTTGCATTATGACTAGAGATGAGGAATTAAAACGACGCTGGAATGAAGTGCTAGAGTTTTTCAAAGGGAAATTCAGCGATGGCGAGGCAATGGATCTGGATGCCATTTTGTTCATTATAGGTGTGCAGGAATTAGGCCAGTTGCACCGTAGTTTTAAAAAGGACGAAAAACTCCAACTCATGCATATCGCAATTTGTCGCGTGCTAGAACCGTATGGATATTATGAATTCTCTCATTTTGACGAGGATAAATGGCCACATTATATTGTAAAAGAACAATTACCACCATTAAAAGCTGGTGAGCAATCGCTCCTCATGAAAGAAGCCATTGTACAATACATGTTAGAATCGCAGGTGATCCAGTAATCTGGGAATTATCTACCTTTTTTAAGGTAAAGCGTCCACCAGTAGTTCATCCTGATCTGCTTACATTTGTCCAAATTTGCACCATGAAATTTTATCTATACGCCATCGCATTAGTAGCTTTAGTATCTTGTAAACAACAGGATAACAATGAGAAAATCGCACCGCCACCACCGCCTACTTATGAGCAAGTAGATACATCTGTCTATCCTGAATCATTACAAAAAGTACTTACCGCACATGGTGGATTACAAGCATGGAGCGAGATGCGCAGTATGACCTATGCCATGGGAGAAGAATCTCACACTACAGATTTAAAGTCTCGTAATATAATCGTAGAACAAGAAAAAACATCCATAGGATCCATTGATGGTAAGGTGTGGATTGCCCAAGACAGTGCTTATTTCCCACCGCAACGTGCGCGTTTTTATCATAATTTGATGTTCTATTTCTATGCAATGCCGTTCCTGCTGGCAGACGATGGAATCGTTTACAGCGATGCACCAGCATTAGAAATGGATGGCACGACCTATCCAGCGATTAAGGTAGGTTATGAGCCAAATGTAGGCGACTCACCAGATGATGAATACATTTTATATTACCATCCAGACACGCACAAAATGGAATGGCTGGCCTATACGGTTACTTATGGTAAGAATGAAAAATCACCCGTTTTTAAGTACATTAAATACAATAAATGGCAGGAAGTAAATGGACTGCTGTTACCAGAGGAATTGACCTGGTACACCGTTGAAAATAATCAACCTGTAGAAGCTCGTGGTGAGCCTAGAGTCTTCTCAAAAGTGGCTGTTGACCGCGCGTTTCTAGATATTACGATGTTTGAAAAACCAGAAAACGGCGTTTTTGTGGACTAGTTGAGTTGGCTTTTGATCTCTTTCATTAACTCATGCCCGTTGTGATCTAGAATGTATTGTGATTGCGCTTTCGCGAAAGCGAAATCAACATCATCCTTAATACGATCTACGGCAACCGTACTTGTAACCTCAATACGTTCCTTACCATCGATGCTTAACAAGCAACCTGTGAAATGAATCTCATCACCATGAAGCTGAGCTAACGCACCTATAGGAGCTGTACAGCCACCTTCTAGTGCACGCAGGAATTGTCGTTCTATATCCACGCACCACTGGGTAGGTTCATGATTCAGCTGTCTTACGGCATCTACTACAGCAGTTTCTTTTTCCATCGCGGCGATCATCATTGCGCCTTGTGCTGGTGCTGGAATAAAACTATCCAGATCAGAATATTCAAAACCATAACCGGTTTTCAATTGTGCTAAAATACCGATGCGTTCCAGACCAGCTCTAGCAAAAATAGCGGCGTTCCAGTTCTTATGAGACTGCAATTTTGCTAGTCTCGTATTCACATTACCGCGTATATCCACAATCTCGTGATGAGCATACATATTAAGCCATTGTGATTTACGGCGTAAACTACCAGTAGCAACGGTCATCGCCTCATCAGGATTAAAATCGCTTTTATAAACTAGAATGTCCTTATGAGAAGCTCGCTCTAGAATAGCGGCTTGTATCATGCCTTTGGGCATTTGAGTAGGAACATCTTTTGAGCTATGCACGGCTATATCTATAGTTCCTTTTACTAGGGCAACATCCAGTGTTTTTGTAAAAATCCCTGTAATTCCCATTTCATACAACGGTTCATTTAGGTTGAGGTCACCTTGTGATTTTACAGGAACTAGTTCCGTTTGATAACCTAAGGCTTCTAATTTAGATTGCACCGTTGTTGCTTGCCATAGAGCAAGTTGCGAGTCTCTAGTACCTATACGTATGGGACGATCTAAAGCCATGTTTAGTAATTATGCTCTTCTAGCTTGAAGACTTTGTTAAGCATGGTGATGGCTTCATCTGTACTTTCATCTTCATTGCGCAGGTGATTTGCAAAATGCCCAGCAATTTTCTGGATAATACGATCTGCGATGACATCTGCTTGCTCCTGATTAAAATCATCAAACTTTGTGCGATTGCTTTTAATCTCTGCGTCCTTTAAGGTTGCTAGTTTTGTCTTTAACGCTTGCATGGTAGGTGCAAATCTGCGAGAATCCATCCACTGTTTAAAGTCGGCATAGATTTCTGTAATGATTTGTTCTGCCTGTGGAATATGGTTTTCTCTACTAGATATATTTTTATGGGTAATCTGTGATAATTCATCCAGGTGAATTAAAGTCACATTAGGTAAATCCTTAACGTTATCATCTACGTTTTTAGGAATAGAAAGATCTAGAATTAAAAGCGGTTGCGTGGTGCAGATTATATCTTTTGAAACCGTAGGACGTTGAGCTCCTGTAGCAACGATAAGAATATCAGATTGACATATTTGCTCTTCTAATTGTGCATAGTCTTTTACTACTAGGTCAAATTTTCCTGCAATACGTTCTGCCTTATCCTTAGTACGATTGATAAGAGTAATCGACTTATTTGTAGTGTGTTTTACCAGATTTTCACAGGTATTGCGACCTATTTTACCAGTACCAAAAAGCAGGATGTTTTTCTCTGGTCCACCAGCTGGAAAGTTATCTAGAATATACTGCGCACTGGCAAAACTTACAGACGTTGCACCGCTACTTAAGTTGGTTTCTGTCTTGATACGCTTACTAGCCTGAATTACATTATTCATTAATCGCTCCATATAAGGATTGATCATATCCAGATTTTTAGAACGTTTAAAAGCGAGTTTAAGCTGTCCTATAATTTCAAAATCACCTAAAATCTGACTGTCCAGTCCAGTACCTACCTTAAAAAGGTGTTTACAGGCAGCTTCATTTTTATAGACATAAGAAATGTCTTGAAACTCTTCTACGGTTCCATGAGAATGCTCGCACAGTAATTTGATCAACTGGAAAGGATGCTGGGCAAAGCCGTAAAACTCTGTACGGTTGCAGGTACTAATTACAGCGAGTGATGGAATACCATCTGTTTTAGCTTCTTCAAGTACATTTAGGATGGCGTCTTCACTTAAAGAAAAACGACCACGCATCGCTGCATCAGCTTTTTGATAACTGATACCGATACTGTAAAATGAAAAATGTCTAGGTTGCGCTGCCGCCATATAAATACTCATACCTTGCTTGATCACAAATTTAAGCACGACTCAATCGTTAAAATGTCGCTAGAAGTTCGTTTTTAAACGAATTGAGTTATTTTTGTGTAAACAATGTTAAAATAGCCTCTACAAAGGTGTTTATTACGCTTTCGCGAAAGCGTAACACTATTATTTAGAGTGATTATAAATAGTAATCGTATATGGAAAATATCGCTATAGGTGCTGCAGAAGTAACCTTAATCGAAAAAGGATTTCAAGTAGTTAGATTAAAGAACGATACGGATGAAGTAGCGCATTTTGAACACCATGTGGATCGTAGTTTTATTCAATTTCATTTTTGTTTAAAAGGAACAACTGGGCTTGCTTTTAATGAAGGTTCGTATCGATTAAATCTCAGTGAGCAAAGTAGTTACTTGCTGTATAACCCTTCAAAAGATTTACCGCTTAATCTAGAAATACAAGCAAATACCTGGTTTATTGCGGTACTGGTATCGATTAAAAAATTCCATTCACTATTCTCACCTGATGCAACACATGTGAGTTTTTTAAGTGATGAGAATAAGGATAAAAAATACTATGTAGATGGAAGCATTTCTCCATCCATGGCGGTAGCGTTGCACCAGTTAATGAATTACAATTTAAACGATGCGATTAAACGTTTGTACTTTAAAGGCAAGGCTTACGAGCTCATGTCTCTATATTTTCATCAACCAGAAGATGCAGATGTGGAAGCCTGCCCATTTCTAGTAGACGAGCAAAATATGCGCAAGATTAAAGAGGCAAAAGAGATTATCATTAACCGCATGATAGATCCACCATCATTAAATGATCTCGCACTAGAAATAGGATTATCACTTAAAAAGTTAAAGGAAGGTTTTAAAGAAGTGTATGGCGATACCGTTTACGGATTTTTACTAGATCATAAAATGGAATACGCACGTCAATTACTAGATAGTGGCCAGCACAATGTTAATGAAGTAGGATCTCTAGTAGGCTACAGCACGGCCAGTCATTTTATTAGTGCCTTTAAAAAGAAATATGGCACCACGCCTAAGAAGTATTTGATGGGAAGTTGATGGTTAGTTTACGATTGCAGTTAACAGTTGTTAGTGAATTAGTTAACGTGGATTAGTTTACCGTTTTAAGTCGACGTACGATGCTTTATTAAACTAGATGAAGTTTGTTTATATCCAGTTGTCTATTAAAATCATAACGAGAAACAAAGTCTCCAAACAACCGCATATTGCGAACGAAGCTTGCGCAGTGAAGTAATCTGTTGATTAGGAGTAAAAGGCCTTAACCTAGTGATGAAGTTAAAAATTATCCCTTAATCTCTTCCAGAATCTCCTTATAAGTTTTGGTATTTTCAGGATGATCCATAAGGTAATTAGCCACTTTTTCAATAATGTCGCGAGACGCACCTAAGTCTTCAAAAAGCATCTTGTCCTGAGCCCAGCTTTGCAATTTACCTACGCGTTCTCCTAATGCTTCACTTGCCAATGTTAGTTGACGTATTTCTTTGTAGACATCGGCTTTTTTGAATTTCTCTATTTCTGTGAATAAATCTTTAAAAGTCATTTGCTCTACGTTCTTGCTTTTAATCATACGCGATGCCATTGCAGAAAACACATCCATATTCCCAAAAAAGTTCACATCAAAATCGTCTAAACCACAGTCTCGCAGTTTACTGATTTCATCCACTAATATTTTTTGATTAGTGAGCGATCCGTCCAGCATGAAGTCCATTTTTTGAGTCAATTGTTGCTCACATGGATCTTGAGCCGTTGCCCATAAACCAGTTACGATCAATAAAAAGCTAAAAAGAGTATTCAATTTCATAGTTCCATAACGCAATTGTATAGCGTCTTAGTACGCTAGACAAATAAGATGCCACAAAGGTAACTATGCCATGGCATTTTCTGGAATAGTAACTGCATCTAATGCTTGTGAAATATCCCAAATTAAATCTTCGTGATGTTCTACGCCTATAGATAACCGTACTAAAGCATCTGTAACGCCTATATGTTCTAAATGTTCATCATCTACACCAGCATGTGTCATGCTTTTAGGATGTTCTGCAAGGCTTTCTGTTCCACCTAGGCTTACCGCAAGTTTTACGAGTTGCAATGAGTTTAAAAATTTAAAAGCCTCTGGCTCGCCACCTTTAATTAAAAAGCTTACCATGGCACCTGGACCAGCACATTGTCTTTTATAAATATCGTAATTACGAGTTCCTTCTTCAATAAGACCTAGATATTTAATAGATGCTACTTTAGGATGATCGTTTAAAAAGGCTGCTACTTTTTGAGCATTTGCTTGCATAGCTTCCATTCTAATTTTAAGTGTTTCTAGACTACGTAATAGCATCCATCCTGTATGTGGTGATGCCATATTTCCTAAGAATGTACGTAGTGTTTTAACACGTAGCATTAAATCTGCATTCCCTAAAACCGCACCAGCGATTAGATCACTGTGTCCGCCTATGTATTTTGTCGCGCTGTACATTACTAAATCTGCACCGTGTTTTAAAGGATGCTGCCATAATGGTCCCATATAGGTATTATCTACAGCAACGGTTACTGGTTCATCTGCTCTTGAAAATTGATCTACCACACTACGTACCATTTCAATATCGATAAGTGAATTAGTAGGATTTGCAGGTGTTTCTAAATGTACATGCTGTAATCGATCTGCATGACCGGTTGCTTTAATGGCATCTGTTATTTCTTGTGCATCCATTTCAGAGGTAAAGCCTACGGTATGAACACCTATTTTAGGTAAAAAGTGATTGATAAAATGATCTGTACCACCATAGGTAGGTGAACTGTATAATAATAAATCGCCTGGCTTTAAAAATTCTAAAAGCACTGTTGAAATGGCACTCATACCACTTTCAAAAACCGCACAGTCATCTGCGCCGTCCCATAATCGCAATCTATTTTCTAGAATTTCAAGATCTGGATTGTTGATACGACTATAAATCAGTCCCATTTCTTCTCCAGGAAGTTTCTCGCGCTTTCCATAAGCCAGTTCAAAGTATGCTTTACCTTCTTCGGCACTTTTAAAGACAAAAGTTGAGGTTAAAAATATAGGGCATTTAATGGCGCCTTCTGATAGTTCAGGCTTGTAACCATAGGACATCATTAAACTTTCTGGCTTCATGGACTTTTTCATAGTATACGTGTTTTAAGCGTGGCACAATTTAATGGATTTTGCGAATTTAATTTAAGAAAACGATTTAGAATTTGATAGTTGTTTGATTATGAATTGATTTACTAAGAATACCGTAATAAAACTCGTACAATTAGTGTTTTATATTTTTATTATTTTTAGGGAACTAACCTAAACACAAATTACAATGAATTATTCTACTAAGCCTCAAAAATGGTTTTGGATCCTTTCTATTATTTTTCTTTTGTGGAATTTGATGGGATTAGGAGCATGGTCTGCTCAATTTGCAGATTCTGAAGCCATGACAGAAGGTTATTCCCAAGAACAATTGGATTTCTTCTATGCATATCCAGACTGGTATCAATGGATTTTTGGAATTGCCGTTTTTACTGGTGTTATCGCCTGCGTGTTGTTGCTATTTAAAAAGAGTAAAGCAGTAGTTTTCTCTCTTATCTCAATGATTACCGTGTTTATTTGTAAAGGCTATGACGTCTATGCTGGCGCGCTTGATATTTTTAACACTTCAGATAAAGTGTTTTTAGTTGTCGTTCCGGTTCTGGCAGTATTACTATGGATGTTTACACGTAGTGCAAATCATCGCAACTGGATTAGATAATTTTAAAAGAAGATATCTCGTGCTACGCGATAGGTATTTGCATGTGCTTCAATGATCAATTTGATTTCTGGAGAATAACCACCGCCCATGCTTACTTGCACAGGTATGCGGTGATGTTGTTTTGATTTTGCTTTCGCGAAAGCGGATAAAGCATGCGCATCACGTTTTTTACAACCTTCTTGGGTTAGCCCTAGTTTACCTAATTTATCTGTTGCGACTACATCCACACCAGCTAGATAAAAGATAAAATCAGGTTGTTCTTGCGCAATTAGATCTGGAAGCACATGATCTAATTCCTGTAAGTATTCCTGATCTGTAGTGCCATCAGGCATCGCGATATCTAGATCAGATTGTTCTTTTTTAAACGGATAGTTACTAGCTCCATGCATGGAAAAGGTGAAAACGCTATCATCGTTTTGAAAAATTGATGCCGTTCCGTTGCCTTGGTGTACATCCAGATCTACGATAAGGATTTTTTCTGCTAGTCTATGATGTTGTAAGTATCGCGCAGCGATCGCTTGATCATTTAATAGACAAAACGCTTCGCCATGATCTGTATAGGCATGATGAGTTCCACCAGCTATGTTCATGGCAATACCATGATCTAGAGCTTTTACACAGCCTTCAATCGTTCCCTGAGCAATTCTTAATTCACGTTCTACCAGTTGATCACTAATTGGGAATCCTAGTTTTCTTGCAGCACGACGTTCTAGGGATAGTGTCTTTAAATCCTTAAGATACTGATCAGTATGCACGCGTAATACATCCACATCATCACATAATTTACTAGGTTCAAAAAAGTCAGATGGACTAGCGGTACCGTCTAAAAGTAACTGTTGTGGCAGCAGTTCATACTTTATCATCGGGAATCGATGTCCGTCTGGTAATGGATGTTTATAAATGGGATGAAATGCGATAGGGAACAAAAACTATTTTTTTAAAATCTAAATATAGGTAGAACAAAATCATAAACTCTTACATCTTTAGGGATGTAATCTACAAGCACGACTATATTTGTAAACCGAATTAAAAAATATCAAATCATGAAAAAATTAATCCTAATAATTGCCTCGGTACTACTACTGTTTTCTTGTAACGAGCAAGTTGCTAATAGAAAAGAAGAGTTCAATAATCTTAAACAACAGGCTATGGATTCTCATGATGTCATCATGCCTAAAATGGATGAGTTGATGCAATTAAGTAGTCGATTAACCGCTATTAAGGATTCAACAAACGTGGATACGGTGATGAAAACAAAAGGACAGTTAGAAAAAGCAAACGAAGACATGATGGTCTGGATGCGTGACTACTCTGATAAATTCCCTTATGGATATGAGCTACCAGATGATGAAAAGGAAGCAACGGAGAAGCTACAACTGATGCAGGAAGAGTTTGAAGAAATCGAGGAGCTTAAAGTGCGAACACTTAAAACCATCGAGGAAGCAAAACAAATGCTACAACAATAATTCTTTACAAATTATTTTAAGAGCCACTTGATTTTTTTGAGTGGCTTTTTTAATGGTACATCTTTCTAAGAAACGTCACAGCAGCATCTAGTGCATTTGAATTACGCTCTAATTTACTAATCATAATTGCGCCTTCTAGCGTTGCGATGATCTGGTAAACTGCGGCATCGATATCCTTAGGTTTTTTTAATTCCTTTTCTTTAACCGCTTTATTCAGAATTTTTTTTATTAACGCTTTAAAATTCACCAGCATCCCAAATGATTGTTGCCTTAGTGCGGCATCTGTATCATCACTTTCACAAGCACTATTCATTAAAGGACAACCACCTTCATAAGCTGCGGTTTCTAAATAGTTTTCAAAGAATGAATATACCGCAGTCATACGCTCCATAAAGTTAGAGGCCTTTTTCACGTCATGATTTAAGACTTCAAACATCTGTTTATTTAAGTAACGTAATGCTTGTTGTTCTAGATCTTCTTTGTTTTTAAAATGCTTATAAATAGCACCTTTAGTAAAACCGGTCGCTGTGGTGATATCACTTAAAGACGTGGCTTTGTAACCTTTTGTATTAAAAAGATTAGCACTTTCTTTAATAATAACAGCTTTAGTATGTGTGGGATTGCGCATCATAATTCAAAGATACCAATAGGTATATTATGTAAATAGCTTAGTTGTTTTTTGATATCCACGTTTTATTCACAAAACTATTTTAGATCATCAGGATAGGTACTGCCTATTGTATCTTGCGCAAATGAAACGTATGCATTATACATTTGAAAACTCAGGTAAGCCTGTAGTTTTATTGCTTCACGGCTTTTTAGGAAGTAGGAATCAATGGGATGTGATGTTGCCTTATTTTCATGGATATGATGTGTTACAATTAGAGCTGCCTGGTCATGGTGATAGTCCTAGTTGTGATCATTATTCCATCGATGATTTGGCTCATGAAATTCATCAATTACTTACTAGTATTGAGGTTGACAAAGTCCATTTTGTAAGTCATAGTATGGGTGGTTATGTAGGTTGCGCTTTCGCGAAAGCGTATCCACATCAACTTCACAGTCTTACCTTGATCAATAGCATTGCAGGAGCAGATACAGTGGCAAAAAAGCAATTGCGTAATCGTGCTATTCAATTAATAGATCGTTTTCAAGAAACCTATGTTTCCATGGCGATTTCTAATTTATTTGCTAAAAAGGAACACGAGCTTTATAACTCACAAATCGCTGTAATGAAGCAACAGGCTAAAATAATTTCACTTGCATCAGTGCTAGCTGCGTTGCGAGCTATGCGCGATAGACGATCAACACTAGATGATGTTAGAGAATTAAATCTTCCTATTACTTATATCTACGGAAGCCTAGACACAGTTATTGATCCTCAAATCATTGAAAAAGAGATTTTTAAATTAAAAGCAACTGGCATTAATGTTGAAGCTGGACACATGTTATTAATCACGCACCCGTTAAAAGTAATTCAAAACATGCATTTCATCGAATAAATTAAGTTTTAATCGATTCAATTATTTTTCATTTTTATCTTTCCTATTAGGAAAAGAGTTTTTATTAATATTAATGAATTATGAAAAATAGCTACTCAAAATTTAAGGCTACAGTCGTTTGTAACTTTACAGGACATGATTTACAGGTAAGTCATACTGTGAATAGTAAGGTAAAAGAATATTGCTGTTCTAAATGTGGCAAACAAATGACCAAAACTATCTATGGTAATCTTGTACCATTAACAGATACCTATGCCAGAATTAATAGTGCGCTCACTGATTTAGCCATTAAAAAATCTATGCGCGATAGTAATACTTTATACTCTTAACTGTAGCAGTTCAATTTGTTATTCACTGATTTGCTGAACATAAATAATATTTTATACAGCAGATAAAACCGCGACAATTAGTCGATTCCTCATTGATCTATAATGATGTGGTTGTTCATTTTAAGAAGTCTAATCAACTATTATATCGTTTAGGTGATTATTATAACGTTTAAAAACATCTATTAAAGACTTGAAAATCTTTAGTTTACCATTTTAGGTCTAAACAATAAGCTTTGTTAAAATTGTGCTACCATGAAAAATATATTAATAGAAAATTCAATAAATCAAGTAGAAGGTTTTAGTGAAAAGAGCTTGTCTTTAAGTGGTCGATTACAATCGATTGTAAAACAACATTGTTGTTCTAAATGTGAACAAGAATCTGTTCATTTAACCCATGAAAGTTTTTATGTTGCTACGGATTTATCTTGTCGTATCCATCATAAACTTAGGGAGATTAATTAGTAGCTCACCTATTCCTTAAAACTATTCCATCCCATAGCTTTGATAGGAATTTGCTCGCCAGCTCTTGTGATTAGGTGAATACCTTCATTTTCTGGAACTGCGTGTCCTATGATACTTAAGCTAGGATTTGCTTTAATCTTTGGAAAATCTTCTTGCTTTACGGTAAACAATAATTCATAGTCCTCGCCACCGCTAAGTGCAATTGTAGTGCTATCAAGATTAAACTCTTCACAAGATGTGATTACGGTAGGATCAAGAGGTAATTTATCCTCATAAATTTTCATTCCTACGTTAGAGTTTTTACATAAGTGAATCACCTCAGAACTTAAACCATCAGAGATATCAATCATACTAGTAGGTGTCACCTCTAATTGTTCTAGTAATTCTGGAATATCCTTACGAGCTTCTGGTTTTAGCTGTCTTTCTAACAGGTAACTATATGATTCTATGTCCGGTTGATTATTAGGATTTGCTTGATAAACCGCTTTTTCTCGTTCTAGGATTTGTAAACCCATATAGGCAGCGCCTATATCACCAGAAACGACTAGTAAATCGCCATCACTAGCGCCATCACGTTTAATAATCTTTTCTTCCTTTTGATGACCTATTGCAGTAACACTTATGATTAAACCACTAGTAGAAGAAGTTGTGTCGCCACCTATTAAATCCACACTATAAGTTTTACAAGCAAGGTGAATCCCATCATATAACTCTTTAACTGCTTCAACAGGAAAACGACTAGAAATAGCAATACTCACTGTTATCTGACTAGCTATGGCATTCATCGCATAAACATCAGATAAATTTACCATGACCGCTTTGTAGCCTAAATGCTTTAATGGGACATAACTTAAATCAAAATGCACACCTTCTACCAGCATGTCTGTAGTGATTACGGTATGATCTTTACTATGGATTATTGCTGCATCATCACCTATTCCTAGAATACTAGACTCATGTTGTAACGCTACTTGTGAGGTTAAAAAGTCTATTAGGCCAAACTCGCCTAATTGTTCTACTGGTGTGCGCTGTGGATTTTTATCTTCAATCATGTTGCAAAATTACACGGATTTACTAGATATGATTCCTTAAAATGTTGAAGATCTTAGCTCAACTTATAATTATCTGTTAAACTATAGGGTTTTGCGATGGTTTGATGCGTTTTAGCAATAGGATTTTACATTCCTGTTTAAGTCCTATCGTATATTTGTAAACATTATAAATAAGAGTTTTAAAAATGATAAGTGTTTCAGAAACAGCAAAAAGTAAACTTGCCATTTTAATGAGTGAGGAAGGATTTGCGATTGAAAAAGATTACGTGCGCGTAGGTGTGAAAAGTGGTGGATGCAGCGGTCTTTCTTATGAATTGAAATTTGACGATAAAACCGTAGAGACTGATAAAGTCTTTGAGGCAAATGATGTTAAAATCGCTGTAGATAAAAAGAGTTTATTATACCTAGTAGGAACAACGCTGGAATTTAGTGGTGGTCTTAATGGTAAAGGATTTGTTTTTAATAATCCTAATGCACAACGCACATGTGGATGTGGTGAGAGTTTCTCACTGTAAATGCAGGTTTAAGGTTTGTTATTTAAAGCCATAAACTAATAAGTGTATCACTTTAAGTAAAAGAACTAAAGCATTTATGAATTACTTAAAACAAAGTGATTTAAAAGGAAAAAAATTTAAATAAGAAGTAGAAGTTTAATGGATTAAGAAAAAACCTTGAGTATTAAACCTTGAACTTTATAAACCATATTGTATGTCAAAATATACAGAGGAAGAATTAGAGAAAGAACTCCAAAATAAGGAGTACGAGTATGGATTCTATACAGATATTGAATCAGATACCATTCCTATAGGGTTGAGTGAAGACGTGATACGCATTATTTCTGCAAAGAAAAATGAGCCACAATGGATGCTGGACTGGAGATTACAGGCATATCGCACCTTTATAGAAATGGAAGAGCCAGAATGGGCAAACGTAACTTATGAAAAGCCCGATTTACAGGCTATTTCTTATTACAGCGCACCTAATTCAAAACCTAAATACGACAGTCTAGATGAAGTTGATCCAGAATTACTAGAGACTTTTAAGAAACTAGGAATTTCTCTAGATGAGCAAAAGAAACTTGCTGGTGTGGCCATGGATATTGTAGTAGATTCAGTTTCTGTTGCTACGACTTTCAAGAAAACCTTAGGTGAGAAAGGAATTATTTTCTGTCCTATTTCTGAGGCGATTCAGGAACATCCGGAACTAGTGAAAAAATACTTAGGAACTGTAATACCTCAAAAGGATAACTACTACGCAGCATTAAATAGCGCAGTGTTTTCTGACGGTTCTTTTTGCTACATTCCTAAAGGTGTAAAATGCCCTATGGAATTGTCTACCTACTTCCGTATCAATGAAGGTGGAACAGGACAATTTGAAAGAACCCTAGTAATTGCAGATGAAGGTAGTTACGTTTCTTATTTAGAAGGTTGTACAGCACCTAGCCGTGATGAAAATCAGTTGCACGCTGCCTGTGTAGAGTTAATAGCTCTAGATGATGCTGAAATTAAATATTCCACAGTTCAAAACTGGTATCCTGGAAATGCCGAAGGTAAAGGTGGTGTTTTCAACTTTGTGACAAAACGTGGATTGTGCGAGAAAAACGCAAAAATTTCATGGACCCAAGTAGAAACTGGAAGTGCCGTAACGTGGAAATATCCTAGTTGTGTGCTTAAAGGTGACAACTCAGTAGGAGAATTTTATTCCATTGCGGTGACTAACAATTTCCAGCAAGCAGATACTGGTACAAAGATGATTCACTTAGGTAAGAATACTAAGTCTACCATTATTTCAAAAGGTATTAGCGCCGGAAAATCTCAGAATTCGTATCGCGGTCTTGTGAAGATCAACTCGCGTGCGTCAAATGCTCGTAACTTTTCGCAGTGTGATAGCTTATTAATGGGTAATGAATGTGGTGCACACACATTCCCATATATTGAGAACAGCAACAGTACTTCAAAGATTGAGCATGAAGCGACTACCAGTAAAATAGGTGAAGACCAGATTTTTTACTGTAACCAGCGTGGTATTGATACAGAAAAAGCAATTGCACTTATCGTGAATGGTTTCTCAAAAGAGGTATTGAATAAACTACCTATGGAATTTGCTGTAGAAGCTCAAAAGTTATTAGAAATAAGTTTAGAAGGATCAGTAGGATAAAAGTAATTAAAATGAGAACCATACTTTCAATCATTCTTATTGCAATGGTAGCAGTTTCTTGTAAAAACCAAGAAACAACAACTCCAGAACAAGAAGCAACAACACCAGTTGTAGAAAAAAAAGAACCCATCATTATAGATAATGTAACCACTTTTAAAGGTGAATTTATTTACTCTGTTGATGCAGCAGTACTGACTACAAAAAATGACATGTATGCAGTACGTATTGATGAAAAAATGCAAGAGTTGCAAGAGCTAGCTCTACCGCTTAAGAAATCTCAATATGATATGGTAAACGTAATTCTTAAAGGTGAATTAGTACCTAATCCATTAAAAATCGAAACAGGTGAAGGATGGGATCAAATGCTTATCATAGAAGAAATACTAGAAATCACGCCTGCAACTAGTATCACTACCATAAATAGTGGGCAAACTATAAAATTAGAAGAAGTTAAATAACAGCTATGTTACAAATTAATAACCTACAGGCATCTGTAGAAGATAAAGAGATTCTTAAAGGAATTAACCTACAGGTAAAGCCAGGCGAGGTTCACGCTATTATGGGACCTAACGGTTCTGGTAAATCTACCCTTGCAAATGTGATCGCTGGACGTGAAGAATATGAAATGACTGGCGGTAGCATCGTACTAGATAATGAAGACATCGCAGATCTGGATCCAGAAGAAAGAGCGCATAAAGGTGTTTTTTTATCTTTTCAGTATCCTATAGAAATTCCTGGAGTTAGCGTGACTAACTTTATGAAAACTGCGATTAACGAGACTCGTAAAGCACAAGGAAAAGAAGAAATGAAAGCCAGTGATATGTTAAAGATGATTCGTGAGAAATCAGAATTGTTAGAGATAGATCGCAAGTTCTTATCACGTTCTTTAAATGAAGGTTTTTCTGGTGGAGAGAAAAAGCGTAACGAGATTTTCCAGATGGCTATGTTAGAGCCTAAACTTGCCATTCTCGACGAGACAGATTCTGGACTGGATATCGATGCCTTACGTATCGTGGCAAATGGTGTGAATAAATTACGCAGTAAGGATAATGCTACCATCGTAATCACGCATTACCAGCGTTTACTAGATTATATCGTTCCTGATTTTGTTCACGTATTATATAAAGGGCGCATCGTTAAAACTGGTGGTAAAGAGCTTGCTCTAGAATTAGAAGAGCGCGGTTACGACTGGATTAAGGAAGAAATAGAAGCTTAGTCTGAGTAACTAGGTAGGTATAATTTCGCTTTCGCGAAAGCGTAATAAAAAGACCATTATGAGTTTTAAAGATAAAATACTTTCTTCTTTCATCGCCTTAGAAAATGAGGTAGATACAGAAACCTATGCACATAGCCTGCGTAACGAGGCTTTGGGTAATTTTGAGAAATTAGGTGTTCCACAGCGTAAAGAAGAAGCATATAAATACACGTCATTAAAATCTGTTTTTAATAAAGATTATAGCTTGTTTCCTAAAAAGGACACAGCCATTGAGTATTCTGATATAAAGCGTTTTTTAATCCATGAAATTGATGCATATCGCGTGATATTTGTAGATGGAATTTACAGCTCGCACTTATCACAAACTACACATGATAAATTTGATGTGTGTTTAATGAGTAGTGCGCTTAATAATCCTAAATATAATAGTGTTATTGAAACCTATTATAACAAATTAGCTTCTCAAGACGGATTAAGTTCCTTAAACACAGCATTTGCTCGTGAAGGAGCCTACATCCATATAGGTAAAAACATCGCTGTTGAAAAACCTATTGAGATCGTTTATTTCTCTACAGGAAATGAAAGAGCGTTGATGACACAACCACGTAATCTGGTAGTAGTAGGAGAGAATTCTCAAGTACAAATCATAGAACGCCATCAAAGTTTAAGCGATAACGAGGTGCTTACAAACGCGGTAACAGAGATTTTTGCAGCGCAACGCGCTATGGTGGATTACTATAAAATCCAGAACGATAAATTAAATGCCAGTTTACTAGATCATACTAGTGTAGATCAACGTACGTCTAGTGAGGTACGATTACATACGTTCTCTTTTGGAGGTAGTTTAACGCGTAATAATCTAAACTTTTATCAGAATGGAGAACACTGTAATTCTTTACTTAATGGTGTTACCATTATTGAAGGAAAACAGCATGTAGATCATTCTACACTCGTGCACCATTCACAACCTAATTGCGAGAGTTATCAGGAATACAAACAGATTTTTGATGATCGTGCGGTAGGTGTATTTAATGGTAAAGTACTGGTGGATAAAATTGCACAAAAGATCAATGCATTCCAGCAAAATAATAATATTCTAGTTAGTGATAAAGCAACTATTAATGCAAAGCCACAATTAGAAATTTTTGCAGATGATGTAAGATGTTCCCATGGTTGTACTATAGGTCAACTAGATGAAGAAGCCTTGTTTTACATGCAATCTCGTGGAATAGGTAAAAAAGAAGCTCGAGCTTTATTAATGTTTGCATTTGCAAATAGCGTATTAGAAAGCGTGAAAATTCCAGAAATCAAGTCTAGAATCACAAAGTTAATTGCAAAGAAGCTACAAGTAGACATAGGATTTGATCTATAAGATTTGATCATTTTAAAATAATAATCCCGATGAATGGTTTTTCATCGGGATTTTTTTGTGGAGTATATCGGAGTCGAACCGATGACCTTTTGGCTGCCAGCCAAACGCTCTAGCCAGCTGAGCTAATACCCCAATTCTTTAGTGAATTGTAACAAGATGTTAAAAGTCTACAAATCAAAATTATACAACGTAAATTTAAGAACAAATTAATTTGAATTATGAAAAAAATTACGCTTTTAATTATCGCAATGATATCTTTCTATGGATTCTCTCAATGTGGAACGATTCATAAATCCCTTAATGATCGTATACAAGAATCAGATCTTGTAGTAGAAGGTGAGTTAATCTCCAGTACTCCTTTTAGATCAGATCAACTAGATATTATTCTTACTCGACACGATATTAAAGTCACTAAACTTTTTAAATCTGCTGATGGTAGCGCTCCTCAAACGGTTTCTCTTGTATCTAAAGGTGGTGTGTTAGGATTAGAGTTTAATCATGTAAGTGGTGAGTTAAACTTAAATTCTAATTCTAAAGGCGTTTTTACGCTTAAGAATTATGCGAGTAATATGTATGAAGCAGTAGGAAATGCACATGGATTTATATCGTATTCTGTTCTTGATGGTAAAGCGTATGACTTTCATAATAAATATGAAACCATATCAGAGGTTTATACTGATATCACACAAATTACAGGAAGATCTTATCTTGAAATAGCACCTACATCTTTTAATGTTATGCCTGGTGACGTGCCAGAGATGGTCAGTATAACAAATATGACACCTTTAAGTTTAGATGCAGGTGTTGAAGATGTCCTCACAATCAATGGATCAGGTTTTGGAAATACTCAAGGAAGTCAATTGATTTTCTTTCAAAATGCTGATAATGGCGGTGGCTTTTCCCTAAATCCAGATGATACCCAAATATTGTTATGGAGTGACACGCAAATTCAAGTAGAGATACCATCAGGTGCAGGAAATGGTGGAGTAGCTCTAGCAGATGTAGTTAACGGTAGTCTTGTTGCTACAGCTTTTAGCGCACAAGACCTTGCCATAGGTTTTAATCATGTGAATTTTATTTTTCCGCCACAGCCTGGATTTACAACTACTAATTCAGTTTCTCAGGTGCGTTTATTTAGTGATAATGGCTCTGGTGGTTATGACTACAATTATACCACAGATGCTGCAAATGGTTTTACTAATGAACCTGATGCAGTTGCGACGATGGATGAATTGTTTGAAAAATGGAGATGCACTACTGGTGTTAATTTAAATAGAGGTACTGATTTATCACCTAGTGATCCAGCAAATACTGCTAACCCAGAAACGGCAGGAGCCGACACTATTAATGTTTTAAAATTTGATGGAAATGATTTCCCAGCAAATTCGGGTACGCTTGCTTTTGTATTAACGCGAGGTTCTGGTTGTATCATCGGTACAGATGTTTTTGCTACTGCAGCAGAAATGGATGTGGTTATCAATGATGCGATTAACTGGCATTTTAGAGATGGTGGTGCTAGTTCTGCAACTTTAGGACCTGGTGAGTTTGATTTTGAATCTGTGATGTTACATGAGTTAGGCCATGCGCAACAATTAGGTCATGTGATAGATCCCACAAAAGTGATGCATTTTGCAATAGGAGATAATACGATGAGTAGAGATATTGATATCGCAGATGTAATAGGTGGAAGTTATGTGAATTCCATTAGTACGATCCCTAATCCTTGTGGTAATCCTTCCATGGTACTTGCGGGATGTAATTTTATCTATGAAAATACGGCATGGACTCCTATAGATCCTAGTGGTACTTTTAATCCTATTAGTACCATTGAAGTACGCAATGGAACATCTAGTGTTAATGAAACTTTAGGAACTAATGATATTACAGTGAACAGTGGAGCTACATGGGATAGTAACATATCTACTCCTATTATATTATTAGGAGATTTGACTAACAACGGTTCTGCTAGTTTTGATTTTCTAGTTACTCAAGGTACTGGCACACAAAATTTTACTGGAAACACTTCTACATTTGACTTATTACAAATTGATGGCTCTGGTACTGTAAACATGAATGGGCCTGTGGATATTACGGGAGTTTTATTTCCTAATACCGGTACCTTAAATGCAAATGGAAATATCACTCTTAAAAGTGATGCTGTAGCAACAGCTTATGTGGATGAAGTAAATGGTACTATTAATGGTGATGTGATTGTAGAACACTATGTGCCATCTAGAAGAGCATTTAGGTTTGTAAGTAGTCCTGTTACTACTACCACAACAATATTTGATAATTGGCAAGAAGGTGGTGCGTTTGTAATAGGTTTAGGAACGCATATCACAGGTAGCGCCGCTGGAGCAAATGGTTTCGATGCCTCTGGATCTGGAAATCCATCTATGTTTATTTATGATAATACGGGAACTACCGGATGGAACTCTGTATCCAGTACAAATGCCTCTGGAGATGTCTTGAATTCAGGTGTTCCTTATCGATTATTTGTAAGAGGTGATAGAGATCCTGCTTTGCTTACAGCAGTATTATCTAACAATACAACGCTTAGAACAACCGGTACGCTTAACGGTGCTGGTGTGAATGGACCAGCATTAAGTAATGATCAGGACGGATTTAGTTTTGTAGGTAATCCTTATCAAGCACCTATTGATATGGAAGAAGTACTTACCACTAACAGTACTAACTTAAAACCATCGTACTACGTTTGGGATCCTAGATTAAATGATCGTGGTGCTTATGTAACGGTAAATACGGTATCTGGTGCGGTAAGTACTAACTCAACTGATCCTACCGCTGCAAATAAATTTGCTCAACCTATGCAAGCATTCTTTGTGCAAACAGATCAAAATGGTGCTGCCAGTATCTCTTTTAACCAAAGCAACAAAAATGTTTCTGAAGGGAATATTGATGTAAATAGATCATCTGTAAGTGGTTCAATAAGTGCACAACTTTTAGATCAGACACATAATGTTCTAGATGGATTCCTTATTCAGTTTGATGCTGCATTTGACAATGGTGTTACTTCTATGGACGCTTCTAAGCTTACCAACTTAGATGAAAATATTGCTGTAGAAAATACAGGAAGATTATTCAGTATTGAAGAAAGAGATCTACCTAATGCTGGTGATGTAATAATATTAAACACCACTAGGTATAAGAAAACGCAATACGAGTTTGAATTTACTCTGTCTGGAACGATCAGTCCTTATGTTTATCTAAAAGATAATTTTACTGGGGTGCTTAGATTGCTAGAAAATGATATGACTACGGTCGTAGATTTCTCAGTTGATCCAACAAATGCATTAACTATAGATCCTAATAGATTTGAAATTATATTCCAAAATCAGGTTTTATCTAATACAGATAATTCTGATTTAATCAATTCGATTTATCCTAATCCTAATAGCGGGAACTTTAATATAGTGCTTAACGATGTTGCACCAGCACAGGTTCTTATTTACAACTTATTAGGACAGCAAGTATGGAGTCAAGGAGTTGAGTCAACTACCATTACTCCTATTAGTACTAATTTAAGTAGTGGTACTTATCTAGTCCAAATCACCCAAAATGGTGCCAGACAAACCCAGAAAGTAGTAATTAAATAGATAAGTTTGTGCCGTGAAAAACGGCATCAATATTAACACAAAGGATATTTTAAAGCTCGCTTTTCCTGCAATCATTGCTGGAATTGCAGAGCCTTTAATTAGTCTTACAGATGTTGCTGTTATAGGTAACATGTATAATAACGCGGTTGAAGGATTACTAGCTGTAGGATTAGTAGGATCTTTTTTAAGTGCTATTATCTGGACACTAGCTCAAACTAAAACCTCTTTAAGTTCTATAGTTTCAAAAGCGGTAGGAGATCATACCACTCAAAGTTTAAAACCTTTAATTCCACAAGCAATCTGGCTTAATATCGCCCTAGGAGTTCTAATTTATGCGGTTACAGCACCACTAGCTACTTATATTTTTACCTTATATAATGCGACAGATCATGTATTAGAATTATCAGTAGGATATTATCAAATACGTGCGATAGGATTTCCTATCACCTTGAGCGCTTTTGCTATTTTTGGAGTATTTAGAGGATTGCAAAACACTTCATGGGCTATGATCGCTAGTTTGTGTGGTGCGCTGGTGAATGTCGTTCTGGATTATGTTCTAGTTTACGGCGTTTCAGATTTAATTCCTTCTTATGGAGTTATGGGCGCTGCCTATGCAAGTCTAGTGGCTCAATTAGTGATGTTGTTAATTGCTGTGTTTTATCTCTATCATAAAACACCATTCAGCCTTTCTTTAAGTAGTAAAGTAATCCATCCAAAACTTAAAAATCATATAGCATTAGCCGCAAATTTCTTTTTACGCACTGTAGCGATTAACCTTGCCATCTTTTTATCCTATCGTTATGCATCAGGATATGGAGAAACTTACGGCGCAGCTCATGCTATTATGATGAATATTTGGTTGTTTTTCTCCTTTTTTATTGACGGATTTGCAAATGCTGGTAACGCCATAGGTGGTAAATTACTAGGTTCTAGAGATGCTATTTCCCTTAGATATCTAGCTAAAAAAACCACTACCTATGGAGTCGTAGTTGCCATTACTTTAGCATTATTGTGCGCTGGATTATACACTTTCATAGGCAATCAGTTTACAGATGATGAGGTAGTTTTAGCCTTATTTCTCAACGTATTCTGGATGGTACTCGTGATGCAACCGGTAAATGCGGTAGCATTTGTTTTTGACGGAATTTTTAAAGGTTGGGGCGAGGCAAGTTACCTGCGTAATTTGCTGTTCGTACTTACGCTAGGTGTTTTCATTCCTACCTTATTACTTGCAGATTTTCTGGGATGGAAGTTACATGCGATTTGGCTTGCGTTCACCTTTTGGATGATCGGTAGGGCAGTGGTGCTTTATTTAAAGTTTCAGAATAGAGTGACTAGTATGGATCAGTAAAATGGTGATAATTACGCTTTCGCGAAAGCGTAACCTAAAAGAACTTGATCCCTTTGTAGAACAGGACGAAAGCCTCATTAAATTAATGCCATGCAATTCTATAAATCCAATATCTTTGCAACAAAATCATTCCAATGGTATTAGTAGAAAACTGGTTTATTGAATTTTCTAGATTTATGGGTGGATCTGGTATCTTTCTTTTGATTGCACTTATCCTGGTAATAGTTGTGGTTTATAATAAATGGAAAGGCAGACGCTAATGAAAAAAGTACGTATTACAAAAGAATTTACATTTGAGACTGGTCATGCCTTATACGGTTATGATGGTAAATGTCGCAATGTTCACGGTCACAGTTATAAACTTGCAGTTACCGTAATAGGAACGCCTATTGATGATATGGGAAATGTAAAGCACGGTATGGTAATCGACTTTACAGATCTTAAGAAGATCGTTAAAGAAGAGATCGTAGATCCATTTGACCATGCTACAGTATTTAATAAAAACACACCTCACGTTGAACTGGCAAAAGAACTCTCTCAACGTGGTCATGAGGTCATTCTAGCTGACTACCAGCCTACTAGTGAGAATATGATCCTAGATTTTGCAGATAAAATCAAGAATAGACTTCCTGAAAATATTAGTTTACACAGCTTAAGATTACGCGAGACAGAAACTAGCTATGCAGAATGGCATGCTAGTGATCAATATTAAACCTAAGTTTAAGCTTAAATATAAATCTAAAAGCAAACTGCCATCGCGAGAGTAGCACAACGATCTGCAGTCGTTTTAATGGAGTCACTTGTATTATTAGATCATTCTAGGTCAACAACTAAGGTAAAAGTATATTCAATTCAACTTTGACATCATAATGAAATTTATAGATTCTA
>JAHDIQ010000012.1:43673-78158 GCA_020630715.1 Nonlabens sp.
ATATCTAATATCTAATATCTAATATCTAATATCTAATATCTAATATCTAATATCTAATATCTTTTTAAACCCAATCCTTAGGATTCTTCAATACTTCTAGCATTTGTTCTTCTGGAGAATCAGGTTCTGGATGATGGTCATAGCGCCACTGCACATGTGCTGGTAAACTCATCAATATACTTTCTATCCTACCATTAGTTTTTAAGCCGAATAAGGTTCCTTTATCGTGAACTAGGTTGAATTCTACATAACGACCACGACGTATTTCCTGCCAGTCACGTTGCGCAGGTGTATAAGAAAGTTCTTTTCTTTTTTCTACGATAGGAACATAAGCTTCTAGAAAATGAGTTGCCATATCCATCTGGAAGCTTAACCAGTCTTCCATCGTATGTTCATCACTAGCTTTACAGTAATCATAAAAAAGACCACCTATACCGCGAGCCTCACCACGATGAGAATTGTGGAAATATTCGTCACACTTCTTTTTAAAAATGGCATAATCTGCTACTTCATGACGATTACAAACGGTTTTGCAAACTTGGTGAAAATGGATCGCATCTTCCTTATATAAATAATATGGAGTAAGATCTAATCCACCGCCAAACCATGAATCTACTACCTCACCGCTCTTATCATACATCTCAAAATATCTGAAATTTGCATGTACCGTAGGAACTTGAGGATTCACCGGATGAATTACTAGACTTAGTCCAGTGGCATAAAAATCTACATCACCTACCTTAAAATAGGCTTGCATCGCTGGTGCAAGCGGTCCATAAACCTCACTGATATTGACACCACCTTTTTCAAAAACAGCACCATTTTCTATCACTCTGGTAAAACCACCACCACCTTCTTCACGATTCCATTGATCTTCTTTAAAAGTAGTAGTTCCATCTAGGTTTTCTAGAGTGGTCGTTATGGTGTCTTGTAATGATTTTATAAAATCGTAAAACCTAGTTTTAATCATGAATTACTGATTTGTGTGGAGTTACTTTTTCGTTGTAGCATTAATTGTTCTTCAGCAATCATTTTTTCTAGAGTGACTCGAGATGCTGCGGTAACCGAGAATGGTAACACTAGAATCACGCCTAATACCGGAATGAATAACATCGCCATAAAAACTATCCCTATTCCTATGGCAACACCACGATGTCTTGCTACAAATTTTACACTATTTCTATACGTAAAATGACGTTCTAGCGTGTAATCCATATTACCAAAACCGGCATAATACGCCTGAACTATAAATGCTAGAATTGTAAATACAATTCCTACTACAGGAATAAAACTCAACAACAATAACGGAATGGTAATACTAAATTCATAAGCGATATTACGCACGTTAATACGTACTGCTCGCCATAGCTGTTCCATGTTTGTAGTATCACGATGTTCTACATGATGACGAGCCTCAGGATAAAAGTGTTTTTCTATACGTTCTGAAACTGGAGACATAAAAGGTGCGCTTAACGCCATCACAGCATGCTTATAGAGAATAAATCCTAATAGAATAATTGATATCGCGCTAATCCATACTGCGATCTCATGAAAAGTTTCTTTTCCCCATTCCCAAATCCATAAACGGTCGATAAGATTTGCGAGATTGTCTGATAATCCATAAGCAGCAAGAGCTACTGCACCAGCAATGACCACACTTATGATCATGGGGACTAGAAAAAACTGCCATAGCTTTAATTTTCCGATTAACGAGAATCCATCTGCATAAGCTTTAAGTCCAGTGATGATGTTTTTAAACATGATTAGATATTTTCAAAAATAATTTGTCCCACTAAAAACAAGATTAAACCTACTAATACGATTGTAAAATATTTTACTAACCTTTTTCCTACGACATTCACGGAATGCTTGAATTCCTTAGAATCAGATCTGTAATCAAAGTAGTAAGCAATAGCAATAAAAATAATACAAAATGGTAATAATGCTACACCTATTTGATAAGTCATCTGATAGATTTAATACTCCTTTACAGCATCTACAAAAGCCTGAGCATTAGGTACAGGAATGTTAGGTAAGATCCCATGACCTAAATTTGCTACAAATCTATCTTTACCGAATTCGTCAATCATTTGCTTTACCATTTTTTTAATCGTCGCTGGTGGCGAGAATAATCGTGATGGATCAAAGTTACCTTGTAAGGTGATTTCGCCACCAGAAAGGTAGCGTGCATTTCTAGCACTACACGTCCAGTCTACACCTAAGGCACTAGCGCCGCTTTTTGCCATATCGCCTAATGCAAACCAACATCCTTTTCCAAAAACGATTACTTCTGTTTCTGGTTTTAACGCATCGATAATTTGTTGAATATATCTCCATGAAAATTCTTGGTAATCCACTGGTGATAACATGCCACCCCATGAGTCAAAAACTTGCACTGCATTCACGCCATGCTTTACTTTTAATTTTAGGTAAGCGATTGTCGTATCTGTAATGCGTTGCAGTAACTCGTGCGCAGCCTCAGGCTGTGTGAAGCAAAATTCTTTTGCTTTGTCAAAGTTTTTACTTCCTTGACCTTGCACGCAATAACACAAAATCGTCCATGGTGAACCTGCAAATCCTATTAAAGGCACCTCGTCATTTAATTCTTGCTTTGTTAAATCAATGGCTTGCATTACATAATTTAAGGCATCTGCCACATCTGGGACTACAACTCTATCTAGATCTGCAGCAGTTCTTATAGGGTTAGGTAACCACGGTCCTACGCCAGGCTTCATCTCTACATGGATATTCATTGCTTGTGGAATCACTAGAATATCAGAAAATAAAATCGCTGCGTCTGTTCCTATTTGTTTTATAGGCATTACGGTGATTTCTGTAGCTAATTCTGGTGTCTGGCATCTGGTAAAGAAGTCGTATTTCTCTTTGAGCTTCATAAAATCTGGCAAGTATCTTCCTGCCTGTCGCATCATCCATACTGGTGGACGTTCTACGGTTTCTCCTTTTAATGCTCTTAAAAATAAATCGTTTTTAATCATTTTGTAATGCCTTTATTGCGGTTACTAGTGTGTTTTCAATGGTTGCTTTGGTCGCTACGGTTACTTTTACTGCAAATTTTCTAGCAGTGATGGCGGTGGTTTCTCCTATGCAAATGGCATGATGGAGTTGTTTTGGATTCGCTTTCGCGAAAGCGTAAACACCACGAGGACTATAGCACAAAACAGCATCAAAAATACGATCATAAGACCGCATCACCATTTGTGTATCATATACTTTTACCTCTTTAAAGTTTATTTGTGACGTCTGAAGTGCCTGTGGTAGTTCATCCCTTCTATGAACACCAGTTATGTAGGTGAATGCATCCTGTGAATGATGATCCATAATATATCTAGCGAGTGCTTTACCGTTAGGAGAAATGTGAATGACCTGACATCCTAAATCTCTTAATTGCTTACTTGTTTTTGCACCTACCACATAGCAGTTTTTTACCCGATTAAGATGAGGTATGATCGATGGGATAGCGTTACTACTAGTAATAATAACATGGTCTAAAGCAACATCATTTAAATCATGTTCAACAGGAGTTACTTTTAATGCGTTGTAATGCGTGATTCCTATGCCAGATCCTAGAGCTAATTCCAGTTGGGCTGGAGCCAGCTTTTTTGTACTTAGAATGCTTTTTGAAATAGTAGAATGAGACTGAATCATGAAGTAAAGGTAATTAGAGAGACATAAAGTATAAGTTTGGTTGTTTAAAATTAACCTTTGTTTAATGAATGTATCTCAAACAACATTATCTCGCTGTTTATTTATTAATCTTTAGTAAAGTTTATGGTCTCTACTTCATTTTATACGATCTTTATCCTGAAAAGAGTATTAATGTATTTTTGAAATAATGGAGCTACCTATGTTTTTTAGGCAGCTTTCTGGTGCTAGTGATCAACCTAGCCTAGAATATGCTGAGCAAATTTTTAACCGATTAGAATCTAGAAAAGTAAAGAAAAATCAAACCTTACTACGTGCTAGAACGATTCCTAACGAGTTGTTTTTTATTAAAAAAGGTCTGGTTAAAGTAAGTGTACAGGATGAAAAAGGCAATCATCATGTTTGTGACTTTCATGCAGAAAATGAGGTCGTAGGATCTATTCATGGCTATTTACTTCAAAAAAGATCTGACTTAATCATTACCTGTTTAGAACATACAGAGGTTTTATGTCTCAATTTTCAAGATTTTGAGTTTATCAGTCAGTCATATCAAGGTTTTAAAACCAGTTTTTACGAGCTTGTTTTTAAATTTGAACATCGCAGATTTATCGATAAGAGTATGATGATCGCACAAGATGCAAGATCCAGATATGAGGTATTTATAAGTAAACATCATGCCATTGTGGATCGTATACCGCTTAAGGATGTTGCTTCTTATTTAGGTATTAAACAGCAATCTTTAAGCAGGTTGCGACGTGATATGCAGTAGATTTTAAGTATTAAGGTGACATAGATCAAATCATTATCTTTGTGATCCTATTTTAATAGCTACTAATGATATTATCCATGACTGGTTATGGTAAAAGTGTTGCTCAATCTGGTGACAAGAAAATTACCGTAGAAATCAGAACCTTAAATAGTAAGAATCTAGATCTTAATATGCGCTTATCTAGCATATATAAAGAACGTGAATTACACCTACGACAACTAGCCGCAAAAGAATTAAAACGTGGTAAAGTAGATTTTGCTATCCACGTAGAGCATACAGGTGTTTCTTCTACCGCACAATTAGATACTGCAGTAATAGCTTCATATATAACGCAACTTAAAACGGTAAGCGGTATTGTGCTTCCATCAGATGATGATGCAAAACTGCTAGAAATTGCTTCAAAATTTCCGGATGTTTTTTCTTCTAAAAAAGAGGATATTTCAAAAGAAGAATTTGAACTTATTGAAAAAACAGCATTAGAATCCTTAAAAGCAGTTACAGCTTATCGACTAGATGAAGGGAATTCTCTATTAGCAGAATTTAAGGATCGTATTCACAATTTAAAATCTTTACTGGAGCAAGTAAAAGCAATTGATGTAGATCGTTTAAGTGCTGTGAGAACTAGATTAGAAAAAGCGGTTCACGATATGAAAGAAACCGTAGATGCAAATCGCTTTGAACAGGAATTGATCTTTTATCTAGAGAAATATGATATTACAGAAGAGAAAGTACGACTTAATAATCATCTAGATTATTTTCTAGAAACGATGGATTCTGATGATTCTCAAGGTAAAAAACTAGGATTTATTAGTCAGGAAATAGGACGTGAAATTAACACGATAGGAAGTAAAGCAAATCATGCTACCATGCAACAAATCGTTGTGCAAATGAAAGATGAGCTAGAAAAAATTAAAGAACAAATGCTTAACGTATTGTAATGGAAGCAGTGCCTAAACTTATCGTTTTTAGCGCACCATCTGGTGCAGGAAAAACAACACTGGTAAGACATTTATTAAAACAGGAACACCTAAATCTCGCTTTTTCTATTAGCGCAGCATCTAGAGAACCTCGTGAAGGAGAGATCGATGGTGTTCATTACTATTTTCTAGGAATTCCAGAATTTAAAAATCGTATAAGAGCAAATGATTTTCTAGAATTTGAAGAAGTTTATAAAGACCAGTTCTATGGTACACTTAAGGGTGAAGTAGAACGATTATGGTCAGAAGGTAAAAATGTAATCTTTGATATAGACGTAGTAGGTGGATTGCGGTTAAAAAGTAAATTTCCAGAACGATGCATTTCTATTTTTGTAAAACCACCATCTATTAACGAGCTACAAAAACGACTTAAAAAGCGCAAAACAGAATCTGCAGAAAAAATAGCCATGCGTGTTGCAAAAGCTAGTACAGAAATGGCAACTGCTCCACAATTTGATGTGATCATTAAAAATGACGATCTAGAAATCGCAAAAAAAGAAGCAGAACAAATAGTACAGGATTTTATCAATAAAAAAGTAACATCTAGTGAAAAGTAATGTAGGTCTTTACTTTGGTACATTTAATCCTGTTCACATAGGACATCTAGCCATTGCAAATTATCTAGTAGAACATAGCAATCTAGATGAAATCTGGATGGTGGTAACGCCACATAATCCGCACAAGAAAAAGAAAACTTTACTAGATGACTACCAGCGATTACACATGGTACATCTAGCAACAGAAGATTATCTGAAAATAAAAGCCTCTAATATTGAATTCGGGCTACCACAACCTAATTATACAGTAAACACGCTAGCTCATCTTACTGAAAAATTTCCCGAAAAAAGCTTTACGTTGATTATGGGTGAGGACAATTTAAAAAGCCTCCATAAATGGAAAAACTATGAAGTGATTCTAGATGATTTTCAAGTGATCGTTTATCCACGTGTTTCTACTGGTAACATACCAGCACAGTTTTTAAATCACCCTAAGATTACAAAGATTGATGCGCCTATTATGGAGATTTCTAGCACCATGATACGTAATGCGATTCATGATGGTAAAGACCTTAGGTATTTCATGCATCATAAAGTACAACAGTACGTAGAAGAAATGAATTTTTATAAATAACAAAAACCGCCTGTAATCAACAGATCAACAGACGGTTTCCAACCAACCAATAAGAATTTTTCTTTTTATTTAAGTCTACCAGAAGTCGTTATTCTTACATTGATAATGCAAAAGTTAACTTAAAGTAGATCACTTTCATTTCTTAAACAAAGAACGTAAACAGCGCAGTAAATAGTGCCTAAAAAATCATAAGCCATCGTTAAATGCTTGTTAAGTATGCATGACTAGCCGTGATGTTTTAAGAATTGAAATATTGCTGGTTATTTCGCTTTCGCGAAAGCGGAATAATACTCACTATCTTACTAATAAATGGATGGATACGATGTCATAAACCTTGAAGCATCCATCTAAAAATGGTATTTTAGCAGTCTAACCATTTTATATGGAAACAACCAAAAAATATGCAGTAATAGGTGGCGGAAGCTGGGCAACCGCGATCGTTAAAATGCTGTGCGAGAACCTAGATGAAGTAGGCTGGTATATGCGTAGTGTTTATGCAATTGAACATATAAAACGTAATGACCATAACCCTAATTACTTAAGCTCTGTTGAGTTTAATCCTAAGCAATTATTATTATCAGATGACATAAATGAAGTGGTGGATCGTGCAGATGTTTGCATTTTTGCGGTTCCCAGTGCTTTTGTTTACGGTGCATTAGAAGAATTAACCATTCCGCTTAAAGGTAAAATTATCTTTAGTGCGATTAAAGGAATCGTACCAGAAACTGGATTAATTGTAGGTGAGCATTTTAATGAGCATCATAACATCGCATTTGAAGATATAGGAGTAATTACAGGTCCATGCCATGCAGAGGAAGTTGCGCTAGAACGATTATCATACCTAACCATAGCCTGCGCAGATTCTGAGAAAGCTGATATGCTAGCAAATGTTATGTCTAGCGATTACATCAACTGTAAAACCAGTGATGACATCATAGGTACAGAATATGCAGCAATGCTTAAAAATATTTATGCTATTGCAGCTGGAATTGCACATGGATTAGGATATGGTGATAATTTCCAAAGCGTATTAATGAGTAACGCTATAAGAGAAATGAAACGTTTCATTAAGAAAGTTCATAAAATGAAACGTAATATTAATGATAGTGCCTATCTAGGAGACTTACTAGTTACAGGATATTCTGTGTTTTCTCGTAATCGACTTTTTGGTAATATGCTAGGGAAGGGATATACGGTACGTAGTGCTCAACTAGAAATGAGTATGGTGGCAGAAGGTTACTATGCTACAAAAAGTGCTTATAAAATTAATCAAGAACATGGAGCACGTACGCCTATTCTAGATGCGGTTTATAGCATCTTATACGAAAATAAAAACCCTAAAAAGGTATTTAAAAAACTAGCTGATAAGCTGGACTAAATTTAAAAATAAATATGTCAAATATTGCAAGCAGCTTCGGGATGGATGAAGCTTTGAAACAACTAGGTATTAAGGATGTAAATCATGGTACTTCTACAGGAAATCACCACTTTGGTAGTGGAGCAGAAATTGCTTCTTACTCACCAGTAGATGGTGAGCTTATAGGTAAAGTAACTACAACTACAACAGCAGACTATGAAGTGGTCATGGAAAAAGCAACCGCGGCTTTTATAGACTGGAGAGCTATGCCAGCTCCTCAAAGAGGAGAAATTGTAAGACAATTTGGTAATAAACTAAGAGACCTTAAAGAACCTTTAGGAAAGCTCGTTTCTTATGAGATGGGTAAATCTTTACAAGAAGGTTATGGTGAGGTACAAGAAATGATTGACATCTGTGATTTTGCAGTAGGTCTATCTAGACAGTTAAATGGACAGGTCATCCCATCAGAACGTCCTGGACACGTGATGAGAGAACAATGGCATCCTATAGGTGTAGTTGGAATCATATCTGCATTCAACTTTCCAGTAGCCGTATGGGCATGGAACACTGCTCTTGCATGGATTTGTGGAGACGTATGTGTATGGAAAGGATCTGAAAAAGCACCTTTTTGTACTGTTGCTTGTCAAAATATCATTGCAGAAATTTTAAAAGAAAACGATTTACCAGAAGGTATTTCATCTATCATTAATGGAGACTATAAAGTAGGAGAAATGATGACTACAGATTCTAGAATTCCTTTAGTATCTGCTACAGGATCTACTAGAATGGGTAGAATCGTAGGAGCAACTGTTGCGCAACGTTTTGGAAAATCTTTACTAGAGTTAGGAGGAAATAATGCGATCATTATCACACCTAGTGCAGATTTAAAAGTGGTAGTACCAGGTGCTGTATTTGGTGCAGTAGGAACCTGTGGACAGCGTTGTACTTCAACGAGAAGATTGATCATTCATGAATCTGTTTATGATAAAGTACGTGATGCCATCGTAGGTGCTTATGGACAGTTAACTATAGGTAATCCACTAGATGAAAAGAATCATATAGGTCCATTAATTGATCATGACGCTGTAAATACCTATTTAGCAGCTATTGAAAAAGCAAAAGCTGAAGGTGGAAATGTATTAGTTGACGGTGGTGTTCTTGAAGGTACAGGATATGAAAGCGGTTGCTACGTTAAACCAGCTATCATTGAGGCAGAGAATCATTTTGAAATTGTACAGCACGAGACTTTTGCTCCTATTTTGTATTTAATGAAATATTCTGGTGAAGTAGAAAATGCTATTGCAATGCAAAATGGTGTAGCACAAGGATTATCAAGTGCCATTATGACTAATGAGATGAAAGAAGCAGAGAAATTCTTATCATTTGCCGGATCAGATTGCGGAATTGCAAATGTGAACATAGGAACTAGTGGTGCAGAGATAGGTGGAGCCTTTGGTGGTGAAAAAGAAACCGGTGGTGGACGTGAGTCTGGATCTGATGCTTGGAAAGTTTACATGAGAAGACAAACTAATACAGTAAACTACTCTGACGAGTTGCCTCTAGCACAAGGGATCAAATTTGATCTATAAGTAGATTTACCTTAAATATAGTAAGCCACTAGTTTTAGCTAGTGGCTTTTTTTGTGATTTCGCTTTCGCGAAAGCGTAACCATTAAGAATCTGTTCATTTATATTTTGTTTACGATTTTCAATTGGTAGTTTTTAGTTCAACACCGGCTTTTCAACGATAAAATAGGTGGTTTAATGGGTTTTAATATTTAAAGCTTTGTCAGTCAGTTGGTTCTGTTAAATTTTATATTAACTTTAAGAAATTAAACTAATCAACCATGGGAAAAATAAAATATCCTTTAGGGATACTTATCACTATGATCATAGGTGCGTTACTAAATATGTATCTATGTTGTGGATGCTGGGATGACGACGCATCTAGCGATACTGCCGTAAGCAAGGTGGTAGATGAAAGTGTCACAAATGAAACGATTGCTTTGCGCAGTCCAGACCTTATACTCAATGACTATTCTGGTAACAGTATTGTTTTGAATAATGATAATTTCAATTTCTTAAATAGTAATTATCATTACATGCAACCTCTTGCAGGTAGTGTGCCAGCCAGCTTAGGAACTATTAAAAGTTATTTAGAAGATAATGCGGATAGTAAATTGAATATAAAAGGGCTGTATATGGAGGAAGAAGTAAACAATTCTGCGTTTACTAACTTAGGAGAAGCTAGAGCAAATGATGTGAAAAACTACTTGCTTTCTATGGGCTACGATAGTGCAAGAATGGGTATTTCTGGTGAACTAGTAAATAACCTAACGGTTAAAGATAGTCTTTTACTAGGTCCAGTAGATTATTCACTTTCTAAACTGCCTACCGGTGATGCTGCAGAGGCAAGAGAAAGAGAATTAGATAGTCTAGCAACTTATTTAAGAGCAAATCCTCTAATTCTAAAATTTGCAACTGGCGCATCAACGATTAATCTTAACGCAACCCAACGTGAGAAAGTTTCAAAAATGGTAAGATATATGGATGCTCGTCCATCTTCAGAATTATTATCTGTAGGACACACAGATAATACAGGATCAAGAGCTACGAATATTAAAATAAGCGCAGATCGTGCTGCATTTGCAAAATCTTACCTTGTAGAAAACGGTATCGCGGGATCTAGAATTGAATCGCTAGGAAAAGGTCCAGATGAACCTATCGCTAGTAATGATACAGAAGAAGGAAAAGCAACAAATAGACGCGTAGTCGTTACATTAAAATAAAACCAATCAATAACAACAAATAAACAATATGGATACTTCAAATTTATGGTGCTGGTTATGCCCATTACTTACAGGAATCATCTCAGGAATTATAGGATATTACTGGGGAAAATCAAATTCAACTACAACTAATAATTGTGATGAGTGGATTCATAAAAACAAAGAATTACAATTAGAAATAGATCGTTTAAAAGCAGATCTTAGTGCTGCAAAATCTGCACCTAAAATGAGCGTTGATACTTCAACGGCTGCTAGCATGGCTAGTGGATTTGCTGCTGGTGCGGTAGCTCCATCGCTTAACTTTAATGCAGACGCTGCAAAAGCAGCCATAGGTAAAAAAGTTAAAGCAGATGACCTAACCTTAGTAGAAGGTATAGGCCCTAAAATTGCAGAGTTGTTCCATAATCACGATGTGAAAACATGGTACGCTTTATCAGAATGTTCTATTGAAAAATGTCAGGAAGTTTTAAATTCTGGTGGTAAACGTTTTGAAATTCACAATCCTGGAAGCTGGCCATTACAAGCTCGTATGGCTTTTAATGGAGAATGGGAAAAACTTGCAACATGGCAAGACGAACATAAAGGCGGAAGATTATAATTAATCTTCTTACACTTTTAATTAAAGCTGCCTTTCCTAGGCAGCTTTTTTTTTATTGGTACTTATTGAATAAGAAAACAATCACGGCTAGAATTAAGATTCCGGCTAATATGGCAAGGAATATCTTCCAAAAACTATACGGTCGCTTACCGTGAATTTTACCAGATTGCCCATTTACAAAGAAGTTATATTTTTTACCATCGTAGTTATAAGAACTTATATAAACTGGTAGTAGAATGTGCTTAAAGGTTTCTTCAGAAAGATGCATCTCCATAGCATGTATGCGTTGTGTGTCACCACCTATGTCGCGTCGTATCCAGTTTCTAGCAATTTGCTCTGCTTCTTGGGTAGCTTCTAGATGTCCATCTTTAAGAGGTATGGTATACTTCTCTGTTACATAACCAGCTAAATATTTAGTATTAAAAGACTTTAATTCTTTAAGATTCCAGTTACTTATTTGTTTTGGAATCTGATTGCCACGTTGTTTTGATGCTTTTACTAATGTATCGTCCACAAAGCCATTTACTTCACCAGATGCTGGTTTCCAGCTGGTACGACGTTCTCTAACGGTTCTTTTATTTTTACCAGATCCCGTAGTTCTAGTGACATAGTAGTAATCACCGCGTTCACCACGATAAGGTGAACGTAATTGTGCGTCAAAAGTCCAGTAAGGAACATACAATCCTTTAGTAAATTCAGGACTGATAGTAGCGCGCTGTAAATTGTTAGGAGCCCACCATAAACCGTCTACCCAGTTTTTAAAAATTTGATGTGCTTTTTTTTGATCTAATTTAAAAGGAACTACCGCACCTGGAACAATCCACTGTTCATGGTATTGATCTTCAATAATTAATGGCATCGTGCAGTAAACACAATGTAATGACTTGTAATTTTCTTCTATATGTTGATTTGCACCACAGTTTTTACAGTGCAACATAGAAATTTCCATAGAGTGCGATTGTGCACCTACTTCTTTTAGATACTTGTTTAATTCTAACTCGTCAAATGCATTTTGATCCTGCTCAATAGTTTCATTATGACCACAATAATCACAGGTAATCAGATCTGTTCCTGGTTCATAAGTTAATGCGGCGCCACAATTGACGCAGGACTTCTTACGTTCAGAAGATTGAGAAGGTGTAGTTGGTGAGTCCAAATTAATTTTTAACTAGCTAATGAGACTTTAAAAACAAGTGCTAGAACTGTCAGATTCCGCATCAAGTGCGGAATGACAATTCTGTTAATAATGATATCTTTTTAATTAAAAAATATCTTATGGTAATGGTGGTGGTGTATTACCACCTAAAAACCCTTTTAATTCTTCCACTTGACTTAAGGCTTTCCATCCATCCATACCAGCTTTCCATACTAGAGTGTCTTTATTGATCGTACGACTAGCAAAAAGACTGCGCAGTTGATCAAAAGGAACTGGTCCAGCTTGTGCACCGTTTGCAGCATAGTAATATTGTACTGCTACTGGTATAGGTGGTGGCATTACTGCTGCTTGTTGTTGAGGCATGGCTTGTTGTCCGCCCATTTGAGGAGACATCATACCACCCATTTGTTGCGCTAGTACAAATCCCATTCCCATTCCCATTCCGGCGCCTGCTGTACCGCCTTCATTTGCTGCTGCAGCTTCAATCGCTTTTGCAGTTTTGAATTTAGTCAACTTGTCTAAATCTAATTTATCTAAACGGCTGTATTCAAAGATCTCTTTTTTGAGCTCTTCTGGCATAGAAACATTTTCAATGTAGAATTTCTCTAGAGAGATTCCTACGCTTAAAAATTCTGGTTGCATCACTTCCTGACAGGTTTCTGAAAGCTCGCTGGTATTTGCGGCGTATAGCTCTATAGGTAGATTTGCTTCACCTACCGTGTCTGTAAAACGTGTTGCGATAAGACTTTTAAGATGTTCATTAATTTCAAAATTTGTGAAATTATTATCTGTTCCTACAATGTCTATGATGAATTTTCCTGGATCTGCCACTTTAAAGGCATACGTACCAAAGGCTCTAATTTCCACGAGTCCAAAGCGATCATCACTTAAAGTAATCGGGTTTTTAGTTCCCCATTTTTCATCCGTAAATAGATGTGTATTTACAAAATAAACCTCGGCCTTAAAAGGTGAATTAAAACCATATTTCCATCCTTTAAGTGTGGTAAGAATAGGTAAGTTTTGTGTGGTAAGATCGTAAGTACCTGGTGTGAAAACATCTGCCAGTTGTCCTTCATTTACAAAAACAGCAGCCTGTCCTTCACGTACAATAAGTTTTGCTCCGTTTTTAATCTCGTTCTGGTAACGTTCAAAACGATGTGCTATGGTGTCATCTGTGTAATCCAGCCATTCGACAATGTCTATAAATTCGTGACTTAATTTTTCTTTTATTTTATCAAAAATACTCATGTGATAACGGTTTTAATTTCGGTGATTAAGTTAGTGAAAATATTGAATGTTTCCGCTTTCGCGAAAGCGTAATTTTTGAGATCATCGAATCACCATAGACAGATACCACATCAAGTGTGGAAATTCAATACCTAATTATTATAGTGCTAAAACTCAATTACTCAAAAAGACTGCGGACTGTGGACTAATCTACCATAGACTAAAAAATTAATTTCTACCATTTTCATCGGGATATAATTTGTGTACTGGATCGCTTTGCCAGATTTCCTTAGTTTCTACACATAATGCGGTAAGCGGTCCTTTATAAGCAGCTGCAGTATCTACGTTCCATAAATTTGCGGCATTTATAGGTGTATGTTTTCCTAATCGTGACGTAGGTGTATGACCTATAAAAATTTCTTTAAACAGTTTTAATCTATTAGGATACCGATCGTTATCTGGTGATAAATTAGGATCTATACATAGTGCCATTTCCCATAGGGTGCGATCCCAGCAAGTGATGTTCTTATAATACTCATATTCTGGGCCGTTGAGGTTATGAAATCCTGCATGAAAATAGCCGTTGTTGTTTTGATCAACGTAGTAGTTATGCAAGGATTCAAAGAAAGCGATATGTTTTTCTATATCTCGCGCATCACGGTTTTTATAGTTTTCTATAGTTGTCGCACCACCATGATGCAACCACATTTCATTATGGGTTTTGGTTTTTAGATAATTTAAAAACAGTTCATCATGATTTCCACGTAGGAAGATAGGAGCAGTATGGTTGTTGTTATTTCGCTTTCGAGAAAGCGAGATTAGAAACTCTACCACCTCATAACTTTCTGACCATCCGTCTACATAGTCACCTAGGAAAATGAGTCTGTCGCTGGGTTGTATTTCCAGCCGTTCTATAAGTTGCGTTAGCGCTTTAAATGCGCCGTGTATATCGCCTATGACTAATGTTCTCACGAGTTGTATTTTACTTTTCTTAATATGCGTAATGATTCCTTGTAAGCGCGGTAGGCTTTAGGATATTTTTTAAAACCTGCTTTATGGTTTTTCATCTTTACAATAGGCTCACCTATGTTGTTAAATTTACAAATAAGCATGGTCTCTGGTAAAGATTGAAAGTCTTTAAGTTCGCGAGTTGTGAATTCCTGACCTGATTCTAATTTGCGCAATAGGTATAGATTTGAATTATAAATATGGTGTAAGCTGCGCCTGTCGTAATATGGTGGATTAAATAATATTTTAGTCTCTAGTTGATACGTTCCATTTGGTAAAAAACGTAAGGTCTGTCGCTCTAGAGGATGGTATTTTTGGTGCTTTCCTATTCCTAATTCTACAAATTCAAGGATGCTAAAACTATCCTCATCATAGGAAATTTGGACTTCGTCTAGTGCGCTGTAAAACAAACGTACTTGTTCATTTACTAACTCTATATCAACTCTAGAATAGTACTGCTCCTTATTAACCTGTTTTAATTTACCAGACCAGCATATTACAAATTGCTCTTTAAAGACTTTGTAGTGAGTTTCTAGACCGCGCTGTTTACGAGTCATAAATTCAACAACATGGTCCAGTGTAAGTTCTATGTTATTGCTGGATTGCTTCTCTATTTGTTGTACGATAGCGCTATTTACATCATTGATCTCGATGTCAAAAACCTTAGGCATGCTTATACTGCCATCTCTAAAAAATACACTACCACCATAGTATTTCCAGATGTTTTTGCGCAATGCGGTGAGACCTTTTTGAGCTCTAATGGTCACTAGACCTATCACTTTACCAGCCGGTAAATGTGGGAATGGAATATTCTCATACTGAATAATAGGTGCGTTTTCTAAATAAGCATTTACTAAATTTTGCAATTTAGAATCGTCAAAAAAATCAACACCTAGCACTTCATTATTCATATCATCCACACCTATGACGATGTAACTGTTATTTGCAGGATTAGAATTAGACAGCGCACAGATATGTTTGAGGAATTTTGCTTTTCCCTCTTTGTGGCTTAAATCTAATAATAGCTTTTTATCATAGAAGCTGTTCTCATCATTATGAGCTAGTAGATTTTTAATTAATAAGCGTTTATTAATCATGTGTTCTAAATTAAGTCACGTACACTTAATTAAAGTAGAATTATAAATTAAAGTTTCATTAATTGTAACCATAGTATCTTTACAGCATGCAAATACCTACAGGTAAAAAAATATATTTTTCTAGCGACAATCATCTAGGTGCACCTACTCAAGAGTTGAGCAAGCCTAGAGAACGTAAATTTCTCAACTGGCTGGATGAAGTTAAGGAAGATGCCGCAGCCATTTTTTTACTGGGTGATTTATTTGATTTCTGGTTTGAATATAAGCACGTAGTACCTAAACATCAGGTGCGTGTGCTAGGTAAACTAGCCGAAATTCAAGATAGCGGTATTCCTATTTACTTTTTTGTGGGAAATCATGATTTATGGATGTTTGGTTATTTTGAAGATGAGTTAGGTATTCCAGTTTATCACGATTCACAGGTTTTTGAATTTAACGATAAGAAGTTTTTTATAGGTCATGGTGATGGGAAAGGTCCTGGCGATAAAGGTTATAAACGCATGAAAAAGGTGTTTACTAATGGATTTTTTCAGTGGTGTTTTAAATGGATTCATCCAGATATAGGTGTAGGAATTGCGCGTTACTTATCAGTAAAAAATAAATTGATCTCAGGTGATGAAGATGCAAGGTTTTTAGGTGAGGAGAATGAATGGCTTGCACAGTATGCAAAACGTAAACTAGAAAAAGAGCATTTTGATTACTTTATTTTTGGCCATAGACACATGCCTATGGAAATTAAGGTAGGTGAGAATTCTACCTATTTTAATCTAGGAGACTGGATCAGTCATTATACTTATGGTGTTTATGATGGTAATGATATGTTACTTAAAAAGTATTAATTCTCATTGTTGCTGTAAATCAACTGATTTAAGGTGTATTTCATCTATGTAGAGTTTTTTGTATATTCCTAATAGGCGTGTTCAGAGTTAATTATGAAATTCGAGGTTCAAGTAAAAAAATTGAGCCATGGAGCATCCTAAAATCTGGATTGTGGATAACGATCCTATCGATTCACAAATTATCAAAGAAATGCTAGAGATTAATGAACTAGCAAAAGACGTACGTTTATTTCATTCTAATCAGGAAGTATTAGAAGAGATGAATAATAGTTCTAAAGTCCCTGAAATTATTATTACAGAAAATAGAACACAACAAGTTAACGGGTGGAAATTAATGGAAGTAGCTAGAAAGAAATTTCAGAATACTAAAAATACTAGTTTCCATATGGTAAGTAATGCACTTACTAATACTGATCTTAGAGCCTTTAAGTCTTCTAATTTATTGAAATCTTTAAGTAAGAAACCATTACGACTGGATGATTTATTAGGAATGGTTAAAGACTAGCTTTTAAATCTTTTAAACGCAACTGAAGTGTGGTGTTACCTTGCCACACGTTTTGATCTAGAACATAGGCAATGTCAAATTTTTGCTCAGTTTTGATGAATTCTTGTTTATTTCCTAGATTAAAACCTATCGCGTCTATTCCATTTTTACTTTTAGAAGATGATACTATTTTTAGTTTTAGATGATCTTCATCTTTACCTACACATTTACCGTATCCAGAATCCATGACTTTTGATGTCATAAAAACAGGACGCATATTTCCAGGCCCGAAAGGTCCCATTTGTTCTATTATCCTGTAAAATTTAGGGTTCACAGCTTCTAACGGAATCGTTGCGTCAATTTTTAATTCTGGTGTCAGGCTTTTTTTATCAATCGTAGCACATACCACTTCTTCAAATCGGGCTTTGAATTTTTTATAATTCTCTGGTAATAAAGTAAGACCAGCCGCATACTTATGACCGCCAAATTGTTCTATAAACTCACCACATTGTTCTAGTGCATTGTATACATCAAAACCACTTACACTACGAGCACTTGCAGCTAGTTTTTCACCACTTTTAGTAAATACTAACGTAGGTCTGTAATAAGTTTCAATAAGCCTAGAAGCTACGATTCCTATCACACCTTTATGCCAGTTTTTATCATAGACTACGGTTGTGAAACCAGATTCTTCTTTATTCTCTATGATTTGATTTAATGCTTTCTGAGTAATGGATCGATCTGCCTCACGACGATCTGCATTGAAGTCTTCAATTTCTTTTGCAAATTCAATCGCTTGTTCAAAATCTGTTGTTGTCATTAACTCTACCGCATGTAGCGCATGTTTCATTCTTCCAGCAGCATTAATACGTGGTGCTATGATAAAAACAACATCTGTAATGCTTAATTTATCCTTATTAACCTGATGGATGATGGCTTTAAAACCTGGCCGTGGATCTGTATTTATGACTTCCATGCCATGAAAGGCTAGGATGCGATTCTCACCAGTGATAGGAACAATGTCTGCGCCTATGGCAGTAGCGACAAGATCTAAATAAGGGATTAATAATTCAAAGTCCCATTCATGAGTTTCTACGATGGCCTGGCACAATTTAAAACCAACGCCACAACCGCACAATTCATCATAAGGATAATAGCAGTCTGCTCTTTTAGGATCTAAAACCGCTACGGCATCTGGTAATTTTTTTCCTGGTCTATGATGATCACAAATAATAAAATCAACGCCTTTTTCTTTAGCATACGCGACTTTGTCAATTGCTTTTACGCCACAATCTAACGCAATGATTAAGGAAAACTCGTTATCTACGGCATAGTCTATTCCTTTATAACTTATCCCATAGCCTTCGTCATAACGATCTGGAATATAGGTGGCAACACGATCGTAATAGGATGAAATAAATGTGGATACTAAAGCAACACTGGTAGTACCATCTACATCATAATCACCATAGATTAATATGTTTTCATTGTTTCCTATTGCTTTTTGGATTCGTTTTACAGCAACATCCATATCCTTCATAAGAAATGGATCATGAAGTTCATTTAAATCTGGTCTGAAAAAGGATTTTGCTTTCGCGAAAGCGTCAATTCCACGCTGTACTAATAAACCAGCCAGAAAAGGATCAATTGCTAATTCTGTACTCAGTTGCTTAGTTTTATTTGCACAAGGTTGAGGTTTTAAGGTCCACCGCATGTTATTTAATTTGTTTTATCCAGGTTTCTTTTAACAGTGGTAATTCTCTTGCGGCGATGAGCATATCTCTAAGCATGAAATCATTAGTTTCATAGGCTATATATACATAAGTAAGGCCATTTTCAGGATTTACAAATGTTAATGGTTCAAAGCCTAAATCTGATAAGGTTTCTTTCCATTCTATGACGTTTTCCTGTTTTGAAAAGGCATTTGTTACTAGATAATAACCTGGTTTTACGGTTGTGTTTTCTGTTTTTTGTTCTTCATTTTGACCATAGCAGTAGCTAGAAAGGCATAAAAAAATAAAAAAGACAAAACGCTTCATGGTTTAAGCTTTGAGTTGTTAGAATCAGTAAGTTACCGAAAGATAAAACATATCTATTGTTTTTATCATGTAGTTTTAGCTAATTTAGTGGATCACAATAAATGAAACTTCATGCCACTTGTTACACCTTTAAATGCTAGTCACGATCCAGAAACGCAAGAGTTAGCTACTTTTTTTAATGAGACCTTAGGATTTTGTCCTAATTCTGTTTTAACCATGCAACGTAGACCAGCTATTTCAAAAGCTTTTATCAATTTAAATAAAGCGGTTATGGCAAATGAAGGTAGGGTGACGAGTGCTCTTAAAAGAATGATTGCTTGGGTTTCTAGTAACGCTACTGGTTGCAGGTATTGTCAGGCACATGCCATAAGAGCTGCAGAACGTTATGGAGCTGAACAAGAACAACTAGATAACATTTGGGAATATCGCACACATCCAGCATTTAATAATGCAGAACGTGCTGCTTTAGACTTTTCCCTTGCAGCTAGTCAGGTTCCTAATCAGGTAAATCAGGAAATTCAGTATCGATTACATCAATACTGGGATGATGGAGAAATAGTAGAAATGTTAGGTGTGATATCACTCTTTGGTTACTTAAACCGCTGGAATGACTCTATGGGAACAACCCTAGAACAAGATGCTATCGATAGCGGAAATCAATATTTAGGAAAACACGGATTTGAGGTAGGAAAGCACCAGTAAAAACTAATTTTTCTTAAACTCTAATATTTGAGTTCCTTGCTTTTCAAATTCAATCTTAATTGATTCATTTTCTTGAAATCCTATACCTATAAAATCTGTAGTTATGGCAAGATAACAGCCAGAACTGCTTATTTTAAGTGATCCTATGATACTACCTTCTTTTAATACCATAAAATCAGATCCGTCTTGTTTTAAGGTATAGATCTTATCTGCAGTCTTGTATTCACTATTTGATGCGTCACCTGGTGTTTCTGACATTACTGGTATATTTTTGTCTGGTAATTCAGAGTTTGGAAGTATTCTAGAATTACCTATCCTTTCATCGTCAACATAATTATGATCGTTTAAACTTCCTATTGCTTTTCTCAAAGCAGCTCTGTAATCTTTTTCAAAATTCTTAAGTCTAGATGTCCCAGTGATAGGGCCGTAAACTAGGTTATTACTGCAATCTATAAATTCTATATTCATAACCGTTTGCAGTCCTTTTTTCACTTTCACTTTTAATTGAAGCGTATTACAAGCGCCTTGATTCATGTCACTGGGAAGCGCTTCAGTATTTCTATAAGCCTTAAAATTCCGTTTTTTTAACTCAAAGACAACTTGTTCGTTCAACCGGTATTCATTAGCTATGTCTTGAAACTCATATTGATTTTCAACAAGAATGTATTTATAATCATTCAAAGATTGCGCTGTGTTTAAAAATGGAGTGAAAAACACCACGAGTATTTTAAGTACTTTCATTAGGTAATTTCTTAAATTGTAAGAACTACTAAAATAGAATAAATTTGTATTACAATTAATTCAACGCCACACAAACTAATATAAATGAAACAATTAGAACTTCTCAAAAAGCACTTCGGGTACGATAGTTTCCGGCCATTGCAGGAACAAATTATTAATGATGTATTAGATCATAAAGATTTAATGGTAGTCATGCCTACTGGTGGCGGAAAATCCATGTGTTTTCAATTACCATCATTAATGCTAGATGGAATTACACTAGTGATCTCGCCATTAATTGCTTTAATGAAAGATCAGGTAGATTCTTTAAAGGCAAACGGTATTCATGCTGGTTATTTTAATAGTTCTCAAGATAGTTCACAACAACAAGAGTTAATAGCAGCTTTAAATTCTAAGAGTTTAAAACTTCTTTATGTCGCACCAGAAAGTATTCAACTACTTCAAAATTATTTACAGCCTAAAGATGTTGCATTAATTGCAGTAGATGAAGCTCATTGTATTTCTACATGGGGACATGATTTTAGACCAGCCTATACACAATTAACTTATCTTAAAAAGTCCTTTTCACAGGCTAGTATGATTGCACTTACAGCTACCGCAGATCGTGCAACACGTGAGGATATTAAAAAACAGCTTGATATTTCTGATGCACAGGAATACGTAGCGTCCTTTGATAGGCCTAATCTTACTTTAGAGGTGCGACCTGGAAACAACAGACTGGCGCAACTACGTCAATTTTTGAAAAAATATAAGGATGAATCTGGAATCATCTACTGTTTGAGTAGAAAATCCTGTGAAAAACTAGCAGATCAGCTCTCTGGTTTAGGATATTCTGTGGCAGCCTATCATGCAGGATTGGAACACCGCTTTCGCGAAAGCGTACAAGAACAATTCATTAAAGATGAGATTAAAATTGTGTGTGCGACGATCGCATTTGGTATGGGAATCGATAAATCAAATGTGCGTTTTGTGATTCACTATAATATGCCAAAAAACATTGAGGGCTATTATCAGGAAATAGGTCGCGCTGGTAGAGATGGTGCGGATTCAAATGCGCTTTTATTTCACAGCTATGCAGATGTAATCCAGCTACGTAATTTTGCGATGGATAGTGGTAATAGTGAGGTGCAAATTGCAAAACTGGAACGTATGAAACAGTTTGCAGAAGCACTTACCTGTAGAAGAAGGATGTTGCTATCTTATTTTAATGAATATCTGGATACAGATTGTGGTAATTGTGATGTATGTTTAAATAAGCCTGATTTTTTTGATGCAACGGTGCTTGCTCAAAAAGCATTAAGTGCTGTTTATAGAATGAAAGAGCAAGCGTCTTTAAATTTATTAATTGATGTACTGCGTGGTGCTCAAAATGCTACCGTTATAGAAAGCGGCTTTCAAACCATTAAAACCTATGGTGCTGGTAAAGATATTTCGTGGAATAACTGGCAGCAATACATTATACAACTGATTAATCAGGGATTACTAGAAATTGCATTTCATGAATACAATCATTTAAAGTTAACACCACAGGCACAGGCAGTTTTATTTGAGAATCAACCTGTACAACTTGCAGTGATTCCTAAACCAGAAGAACTAGCGGCAAGAAAATCTGCCGTAGAACAATTACCTAGTGATGTTAATAAGGAATTATATGAAGCCTTGCGTAAGTTGCGCATGCAACTAGCTAGTCAGAAAAATCTGGCGCCTTACATGGTTTTTAGTGATGTTACTTTAAAGGATATTGCAGCTAGAATACCATTAGATAAAGAAGAGTTTGAGGATATCACAGGAGTAGGAGCGCACAAATTAGAAATCTATGCTAGTGATTTTTTAAGTCTTACCCAAGAATATAAAATGATGCGTACTAGTGATTTTGTCTATCGTGTAGCCACATCATCACCTAAGAAAAAGAAAACACCTAAAACGGATACTGTTTTTGAAAGTGTTCAAATGTACTGGGATGGAAAGACTGTAGAAGAAATTGCTATCATTAGAGAACTAAAAGAAGATACTATTTTAGGTCATTTAAGTAAACGTTACATAAGTCATAAGGATGTAGACATCTCGCCTTATATTAATATCAGTGATGTAGAAAATATAGAGAGTAAATATGACTTGTTTAAAGAGCATAATGCGTTAAAACCGCTTTATGAACATTTCAAAGGTTCTTATTCTTATGGCATTTTAAGGCTAGCAATCACGCTTATAGAGGCAAACGTAAAAGCAATATAATTTGAAAATAGATCAATTAGAGTCAGGATATTTTGGCATAGGCATAGAACATCCTAAAACTCCAGAGAATTTAGGAGTCTTATGGCGTAGTGCGCAGAACTTTGGTGCTAGTTTTATATTTACTGTAGGTCATCGTTATTCAAAGCAAGCTTGTGACACTCACGATGCGGTAAAGGCAATACCTTATTTTCACTATAAAGATTTTGAAGAGTTTTATTCCCACTTACCTAAAGGCGCTATGATTATAGGAGTAGAGTTAGATGAACGCGCAGTGGATTTAAAGGATTTTAAACATCCACGTAATTGTGTTTATTTACTAGGAGCTGAGGATCATGGTTTAACAAAGAATGCAATACATAAATCACATCACTTAGTGAAATTTAATACACCTAAAAGCTTGAACGTTGCTGTCGCTGGTAGTATCATTATGTATGATAGAAACGTGAAAGGAACTTCTATTTATGTAAAAGGTATACCAAAATCGTAGCTGAGGTACTATAAAGCTTGAAAAAATGAAATAAATTGATAATTAACCATTTAGATGATTAGATAATACTACCTTTGTGACTTATTAATTTATTATTTTATTACAATGAAACAAGGTACCGTAAAATTTTTCAACGAATCAAAAGGATTTGGATTTATCGTTGAAGATGGGACAGATCAAGATTGCTTCGTGCATGTAACTGGACTTATCGATGAGGTAAGAGAAGGCGACAAAGTAGAGTACGAAGAGAAAGAAGGTAAAAAAGGAATGAACGCTGTAAACGTAAGAGTAGTACAGTAATTCTAAATATATTTTTTTGAATCTTAAAACCCGACTCATAAGAGTCGGGTTTTTTAGTATTATATGTTTTTAATAGTGTAAAAAATCTAAACCCTAGTTTTTATACTTTCTATATACATTCAAATAACCACAACAATTGGTTCTAGGTATAACTTAATTCTACAGCTAGTTAATGGAGCGTATATGTATCAATTGAACTGATTTATTCATTGATTTTAAATCAATAGTTATGGTATTGCTTCAATATACACATAGATGTGTATAATCGCTTTATTAGTTTCATTAAATGATAGTAGTCCATCTTAGACTTATTACTTAATATCATGGGATCTTAATGTTATAGACCACTGTAAATTCTTTGGTATAAAAAATAGAGCATAAAAAAAGCGCCTCAATTGAGGCGCTTTTAAGTAATTTAAAGTGTGTGATTTACTTTACTAAGTTAATCTCTACACGTCTGTTTTGTGCTCTTCCGGCTTTTGTACCATTATCTGCAACTGGTCTTGATTCACCATAACCAGCAGACATTAATCTAGAAGCGTTAATTCCGTTAGAAACTAAGTAGTTCATTACAGATTGAGCTCTTGACTCAGATAATTTCTGGTTGAAAGAATCTGAACCTGAACTATCTGTATGACCATCAATTGTAAATCTAGAATCTGGATACTTCTTAAGGATCGCCGTAATATCTGACAATACTCTTGCAGATTCAGCCTTTATAGTAGACTTAGACGTATCAAATAAGATCGTTTTAGCGTACTGATTTAGTTGTGCTTGTTCTTGTGCAGAAGGTGCAGCTGGCTTAGGACAACCTTGTAAAGATTTTAAACCTGGTGTGTTAGGACATTTATCATCTGCATCTACAACTCCATCTTTATCTGCATCTTTAATAACTGGACATCCATTATTAGAAGCAGGACCTTTTTCTGTTTTACAACGGTCTTTACTATCTACTACACCATCACCATCAGTATCAGGATCTGGACAACCTTTGTTGTAAGCCGGACCAGCCACATCTACACAATTATCATCTTTATCTAGAGTACCATCACCATCAGTATCAGGACAACCCATATTTTCTGCAGGACCTGCATTGTTAGGACAGTTGTCTTTACTGTCTTCAATTCCATCATTGTCGCTATCAGGACAACCCATGAATTCTTTTAAACCTGCTACTTCAGGACAGTTGTCCTTGTCATCATAGATACCATCACCATCTGTGTCAGTTCCACCCCATTTCCATTTAAGACCAGCTACATGTTGGAAGTGTTTAGGGTTAGCATCTTCAAAAGCATGTCGGTAAGTCGTTTGTAGGTTAAAAGCTAAGTTTTCCAGTAAATAAATATCAAATCCGATTGTCCCATTAAATGTTCCAAATCCTTGATCGTCTAACCAAGTGTATCCACCACCTATTCCTAGAAATGGATCAAAAATAGCTTGGGTACTCAATGCTTTACCAAAATTGTATTGTAAGCCTGCGTCAAGTGCAGCAAATGAATTCTTTGGAATTGAATTGTCTCCAGCTCTTTCAATTTGGTTTACAGAAAATGCTCCAGTTGCAATTACTCCGTCTCCAACGTAGTAACCGATTTGCACACGTGATGGGAAAGGCATGATATTATAGTGATCGTAATTAAAAAATTCATCAAAGTATCCACCTAGACCTGCATCTTCTTCACCTACTGGATAAAGATCGATTGCATTTACTCCTAAAGAGAAGGCCCATCTGTTACCTTCATCTTGTGCGTTCATTGTAGTAGCGCCTAGCATAAGGACTGCCACTAAAGCAATTTTTAAAATATTTTTCATGTTGGGGTTTTTATGTTTCAACTGTGCAAAATTAATCTCTTCTGTATTATTTACAAGGGTTTACACTATTTTTTTTATCAATTATTTAAACAAAACGAACTAATTACTCACTTCTTAGATCACTTCCAGCTGTTTTCCTACTTTTTTAAATGCAGCAATTGCTTTGTCTAGGTGCTCCTTTTCATGAGCAGCACTTAATTGAACTCTAATTCTTGCTTTCTCTTTTGGTACAACTGGATAGAAAAATCCTATTACATAAATTCCTTCTTCTAATAACGCATCTGCCATTTTCTGTGACAATTTTGCATCGTACAACATTACAGGAACTATCGCACTTTCTCCATCTATAATATCAAAGCCTAAAGCCATCATTCGTTCTTTGAAATACTTAGTATTGCTTTGCACTTTATCGATTAATGCAGTACTACTATCAATAAGTTCTAAAGCTTTTATAGATGCTCCTACAATTGATGGTGCTAGCGAATTTGAAAATAAATATGGTCTAGAACGTTGTCTTAAAATTTCTATCACTTCTTTATTTGCACAAGTATAACCACCCATAGCGCCACCTAAGGCTTTTCCTAAAGTCCCTGTAATGATGTCCACACGACCTAAAACACCTTTTGCCTCTAAAGTGCCACGGCCAGTATCTCCTAAAAATCCTGCGGCATGGCATTCATCTACCATAACTAGTGCATCGTACTGATCTGCTAGGTCACATATTTTATCTAATGGTGCTAGTACTCCATCCATAGAAAACACACCATCTGTAACGATTACTTTAAATCGTGCACCATCCGCAGTGGCTTGTTGTAATTGTTTTTCTAAATCTGCCATGTCTGCGCTGGCATATCTATACCTAGCGGCTTTACATAAACGTACGCCGTCTATAATAGAAGCATGATTTAAAGAATCTGATATGATCGCGTCTTCTTTAGTAAGCAATGGTTCAAAAACACCACCATTTGCATCAAAACATGCAGCGTATAAGATCGTGTCCTCACAACCGTAAAAATCTGCTAGCTTTTGTTCTAGTTCTTTATGAATGTCTTGCGTTCCACAAATGAAACGTACAGAGCTCATACCAAAACCATGAGAGTCTAATGTTTTTTTGGCAGCTTCTACTACTTTTGGATGTGATGAAAGTCCTAAATAGTTATTAGCACAAAAATTAATGACCTCACTACCATCATCTAATTTGATGACCGCATCTTGTGGTGAAGTGATAATGCGCTCTTTTTTATAAAGGCCTTGACTTTTAATTTCTTCTAATTCGGCTTGTAGGTGTTCTTTTATGCTTCCGTACATAGTTGTTTATTTATGGAGTTCAAAGGTAGTCATCCCACCTTTATTTTTCTAGTTCCAGACTTCTTGTTTCAGTTGGTCAGTGTATAACAATACCTTTTTATCAATCGTATATCCCATGGAGATTAATAATTGCGCATAATGATTTAATTGCGATACATATTTTTCTGATGGTTGTCCTGTTTTGTAATCTATAATAGTTACTCGATGATCATTTAAAATTAAGCGATCTGGAATATAACTTTGTCCTTGTGGTGTGAGAATCGCGTGTTCATTTACAATGGTTTGATCACCTTTAAAATAAATTTCAAATTCAGGATGATTTAAAATGCTTTTAACGGTGGTAATTAATTCTTCTTGCTCTACACCTGTTAAGGAGTGATCATTATTAATTTTTGAAATAACTACTGGTAGATCATTTATCGTAGTTATATATGCCATATAATCATGAAGCAAGTTTCCCTTTATGATAGCGGTATTTGCGCCAGTTGCCCATAATAATCCTTTACGAGTAGAAAACGAAACTTCAGTATGTTGATTCACGCCGTAAGGAGCTAATTCTAGATTTTTGCTTTCTTTTTCTACCTCGCTCACACGTGGTGCGTTTCCTAAATGATATCGAGTACTCAATTCATTTTCTGTAACGTGATCATGATGATTGTTAAAATAGTTTTCTAGCAATTGCGCATAATTAATTCCATCACCTTGTTTTTTATAGGTTCCAGAAATGTATAATTGCTCGCACGATCTGGTAAACGCAACGTATAATAGATTGATATGATCCATTTGAACTTTCATAATGTGTTCATCATAAACCGCAGATGCATTTTCTGGATAACTGCTTGCTTCCTTACTTAGTCCTATATATAGGTGATCAAATCCTGCATGATCATCTGCATGTACAGGAATCCATCCAGTATCGTTTCTACTTTCTTCAATTCCTTTGTCTAAATGCGGTACGATTACTACAGGAAATTCCAGTCCTTTAGATTTATGAATGGTCATTACCGTTACTGCATCGTCATCTGGTGTTGCTGGCACGCTCAATTTATCAGCTTCTTGATCCCATTCTTCTAGGAAACCAGATAAGCTGATCTCGTAACCGTTGCTGTAATTATATGCAAATTCTAGAAAGGCTTGCAGTCTAGGATCTGTATGGTTGAATAAATTTAAGCTAGATGCGGTAAGTTCTATGGCGTTGAATAATTGCGCTTTCGCGAAAGCGGAATCAACATCACCATTATTACTACTCATTAAACTGTTGCATAATTGAGAAACGGTCTGTTTTAGATGCGTTTTAAGGAACTCATGCTGATCATCTAGCTCATGAAATGCGCTGTAAGCCAGTAAAAAATCCAACTTTACGGCCTGTTGATCTGGTGCCTGAATCATGCGTAAGGTAGCCACCAGTAATTGCACGCGACTACTAGCATGAACCAGTAAACTTTGCCCAGAAACCACTTTAATCTGATGTTCATTAGTCAGGAATTGTGCAATGTCGTGACCTTCACTATGGCGACGTACTAAAATACAAATCTCACCATATTGAAATCTAGATTCTAGCGCCTGATTTATTTGCTCTAGCACAATAAGTGGATAGGCGTTAGGCAAGCTTTCATATCGGTCTTGTGCGATCTCTTTTGCGTCCTCATTCAGTAAATCAAACTGTACGTAACCACCTTTTTTTGAGGTAGGTTCTTGGCGTAAAAACTCTAAATACAATTGTTGATAAACAGGATGTTTTAATTCATTCCCATAAAACTCAAAAAAGGCATTGTTGAACTCAATAATTCTGTTGTAACTGCGCCAGTTAGTTCCTAGCGTTTCATTCTTTTTAGGTACCTGAAATAAATCATCCTTATTCAGCAGATTCAGAAATTGATCTGCATCACCACCGCGCCATCTATAAATAGATTGTTTTGCATCACCTACCAGCATGAGCGATCCTGCGTTACCTTTTTCATCCAGACTAACTAGCGCATTGCTTATTAATGGCTCTAGATTATTCCATTGCATGGTGCTGGTATCCTGAAATTCATCTACGAAGTAATGGCGGTATTTCTCGCCCAATCGTTCATAAATAAATGGCGCTGGTTGATCCTTAATTTCTTTTTCTAGAATGCCATTAAACTCATAAATAGGAAGCAGTTGTTCTTCCTCTTTTATAGCGTCAATCTCCTTTAATAATTCATTAATTAATGAAATAGGTACAATACGTTTTAGGACATTTTGATAAAATAAAATCACTCCATACCGATCGGTATATTGATGGGCTAACTCAATTAATTGTGGTCGCAAACTTTCAATGATTGACTCATTTGCACTGTTAGTGTCTTTGTGAGCTAATTGTGCAGTTTCCATATCTGCAACGTAAGCCACGTCTGGATTTACCACAAATAAACCATTTGCGGTCGTGGTAATGAATTTATAGACACGACCAGATTTGTAGTAAAAATCATCTGCTTGTAAACCGTTCTCATTGATTTGTCTTACAATAGGTTGTGCAAGCGATTGAATATAGGTAGTAGATTCTTTTATGTGATTTTTAAGTGTCTTTCTTAACTTCTTAAAATCCTCAATGGACTTATCCTTAAGTTGGACTAAATACGGATAGTGATTTTCATTTTTAATCAAATCTGCGATGTTTTCTAGATCATAACTAATGTCCCAGCTTTTATCTTGGTCTATTTTTGATAAAGAAAAATTCACGAGAATATCTGTAAGTTCCGGATCAATTCCTGCTCTAGCAATTAATCTATTGATGGCTTTTGAAATAACAGCACTAGTATCTAGAGCAACTTCAAATCCAGGATCGATGTCAATGTCCCTAGCAAAAGTTCTTAAAATACGATGGTTAAAAGCATCTATGGTTACAATGTCAAAAGCGCTGTAATCATGCAATAGCTTTTTGTGAATTTGTCTTGCTTTTTTAATCGTCGCTTCTGGGGTGCTTCCGGTGGCATCTATGATGTGATTAAAAATCCCATAACTATCTTTAGGAATAGGTTGCAAGGTGAAATTCTCCAGATGCATTAGGATGCGCTCTTTCATTTCTGCAACTGCTTTATTAGTAAATGTAACTGCTAGAATACGACGATAGCCGTCACTGTAATCATGCTTAAATAGTAGGGTAAGATAATCTCTGGCTAGCGTATAGGTTTTACCAGATCCAGCACTTGCACTATAAAAAATTGTAGGAGTATCCATGAATCTCAAAGGTAAAAAAATAGCATCAGGTAATGGTGTGATTACACATAATTTCCTTAATCTTAAGCAAGGTTTATAATAGCTGTAAACCTTGTAAAATGGTATCTTTGTTCTTATATTACAGTTAATGTTAGAAAGAGAATCCCACGAATACGAAAAAGCCATACTGGTAGGTGTGGTTACACAACAACAATCAGAAGAAAAACTGGTAGAATACCTAGATGAACTGGAGTTTCTAGCGTATACGGCTGGTGCTAGTATTAAAAAACGCTTTTCGCAAAAACTAGCCAAACCTAATCCTAAAACTTTTTTAGGATCTGGAAAGATGGAAGAAATTCAAGCTTATGTAAAGTCCCATAATATTGATACGGTCATTTTTGATGATGAGCTGTCACCAGCACAGCAAAAAAACATCGAAAAAATCTTAGAAACTAAGATTATCGATCGTACCTATTTGATTCTGGATATTTTTGCACAGCGCGCAGAGACTAGTTATGCACGCACACAGGTGGAATTAGCGCAGTATGAATATTTACTGCCACGATTAGTAGGATTATGGACTCACCTTGAGCGCCAGAAAGGTGGAATCGGGATGCGTGGTCCTGGTGAAACAGAAATCGAGACGGATAGACGTATTGTACGCGATCGCATTTCTCTATTGAAGAAGAAATTAAAAACCATTGACAAACAAATGGCTACCCAGCGCGGTAACCGTGGTAAAATGGTGCGCGTTGCCTTAGTAGGATATACTAACGTGGGAAAAAGTACCTTAATGAATGTCATTGCAAAAAGTGAGGTATTTGCAGAAAATAAACTTTTTGCAACTCTAGATACGACCGTGCGCAAAGTAGTCGTGAAAAACCTGCCTTTTCTACTTACAGATACGGTAGGGTTTATACGCAAGTTACCTACTCAATTAGTAGAGTCATTTAAATCTACGCTGGATGAAGTACGAGAATCAGATTTGTTGCTTCATGTGGTTGATATCTCGCACGGCAGTTTTGAAGATCACATTGCTTCTGTAAATAAAATTCTGGATGAGATTGATGCAGTAGATAAACCTACCATCATGGTTTTTAATAAAATAGACCAGTATCAGGCTGTGGATTATGATGAGGATGATCTAGAATATGAAAGAAGTAGTGCAAATTACACCTTAGAAGACTGGAAACGCACTTGGATGGCGCGCATGGGTGAGAATGTGGTTTTTATTTCTGCTATTGAAAAGGAGAATATGGATAGTTTCCGTAAAAAAGTGTACGATCAGGTGCGTGAGATTCATGTTACTAGGTTTCCATATAATGCATTCCTTTTTCCAGATTGGGAAGATCTAGTTGAAAGTCAAGAGTAGCGTTGTTGTCATTTCGCTTTCGCGAAAGCGTAATTAATAAGACAAAACTACCACGGTACAGTTAGCACTTATCCTAGAAAGGAAAATGCATTGCAATTGAAATGCATTGTCAAAAAGTGTAGCCGTTAAACTTAATAATTGCTCTCAACAATGATCTTTTGTCCTACACAGAACAATAGTCTATTTTTGCACAAAAATTCACAGCATGAGTAAATTAGTAGTAGTAGGAACCGTGGCTTTTGATGCTATTGAAACGCCTTTTGGTAAAACAGATAAAATCTTAGGTGGCGCCGCTACGTTTATAGGACTAGCCGCTTCTCATTTTAATACAGAAGTAGGATTAGTAAGTGTGGTAGGTGGCGATTTCCCACAGGAATACCTTGATATGATGAGTAATCGTGGTATGAACATCGATGGTGTGGAAGTAGTGAAGGATGGAAAAACATTTTTTTGGTCTGGTAAGTACCACAACGATATGAATTCGCGTGATACACTAGCGACAGAATTAAACGTCCTAGCAGATTTTAATCCAGTAGTTCCAGAAAGTTTTAAAGATGCCGAGGTTGTAATGTTAGGAAACCTACATCCAGCGGTGCAGTTAGGTGTGATTGAGCAAACACCAGAAGCAAAATTAATCGTTCTAGACACGATGAATTTCTGGATGGACAGCGCTTTAGATTTATTACATCAAGTGATTGCTAAAGTAGATGTGATCACAATTAATGATGAAGAAGCTCGCCAGCTTTCTGGAGAATATTCACTAGTAAATGCTGCGAGAAAAATTCATGCGATGGGTCCTAAGTACGTGGTGATTAAAAAAGGAGAACACGGTGCTTTATTGTTTCACAATGAAGAAATCTTTTTTGCGCCAGCATTACCGCTAGAAGAGGTTTTTGATCCTACTGGAGCTGGAGACACATTTGCAGGTGGTTTTTCAGGATTCCTAGCTGCTAGTGGAGACTATAGTTTTGAAAATATGAAACGTGCGATCATCTATGGATCTAATTTTGCATCCTTTGCCGTAGAAAAATTTGGTACAGAACGTATGCAAACGATTACTAAAGATGAAATCAACACAAGATTAGAGCAATTTAAAGCGCTTACAAAATTTGAAATTAATTCATAAGAAAAATCAATAGAGCCCTCAAAAATTTTGAGGGCTTTTTAATTACTTTTGACTTTTAGAAAACATCATGAGTGATCCATTAAAACATGAGTGCGGTATTGCACTAATACGTCTCTTAAAACCGCTAGAGTTTTATAAAGAGAAATACGGTACTGCTTTTTACGGTATCAATAAGATGTATCTGATGATGGAGAAACAGCACAATCGTGGTCAGGATGGTGCTGGATTTGCTAGTATTAAACTAGATGTAGAACCAGGACAACGTTATATCTCTAGAGTGCGCAGTAATGCGGCACAACCTATTCAGGACATTTTTTCACAGATTAATGAGCGCATTAATGGTGAATTAACCACTTCTCCAGAGATTAAAAATGATGTCGCTGCACAGAAAGCACAAATACCTTATGTAGGTGAGTTGCTTATGGGTCACGTACGTTATGGAACTTTTGGTAAGAACAGTATAGAAGCCGTTCATCCATTTTTACGTCAGAATAACTGGATGCACCGTAACCTGATTATGGCAGGGAACTTTAACATGACAAATGTGTTTGAGTTATTTGATAAGCTAGTAGAATTAGGACAGCATCCTAAAGACATGGCAGATACGGTAACCGTAATGGAGAAAGTAGGTCATTTTCAAGACCGTGAAGTTTCTAAATTATATAAAAAATTCAAAGCACAAGGTTTAAATAAACGAGAATCTTCCCCTAAAATCGCAGCCGAATTAAACGTTGCAAAAATCCTTAAAAAAAGTGCCAAAGACTGGGATGGTGGTTATGCTATGGCTGGTTTAATGGGTCATGGTGATGCATTCTTATTACGCGATCCAGCAGGAATACGTCCTGCATATTATTATAAAGACGATGAGGTGGTTGTTGTAGCCAGTGAACGTCCTGTAATTCAAACGGCGTTTAATGTGCCTTTTGATGAAGTTCATGAACTAGATCCAGGTAAAGCGATCATCGTTAAAAAAGATGGATCTGTCACGATACCGCAAATCCAGAAACCACTAGAACGTAAAGCTTGTTCTTTTGAGCGTATTTATTTTTCACGCGGTAGTGATGCAGAGATCTATCAAGAACGCAAGATGTTAGGGAAATTATTATTTCCTAAAATCATGGAATTCATAGATCATGATATTGATAATTCAGTGTTTTCATTTATTCCTAATACGGCCGAGACCAGTTTTTACGGAATGGTAGAAGCAGCTCATGAGGCTCTAGACGTTGAAAAACGTGAGGCTATATTAGCCGGTAATGGAAAGTTGACTAAAAAGCAGGTAGAGGATACGCTTTCGCGAAAGCTAAGAACCGAAAAAATAGCGATTAAAGACGCAAAACTACGTACCTTCATCACAGAAGATTCTTCACGCGATGATCTTGTAGCGCATGTATATGACGTGACTTATGGTGTGGTTAAACCAGAAGATAATTTAGTTATTATTGATGATTCTATTGTGCGTGGTACTACCTTAAAGAAATCCATTCTTAAGATGATGGATCGTTTAAATCCTAAGCGTATTGTGGTAGTTTCTAGTGCGCCACAAATACGTTATCCAGATTGTTATGGTATTGACATGGCACGACTAGAAGGTCTTGTTGCTTTTAGAGCAGCACTAGCATTACATAAAGATCGTGGAACTTATGATATTGTAGAGCAAATCTATGATAAGTGTAAAACTCAAACTGAGTATAAAGATAAAGACGTTGTGAATTACGTTAAGGAACTTTATGATCCATTTACAGATCAAGAAATAAGCGATAAGATAGCACAGTTGCTAACAGATCATGACGTGAATACAGAAATCAAAATCATTTATCAAACCGTAGATAATTTACACAAAGCCTGTCCTAAAAATTTAGGCGACTGGTATTTTACAGGTGATTATCCTACAGTAGGTGGTAATCGCGTGGTAAACCGTGCGTTTATCAACTTCTATGAAGGAAATAGTGGTAGGGCTTATTAGGTATCGGTTAGAATTAGTATCAAAAAAATAAAACCTAAAATTCAATTTGAATTTTAGGTTTTATTAATTTTGCTAACAGCTAACAGCTAACAGCTAACAGCTAACAGCTAACAGCTAACAGCTAAC